>CAVPPJ010000001.1:0-83565 GCA_963707065.1 uncultured Actinomycetes bacterium
GCTGGCCTTCTTGGACCGGCCGGAGGTCGCGGGCGGGGAAGGCGCTGGCCGGGCTGCTGCGGGCTGGCAACGCGGGCAGTAACACCGCCACTGACCACGTGACGGTGCTGGACGATGGCGCTGGCGCAGCTGCCAGAGCACGCCCGGCCGCGGCCCGGGTGAACCCGGCTCGCCGCGGGTGCTGGCCCGCTCCGACTCCGCCGGGGCCACGCACCTGTTCGCCGCGGCCTGCCGCAAGCGAAGGGTGGGGTTCTCCTTCGGGTTCCCGGTCGATGAGCGCATCCAGGCACATCGTGGACCTGATCCCCGGCCAGTGCTGGTACCCGACGATCAACGCCGACGGCACCATCCGGGACGGCGCCTGGGTCGCCGAGGTCACGAGCACCTGCTGGACCTTCAGGCATGGCCCACCGGGAGGGAACGGGTGATCCTGCGGAAGGAACGCCCGCATCCCGGTGCCCAGCTCACGTTCACCGACGTGGACGGGGCGGGTCACCGGGTTCCTCACCGATACCCGCCCCGGGTCATCCCGGCTCAGGTCGCCGGGTTGGAGCTGCGGCACCGCCAACACGCGCGGGTGGAGGACCGGATCCGGAAGGCAAAGCGGCCGGCATGCGGAACTTGCCCTGCCGCCGGTTCGCCGAGAACAGCGCGTGGCTGGAGACGTGTGGCCGCGATGGACCTGGTTGCTGGTCCAAACTGATCGGTTTCGCCGATCAGGGCGACCTCGCGGACATGCGAGATCGCGACATTCCGATACCGGGTGCTGCACGTCGCGGCCCGGATCAGCCATAGCGCCCGACAAACCAACCTCCGCATCGATCAGACCTGGCAGTGGGCCGAGCAGATCGCCCAAGGCTTCCGCCGCCTGCGCGCCGCATTCGCCTGACCAGCCCGCTACCTGCCAGTTCTCGCCATCACCGCCCGGCGCCAGCCTGCCCACCAGCAGCGACGATGCCCGCGCCGGGGCATCATCCACCGCTCTCGCCACCGCCAGGACGCAGAGCCGCTCCGGCCCACCGCCACCCGGCCAACACGAAATCAAGATCAAATCAGGCGGGCTGCGGGCAGTTCAGAAGCCGCGTGAAAGAGGGAGGCTAGAACCGGCACAGGGAGGAGGCCACCCCCACCGGGTACCTCCTCGCTGCCACGCAACCCGCTGACCACCCCATTCGCGGCGCAGCCGCGAACCTCGGCGGTATGAGGTCGCTCGCTACGACTTGGGTCAGCTAGGACTGTGCGAGCGCGCGCTGGACCCAGTCCCGCAGCGCGGGCAGCGGCATGGCGCCCGCCTGGCGGGCGATCACCTTGCCGTCCCGCAGCACCATCAGCGTGGGAATGGCCTGGACGGTGAACCGCTGCTGCAGCTTCGGTGCCTCGTCCACGTTGACCTTGACCAGCTTCACCGTGCCGGCCAGGTCCTGGGCGAGCTGCTCCAGCGCGGGACTGACGGCGCGGCAGGGCCCGCACCAGGGCGCCCACATGTCCACCACGACGGGGATGGCGGCCGCTTCGGCGACCTCGGCGAACGAGTCGTCGCCCGCGGCGGCAACCCAGGGCAGCGGCTTGTGGCAGTTGCCGCACCGGGGGGTTCCGCGCGCGGCGGCCGGAACACGGTTCATCCGGCCGCAGTTCGCGCACCTGACCAGCTCCGCTGGCGTGCTGCCTTGTCCGTCTGGCATGCGGTCGCTCCTACCCGGGGTTCTCGTAGCTGACGGTGAGCTCGCCCTCGGCCGCGTCGACCCGGATGAGGGCGCCGTCCCTGACGTCGCCCGCGACCAGGGCGCGGCCGATGCGGGTTTCCACGTCGCGGGCGATGAACCGGCGCAGCGGGCGCGCCCCGTACACGGGGTCGAAGCCCTGTTGGGCGATGAGTCGCCGTGCTTGCTCAGTGAGCTCCAGCGTCAGCGACCGTTCGGCCAGCCGCTGCCGCAGGCCGGTGAACATGAGGTCGACGATGCGCTCGATCTCGGGCTGGGTCAGCGGCTTGAACAGCACGATGTCGTCGAGCCGGTTGAGGAACTCGGGCCGGAACCGGGACCGCAGCTCGGCCATCACCAGGTCGCGGGCGTCGGACTTGATCTCGCCGTCGGAGGTGACCCCGTCCAGGAGGTACTGGGAGCCGATGTTGGAGGTCATGATGATGACGGTGTTGCGGAAGTTGACGGTGCGGCCCTGCGCGTCGGTGAGCCGCCCGTCGTCCAGCACCTGCAGCAGCGTGTTGAACACGTCCGGGTGCGCCTTCTCGATCTCGTCGAACAGCACCACCGAGTAGGGCTTGCGCCGGACCGCCTCGGTCAGCTGGCCGCCCTCCTCATACCCCACGTAGCCGGGCGGGGCGCCGACCAGCCGGGAGACGGTGTGCCGTTCCTGGTACTCGCTCATGTCCAGCCGGACCATGTTGTCCTCGGTGTCGAACAAGGTCGCGGCGAGGGTCTTGGCCAGCTCGGTCTTGCCGACTCCGGTCGGGCCGAGGAACAGGAACGAGCCGATCGGCTGCCGCGGGTCTTTCAGCCCGGACCGGGCCCGGATGATCGCATCGGTCACCGCCTGGACCGCCTCGTCCTGGCCGACGATCCGCTCGTGCAGGATCTGGCCGAGCCGCAGCAGCTTGTCCCGCTCGCCCTCCTGCAGCCGGGTCACTGGGATGCCGGTCCACCGGGACACGATCTGGGCGATCTCCTCGTCAGTGACCACCTCGCGCAGCAGCCGGGCGCTGCCCTGCTTGCTGGCCAGGTGATCCTCCTCGGCGGCCAGCCGCCGTTCCAGCTCGGGCAGCTTGCCCATCCGCAGCTCGGCCGCCTTGTTCAGGTCATAGGCCCGCTCGGCCCGCTCGGCCTCCCCGCGGACCTGCTCGATCTCGGCGCGCAGCGCCTGCACCTTGCGCAGCGCCTGCCGCTCCGATTCCCACTGCGCCCGCATCGCGTCCGCCTCTGCCCGCAGGCCGGCCAGGTCCCGGCCCAAGGCAGCCAGCCGGGCCTTGCTGGCCGGGTCGTCCTCCTTGGCCAGCGCCGCCTCCTCGATCTCCAGCCGCATCACCCGCCGGGTCAGCTCGTCCAGCTCGGCCGGCATCGAGTCGATCTCGGTGCGCAGCATCGCGCACGCCTCATCGACCAGGTCGATCGCCTTATCCGGCAAGAACCGGTCACTGATATACCGGTGGGACAGCGTCACCGCGGCGATCACCGCCCCGTCGGAGATCTTGACCCCGTGGAACACCTCCAGCCGCTCCCGCAGCCCGCGCAGGATCGAGATCGCGTCCTCGACCGACGGCTCGTCGACCGGCACCGGCTGGAACCGCCGCTCCAAAGCGGCGTCCTTCTCGATGTACCTGCGGTACTCATCCAGCGTGGTCGCGCCGATCATGTGCAGCTCACCGCGGGCCAGCATCGGCTTGAGCATGTTCCCCGCGTCCATCGCCCCCTCGGCCGCGCCCGCGCCGACCACCGTGTGCAGCTCATCCACGAACAGCAGGATCCGGCCCTCGGCCGCCGTCACCTCCGCCAGGACTGCTTTCAGCCGCTCCTCGAACTCACCTCGGTACTTCGCCCCGGCCACCAGCGACCCCATGTCCAGGGCGAAGACGACCTTGTCCTTCAGCCCCTCCGGGACGTCGCCGTTGCTGATCCGCTGCGCCAGCCCCTCCACGATCGCCGTCTTGCCCACCCCCGGGTCCCCGGTCAACACCGGGTTGTTCTTGGTCTTCCGGGACAGGATCTGGATCACCCGCCGGATCTCGCCGTCCCGCCCGATGACCGGGTCAAGCTTGCCGGCTGCCGCGTCTGCCACCAGATCCCGGCCGTACTTCTCCAGCGCCTCATACGCGCCCTCCGGCGTCGCCGACGTCACCCGCTGGTTGCCGCGGATCCTGGTCAGGTGCTCGAGGAACGAGTCCTTGCTAAGTCCATGCTGGGCCAGCAGGAGGCCCGCGCCGGAGGAGGCGCCCTCGTCGATCATCGCGATGATGAGGTGCTCGACGGACACGTAGTCGTCCTTGAGCCGGCTGGCCTCCCGCTCGGCGGCGTCGAGCAGGCGGGATAGCCGCTGGGTGACGGCGATCTGGCCGGGTGCGACCCCGGGGCCGCTGACCCGCGGGCGGCGGGCAAGCTCGGCCTCCAGGTCGGCTCTCAGCCGGCCGGTGTCCACGCCCGCCTGCCCGAGCAGCCGGGGCGCCAGTCCGTCGGGCTGGTCGAGCAGGGCAAGCAGCAGGTGCTCGCCGTCCACCTCGGTGTGCCCGAAACGCAGCGCCTTGGTCTGCGCGTCGTGCAGCGCTTCCTGCGACTTCTGCGTCAGCCGGTTCGGGTCCACTGCTAGCCTCCGGTGCGTCGGGAGTGACCGCGGGCTGCCGCCTCGAGTACCGCGATCCGGTCGAGCAGGTCGGTGACGAGGCCGATGGCCGCGTAGTTGAGGCCGAAGCCGGCGCGCAACCGCTGCACCCTGGCCATGGCCGCGCACTGTGACGGGGCGAACCACAGCCGCCCGGCCGCGTCGGTGTCCGCGTCCAGCACGCCCAGGGTCACCAGCCGGCGCACCAGGTCAGGGTGGGTTCCGGTGACCCGGGCGAACGATTCGAGGTCGAGGCGCGCTGGCCGGGTGAGTGCATACGTCACGGTCACTTTGGTGTTCATGGTGGCCTGCGGGTTCACTTCGGCCTCCTCGGGTCGAAGGTGGATGTGGCGGCGAGTTCCTCGAACAGGCGCCGCTCCTCGGCCGGCAGTTTCCTGGGCACCAGGATCCGTACCTCGGCGTACAGGTCACCCGCCGTTCCCTTGGGGTTCGGCAGGCCGCGGCCGCGCAGCCGCAGACGGCGGCCGCTCGACGTGCCCGCGGGGACCTTCACCTTGGCCTCGCCGTCGGGCGTTTCGACCGCGACGGTGGTGCCGAGCGCCGCCTCCCAGGGGGCAAGCGGCAGCTCGACATGCAGGTCGCGGCCCTCGACCCGGTACCGGGGGTGCGGTGCGATGCGGACGATCAGGTAGAGGTCGCCGGCGGGGGCGCCCTCGGTGCCACGGCCGCCCTGGCCGGCCAGCCGGATCCGCTGCCCGTTGGTCACCCCGGCCGGGATGGTGACTTGCAGGGTCCGGGTTTGCCCGCCGCCCTCGAGGGTGACCGAGCGCCGGGTGCCGCGGTACGCCTCCTCCACGGTCAGGTCGATGACCGCTTCCTGGTCCGCGCCGGGGATGGGCCCCCAGCCGCGTCCGGCTCCGCCGCCGAACAGCCCGCCGAGCAGGTCGTCGAGGTCGATGTCCTCGCCGAACCCGGTAGCGAAGCCCGTGTCCGCGGCGGCCCGCGCCGGGCCCGCCCGCCGGTGCCCGCGCCGCCGGCCCTCGGGCCGCCGCCCGCGGCGGCACGGTTCCAGGTTTCGGGGTCGACGTCGTCAGGAACCCGGCGGAAATCCGGCCCGAACGCGTCGTAGCGGCGGCGTGTCTCCGGATCGTGCAAGACGTTGTAGGCCTCGGAGACGTCCTTGAACCGGTCCTCCGCACCCGGGTCCTTGTTCACGTCGGGGTGGTGCGCGCGGGCCAGCTTGCGGTAGGCCCGCTGGATCTGCTCCTGGGTGGCGTTCCTGCTCACGCCCAGGATCTCGTAGAAGTCGCGGTCCGATGCCATCAGCCGTCCTTCGCCACCACGACCAGTGCTGGCCGCAGCTGATGGTCGCCTTCACCGTAGGCCGGCCGCAGGACCTCAACCACCGTTCCGGCCGGAGCGTCGGTCCCGGCCCTGGAGCCGATCGCGTCATGGCGTGACGGATCGAAGACCGCGCCGAGGTCGTCGCGGCGCGCGAAGCCCAGCCGCTGCAGGACACCCGCCGCCTGGTCGCGGACCGTCCGGACCCCGTCGATGATGGCGCCCGGATCGGCACCGGCGTGCGCCAGCGCCAGGTCCAGGTTGTCCAGCACCGGCAGCCAGTCAGCCGCCACCCGCGCCCGTTCCTCCGAACGGGCGCGCTCGATGTCCCGGGAGCACCGTTTGCGCACGTTGTCCGCGTCGGCCAGGGCGCGCAGCCGCTGGTCCTCCAGCTCGGCGATCCGTGCCCGCAGGGCATCCCAGCTCGGCTCGGCCTCGGCATCGCCGTGGCCGGGTCGCATGTCGCCGTGGCCGGGTCGCATGTCGCCCTGGCCGGGCCGCATATCGCCCTGGCCGGGCCGCGGAGGCCCGTCGGGCGCCTGGTCAGTCATGGGTCGTGAACTCCGCGTCGATCACGTCGTCGTCACCCGGGGACGCCCGGTGACCCCTGACCGGAGGGGCCCTGGCCCGACGGCCCCGCTCCGCCCGGCCCCGGCCCGGACGACCCGGACCCGGAGGCGCCTAGGCCGTGGTAGACCTGCTGGAGTTCGCTCGTCAGCGACTGGAGCCGGCCGGCGGGAGCCTGGTCAGCGATCGCCTGCCGCGCATCCGCCACCAGCGTCTCGGCCCGGGCCTTCTCGTGCACCGGGACCGCCTGCCCGAGTTCGCTGAGCCTGCGCTCCACCTGGTACGCAGCGGAATCCAGCTCGTTGCGCGCATCGGTCAGCTCGCGCAGCTGGCGGTCCTCGGCGCGGTTGGCCTCGGCATCGGCGACCATCCGCTCGACCTCGGACTTGTCCAAGTTGGAGCTCTCGCTGATCGTGATCCGCTGCTCGGCCCCGGTGTCCTTGTCCCGCGCCGACACGTTCAGGATGCCGTTCGCGTCGATGTCGAAGGTCACCTCTATCTGCGGTTCCCCGCGCGGGGCGGGCCGGATGTTCTCCAGCCGGAACCGGCCGAGCACCCGGTTGTCCGCCGCCCGCTCCCGCTCGCCCTGCAGCACCACCACATCAACCGCGGACTGGTTGTCCTCCGCCGTGCTGAACACCTCGGTTCGCCGGGCCGGGATGGTGGTGTTGCGCTCGATCACCTTGGTCATGACCCCGCCGAGAGTCTCGATGCCCAGCGACAGCGGCGTGACATCGAGCAGCAGCACGTCCTGGACGTCGCCTTTGATCACCGCGGCCTGGACCGCCGCGCCGAGCGCGACCACCTCGTCCGGGTTGACCGTCATATTCGGGTCCTTGCCACCCGTCAGCCGGCGCACCAGGGCCTGCACCGCCGGGATCCGGGTCGACCCGCCGACCAGGATCACCTCGTCGATGTCGGCCGCGGTCAGCTTGGCGTCGGCCATCGCCTGCTGGACCGCCCCGATGGTGCGCTCGACCAGGTCGGCGGTGAGCTGGTCGAACTTCGACCGCATGAGGGTGGTGCTCAGGTGCTTGGGCCGGCCGCGTCGGCGGTGATGAACGGCAGGCTGATCGTGGTCTGGGTGACCGAGGACAGCTCCACCTTGGCCTTCTCCGCCGCCTCGAACAGCCGCTGCAAGGCCTGCGGGTCGGCGCACAGGTCGATCCCGTTGTCCCGCTGGAACTCATCGGCGAGGAAATCGACGATCCGCCGGTCGAAGTCGTCACCGCCGAGGTGGGTGTCGCCGGAGGTCGCCCGGACCTCGATCACGCCGTCACCGATGTCGAGGATGCTGACATCGAACGTGCCGCCGCCTAAGTCAAAGACCAGCACGGTCTCGTTCTGCTTCTTGTCCAGCCCGTAGGCCAGCGCCGCCGCGGTCGGCTCGTTGATGATCCGCAGCACCTCCAGCCCGGCGATCCGGCCGGCGTCCTTGGTCGCCTGCCGCTGCGCGTCATTGAAATACGCCGGCACCGTGATGACCGCCTCGGTGACCTTCTCGCCGAGGAACTTGCTGGCGTCCTCGGCGAGCTTGCGCAGCACCAGCGCCGAGATCTCCTCCGGCGCGTACAGCCTGTCCCGGATCTTGAACCGGGCCGAGCCATCCGGGCCGGGCACCACGTCGAACGACACCGCGCTCAGCTCGCTCGCGACCTCGTCATAGCGGCGGCCGATGAACCGCTTTGCCGAGTAGATCGTGCCCTTCGGGTTCAGGATCGCCTGCCGCCGGGCCAGCTGGCCGACCAGCCGCTCACCCTGATCGGTAAACGCCACCACCGACGGCGTGGTCCGCGACCCCTCCGCGTTCGGGATCACCGCCGGCTTCCCGCCCTCCATCGCCGCGATGACCGAGTTGGTGGTACCCAGATCGATGCCGACTGCTATTGCCATCACTGCCTCCTACTGCGGCTGCATCGGGTGCTGCTCCGCGAGAGGTGTTTCCGTCCAGGTCCTCCCGCGCACGACGTGACGCCGGACGACAGCTCTGGGTCAGGTTCCGACGCGACGGGGTTAGTCTCTTCTGCGTGAGACGCCGCGCCGTGAGCCGTCCCGGCTCATCTGATCTCGCCCGCTGAGAGCTGGCACGGCAGCTGATGATCTTGTCAGGTAACTCCGCACCAACAAGAGCTTGCGTACCCCGGTGGGCAGGCCCGAATCACCACATCGCCCCCAGGTCATATCCGCCCAAGATCTGGCCCGCGACCTGCTGAACATAGGCGGGCTGAGCACCGGCAAACGACAACGCCACATCCCACCGCCACCCCTGCCCAGTCTCCGGGTCGGTGCCGCTGTCCGCTCCCGCCATAACTACCAAGTCTCCCACTGGCCGCCACGGAGCATTTTGCCTCATTGCCTGGCTATACGCTCCTTCAGGCCGCCCTCTCGGTAAACGCCGCCTGGAACGTTCACGGCTTCGGAGGCCGTTCCTCCACCTGAGCGCTGCCTGGCATGTCGCTCCCGCGCTGGGGAGCGAATGGGGGACAACGGACCTGGTCGGTCAGAAAGACCTGATCTGTGCACCTCGGCTGGTGATCGTCAACGAGTCGTTAGCCGCGCCGATCGGCGGATCCGGGCGCATTATCCCTAGCCTCCTCCGTCACTTAGCGTGATGACGTGTATCGACGTGACCCGATGCCGGCCGCCCGGCTTGGTGGACGTGACTGGCCTGGACGTCCCCGTCGGCTCCGCGCCGCGGGCGCGGCCTTGATGATGCGAGCGACGGGCCGCGCCGTGTGCGGCTATGAGCGACCGTGGTCGTGCCCGGTCGCGTATCTTCCTGGCGGCAGCGATGTCGTTGCCGGGATTGACGGGCTGGTGGCCTACGGTGCTGTGGCATGGCCAAGGCTGCGCGCGTCCTGGCGGCGCTGAAGAGAGATGGCTGGAGTGAGACCAGGCGCTCGGGCTCTCACCGGGTGCTCGTTAAGGGGGATCAGCAACGTGTCTGGGCTTACCATGACGGTGTGGATCTGGGCGGCCCGGCGATGGCCAGGATCGCCCGGGACTACGGCTATACGACCGCTGAACTGCGGAAACTGTAGGTGATCTTGCTATGAGTGCTTTGCGTGTCGAGCTGTTCTGGGACGACGAGGCCGGGAACTGGCACTACCGCGTGCCAGCCCTGCACATCAACGGCGGGGGCACGCCGACCCGCGAGGGCGCGGAACACGAGTGCCTATCTGCCATCGCGTTCGCGCTTGAGGGCGATCCGCGAGACTACGACGCTGCGGCAGAGACGATCAACTTCGACGTCAGCATCGCGCCAGCAGCCTGAAATCCACTCATACACGCTTTTGCCACTGACTCTCTCTTCTCGGCACGACAGGTCGACTTGAAGTGCCGCCAGTCCACGTTCCCGATCCGCTATGGACTCAAAAGACTTGCCGGCGCGGCGGCGCCGCCTAGGCGGCCTTGAACCGTTGCCCATGCCGAACGGCACTGCATCGAATTGTCTCCCGGCAGCTGACCTCGGAGCCCTCGTGGCTGGACATCGGGCTCACCGTCATCGGTCGCTCCCGGGGCCGCCATGTCCGAGGGCCAGTAGCGAGATTCAGGCTGGCGGCCGTGCTCATTGACGGTTAGCGGCGCTAACGAAATGGGGGAGCCAAACGGGGAGCCAACGTCCACCGGCACCAGGCCATGTCAGGCGACATCCAGCCACAGTCATCTCTGGCAGACGCAACACTGGGCGACGTCCAGCCATGTCCAGCGACGGTACGTCCTCGCCTTACAAGCGAGGGGCCGCAGGTTCGAACCCTGCTGCGCCCACTGTTTTCGCAGCTCAGAGACTTGCGCTGGTAGGCTGAACGTTAGTTCGGTTAACTAAGGGAGCCAAACCGGGGCCAAGGGCGCTGATGATCTTGGCGTGGCCGGGCTAGGCAAAGCCTCGCGTAGTGCCGGGTCGGCAAATTGCCAGCGAGCTGATCCCGGCGGCCGTGGCTGGCAGAGAATTCCCGCCAGCGCCCCAGCGGACGGTCAGCTGACGGAGCTGGTTTGTCGTACTCGTCAGCATGTCATCGAGCGTCGGCCCGAACGTTCTCGGATCAGCCTGCTCACCGTAGAATTAGTGGTGGCGATGGGGCTCGTCCACGAAACCGCCTTGATGGCTGATGGCTCCTGTTGAGTGCCTTGCGGCGAGGACGGGAGTATGCCATGCGAAGCCACGTATGCGTTGCTCGTCATGAAATGGATGCCGGTGGCAGCTGCGCCAACGGCGCTGGCACAGATGCCCGCTCTGCCAGGGGAGAGCCTGGCGGCCCGGCCGGGCGGTGCGGCCTGGTAGCCGCGCTGGCGGGCGCATCGAACGGGGAGTGTTCCTGCACCGGCCGGGTGTCGCCCGCAGCAGGGGCTCGGCCATGACCGAGCCGCCCCGCGACACACCCCCCGGCCAGGAGATGGCGCTGTCGCCCGCCGACGGCTCGGCTGATAGCAGGGCGGGCGTTTCGGCTGATGGCAGAAGAGCGGACGCGGTCACTGCGGCGAGTTCCCCGGGCCATCAAGGCGCCGCCTTGTCTCCGGAGCCATCGGCTCCGGGCCGGCCCGCGGCATTCAGGAGCTTGCTGTTCGTCGACGCGGCCGGGCGGAGCTGTGCCGAGGACCAGGCAGATCGCGCTTTTGTCTCTGACCTGCACCTCGATCAGATCGTCGATGCTGTCGCAGGTGACAGGGAGGAGTGTGACCTGCTGACAGGCCTGTTCTACCAGCGGGTCCTCGACATCGGCACCCTGCAGTATCGTCACGAGGTCTTCCGGGACCTCGAGGATCCCGGCCTGTTCGAAATGGCCAAGCGCTTTGCCGAGCAGATGAGGCAGGTGCGCTCGCATCTCTCCCAGCTTCAGAAGATGCAGTCCGGCCACCAGCGGGAGGGCTGGTTCCTCGATGCAGCGGCGGTCTACTGCGAGGCCGTTCGCGCACTGGCCAGCAACCTTGCCTCCTGGCCGATCACCTCGCGTGGCCTGCTGGCGTTCCGTGACTTCCTGGCCTCCTACGTCGCCTCCGCCGAATTCACCGGGCTTGCCTCCGACACCACGGCCCGCAAGGACGACCTTGCCCAGGTCATGTACCAGATCCGGATCAGGGGCCTGCGGGTGGAGGTAAGCCGCTACCACGGCGAGGCTGACTACAGTGCCGAAATTGAGAAGACATTCGAGCGATTCCAGCAGGGCGCGGTGAAGGACTACCGGATCAAGTACCGGGGCTGGCCGGGCATGAGCCATGTCGGCGCTCAGGTTCTCGATCTGGTGGCTCGCCTGTTCGGCGAGGAATTCTCCGCGCTCGGCGATTACTGTTCCCGGTACGCCGCATTCCTCGACCCGGCGGTCCGGCAGTTCGAGCGGGATCTCCAGTTCTACCTGGCCTACCTGGACTACATCAAGCCGATGCGCTCGGCCGGGCTCAGCTTCTGCCTTCCGCAGCTCACCGCTGACTCAAAGGAGATCTTTGCCAGCGACATCTTTGACCTGGCGCTCGCGGCCAAGCTGGTCGCCAGGGGCGCGCCGGTCGTCAGCAACGAATTTCACCTGAGCGGCCCCGAACGAATCCTCGTCATCTCCGGGCCGAACCAGGGCGGCAAGACGACATTTGCCCGGACCTTCGGCCAGCTGCATCATCTGGCCAGCACCGGCTGCCCTGTGCCGGGCAGCGCGGCCCGCCTCTTCCTGGCCGACCAGATCCTCGCTCACTTCGAGCGGGAAGAAGACATTGCCAACCTGAGCGGAAAGCTGGAAGACGATCTCATCAGAATCCAGAAGGTCCTGCTGACCGCGACGCCCGGCAGCGTCGTCATCATGAACGAGATCTTCACCTCCACCACGCTGAGCGACGCCAGCTTCCTCGGCGGCAAGGTGCTGGAGAAGGTCATCGAGCTCGACCTGCTGTGCGTCTACGTCACCTTCATCGACGAGCTGGCGTCGCTCGGGCCCAGCGTCGTCAGCATGGCCAGCATGATCGTCCCTGACAATCCGGCCGAGCGTACCTACAAGGTCGTGCGAAAGCCGGCCGATGGCCTCGCCTACGCGCTGGCGCTCGCTGACAAGCGCCGCGTGACCTACGGCCAGCTGAAGGGACGGATCCTCACATGAAGGCCTACCTCCTCTACCCGCAGCAGGACTTCGACTTCGCGGGCGATCTTCCCCCCAACCACGAGGACCTGATCCAGGACCTGGAGCTGAAAACGCTGCTGGGAGCGATGGCGCTCGGAGATAAATTCCTCTTCGACGTCGCAGGGAAAGTGATGCTGAGGAGTCTCAGCGACCCAGAGGCAATCCTCTACCGCCAGCGCGTCCTTGCCGACTGCATCGCCGAGCCGGACATCATCAGGGAAATGTATGCCATCGCCGTGGGGGCGCTCCAGGACAAGCGCGGTCTCTGGGGATACTCGTCGCCGTATCCCGCGTCAATCCTCTCCGGGGCCGTCAGACAGCTCGAAGTATTCATCGTCCGGCTCAGGGAACTGCGCCAGGTCGCTGACAGCCACTCCGGCAGGTTCCGGTCCGCAGGCCTCACGACCCTGTTCCGTGCACTGCAGCAAGAGCTGGACGACGACTATTTCGAGACGCTCAGCCGCCACCTCAAGCAGCTGCACTTCCGGAGCGGCGAGCTGATGAGCGTGCAGCTCGACCGGGACAACAGCGGAATCGGCTACGTCCTCCGCTCTGGCGATGCCCGCCGGAGCTGGAAAGAGCGCGTCGGGATCGGGCCCCGCACCTCCTACTCCTTCACAATCCCGCCCCGCGATGATGCCGGCGCGGAGGCGTTGTCCGCGATGACCAGCCGGGGGATCAACCTGGTCGCCAATGCGGCGGCACAGTCGGCCGACCACGTGTCCAGCTACTTCACCATGCTGCGCGCGGAACTAGGGTTCTACGTGAGCTGCCTCAACCTGCATGACCAGCTCGTGGCCAGGAGCCCGGTGACGTTTCCAGTGCCGTCGGCCGTCGGCACGCAGGAGTTGCGCTGCGCGGACCTGCGCGATGCCTGTCTGGCGCTGCGAATCGACGGCGTCGTCGGCAACGACGTGGACGCCGACGGCAAGTCGCTCGTGATCATCACCGGCGCCAACTCCGGCGGCAAGTCCACGTTCCTGCGCAGCGCCGGGCTGGCCCAGCTGATGATGCAGTGCGGCATGTTCGTGGCTGCCGGATCGTTCCGGGCCAGCGTCTGCAAAGGGGTCTTCACGCACTTCATCCGCGAGGAAGACGCCAGCATGATCAGCGGGCGCCTTGATGAGGAACTCGGCCGGATGAGCGCCATCGCCGATCAGATCAGCCCGCAATGCCTCATGCTGTTCAACGAGTCGTTCGCGGCTACCAACGAGCGCGAAGGCTCAGAGATCGGCCGCCAGGTAGTGCGCGCACTGCTCGAGGCCGGCATCAGGGTCTTCTTCGTCACCCACCAGTTCGACTTCGCTGACAGCTTCCACCGCGGGCAGGCGTACCCGGCCCTCTTCCTCAGAGCGCCGCGACAGTCGGACGGGCAGCGGAACTTCAAGCTCGCCGTCGCCGAGCCACTCCCAACCAGCTATGGCGTGGATCTCTACTACCGCATCGGCGGCTGGATGGGAGAGCTTGACAACGAGACTCAGGCAACGCCCGGATCCTTCCCCGCGACGTAGTGTTACCGAGACCAGCACGGCTACCCTGGGAGCGATGCGCCGGCGGAGGGGCCCGCCATCTAAATGCGGCCCGGCCGCCAACGGTCCCTACCTGACTGGTAGGAGGCCGCATGTGCGCAACCGAACGCCCAGACGGGTTGCTGCTGGCCCTGGATGAACTGGCGGCGCTGACCGCGGCGGCGGACTACGAAATGCTGGTGGCCCTGCGTGACCGGCTTCGGGCCGCCCGGCTGCGGGTGCTGGTCGTCGGCGAGGCCAAGCGGGGCAAAAGCACGCTGGTGAACGCATTGCTGAGCCGTGAAGTGCTACCAGTGGGCGTTACGCCGCTCACTGCGGTGGCAACCACCGTGACGCACGGGGCTGATGAGGATGTCGAGGTCAAATTCCTTGACGGCCGCACGGCCCGCTTCCCGTTGGGAGCACTTGACGACCTGGCGACCGAACGGGGCAATCCGGCTAATTCTCTGGCCATCGCCAGGATCACCGTCCGGCTTGAGGCCGCGATCCTCGCCCGGGGCGTGGAGATCGTGGACACGCCGGGGACCGGCTCGGTGCATTCGCACAACACGGCCGCCGCGGACAGCGCCTTGCCGACGATGGATGCCGCCGTTTTCGTTCTGACCGCCGACCCGCCGATCTCGGCGAGCGAACGCGAGCTGCTCGGCAGGGTTGCCAGGCTTTCGGTGACCACGTTCGTGGTACTGAACAAGGCGGACTATCGGGATGCTGCCGGCCTGACCGAAGCAATCGCATTCACCGAGCGGGTCGCCAGCCAGGCCGCCGGCCAGACAGTCCGGATTTACCCAGTGTCGGCCCGGGCGGCGCTGGCTCCTGGCGGCGATCGCGGCTTCACTGAGTTCGCTGCCGACTTTGCCGCGTATCTAGAGGCAAAACGTTCGGCGGACCTGCACCGATCTGCGGCCGGCCAGCTGCGAGGGCTGGCCTGCTCGCTGCTAGATGAGGTCGCGCTGGCACAGCGCGCGGCCCAGATGCGCAGCACCGACGCCGAGGCTCGGGTGAACCAATTCGCCGCCCGGCTCGCTGCGGTGCGGGAGCGTGGCGGGGACGCCGCCAGCGTGGCGGCCGCGGCTTCCGAGCGCCTGCTCACCGAGCTGAACGCGGCAGCGGAATACGAGGCGCCCCGGCTGGCGGCAGAGCTGTATTCCAGGATCGGCCGCCTGCTAGACGATGAACTAGGCACGGCGCCATCTGCCGAGATCGAGCGGCGGGGCATGGAGCGTCTCAGCCAGCTGACGGTGACCGCCGCCGAGGTATGGCGGCAAGCCCAGCGGGAACGGTTGGAGGATGGGCTCAGCAGCCTTGACGCCCGGCTCACCGGCCAGCTTGCGGCCGAGCTCGACGCAGTCCGCGACGCGGCCGCTGAGTTGCTCGGGCTGGAGATGGTCTTGCCCACCTCAGGCGAGCGGCTGGCACCTGACAGGCGGTTCTTCTATTCGGTTGCGGAGAATCTCGATCAGGCGGAGCTGCTGGCGGGCGCGGTACGCCGCAGGCTGCCGGGGCAGCTGGGACGCCGGCTTCGCCGTGATCACGTGCTCAGCCAGGTGCGCGACCTGGCCGGCAGGCAGATCGGCCGGGCCCGCGCCGATCTGCAGTACCGCCTGTCAGAAGCGACCCGCCAGCTAATTCTGGCCGTACGGCGCCGCTCCTGCGCGTGCACAGACCGCCTGGCCACCGCGCTGGAAACAGCGGCTGTCCTGCGCGCGCAGACAGTCGGCCAAGCCGAGTCCCGCCTCGGCGAACTGGCCCGCCGAGAACAGGCACTGCGCGGCGTGCTCGCCCGGCTGGACGCCGTTTCCCAGGGCTCGGAGGACTGCGCCGAGGCCGACGCATCAGTGGGCCGAGCACAGGACTGTTGAAATGGCCGGTCGGCCACAACGCCGTACGACCGGCGCGCCGAACGATCAGCGGATTTGCGGCTGCGGCGCAGTGTCCAGCACAATGGGATCGGCGATGAGGCTCGCCGTAAACCGCGGGAATATGGTCTCGCTGATGGCCTCTACCACCTTGCCCGAAAACTCGGGCAGGCTGGAGAGGAGACCTTTCAGTGATGGTTGATGAGCCGGAGCCGCCTGGCAAAGATACGGGGGGCTCGCCTCCGGCGGCCTGCCGAGCGGGAGCGGACTGGTGAGCCCGGCCCTGCCGATACCGATCATCCAGCTCCTGCAGGTCGCCACGATAGCGGTCGGCGCGCCTGGAGTGTCCGGCGTGATCGCGCGCGTGGAGGCACGGCTGCAGGGCAGGACCGGCCCCCGGCTGCTCCAGCCCTACTACGACCTGGCCAAGCTGCTGCGCAAGGAGGCGCTTGCGCCCGAGGGGGCGAGCTGGGTATTCCTGGCCGCGCCGCTGGCCGCGGTCACCTGCTACCTGACCGTGCCGCTGCTGATCCCGGTGCTGACCAGCTACGGGCTGCCACTCGGCTACATGGGCGACATCCTGGGCGGCGGCTTCATCCTTTCGCTGGCCGGTTTCGTGGTCGCGGTCGCTGCGCTGGAGACCGGCAGCCCCTACGCTCAGCTCGGCGCCAGCCGGGCGAAGACGTTCGGCGCGATCACCGAGCCCGTGGTGCTGTTCGTGGTCTTCACCGTTGCGCTGGTTACCGGGACGGACCTGCCCTACGCGCTTGCCGCTACCGTGCGCTCGTCAGCGGGCCAGATTGTGCGCCCCGCGCATCTGCTCGCTGCGGCCGCCCTGTTCATGGTCATCCTGTATGAGACTGGCCGGATCCCGGTGGAGACGCACACCGGGACGAACGAGTTCGGGATGATCGAGGAAGCCCGGGCGTTCGAGCACTCGGGGCCCTACTTCGCGCTGCTCAAGCTAGGTTCATCGATGAAGCAGCTGATTCTCTACACGATCCTGCTCAACGTGTTCGTCGCGCCGTGGGGCCTGGCTGCCACGACGCAGGCCGGGGCCGTCGGCCTGGCGATCCTCGCGCTGCTGGCCAAGGCGGTGGTCCTGGGCACTGTCGTGGCAGTCATCGACAACTCGTTCGCCAAGCTGCGCCTTTTCAAGATCACCGAGTTCGCAGCCGCTGCGTTCCTGCTTGCCGTGCTGGGCGTCTTCACCCTGTATCTGGGAGGTGGCTGATGTCGGCCACAGTCACCGTGGCGGCGCCGAGCGTCTTCTCCGGCAGCGCCAACGTGATCGCAGTGGGTGTGCTGCTGGCCGAGTTCGGCATGTTCCGGCAGGCGCTGCTGCGCGATCAGGTACGCCTCTACGCGGCGCAGTCGGCGCTGATCTCGGCGCTCGCCGTGATCGTCGCAGCGGCGCGGCACCTGCCCGAGCTGTACGTCCTCGCCGGGCTGTCGTTCGCGCTCAAGGTGGTGATCGTGCCGGCGGTGCTGCGGCGGTTGCTCCGCGGCGTCGGCCCCGAGGATGCCCAGGCTGGCTGGACGGACATCGCCGGCAGCGGCGCGCTCGGCCTGGCCAGCACCGTGCTGCTGGCTATCGCCGTAGCCGCGTTCGGCTTCTTCTCCGTGGCGGCCCTGCAGATACGCAGCCCGGTGCTCCCGGCAACTGCCCTGGCGATCTCCGTGTCGGTCGTGCTGGTGGCGTTCGTCCTGATGATCATGCGCAGGGACGTCGCGTCCCAGGCGATCGGCTTCTTGTCCCTGGAGAACGGCATCTCGCTGACGGCACTGGTAGTGGCAGCCGGGCTGCCACTGATCCTGGAGCTGGCGTTCCTGTTCGACCTGCTGGTTGCCGTGGTTGTGTTCGGACTGCTGATCCGGGTGCATCACGGGCGAGCCGAGTCGCTGTCCACCGCCGACCTGACCAGTCTGAGGGGGTAAGCCATGCTCGTCATCGTCCTGCTCCTGCTCGGCCTGCCGGCCGCGGCCGCGCTAGTCTGCCTGCTGGCACCCGTGGCGGTGGCCCCGGCGGTCACCGCCAGCTGCGGCGTGGCGTGCTTCGGGCTCGTGGTCGCCCTGGTGCCAGCGGCCGCGCACCGTGACCTGGATTACCTGACTTACCTGCGGGTCGATGCGCTGAGCGTGGTGTTCCTCCTGGCCACGGGATTCCTGTATGCGGCCGTGGCGGTCTACTCCATCGGCTACCTGGACCAGGGCCGCCGCGATCGGGGTTTCGCCCGGTACTCCCGGCGGTTCTGGGCGGGCCTGAACCTATTCGCATGGGCGATGCTGGCTGCGCCGATGATGAGCAGTCTGGCGCTGCTATGGGTCGCCATCGAGGTCACCACAGTTATCTCGGCCCTGCTGGTGGCGATCGCGGACACCGACGGCGCAGCGGAGGCGGCGTGGAAGTACGTCCTGATCGCCTCCGCGGGCCTGGGCCTCGCTCTGCTCGCGACAATCTTCGCCTACTACGCGGGTGCGCAGGTGCTTGGCCAGTCTTACAACCTGGCGTTCGACCCGCTGCTGCATGTGGCGGCCAGGTTGCCGCACGCGCCAGTGCGGCTGGCCTTCGCGCTGGCGGTACTCGGCTTCGGCACCAAGATGGGGCTGGTCCCGGTGCACACCTGGCTCCCGGACGCGCACTCGGAGGCACCCACGCCTGTTTCCGCGCTGCTGTCCGGATCGTTGCTGGCGGTGAGCTTCTACGCGATCCTCCGCTATTACCAGGTGGCGGCTGCGGCGCTCGGTCCGCGGTTCCCCAGGGATGTGCTGCTGGTCTTCGGCGTGGCCTCCTTGCTGCTGGCCGCGCTGTACCTATTCGGCCAGCGGGATATTAAGCGGCTGCTGGCATACTCCAGCGTCGAGCACATGGGAATCCTGGCCATCGGGACCAGCTTCGGTGCGCCGATAGCGCTGGCCGGCGTGCTCCTGCATGTGCTGGCGCATGCCGCGGCCAAGGGAAACGCGTTCATGGGCGCAGGGGTGATCGTGCGCAAGTTCGGTACCAAGCGGATCTCCGCGATCCGCGGCGGCATGGACGTGCTGCCGTGGAGCGGGCCGCTTTTCCTCCTCGCCGTGCTCGCACTGGGCGCCATGCCGCCGTTCGGCATCTTCCGGAGCGAGTTCGAGATCGTGGCCGGCGGCTTCGCGTCCGCCAGCGACGCCGTGGCCGCGATTCTGATCGCCGGCGTCACGGTGGCGTTCTTCGGGCTGGCCGCGACCACCAGCCGGATGCTGCTGCTGCCCTGGGCCGCCGCGGAGCCGGTTCAGGCCGAGCTGGTCTTCGCGGGAGCCGCCAAAGGCCCTCCGCCAGGGCAGCCGGCCGCGGCAGCTTCGCCACGCGGCGAGCCCAGCGGCTGGATGGTCGTCCCAGTAGCGGCAGGGACCGTGGTCCTGCTCGTGCTCGGCGTGCATCCGCCAGCTGAGCTCACGGAACTGCTCGCCCGCGCCGTCCATCAGCTCAGCGGGGCCGCGTGATGGTCGCCATTGCGAGTACCGGGCTGATCGCTGGCGTGCCCGCCCTGTGGGACGAGCTGACCGGCGCAGTGACCGCAGGGCGCAGATTCGCCGGCCTGTTCGCAACTGCGCGGCCGGACGGGCTGCTCCTATCCGCGCACGTAGCCGATCCGACGGGCATCAGCACGCTGGAATCTCTGCTGCCACCAGTAGCGGCCAGGTATCCCGCCCTGACACCGCTGCTGCGTGCCGCGTTCTGGTACGAGCGTGAGATCCATGACCTCTTCGGCGTCGTTCCGGACGGACACCCCCGGCTGGAACCGCTGCTCCTGCCGCTGACGGCCGGCGAGCCCAGGCCTAGGCCTGGGCTCGCCGGCCAGCCCCTGGCCGCGGATCCCGACCTTGGCGCGCTGTCGCGTCATGTCGTCGGTCCCGGCATATTCACGATCCCGCACGGCCCAGTCCGCTCCGGCGTCGTCGAGTCGGTGGAGTACCTGGTGGAAACGCCGGGTGAGGATATCCCGCACCTGAACATGCGCTTGTTCTACAAGCACCGCGGAATCGAGAAGCGGTTCGAGAGCATGACCGTAGCTGATGGCGTGCTGCTGGCCGAGCGCACCGAAGGGACGGCCTCCGTCGCGCACGCGCTCGCGTACTGCCATGCCCTGGAGCGCATCGCGGGCACTGACGTCCCGTGGACCGCAGCTCTGGTCAGGGTGCTGCACGCGGAGCTGGAGCGACTGGCCAGTCATCTCGATGTCGTCGTCCGGCTGGCCGACGCTGCCGGGCTTGCTGTCGCGACCGCCAGGTTCGGCTGGCACAAGGAGCAGGTACTTCGCCTGGTGAGCCAGTTGTGCGGCAGCCGGTTCGGCCGCGGGGTTGTCGTGCCGGGCGGGGTGAGCAGGCTTCCGCTGCTCGGTCCCGCTGAGCTGCTTGCGGCCATTGACGGACTGGAACCACGCGTCACAGCAGACCTGGGGACGCTGATGGGTACTGCGTCATTCCTGGACAGGTTGCGCCGAACCGGGCCGCTACGGCCGGAGCGTGCCCGCGAGCACGGCGCCCTCGGGCCAGTCGGCAAGGCATCGGGGTTCGCCGATGACGCGCGGCAGCTGCGCCCCTATGATGCCTACCGCTCGCTAGGCCTGCGAGCCGCCACTCGGCCGGGCGGGGACGCGCTGGCCAGGCTCCAGGTTCGTGTAGACGAGGTCACCCAGTCCATCCGCCTGCTGCGGCAGGCTGCCGACGAGCTTAGCGAGGCGGCCACGGGGCCGCTGCTGGCCGTCTGCGATGTGCGGGCCGGACGGGGCGTCGGCTGGGCCGAGGCGCCACAGGGAGAGGTGCTCTACGACGTGCGGGTCGAGGACGGCCTAATCCGCCGTTGCCGGCCCCGCTCGGCGTCCTTCCACAACCTCGTCCTGATGCATGAGGTGTTTGCCGGTGACATCCTCACTGACTTCCCGTTCATCGAGGCGAGCTTCGGGCTGTCAATGGCAGGAGTGGCTGGCTAGATGGCGGATCATTCCCGGACACAGGTGAGGTCGTAGATGTGGGCGCTACGAGGCCTGCGGAATGGCGTGCTCACCACGCGCTGGCCGGAAAGGCCGGACGAATACGCGGCGGTGACCCGCGGCCGGCGATGGTTCTGACGCCGTTGCCCTGCGGGCCGAGCAGCTTGACGGCTTGTGCCCGACCGGCGCCATCAGCAGGGAGCGCAGCGGCGTGGTCCGGCTTGACCAGGGGCGCTGCATTCAGTGCGGCCGCTGCGTAGCGGCTCTCCCGGAGATGTTCGGGTGGGCGGTGGGTCCCGGCAGCGCCTCGTCGGCGCGGCCCGCGCTGAGCGTGCCTGCGGTCGCCGAGACGCCGGAGCGCCTGTCAGCGATCAGCGACGATCTGCGTGCCAGGACGCGGGCACTGCGAAGGTCGGTGCATGTACGGCATGTCGACGCCGGGTCTGACGGCGCGGAGGAATGGGAGATCATGGCCCTGCTGAACCCCGTCTACGACGTGCACCGGCTCGGGATCTTCTTCACTGCCAGCCCCCGGCACGCGGACGTGATGCTGGTGACCGGTGCCGGCGCGCGCGGGATGACCGGGCCGCTGCACCAGACCTATGATGCGATGCCCCACCCGAAGATCGTGATCGCGGTAGGCACCGACGCCGTGAACGGCGGTCTGATCAGCCCGTCCTACGCCGTCACCGGTGGCGTCGGCGCCACGGTGCCGGTGGACGTCTGGCTGCCGGGCTCCCCGCCGAGCCCGTTCAGCATCCTGCACGCGCTGCTGCTCGCGCTAGGGCGCCTGCCAGTTGGGCCGGTGCCGGGCCGGTGACGGGATACTCGGTCGTGCTGGCTGCCGGCCTCGCACTGCTGGCCGCGGGTGCCGCCGTGGACCTGGTGCTCGGCGCCAGCCGGCCCAGGCTGGTGCCAGTCCCGTACCTGCTCGGCACTGCGGCGTCGGCTTGCCTGGTAGTGGCCGGGTGCGGCGCGCTTGCGGGCCGAACGGCCCGGCTCGGGGCGCCTGGTGTCCTCGGCCCCGGCACGATCGGGCTTGCCGCGGACCAGCTGTCCGGCCTTTTCCTAGTGATCGTGTTCGGCGCCGCCACGGCCGTCTCGCTGGCGTTCGCCAGCTGGGCAAGCCGCGCCCGGCCCGGCCGCCGCGGCCTCGGCGCGAGCTATGCCCTGGCCATGGGTGCGGTGGCCGTAGTGCTGACCGCCAGGGACGCGTTCACCTTGCTGTTCGCATGGGAGACACTGACGCTCGCGTTCTACCTCCTATCCGGCTTCGAGCGGGCTAAAGCCGGACGGACGGACGCAGCGCTAGTCACGCTCGCGTTCGGCCAGATCAGCGGCGCGGCCCTGCTGGCTGGCCTGCTGCTGCTGGCCGGCCGCTCAGGTTCGCTGACCCTGGCCAGCATGGCGCATGTCACCCCCGGCGCGCTGCGCTCAGCCGCCGAGGTGCTGATGCTGCTCGGCTTCGCCGTCAAGGTGGGCCTGGTGCCGTTCCAGGTCTGGCTGCCGCGCGGTTATGCGGCTGCGCCCGGCCCGGCCCGGGCGATCATGGCAGGCGTAGCCGTCAACGTCGGCTTCTACGGGCTCTGGCGCACGCTAGCCCTGCTCGGGCCGCCGCCATCATGGGTGACCGGGGCACTGCTGGTGCTGGCCGGCCTCACCGCGATCCTCGGGATCGCGCACGCGGCCGTGCAGGGCGGCCTGCAACGGGTCATCGCCTACTCCAGCGTGGAGAACACGGGCCTTATCCTGGCAGGCTTCGGTGTGGCGCTGGTCGGCGCGGCCATCAGGGACAGGCAGCTGCTGGCCGTCGGGCTGCTCGCCGCGACGCTCCAGGTTGTGGCTCACACGGTGGCGAAATCACTGCTGTACACGGCCAGCACCCAGATCGAGGCAGCCGCCGGGACCGGCGACCTCGACGAGCTGCGCGGCACGGCCGGGCTGGCGCCTTGGAGCGGCACCGGGCTGGCGATCGGCAGCCTGACCCTGGCCGGCCTCCGCCAACCGCGGGTTTCGTCTCCGAGTGGTTCCTGCTGGAGGCACTGATGCAGCAGTTCCGGGTTCCAGGGCTCGGTGACCGCCTGGTGCTGGCCGTCGCCGGTGCTGCCGTGGCGCTCACGGTCGGATTCGCTGGTGTGACATTCGTCAGGCTGATCGGCCTGATCGTCCTCGGCAAGCCGTCGCGGCGCGGCGTGGCCGGTCGCGGTGACTACGGTCCTGGCGGACGCGCCGGGATTGTCCTGCTCGGGGCGGCCTGCCTGGGCATCGCAGCGCTGACGCCGCTGGAGATCCGGGTCATCGCCGCTGGCCTGTCACCGATCGTGCCGGCCGGGACGACGGCAGCCGCACTGAAATCTCCCTGGGTGGTGCAGCCGGTGTTCGCCGGCTTCTCGATCTTGTCGCCGTCGTGGCTATGGGTGGTGATGCCTGGTCTCTTCCTGATCGTCGCCCTGGCCGCGTGGGCAGCCTCGGGCCGCAGGCTCCTGCGGGTGCGCCGTGTCCCGCCATGGCGGTCAGCGACGGCGGGGGTGTCCGGGCAGGACAGTTACACGGCCTTCGGGTTCGCCAATCCGACCCGTCGCGTACTCGCCGCGGTGCTGCATACCAGGGCCGAGGTCCGGCAGATCGAGGAACGCGGGGCTGACGGCGCCGCCACTGGGCCACAGCCTGCGCCCGCGCAGATTGGCAGTTCGGGCAGGGAAAGCGAGCCAGTTGCGGCGGCGCATGTCGGTTATAGCTCCGACGTTATTGAGGTGGTCGAGGAGTACCTTTACCGGCCAGTTTTGCGCCCATTCATGGGGCTCGTAAGAATCGTGCAGCGACTTCAGTCTGGCCGTCTCGATGCGTACCTCGCCTACATGCTCATTGCCCTGGTCGCAGTACTGGCCGTCGTGACTGCACTGCACTGAGCCGACGATGGAACCACTGCATTGAGTCAAACCACGCAGGCATAGCGCACTGCAGATAGGCATGATTGTGCTTGCCGGCTCGCGAAGCCTGGCGACACGGAGATCAGCGGGCGACCAAGACGGAGCAGCTTGCATGGCGGGACACCTTCTCGGCAGTTGTGCCAAAGAATCGAGCCCAGCGAGCGGAATGGCCGCTACGCCCGACAACCAGGAGACCCGCACGGTGGATCGCGGCGGCTTGAACTAGCTGCTGCGGGGGGAGCCTACGCGAATTTCGGTGGCCATCGCCACACCGTGTTCGTCGGCGTATGCAACTGCTGCTTTGAGCC
Source organism: uncultured Actinomycetes bacterium (assembly GCA_963707065.1). Lineage (GTDB taxonomy): Bacteria > Actinomycetota > Actinomycetes > Streptosporangiales > Streptosporangiaceae > Palsa-506. Next base: position 23,887 of record CAVPPJ010000001.1, read on the forward strand.
AGCGTCGGCAGGCTTGCTGTTCAAGTTCGTGTGCATCCTTAACCTCGCTGATGCTGTCGCCCGCGCGAGGCAAGTGTTCCTCTACTACTGCAACGGCGGTCAATTCTGCGCTCATCAGCTCACGGACAAGTTCGACTGCCTGTGCGAGGGCACGTCGCGCGCCGGGCGAGTCGTTGTAGCCCACCACTATCCGGGAGACTACTGTCACGGTGCACCTTCAGCCTTTACGTGCCGGGCAGGCATCTCTCGCTTGTGTCCACGTCAATGAGCGGCCGGCGTCGCGCGCGATACTCATCCTCGGCCGATGTGCGTGGTATCTGGCGATAGCAGCTCGAGGAGCCTGCTGCATGGCCAGGCGGCCCGCCGGAGCTCAGTGCGCTCCAGGGTCTCTTCGAGGGTGGCGGCCCGGTCATCGGGCTGCCCTTGCCAGCGGGGGCAAGCGGCATGCAGCGGGCAGGCGCTTCGCGGCGCAGACCTGCAGGCCTCGCATGCTGGCCTGGCACCAGATCGGAATGCCCGTACCGCCCGCCACAGCAGCAGGACTTCGTCCTCACTCACCTGGGACATGCTCGACTCCGGTTCGCCGGTTTGGCCTCAGGTAGGGACTGTCAGCGGTGTCGCGGTCTTCATGGCGAGCCCCATCGCCGAGTAGTGAGTCAAGCAAGCATGACGCTGATCAGTCAAGGCGGTGGAAAGGCTGACCAGGTCAGCCGGCACGATTTCGTCGCGACTTGTGCGCGGGCGTCCCCCCGCACACAATGGCGGTGGCGATGAGGCTCGCCGAAATCGCGAGAGGAAAGCTCGCTGATGGCCTCTACACCCGACATCTGCCCGCAGCGGTGATGAGGAGATCATGATGCCTGCTGGCCTTTCGTATGGCGTCGAGATGGAGGTAACTCGATGACTGCCGGGCCATTCCGCCGGGTGCTCGTAGGGTGGGACGCGTCCGCCGGTGCCGTCGAGGCGCTGTGCGCCGCGGCGGCGATCGCGGTCGGCGAGGGTGGCCATGTTGTTGCTCTCGCAGTGGTGCAACAGGCTCCGAGTGCTGAGGCAGCGGACGATCACGACAGGGATCTGGCCGCGATCAGACGACGGACCGAAGCGAACTTTGAACGAGCACGGGCAGTGGCGGCAGGCCGCGACGTCCGGATGAGCTTGCAGATCGTCGAGGACAAGCACGTCGCCCGCGCCGTGTGCGACTACGCCGTCGAGCATGCCTTCGATCTGCTGGTGCTGGGCCGTCACGGCGACGGCGCGGCCCTCCGCTCGCGGCTTGGCCGGGTGGCGGAGGCGGCGGCCCGGGGAAGCGCGGTCCCGCTGTTGCTGCTCGGTGCGCCGTGACGCGATCCTGTCGTCTCCACAAGAAACACGACGGTCCGCGAACGGCCATATGCCGCGAGCGGCGATGAACAGGAGCCGCGAATACACCGGGCAAAGCGGCGCAAGGCTTGCCAGCGCGCCAGCCCTCCCGTGTATTCTGATGGGTGTAACGCGATGAGGCTCGCGTAACGCCTGGGGTTTCACCGACCCGGGACTAATGGCCTCTACCTGCACGGGTGCCTTGTGCGCCGCAGACAGGCGGAGGTCATTTGTCGATTCCGGTGCTGATCCAGGTCCTGCAGAGCCTGGTGGTCCTTTGCGCGGCACCGCTGTATGCGGGCGTGCTGGCGCGAGCCGAGGCTGTAGTCGCCTCCAGGCGCGGTCCGAGCGTTCTGCAGCCTTACCGGGACCTGGGCAAGTTGCTGCGCAAGGGCAGCGCGATCAGCGACCAGGCGTCGTGGGTTTTCCGCATTACACCGTTCGTGACGTTCGCCTGCTACCTGACAGTGTCAGTGATCGTTCCCGTGGTCACGAGCACGCCGCTGCCGCTGGCGTTTCTTGCCGACCTGATCGGCGGCGCGTTCGTGCTTGCCCTGGCCGGGTTCATGACATCGCTGGCCGGCCTGGACACAGCGAGCCCGTACGGAGGCCTCGGGGCAAGCCGGGCCAGCTGGATCGGCAGCATGGCCGAGCCCGCGCTGATCCTGGTGTTCTTTACTGTCGGCGTGGTCTCGGCGTCCGATAACCCGTATTTGATGAACCACGCGATCGCCGCGTCCCCGTCTGCGCTGGCGCTGCCCACCCACCTGCTCGGCCTGCTGGCCTTCTTCATGATCGTGCTGGTGGAGAACGGCCGGATACCGATCGACAATCCCGGCGGGCAGACCGGTTATGTGCGGCAGCGGAGCCGTGACTCATAGTCCGGGGGTGTGGCAGTGAGTTTGCTTAGCCGCTTATAGGTGGGCGGCACCCCTTTGCGCCGCCCACCCGGCGGTCTCCACCTGGCGTGCCGTGGTGAGCAGCAGTTCCTCGCCTCCCGGCGGGCCTACGAGCTGCAGGCTGGCCGGCATGCGGGTGCCCGCTGCCCGGATGGGCTGCGCGGTGCAGGGCGTCCCGGCCGCGTTGAACAGCCCGGTGTACTGGGTTATCTCGATGATCACGTCGACCAGCGAGTCGGGGGTCACGTCTTCCAGCCGGGTCGGGAACACGGACATTGCCGGCAGGGCGAGCAGGTCCAGCAGCGACTGTGCCATGCGGCGAGCCGGCCGCGGGCGTCGTCGAGCCTGGCCAGCAGGTGGCCTGCTCACGGCAGCCAGTTCCGCGGCCATGCCAGGCTGTGGCCAGCGCCTGGCGGGATCCGCTGTGCGGGCTGGCTGGCGCTGGGGTGAATTCGGGAGATGAGGAGGCTGGGCATGATCCGCCGTGACGCACTGTCTGAGTATGCCCGGGGGTCGCTGTGGGTACTTCCCACGCTGTCGGTGGCAGTTGCGCTGGCCGCCGGATCGTTGCTGTCGGCTATCAGCGTCGGCGTGCACTCGCCGCTGGCGTTTCAGGGGACACCCGACGATGCCCGCAATCTGCTGATTGGTATCGCCGGCACGATGGTGACGGTCATCGCGCTGCTGCTGGGCCTGACGGTGGTGGCGCTGCAGCTGTCGTCCACCCAGTTCTCGCCCCGGCTGCTCCGCAACTTCCTGCGCGACCGGCCGAGTCAGATCGTCCTCAGTGCCTTTGTCGCGACCTTCGCCTACAGTGCAGCGGGGCTGTACACGGTCGGCGTGTCTGGCGGCAACCGCACCGCCAGTTTTCCCCGGCTCGCGGTGAGCGGCTCGCTCGTGCTGCTTTTCGCCAGCCTGGGCCTGCTGGTGTTCTTCGCCGACCACCTCGCGCACTCCATCCAGGTCGATGCGATCATGAACGTGGTGCAGCGCAACACCGTCACAGTGATCCAGGACGGACTGCTCACCGGCGGCGAGGACGCACCTGGCGTCCCGCGCGGGGCCGTAGCGATCACATCCCTGCGCTCTGGCTACGTGCAGGCGGTGCGCTGCCGCGCGCTGCTGTCACACGCTGCTAAGCACGGCGCCTGCATGCGGCTACGGCCCCGAGTCGGCGAACACGTGGTCGCCGGGACCACGCTGGCGTGGATCTGGCCCGCCACCCCAGGCGATCCCGCACCCGACCCAGAGCCCTTCGCGCGGGCACTGAAGGCCGGGGTCCGGATCGGGTTTGAGCGGACCCTGGAGCAAGACGCCGCGTTCGGCATCCGGCAACTGGTCGACGCGGCCTGCAAGGCATTGTCCCCAGCGGTCAACGATCCCTACACCGCTGTCCAGGCCATCGATCACCTGACAGTGATCTTTTGCGCGCTCGCTCAGCGGCCCCTCGGACACCACGTCGCCCGCCACCCAAGCGGCGCGGCGGTGATCGTCCCTGGGCGGCGGTTCCCGGAATACCTTGCGGTGATGTGCGGGCTCATCCGCCGCTACGGCGCACGCGAGCCAACCGTGGCCGACGCGCTGCTCCGGCTGCTCGTCACCTGCGCCGACGTCGCCGGCGACGACCCTGAACTTCGCACGGCGATCGAGGTCCAGGCACGCATCATCATCGCCGACGCCGAACGGGAAATCCCGCAGCCAGCCGACCTAACCTCCGCACACGCCGAAGCAGAATCCGTGCGCCGGGCAGTGCTCAGAGACCGGCCCACCGCACACTGACCACACCCCAGCCACACCCCGCCGCCTGCACGCCCCCCACTTTCGAGTCGTTCGCGACGTGGTTGCATAGATCGCCTTCGGCAGGGCCGCGCGTCCGGCAGGGGCCCGCGGCATCCTTGCCGCGCGGAGGGCGAATCGTGCCTGACCCCGCAGGGCCTTCGGCAACCTGCAGCCAACTCCGCAGCCGCAGGCGATTCCGCGACCGATCCGGGTGTCGACCCAGCCAGCGGCGGAGCCTGATCTGGCGCGGCCACAGGACATCGATGACAAATGGCATGCGTTCGTTGAGGACAGTCGCCCCCCGGCGCCACCCGCGTCGTGGTCACCCTGCATCCGGAGAACGGCGGACGCGAGTCGTGCTCCGCCACCACGATCTGCCCGACCAGGAGCAGCGCGGCCACCATCGCAAAGGCTGGAAACTCTATCTAGGCCGACTTGACCACCGGATCCGGGGCGGCGATCCGGGCCCGGACCCGAACGCCTGAACCGAGGCCGCCAACGGCCTCGATAGCAGCTGGAATGTCCACGACGACGCAGAACGTGCGGCAGGTCGCTCATGTCGTTGGCTACGACAACGAGGCGTCCTTTTCCAAGGCGTTCAGTCGGCTCTTCACCCGCCCGCCTGGTGGGTAGCCGGCGCGAGCAGCTAGCCGCCCCGCTGCGGCTGGCGGATCAGACGGCGCACCGCTGCGTGGGGATCGCTGCGAGAGGAGACCTACGGCAGCTGTTGTGGCTCCGGCCATGGCCGGGTCGACGCCGGACTTCAGGGCCGCCCGTGCGGGGATCTGCTGAGCCTTTGCCCCTGTCGTGATGTCATTCCGGGTGGTAGGTGACCGGGCCGTTGCCGGGTGGCTCGCGGCGTTTGTAGCGGCAGGTTAGGCCGTCGGGGCTGGCGAGTCTGATGGTTCGGGGGGATGCCGGGTGGACACGGTGAACGATTGGCCGTCGCAGCGCCCTCCGATTGCGGTGGCCTCGGTCCTGGGCACGGCGAGGCGTATCGCCAGTGCTCCCACGGCGGTGCCGGAGATGGCCAGGCCGGCGGCCGTTCCGCCGATGATTGCCCGGGTCGTCGGCGGCGATGCGGCGGCGAGGGCCGCAAGCGTGATGGCAGCGAGCCACGTAGCGGTAGCGAGTATCCACAGGAGATTTCGCTGCATATCAGCCTTCCGTTGCCTCCGGCTGCTGCTGTCTATGGTTACGCGGCCATGGCCAGCGGGAACGTCTCGGTTCCACGATCGGGTGTTGTTGCGCGCCTGCGGGTATCTGGGTCATGTCACCGGTGCGGTTTTAGTTTGCGGTCGCGACGACGGTGATGACGAAGGCGGCGTAGCCGGCGATGATCAGGAAGCCGCTGCGCCGGGTGATCCCGCGGCCGGCCAGGGCGAGGGCGAGGGTGGTGACGGTCAGCGCACCGTACCAGAGGGCAACCGGCAGCGCGCTGCCGAGGTCGGTGCCTGCGATGAGGGCCGCGGGCAGGAGCAGCCCGGCGAGCACGTTGATGGTGTTGCTGTTGAGGGCCTCGCTCAGCGTCGCGGCGGCGCGCCCCCGGCGGGCGAGGTAGACAGCGGCAACGGCGTTGGGCAGGCTCGTCACCGCGGCCAGCACGATCGCGCCGGTGATCGCGGCCGGGACGGCGAAGCGGGCGGCGAGCACCGAAACGCTGCGTTCCATGGCGTAACTTGCCGCGAGCACGACGCCGAGAGCCAGGGCGGCGGTGGCGGCATCCCGCAGGCCGCCTTTTTCGGGGTGGATTGCCTCGGACAGCTCCTGTTCTTCCTCGGCGATCGCCTCAGCGAGCCAGGACCGCAGCCGGGCCGACAGCGGGATGGTCGCGCGGCTGGAGGGTTGCAGCGCCGACACGTACACATATGGCGCCAGGACGGCCAGCGCGAGCACGAGGGCGGCCACGGGCGCGATCAGGCCGAGGGCGGCGGTGATGCTCAGGACCGCCATCCATAGTGCTAGCGAGCCCTCGAAGATGACGACCCTGGGGTGCAGGCGGATCCGCCCGGCCACGACGGCGCCCAGTCCGAGCAGCGCCGCCAGATTGAACACGTTCGAGCCGAGCACCACGCCGGTGCCGACCTCATGCTGGCCATGGGCGAGCGCGGTCACCGCCGAGGTGATCTCCGGGGTGTCTGCGGCCAGTGCCGCCAGCAGGCCAAGCAGCGCCTCGGACAGGCCCAGCCGGGCGCCTACTCGTTCCAGCCGCACCACGAGCACCACGCTCGCGCTCAGGCTGAGCGCTGTGGCCGCCACGAAGACCGCAGCCGCCAGCGGCGATGACGCCATAAGTCACCGAAACCCTGCATGTTGCGATGATCCTGGTCCACCCGCCAGATCAGCAACCGATCCTGAGCTGCGGTACTCAGGACTCTCGTGCATGGCGGCACCTCTTCTGGGCCGCCAGCCCGGTTCGTCAGCGCCCGCTCCGGGCGGTCTGGCTGGCGCTCAGCGCCCGCCCGGCCTGATTGGCCAGCGTGACGGCGACCAGGCGGGCCTGCAGGGACGGCCTGGCGCCCGGCTTCGCCGTCAGCATGAAACGCCCGTAGTACTGGCCATTGCCGAAAGTCCGCAGCTCGATCTCCTCTGCGGGCAGGCCCTTCTGCTCAGCGTCCCAGCGGCCATGACCCGCCAGCACCGTGCCGTCCGGCTCCAGCCGCGGCGGGTGGCCGAGCAGGGTGCCGTACTCGAACCGGCATCCCTCCAGGGCCAGCAGGCCGATCAGCTGCTCCCTGACGTGATCGACAACGGCATCCGGCGACCTGGCGGACTGGTTTAGCGACGCGGTCTCGTGGATCTGCGCGAGGTAACCCGCGTCCGTGATCGCGATGACCCGCAGGCGCCGTGCGCGGGCTGCCAGCTGGGACACCGCCAGGCCGGTCAGCAAAAGCAGGACCGCGGTCGTGACATCCGCCGAGCTGCGGATGGTGAACCGGTAATACGGCAGGGTGAAGAAGAAGTCGAACCAGATAGCGGCGCAGACCGCCGCGAGCCCGCCGGCGACGCGGTTCCCGATCGCCGCTACCCCGACGACCACCACGACCAGCAGCAGGGCCACGTTCGTGTTCGACCATGACGCGCGGAACGGCAGCAGGATGGCCGCTGCCACCAGCGGCGCGGCTAGCGCGGCCGTGATCGCGATGCGGTCCCTGCTCAGGTAACGAGTCATCGGTGGTACCTCCAGCCAGGGTCAGGATCGTTCGCGCCAGAGCTTCAGGCCGCCGACGGCCAGCACCACCAGCGCCGGGACGAAGAACAGCCCGGTGTGCAGGACCGCGCCCGCGATCCCCGCGACGAGGACCAGCACTCCGGCGACAGCAGCCAGCATGTTGACCGGGCCGGGGGCGAACGCGGCAGCTGCGGCGAGCGGCGCGGGCGCGAGTGCCAGCAGCAGCGAAGCCCATGTCACGGGCGGAGGATCTTGGCCCAGCAGCGCCGAGATGGTGATCAGCTGCGCGGCGCCGGCAAGGAGCAGCGCGCTACGCCGCCAGGCCCAGCTCGGCGGAGCAGGCCGCGGCTCGCCGGCTGCAGCTGTACTCGGGGCCGGTGAAATGCCGGCCGGCACGTTCTGTGTCGTCATTTGCGCGCTCCTGGTGGGCGGATTCGAGAGTCACGAATGTCGCGCCGACCAGGCTTCCCGGCTCACCTGATCACGAGCATAGACGCCGCCTGCCCGGCCGCCAAGTAACCGCCGGCCGCTGCCAGCCCGGCGCAGCGGATCTGTAAAGTGCGACGCGGGAACTCAGCAAGGCACGCGTCGCCGGCCGGGCGGCTGGCTGAGCGCTCGTCACGGCGGCAGTTACGTTTCGTGCCTTGTGAGGTCGTTACTGGCCGTGAGGAGGACGCCGTGCCCGACGACGGGCGGCCGGCTGCGGTGGATCCGTTGTCCGGGCGGACGGCGTGGGCGCGGAACCTGCAGACGCCGCTGCGGATCTTCCTGCGGACCGAGACCGGCAGCGCGGCCGTGCTGCTGGCCATGGCGGTGGCCGCGCTGGCCTGGGTGAACATCGACGCGTCGTCGTATACGGCCCTGTGGGGCGCGCGGCTGTCGGTGCGGCTGGCCGGAGCCGGGGTGTCGCTGGACCTGCGCGAGTGGGTGAACAGCGGGCTGATGACGTTCTTCTTCTTCGTCTTCGGCCTGGAGGCCCGCCGCGAGTTCGACATGGGCGAGCTGCGGGAGCGGGCGCGTCTGGCGCTGCCGGTCGCGGCCGGGCTGGGCGGCCTGGTAATCCCGGTCGTCATCTACCTGGCCGCGAACGCCGGCAGCCCGGCGGCTCATGGGTGGGGCGCGGCTATGTCCACCGACAGCGCGTTCGCGCTCGGGACCCTGGCGTTGACCGGGCCCCGGTTCCCCGACCGGGTGCGGGCGTTCCTGCTGTCGGTCGCGGTCGTGGATGACCTGGTCTCGCTGGTGGTGATCGGCGTCGCGTACAGCAAGGCGGTCACGGTCGTCCCGCTGGCCGTCGCGGCCGGGATCTTCGCCGTGGTCCTGGTGCTGCGCCGGGCCGGGATCCGGTACGGGATCGTCTACGCGCTGCTGGGGATGGCGGCGTGGGTCGCGGTTCTGAAGTCCGGCGTTGACCCGGTAGTCGTCGGCCTGGTCCTGGGGCTGCTGACCTATGCCTACCCGGCGGCCCGGACCGACCTGGAACGTGCCAGCGAGGCGTTCCGCAGCTTCCGGGAACAGCCCACCCCCGGCCTCGCGCAGTCAGCGCGGGCCGGGCTCGCCACCGCGCTGTCCCCGAACGAGCGGCTCCAGCAGCTCTACCATCCCTGGACTAGCTACGTCATCGTCCCGCTGTTCGCGCTCGCCAACGCCGGCATCGTCATTAACGGCGCCTTCCTGGCCCGCGCCTACACTTCCCCTATCACCCTGGGCATCCTGATCGGCTACGTCGCGGGAAAGCCGGTCGGCATCACCGGCGCGTCGTGGCTGCTGACCCGGCTCAGCCGCGGACGGCTCCGCCCGCCCGTGGGCTGGGCCACCGTCGCCGGGGTCGGCGCGATCGCCGGGATCGGGTTCGCCGTGTCCATCCTGATCGCGACCCTCGCCTTCACCGGCATCCAGCTGCAGGAGGCCAAGCTCGGCGTCCTGACCACCGTGGTCGCCGCGCCCGCGATCACCTGGCTGGTCTTCCGGGCCACCCGCCTGCTTCCGGCCCGGCTGCAGGTCCGGGCCGCGCTCGGCACCGCCGAGGTCATCACCGACCTGGGCGCCCCGGTCGACCCGGGCCGCGACCGCATCCGCGGCCCGGCGCGGGCACCGGTCACCATCGTGGAGTACGGCGACTTCGAGTGCCCCTACTGCGGCCAGGCCGAACCGGTCCTCCGGGAACTGCTGGCCGGCCACGGTGACGTCCGCTACGTCTGGCGGCACCTGCCGCTGGGCGATGTCCACCCCCATGCCCAGCTCGCCGCCGAGGCCGCCGAGGCCGCCGCCGCCCAGGGCGCTTTCTGGGAGATGCACGACCTGCTCCTGCGCCACCAAGACCGCCTCCAGCTGCGCGACCTGATCCGCTACGCCGGCGACCTCGGCCTCGACAGCGAGCGATTCGGCGGGCACCTCCGCAACCGCGCTGGCGCCGCGCGGATCGCGGAGGACGTCGACTCCGCCGACCTCAGCGGTGTCTCCGGCACCCCGACCTTCTTCATCAACGGCCGCCGGCACTACGGCAGCTACGACATCACCGCACTCACCACCGCCGTTCTGGCCGCCAAAGCCGCCGCCCGCCTGGCTGATGACCAGCGATGAATCGCCCGCCGCTGCACGAAGACGCCAGCGGCCGCAACAACCGATCATGGCGCACCCGGCCACGCTGATTGCCAGCGTGGCCCAGGCAAAAGACCCGGCCCCTGCGGGAACGCGGCCGAGATGCCGTAACGGGCCAGCGCCCCGATCGCGCCGCCAGGCCGCGACGGCGAGCGCTCCCCAGCCGCGTCGGGGGCCGCGCGCCCGCCCGGAGAGCCGCCCCGGATGGCTGCAGTCAGGGATGCGGCTTTGGCACGGCATCTTCGGGCAGCAGCGTCACGACATCGGTTAAGCAAGGCACATGGGCGGCTGCGCCCGGCATCACTGCGGCCGCGGGCGCTGGTCGCTGTCTTCGGGACGCAGCGCCTGTCCGGGTGGGCGCGCATCTGCGGGATGCTCGCCTGGCTGGCTGTCCGGTTCGCCGCGCGGGCGTGATGGCTCTGGATTGCGTGCTTCGGGAGCTAGCAGGTTGATGTGGTCGCCGGGGGCGAGGATGATGCCGGGATCGGGATCGCGCAGGGTGCCGTTGTCCACGACCGTGACCGGGACGCAGCCGGGAGGCCAGGTGATGTCGCCGAGCGCCTGGCCGGCGCAGGGCGAGCCGGCCGGGATGGTGACCTCGAGCAGCTGGTAGCTATCTAGCGGGTCCGGTGCCTCGCGGAGATCATCCTGCGGGCCGGAGAGGTCCTGCCTGCGGGTTCGGGGTGCCTGATTTGCGGTGGCCCGGGCGGCGCTGATCTGGCGGGCGATGGCTTGCAGCACGTTGTGGCTGGTGATCCAGCCCTGGACGTGCTGCCCGTCGTCGGCGAGGACCGGCAGGCCGTCGCGGCCGTATAGTTCCAGCTGGTGCAGGGACTGGGTGAGGGATTCGCTGGCGAACAGGACCTGCGGTTCGCGCCGCCCGGTTACCGGCCCTGGCAGGGATTTGAGGCCCGTTCCGGGTGGCTCGGGTACTGCGGCTACGGGCGCGGGGAAGGGGCGCATGGCGTCGGCGGCGGTGAGGTCCTCGAACGGGTCGGCGGAGGGGGCGTGGTCGATGTCGGTGCCGCGGCGCAGCAGCTTGGTGGTGTAGATGGTGCCGTAGCTCAGTCCGCGGGAGGTGGCGGTGGCGATCGCGACGGCGAGCATGACGGGCAGGGTGAGGGTGAAGTCGCCGGTCATCTCCACGACGCTGGCGACTGAGGTCAGCGGCGCGCGGGCGGCGGCGGCGAATACCGCGCCCATCGCGACGACCGCATACAGGGCGGACTGCCCGGCGGCCGGGCCGATGGCATGACGGGCGATCTCGCCGAAGGCCATGCCGGAGGTGGCGCCGATGAACAGCGACGGCGCGAACACGCCTCCGGATCCGCCGATGCCGATGGTCAGGCTGCACGCGATAATCTTCCCGGCGGCCAGGATGATCAGGAACCACAGGGCGTAGCTGCCGCCGACGGCCTTGTACAGGACCGGGTAGCCGACCCCGTACATCTGCGGCAGGGCCAGCAGCAGCAGCCCGAGCAAGATGCCGCCTACCGCGGGCCGGGCCCACTCCGGCCGGTTCTTCCACAGCCGGTCGCACAGGTCCTCCGTCGCGTACAGAACCTTAGAGAAGGTCAGGCCGATCAGGGCCGCGACGACGGCGAGGCCGGCGATCAGCAGGTAGGTGGTCAGGTAGTGCAGCGTTATCCCGGGCGGCAGCCCGGACAGGAACGGGGCATCGCCGAGGAACTGGCGGCTGAGCAGGTCGGCGACCATCGCTGAGAGCATGACGGTGAAGACCGCCTCCACTGACAGTTCCCGCAGGATGATCTCCACGCCGAAGAACACGCCGGTGATCGGCGCGTTGAAGGTAGCGGCGATCCCGCCGGCGGCGCCGCAGGCGACCAGGATCCGCAACCGGTTCTCCGGCATCTTCACCCACTGGCCGAGGCTGGAGGCCAGCGCGGAGCCGATCTGCACGATCGGGCCTTCCCGGCCGACGGACCCGCCGACGCCGATGCAGATGGCGGAGGCGACCGATTTCACGACGGCGACCTGGGGCCGGATCCGGCCGCCTTCGCTGGCGACGGCGATCATCACCTCGGGCACTCCGTGGCCGCGGGCCTCGCGGGCGTACCGGTAGATCAGCGGCCCGTAGATCAGCCCGCCGATCACCGGGATCACCACGAAGAACCCCAGCCCGAGCCACGGCAGGTGGGCGCTGGGGACCCGGCCCTGCTGGCCGAACAGGACATGGCCGGTGGCCAGCCAGGTGACGAAGTAGATCAGGTACCGGAACGCCACCGCCCCCAGCCCGGACCCGGCCCCCACGACCAGCGCGACAGCCAGCAGCCCGCCGCGCGAGCCGCGCAGCCAGCCGCCTGTCCGCCCAGTCCACCGAAGCGGCGGTGGCGGGGCTGCCGGATAGTTGCCGGTCACGGCCGACCCTTCGCGGCGGCCGCCCGGACCAGCCCGGGTCCGGTCCGGGCGGTCGGCTGCGGCTCGGCGGGATCTGCGGGCCACAGGCTGTCGGGGATCTCCCCGGCGGCCCGGGCGAATGCCTGCAGGGCCGCCGCGATCGCTGGCTGCTGCCGCGGCGGGAGCTGACGCAAGATACCGGCGATCAGCGCCCGGCGGCGCGCGGTCGCCTGGTCAACGACCTGCCGGCCAGCCGGGGTGATCGAGACCTGCACGGCCCGGCGATCCGCCCGTGCCCGCTGCCGCCGGATCAGCCCCTTGCGCACCAGCCGGTCGCACATCCGCCCGGCCGTCGACGCCGTCACTCCCAGCGCAGCGGCGAGGTCCACCATCCGCTGCGGGCCGCGCGACGCCAGCACCACCAGTGCCCGGTACTGGGCGATCGTCGTGTCCTCCGCCGCCGCGCCCAGCGACACCGTCGCCACGGCGACCAGCGCCCGGCTCGCCGTCAGCACCGCGTCCACCGCGGCCTCGTCCACAAGGTGCTCTTCCACCAAGTGCCCTTCCACGCTCGCCCCTCATCATTTAATTGCATACTGCAATTACTGTATAGTAACTCTATTAGCCACCACGCCTTAGCTCAGGTCCCGGCGGCAGGGCCCGGAGCCCTTACGGCTGGGCATCGGGCGCACGGTCATCGATCGCTCCCGGGTCGCCATGGCGGGGCGGTAGCGAGTTCCAGGCTAACGCTCGGGCTTGTTGAAGGTTAGCGGTGCTAACGAGCTGGGGGGGGGAGTCAAACGGGGAGCCAACGTCCACCGGCACCAGGCCACATCAGGCCACGTCCAGCCACAGTCGTGGCTGGCAGCTGCCACATCGGGACACATCCAGCGACGGTACGAACTCGCCTTACAAGCGAGGGGCCGCAGGTTCGAACCCTGCTGCGCCCACTGTTTTCGTAGCTCAGGCGGCTTCCTGCACGTCGCGCAGCGGAACTCCCGCATCCAGTGCTGCGGTGATAAATGCGTGCCTGAGCGTGTGCGGCCCGACTTTCTTGACGTCCCGGCCTGCCGGGCGATCCGGCGGACGATCCGCCCGGCGTCATGCCTCCAGCCGCCGCCCACCGACCGCCAGGAAGTGCTCGGGTGGGATGGTCTTCAACTACGGGACGTGACGTTGGCCTGAATGCAGCTCCATGCTCGAAGTTAGGCAGGTGGCGCCTGCTCCGTTGATCCCCCGCATTCAAGCCGTCCGCTGCCGTTGCCCGCCCTGCCGGCGGGCTCGGACGGTTCTGCCCTACGGTCTAGGTATGCCTGCCAGGAAGCGGCCCACGTCCCAGGATGCGGCCACCGCCCGCCGGATCCTGCTCGACGGGATGGCCCGGGACACCGAGGTATCCGAGTTGGCTGGCGAGCTAGCGCCGCTGCATCCGCGCGACGATACCTTCCCCGGCGAGGTTTCCTCCAGATTGCCGCCGACGCGCTGGACTGGTGCGAGGCCAGCCGCGCCGACCCGCTGGCCCTGGAAGGGATGCCGCAACAGTTCCTGCCGGAGTGCGCCTTCCGCGGCCGGCAAAGTAAGAAGCTTCAGTTCGCTGTCTTGGCGGCGGCCGCGCTGCATGGCGGAGCAGAGCCTGATCTGCTCGATGAGGTCGCCTGGTGGCAGACCGATGACTTCTGGCAGTACGCCCTGTACGCGGCCGCCGCTTATATCCGCGCCGCCGCCAGTCGGGCCGGCGTGCCGGTGCGCCAGGTATGCCAGGAACTGGCCGAGCGCGCCGACCCGCAGCCCGAATGAATCTTTCGTATTGCCTGGTCGTTAGCCGGCTGCCGTCATGACCATGGCGCTAGGCGTTCACGCGGTGCAGTTGAGCGGATGGGTGCTCTTATTGGGATTGCCTTGTCCTGCGGAGCTTTACCGCGTGGTCGAGGATCTCGGTCAGGGCGTCTCCCAGGACTGGTGGCAGTTCTGCGATTGCAAACCCAAGCGTTATCGCGGGTGAGCTCGGATGCGTGCACCGCGCCTGCCTCCGGCACAGGTGAGGTCTCGCTTTAGCCGGACTCCAGGGAACGCTTCAGGGAGTTCAGGGTGCGGCTCCGCTCCCGGTTCGCCATCCATGCTGCGGCGGGCTTCATGAACCTCATCCAGCCATAGAGCTCGCCGACGGCCACGTGGTGAACGACCGTCGCGGACTCGTCTCCCTCCAAGGAGTACTCGGGCCGAGCCTGTGTCATCGGGGAGCCGAACCAGCGGAGAGTCTCCCGAAAGGCGATTCGCGTCGGTGGCACGAACTCAGTCACTTCCCCGTCGAAGGTGCCCATCCGTGTCGAATCGATATAGGTCGTCCCCCGTCGGACCGGGGCCTCCGACGTGAGGCTGCACCCGCGGAACAGGCCGGTGCGGTGCATCCACTCGCCGTAGCCCGGCAGATCCGCCAAACGTTCGAAGACTTCGCTGACGGGTCCTTGGATCACTGTGCGCGACTCGAACCGGACAATGTTCTCAGCCACCGATGTCTCCACCCTCACTCCAGCGTGCCGATCACGTACGCGTGGGAACCTCTCCGGTGCACCGCGCGGAGAAACCCCCATGCAACTTGTGCCCGACAACCACGGGCCTTACCGGTCTTGTTCACTCAGACCGGGACACTAGTAGCGCATAAGCATGTGCGTACGCGAGTTCCCCGGATGAGAGCGTTCGTTTCGTCTTACCCGTAGGCGCTTTCTGGGGTCGGCCCCGGTGCTGTGCTGATCTCGCGGCCATCTTGGCGTGGTGCCGGCGGCGGCGCGTGGGCGGTTAGGCGTTAGGCGGGCACGGCCTGCCGCCGGTGGCGTTGCTCGGCCCGGCGCAGGCCCTCAGCGAAGTAGGAGGTGTCGAACCAGGTCGGGAATGCCCGGGCCAGCCGGCTTGGCCCGAGCAGGCGGACGTGGCCGTTGGCGATCAGGTCACGGAACGGGACGAGGCCGACCAGCCAGCGCTGCATCTGTCTGGTGTCGGCTTCGATCGCCAGGTCGACGTCGTAGCCGGGGTCATCGGTGCACACGGTGACCGCGCCGCGCTGGATGTCGAGCCAGCCCTCAGCGGAGCCCGCGCCGGTCAGCGTCAGGTGCAAGACGGTGCGCTGCCGGGGGAGCCTGGCCGCGATCGCGTGCTGGTGCAAGCGCCACATGAGCGACCGGCCGTCGCAGTCCTCTTCAGTGGGATCCCCGAAGATCCACTCAGCGGCCCAGTGCCC
Source organism: uncultured Actinomycetes bacterium (assembly GCA_963707065.1). Lineage (GTDB taxonomy): Bacteria > Actinomycetota > Actinomycetes > Streptosporangiales > Streptosporangiaceae > Palsa-506. The sequence goes on from CAVPPJ010000001.1 coordinate 39,290, forward strand.
GATGGCCCAGATAACCGGGGTCACTGATTCCCCCGCCGGTGTCAGCGAGTAACGTCCGGGCCGGCCACGGGGCCCTGGCTCGCGGCGAACCAGCCCGCGCCGCTCGAGCAGCCGGAGCCGCTGCGCGAGCATGGTCCTGCTGATCCGGGGAATCCCCCGGTGGATCTCGTTGAAGCCGCCGGCGCCCACCATGAGTTCGCGGATGACCAGCGGCGTCCACCGGTCACCCAGCACCTCGACGCCGACCGAGATCGGGCAGTAGTCCGCATAGCTCGTCATATGCCCATGATGCCGGGCCGGCCCGGCCCTGGGTAGTACGGATTCTGTACCTAGCCTGGCGCTGTCAGCGCAGGCTGTGCGGGTACTGCCAGCCGCTTGATGCCGATTCGCCGGGTCGCTGCCCGGCCGGCGGTGGTACGAGACCGTCACTCGTCGGGGGCATCACCGCCGCCGCAAGCTCTTTACCGGAGCGGCCCGTTACTGGGGCCCGAGAAAGAGGAGTCGTTATGACTACGACAACGGCGCGTGCGGACCTGTCGGTCATCAAGGCGCGCCAGCAGAAGACCTGGGCCAGCGGCGACTATGCCGTCGTCGCCGCACGGATTTTGCTGGCCAGCGAACTGCTGGCCGACGCGGCCGACCTGAGGGCAGGCTGGCAGGTGCTGGATGTCGCGTGCGGCAACGGCAACGCCACCTTGGCGGCGGCCCGTTCCGGCACCCGCGCCCTCGGCATCGACTACGTTCCCGGACTGCTCGAGGGCGGACGCGCGCGCGCGGTGGCCGAGGGCCTCGACGTCGAGTTCCGGCTCGGCGACATCGAAGACCTGCCCGTGGAGGACGGGTCATTCGACGCGGTGCTGAGCGTGTTCGGGGCGATGTTCGCGCCCGATCATCAGCGAGCCGCGGACGAGATCATCCGAGCCGCCCGCCCGGGCGGCACCGTCGGCCTGGCCTCGTGGACCCCCGACGGGCTCATCGGCCAGATGTTCGGTGTCATCACCCGGCACGTGCCTGGGCCGCCCGGCGTCGCATCGCCGCTGCTGTGGGGCACCGAACAGCACTTGTCCGACCTGTTCGGCACGGCGGCGGCCGATGCCCGATCCGTGCAGCGGACCTGCATCTGGCGATTCACCTCCCCCGAGGAGTTCGCGGCGTTCTTCCGCCGCTGGTACGGGCCCGCCCTGAAGGCATTCGAGGTGCTCGACGACAACGGCCGCACCGCGCTGGCCGCCGACCTGGCCCACCTCGCCCGCAACTGGGAACGGAATCACGGCGGCAGCATCGCCATCCCCGCGACTTACCTGGAAACCATCCTCACCCTCCGCTGACACACGTCGTAGGCCCACTGAGGATCACCGGGCATCACCACGACCGGGCGCCTGTGGGCTAGGCAGGACAGCAGGCGTCCGGCCGGCGGGCTCCGCCCAGACCGGCCCGGATCCAGCGCCCTGAGATCGACCGCGCGCACGCCGTGCGCTGATCACTTCGCACCGGAGACCACTATGAATCAGCTCCATCCCCGCGAGAACGGCAGCGGCGGGCACGCCGGCACCCGTTCCGGGATCACCAGGCAGGACCTCATGCGCAAAGCCCGTCACCTCGCTAACAGGCATCGATCGAAGGCCGGCCTCGTCCTCACCCCTGCGGTCGTGCACCTCCACAAGCGGCAGCTGGAAAAGATGGTCTCCTGGGCCGGCCGAGAACGGCTCCGGTGCCCGTGGTACCGACTTCGCCTGACTGTGCGGGAGATGAACACGACCGGTCGCACTGTCCAACTCAGCGCGAACGGTCGTGCCATCTCTCCGATGTACCCGAAGGGAAGCCAGATGACCACCACATCAACGGGCCTGGCCACCGTGCCGTACCAGGATCTGGCCACCGCCCCGCGCGTTTACCTGATCACGCCGGGAGATCCCGGGTATGACGAGGCGCCTCAGTCATTGAGCCAGCGATGCTGACCACCACAGAGATCGCGGGCTTTGCCGGTGCCGGGCTGGCCGGAGCAGCCTATGTGCCGCAGATTTCCCACCTCATCAGGGCCCGCTGCTCGGCTGGCATCAGCCGGCTGGCATTTGAGATATGGCTCCTGGCGTCCTTGCTGACCACAACACGCGCCCTCGCCATTCACGCCGGCGTCTTCATCGTGCTCGGCGGGATCCAGATCGTGGCCACGACACTCATCATGTTCTATGCGGCTCGGTACAAGGACACGCGCTGCCCCGTCCATCTCCCTCGCCAGCCCGGGGCCAAGCCAGCCACGAGGACGGCACGCCAGGAAACGAACCTGGTACCTGGCGTCCGTCCGGCCGCTCGATTGCTGAATCAGCCACACCCGCCGAGCACGGCGGGGCACTGCGCGTGTATGTCGCCGTCCTGCACCGGCGTTCCTATGCGATCACCGCTCGGTCTGACCGGAAACCGGATGTCCAGGTCTTCCGCAGCTGGCCAAGGCTACGGATAGCCGTTGCGGTGCCTTGCGGCAACATGGCCAGGCCGGCCGGAGCCGGCCGTGCACGGAATTTCATCCGAGGCATCTGAAGGGGACGACATGACTGCATCAGCTGGCGTTGCCACCGCTGCGTATGAGGGGCTGGCTGCGGCCGGGATGGGTGAGACTGCCGGGGCGCAGGCGGCTATCGTCATCGTTGGCCGTGAGTCTGGCGCCCGGGAGATCCTCCATCGGGAGCTGTGCAAGCGGTATGGCGCGGATTATCAGGTCGTGGTCTGTGACCGGCCCGCGGAGCTGGAATCCTGGATGCGGGACCTGCTGGCCGCTGGCCTGCCGGTTGCGCTGGTCATAGGCGGGGTCGGCGGGCAGGATGCCGATGGCATCGAGGTGCTTTCCGCGGTCCGCGCCATCGACCCGACCACGCTTCGGGTGGCCGCGGTCCGCTGGGGTGACTGGGAATCGATGCGGTCGGTCTTCGACGCGGTCGCCCTGGGCACGATCGACCGCTGGGTGACGCGTCCCGTACAGGCCCCGGCCGAGGAATTCCACCGCTCGGTTACCGAGTTCCTGAGGGAGTGGAGCAGCGGCCGCGGCGGCGGCTTCGAGGCGGCGCGGGTGATCGGCGAGCGGTGGTCCGCGCGGTCTCAGGAGCTGCGTGACCTTTTCTCCCGCCACCGGGTCCCGGCCGGCTTTTATGACGCCGCCTCCGGGCACGCCCGGCAGATGCTGGGCGAACTCGGCCTGGAATCGCCGGAACTGCCGGTTGTCGTGCTCCGGTTCGGGACTGAGCGGCCGGCGCTGGTCAACCCCTCCAACCTGCAGATCGCCGACGCGTTCGGCCTCATGACGCCGGTCCCGGCCGGGGAGGTCTTCGATGTGGCGGTGGTCGGCGCCGGCCCGGCCGGGCTCGCGGCCGCGGTCGGCGCGTCCTCCGAGGGCCTGCGGACCGTGGTTGCCGAGCATGAGGCCATCGGCGGCCAGGCCGGGACCAGCTCGATGATCCGCAACTACCCCGGCTTCTCCCAGGGCATCAGCGGCGCCAGGCTGGCCGAGGAGACCTGGCAGCAGGCCTGGACCTTCGGCACCACCTTCCTGTACATGCGCCAGGCCGAGAGCCTGTCGAGAAGCGGCGGCCGCTACCGGCTGCGGCTATCGGACGGCAGCGTTCTGACCACGCGCACCGTGATCATCGCAACCGGCGCCACCTACCGGCGGCTCGGCATCCCCCGCCTGGAGCACCTGCAGGGCCGGGGCGTCTTCTACGGCGCCGCGGCCAGCGAGGCACCGGCCATGGCCGGGCGGAACGTGTTCGTCGCCGGGGCCGGCAACTCCGCCGGGCAGACCGCGCTGCACATGGCCAGGCGGGCCAGCCGGGTGACGGTCCTGGTCCGCGCAGGGTCGCTGGCCGGCAGCATGTCCGACTACCTCATCCGTCAGATAGGCGCCACCCCGAACGTCGACGTCTGCTACCGCGTGCAGGTCGCCGGCGGCACCGGCGCCGGCCACCTCCAATCGCTGATACTGCACGACACCGCCTCCGGGGCGCGGCGCAGCGTCCCCGCTGACGCCCTGTTCGTCCTCATCGGCTCACAACCGCGGACCGAGTGGCTCGGCGAAACCGTCGCACGCGACCGGCGCGGATTCATCCTCACCGGCCCGGACCTGCCCGCCGACACCGGCGCCCGCCGGCCCCCCGGCCGCCCGCGGCTGCCGCTAGAGACAAGCCTGCCCGGGGTGTTCGCGGCCGGTGACGTACGGCGCGGATCGGTCAAACGGGTCGCCTCCGCGGTAGGCGAAGGCGCGGCCACCGTCCCCCTGGTGCACCGCCACCTGCACGCCACCACCACCACCACCACCGGCCGCCGCGAGCCGGTAACACCCCCGCTCAGCCGGCGCACCCGCGACCGGGACTCAGCCAGCGGCCTGGTGAACATGCCCGCCGAGCACAACGTGATCGCCATCCAGCCGCTCAGGAGGACGAAAATGGAGCAGATCATGACAGGCGTCTCCGCGCAGAAATCGTCGTTTCATCCGCGAGCGGCCGCGGCCACCGTCGCAGACGTCATGCGGCCACCCCTATCTGGACCGCGGCCCAGCGGATCCACGAGCTCCGTGTCGCCGCGTTCGATGAGATCGGCCGGCCGTTCCCGCCCGGGAGCTGGGACCGGGCCATGGACGCACATTGCCGTGCTGGCCAGGGAACGCTGGACGTGGTGCGCGAGGATGTCCATGCGGGACTGCCTCAGGATGAGCCTGCGGGTTCTTGACGGCCGACCCGGGGCACCGCTAGACAGTCCCAGTATCTGCTGGTGCTGGCTGAAGGGGAGGAGGGATCCGGGTGGCACACGCTAATGAGGATCTGCTGCGGGACGGATATGCGGCCTTCGGACGCGGTGATATCAACGCGCTGAAGAGCAGCTTCTTCGCCGAGGACATCCGGTGGCACTATCCCGGCCGGAGCCCGTTCGGCGGTGACTATGACGGCGTGGATCGGGTGGTGGAATGGCTTCTGCGCACATTCGAGGCCTGCTGGGGGTCCATCAGCATCGAGTTGCACGATGTGATCGCCAACGACGAGCACGCGGTGGCGCTGACCACGGTCCGCGCCCAGCGCGAGGGCAGGAGCCTTCAAGACGACACCGTGCAGGTCTTCCACATCACGGACGGCAAGGCCACCGAGGTATGGACCTATCCCAGGGACCAGTACACCTCGGATGAGTTCTGGTCCTAGGACGCTGTGCCTGGCCACACTTGAAGTGCGAGGGACCTGCACCGCTCCAGAATTCGGCAGGCAGCCTGTGACCTGCGGGCTTGGCCGCCGGCGCAAGCGCCAGGATCGCGGTTTCATGGTTTTCGTCTGCTCTACCTGATTGTCATCCGGGTGTTCGGCTGGCTCGCACTGCCGGGCCGCAGCCAGGCGCCCAAGGACGCGGAGATCATGGTCCTCCGGCACCACTTACCGGTGCTGCGACGTCAGGTCACCCGGTCGGCGCCGGACTGGGCTGACCGGGCGGTCCAGGCCGCGCTGGCCCGGTTCCTGCCAGCAGCGCTGCGGGCTCAGCGACTCGTCACGCCGGGAACGCTGCCGGCCCGGCACTGCGGCTGGTTGCATGTTCATGGACCTATCCGCATCGGCCAGAACTCCCCGGGACCTGCCAGCAAATCCGGAACCTTGTCCTGTGACTCGCGCGGGAGAACCCGGCCGGTACCGCAGGGTGCATGGCGAACTCACTCGTCTCGGTTACCACCTCAGCGAGGCGACCGTCCGCGGGCGCGCGATGGCCCCGGTATTGCCGCGGTCGTCAGCTTGCTGACCTTAGCCGGGGCTGCGGGGCCGCGGTGCGCGGCATCGTGCACGAGCAGCGCGATCCGGCCGCGTCCCGCACCGCGCAGAAACACCAGTCCGGGACGCAGCTCAGGCCGCAGCGGGACGGCCGGGCCGCCGACCAGTCAGACGGTTCCGGCGACCCGCGCGACAGCCTGGCCGTCGCCGCGCAACGGCAACCGGATCCGCTGCGCCAAGGACACCGGCCTGCGCAACCTGCCGCTGCACGGCTACGCCCAGAACAAGATCTGGTGCGAGATCGTGGCGCTGGGCTGCGAGCTGCTGGCCTGGACCCAGATGCTCGCCCTGCCCGGGGCCGCCCGCCGCTGGGAACCCCGGAAACTGCGGCTGCGGATCTTCTCCGCCGCCGGGCGCATCGTCCGCGGCGGCCGCCGCCTGCAGCTCCGCATCGCCGCCCGATGGCCCTGGGCCCACCAGATCACCGCCGGCATCGCCCGGCTCCAGAACCTCGCACCCGGCTAACCAGCCGAAATAAATCCCAGCGACAGGAAAGGACACCAGCGGGCCCGTGGAACCCCGACCGCCCGGCGCGACAGCCGGGCAGCCAGGCTGACCTGCCACAGGAAAACAGCCCGGACAGCAGCCTCAGGCCACCAATCCAAGATCACGAAAGATCGAGGCTAGGCGAAGCCTCACGCGGCACCGGAACGCCGCATTCGTCCGCGAGCTATTCCCCGGCGGCCCGTGCCTGGCAGAGAAATTCCGGCCCTCGATGAGTCATCTCGGATCCTCTGGGTTATGAGGTGACCGAGCCCCGTCCTCGGCGTCCTGTGCGTCGTCGGCGCTGCAGGTCAGCGCGTGATCGGGCTCGGCCACGTCCCAGCTATGTGGCGCCCCGGGTCGACCTCACGCGCGGCAGCCCCCGTCGGACTGGATCGGCTCGCTCGACTGGAGGGGTTAGGCCTGAGCGGAGCGGGAGCGGCCGGTGGGAGTGGCACAACCTTGTGGGTTGTGGGCGTTGCTGTCGGGCCTCAGGCATCTTGATAGACGAGAGCGACTAGGCAGTGTTCGACCGCTGCCACGGCTTGGGAGTTGATCACGGTCAGCGACCGGGCGGGCCCCGCGAGGCGTGTGACGGCGACTGGAGTCCTGTTAGCTGGGTCCCACAACCGCACCGTGCGGTCGAGGCCGGCGGAGGCCAGCAGCACCCGCCCATCCGGCAACGGCACCGCCGCCAGCGCCATCACCCAGTCAGTGTGGCCTTTCAAGGGGTCATCGACCGGGGTCCCGGCGGCCGGGTCCCACAACCGCACCGTGCGGTCAAGGCCGGCGGAGGCGAGCAGTACCCGCCCATCCGGCAACGGCACCGCCGCCAGCCCGAACACCGGGCCGGTGTGGCCTTTCAGGGGGCCACCGACCGGGGTCCCGGCGGCCGGGTCCCACAACCGCACGGCGCAGTCGTTGCCGCCGCCGGAGGCGAGCAGTACTCGCCCATCTGGCAACGGCACCGCCGCCAGCGCCATCACCCAGTCGGTGTGGCCCCTGAGGGGGTCACCGACCGGGGTCCCGGCGGCGGGGTCCCACAACCGCACCGTGCGGTCTCTGCCGGCGGAGGCGAGCAGCACCCGCCCATCCGGCAACGGCACCGCCGCCAGCGCCTTCACCTCGAGGGTGTGGCCCCTGAGGGGGTCACCGACCGGGGTCCCGGCCGCCGGGTCCCACAACCGCACCGTGCCGCCGTCGCCGGTGAAGGCGAGCAGCACCCGCCCATCCGGCAACGGCACCGCTGCCACCGCCGAGCCGGTGCGACTTTCCAGCGGGTCACCGACCGGGGTCCCGGCGGTCGCGTCCCACAACCGCACCGTGCGGTCTCTGCCGGCGGAGGCGAGCAGCACCCGCCCATCCGGCAACGGCACCGCCGCCACCGCCGACACCAAGTCGGTGTGTCCCTTCACGGGGTCGCCGACCGGGGTCCCGGCGGTCGGGTCCCACAACCGCACCGTGCGGTCGCCGGCGGAGGCCAGCAGCACCCGCCCATCTGGCAGCTTTACCACGACCACGGTGATCACCTCGCCGTTGTGGCCCTCCAGCGGGTCGCCGACGGGGGTCCCGGTGGTCGGGTCCCAGAGCCGCACCGTGCGGTCGTAGCCGGCGGAGGCCAGCAGCACCCGCCCATCGGGCAACGGCACCGCCGCCACCGCGTTCACCGAGCGGTCGTGGCCTTCCATGGGCTCACCGACCGGGGTCCCGGTGGCCGGGTCCCACAACCGCACCGTCCCGTCGTAGCCGGCGGAGGCCAGCAGCACCCGCCCATCGGGCAACGGCACCGCCGCCACCGCGTTCACCGAGATAGTGTGGCCTTCCATGGGGTCGCCGACCGGGATCCTGGTGGCCGGGTCCCACAACCGCACCGTGCAGTCGCGGCCGGCGGAGGCCAGCAGCACCCGCCCATCCGGCAACGGCACCGCCGCCACACCTTTCACCTCGCCGATGTGGCCTTCCAGGGGGTCGCCGGCCGGGGTCCCGGCGGCCGGGTCCCACAACCGCACCATGCTGTCCATGCCGGCGGAGGCCAGCAGCACCCGCCCATCGGGCAGCGGCACCGCCGCCACCCCGTATACCGCGCCGTCGAGGCCTTCCAGCCGGTCGCCGACCGGGGTCCCGGCGGCCGGGTCCCACAACCGCACGCCGCCGAGGCCGGCAATGGCGAGCAGCACCCGCCCATCGGGCAGCGGCACCGCCGCCACACCTTTCGCCCCGGTCGTGTGGGTTTCCCGGGGGCTACCGACCGGGGTTCCGGCCACCGGGTCCCACAACCGCACGGTGCTGTCGTCGCTGGCGGAGGCCAGCAGCACCCGCCCATCTGGCAGCGGCACCGCCGCCAGCCCTCCCACCGCGTTTGTGTGGCCTTCCAGGGTCGTGTGTTGGGTGCCGAGCGAGTGTGCCCATTCAGGCTGCAACAGGGATGTGGTGCGGGCATTGAATGCGCGCATGAGGTGGGGCAGCCCGAGGTGTGCCGAGTGGAGCGCCAGGAATTGAGCGCGCTGATCTGGTGCCAGCTCGTCGGCGGCGGCGCCCGCCGAAAGGAGGACGGCGGCAACCTCCGCCGGCGGCCCGGACTGTGGGGCGGACAAGGCGCGGCGCACGTTCGCGAGATCCGCGTGCAGGAGGAAGCCGAGGTCGGGGATGAGCTGGCCGATGCGGCCTGCGGCTTCGGCGTGGGCGGCGAGGTGACCCAGGGTGTAGCGGGCGGTGTTCGCCCATCCGCGGCGTCGTCCCTCGCCGGTCAGCGCGGTGGTGATGGCGTCCTGGTCGCTGCGTTCGTCACGGTGCCCGCGGAGCTGGTCAACGAGGGCCTGGTGGAACAGGCGGATCAGGCGCCCGTCTGCCTCGGTGCTGGACTGCAGGAGGTAGTCGGCGACCCGGCTGGTCCGCAGGGCGTCCAGGTCAGCCTGGGTGGTGGCGTAGCCGAGGCCATCGGTGATGGTCAGCCAGGTGTGGTCGTCCATGCCGGCGCCCGCGGCGTAGGCCAGCGCCGTTAGGATCCCCCGCAGCCGCGCGGGATCCTCGCGGCTGTCGAGGAACTGATCCAACGCGTCCCCGACCGATGTCGGCAGAGTGGTGATGTCGAATCCGGGTGCGGCCGGGTCGACGACAGCGCGGGTGTCCGCCAGCTGGGAGGCGGTCATGACCGCGACGAGGAAGTTGCGCCGAGCAGTCTGTGCGATCACTCGGGCCAACCGGTGGCGCAGCGGGGAATCGGTCCGGTAGGTCCCAGCGGCGGTCCCGGGAAGGGGAAACGTCTGGTCGGCCTGGGTCAGGAGTCGGCCGGCCAGGTCCTCGACCTCGGCTTCGTCAAAGTAGGCGTCGTTGTCGAGATTGAGCAGGTAGTCGCCAGATGGGTCCTGCACCCCAAGTCGCCGCAGCAGACTGGCCCCCCCAGCAGTCCCCTGGGTAGACAGTGGCCTGGTGGCGACCACCGCCCGCACCCATGGACGTCGGGCCAGCTGTTCCACCAAGGTGGCGATCTGTTCCCGGTCAGCGGCGCGGGATGCCTCGTCGAGGGCATCAACCACCACGAGCCACCGCCGGTCCGCGACCTCCGTGCCGATCCGGTCAACATCCTCAAGCAACGAGTACGGCGTCTCGTCCGCGCCGGATCCGAACAGGTCCGCCACCCCACGCCGGAACGTCGCGGCGTCCGCGGAGCGAGCGTGGAACAAAAGACCCCGCCACTTGGGATCCTTCCCAAGGTCGGACGCCACTTGAAGGCCCGCACGTGCAGTGACCACAGACTTGCCCGCGCCGGGCTGCCCGGTCACCACCAGCACCCGCCCCGTGTACTCGGAGCCACTCAACCAGTCGGTGATCCGCTCCAATGCCGCCTGCCGGCCGGTGAACATATCCGGCCCACGGCCACCACGACGGCCCCGCGACCGACGGGCGAAGTGCCCCTCCGCGTCATCTCCGTCGACCAGCCACGGCAACCGGGCCAACACACCGCCCTCAACCAGCCGCAGCAACGGCAGGTACCGGTCGAACCTGCCCTCCGCCGTTGACCCCTCACGGAGGATTCCGACCAGCTTCCCGGAGTCGGCGTCCACCACCGGGCCGCCACTATGCCCGACGAACGACCCAACATCCGTCCAGTCCAGCTGCACCAGACTCCGGGTCGCCGCATGCACCGTAAACGTGCGCCAGATCCCCTCCTCGGTGAGATCCGCCTGCGGATACCCCACCAACTCCACCTTTGGCGGAGCTCGCAAGCTGCCTGACAGCGGCACCGGCACCACCTTGACCGGCTCCAGCAACGTCAAGACCACCGCATCGACATCGAGCCACTCGCTCTGCTCCGGCAAGACACCGTCAAACGGCGCCAGCCCCGGCAGTCGCACCGTGATCCCAGGCTTGATCGTGCCCTCAGCCCGGCCCCCTGCAACCACATGCCGACAGGTCAGCACCTTGTCCGGTTCAATCAACACCCCGGTCCCAGCCGGCCGCCCCGACCCACCGACGTGAATCGCCGCCGTGGCAGCCAGCACCTGCTGCTGCCACGAACTCATGACGACTCCGTGGGCTTCTTCCAGGTCAGCGTGACCTTGATGGTGGCCTCCGCCTGTTGCTTGGCGAAGAACCACGCATTCACCTCCCCGGCCACCTTCACCCCTAGCTCCAGCGCAAGTTCGTCAGGACCCACGTTCTGCCGCATCGCCGCGGCGACCTGCCCCGCCGTCTTCGCGATTGCCGACAGCCGATCCGCCAGACGGCCACCGTCCTTAACGTCAGGCTCGCCACCGTGCAGCGATACCAGACTCGCCTCAGCCGACTCGAACAACACCGTTGAGCCGTCGTCCAACTGGTACTCAACAAGATCAGCCAACCGTCATCCCCCTCCGATCGCCCTGGCCCGTAGACTCCACCGCAAGGTCAGGCACATCACAGGCAACCTTGCCAGGTCACGGCCCGAACAGAAAGGGGTGCCTGTCGGTCGGCTCGCGGGCTATTCGCAAGCCGCGGTGTCCATGCGGCGTCAAGGAGTCACACTCTCCATGTCATCTACGCGGAGGGCACCCGTGAGGATCAATGCACTGGTTAGGGGGTCGGGCGCGGGCGCTTTCGGTTCAGATCGCTGGTCTGCCTGCTGATCCGGGAAGCGCGCCAGTCGAGCTCCTCCGCGCGGCCCAGGCGCGCAGCTGACCGCGCGCACCGCTGGAGGTCGCGCTTGGTGTTCGCTCCCAGCCGATCACGGCAGCGAGAACCGATCCGCAAAGGGCATGCACCAGCACCCGTTCGAGGCGCAGCCCTGCCGACCAGTCCTCAAGCGCGGGCCACCGCTCGGCGGTCAAAAAGCTGATCGAAAAATCTACGATGGCGTCCGGCTCAGCAAGCGCAGCTTTGATGTCGTGGACGCGCCTAGTGGTCATTCTGCGCGCCGCACGAGCCGGTGGCGTTGCGGAGATCCAGCAGAGCTGGCCCGCATCCCCTTGGCCATGCGGGGCGAGCCGGCCTGTAGGCCGGGTCTTGCGCTGGGAGGTTTCCCGGCCTGCGCGGATGTGCCCAGCATACGGCCGCCCTGACCTGCGGCTGAGATCTCAGCGGTTCTCATCGCTTCCCGGCGGAATCTGCGGTCATGTGCCCTGAGAGAACCGTTCGCTGACGCTTAATCCTTAGCTAATCCGCCGAGCTAAGCCTCAGCCTGTGGCGGGCAACCTCTCGGCAACCTTCCGGGCTGCTGCCATCGCAGTTCCAGCGTCGGCTGCCACTCTCAGAACTAGGGCATCGGCGAAAGGAGCCCAGCAAATGTCTTCCCGCAAACTCACCAGGTCCATCATCGCCGGCGCCGCGGCCATCGCGGTCGCGGGCGGTTCCTACGGGATCATCAGCGCAGCATCCAGCAGCAGCCCAGCCGCTGCCAGCAGCAGCTTCGCTGGCGGCGGGTCCGGCGGCGGGGGATCCAACGCCCGCTCCGGGCCGGCCGCAGGGGGAGCGTCCGGCACGGTCGCCAGCGTGTCCACGCCGAAATTCACCATGACGACATCAGCGGGTCAGAAGGTGACGGTCGAGGAAGCGTCCTCCACGACATACCAGAAGGGGACGAGCCCGGCCTCGGCGAGTGCCATTACGACAGGCGTACCCGTCCTCGTACTCGGGACGACCAGCGGAACGACCATCACGGCCACGCAGGTCATCGTGCAACCGGCTGGCGGCGGATCTGCGACTTCCTCGGCGGCAAAGGTGATCCCTTTCCAGCGCGGCGCGCCGGCCACGTCAAAGCAGGTCGGTCAGATCCCGGCGAACTGGAGGCAGGGGTCGGGGACGATCGTCAGCGGAACGGCAGCGGATAAGGCGACGGAAGCTGCGCTGGCCGGCTACCCGGGGGCCATCGTCGACCGTGTTGTGAAGCTGAGCAACGGCGAGTACAACGTCCACTACATCGGCGTCAACTGGTCGCACCACGTCTTCGTCAGCCAGGACTTCAAGGTCATCGGCGCCGAGTAGCCGCCGCGTTAGAGCTGCCTCTGACCCGATTCCGCGAGTAGGCCGGTGACACGACCTTGAAATGCCGATAGGTGCCGCTCTGAGCTGGGATGATGATCATTGCGAAGTGAAAATCGTCTCAGTGGAGAGGCACCTATCTGGTGGACAGGATACGCGGCGGGAGACGGAAAACGCCGGCAAGCGCGGATCGGCGCGCCGGACCGGGCGCTGACGCCGAACGCGGGAATGGCCGCGATCACGGGGCTGTGTGACCGGCTGGGAGTGATCGGGGCGCTGGATGCGGCGGTCGGCCCGGTCAAGCAGCGGGATCGCGGCTTCGGGCCCGGGGAGTTGCTGACGGGCATCGCGGCGGCGCAGCTGGCCGGGGAAGACTTCCTGGCCGGGCTGGACCGCCAGCGCGCTGATGCGGCCGGGCAGCAGATCACGCCGGTGCCGGGGCTGAGTTCCACCACGGCAGCGGGCCTGGCCCGCCGGATCACCGGCGAGCAGTGGCGGTCGGTGGAGCGTGGCGTCGCGGCGGTCACGGCGCGGATGCTGGACCTGCTGCCCGCGCCGCGGGCGGCGGCGCTGGCCGCGGGGCCGGTCACGATCGACCTGGACGCCACCGACGTGGAGGTCTACGGCCGCAAGAAGCGCGGCGTGGCCTATAACCATCTGGGCCAGCGCGTGGGCCGCCCGCACGTGGCGGCGTGGGCCGAGACCGAGATCGTGCTGGCCGCTGACCTGGGCGCCGGGACTGATGACCCGCGGGCGAGCGCACCGGATCTGCTGCGCCGCGCGCTGGCCGCCCTGCCGGAACGGGCCCGGGCCGGCGGCCGCGTCGCGGCACGCGCGGACGCCGGCTATTTCGCCGGGCAGGTGGCCCGCGCCGCCCACGACGAGCACATCTCCTTCGCGATCGGCGCCCGGCGCATCGCGCCGCTGTGGCGGCTGCTGGACGGCATCGCCGACGACGACTGGCACGAGGCCATCGAGATGGGCAATGCCCAGGTCGCGGTAGCCGATTACCGCCCGGACTGGTGGCCGGCGAACACCTCGCTGCTGATCCGCCGGGTCCGCCTCGCACCGGAGCAGGTCTCCGCCGACCCCCGGTCCCGGCGGCGCCGCACCCTGCACCCGGGCCAGCGGGCACTGCCGGTCCCTGGGCTCGCCGAGGCCGGGGCGATCTACGGCTATAGCTTCATCCTGACGAACCTGGACGTGACCACGCCGGACAAGGCCACCGCGGCCGAGCACTGGTACCGGCACCGCACCACCATCGAGAACATCTTCCGCGACAGCAAGCACGGAGCCGCCCTGCGGCACCTGCCATCTGGCTACCCGCGGGTAAATACGGCCTGGATGTGGGGCGCGCTGCTGGCCGCCAGCATGGCCGCCTGGCTGCACCAGCTCACCGCAACCACCCACGGCGAGACCATCCTGGCAGGCCACGGCACCCGCGGCGGCAAAGCCATGATCGAAACCCTCCGCCGCCGGCTCATCAGCATCCCGGCCCGGCTCGTGCGCCACGCCGGCCAGCTGATCCTGCGGCTGCCACCCGGCCACGGCCTGCTCGCCGAAGTCCTCGCCCGCCTGCGCGCCCTCCCCGCCATGCCCTGACCACCCGGCCCGCAAGGCCCCGACCCGAACCCCGGAAAACGCGAACCCGGCGCGACACCCGGGCCTCAAGCCTGCCCGCACAGTGAAAACAGCACCCTCGAAGATCAGAAACAACCCTGAAGATCAGCTCAGCGCACTACTCGCGGAATCGGGTCTGACCATCACTGCCTGAACCGCCAGCGCGGCGGCCTAGCCGCTACCCTTGACCGGAGACCACTACGTTGGTGGCCCTCCTCCCTTCGCAAACATCCAGGCAGGCTCCGCCTGATACCGCCGAGGCCCCAGGTTGCGCGTGGCTTACTCGCTCGGGCTGGCGCGTGCTCCGTTCGTAGGCCACGTCCTGGAGGTTGCCATGGCGTCCCGGATCAAGCGATCGGTGCCGGTCACGGTGAACGACGTGCTGGACGGGCACGTGAAGCTGGACCCGGAGGGCCTGGACCGGATCTACCTGCACGGTTATCTGGGCCGCTGCGCTGATCCGTCGTGATGCTGAACCGCAGGACGCGTGAGTAGCAGTCAACGATGGCGTCCAGATCGTCGGGGAAAGATCTCACCTCAGCGTCATCTCCACGACCGGATGGTCGCATATTCGTCCGGATCTGCCGTTGTGCGGGCGCGCGGCGAGCTCGGACGACCTTGCTGAGCGCTCTTCCTACTCGTGGACGTCGGCGGCAAGGTAGTGGCTGGTTTGCGGCCGCGGGTCGGATAGTGCCGCGGCGGCGTCGTGGTATTGCAGGTCGGTGCCGGTTTGCCGCTCCCGGTGCTGCCTTAGGTGCTCATCCCAGCTGGGGACGCCGAATAGCTCGATGAACAGGCGCGGGTTCTGGCCGTCTTGGTACAGGTCCCAGTCGGTTGCCCCGGTCCGCAGCCGTGACTGGCGCAGGCGGGCCATGGCCTGCAGGAACTGCTGCTCCTTTTCGGCGGCGATGGTGTAGGCGGTCCGCACCAGGACCAGTCCGTTGCCGCGGTCAGCGCTGATGAGCAGCTGCGGCTCGGGCCAGCGGACCAGGCTGCGGTCCATGTCTGCGACCTGGTGGAACGGCCAGAACCAGATGGTGGCCGCGCCGGCGGCCATGACGGCGGCGGAGATCAGGAAGGCGGGCACCAGCCCGGCAGTCCCGGCGATGACTCCCCAGATCACGGCGCCGGCTGCCTGGGCGCCGAACAGGACCATCTGGTACGCCGACAGGCCGCGGGCGCGGACCCACCTCGGCAGGAAGAGCTGCAGCGCGGCGTTGACGTTGGACAGGAAGGCTGTCCAGGCAGCACCGGCCGGCAGTAGCACGAGGATGGTGAGCGCGAGGTTGCGCGACAGCGCCACCACGACCAGGGTCGCCGCGTAGGTCAGGCTCGCGACGACCACCAGGGCGTTGGCCGACAGCCTCGCCCGGACCTGCGGCAGGATGAACGCGCCGCCGATGGCGCCGACCCCCAGGGCACCGAGCAGCACACCGTACCCGCCTGAACCCAGCCCGAGCCGGCGGGTGGCGATCAGGGGCAGCAGTGCCCACAGCGCGCTGGCCGGGACCAGGAACAGGGCCGCGCGCAGCAGGATGCGCTGCACGACGGGTGCGTGGCGGACGTACCGGCCGCCGGCCCGCAGCCCGGGGATGAACCGCTCGGGAGACGGCCGGGTCCCGCCCAGCTGGGGGTGGGAGGCCACCACGATCGCGTAGATCAGGAACGTCGCCGTGTTCAGGCCGAACACGGCCGCCACCCCGATCCGGGCGACCAGCAGCCCGGCGATCGCCGGGCCGATGGCGCGGGCCAGGTTGATGCTGATCGAGCCGAGCGCCGCGGCGGCCGGCACCTGCTCGCGCGGGACCATGTCGGGCACCAGCGACTGGTAGGCGGGCGCGACCAGGATGGCGCCGGTGCCCAGCACGAAGGTGAACATGAGCAGCAGCGCTGGCGGCATCCGGTGCGCGGCGGTCAGCGCGGTGAGCGCCGCGCCGGCGGCGGCCATCCCGGCGAGCACCGCGACCAGCAGCCTGGCCCGGTCGAAAATGTCCGCCAGCACGCCGCCGACCAGCGCGAACAAGACGGCGGGCAGCGTGGCAGCGGTCTGCACGAGCGAGACGAGGATGGCCGCGTGCGGGCCATGGACCACCAGCCACTGGGCGCCCACGGTCTGCATCCAGGTGCCCACATTGCTGACCAGCGCCGCGATCCACAGCGTCCGGAACAACCCGATACGCAACGGCGCCCAGGACAACGAAGCCGATCCCGAGCCAGCCATGCGGCGCTTCAACTCCCTGTGGATTGGGCCTTCGCGCCGATCCGGCTGGCGTCAGCCGCTAAGGCCAGTCTGGTTCATAAGCCCGGCCAGGCCGTGACACAGGCTCCTCCACGATCTGGCCGTTGTCCCAGCGAGCTACGGTACAGAAAATCCACCTCGAACGACCTCCCCGTGGCGGAATGTCTTGCCGTTTGGTCCGTGTAGCGCTGGAGTTGGCCCAATGTGCTGAGCGGAGTGGAATGATCGCCACATGCCAGTGGCGCATGGGCGGGTGGCTTTGGTGACGGGCAGCTCGCGGGGCCTGGGCGCGGTGATCGCGCGGCGTCTGGCCGGCGATGGCCTGGCCGTCGCGGTCAATGGCCGGCGCGGCGACGGGCCGGCCCGGGAGGTCGCCGGCAGCATCTGTGACGACGGCGGTATCGCCGAGGCTTTCGGCGCCGACGTCACCGATGAGCAGCAGGTTGCCAGACTGGTCGCCGCGATCACCAGCCGGCTCGGCCCAATCGATGTGCTGGTGCTTAACGCCACCGGCCCGCAGCCCGAAGCCAGGGTGACCGAGGTGGCGTGGGCCGGCCACCTCGCTCAGCTGGACTTCTTCGTTAAGAGCCCGGTGCTGCTCGGCCGCGCGGTGCTGCCCGGGATGCAGGCACGGCGGTATGGCCGGATCGTGCACATCGACTCCGAGGCCGCCCACCGGCCGCCTCCCGGCAGCTCGGCCTATGCCACCGCCAAGAGCGCGCAGATAGGCCTGGCCCGCAGCTGGGCCCGCGAACTCGCTCCGTCCGGTATCACCGTGAACACGGTCGCACCCGGCTTCGTCCCCGTTGAGCGCCACGCCGACGTCCCCGACGACATCAGGGATGCCTATCTCGCCTCGGTGCCCGCCGGGCGGATGGGAACCCCCGGCGACATCGCCCACGCCGTGAGCTTCCTCGCCTCCGAAGGCGCCGGCTTCATCACCGGCCAGCGCATCATCGTCGACGGCGGACGCAGCCTCGGCAGCTGACAACCGCCCGGCACTGAAGGCGCAGGCGGGCATCTTGGACGGCGAGGCCACCGCGCTGAGCGCCAAGCCCGGCGGCAACGTCAGGTCGGCCGACGACAGACGTGATCACCATTGAGATAGCGGGCAACGTGGGGGCAGACCGATGTGGCCGGAGGTGCAGTCGTAGAGGGAGTCAATTCCGGCGGCGTTCGTGTCCGTGGCGATACCGTAGTGGTCGATGGCCTCAGCATCCGGGCCACGTACGGTGAGGCGATCATCCGAACCGCGTGAGCATCCTGTGTGCGTTCCTGTCGGCTGGACCTGCAGGCCCGATGGTCCTGCGCAAGCAGGCCTGACGTCACGAACGGTCCCATGGCGCACATATGTGCACAAAGCGTGGAGCCTCGGCTGGCGCGATGCAGGTAGTACCCGCAACTAGCACACCCGGCAAGGGGGGGACCGATGGCAGGTACGCAGGAGCCGGTTGCGGTGCTCGGCATCGGGGCGATGGGGCACGGGATGGCGGCCAGTGCCTTGCGCGCTGGCATCCCGACGATCGTCTGGAATCGCAGGATGGAGGCGGCCCGGGACCTGGCTGAGCTCGGCGCGGAGGTCGCCGGGAGTGCCGCCGACGCGGCGCGGCGGGCCGCGATCGTGGTCACGATGGTGACCGACGCCGATGCCGTCCTCTCGATCGCACGGGACCACGGGATGCTCGCTGCTCTCGCCCCGGGCGCGATCTGGGCCCAGATGAGCACTATCGGCGTGGCGGGGATCGACCGTATCACGGCCATCGCCGCTGGTGAGCGTCCTGACGTGATGCTCCTCGACGCGCCGGTGTCCGGAAGCAAGGATCCGGCCGGACGCGGCCAGCTGACGATCTTCGCGTCAGGGCCCGGCGAGGCGCGCGCGCGTGTCGCTCCGCTGTTCGACGCGCTCGGCCAGCGCACGATCTGGGTCGGCGAGGCCGGGGCCGGAACGCGGCTGAAGTTGGTGAACAACACCTGGCTCGCGTTCGCGGCGGAAGCGGTGGCCGCATCCGTGGCTCTTGCCCGCCGGCTGGGCCTTGACACCGAGACGGTGGTGGACGCGCTGGGCGGCGGCCCGCTGGTGTCCGCCTGGCAGGCAGCCAAGCTGCAACGGATCGCCCACGGCGACTTCTCGGCCCAGTTCGCGCTCTCGCTCGCGCTCAAGGATGTGCACCTCGCGCTGCAAGCAGCCGGCGACGACCGGTTCGCCGCCCTCGCCTGCCTGGCTGACGAATGGCAGCAGGCCGTTGATCAAGGTCTCGGCGAGCAGGACCTGACCGTCGTAACGCGCACGCTCGAAGAGCAGCAAGAAACACTATGACCCTGATCGGCTACACGATGATGTGCGAGCAGACGGGCCCGAAGCAGCTAGTGCGCGACGTCGCCCTCGCCGAACTAGCCGGCTTCGGCTTCGCGGTCATCAGCGACCACTACTTCCCGCGGCTGGAGGCGGACGCAGGCGAGCCGCTGGTAGCGAATACCAGCGCGTTCGGCCGCAACCAGGCCGCCTCTGACGCCGCGCTGGACCCATGTGACAGTGCCGCCGCCGGCTCAGGCAGTCGCCGCGAGCCGGGCTGACCGACTGGCACGGCCGCCCACGATCACCACTAAGCCGGGGCCCAGGCAGCCGCCGCAACGACAGGGGCACTGTTTGCGCGGCGGGCGAATGCGCGCTCAATGCCGTGTCTGAGGCGGGCCGTCGCTGCCTGCGCGGCCGGGCTAGTCACCGCCGGCGAGGCGGCGGTCGCGCTGCTGCACACCCATCTCGCCGTATGGATAGTCGGTTGGCTGCGGGTCGCTGGCCGCGTCAAGTGTCGCGGTTTCGGCGGGGCTGAGATGCAGGTCGGCGGCGCGAAGGTTGGTCTCGAGCTGCCCGGCCGTGCGGGCGCCGAGGATGGTGGAGGCCACCGCTGGCCGGTCGGTCACCCACGCCAGCGCGATCTCGGCCATGGACACGTCGCGCTGGTCGGCGATCTTCTGCACCGCGTCGATGACGTCCCAGGTGCGCCGCGTGCCCCGCCTGTCATAGGCCTCCATGCCGCGGCCCGGGTCCTCGCCCAGGCGGGTGGCGCCGGACGGCCGCTGGCCGCGCTGGTACTTGCCCGACAGCCAGCCGCCGCCGAGCGGACTCCAGGTCAGCAGCCCCAGGCCCGCGTCCATCGCCGCAGGCACGATTTCCCACTCGATCTCCCGCACCAGCAGGCTGTACTGCGGCTGAAGCGTCACCGGCCCGGCGACACCGAGCGCCCGGGCCAGATGCACAGCCTTCGTCAACTGCCAGCCGGTAAAGTTCGACAGCCCCCAGTAGCAGATCTTGCCAGCGCGGGCAAACCCGTCGAGGGTACGCACCGTTTCCTCCAGCGGCGTCCACGGATCAAACGCATGAACCTGATACAGGTCAACCGCCTCGACGCCAAGCCGGCGCAGCGACGCGTCCAGCGCCCGGGTCAGATGCCGCGCGAACAACCCGGCACCGTTGGGAGAATCATCCAGCGGGAAGCGGCCCTTCGTGGCCAGTACCACCGGCTCAGTCATCTCGGCCGGCTGGCCAGCCAGCGGCCGATGATCTCCTCCGACCTACCGTCGCCGTGCACATCGGCCGTGTCGACCAACGTGCCGCCCGCCTCAACGAAACGGTCGAGCTGCTCATGCGCGACCGGCTCGTCAGCCTCCGCGCCGAAGGTCATGGTCCCAAGGCCAAGGGTCGACACCGCGCAGCCGCTATGCCCCAAAGTGCGATATTCCATGATTCAACCTAAGCCATCTTCGACTTGGCGCCTGCCCCAGCAGGACCGCCCGGAGCACCTCCTGCGTGCCCTCCTCGCAGCCCCCGGCAACGGGCGTCTGCGGCGTCGGCTGACAGTCCACAGTCGCCATCGCCCGGTGCGACGCGAGCCTGCTGGCCGGCCCGGCCTGGTCCACGATGTGCCCGAAGCCCAGCAGCTCGCCAGCACGGCGGTGAGCCGCGGGGCAGCACGAAGGATGCGAGCAGCAGACCGGCATTTAAAGGCCAGGCCAAGGAGCTACCACATTGATCGGCTGATCGATCTTCACCCATCTCAGGACGGACGGCCCGACGACAATCCCGGCGGCGATCTCCACGACGACGCTTGGCAGCTTCACGCGCCGCAGGGACGCGGCCAGGATGGGCGCCGCGACCGCGATCGCGCTGATAATCAGCAGCCCATTGAAGCTCATGGGTCGCACGCCTTCAGGAGCGGCAACGCAGTCCGCTACTTTCTTCTATCGCCGCATGCCCGTCACCAGGCCGACCATGGGGATGACACCCGGCCCCGGTTGCCGCGTGCCTGATTGAGATCGGCCGGCTCGCGGGATCGGGGTCGCCGCGACCCGGCCAGGCAAACCCGCTACTGGGCGAGCCCGATCTGCTGCCTCTGCACAGCGGCGTCGTAGAAGGCGGAGATGACGATGAGCTGGTCGCCGTCCCACTTGGTGGTCTGGCCGAACTCTGTGCATGTGCGCGCCCGCAGGGCAGGAGGAGTTCTTCACCCTGGTCGGCCAGCTCGTCGCCACCCGGACTGAGGCGCCACCGCCGCTCGACGCCGACGCGCAGGCGGCCTTCATCACCAAGTCGAAGGCGCTGGCGCCCCAGTACGCGACCGAGTTGCTACCCCCGCCCGGCGCGGAATAAGGAATGCCGAGATAACTTTCCATGCACACCCCAACTTCCGCTCACGCACGACCGGACGTCGGACGACCTGTCGCGCGCCCCAGACACTCGTTCGTGCGCGCCAAGTTCAAGCGAGGGCAAGATCGGTGTAGCCGCGCCGATCAGGCGGATATCGCACACCGCTCCAAGGCCGACGGTGACGCTCCGTCACGTAGTTGGTAGTCCTGTCGGACGCCCACGTCGCCCTGGACTGGTGTCGGGAGCATAAATCCGGGGGTGCGGGACAGGTCCCGCATTTCGGGCATGCTCTAAGGGTCAAGTCCGGTGCGTAGCCGCCGGCGTCCTGCTGGAGGGCCTGAGAATGCCCTGAATGGAGGCCGCGATGACCGCCGAGCCGCCGCTGAAGGTGGAGAGCCGGGAAGAGCTTGTCTACCTCCTCGGCGAAGCCTGCGAGATCGAGCATGGCCTCATGTGCGAGTACCTGTACGCGCAGTTCTCGCTCAAGCGCAGCGCCGGCGAGGGCCTCACGCCTGAGCAACTCGTGCGGGTGCAGGCGTGGGAGGCCACGCTGATCGACGTCATCAAGCAGGAGATGCTGCACCTGGCGCTGGCTACCAACATCTTGACCGCTGTCGGCGCGGCGCCGCATTTCGAGCGCCCCAACCTGCCTATCTTGTCGCGCTGGTATCCGCCCGGAGTCCAGATCGCATTGCTGCCGCTCGGTGAGCGGGCACTGCGCCATTTCATGTATCTGGAGCGGCCGGAGCGAATGACGCTGGAGGACGCCGAGGGCTTCGCCGCGCAGCCGGACATTCAGCCCCTGGCCAGCATCGACCGGCCGGTCGCCGCTGTGCCCGAGCCATGGCAGACGGTGGGCCACCTGTACCGGGGGATCGAGGCCGGGCTCACCCGCCTGTGCGACCGCTACGGCGAGGACGCGGTTTTCATCGGGCCGCCATGCGCGCAGGCCGTCACCGCGACCTTCGAGTGGAAGGAACTGACCGCCGTCACCGGCCTGGCCTCCGCGAGCCGGACGATCGAGCTGATCGTGGAGCAGGGCGAAGGTGCGCGGGGCGACTGGGTCAACTCGCACTTTGGCAAGTTCGTGGGGATCCTTGAGGACTTCCTCACCATGCAGGCGACTGACCCCAGCTTCAACCCGGCGCGGCCGGTCGAGCCCGCCTACGTCCGGCTGCCATCCGACCTGGCGTCGGGAACCCTGATCGAGGACCGGGTCACAGCGCGGGTGGCCGACCTGTGCAACGGCCTGTACGAGGTGATGCTTCAGGTCCTGAGCCGGTACTACGTTCATCACGGCGAGACGCCCGCCGAGCTGGAGACCCTGGCCCGGACGGCGAAGCACCTGATGAACTGGGTGATGCGCCCGCTCGGCTCCGTTCTCACCTCCCTGCCGATCGGCCGCTCCGACCCCGGTCACACCGCCGGTCCGGCCTTTGAGATCGTCCGGCCCGCCTACTTCATGCTGCCCCACCGCGAGCCCGCATGGAAGATCATCACTGAACGCCTCGATGTCCTGACCGAGACCTGCACCGCCCTCGCGCAAGAGCCGGGCCTCAGCACGCTCGGCGACCTCGCGGCCAAACTGGACTCGATGGCCGGAGACGTGCGCAAGCACCTGGACGAGCGCGCCAGCGCGGCTTTGGGCCGCGTTTAGCCACACCCAATGGACCGCTCCCAGTGCGCAACCTGCGCGCGACCTCCGAGCACCGGCAGCCGACCGTCACTGAACGCCGGATAAGGGCACAACAGAACCACGCTGGGCACGCCGACGACACAGCCGCTCCCGAATCGGCAGGTGCAGCGCACCCCAGGCTTCATTCCGTCTGTCAGTCTCGGTTAACAAGCTGGCTGTCGAACCCGAACCCGAAGAGCCTTGACAGGACATATGAGCATCGATCTGGCCCACCCGGAGGATGGGTACCAGGGCCCAGCCGCGTGTCTCACTGCATTGCTGATCACGAATGGAGATGCTGGCCTCTGCATAAGGGTGCACTGAGGGAACTCGCTCACATCGGCATGACCGGTCGGCTCGACGGGCTACCAGGCCACATTCCCGATCCTGTTATCGACTCACGACGTCCGCCGGCGCGGCAGTCGCCAACAGGCTGACTTGAACACGGGCCTGTACCGCACGGTGCTGCGTCGAGTTGTCTCCCGGCGGCTGACCCCGGAGCCCTCGCGGCCGGACATCGGGCACACGGCCATCGATCGCTCCCGGGTCGCCATGGCCGGGGGAGTAGCGAGTTTCAGGCTGGCGTTCGTGTTCGTTGAAGGTTAGCGGTGCTAACGAAGTGGGGGAGCCAAACGGGGAGCCAACGTCCACCGGCATGAGGCCACATCAGGCCACGTCCAGCCACAGTCGTGGCTGGCAAATGCCACACCGGGCCACGTGCAGCCACGTCCAGCGACGGTACGTCCTCGCCTTACAAGCGAGGGGCCGCAGGTTCGAACCCTGCTGCGCCCACCTGTTATCGCAGGCCAGCGGCATGTTGTGAGCTTGAGATGATCGTTAAGGAGCAACCGGGGAGCCAACCGGGGAGCCAAAGTTGATGGTGACGGCCCGGCAGGACTGCACCTGCAGGGCACCTTCCAGCCAGTGATCCTCAACGTCAGCAAGGCCGATGGCACCTACTCGATCCAGTCCCACTTTGGCTCCTGACAAAGTGGCCTGACTGGCCGGTGGTCCGCGTGCGCGAGCCTCTCGCGGTTCAGTTCATTGGCGAGATGGTGAAGGGTTTGCGTGGCGATTCACATCTCTTTCCTGTTCCTGGATGGTTTGGTGGCGGGTTGTGGGACGGCTCTCAGGCACGGGCGGCCCGGGGGTGGGTTCTGTGCCGGATGGCGTTGCTGATCAGGAGGGTGAGCGCGGCGGCTGCGAGCGCGCTGCCGAGCGCGATGAGGGTGATCTGCCATCCGGGGGTTCCGCCGATGACGGCCGGGTGCAAGGTCGGCGGGGGCGGGCTGAAGATGCCGTTGCTGCCTTCCTCGGGCGGCAGGAGCCGCGGGGCGGTGGACTGGGCGAGCGCGGCTGGGGCGGTGGCGAGCAGGACCGCGGCCGCGGCGAGGGGCCGGCGAGCCAGCGGATGGTGTGCGACATCGGTATCTCCTTTGTGGGTTGGTGGGCTAGCTGCCCGCCGTGGAGTGATTGCTGACGTGGCTGGAGCGCGGCAGTGATGGGGAGCTTGTTCGGTGTCCGCTGGCCAGCGCGGGCGTGCCTTGCGGCCGGGACGCGGGTTAGCGCGTGATCGTGATGACGGGATGTGTGAACGGCCAGTGCCGGCGGGTGCGGCGGGTTCGGCTGAGCTTCCGGCGTTGCCGGGCACGTCCGGCGTGGCGGCCGGTTTCTGCCTGGGCGAGTCACTCGGTGATCCGCTGGGCGATGGCGGTGCGGGTGATTTCGGGGTGGGTGTACATGGCGTCCTCCGTGCTCGTGTCGCCGGGTCGTGGCGATCTGCCTTTGCAGAGTCGGCGAGCAGGGTTGGAGGATTGTTGAGGCCTGGTTGAGCCGCCGGCCGGCGGCTGTTATGCAGGCCCGGTGCGGGGCTGGCCGCCCAGGCCGGAGAGCAGGGCCCGGGTTCGCTCGGCGAGGGGGACCGCTCGGCGGTCCTCGTAGATCCGCAGCGCCCGCGTCAGGCTGCTGGCGGCCTCGTCCGGTGCTCCGGCGAGCCGGGCGACCTCTGCCCTGGCGATGAGCACCTCACCGAGCTCCGCCGCCCAGCTGGTGGGCGCGATGATGGCCTCTGCTTGCCGTGCGAGCAGCCCGGCGGCGGGGAACTGGCCGTCCCGGGCGAGCAGCTTCGCTCTGGTCGCCCGCCACCATATCTGGGAATGGATGTCATCAGGCGCGGCGAGCGCCTCGGCTTCCTCGGTGAGCGGCAGCGCCTCGGCGTATCGCCCTTGCGTGTAGAGCGCCTCGGCCAGGTAAACCATGGCCAGCGACAGGTATCCCCGCTCTCCCATGGCGCGCAGCTCCTCGCAGCCCAGCCGCAGCTGCCGCTCGGCTGCGGCGGGGTCTCCGGCGATCAGCTCGATCCGGCCGGCGCAGTGCGCTGTGCCCACGGCCCATTCCAGTCTGGCCCCTAGGCCGGTGCACATTGACTGGCTGCGGGCTATCGCCGCGCGGGCATCGGCGAACTGACCGGCGTAGGCATACAGCACGGCAAGCTGGCTGAGAATCCCTGCCTCAGCCCACGCTTCGCCCGAGACCTCCGCCAGCAGGTGCTGCACCCGGCCGATCGCCACATCGGCCGGGACGCGCAATACGGTGAAGGCCACCGCGAGCCACTGCCTGGCCAGCATTCCCGCGTAGCGGTTAGCGCTTCGCCGCGCAGACGCCGCAGCACGCTCGAGCACTTCCTCGCCGGCAGCCAAGTCACCCAGCACGAAGTGCATCCTGCCGACCGCGAGCCATGCCTCGGCCAGGCCTTCGATATCACCCTCCGATTCCAGCGTGCTCGCAGCGGCCTGGCATTCTTTCAGCAATCCGCGGAAGCCTCCGCGAGGTGCTCCATCCACGTCTGCCAGCGCGACGCGGATCCGGGCCTGGACAGCGGGCAGGCCCGCCGCCGCGGCGACGCGAAGACCCTCCGACAAGACAGTCTCAGCGCGCTTGAGGTCGCCGGCCTGGTACAGCACCATCCCGAGCAGCCGCAGCAAGCCGGCGCGCAGCCGCCCGCCGGCGGCGGGGCCTGCGAGCGCGCGCTCCAGCCAGCCCTGCCCTTCCTGGAAGAAGCCGCGTGCCAGCCAGAAGCCGCCCAGTACCCGGGCCAGCCGCGGCCCGGTCTCATCGCCACTCGACAGAGACCAGCCGAGTGCGGCGCGGAAGTTGTCGTGCTCGCGAGCCAGCGCTGAAAGGCCAGCTTCCCCCTCGGCGATGCGGAGGAACGCCTCGGCGTGCCGCCGCCGGGCCTGCCCGGCCTGCCCGGTCTCGGCCAGCCGGCCGGCGGCGTACTGGCGGATCGTCTCCAGCAGCCGGTAACGCGTCACCTCGTGGATCACCTCGGCGACCACGAGGGACTTGGCGGCCAGCGCGTCCACGGCATCCAGCGCGGCCGCCTGATCCCCGCCGCAGCACACCGCGGCCGCCGCGTCCAGGCTGAAACCGCCGGCGAACACCGATAGCTCCCCGAGCACCCGGCGCTCTGGTTCGGAGAGCAGCTGATAACTCCAGTCGATCGCCGTCTTCAGCGCCTGGTGACGCGGGTCAGCGGCCGGGCGCCGGTAGGCCAGGAACCGGAACAGGTCCTGCAGATGCCGTTCGATCTCCTCCACCGACAGCGCGCTGGCCCGCGCCGCCGCGAGCTCGATCGCCAGCGGCAGCCCGTCCAGTTCACGGCAGATCCTGGCCACCGCCGCCACCGGTGCGGCCCGCACCCCGGCACCGGCCCGGGCCGCCGATCCGCGGTCCAGGAACAGCCGTACCGCAGGCGCGCCCGCGATCGCCTCCGCATCAGCCGGCTCGGCAGGCACGGCCAGCGGCGGCACCGCGAAGACAACTTCCCCCGGCACGCCCAGCGGCTCCCGGCTCGTCGCCAGCACCCGCAGCCCAGGGGAGCCACGCAGCAGCGTCCCAGCCAGTTCCGCGCAGGCATCGAGCAGATGCTCGCAGTTGTCCAGGACGAGTAACAGTCCGGCATCGCGCAGCCGGAACAACAGCGCGTCGGTCACCCGCGCCTCGCCGCCCTGCCGCACCCCCAGTGCCTCCATCACCTGGGACGCCACCAGCCCAGGATCAGCGACGCCGGCCAGGCTAGCCAGCCAGGCTCCGTCCGGGAACCCTTCCAGCGCGGCCGCGGCAAGCTCGAGGGCCAGCCGTGTCTTTCCCACCCCGCCAGGCCCCGTCAGAGTCAGCAGCCGGGTGCCGGCGAGTAGCTGCTCCAGCTGGGCCAGGTCCTGCTCGCGGCCCAGGAAGCTGGTCAGCTGCGCCGGCAGGTTGTGCCGTTCGGTGTGCCGCGGCACGGCGGGGACATCGTGGCGCAGCACCGCCTGCTCGAGCTGGCGCAGCTCCTCACCAGGCTCGAGCCCCAGCTCCCTGGCCAGCATCGTCCGGGCGCGCCGGTATGCCGCCAGTGCATCCGCCTGCCGCTCGCAGCGATACAGCGCCAGCACCAGCAGCCGCCACAGCCGCTCCCGCAGTGGATGCTCCGCGACCAGCCGTTCCAGCTCCCCGGCGACCTCCGCATGCAGCCCCAGCCCCAGGTCAGCCTCGATCCGGCCCTCTACCGCGACCAGCCGGAGCTCCTCCAGCCGCGCGGCCTCCAGCGCCAGCCGCTCCACGTCGGCGACGTCCGCCAGCGCAGGTCCGCGCCACAGCGCCAGCGCCTCCCCGAACCGGCTGGCCGCAACGGCCACCTCACCGCGGCCCAGCGCCGCCTGCCCAGCCCCGGCCAGCCGCTCAAACCGGCTCGCGTCCACCTGCCCGGGATCGACCTCAATGCCATAACCGCCGCCCCGCG
Organism: uncultured Actinomycetes bacterium; assembly: GCA_963707065.1. GTDB lineage: Bacteria > Actinomycetota > Actinomycetes > Streptosporangiales > Streptosporangiaceae > Palsa-506. The sequence goes on from CAVPPJ010000001.1 coordinate 66,983, forward strand.
CGACCAGCACGGCATCCGGCGTCAGCAACGCGCGCAACCGCGAGACATACGACCGCATCGTCTTGGCCGCCCCGGGCGGCGGGCTGCCCCGCCATAGTTCCTCTGCCAGTTGCCCGGCCGGAACCACCCGGCCCGGCTCCAGCAGCAGCATCGCCAGCACCGCGCCAGGCTTCGGTCCGCCCACCGCAAGAGCAACCCCACCCCGGACCGCCTGCACCGGGCCGAGGATCCGCAATTCCAGCACCGCGGCCTTTGCGGGCGCATCCGGGAGCATTCATGCATAGTCCGCCCTGCAAACACCGCTGGCAACCGCAATTCACCCGCGCCCCCGACGAAGGCACATTTCGTCTGGGCTCGTCGCGTCGCGATTGCCTTGCAGCAGCCCGACTCCCACACTTCTGGACACGGCCGCCTCTTCGCACCGCCAAGCTCTCGCCGGCCATCACCACGATGCCCTCGAACCGGATCTCGCCCGGGCCAGCAAACCGGGTAACCCGCCCGGACACGGCCGCCGCCAGGCCAGCGGTAATGGCACTCATGCCGGCCCGCCGGCCCGACATAATTGCCATTCGGGCACGGCACAGACAGCCGCCGGCCGGCTGGGGGTGGTACGCAGATCGAGTCCTCTTTGCTGTTGCTGTCAAGTGGTTGCCTGGGTTTTCCTTGAAATCGGCTTCGACGGTGGGCCTGCCGTGGTGGCGGCCCGTATCGTGGTGGCGGGTCCGGGAGTGGCTTGTTCGAAGAGCTGGTCTGCGGGGTGTGAGCCGGCCGCGCTGGAGTCAGAGTCGTTCCCCGGTGGCCCTCCCGGGCCCGCAGCCTGCGGCGCGCTGGCGGCGCCGTGAGCCTGCCATGTGGTCGCCACGTCCCGGCCCTGGATCCTGACCGCCTGCACCAGCTTCATCGGGGCACTGCCTGCCGCCAGTACCATCGAGGATGTCCCAACTGGCGCGGCCAGCGCTGCTCCTGCCGGGGCGGCCAGCAGGGCCGCCGCGCCAGCCGCGGAGACAGCCAGGCTGGCCATGGCATGCCTGCCCGACCAGCGGGCAGCCTACAGGCGCATTGTTTTCACAGATTGCCTCCTAAAGGCCTAGCCCCGCGGATCGGAGCGGGTTCCCCCAAGGCTGAGGCAGGCGAGCAGATGTAGCCAGGAAGTATGACCGACAGACCTACCGGCAATCTGACCGGAAGACTAGACAATCCGGCAGTTCACCGGGCTGAGGAAATACGTCACGGAACCGTGTCGCCTGGGACTACTTCGATCTTTCGCAATCTTGAATTGGTGACCTGTGGCTTGCGTCCCGGGACGATTTCTGGTTGCCGGTCAGCGTCGGGCACGCTGTCCTCGATCGTTCCGAGGGCCACTCTGGCCAGGAGCAGCGGCGAGTTCCAGGCCCCCGTTCGTGTTCGTTGAAGGTTAGCGGAGCTAACGAAGTGGGCGGGAGCCAAACGGGGAGCCAAAGTTGACGGTGACGACCTGGCAGGACAGCACCTGCAGGGGGTACCTTCCAGCCGGTGATCCTCAACGTCAGCAAGGCCGATGGCATCTACTCGATCCAGGTCCACTTTGGCTCCTGACAAAGTGGCCTGACCTGCCGGTGATCCGGCGCCGACGCCTGAACACGTCGAGCACCACATGGGTACCTCTGGCCACAGATGCTCGCGGGAACGAGCCAGCTACAGCTGGCGGCCGTGTCGGGCATTTCGCGGGTGGGCGGCAGCTGGCGCCTGGCAAATGGCAAGGCCAGCGGAGTAAAGGATTTTACTAGTACATTAATATGTCTTGACTGTTACTTGACGTTGACATGCCCAAGGCGCTAGAGCAGGAATCAGCGGGGCTGGCAGCGACGTGGCCTTCCGCGCGCAGGCCACGTCGGCGAGAAGTGGGGAGTGGGGCATGGCCAAGGGAGAGACCAGCGACAGCAAGCTGATCGAGATGATTAGGGGAGCGGGCTTCTCGTTCGGCCCGGTCATCATGACTGAGGCCAGGCGGGAGGGAGTTCAGCTCGCCTTGGCGCTGGCTCTAGTTGAGCAAGAATCGACATTCAGGAACATCTTCGGCTGTGACGGGAAGCGCCAAATTCAGGTCGTGCCCTGGTGCCATCAGCATGTGACGCGGGACCGTGTTCAGGCGCTGATCGCGCATGTCGAGGCCGGCGGCGCCTCGAACGGGGTGGGCCTGACCCAGCTCACCGATATCGGCCTAATCCGCGAGGCAGAGGTCGAGGGCGGCGCCCACACGGTCGATGCCCAATGCCGAGTCGGATTCCGACTCCTGCACGGCCTGATTGAGCAACACGGCGAGCGAACGGGAATCGGCGGCTACAACGGCGGCCCGGGAAACCCGAATCTTGATTACGCGGACCATGTCATTGGCCTTCGCGCCAAATGGCAGGCTCGCATCAACAATGTGCTTGGCGGGGGCGGCGCCACGGCACCTGGCGATGCGGTGGTCCATCGCGACCTGATGCTGATCACTCCTTTCACCGAGGGACCCGACGTCCGTGCCCTGCAGCGGGCGATAGACGCCCGCGCCCGCGAGCTTCCCTATACCGATGCCAGGCTGAGGCTGGACGGCCAGTTCGGGCCGTACACCCTCAGCGCCAGCAGGCGCGTCGCGTTCGCGCTGGGCCTGTCCGATGAGGCCTGCTCGGTGATCAAGGCCGGAGCAGTAGTGCAGCTAAGCCAGCAGATCGTCCGCGACCCCTCGAAGCTCAGCGCGGAGGATCGCCAGCGGGCGAACGATCGGGAGCCCGCTCTCAAGCGCCGGTATGAAGCGCAGCAGACAGGCGCGGGAGCGGCAGTCAGGTGGGCGCGCTCCAAGATTGGGAAGCACGAGAGTCCGCCCCAGTCGAATTGGGGTCACCCGGTTCAGGATTGGATCATGTTCACCGGCTTCGACTTCGCAGTGGAGTGGTGCGGGTGCTTCGTCGCCTTCGCCGTCGTCAAGAAGGGCGGCGCCGAGGTACCGGACCCAAAGCGGCTCGCCTTGGACACCGCCATCAACGCCGATGCTAGCGCCGGAAGAAACGGGTTCGAGCGAGTCGTGAGCGTCAATGACGCCAAGCGCGGCGACATTGCCACGTTCAACTTCCATCACATCGGGCTCGTGGCCGGCCCGACGAAGAACGGCATGATCCACACGATCGACGGCAACACAACGGCTAGTGACGGCACGAACAACAACGGTGGCGAGGTCGCCGCGCACCGGCGGCCGGTGAGCGAGGTGACTGTCGTAGGGCGTCTTCGCTATTGATGTCGCCGAGCTGATCCCCGGCGGCTGTGTCTGGCAGAGATTGCCGACCCCCGTTGACTATCCCGGCCCGGACGCCAAACCCGTCAAGACCAGCGCCGCGAGTGGGCAGGCCGGAGCCGGGATTGCGCGGGCTGTTGGCCCGATCTGTTCTGGCCGGAGCCGGCCATGAGGCGCATGATGATGCCGCTACGGCATGTGAGCAGTTTGGCAGCGCCTATGCGCTTACACGGAGACACATCGCCGAATAGGGATGCCTAGCAAATTAGTAGGTTATAGGTGATCGTCGGGTCCAGATCAACCTGTTCTGCGATCCTCGGCGAGCACGTACGCTCCGCGGCTCGCGCAAAACCCGGCCAGTGCGTGAACTCCGTTATCGGATCATCAGCACATGCAGTCACGGTCTCACGGGCCATCATCTGCTTCGCCCAGTTCGCGCAGGTCGGTGGCCAGATTGGCGGCGGAGGCCAGGGTGTCGGGGTGGTCTTGGCCCAGCACGCCGCGGCGGCGGTCGAGGGTGTCTTGGTCCAGGTCCCTGGCGGCCTGTACCTCGCCCAGCTCGCGCAGGCTGGTGGCCAGATTGGCGGCGGAGGCCAGGGTGTCGGGGTGGTCTTGGCCCAGCACGCCGCGGCGGCGGTCGAGGGTGTCTTGGTCCAGGTCCCTGGCGGCCTGTACCTCGCCCAGCTCGCGCAGGCTGGTGGCCAGATTGGCGGCGGAGGCCAGGGTGTCGGGGTGGTCTTGGCCCAGCACGCCGCGGCGGCGGTCGAGGGTGTCTTGGTCCAGGTCCCTGGCGGCCTGTACCTCGCCCAGCTCGCGCAGGTCATGGGCCAGGATGGTGGCGGAGCGCAAAGTGCTCGGGTGGTCTTGGCCCAGCACGCGGCGGTGGCGGTCGAGGGTGTCTTGGTCGAGGTCCCTGGCGGCCTGTACGTCGCCCAGCTTGCGCAGGCTGATGGCCAGGTTGTGGGCGGAGTTGAGGGTGTCGGGGTGGTCCTCGCCCAGGACGCGGCAGCGGCGGGCAAAGGTGTCCTGGTTCAGGTCGCGTGATTCGGCGTAGCGGCCCATCTCCAGCAGCGTCCAGGCAAGATAGTGCGCGGCCGTTAGCGTGTGCTCGTGGTCTTCGCCGAGTCGGTCGCGCCACTGCTGGCGAAGACCGTTAGCGAGCTCGTGGGCAGTACGGGTATCGCCCCGCTCGATCAGGTACCAGCATGTGTGGCGAGCCAGCTCGCGCAGGGCGGGGCTGTCGGTGGCGGCCAGATCGGCGGCCAGCACGTGCGGCGTCAGTCGCGCCCACTGGGGCCAGGTGACCGGATTCGGCGGGTCGCCGGGGTCGCTGGCGGCCAGCAATGCCTCAGCGTAGTTGCGGGTGGTGGCGGCCTGGGCTGGGGTGAGCCGTTCGCGCAGGATGGCCTGGGTGAGGCGGTGCATCTGCAGTCCGCGGTGATCGATACGGGCCAGCGACTGCCTCGTCAGATGTGCGAGAGTCTGCCGCCAGGCCAGCGGGTCCGCGGCCCGGGCCGCCAGCTCGCTGGGCAAGACGCTGACGGCGCTGGTGAACAGGCTCTCCGGGATCGGTTCGGGTGCCAAGAACGCGCACACGCTGGCCAGCTCGGCCGCGGCCGGGTCCTGGTGGGCGAGCCGGTCCGCCATCAGGTCGCTGGCGGCCGCCAGCGACCGAGGGTAAGACCCTGGTGTCCCCTGGGCCAGCAGCTGCCCGGCCCGGGTCCGCAGCAGCACCAGAAACTCATCGGCTGTCATGCCCGTGTCCGCCATGAACCCCGCCGCCTGGGCGATGGCCAGTGGCAGGTCCCCGAGCTCGGCGGCGAGCTTGTCCGAGTCGGCTTCGGAGAGCACGGTGACCCGGGTCCGCAAGATCGCCATCGACTCGGCCCGGGCGAACACGTCTATCTCGACAGGCGCGGCGACCTCGTCCCAGCCCCGCTGCCGGGATGTGATCAGCACGTGGCCGCTGCCGCCAGGCAGCCACGGTGCCACGTCCGCGGGATCCTCGGCGTTGTCGAAGACCAGCAGCCACCGGCCGCGGTGCCGCAGCTCGGCCAGCACCGCCGCCCGCACCGCATCGGTCCCCGCCCCAGGCTGCACGCATCCCAGTGCAAGGCCAAGGGCGGCGACCTGGTCCCCGATCAGCCCACCCTGCTCGGCGTTGATCCACCAGGCCAGGTCATAACTGCCGGCGAACCTGTGCGCGTACTCGGCTGCCAGCTGAGTCTTGCCTACCCCACCCGTCCCATGCAGCGCCTGCACCACCGCCTTATCCCCGGCCACCAGCTGTTCCCTCACCTCAGCCAGCAGATCGTCCCGGCCGGTGAACCCTGGATTACGGGCGGGGATGTTCCACACCCGCGGTCTCGCCCCTCGCACGGCCCCCAGCACCTCCGCAGCCGGGACCTGCCCACGAGCCGCCGCCACGAACAACGCGCGCACCGGCTCGGCTAGGCCTAACGCACCGCTCAGCAACACTGCGGTGTCCTTGCGGGCAGTGCGGTTGATGCCCCGCTCCAGGTCACTGACCGACCGCGGGCTCAGGCCCGCCGCCTCCGCCAGCTCCTCCTGCGTCAGGCTGGCCTCGGCCCGCAATTGCCGCAGCAACCCCGCAAACTCCAGCGCAGGCTGCTCCGCCATGGTTCCGGCATCCCCTCTCCGCAGGCCCTTATCCCGCCGCACCCCTACCCGGCGGGGCGCGAAACCTGCACCAACAGTAGCCAGGCCCGACGCCCGGCGGCGCCCTGAGCGATACGCCGATCCTGTGGGTCTCCTGTGAGCGGGCACGTGTGGTGATCGCCCTCGGTGGCCAGCAGCATGGCAAGTGGCGGCGGGAACTTCCACCCGGTGACCGAGGCACTGCGCCGCCCGATGGCGCTTTATCTGGACCAGCCAACTCTTGGGGACGACATGACAACATCAGCTGGCGTTGCCGCCGCTGCGGAAACGAAATTCCACCAATCCGTGCTCGCGACCGATGCCTTCACGGCCGTATCTGCCGCAGATAAGACCACAACCAGGCCGTATACCGGCCAGTCTCGAAGAGGCGGTTCACGATGACTCATCCCGATATCTTGGCCGCGCTGGCGCGTGAGCGGGTCAACACCTTCCTGACCGAAGCCCAGGCCGCGCGCCAGGCCAGCCTGGCCCGCGCAGCCCGGTCCCGGGCCCGCGGCAAACGCGTCGTCTTGCGTGACGGGTCGACGGTGCTGATCAGGCCGGTCTGCAGCATGGACGCGCCGCTGCTGGCCGACGGGTTCGCCCGGCTGAGCCCACAGTCCCGCTGGATGCGATTCCTGGGCGCCAAGACCTCGCTGTCCGCTGCCGAGCTGCGCTACCTCACCCACGTCGACCACCACGACCACGAGGCGATCGGCGCGCTGAGCGCCGCCGACGGGCGCGGCGTGGGCATCGCCCGCTACGTCCGGGACACCAACGATCCGCGGTCCGCCGAGATCGCCGTCACCATCGTCGACGACTGGCAAGGCCGGGGACTGGGCACCGAGCTGCTAGCTGGGCTGTCCGACCGGGCCCGCCAGGCCGGCATCGACCGCTTCACCGCCCTGGTCTCCACGCAGAACGCCGCGATGGCCGGGCTGCTGGGCAAGCTGGGCGCCTGCCTAGTCGGCCGCGGTCCCGGCACGGTGGAATACGAGCTCGCATTGCCGATCCCGCCGGGAGATCCCGCGTATGACCAGACGCGTCAGCTAGTGAGCCAGCCATGCTGACCATCACGCAGATCGCGGGCTTTGCCGGCGCGGGGCTGTCCGGAGCAGCCTACGTACCGCAGATTTCCCACCTCATCAGGGCCCGCTGCTCCGCTGGCCTCAGCCGGCTGGCGTTTGGGGCGTGGCTACTGGCGTCGGTTCTGGTCACCGCACGCGCGATCGCCATCGGCGCCGGCGTGTTCATCGTGCTGGGCGGGATCCAGATCGCGGCCACGGCGCTCATCCTGGTCTGTGCGGTCCGGTACGAGGACACGCCTTGCCCAAGCCATCTGCCTCACCAGCCCGCGGCCAAGACAGCCACGGATCGGGCACCTCGGGAAACGAGCCCCCGGTTCCTGGCGTCCGCCCGATCGGCCGGCGGCCGCCTCAGCTGCACACGCCGGGCACGTCGGGGCACCGCGAGCGCCCACCCTTTTCCAGGACCCGCGATCCCATGCGGCCACTGAATTCACGTGACACATACCTGAAGGAGACGACGTGAGCACATCAGCGGGCGTTGCCGCCGCTGCGCATCAGGAACTGGCTGCCGCCGAGCCCGGCGAATTTCCGGCACAGGCGGCCATTGTCATCGTCAGCCGTGACCCCGACGCCCGGGAGATCCTGCACCGGGAGCTGTCCAAGCGCTATGGCGCGGATTATCAGATCGTCATCTGCGGCCGGCCCGCGGAGCTGGGGGCCTGGATGCGGGACCTGCGGGCCGCTGGCCTGCCGGTCGCGCTGGTCATCGGCGGGGTCGGTGCGCAGGACCGGGATGGCATCGAGGTGCTGGCCGCAGTCCGCGCCATCGACGCAGCGGCACTTCGGGTGGCCGCGCTCGGCTGGGGTGATTGGCAGTCGGTGCGGTCGGTCTTCGGCGCGGTCACCCTCGGCACCCTCGACCACTGGGTGACCCGGCCGGTGCAGGCCCCGGACGAAGAGTTTCACCGCGCGATCACCGAGTTCTTGCGGGAGTGGAGCAACCAGCGCGGCGGCGGCTTCGAGCCAGTGCAGGTGATCGGCGAACGATGGTCCGCGCGGTCGCAGGAGCTGCGCGACCTGTTCGCCCGCCACCGGGTCCCGGTCGGCTTTTATGACGCCAGCTCCGGGCACGGCCAGCAGATGCTGGACGAACTGGGCCTGGTCTGCCCGGAACTGCCGGTTGTGGTGGTCCGGTTCGCCGAAGAGCCGACGGCGCTGGTCAACCCCTCCAACCTACAGATCGCCGACGCCTTCGGCGTCATGACACCGATCTCGCCCGGGGAGGTCTTCGATGTGGCGGTGGTCGGCGCTGGCCCGGCTGGGCTCGCTGCCGCGGTCGGCGCATCCTCAGAAGGCCTTTCGACCGTGGTAGTCGAGCAGGAGGCCATCGGTGGCCAGGCGGGGACCAGCTCGATGATCCGCAACTACCCCGGCTTCTCCCAGGGCATCAGCGGCGACAAACTGGCGCAGGAGTCCTGGCGGCAGGCGTGGGCCTTCGGCACCAGGTTCGTCTACATGCGCCAGGCCCAGAGCCTGTCAAGGGAGAACGGCCACTACCGGCTGCTGCTGTCCGACGGCCGCGTCCTGACCTGCCGCACCGTGATCATCGCGACCGGCGCCGCCTACCGGCGCCTGGGCATCCCGGACCTGGAAGACCTGCAAGGCCGGGGGGTCTTCTACGGCACGGCGGCCAGCGAGGCACCGGCCATGCGCGGGAAGAACGTGTTCATCGCCGGCAGCGGCAACTCCGCCGGGCAAGCCGCGCTGCACCTGGCCAAATGGGCCAAGAAGGTGGCCATCCTGGTCCGCGCGCCGTCGCTGGCCGCCAGCATGTCCGACTACCTTATCCGCCAGATCGGCGCCGCGCCCAACGTGGACATCTGCTACCAGGTGCAGATCGCAGACGGCACCGGCACCGGCACCGGCCATCTCCAATCGCTGGTCCTGCAAGACACCGCCTCCGGGCAGCGGCGGACCGTCCCCGCGGACGCCTTGTTCGTCCTCATCGGCGCCCAGCCGCGGACGGAATGGCTCGGCCAGGACGTCGCCCGCGACCGGTCGGGGTTCATCCGCACCGGCCCGGGCCTGCCCGCCGGAACCCGCTGGGCCGCCGCCCGGCCGCCGCTGCCACTGGAGACCAGCTTGCCCGGGGTGTTCGCGGCCGGTGACGTGCGCCGGGGATCGGCCAAACGGGTCGCCTCCGCGGTCGGCGAAGGTGCCGCCACCATCCCCCTGGTACACAGCTACCTGGCACGAGCCGCCGCGGGCCGCAAATCCCCACCGGCCAGCACACCCAGCCAGCACACCGGGACTCGGCCGGCAGCCTGAAGACCATGCCGACGCCCACCAAGCACAGCATGATCGCCACTCAACAAGTCAGGAGACCGGAAATGAAACAGACCACTACAGACGCCCCGGAGCAGACATCGCCGCCTCATCCGCGAGCGGCCGCGGCCACCATCACCGACCTCGTGCGGTCGCCGCTGAAGACGGCCGGGCAGTACGACCACGTGGCTGCGGCCGCGTACCTGATGAAGCACGCAGGCACGACCGCCCTCATGGTCACAGACGTGCAGACCGGCCAGCCGGCCGGCATCATCACCGAGGCGGACATCACCCGCGCTATCGCAGAGGGGAAAGACCTCAACGACGTCCGGGTCCATGCCGTGATGACCACCCGCCCGGCGATCACCACCAGCAGCAGCATCCGCGATGCGGCCAAGATCATGACGGCCAGGCAGTACCGTCACCTGCCGGTCACCGGCGACGCCGGCCTCCTCGGAGTGATCGACATCACCGACGTGTGCCAGGCGCTGAGCAACGCTGAAGAGGGATAGCCAGAGCCTGGGTGCAGCTCCGGGCCGGCAGCACGGCCAGGCTGGCGCACTCACAACGCCGTCCTGCCTCAGCCCGGCCGCCGACCTTCCGCGCCCAGAAACGTCACACGACCCGAGGTCGCCCGCGCGCCTGATCATCGGCTGCGCAAGCCAGCGACTCCTCTGTTCTAGCAAGCGACATGGCCGAGCAGGGGAGACGGTCGGCCCGGCCGTGTGCGCATTCCGTCCCGGTGATGAGGTGTGCGGGCGGACCCAGGTGGGCACGGTGCCGGGTTCGGATCGGGCTACTGCTTAATCGCTGGACTGACCTTCAGCTTGCAGCCGGTGTACAACACTGGAACCTCCTGGGTCCAGGCTGTGGACCGGAGGCAGCTTTTGCCCTATTGTGCCCTAATACTGCTCGGTGGGGGGTGAGGTCAAGCGTGACTGCCCTGCGCGACGGTCAAGCGTACGATGTCGAACTTCGTGCGGTGACTAAACGGTTCGGCTCGCTGGCCGCCGTCAACGCCATCACCCTGAAGGTGCGCAAGGGAGAGTTCCTGTCGCTCTTGGGGCCATCTGGCTGTGGCAAGACCACGTCGTTGCGGTTGATCGCTGGCTTCGAGCAGCCGGACGAGGGCGAGATCCTGATCGGCGGGATGGACGCGGCCAACGCCCCACCGTACAAGCGTGACGTCAATACCGTCTTCCAGAGTTACGCGCTGTTCCCGCACATGTCCGTGCTGGACAACGTCGCCTACGGGCTCAAGCAGCGCAAAGTAAGCAAGCCACAGCGTCACGCCAAGGCGGGGGAGGCGCTCGAACTGGTGCGCATGACAGGCCGGGAGAGCGCCAGGCCGTCGACGCTCTCCGGCGGGCAGCAGCAGCGTGTCGCGCTCGCCCGGGCGCTGGTCATGAACCCGCGGGTGTTGCTGCTCGATGAACCCCTGGGCGCGCTGGACCTGAAGCTGCGGAAAGAGATGCAGATCGAGTTGAAGCGCATCCAGCTTCAGGTCGGCATCACCTTCATCTACGTCACACATGATCAAGAGGAAGCCTTGTCCATGTCCGATCGGGTGGCGGTGATGTCTAATGGTGTTATCGAGCAGCTCGACGACCCGCGCACGATCTATGATCAGCCGCTGACCCCGTTCGTGGCGGACTTCATAGGGGACATGAACTTCCTCGACGGGGAGGTCGCCGAGGCCGCGGACGGAGGCTTCGCCATCGACACCGGCGCGGGCATCGTCGTGCGCGGCCGCGGCGACGCGGCCAAAGGCACGCGGGTGCGCGTCGGTATTCGTCCCGAGCGCATCGTGGCCGCGCCCGGCGTCTCCGGCGGAACCGCCAACTCGGCCACTGCCGAGGTGATCACCAAGATGTACCTGGGCGACCAGATCCAGATCGTGGCCGAGCTCGCCGGCGGCCGCAACGTCGTGGTGCGTGAGCAGCGCGTCGGCGCCGACCCCACGCTTGACACGATCAACCCGGGGGACCAGATAGCACTCAGCTGGGACGAAACCGCCCCGCTGCTCCTCGGTGAGGCCGCCCGCGCCGGTTAGCGACTAGGGCGGCTAAAGGGAGAGTCAAATGAACGACAATCGTGATGAACTCAACATTCTTGCGCCGCGCGAGATGAAACCGAAACTCGACTACCTGCACCGCGAGGTTCAGCGCGCCGCCGGCCACCGCATCAACCGGCGCGAGGCGCTCGGGCTTGGCGGGATGGCGATCCTGGCCGCGGCGGCGGCAGCATGCGGCGGCACGACGACAACGACCAGCGGCTCGCAGAGTCAGGCTGGCGCCACAGGGAATCCGCTCACCCACAAGCCCCTGGAGAGCCACCTCGAGATCTACAACTGGTCCCAGTACGACGACCCCTCGACCTTCACGAAGTTCACGAAGTTGCCAGCCGAAGCGAAGGTCGGGATGACCACCCACGAGACCTTCTATTCCAGCAATGACGAACTCCTGGCCAAACTGCACGCGGGCGGCACTGGTTACGACATCATCGTGCCCAGCCAGAATGCCGTTGCCGAGCTTATTCAGGAAAAGGGCCTCTTGGCCCTGGACAAGGCGCTGCTGCCCAACCTCAAGTACCTGGACCCGTCGTTCCTGAAGCCGTCGTACGACCCGACGGGTGACTATCACGTCATCAAGGACTTCGGCATCACGATGTTCTTCTACAACCACAAGATCGTGAACGAGCAGCCGCAGACCATGCATGACTTCTACCTGGCCCTGCCCAAGTACGTGAGCAAGGGCCGCACCAACCTGTTGGACGGGGCGGAGGAAGTAGTGCCGCTCGCGCTGATGTCGCTCGGCCTAGACCCCAACACCAATAGCCAGTCGGACTTCAACCACGTGAGGTCGTTCCTGCTCTCGGTCCGCAAGGGCGTCACCACCATCGACTCCTCCGCCTACATCAACGACGCTATCGCCGGAAAGATCATCATGAGCCAGGGCTGGAACGGCGACGTGCGCCGGATCGTGCAGGGGCGCAAGAAGCAGGGCGACATCACGGCGATTATCCCGCACGCCGCATCGGAGATCTGGGCGGACAACTGGGCCATCCCGGTGAGCGCACCGCACCCGGTGGCCGCGCACGCGTGGATCAACTGGCTGCTGACACCCAGCACGGCAGTGACCGAGATGAACTACCACAACTACAAGATCCCGATGGCGAGCGCGCTGGCGCAACTGCCGGTCGGCCTCCGCAATGACCCGCTGTTCAACGTTCCCAAGAGCTACACGAACAACTACCACTACATCCTTAACGTCAGCCCGCAGGTCGTGGAGGCCCGCACCCAGATTTACTCGGAGTTCAAGGCGGCCTGATGACGTTCGTCGAAGAGGCGGACAAGGATACTCTCATCCCGCCGGCCTCACGGCGGAGGCGGTCGTTCCAGCCGCACTACCCGGCGTGGCTGACGGTGCCATCCTTCGTCTACTACGCCATCTTCTTCCTCGGACCGATGGCGATCCTGGTGGCGTTCTCGCTGGCGACCCAGCGCGGGTTCGGCAGTCTCACCTACGGGTTCGACATATCGCAGTACCGCCAGATCGCCAGCTCGCTGTACGTCACGATCTTCGTGCGCACGCTCGTGATGGCCTCGATTGGGTCGCTGCTGACGATCGCGGTGGGCTATCCGCTCGCCTACTGGATGGCCCGCTACCTGACGACGTACAAAATGCTGGCGCTGCTCTTGCTCATCGTGCCGTTCTGGACGTCATTCCTGATCCGCACCTACGCACTCAAGATCATCCTGGACCCGAAGGGCTACCTCGCCAGGGACCTCGGCATCAACATCCTGTACACCAAGTACGCGGTGGCCGTGGGCCTGGCGTACAACTACCTGCCGTTGTTCATCCTGCCGGTGTTCGCCTCGCTGGAACGGATGGACTGGTCGCTGATCGAGGCCGCCACCGACCTGGGGGCGCGCCCGTTCACGGCGTTCCGGGAGATCACGCTCCGGCTCACCCTCCCCGGCGTGATCACCGGCGCCCTGCTGGTGTTCATCCCGATGACCGGCGAGTACATCATCCCCGACATCTTGAGCGGCGGGAATTACGAATTCGTCGGGAATGTCATCGGCGACCAGTTCAATCAGGCCCAGGACCAGCCGTTCGGCTCGGCGCTGTCGATCGCGCTGATGGCGGTCCTGTCGGTGTTCGTCATCGTCTACATCCTGTTCGCCAGGAAGGAGGAACGCTTCGGTGGCTAGGCGCGTCAAGGCCAAACAGGGATTCACCGCTTGGGCGATGGTGGTATACGCCTTCTTGTACCTGCCAATCCTGATCATGGTGATCTTTGCCTTCAACAAGCCGTCGGCCTCCGCGCTCGCCGGCTACCACGGCTCCAACGTCTGCAACATCCCGCCCGCGCAGATCGGCAACATCACGGTGTGGAACGGGTTCACCTCGTGCTGGTTCAGCGCCGGCCTGCACGACCCCACCTACATCCCCGCCATCGTCGTCAGCCTGCAGATCGCCGCCGTGGCGTCCATCATCGCCACGCTTCTGGGACTGGGCGCGGCGCTGGCCTTGGCCCGGATGAAGCCGCGGCTCCGCGCGCCGTTCGACGTCCTCGTGTACCTGACCCTCGTCGTTCCCGAGATCGTCATCGCGGTAGCCTCCCTCATCTTCTTCGTGCAGGCACGCAGCTACTTCCACGCCTTCCCCGCGCTGGGGAAGGGCACGATCCTGCTCGGCCAGGTGGTGTTCAGCGCCTCGGTGGCCATGCTCATCATCCGGGCCAGGTTCGTCGGCATGGGCGACTCGCTCGAGGAGGCCGCCTACGACCTCGGCTCGGGGCCGCTGGCCACCTTCCGCCAGGTAACCCTCCCCCGGCTGATGCCCGCCATCGTGGCCGCGGCCCTGCTGTCCTTCACATTCTCGTTCGACGACTACGTCCTGCCTGCTTTCACGAACGGCACGACCAACACCTGGCCCATCGTCTTGTTCTCGGCCGTGCGGTTCGGGCTCACCCCCGCGGTGAACGCCCTCGCCACGATCATGCTCGGCGCGACCGTGCTGGCGATAATAATCACCGCTGTCATCCTGCGCCGCAGTCGCGTGCAAACCACCCCCCGCCAAGAGCAAGCGGGGGGCCTGGACGCCGCCCTGGGCCTGCGGTAGCAGGAGCCTCCTGTGAACGAGCGGCCACTGACTATCCTGTTCATGCCGGAGAGCGCGTACGGGCCGACCAATAATCGCATCGGGATCGGCGACGTGCTGCGCCGCCGTGGCCACAGGGTCGTGTTCGCGGCTGAGGCATCTTGGCGGGGGCGCCTCGAACCGCTCGGCTTCACCGAAGACCTCGTCGATCTGGCGCCTCCCCGGGTCAACGCAGCCAGCCAGGACGCCGGGCAGTTCTGGAAGGACTTCATCCGGGACACAGCGCCGGAGTTTCGCAAGCCGACGATCGAACAACTGGACACGTGGATCAGGCCGGTCTGGGCGGAGCTGGTCAGCGGCGCGCGGTACTGCCAGCAGCAACTCATTGAGATCATCGAGCGCACTCGGCCAGATGTGATCGTTGAGGACAACGTGGTCGGCTTCCCGGCCCTGATGACCGCAGGGGCACCGTTCGTGCGTATCGTGTCCTGCAACCCGCTTGAGATCAAGGATCCGAACGTCCCGCCCGCGTTCTCTGGCTACCCGGCGGCAGACCCGGCCGGGTGGCAAGCGTTTCATGACGAATATGAGTGGGTGCACCGGCCGATGTGGGCGGAGTTCAACGCCTGGGTCACCGAGCAGGGCGCGCCACCACTGCCTGATCTGGAGTTCATCCACGAAGGCGCGGTCAACTTGTACGTCTACCCGGAGCTCGCCGACTACCGGCGTGCCCGGCCGCTGGCGCCCTCCTGGCACCGGATTGATTCCTCCGTGCGGGAGACCGACGAGAAGTTCACGCTGCCTGATGCGCTCGCCGAGGGTGCGCTCATCTACTTCTCACTTGGTTCACTCGGGTCGGCCGACGTACAGCTGATGAGGCGGGTGATCAACTGCTTGTCCGCGACCCCGCACCGCTACATCGTGTCCAAGGGGCCGCTGCATGACGAGATCGAGCTGGCCCCCAACATGACCGGTGCCGAGTTCTTGCCGCAGACGTCGATCCTCCCGATCTGCGACTTGGTGATCACTCATGGCGGCAACAACACAGTCACCGAGTGCCTGCACTTCGGAAAGCCGATGATCGTCTTGCCGCTCTTCTGGGACCAGTACGACAACGCGCAGCGCATACAAGAGCTGGGTCTGGGCGTCCGCCTCAATACCTACCAATTCACCGACGCCGAGTTGCACGACGCGCTGAACCGCCTGCTCACCCACTCTGGGTTGCGCAGCCGGCTGACCGCCGCGGCGGCCACGATCCAGCAGCGCGACGGCGTCCGCAAGGCCGCTGATCTCGTCGAGCAAACGGCGGCGGCGAGGTAATCAGAGGACCAACCATTCCGGGCTGGAGTCGCAGGGTTTACGAGCTTCACCACGCTGTGGTTGCTGCGGAGGCGGCTCAGGACGGTTGCGGGGAGGAGAGGGCGTCACAAGGCTCCTGCCGGAATTGCGGCCGTGCAGCTAGCGTCGTCCTCTGGCTGCCCGGGTCTTCGCATGTTGTCTGGCAGCGAGATCCACCGGGTCGCTGGCCTCCAGCCAGGTGGACGATGCACGTGGCACGCTCCTTCCTCGCGCATGCAGCTGCAGATGCCGGCCGGGCCATGACCGAAACGCTGCGCGGATGGGACACCGGTAAGCCCGCGGAAAACGGAACCATGGTTCGCCTGGCGGTGCGCAGCACCGCCTATCCGAGTTAACTGAAAGGATGACGGCCCGGCTCAAGGTCGCCGATGGGAGCCGGCGCGGCCACCTATGGGACTCGCGTCCATTGCGCGGCGACCGGCGGTGGGGAGGGGAGTCACGGTGGACCATCCGCTGGCTATGGATGTGGAGGCGATGCGGCGCACCGGGTATGCGGCCGTGGATGCGCTGGTGGACCGGCTGGCGGACCCGGAGGCCGATCCGGTGTTGCGCCGCGCCAGCCCGGCGGAGATGCGGGCCCTGCTGGGCGGCCCGGCCCCGGAGCAGGGGGGTGGCCTGGACGCGGTCCTGGCCCGGGTGATTGAGGATGTGCTGCCGTATGCGGCCGGGACCAATCATCCCGGGTACTTCGCGTTCATCCCCTACTTCACCACCTGGCCGGCGGCGGTGGCGGAGCTGATAGCGGCCGCGGCCAATGTGTCTCCCTGGGCGTGGATGGAGTCGCCCGCCGCGACCCAGATTGAGCTAGAGGTTGTCGACTGGTTCCGCAGCTGGCTGGGGATGCCCGCTGGCACG
>CAVPPJ010000002.1:0-41263 GCA_963707065.1 uncultured Actinomycetes bacterium
AGGCCGGCCGGGCCTTTTTGGCCGCATATCGCGGGTCTGTGGAGGTCTTCCAGGTCTTTAACCGCTGGAAGGTGACGCCCTCCTCGCGCAGCAGCGCGCGGAGGCCCTCGTGGCTGATGTCGTCCACCACGCCCTCCGCGACCAGGAAGTCCGCCAGCTTGGCCAGGCTGGCAAGGAAGTCCTCGGCCTGCGATGGAGGGCTTGACGGTCGGGTCACTCGCGTCCACGACGAGTCCTGGCTTAGAGGAGCCGCTGACGCCACTACTGGACTAGTCCGTCCAGAAGATGTTAGCGTCTGATTGTACTGCTCAGTCCAGAAAGTCGGTCAAGTCCGCCTAGCCCAGGCGGTGGAAGTCATTGTTAGGAGATCGAGTGAAGTACATGCTCCAGGTGCGGTTCAACGGCGCTGATGCCGTGATCCACAAGCTCCCCGCTGACGAGCAAGAGAAGGTAACCGCCGAATTCATCGCGATCCGCAAGTCTTCGGGCGTGCTCGACGGCAACCAGCTCCAAGCCGCGAGCGCGGCGGCGACCGTCCGCATGAACGGCGGGCAGACCCAGGTCACTGAGGGCCCCCCCGTCGAGGCGGGGGCCGAGGTCAACGGCTACTACATCTACGACGCGCCCGACCTCGACGCGGCGATCGTGTTCGCGGCGCGGATCCCGGTCGCCCGGATGGGCGGGACCGTCGAAGTCCGCGCGCTGATGGAGCGCTAGCGATGGCCGAGTTCCCGAGGCCCACCGAAGGCATCGCCGTCACGCACTTCATCGTCACCTCCGATGTGGGCCGGTCGCGGCGCTTCTACGCCGATGTGCTGGGCGGCGAGGTGCTGCTCGCCGGGGAGCCGACGATCGTCGCGCTCGCCAACAGCTGGATCGTCATCAACGTCGGCGGGCCGCCCACCGATGACAAGCCGACAGTGACACTTGAGCCGCCGCACGACCCAGATCACGTCAGCAGCTTCCTCAACATCCGCGCCGCCGACATCAACGCGGTCTATGAGCAGTGGCGCGCACGAGGAGCCGAGTTCCTGACCGCGCCGACAGACCGGGGCGTTGAGCTCCGCTGCTATATGCGCGACCCCGACGGTCACCTCATCGAAGTTGGCCAGACAACGATGATCCCTGCGCAGGGACCGCCCGGCTGAAGCCCGCCTGCGCTAGTGCGGATAGCAGCCCTGTTCCGCGCGCGATGTCGACAGATCCACCACCTGTGGAAGGCGAACGGCCAGGCCTGCCAGCAATTCTGCACGCGCCATGAACTCGCCCGCATCCGCGGAGGCAGACCGTCCGGGAGCCTGGCCAGGTCAGCATGCACCCGGCCGCGGCGGCTGCCCGCTGTGATGCCACTGGCGTCTTCGGGAGAGCAGCGTGGCTGGCTTGGGCGGCAGCCTGCGGGCGCGTACTGGACTGTCTGGTACATTCCGCGGTTATCATGGGCGCATGCTGGGTGAACCGAAAACCGAGCGGGGACGCGCCAGCCGGGAGCGGATCGTGGAGCGGGCCGCGGAGCTGTTCGCCGAGCGCGGGATCGCGGCCACCAGCCTCGATGAGGTGCTGGCCGCCGCGGGGGCGGGCAAGGGCCAGTTCTACCACTATTTCCGCAGCCGGGACGAGCTGGCGGCCGCGGCGGTCGGGCACCGCTGCGCGCAGGTGATGGCCGGGCTTACCCAGGCCCTCGGCGATGTATCGTCGCTGGCCGGGCTGGAGCAAGCGCTGGCGGGCTACATCGCCGGGTTCGAGCAGATGGGCATGCCGGGGTGCCCGATCGGGACGCTGGCGACCGAGACCGCCGGCCGCAACGAGGACGCGCGGCTGCAGGCCGCCGCCGGGTTCGACGCCTGGGAGCGGCTGCTGGCGGACGCACTAGAGCGGATGCGCCAGCGCGGGGAACTGCGCGCGGACGCCGCACCCGCCGCGCTGGCGACGGGGCTGCTGGCCAGCATCGAAGGCGGGATGGTGCTCAGCCAGACCCGCAAGGACATCACGTCGCTGCGCATCGCGGTGGAGGCGGGGCTCGGGCAGGTGCGGGCACACCTGAGCTAATTCTGTACTAAACGGTCCACTTACTGTTAGCCTCAAGACTGTACCAACCAGTCCAGTCTGGAGGCTGATCTCGTGCCCGCCCAATCCGCTTCGCTGCTGGCTACCCGCCGCGGCAAGCTGCTGCTGCTACTGCTCTGCGCGGTGCAGTTCCTCGACGTCGTCGACTCCTCGATCATGAACGTCGCCCTGCCGTCGATCCGCCGCGACCTGGGCTTCTCGGTGCAGGGCCTGCAGTGGGTGCTGTCGGGCTACCTGGTCACCTACGGAGGGCTGCTGCTGCTCGGCGGCCGCGCTGGTGACCTGCTCGGGCGGCGGCGGCTGCTCGTGGCGGGCACCGCGCTATTCGCAGCCTGCTCGCTGAGCGGTGGCCTGGCTGTCAGCGCGGGCATGCTGGTCGGCGCCAGGCTCGGGCAGGGTGTCGGCGCGGCCATGATGGCCCCGGCCGGGCTGTCGATCCTGACCACTAGCTTCAACTCCGGCGACGACCGCAACCGGGCGCTGGGAGTCTGGGGCGCGATCTCCGGCCTGGCCGCGGCGGCTGGGGTGTTCCTCGGCGGCGCGCTGTCGCAAGGACCGGGATGGCGGTGGGTGCTGTTCGTCAACCTGCCGGTCTGCGTACTGATCCTTTTCGGCGCTTACCGGCTGGTGCCCGGCGGGCGGCCCGCCGTCCGGGCCGCGGGGTTCGACATCCCCGGCGCGGTCCTGGCCACCGGTGGCATGCTGCTGCTGGTCTACGCCCTGGTCCGGGCGCCTGACCAGGGCTGGGGCAGTGCCCGCACGATCGGGGAACTCGCCACCGCGGCCATCCTGCTCGCCGCCTTCACCGTCACCGAGCTGCACCGCCGCGGCCCGCTGTTCCCGTTCTCCATCTTCCGCGTCAAAGGGCTGGCAGCCTCGGATGCTACCCAGATGATCGCGTTCGCCGCTTTCGTGTCAGTGTTTTACTTCCTCACCCTCTACATGCAAAATGTCGTGGGCTTCAGCCCCATCAGGAGCGGCTCGGCCTACCTTCCGGTCACCGCCGGCATCGTGATCGCCGCCGGAATCTCCTCCCGGCTGTTCGCCCGCATCGGCACCCGCCCGGTAATCGTCGCCGGCGCGCTGATCGCCGCCGCCGGGGTCTGGTACCTGTCCCGCATCCCGGTCCACGGCACCTACCCCAAGAACCTGCTCCCCGGGCTGGTGATCATGGCGATCGGGATCGGTGCCGTCCTGGTCTCCGTCACCACCGCCGCCAACGCCGGCGTCCCCGAGGACAAAGCCGGGCTCGCCGCCGGCCTGCTGAACGCCTCCCAGCAGCTGGGTACCGCCCTCGGGCTGGCGATCTTCTCCGCCATCGCCACCGCACGCACCAGCACGCTGCTCGCCGCGCACGCCCCGCCAGACGCCGCACTCACCGCAGGCTTCCACCGCGCCTTGCTGGTCTGCGCGGTCTTCCTGCTCGCCGCCGCCATAATCGGGCTGCGCGCCACCAACACCCGCGGTGAGCCCGTCACCCAGCCCAGCGGTACCCCCGCCGCCCGCGACCAAGTGCCCGCGGCGGAACGGCCGGCTGACCCTCGCCCCCGCGACCGGCAAGCAGAACCACAGCCATGACCCGCACCGTCTTCGGGGCCTCCAGCAGCATCGGCGGCCACACCATGGTCTACGCAGAGCCGGAATGTCTAGCAGGCGGCCACAACCGCGACAGCATCCAGAAGCGTGCGCCTGAACCTTTGGGGGATTTTATACCGATATGCATAGATTGAATGAGACTACAAATGAGACTACGCAGCCCTACGGGCCCAATGACCGGCTTGATGTATTGCCTGGTCAGAGATGGCGGAGGATAGGAGATTCGAACTCCTGAGGGGTTTCCCCCAACACGCTTTCCAACACTGTTGCATGGCGTTCACCGGCGTCCGCCACCGTCCGCCAACTGCGCGAACACGATCTGAGTGAACATCGGTGAACGGTGGCGGACGGGGGTGAATGAGCCCAAAACTGAGCCCAGGCCCGGGCCGAGGCCTGCTCCCCAGGTGTGGCGGCCGAGTCGCTGGACCGAGTAGCGCTGAATGCATGGCGAGGAATTGGGTGTTCTAAATGAAGGTGAGCCGACCTAGGCAGCAGCAGCCAGCCCAGCGCAAAGGGGGCGCCGGGCCCACCACGCCCAGGCCTCGGGGCAGGAGCCTGGCGTATTCCCGCTAGGCCATGGCCGCGCCAAGTCTGGTCTACGAGGACACGCCCAGCTTGCGGGAGACGCGGGCAAAGGCTGGTCTCGACGGTCCTAAGCTCAGGAACACCGAGGTGGCCGATGCCGGTTCCTGGGGGAGTGCAGCCTGCCGCTGAGTACCGACGCGGGTCCGCCTGGGCGTTACCATAGCCTCTGACCTGGAACAGTGAGCGACGACAGCGTCAGGTCACCTGAGACACGTAGGAGATCCGGCATGGCGCCCGTGCGTACATTGCTCCTGATTGCGGACATGGGCGGTTACACCGCGTACATGCGCACCCATCGGTTCAGCCTCGCGCACGCAGAAGTCAACACGACAAGGCTCCTCAAGAAGGTGATCGATGCCGCGCCCGGCTTCGACCTCATCGAGCTCGAAGGTGACGCCGCCTTCCTTTCCCGGAACGCCGAGACCCTCGACCCCCATCTGGCGGTGACCGAAGTCCTGCATGCCGCCGCCGCGATGCAGCGGGCCTTCCATTACGAGCGTGCTTACGTCGCCGCCAACCTGTGTCCCTGCTCCGGCTGCAAGGAGGTAGACAACCTCAAGCTGAAGTTCGTGGCGCACGTCGCCGAGGTGGCCACGCAAACCATCCGGAACCGGACTAACCTCGTCGGGTTCGACGTCATCCTGGTCCACCGACTGCTGAAGAACCCGGTCGAGATACCCGAGTACGTGCTGATGTCCGAGGAGTTCTACCGGGCCGGTGAGAGCGCTGTAACCAGCCCCGCGCAGGAGATCTCTTTGGACCTCGAAGGGATAGGCCTCGTCCACGCGTACTTCGTCGACGTCGAGACCCTCGAGCAGCCGCCTCTCCCGGCGTTGCCCGAGCTGACCTGGCGCGGACGGTTGGGGAGGACGTTCGCGGCCGCTGGCCTCGGCATGCCGTACCTGCTCGGCCTGCGGCGCCGACGCGAGCCGACGTTCGCTGAGTAATCCGCTGGACCCCTCGTCCCCATCAAGGCGCCGATCGCGACGTGGCCGCGGGTTGCGCTTCCGATTTGCCCGATTCCACGAACACGTTAAGTAGCTCCTAGGCGGTGCCCCGTTGATCTCGGCGAAGCGTCCTGTCCTGCACGGGGCCAGCGCCGCACCATAGCCCGGCTATTGACCTGAAGGCGACGCGCTCAGCGCGGGGTCAAGCACGGGCCCCCCGGAGGTATCTCGTCCAGCTGAGCAGGCCGATCGGGAGTGGAGACCACGAAATATTCGCGGCCGAAAATCTCCTGTAGCAGGAACTCCGGGAACATATCCGGTTCCAGCGGGAACTGGCTGCGGTAGACGGAAAGGGCTTTGACTTTACGCATGACCTGTTCGGACACGTCGCAGGAGACGACGCCTTGCACTGCCCGGATGTTTCCGGATGCAGGGGGCGGGTTCGCCGGTGCGCTGGGCAGGGCACTGGCCAGGCGGGCTCCTTGGCCTCGACCTCCGAACTTGGTCGGCGGTTCCGGAGACAGGACCAGACAGGTAAGGCTGGTGGCGGCCACCACGTCGGCGTTGCGACTCCGGTTCGTGGCGATGCCGAGCTCACCGAAGAACTCCCCCAGGCCGAGTCGGCCGACCTGCCGGCGGCCGCCGTTGCTCTCTTGCCATACCCCTGCTTCACCCGACAAGATCAAGAACAGCTCAGCAGCCTCCTCGCCCTGCTCTATTACGTACGAACCCGGCGGGAACCAGCGGACCTCGACGTGGTCGCGTATGTGACGCAAAGTGCCGCTTGCCTCGGCCAGCAGGAGCAGGGCGTGGGCGAAGTCGAGCGTCCCCGCAAAGCGGTTCGGTTGGTTGGTCAGCCATGTCGCCAGGCGCTCCAAGATCAGCAGGTCACCTGACGGGAAGTAGCTGTAGTAGAGCCGAGGCGGTGGGTCGGCGGTCCGCTGGCAGGCGGCCGTCGTCACCGCGCTGATCGTTACGTGGTCGGGATGGCCGTAGCCGCCGTCGGGACCGAAAGTGATGACAACGTCCGGCCGAAACTCGCAGATGACCTTGGCGACCTCATCCACCAAGGCCGAGAAGTCGGCGTCGGCGAGCGTGCCGTCGACATAGTCCAGACAGCGCACCTTGGTGATGCCGAGGCACTCGCAGGCCAGGCGCAGCTCGGCCTCCCGGACCGCGGCGATGGTCCGCCGGTTACCGACGGCAGCGTCGCGGATCCGGCCTGCCTCGCCGCGGGTCGCCGAGACCACCATGATCTCGGCACCCAGTTCGGCGTAGCGGGCGAACGTTCCCCCAGCGCAGAACGTCTCGTCGTCAGGATGGGCGAAGATACCGAGCAGGCGGCTGCGCACTCCCGAACCTGCCAGGGCCGGGGCTGTAGGCTGGCTCACGCCGACCGCAGTATCCGGGTGATCCAGTCACCGTCAATGCGCAGATCGATGTCTATAAGCATCGCGTATGAGGCCACGCGACCATTGTCCGCTCTCGCAGGCCGGTCCGCATCATGCACGACCCCGACCCTAACGCCAAGATTCCCGTTGGCCTCCTAGATGAAGGCCTGGCGCGCACCCCAAGCGCCTCACCGGGGCCGACCCCAGCCCGGACCTCGTCTGGTGGCTCGAAGACCCGGTGCGCGAGGCCGTCCGGCCTGGCCAGCCGCTAGCGCTCCCGATGCGCCTCGACGAGGACGGGTTCGAACAGCTCGGCCTGGTGCACAGTCTCAGCCGGCCCCTCTGATCGGCCCGGAGACCACGGTGGTCGAAGCGTCCAGCGGATCCACCGCGGTGTCCGAGGCCTACTTCGCGCGGCTGATCGGGTGCCGTTCATCGCGGTGATGGCTCGGGCAACCAGCCCGGCCAAGATCGCGCTCATCGAGCGCGAGGGCGGCCGGTGCCATCTGATCGATGACCCGGCAGCGGTTTCTGAGGTCGCGGCTCGGCTCGCCGCCGAGCTGGATGGGCACTTCCTCGGCCAGTTCACCTACGCTAAGCGGGCCACGGACTGGCGCGGCAACAACAACATCGCCGAAGCGACGCTGGCCCAGATGGCCCTCGAACCGCACCGGATACCCATCCTGGATCGTCGTCGGTGCCGGAACCGGAGGCACCGCGGCGGCGTATGCGCAGCCTGGGAGTCTCCGCTCGTCCTTCAACCGGCACCAACGTCTTCGGTGCCCTGCCCTCGCCTGCGAGACGCATGCCGATCAAACAGCCGGAACCATCGTCACGCTCATGTGCGACAGCGGCGCCCGGTATACCACCACATACGATGACGACATCTGGCTCAAGGAACAAGGAATCGACATGAGCCCTTACCTGCCCGTGGTCGAACGGGCCTGGGAAGACAAGGTCTGTGATGGCGCGTACTCGGTTCGACGTCGCGTGTCCGCTCTCTGTTTCTGTACTGTCTTAGCTAGGAGTCAGTCGGCGGGCGGTCGGCTGATGCGGGCGAGGTCGCCGCGGCGAAGGCGGCGCTGGTATTCCGCGAAGTCCGCCAGCATAATGATTGACACGGACGTCCATTTAGATGAATATGCGAACCCGGCCGGGCGCAAGCCGGTTGGCATGGGGCGGCAAGCTCGGGTTAACACGGCCTCGGCGACAACCTGGTAACCGCTCCGATCCTCGGTGCTGTACCGATGGAGGGAACTGGTTGGGCAAGGCGAACGACATCGCGGGGGTCAACAGGCCGTGGTCGTTCTGAGGCGCTCCAGGACCTGGCTGAAAAGTCGGTCAAGGACCGTCCGTGACGTGCTCCAGCTTCCTGACGTTCGCCGGATTGAGCTCGGCTGGAGCGCCTCGGTCATCGGTGAGCTGACTGGCCAGGTCACACTCGTGGTCTACTCGTTTGACAAGGGCGGCGCCCCGCTAGTCGCTGCGTACGTCGCGTCCCGCACTCTGCTCAGCATGGTTGTGACGCTAGGCATCGCAGGCCTGTCCAGCAGCACCCGGACGAGTTTGCTACTGCGCCGGATCACCGGACTCCGGGCGGTACTCTTGGCGCTCGCGGCGCTGACGGCGGCGTACGGGGACCCGGCCGCCGTGATCGCTTTCGCCGCCGCCAGCTCATCGCTGGCGGGTACCTACCGGCCGCTCCAGGTAGCGGTCTTGCCCTGGCTGGTTCGGACCCCCGCCGAGCTGACCTCGGCGAACGCGGTAGCGGCGATGCTGGAGAACTCGGGCGCGCTGGCCGGGCCGCTGCTCGCCGGCGGCCTGCTTGTATTCGCGGCCCCACCGCTCCCGATGGTGTTGGCAGCCGGATTTGTCGGCCTGGCGGCCCTGTCGCTACGTGGCCTTGTCGTCCCGGAAAGGCCTCGCTCCGCTGCTAAGAGTGTGGTCCAGGTGGCACGGGACGCAGGCCACGGCCTCGCCGAGTTGGCCCGAGTAGCACCGCCTGGTGGTGTCGCGATTCTTGGTTTCGCGCAGACGTTTGTCCGTGGCGCGCTTGTCGTTCTCATCGCGGTGTTGGCGGTGAAGACGCTGGCGCTGGGCCAGTCGGCCGTCGGCTGGCTGACGGCAGCCATCGGTGCTGGGGGCCTGGTTGGCGGGGCCGCCGCCACGGCCTTGGTGCACATTACCCGGCTGGGCCGGACTTTTGTGGCCGGCCTGCTGCTATGGGGGCTGCCGCTGGTGTGGCTCGCCTTCACCCCCAGCGCGGCCGTGGCCTATATTGCCCTCGTCGTCGTGGGGGTCGGGAACGCGATCGAAGACGTCGCCGGTTTCACGCTGGTCGCGCGATGCGCGGGCCCTCACAGCGCCGGACGAGTGCTCGGCGCGACCGAGTTCGTGTTTCAGGCCGGGCTTGGCATCGGCGCCGTCGCCGCCCCCCTGCTCCTGCACACTCTCGGCGTTCGCGGCACCCTGGGCCTGCTCGGTGGCGGCTTGACCGTCCTGACCCTGGCCCACGTCAGGCGCTTCGCGCGACTCGACTTGACTATGCCCGCGCCTGGTGAGGAGGTAGGACTACTCAGGAGGCTGGCCATGTTCGCGCCGCTGCCGCTGGCCGTGATTGAGCTCCTCGCGACCGATCTCAAGCCGCATGACTTCGCGCCCGGTACGGCCGCGGTGCGTGAGGGGGAGGCCGGCGACCTGTTCTACCTGATTGTCGCCGGATCGGCCACGGTGAAGGTGGGAGGAAAGCCCGGGCCGTCGCTCGGCGTCGGCGACTGCTTCGGGGAAATCGCGTTGCTCCGTAACATCCCGCGAGTAGCGACGGTCGTGGCGGACCAGTCGCTGCGTACCCTCGCTCTGGAACGGGAGGCGTTCCTCGTCGCCATCGCTAGCAACAGCATGAGCGGCGCCGCGGCCGACGCGCTGGTGGACCAGCGGTTGCTCGAAAACACACTTCCCGACGCTGATGGTGGCAGCGCCGAATAGGAGCACGGTTACAGGCGGCCGACACCGGCACCACCTAATCAGCACCGTCGATGACCACCAACAGCGCCGGCAGTTATGCGCTGCCCTGTATGCCACTAATGGTTGCATCGATTATCATTTCAGCTTGTCGTCTGTAGCGGGCCGCGCCGGTCACCGGCTTGCGGCTGCGGTCATGAACTGTTTGCCGCCCGAAGGCGCTCGGCGATACTCGACATCACCTGCAGCGCAAACGTCGGCGTCTCCTGGACAAGGGAGAGGAACCTGCGCCGATCGATCACCGCTAGTTTGGTGTCGGTTACCGCGACAGCCGTCGCGCTTCGCGGTGAGGCATCGATGATCGCCATCTCACCGAATGTGTCGTCGGGGCCGAGCCTGTGAACCGCCCCATTGGGCAGTCGCATCTCCACTTCCCCTTCCACGACGCCGAACATCTCGGCCCCGCTCGCGCCCTCCTCGAAGATTACGGTGCCGGCCGGCACGTCCCTAAAGGACTTGGCGTTGTAGAACACGCCTGGAATCTTCATCAGGGCCCCTCCGCTGCATATGCGCCTTATTGGCAGCTTGTGCAAGGCACAGATTACACAGAGTCGCGTGTCACCGGTGCGCCAGGACCTGGCCATGCCGCGCGGTCAGTCGCCTGTGTACCAGACTCGCCGCCGGTGCCGGCACGGGATGGACCGCCCTGGCCGTGAATCCGATAAGGGAGCCGTGATCGCTATAACCGTGATGACGGCGCTGGACTTCAGCCCTCGGGAAGGCCCGGGCCTGACCCCCGCCGCTTGCTCCCAGGCATTAGCCTGCCCACTGCCTAACGTCAAAGCCGGACCGCGCCGCCGCCGATCCGCATGTCGCCGCCACGGTGCGGTTGCTGCACCGTCGCTATGGCTGGAGCTGGGCAGCCGCTACCAGCATCATGGCGTTCCCTCTGGCCTACGGTGCCTGTGCGAATGCGCAGTCGCCAGGGCGTCTGCTCCGTCGTGGTCCTGGACATGATCGTCGTGCTGGGCGCGCTGACCGCCGTCGGCATCATCGCGACGCCGGTGGACACTTCGCTCCTGCGGCGTATGCCATCCGCGGTCCGGCGCGGGCGCTTCTATTACTGCACACCACCCGAGTGGCCGGCGGGCCTACCACTATCCACCCCGGCACCTGGTCACGTGTTCCCTATGCTGGGCCGGATGTTGCTGGTCAGGCTGACACGCAACTGGCGATGGTACCGGCAGCAGCCTCGCCGCGCAGAACCCGAATTAGC
Source organism: uncultured Actinomycetes bacterium (assembly GCA_963707065.1). Classification (GTDB taxonomy): domain Bacteria; phylum Actinomycetota; class Actinomycetes; order Streptosporangiales; family Streptosporangiaceae; genus Palsa-506. Next base: position 10,821 of record CAVPPJ010000002.1, read on the forward strand.
CACCAGGATCGGAGGTACTGGCAAAACCGACTACACGCAATTCCAGACTTTGTCGTCCCAGGCCTGTACCACTACAGGTATATAAGGGTTGATGTTGATTCCCTGTTCCTTGAGCCAGGCGTCATCGTCGTATGTGTCGGTATACCGGGCGCCGCTGTCGCACATGAGCGTGATAATAGAGCCGGCTTCTTGATCTGCACACATCTCGCAGGCGAGCCGCAGGGCGCCGAAGACATTGGTGCCGGTTGAGGGGCCGGCGGAGATTCCCAGGCGGTGGTTCAGGAAACGCATGGCCGCTACCGAGGCGCCGTCGGGGACTCCCAGCATCCGGTCGACAACGCTCGGTACGAACGACGGCTCCACCCGCGGGCGACCGATGCCCTCGATACGCGACCCGGCGCACTCCGCCACCTGGCCCTGGTAAGACGGGAGGAAGGCTGAGCCCTCTGGGTCCACGACGCACAACCTCGTGGGGGTACCGTGTAGGCGCAGGTACCTGCCGAAGGTGGCTGCCGTTCCTCCGGTTCCGGCGCCGACGACGATCCATGACGGTATGCGGTGCGGTTCGAGGGCCATCTGGGCCAGTGTCGCTTCGGCGATGTTGTTGTTGCCGCGCCAGTCCGTGGCCCGCTCGGCGTACGTGAACTGGTCGAGGTAGTGCCCATTCAGTTCGTGAGCCAGCCGGGCCGCGACATCATAGACTCCTGCCGGGTCATCGATGAGGTGACAGTTGCCGCCCTCGCGCTTGATGAGCGCGATCTTGGCCGGGCTGGTTGCGCGCGACATCACGGCGACGAACGGCACCCCGATCAGCCGCGCGAAGTAAGCCTCGGACACCGCGGTGGATCCGCTTGACGCTTCGACCACAGTCGTTGTGGGACCGATCCGCCCGTTGCAGAGCGCGTACAGGAACAGCGACCGGGCGAGCCGGTGCTTAAGAGAGCCCGTGGGGTGGGTGGACTCATCTTTGAGGTAGAGGTCGACGGGCCCGGGCAGCGGCAGTTTCACCAGGTGCGTGTCCGCGCTGCGGCGCGAGTCAGCTTCCAGCCGGTGGATCGCCATGGCGGTCCAGTCCCGGTCGATGGTTGTCGCGGGCTGGTGGTCAATCAAGCGCGCAGCGGCGCTAGAACGGGCCATAGCCGGGATTGTAGGTTAGCTAGCCAGGCCGGCTGAGATCCGTGTGCTTGGCCCGAATTGTTCGAACCCCGTTGCCCCAGCAGACGGCGGACAGCCCGCCCGCGCCGGCGGCTCGGCGCGCGTTCTCCGGGAGCCTTCCGGTCAATCAATGTGATGCGCTCTGTAGTTGGCGGGTATCCGTCCGGTCCCGCACGGTCCCGGCCAGCCCTGAACGGGAAGGGCGCACGCTTTGACGGCGTGCACCTCTCTGTTCTTGGCCGTCTGGCATGCCTGTGACCTGGCAAAATAAGGCAGCGTTAAGCCGCCGAAGGCGCCTTCCGGCGCTCAGAACTGAGACCACAAATGAGACCGGCGGAAACTCGGAGCGCCTGGCGGTCGGCGGCGATGAACAGTGTTTTTGCAGGTCAGCGTGGCGGAGGATAGGAGATTCGAACTCCTGAGGGGTTTCCCCCAACACGCTTTCCAAGCGTGCGCCCTAGGCCACTAGGCGAATCCTCCGCCGGCAAGCCTACCGACTTCCGGGCAGTGCCGGACGCCGTGGCCCGGATCGGGGACAGCAGCGTCCGGCGGCTGGCTAGACTGGCCTGCAGACCCCTCGCACGGCGTTTACCCCGCCAACTCCCCCAGGGCCGGAAGGCAGCAAGGGTACGCGGGCTCTGGCGGGTGTGCGGGGGGTCCCTTCCGTCCTGGTGAGGATGAGGTCATGGCAGGTGACGTCCCCAGTCCCGCCCCCGCGGACCCGGCAGGCCGCGGGGCTCCCGCTGTCCGGCTGGCGCTGTACCGCAGGTACCGGCCGGCCACCTTCGCCGAGCTCAAGGGGCAGGATCACGTCACCGAGCCGCTCCGCCAGGCGCTGCGCAGCGGCCGGGTCAACCACGCTTACCTGTTCAGCGGGCCGCGCGGCTGCGGCAAGACGTCCAGTGCCAGGATCCTGGCCCGGTCGCTGAACTGCGAGCAGGGCCCGACGCCGGATCCGTGCGGCGAGTGCGCGTCCTGCGTGGCGCTGGCACCGTCCGGGCCGGGCAGCATCGACGTGATCGAGATCGACGCGGCCTCGCACGGCGGCGTGGATGACGCCAGGGACCTGCGCGAGCGCGCCTTTTACGCCCCGGTCGCCGCCCGTTTCAAGATCTACATCATCGACGAGGCTCACATGGTGACCGGCGGCGGCTTCAACGCCCTGCTCAAGCTCGTCGAGGAACCGCCGCCGCACCTGAAATTCGTCTTCGCCACGACGGAGCCGGAGAAGGTCATCCCGACGATCCGGTCCAGGACCCACCACTACCCGTTCCGGCTGCTGGCGCCCGGCGTCCTGCGGGAGCTGCTGGAGGAGATCCTGGCCAGCGAGGACGTCAAGTACGAGCCGGCGGTACTGCCGGTCGTGATCCGCGCCGGGGCCGGCTCCGCGCGCGATTCGCTCTCGATCCTGGACCAGCTGCTGGCCGGATCCGGCGACGAAGGGCTCACCTACGAGCGGGCCATCGCCCTGCTCGGCTTTACCGACGAGAGCCTGCTCGATGAGGTCACCGAGGCGTTCTCCAGCGGAGACGGGGCCGCCGTCTTCCGCGCCGTGGACCGGGTCGTCGAGAGCGGCCACGACCCCCGCCGTTTTGCCATCGACCTGCTCGACCGCCTGCGCGACCTGATCGTGCTCAGCGCGGTGCCGGACGCGGGGGACACCGGGCTGCTCGACATCCCGGCCGACGCGCTCGAGCGGCTGCGCGCGCAGACGGAAAAGTTCGGCCAGGCCCAGCTCACCAGGGCGGCCCAGGTCGTCAGCGCCGGCCTGGTGGAGATGCGCGGGGCGACGTCACCCCGGCTGCTGCTCGAGCTCATGTGCGCCCAGGTGCTGCTGCCCGCGGCCGGCCCGGGCGAGCTGGCGATGCTGGCAAGACTGGAAACGCTGGAACGCAGGACTAGCGGCGCAGCCGAGGCAGGCACGAGCGGCCCCGGCCGGCCCGCGCCGGCCGGCTCGCCTGCCAGGGCGCCCGATCCCGGGCCCGCGCCAGCGGCCGGCCGCGCTCCGCGCCCGGCGGGCGCCGCGGGCCCAGGGCAGGCCGACAGCGCACCGCAGGCCGGCCGCGCTCCGGACGACGGCCGCGCTCCCCGGCCGGGCACGCAGCGAGCTGACAGCAGCCCGCCAGTCGTCAGCACCCCGCCGGTCCGGGACGAGGCGAACGAGCCCTCAGCCCGGCCGCCGTCCAGCGCCGGCCGGGCCACCGCCGACTCGATGCGGGAACGCTGGCCGGAGATACTCGAGGCGGTCAGGCGCGAGAGCAACGTGACCTGGATCCTGCTCGGCAACGCCACCGTGGACTCGCTGACCGACGGGGTGCTGACCCTGAAATTCGCCAAGGAAGGCGAGGCCAAGGGCTTCACCGGCAGCGGTCGCGACCAGGATCTTTCCCGTGCACTGCAGTCGATCTTCGGCGCCGCTCCGCAGATCAGGGCCACCGCTGGCGGATCGGGTGCATCGAGTGCATCGGGCCGGCCGGACGGCCCGGGCGGCTCCGGCGACTATCCGGGGACCGCGCCCGCTGCGGCCGGGCCCGACCGCGCCGAGCCGCCGGGGCAGCAAACCGGGGCCAGCCGCCCGGCCGCGGCCGCCCGCCCGGCGCCGGCCCGGCCGCAGCAGCCGCCGGCCCGGCCCGGCGAGGATTTTCCCGATGACCCCGGCCCGCATGAGTCAGGGCCGGGCGGCCAGGACAGTGGCAGCGAATCGCTGACCGGCATGGACCTCATCGAGCGCGAGCTCGGCGGCAAGGTCATCGAGGAACTCGGCGACGGCTAGCGCGCTGCCGGCCCGTCTGATGGCCCGCCGATCGGTGCTGCGATGACGCCCGGCTGTCCCGGCGGGCTTAGGCTCGGACACGACAGGTGGTCGCGCGCGCGCGCCCCGCGCGCGGTGACCCGCAAGCTCGTCGCGACCGCGCGATGACGACAGCAGATGGGGGCAACGTGGACCCTGGCGGTCAGCTGGACATGCAGCAACTGCTCGCCGCGGCGCAGCAGATGCAGGAACAGCTCCTGAATGCTCAGGAGGAGCTTGCCGACGCTGAAGTGGAAGGCACCTCCGGCGGCGGCCTGGTGAAGGCCATCGTCAACGGGCAGGGCGAGCTGGTGGATCTCACCATCAGCGCTGACGCCATCGATCCTGCCAGCGCGGAGGAATCCGCCCAGACGGTGGCCGACCTGGTGCTCGCCGCGGTCCGGGATGCCAGCCGCGCGGCCAGTGAGCTGCAGCAGCAGATGATGGGGCCCTTCGCGGCCGGCTTCGGTGGCGCCCCGGGCGGCGACCCGGGCCTGCCCGGCCCGCCGGGGTTCCCCGGCATGCCCGACCTGCCCGGCCTTACCGGACCGGATACCGGCCCGGCGTCCGGTCCCGCGGGCGGGCGCTGAGGTGTACGAGGGCGTCGTCCAGAGCCTCATCGACGAGCTCGGGCTGCTTCCGGGCGTCGGCCCGAAGGGAGCGCAGCGGATCGCGTTTCACCTGCTGACGGCCGACCCGGCGGACGTGCGCAGGCTCGCCTCGGTGCTGCTTGAGGTAATGGAGAAGGTGAAATTCTGCCGCACCTGCGGCAACGTGTCCGAGCAGGACGAGTGCCGCATCTGCCGGGACCAGCGCCGTGATCTTTCGCTGATCTGCGTGGTGGAAGAGCCGAAGGACGTCGCGGCGATTGAGAAGATCCGCGAGTTCCGCGGCCGCTACCATGTCCTCGGCGGCGCGATCAGCCCCATTGACGGGATCGGCCCTGAGGATCTGCGGATCAAGGAACTGATGACCCGGCTGGCCGATGGCACCGTTACCGAGCTGATCCTCGCGACCGACCCCAACCTTGAAGGCGAGGCGACGGCGACGTACCTGGCCCGGCTGATAAAGCCGCTCGGAATCCGGGTGACCAGGCCCGCCAGTGGCCTGCCGGTCGGTGGCGAGCTTGAGTACGCCGACGAGGTCACGCTGGGACGCGCATTCGAAGGACGGAGGCTGATTGATGTCTAACCCGCCGGCCCCGCCGCGCGCGCCAGGGGTGTCCCGGTGAGCGCCGGCGAGGGACAGGACACGGCCGCGCGGCCGGGCGAGGACTGGCGCCCGCTCGCTGACCAGATCGCCCGCAATGCCCGGGACTTCGTGGACGGGGCGGCGGCGCTCGCCCGGGGCGAGGGCGGCGAGGAGACCGTGCCGCTGCTGCTGCTTGAGGTCGCCCAGATCCTGCTGGCCGGCGCGAAGCTCGGCGCGAGCAAGGACGTCATCCTGCCGGGCAACTGGGAGCCTGATGTCGGCGCCGATCCGGATCTGGACCTGCTCCGCACCGGGCTGGCCGGCCTGCTGCTGGACTGCGACGAGTACGCGGAGATCTTTGATCCGTACGCCGACACGCGGGCAACCCCGTTCCGGCTGTCCGATGATCTCGCCGCGGTCGCGGCGGACCTTATCCACGGGCTCAAGCACTACCAGGCGGGCCGCTCGTCCGAGGCGCTGTGGTGGTGGCAGTACTCGTACGTGAACCACTGGGGCCTGCACGGGGGCGCTGCGCTGCGGGCGCTGCATGCCGTCGTGGCGCACGCCCGGCTGGATGTCGCCGAGGAGAGCACCCCGGGCTGACGGCGTCCCGCCCGCGCTGGCGGCATCGCGGGCGTTCGCTTGTGCAGGCGACGAAAACCGCCCGCTGGATAGACTTGGCCGGACGCCCGCCAGCAGCCGGAACAAAGGAGCGGCGACCCTGTGGCCCTGGTCGTACAGAAGTACGGTGGATCCTCGGTAGCCGACGCCGACGGCATCAAGCGCGTAGCCCAGCGCATCGTCGCGACGCACAAGGCCGGCCATGCGGTCGTGGTAGTGGTGTCGGCCATGGGCGACACCACCGACGAGCTGCGTGACCTGGCCAGCGAGGTGAGCCCGCTGCCACCCGGCCGCGAACTCGACATGCTGCTGACCGCCGGGGAGCGGATCTCGATGGCCCTGCTGGCCATGGCCATCGCGAACCTGGGCCTGGAAGGGCGCTCGTTCACCGGCTCCCAGGCCGGGGTGATCACCGACTCCGCGCACGGCAAGGCCCGGATCATCGACGTGACGCCCGGCCGGATCCAGCTTGCCCTCGACGATGGCGCGATCCCCATCGTGGCCGGCTTCCAGGGCGTGTCGCAGACCACCAAGGACATCACGACGCTCGGCCGGGGCGCCTCGGACACGACGGCGGTCGCGCTTGCGGCCGCGCTGGGCGCGGATGTGTGCGAGATCTATACCGATGTGGACGGGGTGTTCACCGCCGACCCGCGGATCGTGCCCAGCGCCCGGCGCCTGCCGTGGATCAGCTACGAGGAAATGCTGGAAATGGCAGCATGCGGGTCGAAGGTCCTGATGCTGCGCTGCGTGGAGTACGCCAGGCGCTATGCCATTCCCATCCACGTGCGGTCCTCTTTCAGTAACCGGGAAGGCACCTGGGTCACCGGCACGGCAAGGCAGGAGGACGGCGAGATGGAGCAGGCGATCATCTCCGGGATCGCGCAGGACCAGAGCGAGGCGAAGATCACTGTCGTGGGGGTGCCGGACAAGGTCGGCGAGGCGGCCAGGATCTTCCGTGCCATCGCCAACGCGGCGATCAATATCGACATGATCGTGCAGAACATCTCGGCCGCCGCCACCGGCCGCACCGACATCTCCTTCACCGTGCCGCGAGCGGACGGCCAGGCGGCCATGGCCTCGCTGCGCCAGCTGCAGGACGAAGTGGGCTTCGAGTCGCTGCTCTACGACGACAGGGTCGGCAAGGTCTCGGTCGTCGGGGCCGGGATGCGCTCGCACCCGGGGGTGAGCGCTACGTTCTTCGGTGCCCTGGCCGAGGCCGGGGTGAACATCGAGATGATCTCCACATCGGAGATCCGGATCTCCGTCGTCGTCGACGAGAACGACGTCCGGGTGGCGGTCGACGCCGCGCACGAGGCGTTCGACCTGGGGGCCGGCGACGAGGGAGCCGTCGTCTACGGCGGGACGGGCCGGTGACCGGCAAGCCGGGCGGGCCGGTGCTGGCGGTCGTGGGCGCCACCGGCGCCGTCGGGACCGTCATGCTCGACGTCCTTTCCACCAGGGATGACGTGTGGGGGGAGATCAGGCTGGTCGCCTCGCCGCGGTCGGCTGGCCGGCGGCTGCGCGTCCGCGGCGCGGAGACTGAGGTCGTCGGGCTTGCCCCCGAGGTCTTCGACGGCGTGGACCTGGCCATGTTCGACGTGCCCGACGAGGTGTCGGCTGCCTGGGCGCCGGTCGCCGCGGCCCGGGGGGTCGTCGTCATCGACAAATCCGGGGCGTTCCGGATGGACCCCGAGGTCCCCCTCATCGTGCCCGAGATCAACCCCGGCCAGATCGCCAGGCGGCCCAAGGGGATCATCGCCGTGCCGAACTGCACGACGCTGTCGCTGATCGTGCCGATGGCCGCCCTGCACCAGGCATTCGGCCTGCGCGAGCTGGTCGTTGCCTCCTACCAGGCGGCGTCCGGGGCGGGCCAGGCTGGCGTTGACTCGCTCTATGACCAGCTGGGCAAGGTGGCCGGCAACCGCTCGCTCGGCCAGCGCGCCGGTGACCTCCGCGGCGTGCTCGGCGACTTCGGGCCGTTTCCGGCGCCGCTCGTGCTGAACGTGGTGCCGTGGGCCGGCTCGGTCAGGGAGGCGGGCTGGTCGTCGGAGGAGCTGAAGATCCGGGACGAGTCGCGCAAGATCCTCGGCATGCCCGGCCTCAGGGTGTCGGCGACCTGCGTGCGGGTGCCGGTGGTGACGACTCATTCCGTTGCCGTGCATGCCGTCTTCGACCGCGAGGTGACCCGCCAGGAAGCGCAGCGGGCGCTCAGCGACACCCCGGGCGTCGTGCTCCTCGATGATCCCGGCCGCGCGGAGTACCCGACGCCCGCGGACGTGGTCGGCACCGACCCGACCTGGGTCGGCCGGGTACGCCAGAGCATGGACGATCCGGCCGCGCTCGACCTGTTCATCTGCGGTGACAACCTGCGGAAGGGCGCGGCACTGAACGCGGCCCAGATTGCCGAACTGCTGGTGCCCGAACTCTCCGCGCGGTAGCACGGCACCTGCTGCAAGGGGCCGGCAATGTCGGGCATGCCGTCGATTCGTCTTCCCGGGCGCGTGCGTGCTGGCGTGGCCGCGCTGGGGCTGGCCGGGCAGCGCTGGCTCGCCGGACTGCCGGAGCTTGTCGCCAGCCTCGAAGCGGACTGGACGGTAACCTGCGGGACGGCGCTCGAGGGCGGCAACGCTGCATACGTGGCTGAGGCGGTCACGGCCGATGGACAGCTTGCGGTTCTCAAGATTGCCCTACCGCCGGGCATCGACGGATTCGCACCCTTCGAGCAGGAACTGCATGCACTCCAGGACGCAGGCGGCGACCCCTACGCGAGGCTGATCTGCCACGACGAAGAACGGCGGAGCATGCTGCTCGAACGCCTGGGCCGCCCGCTGGCCAGCCTGGGCTGGCCCACCGATCGGCAGATCGCCGCCATCACCGCCACTTTGGCGCGCGGCTGGCGCCCGGCCAAGTCCGGCCGGCTGACCATCAGGCGCCGCCAAGGCCAAGTGGCTGGCCGGCTTTATCACCGACGCCTGGCGGGACCTCGGCGAGCCCTGCACCGAGCGGGCGGCCAGGCGGGCTATCGGCTACGCCGCCGAGCGAGCGTCGCGCGTTGACCCCGGGCACGCCGTGCTGGTCCACGGAGATGCTCACCCCTCCAACGTACTGGCGGTGCCGGACGGTATTGATCACAGCGCCCACCCGGCCTTCATGCTCATCGACCCCGAAGGCCTGGCCTCCGAACCGGCTCATGACCTCGGCGTGGTCTTGCGCGGCTGGAACGAGGACCTCCTAGCCGCCCACGCGGCTGCCGTTGCCTTCCAGCGCTGCGAGGCGGTGAGCCGCCGCACCGGCGTCGACCCGGAGAGCATCTGGCAATGGTCATACATCGAGCGGGTCTCTACGGGGCTGTTCCTCCTCCGCCTCGGCCACGAAGCCGAGGCCCGCTCGTTCCTCGAAGTCGCAGACCGGCTCGGCGACTCCGTCACGCCGTGGCCCAAAACGACCGGGTGAATGGCAAGGGGCCGGCGCCACCAGCATCGCCGCTCTGCGCTACCACGCCCGGCCGCCCGCTGCAAACGATCATGAACTACTTACGACTTTGCCCGGGCCAGCGTTCCCGGCATCAGGCGTCAACTGGTGATGCCGGGCGCGGCAAGATGCCCGGCGAAGGCGGTGACGAGACCGGATGCCAGCACCAGCAGGAGCGTCAGGGCGAGCAGGGCCAGTCCGTAGCGGGCGCGGCGGGCCCGGCGCGGCGGTTCCAGTAGCCGTTGCACGCGCACGGTGATCGCGCAGGCCGTGGCGGCGAGGGCGGCGGCCGGCACGGCCGTGCCGGTGCCCATCGCCAGCAGCGCCGTGATGAGCGTACGCCGGCCGCTGCGGCTGGCCGCTGCGTCGTCGGCGCACATCTCGGCCAGCCGCGCCACTTCATCCTGTCCGCGGGCGAACAGCGGTACGGCCGGGAAGCTGGCGGCGAGTCCCCGGCTGAGCGCGATCAGCAGGTGATGGCGGCCGGCCAGGTGCGCGCGCTCGTGCGCAAGCACGGCCGTGAGCTGCGCGGGATCGAGGACAGCCAGGGCGCCGCTGGTGAGCACGATAGTGCCGGGCCGGCCGGGCAGGCAGTACGCGGCCGGCTGCGGGACATCCAGCACCACGGCAGGGCCGGCACCGGCAGCCGGCGCCCGGCGACGCGCGCGCCTTCGGCGTGCGCGCGGGTCCGCCGCTGGCCCTGCTGCACGCTGCGCCCGTATCGCCAGGCCAGCACGGTCACCGCCAGCACGGCGGCGATCGCGGCCACGGCCAGGGCCAGCTCGAAGATCGCGTTCCGGTACGTTGCCGGCGCGCACGCGCCGCCCGCGACCGAGCGGCACACCGCCACGGCCAGGCCGGACCAGCCTGCGGCGGCCGCCCTGACCAGGAACTGCAGCGCCGCGGCCGCCGAGGCCAGCACGCTCACCATCGCGGCCAGCCAGGCCGCCAGCCCCAGCCGGGCGCTAACGCCGCGCGCGGTCAGCCGGGTGAGCAGCGCAGGCACGTGCCAGGCCACCGCCAGCCCGTACAGGAACACCAGCAGCGCGGGCCTCATCCGGGCCGCCGGTCGGCCAGCCGGCGGACCACCGCGCGCAGCACCTCGGACTCCGCGCCGCCCATCTGGGTGACGAAATGGCTCAGCACTACCTCGGTGTCCCCGCCCCCGGCCAGCGCCTCGCGCATCAGGCGAGCGCTGTACTCCTCGCGGCTGGCCGTCGCCGTGTACCGGTACGCTTTGCCCTCCTTGGCCCGGGCCAGCCAGCCCTTCCGGTGCAAGTTGTCCATCGTGCTCATCACCGTGGTGTACGCGATGACCCGCTCCTGCCGGAGCTCATCGAACAGCTCCCGCACGGTCACCGGGCTGTCGCGATCCCACACCAGGTGCATGATCACCGTTTCCAGGTCACCGAATCCGCGCACGCCACCTCCCGCGTCCTCGCGGCCAGCATACGGGCGCCAGTGGCGCCCGCTGGCTCGTTCCCGCTCATGTTACTATCTACGTACGTAGGCAGTAGATAGAAGCTATTTGCGCGGTTATCCGCCCCGGCCCCGTGGTATGGCGCCCTGCCAGGCGGGTGCCGATAAGCAGACAGGTGCCGTTATCGATGGCGAGCAGAAACCGGCCGAAGGCCAGTGCGAGAATCGCGCAGCAGCGGGCGCTGGAGGCGCGGCGCCGGCGCCGCCGCCGCTGGCTGGCCGGGATAGCCGCCGCGGCCGTCGTCGTCGCCGCGGCCGTCGGCATCACGCTGGCGGTCAACGGCAGCGGCCCGAGCACCGCGGGCGGCTCACCGCAGCTGAATCTCGCCTCGCTGAGCACCCTCGGCACGCTCAGGCCGGCCCCATCCTCGGGCCCGGCCGGCCCGAGGGCGTGCCGGTCCCCGGCGCCGCTCCGCTGGCCAGCACGGCCACGATGACCACCGGGCAGCGCATCGACGGCATCAGCTGCCAGTCCAGCGAGCAGACCATCTTTCACATCCACGCGCACCTGACCATCTTCGTGAACGGCGCGTCCCGCCAGGTCCCGGCCGGAATCGGGATCCCCGGGGCCCGGGCGCAGAACACCGCCCAGGGCCCGTTCATCATCAGCGGGAACTGCTTCTACTGGCTGCACACCCACGCCGCCGACGGCATCATCCACATCGAGTCGCCCGTTCATCGCGTCTACACCCTGGGCGACTTTTTCGACGAATGGGGCCAGCCGCTCGGGCCCGGGCAGGTCGGGCCGGCCAAGGGACACGTCACCGCGATCTACAACCGCCAGCTGTACCAGGGCAACCCCCGCGACATCCCGCTCACCGCACATGCCCAGATCCAGCTCGAGGTCGGCGCGCCGCTCATCGCCCCGGTATCGATCACCTGGCCCGGCGGCCTGTAACCGCCCGGGGAACGATCCAGGGCGGCTCGGCAGGGACGCCCGCTTTGGTGAGGCGGGCAGGCCCCGGCGTCCTACACTGGCCCGACCTTGCTCAGGCCAGGCACTCCACCAGGAATCGCCGCAGCCGGACGCCTCAGACAGTGTCCGCCCCCGTGCCCATGCTCGCCCGCGCGATGATGACCGTGTCTGGACGCGATGACAGGGAGGCTGGGACATGCGCTTGTTCGAGCGCTTGAGCGCACGAGCGAACCGGGTCATCGCCTGGGCGGATGGCGTGCAGCGCCGGCACGGCTTGCTGGGGTTCCCCTACGCAGTGATCAAGAAGTACGGCGACGATGATGGCGGGCGCGAGGCCGCGCTCATCACCTACTACGGTTTCCTCAGCATCTTCCCCTTGCTGTTGCTCGGCGTGGCGGTCCTGTCGCGGGTGCTGGCTGGTGACCCGGAACTGCGGCAGCGACTCATCACCGCGATCGTGCCGCCGGCGCTGCAATCCACGGTCGAGAATTCGGTGGCTACCTTGCCGACGTCGACCATTCCGTTCATCGTCGGCCTGATCGGCCTGCTGCTCTCCGGAACCGGGGTCGTGTTCTCCGCGTCCCAGACGCTGAACCATGTCGCCGCCGTCCCCAGGCGGCTACGTGCCGGGTTTGTGTCCCGATACATCCGGGTGTTCGTGATGCTGGCGACGCTGCTGCTTGCCGCGCTGGCGGTCGGCGCGCTCACTGTGGTGGTAACGGTGCTGCCCCGGCTGCCGGAAGCGGAACGCGCCGTGGCGGTGCTCGGGTCGGCCATGGTCATCTTCGCCGTCTTGTTGTTTGGCGCCAGGCTGCTGCTAGCGCGACCCGCGCCGGTTCGTGCCCTCTGGCCGGCTGCCGTTCTGGGCGCAGCGGCAGTGACGCTGGTGCTCAATCTCGGTGCACCATTGCTGGCGAGGCTGGTGAGCAAGGCCGGGCCCGTCTACGGCAGCTTCGCAACCGTGGCAGGTATGTTCGCCCTGCTCTACCTGGTAAGCCAGGCGCTGGTCTACTCGGCCGAGGTCGCAGCCGTCCGGCAGGCCGGCCTGTGGCCACGGGGCCTGGACGTGAACCGCCCCACGGCGGCCGACGCACGCGCAATGGCGCTGTTCGCCCGCGAGCAGGAACGCATCCCGGCTGCCCGGGTGAAGCTCTGCCTTGTCTCCCCCGATTCACCGCCGGCCGACAGCGGCTCGCCGGGACCAGATCGTCCGCCAGCCGGGTGATCAGGAGTTTCCTGATCGGTTTAGATGCCGAGTTGGGCTGCTCGCCGGGTGAGCTCGAGCTTGGAGTTGACGTCGAGCTTCGTGTAAGCGTTGCGCAGGTGTGTTTCGATGGTGCGTTCGCTGAGGAACAGGCGCCGGGCGATGTCAGGCGTGGACTGACCGGCGACGGCGAGCCGGACAATCTCGTGCTCGCGCTGGCTGAGCGCATGTACCCCGACCGAAGAGCTGGCGTGGCGAGGGCGGCGGAGCGGCCCGCCGACGGCGGCCTGCACCTGATCGAGCACGGAGTCGGCGTCTTCGAGCCAGGGGCGGTGATCGGCGCCGGGCAGCTCGACCAGCTTCGCGCCGGCGATGTGGCTCGCGAGGTAGCGGCCGTTGCCGACCTCGACCCAACGGTCATCGCTGCGGTGCAGCACCAGGGTCGGGGCCTGGATATCGGGCAACAGACTCCGAACGTCGATCTGCGCGTTCATCAACATCAGGTCGCGGGCCATACTGGGGCTGGCTCCCGCGCGCAGGTAGCGCGCCCACCACTGCTGGGTGTCCGGGTCGAGTGGCAGGTCCGGGTTGACAATGTCCCACCATGCCCCGCTGGCCCATGCCTCATCGAAGCGTTCGAGGAACCGGGCGACTGTCTGACGCGACACCCCCCACGGGTAGTCGGCGGTCGCGACCTTGCGCGGGTAGGACCCGTAGAGGATCAGCGACTCGACCCGGTGCGGGTGCTGGGCGGCGAACGCGATGCTCAACGCGCCGCCCTCGGACACCCCGAACAGGTGCGCCCGCTCGACGCCGACCGCGTCCATCACCGCCCGGATGTCGTCGACTCGCTCGGCCAAGGTCGGCGGGCGTTTCATCGGATCCGAGAGGCCGGTGCCGCGCTTATCGAACAAGATCAGCTGACCGAATGATGCCAGCCGGTAGAGGAACCTGGCCAGATACGGCCAGTCCCAGGCCGCCTCGACATGCGACACGAACCCCGGCACCAGCACCAGGTCCGGCGGTCCCGAACCAAGAACCTGGTGGGCGACGTGCACCTGTCCGCTACGCGCGTACTTAGTGGCCGGACCCACCTCGGCAGTTTAGCAGCGGAGAGGTCACCCGGCGGCGGCCGCGGATTCCGACCCGCGGCCGCCCATCTCCCCGCCGGTTCAGCCGACCGCGACGCCAGCCGCAGCGTCGGCCTTGGCGCCGTTGCCGGCGGCGAGGGCCTGCACGTCCTGCGTGGTCAACGCGTTCCCGCCGATCGCCCAATCGCCGCTGTGCACCTCTTCCAGCACGCACCAGGTCACCCCGCGCATGTTCTCACCCTCGATCGACACCATCGCATCGGTGAGCTTCTGTACGATCTCCCGGCGCTGCGAGCTGGAGAAAACGCCCTCAATCACCTTCACATTGATCAGTGGCATCCCGTGTGCCCCTTTCCGTTTGGTTCCTGCGCTTCGCCGGTCCGCGCCTGCTCGTCAACCGGCCTCCTGGAGTTCACGGTAGGAACACTCTTGAGCCGCTACATCCGTACCACTACGGATTCCAGCAAGCTGAGTACCCGGCCATCCGGACATCAGGAGTGGCTGGCCCGCCCCCCGGACGCGCCCGTGACGCCGGGCCGGCTACGAGCTCGAGCTGGCTAGCCGCTGGCGGCCGATGGCGCTAAGTCGACTCTTCGTCTACCGAGTCGTCGGCGCTGCGCTGATGGCTCCGGACGAGTTTCGCGACCTCTCGGCCGAGACCGATCGAAGGGCCGCCGACCAGTTGCCATGCGCTGCCGATCCCGATCAGGAAGCAGACGACCACCAGGATCGCGATCGTGGCCACCGCGCCGGAATCGCCCGGGTGGGCGATCACGTCTATTCCCTCGATCAGCTGGATCACGAACGTGACTGCCAGCACGATCAGGAACAGCGCATCATGCAATGTGCCCCATCGCACCTGACGCAGGCGGATCAGCGAGAGCAGCGCCGCCACGACGAACGTGAGCCCGACGACCGCCACGGCCGTCGATGTCGGTCCGATCTTGTGCACGGGGATCAGGGCGAACAGTGACACTGCCAGCGCGTTGGTGAACGCCGTGATTGCCGCTGCCGCGCGTATGCGGTAGTGCTGCGCTCCAGCCTCTGCCCGGGTGAGCCGCTCGGACGCGACCGAGATGGCCACGAACATCAGCCCGATCAGCGCGCCAGCCGCGCTTCCGCTCGCCACGAAGAAGTCATGGATGCTGTCAGGTACCACCTGATGATCCTCGCAGCCGGAAATCAGCGGGTCAGCACCGGCCGAGCCTTAGTGCCCCGGCAGCCTGCGCACAGCACAGGAGGTGTGGCCACGGCGGCGATGTGAAGACGGCTTAGGCTTTTGGCCATGGCCGGTGACCCGAGCGAGATCGTGCAGGCTGGTTACGACCGGGCCGCGGCCCGGTATCGCGCGCTGGAGCACGACAGCGCCCGCTGGCCCCGCGCTGAGTGGATCGGAGAGCTGGCAGCCCGCCCCGGCATAAGCACGTCCGTGGCCAGCGTTGTTGGCGGCTCTTGAGAACCACGGGTATCCGGCCGCTCGCGATGCTCCTTGGCCGGAGCACGCCCTTCCGGTCCGGGGAACCGCGAGGTATCGTCCGCCGGTGACCGCCAAGTAGCGGGAGTGACCAGGGTTAATACACGCCAATGGCACGGTGATCTTGGGCCGCTGATGGGTTTTAGGCGACTACAGCCGGTCGGGCGCAGTGACCCCGAGCAGGCCGAGGCCGTTGGCCAGGACGATCCGCGCCGCGTCAGCCAGCCACAGCCGGGCCCGGCCGAGATTATCGAGTGGCCCGTTGCCACGGGGCAGGACGCGGCAGGCATCGTGGAACCGGTGGTAGGTGCCGGAGAGGTCTTCCAGGTATCTCGCGACCCGATGTGGCTGGCGCAGCTCTGCCGCGCTGGCAACCACGCTCGGGAATTCAGCAAGCGCCTTCAGGAGGTCGTTCTCCCGGCCGTGCGAAAGCAGGCTCGCGTCATAATGGCTGCCGCACGTGATGCCGGACTCGGCGGCGTTTCGTAGCAGGGAGGCGATCCTGGCATGCGCGTACTGCACGTAATAGACCGGGTTGTCGTTGCTTCGCCGGGTCCATAGGTCCAGGTCGAGATCAATCGTCGAGTCCAGTGAGTATCTGGCCAGTGCGTAACGGGCTGCATCCACTCCAGTCGCGTCGACGATGTCATTGATCGTGACGACAGTGCCAGCCCGTTTGGACATCCGCAGCGGCTGACCGTCACGGACCAGATTCACCATCTGTCCGATGAGAATCTCAAGTACCTGATCGGGGTCGTCGCCAAAGCAGGCGGCCATCGCGCGCATGCGGCCGATATAGCCATGGTGGTCGGCACCAAGGATGATAACGATCCTGTCGAAGCCGCGTCCTCGCTTGTCCAGGTAGTAAGCGCAGTCAGCGGCGTAGTAGGTGAAGTCGCCGTTGCTACGGACGTAGACGCGGTCCTTATCGTCGCCGAAGTCTGTGGTGCGGACCCACGTGGCGTCATCCGCTTCGTACACGTGGCCCGACTGCCTGAGCATTGCCAGGGCTGCGCTGAGTTCACCCCGGTCGTGCAGGTCCTTTTCGGCGAAGTACACATCGAAATGCACGCCGAAGGCGGCCAGCGAAGCCTTGATCTCGTCAAACATCAAAGCCACGCCGCCGGACCGGAAGGTCTCCTGCGCGTTGGCAGATGGTTTGTCGAGCACGTCCGGATGTTCCTTCAGCAACGTCTCGGTGATCTCGCTGATGTACTCGCCGACGTAGCCATCGTCCGGGGCCGCCTCCCGCCGCGCTGCTGCGAGCAGCGAGTTGGCGAACCTGTCAATCTGCGCGCCAGCGTCGTTGAAGTAGTACTCAGTTGTCACCGCGGCGCCCTGCGCCCGCAGCAGCCGGGCCAGCGCGTCACCTACCGCTGCCCATCGCGCTCCGCCGATGTGGATCGGGCCTGTCGGGTTGGCCGAGACAAACTCCAGGTTCACGCGCTGACCGGCGAGTCCCGCACCGTGCCCGTAGGCTTCGCCCTGCTCGATGATGACGCCCGCAACCGTTCCGGCTGCCGCAGAACGCAGCCAGATATTCAGGAAACCGCGGCCTGCGATCTGCACGCTTTGGATCGCTGGGTCGGTGATGAGCTTGTCGGCCATCGCCTGCGCCAGCTCACGCGGAGCAAGGGCCGCCTTCCTGGCTACCTGGAGCGCGAGCGCCGAGGCGTAGTCACCGTGATCAGGATTCCTGGGCCGCTCCACGCTCGCCGCCTTCGGCAGCACAGACGGATCCAGGCCTCGCTCAGTCAATGCAGCCACGGCGGCAGCCAGGACCGCATCGGCCAGCTGCACAGGAGTCACACGGCAAGATGGTAGTAGCTACGTCGTCGGGCATACGGCTTGACAGCAGCGACGGCGGTGGGTCAGTCGATGGTGTGGCCGCCGTTGATAGTGAGGCGTTCTCCGGTGATGAATCCGGCGGCGTTGGAGGTGAGATAGGACACTGCGGCGGCGATGTCGTCGGGGACGCCCATCCGGCAGAGCGGAATGTCGGCGAGGTAGTGGCGCAGGTCCTCGGGGGAGGCATTGGCGTGGCGTTCGACGGGGATCCAGCCGGGTGCGATGAAGTTCACGGTGATGCCGTTGTCGCCGTTGTCGCCTTGCTGTCCGGGACCGCCCTGGCCGCCGTCGCCGCCCTGGCCACCGGGACCCGACCGGGTCGCCACCACGGGCTGCTGTTTGGGGGCGACGCGGAAGCCCAGGCTGCCCCTGATAGAGATGGCGGCGATGGCGCTGGCGATGCCGTTGTTGCCCACCAGGCCCGCGGCTCCCGCCGTCCCTTGCGGCAACCCCGGTGAGCCGGGGCCGCCGCCTTCCCCGGCGATGCCGGCGGAGCTGCACTGCCCCGGTGCGCCTGGCCGCCGCCTGGGCCGCCGGAAGCCGACACGATCTCAAGTCAGAGCGCTGACATGCGACTACTTGGTCGGGGTGGCCGGATTTGACCGGCGGTCTCTTCGTCCCGAACTGAGCGCGCAGGCCGGTGAAACCGCTGCTGGCTCGCGTCTCCGCTGGTCAACGGCCATGCTTGAGTCCCGTTCACCGCGTCTGACCGCATCTAGCAGCGGTTCGCCGCTCCCATCCTGCTCCCGTCAGCACTACTGGCCTCGGCTCATCTGGTGCGCCGCGGGTTGGTGGTGGGCGGGCGGGTCGGCAGCGCGGGGGGCGGCTGCCACCAATGCGGTCCAGCTGATGAGGGCGAGCACGGTAATCGTCTCGATTGCCAGGGATTGGGTGACGAATGACGCTGAGATGGACTCCCGGAAGCCAAACAGGCCTACGGTGAGGCTAATAAGCAGGGCGCCGAGGGTGGCGGCGGTGTAGCCGGCGGCGAGCAGCCCGGCCAGCGCCCGCGGCCACGTCAGCAGTGCCGCAGCGAGGACGAAGGCGGCCACCGCATCGAGCAGGAACAGTGGCCCGTCGGTGGGGATCTGGCGGTATCCCTCCTGCCACAAGTGCAGATGGATGTACCCGATCCACGCCAGCAGCGCCACACAGCACAGGCGCAGCAGCAAGGCAGTGGCCCGGCGGCCGCCTCGGCCAGGTGCCTGAGGGCTGCGCGGCGAGGCGAGCCGGTACAGGAATGCGGTGTGTTCAGTCATTCTCATGTCCTTTCAGGGCCAGGTGCTTCTCATAGGGAATTGATCACTGGAGACTGAGACGTGGTCAGCGGGTCCCGTCTCGTCCCGCTCGCTCGCCGGCTGCGTTCAGCGGACGAGGTAGGCGGCGACCGCCCGGAATAGCAGCGGGCGGGCCCGGGCCCAGGCGGCGGCGGGAGCGGCTGCGACGATGACGCTGGCGCTGGTTCGTCCCTGGACCAGGCAGGCGATCTCTTGGTAGTGGTGGGCGCCGATCCGGGTGAGGTAGTCGTCGATGACACAGGATCCGGTGCCGCCGCGGAACTTGATGCCCTCCGCGGCGGCGTCCTGATGGGCTGATGCCGCGTCATCGGAGCGCAGCAGCCTGAGCCGGGATGCGGCCCAGTGCCGCAGGCGCTCGGTGCCTTGCCGGGGAGTGGCGTTGAGGTAGAGCTGGAACGCGCCGCCCGGGCTGAGCCGGGCGGCCGATACGGCGTCGGTGTCGCCGGCGAGCCTGCTTAGCGAGGGCGGGTAGGACAGTACGGCGGTTCCGTTGGGCAGCGTTGCGTGCGGCCACCTGGCCGGCGCCGCCGCAGGGTGCAGTGCGGGAAAGGCCTGCTCCGGCGGGTGCCCGGGCAGGGCGAAGGCGACGACCGTGATGGCGATGACGGCGATGACGGCGATCGCGGCCAGCGCATGCATGCCGCGCCGCGTGGTGCGAGCGGTCACTGGTGTCTCCTCTTCGTTTAGCCGGGCCGGGTGGCGCCGCGCCGGGGGCGGGACAGCGGCTGCGGCCCGGGCGTGGGACGGCCGGCGGTTAGACGTTGCCGTCGCCGTCGCTGGGGCCGCCGTTGTTGTCGGCGTCCTGGTCGCCGCCGTTGCCCTGCGGGATGGGATTGGCGGTCTGGGCGGGTGCGGTGGTCGGCGGCGCGGGTGGCGTGGTGACCGCGGCGTGCGTCGGCTGGGAATGATGATGACGGTGCGCCGCAGCGGCCGGCTTCGGCTTCGGGGCGGCAGGGTGCGCTGCGGCGGTGCCGCAGCCTGCGGCCAGGGCCGCGAGCAGTGCGAGCCCGGCCACCGATCGGGTCAGGGTGGACGACATGGTTTGTCCTTCCGGCTCGCAATGATGTCTGGCGAGCAGTCCGAGATGGGTAGAGGACGCTGGAAGTTGTGGCCTCGCTAGACAGGCTGCCGACGGTCGAGGGGGGGTTTGCCGGGGCTCCGGGGGATGCACCGGGGGGAAGCCAGCCGCCGGTGCCCGCAGCCGGGGATGCAAGCTGCCAGCGCCGGCGCGTGTCGGTATCAGCCCTGTACCTGGCCAGCGCCGTGCCCGTCCAGGCACCAGGCATCGGCGGCGATGCGCCAGCTGCCGTCTTGCTGGCATCTCACGACCGTGGCGCCTGCCCCGCTTAGCTGTATCGGCTGGCTGTCCGGGCCGGTGCCAATGATGTGCCGCTCGCCCACAATCAGGGCAAGGCCGTCGCCAGGCACGACCGCGCGGATCCGGACAGACAGCGGAAGCCGCAGGTCCATCAGCTGGATCAGGGCGTCCGCGGCGACATCTGTATCCCCGCCCGGGTCACGTGCCCATGGCCGCAACACCGCCCCGGCCTCGTACTGGGCCAGCGCGGCTTCCAGGTCCCCGTCACTGACTGCCATGGACACTAGTTCCACTGCCTCGGCTGGCTGGCTAGCAACAAGCGGCGCGATCGGATCGGGCACCTGCGCACCTCCGTTCGTGTCCTGGCGGCTTCCCGCCCTGGCGGGCGCGGCATCGTCGCCACTGCGCGCCAGGGTTGCAAGCCGATTCAGGGTGGAACGGGATGGCACCGGGGGAAACACCAGGGGTCGGCGTCAGGGCCTGCCCGCCAGCTGCCGGTACAGCTCCGTGGTCTCGGCCGCTGGGGGAACGCCGACCTGCTCTTGCAACAGCTCAACGAGTTCTCGGTAGTGCCGCACGGCGCGCGCGGTCTCGCCGAGGCGCACCCAGCAGTTCATCAGCTCCCGGTGGGCGGTCTCGTTCAGCGGCTCGTGAGCGACCGCCCGGCGGAACGCTGCCGCGGCGGGCTGGTAGCGGCCGGCGGCAGCATGCAGCCGGCCGGTCGCGAGCAGCACCGACTCGAAGCTGCGGGCTAGCTCGTCGCGGCGGGCCTGGGCCCATTCGCCTGCGGCCATCCCGGCAAGGAAATCACCGCGGTAGGCCGCGGCCGCGCGCTGCAGGTCAGGCAGCGCGGCAGCCGCCGGGCGCGCAGTCCGGGCTGCGGCGAGGGCCTGCTCAAACGTCTCGATGTCGCACTCATGGTCCCGTGAGGTGTTGAAGTGGTAGCGACCGTCGGAGTACACGACCCAGCCGGGATCCCCGAGTGCGCGGCGCAGCCCACGCAAGGCGGTATGCAGCGCGTTTCCCAGCTGCTGACGTGCCAGGTCGGGCCAGAGCGCGGCGCCCAGCTGGTCCCTGGTCATGGGCGGTGACGAGGCGAGGAGGAACAGCAGCTCGCGTGGCTTCGCGTAACCCCAGTCCGCCGCCGTCACGGCCGCATCCCCACGGTGGACGGTCGCCGTGCCCAGCGCCCTGATCCGGAGCATGCCGCTGGCGGCGGTGGTTCCTGCGTCCTGCTTTCTCGCATCTGCCAGGGGCTTCCGGTGGGATCCCGCGCGGGCAGCGGGCGGATCCGTCCGTGCAGCCGGCTGGCCGGACGGCCCGGGCCCGACGGCGGTGCCGGGCGGGGCCGGGTCCGCCTGCAGGTCTTCGATCTGGGCCTGCAGGCCCTGCTGCCATGCAGCGGCGAACGCCTCGTCGCCGAGCGCAGCCCGGGCCCCGGTCAGGGTCGCGGTATGCTGGGCGCTTTCGCAGGGAGCGATCACGGTGCCGATCGTGACGCGCATCGCCTCCGCCGCGGCCAGCAGGCGGGCGGCTTGCTGGGCATTGCCCTGGGCGAGCGCGATCGCGGCAAGGTCTTCGAGGACGCTGCAAGTACGCCACCGGTCGCGCAGATCGTGATGAATCTCAAGACTGCTGCGGAGCAGCGCCGCAGCGGCCGGGTCGCCACGGTCGGCCGCCAGCAGGCCAAGCTGCTCAAGAGACCACGCTATGCCCTCGCGGAATCCGATTCGCTCTGCCAGGGAGCGGCTCTCCCGGAGCAGCGCCGCCGCCTGCTCACGGGCTCCCTGGTGACGCGCGACGGTGCCCAGGCTGAGCAACGACCATGCGGTTCCCACCGCGTCACCAAGCTCGCGGAACATGCGCAGGGCTACCGTGCACTCCTCGGTCGCCCGCTCGAATTCAGCCTGCAGCCAGGAGGCGAAGCCCAGGTAGCCATGGGCGCTGGCGACAGCCCACTGGTCGCCAGCGGCCTCGGCGATGGACAGGCTCTCCCCGTGCAACTCCATTGCGCGGGCGTATCTGCCCTGCTCGCGGGCTACGCTGCCGAGCACCTGCAACGCGCTGGCCACGCCCTGGGCATCGCCCAGTTCCCGGTACAGCCGGAGCGCGGTTTCGAGCCGGCGCACGGCCGGCAGGTAGTCGCACTGCAGCAGGGCAAGGCTGCCGCTGCCGAGCAGCGCCTTGGCCCGCAGCGCGGCGGGGGCATCCGGACCTGCCGTGACCGCAGTGTCCATCCACTCGCGGACCTCGTGGTAGTGGCCGCGAAGGTAGGCAAAGCGCCCCAGCGGACCGGCGATCCGAAGCGCGGCGTTCGCGTCACCGCAATCGCGGGCGAATTCCAGCGCCACCCGAAGGTTCGGCGTCTCAGCGTCCAGGCGGTCCAGCTCGCGTTCCAAGCCCAGGGCGTCTTCGCGGCCACCGTCGACCCGTGGCGCGGCCTCTTCCACCAGGCCGACAAAGCACCGCAGGTGGGCACGGCGCACGGCCTGCTCCTCGGAGGCCTCGGCCAGGCATTCCAGCGCGTACTCGCGGACGGTGCCGAGCAGGTGGTAACGCGCGTCGCTGCCCCCGTGCTCCACCCACAGGAGCGACTTGTCGGCAAGCCGTGTCAGCAGCTCGAGCATGCGCTCGGGACGGATGCCGCTCCCGGCGGCGACCTGCTCGGCTGCGGTCAGCGTGAAGCCGGCCGAGAACACTGCCAGCCGGCGGAAAACCACGCGCTCGTCCTCGTCGAGCAGGTCGTGGCTCCAGTCGAGGGTCGCTCGCAGTGCCTGGTGGCGGCGCGGGGCCGTGCGGGCGCCACCGATCAGCACCGTGAAGATGTCGTCGAGACTCTCGGCCAGCTGGCCGACAGACAGCATCCGCATCCGGGCCGCGGCCAGCTCGATCGCCAGCGGCAGGCCGTCGAGCCGCCTGCATATCTGCACGACGGCCCGGGCATTGTCGTCGGCAAGCCGGAACGACGGAAGCACCAGCTGCGCGCGGTACTCGAAGAACCTGACCGCGTCGGACTCCGCGAGGGCGGCCGCCGCCGCAGGCGCGCCAGCCCCCGGCAGCGGCAGCGATAGCGATAGCGGCGGCACCGGCCAGCTGCGCTCCCCGTCCACCCCGAGGACCTCGCGGCTGGTCGCGAGGATCGACATGGAATCACAAGCGCCGAGCAGCTGCCCGGCAAGATCCGCCACAGCGGAAGCCAGGTGCTCGCAATTGTCCAAGACGATCAGCATCGAACGGTCGCCCACGTGCTCCGCGATTGCCGTCGCGGCGTCCTGGCCCGGGCAGTCCGGCACGCCGAGCTGGCGCGCGATCACCCGGGCGACGATGCCGGGATCGTCGAGCGGCGCGAGCTCCACCCAGCACACGCCCTCGGGGTAGGACGCGCTTACAGCGCCCGCGGCGGCAAGCGCCAGGCGGGTCTTCCCGATTCCTCCCGGTCCGGTCAGGGTTAGCAGCCGGCTGCGCGACATGCTGTTAACCACGTCCCGCAGCTCACGCTGGCGGCCCACTAGCGGGGTCAATCGGACCGGAAGCCGACCGGCAATCAGCGACGGCATGGACCCGCCCTCCGTCTGCTGCCGCCATCCCCGACTCGCGCCGTGAAAGAAATGCGGCCAGCGAGGATAGACGGAAGCAAAACTTTACCCGGCACCGGCGGCATGCCCGGCTCCTTCCCCTGGCCCAAGGGCGGATCTGGTGATCCACAGCCAGGATCGTTGATCGGGCCGTACGTCACAAGGCACAGAGCCCCCACTAGCACATTCATCCAGCCACACCGGGGGGATGCGTCATATCGAGACAGGGCTCCGGCGCCGATTTGGTGCTGCTGGGACAGCTGGGCCGTGTCGGTTTGCCGGAGAACCCGTAACCCGGCAGCGAGGGAATCACCAGATGGAACGCGTCCGCCCCGCTCACGCCATGCGCCTTGAGATTGGTGAGCGGCTCGATGATCTTCAGCTGCTCGATGATCGAGCTAGCACCCGTGTGACGATCAGCGGCAGCGTGTCCTTGTGCTGGGAGCGGACGACGTGGATGAATGAATGTCACACACGGGTTCGCCGATCACGGCGTAGCCAGCCAGTCGTTCGTTGGTTACGCTTTCCGTGCGTCGTGCTCGTGGGGAGGTGCCAGTGATGGCAGGGCCGGGAGATGAGATAGCAGCAGGGGCAGGAGGCCGCGGTCACCTGCGGGCCTCACGCGCCGACCGCGAGCAGGTGATCGGCATCCTCAAGGCCGCGTTCGTGCAAGGGCGGCTGGCCAAGGACGAGTTCGACCTGCGGGTGGGCCAAACACTGGCATCGCGGACCTACGCGGAGCTGGGCGCAGTCACCGCTGACCTCCCCGCCGGGTTGGCCGCAGCCAAGCCGCCCCAGCCCGCCCGGGCGCAGGGCAAGGGGCGAGGTCTGCGGCCCGGCCTGGCGCTCACGGTGGCGACCGTGGTTTATGCAGGCGTGTGGCCGGTGGCGTTCGGCTTGCCCGTGAGCGGGCCGGATCACGATCCCCATGCGGGAGTCGCGCTGGCCTGGCTGGCCAGCTGCTTCTACTTGATCGTTTTGTTCGTGGCTGGAGTAGTGATATTCGACTCGCGGCAACAGAAGCGGTCCGGCAAGCAACTACCACCGCGGCCAGCATCCGGCGCGGGTGGTCAGGTATCCCCGCTGCCGCCATCAGCTAGCCCGAAGGATCACCTCCCACCGGGCGATCCAGGTCACCCGTACACCGCTGAGACAGCGCGGAAGCGTCTTCCGCGTCCGCCATTGCCCGTTCGCGGTCACTGCGTCGGTACGGGCTGATAGTGACAGTCCAGGCCGGTGAATCACCAATGCACCTGAAACTGTCGGCCGTGCCCGTGGCGTGCCTGTGAGTATGAGCTTGCAGGTATCGGCCGTTCTCTAAGCCCGGCATGTGCGGTTTGCTGCTGGCCCTCGAGACGGTCGGCAGAGTCGTGGTCGGCGGGATCGGCCCGCATCACCCGGCGGCTGGGCACCTGGCGGTCGCTGCTCCTGGCCGGACTGGTCATGGCAGCCACTCAGGCCATGCTCGGGCTCACCGCTCATGTGATCATCGCCGCCGCGATCCTCGCCGCCAGCAGCGCCGCCTTCGCCCACCGAAGAGCAATTGTCAAATCCTGTGGATGCTGAGGTCTGCGGTCACGCTCCAGCGGTTGAGTTCTGCAGCCAGTCAACGAGTGCAGCGAAGTCCGCGCTGGTGAGACCGACCAGAGAGTCGACGCGGTGAAGCAGGGCTTGTCCGGGGTGGTGCGCAGAAACCCATGCCCGGTCCAGATCGGTGATTTCGTCGTCGACCCAGGCGAATGAGCGTCCGGCGGCGGCTAGGACGAGTGCCTGGGTCTTCCAGTGCAGTACACCTGGCTGGTCCTCGTCCGGGGCTTCCGGCAGTTCGGCGACCGGCAGCTGCGGCAGCCCGAGCAGCGGGGCTATAACCTCGTTGGCGTCGTGCATCCATGCGGTAGCCCACACCAGGTCACACTGCAGGGCCAGCAGGCGGGGGCCATGCCGCCGGTCGAGCTTGGCCAGCTGCGGATTCGACAGCCTCTGCCAGTCGTTCCAGCCTTGCGGTGCTGACGGGAGCGTGGCTCCGCCGTAGGGAAGAAGGGTTCCGTCGACGTCCAGGAACAGCAGCGGGCGGCCGATGCGACCGGTCACCGCGGCGCGATCGTGGCCGCGGCCCGGCGCGGGCAACTGCGGGCTCAAGCCGCTGCCTCACGCTCGATAAGGACACCTCGTTCGAAGCGGGCTCCGGCACGGACAAGCGCGACCAGGTGAGGTGCGTTGACAGCGCGCCAGCGGGCCTGGGCTGCCTCGATCAGCTTGAACGCCATGGCCAGCCCAGCGGAGCGCGAGCCGGGCCCCTTGGTGACCTTGGTGCGGTGCCGCACGGTGGCAAAGGTGGATTCGATCGGGTTGGTCGTGCGCAGATGCACCCAGTGCTCGGCGGGGTAGTCGTAGAACGCCAGCAGTTCGCCCGCGGCGTCGGTGATCTTCGCGACAGCCTTGGGGAACTTGGTCCGGTAAGTGTCCTCGAACGCCTTAACCGCGGCGAGGGCATGGTCCTTGTCCTCGGCGCCCCAGATCTCGGCCAGGGCCTTCTTCGCCCCCGGGTGCGCTGACTTCGGGAGCGCGGCCAGGACGTTGGCAGTCTGGTGGAACCAGCAGCGGCCCTCCCGGGCTTCGGGAAACACTTCCCGCAGCGCGTTCCAGAACCCCAGCGCCCCGTCGCCGACGGCCAGCACCGGGGAACGCATTCCACGGCGGGCGCAATCGCGCAGCAGGTCCGCCCACGACTCCGCGGACTCGCGGTAGCCATCAGCCAGGGCGATGATTCCTTGCGGCCATCAGCGCGCACGCCGATCATCACCAGCAGGCACAGCTTGTGCTTTTCCAGCCGGATGTTCACGTGGATGCCATCGGCCCACAGATAGACGTAATCCATCTGCGACAGGTCCCGCCCGGCGAAGGCGCGCTGCTCGGCCTTCCAGGTCTCGGTCAGCCTCGTGATCACCGCTGCTGACAGGCCAGCAGCGGAGCCCAGGAACTGGCCCAGGGCCGGCACGAAGTCCCCCGGACGACAGCCCGTGCAGGTACAGCAGCGGCAGCACCTCGGTGATCTTCGGGGTCTTCCGGGCCCAGGGCGGCACGATCGCCGAGGAGAACCGCTGCCGCTCACCGGTGACCGGCATCGCCGAGGAGAACCGCTGCCGCTCACCGGTGACCGGGTCGGTGCGCTTGTCATTGACCCGGGGCACGGTCACCCCGATCGCGCCCGCGCTGGTCAGGACCTCCCGCGGCTGGTGGCAGCCGTTGCGCACCACCAGCCGCCGGCCTTCCCCGTCGCGCTCGTCAGCGAACCGGGCAATGTAGGCGTCCACCTCGGCCTGCAGTGCCTCGGCCAGCATCCGCCGGGCACCTTCACGGACGATCTCATCGATCAGCAACGGCGAGCGATCCTGCCCGCCCTCGTGGCCTGAGCCGTCGCCAGAGACTACGGTGAGCATCGGGTTGTACCTTCCCGGCCGACGCGCCAACGCCGGTCATTGCCTGAGACTTCGCACGGTCACCGGGAAGGTACACCCCTTCCCGGCCGATCCACAGGTCTCAAGCATTGCTCCCACCGAACGGAAACTATCGTGAATATACAATTCAGAATGACATTCTGATGTATCGAGCATCCCTGGCCAGGCGGCCAGATTAGACCTTCTGGCACGTTAATGGCACGGCGATCTTGGCCGGGCTAGCGCGTTGTCAGCGGGAGTGGCGCCGGGGCTGAAAGTCTCGTCAAAGGACAAGATTAAGAAGACAGCAAAGGAGATACCTATGATAATTCAAGCACTTATCTGTTTCTTGGATACGGTGGTGGATTTCGGCGGAAACTTGGCTAGTGGCCTGCTCCTGTCCTGAGTAAGCGATTTACATTCCACAACCCGATCAAGACGTGTCACCGGAGCGCGGCTGACTCGTTTCGTAAGTCCGTCAAAGTACGGCGGGATCCAGGCGCGCTGGTGTCAGCTGTGGGTGTCAGTCCTCGGTGCCGCCGTATTGGCCCCCGTGCCCTGGCCAGGCTCGCTGCCTTGCCCTTGGTTTCTGGCCAGAGTGCTTCCGGGGGCTCGATGTCGAGGGTGGCCGAAGGCCATTTCCGGAGGAACCGCGAAGCGCCCTTGATATTGAGGGGAAGCACGTCACAATTCAGGGGCCATCACCGGAGGTTAGCCCAGGCGGGATTCCTGTACCTTTCGTCCTTTGTGACCGTGACCCTGCCCGATCTCATCGCGTTGCACTATCCGCCGGGGATTACACTTATTGGTGCCGTTGTGCTGCTGCGTAGGCTGTCCGTCAGTAGCCATATCTGACCAGTGCAAACCCTAAACGTCATTGCGGCAGGAGGCCGAGCAGGCTAATTTAAGCTCGGAATTTGGGACACGGTTCCTTTCAGCACGAAGGTGGCCGGGCTGCCCGTGTAGTTGTCTACGACCTGGTGGCCCCGGCCATGCAGTTTTGCGTAGGCCTTGGTGCCCGACGTTATCGTCCACGGCGCCGGACCGGCGGTGTTTATTGTGATCAGGAAGGTGATCGTCCCGTTTGCGCCGGTAAACACGCGGCGGATGAGTATCGTTGTGCCGTTCTGCGTCCGGTAGTCAGTGGTCGGACCACTGTCGTGTACCCCCCCTGTGAGAGTGCAGTGGCCGGTCCCCGCGACGCCTCCATCGGTGACGTCCTGACCCGTCAGGCTCTCGGTGCATTGCACTGTCAGGTTGCTGTTCGCGCCGTTATGTGCCGCTGGTGCGCAGGACGAGATGAGTACTGCGACGACGGGACCGGCCACGGCGAGTGAGAGGACAATATTCCGCTGCCTCATTTTGAGTTCCTTTACGACTTGGCCGCTGGCTCTGGCTGACACGTGCCTGGATGCTGTATTCGGTCCGGGCAGGCGGCGAGGGCGTTCCTCGTCCGAGTTGGCTGTCTCGGGTTCATCGTGACCTCCTCGGTGGCTAAGTCCCCTGTTGGGAGCCCTCGATGCTAGAGCTGGATTCCGGCCAGCCATTGGCGAAAGGCGGCGCGGTCGCTGGCTTTGGTCCCGGCCGGGTTCTGGGATCCGAACACGAATGCGGTGCCGTCATGAACGGTGACCGCGAGCTCCACCAGGAAGCCGCTCCGGGCCGGGCACTGGAAGGCCAGCAGCCGGGCGGGTGCCCCGCCAATCGTGATGGCCTGGCTGGATTGCGGGTCCGCCGGACATTGATGCACGGTGGCGGCGGCCTGCATGGTCGTTCTGGTGTAGGCCGCCAGGTTCACCTTGGTCGGTGCCGCGTACGCCCATGCCTCGACGCCGCCAGGTCCCAGGAACAGGTCAGATTGGAGGTCATGGTCGCCTGGGGAGCCTGTTCCGTCCCACTGCTGGGTGGCCTGCCCGGCGAGCCGCCACCCAGCGGGTAGCGTCTCGGCGTAGTGGTAGTGCCGGGAGGTGATGATGTGGGCCGTCGGGTGGGGCCTGGTCGCCGGGGCTGGCGAAGGTGTATGGCCGAGCGTCCTGACGCCCACCAGGGCAATGGCGGCGATGACCACCACGGCCACGGCCCCGGCCACGGCCTCCACCACCCGCCGCCTGATCACCCGGCGGCGCATCGCCGCGGCGGTCACCTGGTGCGGCGGCTCGCCCACGGCGGCGTCCAGCAGATCACGCAACCGCCCGTCCATCCCGTTCACTGGGGCTCCCGATCCATCAACCCAGCCAGCTGGGGATCCTCGCGCAACCGGGCCGCCGCCTGCGCCATCGTGCTCTTGACCGTCCCGACCGCGCAGTCCAGCACCTGCGCCACCTGCACCTCAGACAGATCGTCGAAGACCCGCAGCACCAGCACCGCCCGCTGCCGGGCGGTCAACGACCGCAGCGCGCCCTGCACGGCGATGCGCACGGTCACCTCGGTCGCCACATCCCCTGCTGCCTGGGTGTCGGGCACGACCTCGGAGGGCCGCTCGCCCCACCACCGGCGGCGGCGCCAGCTGGCCCAGGTATTCACCATCGCGCGGCGCACATAAACTTCCGGATCATCGCGCCGCCGGATCCGCTCCCACCGCGGCCACGACCGCACCAGCGCCGTCTGCACCAGGTCCTCGGCCACCGCCCAGTCGCCGGTCAGCAGCCACGCCGTCCGCTGCAGCGCCCGCTGGCGCGCCTCGACGAACTGCGCGAACCCCTCAGCCTCGGCGTCCACCCCCACCCTCCGCCAGCTCGATGCACCTACTTGTATGACTACCTGGGTGCCGTCAAAGGTTCATCCCCACGATGCCCCAAAATGGGCCCGCCAGATCAGCCCTCACCCAGCCATTCCCGTCCTCCCGGCCATCACCGATCCCGTCCGAAGGGGCGCGAGTCCTGGCGGCGCAGCCGATCGCGTGCGACGCGGCGCACGGGCGCCCTTTCACGCCGCTCGCGTGCTGGACATGGACCTAGAGGACAACGACAGCGTGCGGCACCGGGCACGCCTGATGGGCCAGCTGATTCAGCGCGTGATCTGTGACGTGCGGGTCGGCGCGCGCCGGCCGGGCCTTCTAAGGCAGAGGCCGAGCGCTGGTGCCGGCCCGCGGCGCGTGCAGCGCGCCGCCTTGATATTTAGTATTACTAAGGACTATTCGGCAGCATGTTGGGCTGGGGCACTGTCTTGAGTCACCGGATCAGCGGGTCGCTAACCTCGTTCGAGGTCACCGGCTCGGCGCGCGAGGATCAGGCCGCGACGGTCGGCGCGCTTGCTCGCGTGACAGCGTAAACGAGCGCGACGTTTACAAAGTCAGTTTACAGATCTCGCGTCAGAGGCCCTCTTCCTGTTCGAAAGAGGGCCTCTGGCCTTGGTAGCGGGGGAGGGATTTGAACCCTCGACCTCTGGGTTATGAGCCATACGACGCGCGTCTCTCCCGTCTCCGGCGTTCCGGTCGCCGGTCGGTGGCCTCGGCGGACAGGGGCGCGAAGACCTCTCTGGCTCGTCGTCTGCGTCTCCCCTGTCTCGAGGCTGTCTCGTCGCGTCCGTGCACAAATCCGTTCACAAATCAGTCTGTGACCAGCGGCGTACT
>CAVPPJ010000003.1:0-106557 GCA_963707065.1 uncultured Actinomycetes bacterium
GTCCTGCGGTCCGGTGTCACGCTCGACGAACATGTAGTAAGGGATCATCCCCATCCGGGTCTGGGATCGCCACATGCCCGCCCAGCTGGCCGGATCGTCGTTAATGGACCGGATCAGCGGAGCCTGCGTGCGGATGACGGCCCCGGCCGCCCTGATCCTGCGCACGGCGTCTGCCACCAGCTCGGGCTCAAGCTCGCGCGGGTGGGAGAAGTGTGACATGAAGGCCAGCGTCCGGCCGGTTGCCGCCACCTCCTCGAAGAGCCGCAGCGTGTCATCGGCATCGGGGTCGCTGATGAACCGCTGCGGCCAGTAGGCCAGCGACTTGGTTCCGATCCGGATGGACTCGATGTGATCAAGTTCCGCATCGAGAAGCGGCTGGATGTAGCGGCGCAGCACGCCTGCGCCCATGATCATCGGATCGCCGCCGGTAATCAGGACGCTGGTGATCTCGCGGTGTTCCCGCAGGTACGCGACCACCCTGTGAACGTCGGCGGTCGCTATCTTCAGGCCAGCCTCATCGACGAACTGCGCCCAGCGGAAGCAGTAGGTGCAGTAGGCATGGCAGGTCTGGCCCTGCTTGGGGAACACCAGGACCGTTTCCGGGTACTTGTGCTGGATCCCGCGGACGGGCTCGTCATCGAGATCGGGAATGTTGAGTGCCAGCTGCCCTGCCGGGTGCGGGTTCAGCCGCATCCGGACTTGGTGCGCGGCGGCCCGGATCTCGTCTTCCGGGGCGCCGCCGGCGAGCAGGCCGGCGATTCTCCGGACATCCGCCCCGGGCAGCATGTCGGCCTGCGGGAAAACCAGCCGGTAGATCGGGTCGTCCGGGGCCGCGTCCCAGTCGATCAGCTGCTCGACCACGTACGCGTTCGTCCGGAACGGCAGGACGGTGGCAACGGCCCGGACTGCCAGCCGCTGGCCGGCATCAAGGCCGGCCCGTGCGGTCAGCGCGTCTAGGTGCTTCGCCGTGTACGCGCGGAAACGGCGGCCTGCCAGCGGACTGGCCAGCGTGGTTTCCTGAGTTCCTGTCACGCATCTCCCTCCGGTCGATCGCGGCGCCGCCTTGTTGCCGCACCGCGAGTCTCCAGCCTGGCGGCGTCTGTCGCCGCCATATTCCTGAGACGCAGAAATCGAGCCCGGCGGCCGCACATAGCCATACAAAAGGGTCACAATTTAGAGCACACTCAGAGGATGCCGATGGTCGCCTGCGTAGTCATTCCGGCTAGCGCCCTGCTCAGCGACCCTTGGCCGCCCCGGGGTATGCCTGCGCAGGCGGGATACCGGCCTGCAGCTGCCAGCCGAGGCGGCTCGGGCGCCGGCGGCCAGGGTGAGTCAGGCAGTGAGAGGCTTGTCCGCATGCGGCACACGGTCATCCGGTTGCGGCCCTCACCCCGCGCGGACGTGACCGCGGCGACGCCGATGGTGACACCCTGACCTCGGGCCCGGCGGATTCCCTCAGCCACGAGGGCACCCGGCACGGTAACGGTCCGCCGCAGGCAGTCATCGCGGTGGACGCGATGGGCAGTGATCACGGGCCGGCCGAGATCGTCGCCGGCGCCGTCCGCGCACTGCGGGACAGCGGGATACACGTAGTGCTCACCGGCCGCCCTGGCCAGCTGCGGCCGCTGGTTGTCGAGCACGATGCGCTCGCGGACATACCGATCGTCGCGGCGGAGGACTCCCTTTCGATGGACGAGGGAGCTCTCGCCAGCTGGCGCCGCCCCCGGTCAAGCATTGCCGTCGCCTGCCAGCTGGTGCGGCGCGGCCAGGCCGCCGCCGTTGTCTCGGCCGGCTCGACCGGCGGGATCGTGGCCACGGCCCGGCTGCGGCTGCGGCCACTGCCGGGCGTCTTGCGGCCCGCCCTCGCGGTCGTGCTACCGACCAGTCCCGGGCCCACGCTCCTGCTGGACGCTGGCGCCATCGCCGATCCGAAGCCGGAGATGCTGGCGCAGTTCGCGCAACTCGGCGTCGCTTATGCGCAGACCGCCTACGGCATCGAGGAACCCCGGGTGGGCCTGCTGACCATTGGCGCCGAACCGGGAAAAGGAAACAAGCTGACCAGGCGAGCGCATGAACTGCTCGACGCCGACCCGCCGCATGGCGGCCGGCCGATGAGCTTCGTCGGCAATGTCGAGGGCGGGGATCTGCTGACCGGGCAAGTGGACGTGATCGTGACCGACGGCTTCACCGGGAATGTCGCGCTGAAGACCCTGGAGGGAGCTGCGGCCTTTGCCGCCGGGCAGCTGCGGGTGGCGATGGGCGGATCCCGGGCGGCCCGGCTCGGCGCGCTCCTGCAGCGCCGCGGCCTGCGCGAACTCGCCGAGCGCCTCGATTCGGACAGCTACGGCGGAGCTGCGCTGCTCGGGCTCGAGGGAAACGTGGTGATCGCGCATGGCGCGGCGACCGCTCGCGGCATCTCCTCGGCCTGCGTGCTGGCAGCGGGGCTCGCCAGTGGCCAGATCACGGAGAAGATCAGGGAGCGGCTGGGGGCAGCCCGCGGCGGGCACTTCCTGCGCCGGCCCTGACCGAGTACGGGCGAGCCTGCCAGCGCAGCCGATAACCTGGATGCATGGCCGATCCGGAGGAGGTCCTCGCCCGCCTGGTCGGCGACGCGCTTGGCGCGGCGTTCGGCCCTGACTACGCCAGGGCTGACCCGCTGATCCGGCCTTCGCAGTTCGCCGACTTCCAGGCGAATGTTGCGCTGTCCCTGGGCAAGCGCCTGCATCGCGCGCCTCGCGACGTTGCCGCCGAACTGGCCGGCCACCTGGCCGCGACCGAGGTGCTGGGCAACGTCGAGGTCAGCGGGCCCGGCTTCGTCAACCTCACGCTGCGCGATGACTGGATCGCGGCGCAGGCGACTGACCTGCTGCATGATCCGCGGCTCGGTGTTCCCCTGGCTGAGCCGGCCCAGAAGGTCGTTGTCGACTATTCAGGGCCGAATGTCGCCAAGGAACTCCATGTCGGGCACCTGCGCCCGACCGTCGTCGGCGATGCCATCGTGCGGGTACTCGAATTCCTCGGTTACGAAGTCATCCGCGCCGCGCATCTCGGCGACTGGGGTACCCAGTTCGGCATGCTGATCGAGCACGCCCAGGACATCGGCGAGCAGGCGACATATGACCAGCTGGCCGGGGGCGAGTTCACCGCCTTCTACCAGGCAGCGCGGGCAAAGTTCACTGCAGACCACGCCTTTGCCGACAGGGCGCGGCGCAGGGTCGTCGAGTTGCAGGCAGGCGATGCCCGCGCGCTGAGGCTGTGGCAGCTGCTGGTCGGCGACTCGATGGAATATCTCCGCAAGATTTACACCAGGCTCGGCATCACGCTGACCGATGCGGACATGGCGCCAGAGAGCTTCTACAACTCGATGCTGGCCAGCGTCTGCACCGAGCTGGAGCAGGCCGGCATCGCCGTGATCAGCGACGGCGCGCTGTGCGTGTTCCCGCCCGGGTTCACCGGCCGCAGCGGCAAGCCCCAGCCGCTCATGCTGCGCAAGAGCGACGGCGGCTACGGCTACGACAGCACCGACCTGGCCGCGATCAGGTACCGGCTGGTTGATCTCGGCGTTTCCAGGATCATCTACGTGGTCGGATCCGAGCAGTCGCAGCACCTGCAGATGGTGTTCGCGGCGGCACGCATGGCTGGCTGGCTGACCGATGCGGCCAGTGCCGAGCATGCGGTCATCGGGCTGATGACAGGCCCTGGCGGACAGCGGCTGCAGACCCGCAGCGGCGACCAGATCAAGCTGATGGCCCTTATCGACGAGGCCGTTGAGCGCGCCGAGGAAGTCATCAAGGACCGCTATGACGAGCCCGAGGAACGGCACCAGATCGCCGACGCGGTCGGAATCGGCGCGCTGAAATACGGTGACCTGTCGGTCGCCAGGGACTCAAGTTACGCGCTGGACTTTGACCGGCTGCTCGGGCTGACCGGCAACACCGGGCCCTACCTGCAGTACGCCACCGCGCGAATCCGCTCGATCTTCCATCGCGCGGGCGAGGATCCTGACCAGGCGGCAGGGCCGATCGTGGCGACCGAGGGCGCTGAACGGGCG
The DNA here is from genome assembly GCA_963707065.1 of uncultured Actinomycetes bacterium. Classification (GTDB taxonomy): domain Bacteria; phylum Actinomycetota; class Actinomycetes; order Streptosporangiales; family Streptosporangiaceae; genus Palsa-506. Next base: position 4,052 of record CAVPPJ010000003.1, read on the forward strand.
CTCGCGCTCCGGCTCCTCGGGTTCGGCGCCGCGGTACGCGGGGTCGCGGCGTCGGCTGAGCCGCACAGCCTGGCCGCGTTCCTGTTCGATGTCGCTAGCGCGTTCACCACGTTCTACGAGCAGTGCCCGGTGCTGCAGGCGCCGGATCCTGCCATCAGGCAGAGCAGGCTCGCGCTGTCGGCACTCACCTTGCGGGTGCTCATCGTCGGGCTCGGACTGCTCGGCATCCCCGTACCCGACCGGATGTAAGCCGCGGCGGACGCAAGCCGCGGGCGGCGGATGCAAGCCGCGGGCGGACCCAAGCCCCTCCGGATGCAAGCCCCGTCCGGATGCAGGCGCCAGCCGGACGCGAGCCCCAGCCGGACGCAAGGCCGGCCGGATGCGGGCGGGCGCTTCAGCGCATCTGCCGGCAGATCTCAGGGAGCTCCCAGGATGTGCGGGCCGTTGTCCCAGACGGCGGCGGCAAGCTCGGTGGCATGGACAACATGTATCAGCCTGCAGGCGATCCGCAGGATCTCGACCAGACTCAGCAGCTACCGCCGATGGGCGGCACGGCCGGTCCCGGCGATCCGGGCTTCCCGGCCGGGGCGGGCGGGCCGGACGGCCCGGATGGGCCTGGCGGGCACGGCTTCCCGGGCGGGCATGGCGCCCACGGTTTCCCGGGCGGGCCGGGCTTCTCAGGAGGGTCCGGCTTCCCGGGAAATGGCGGTTCCGTGCCCGCGGCGCCCAGGCACCGCCGGGCGCTGCGCTGGGGTGCAGGCGCCGCACTCGCCGCTCTGCTCTTCGGCGGCGGCGTGGTCGCCAGCGGCCTCACCGGCAGCTCGTCCCCGGTTCTCAGCAGTAACGCCGCCTCGGCGGGCGCCGCGGCGCCCACGGGACAGGCTGCCCAGCTGAACGCCATTCTCAGCTCTGCCACGTCACCGGGCGCAGCCTCGGCGGCCGCGGCCTTCGGCTCGGGGTCGCCCGGCACAGCCCGGATGGCCCGGGCAGTCAGGTGCCGGCGCGTGCGCGCCCGGCTCCGCGCCACCGGACATCCCCGGGCCGCGCACGCCGTCGCCAGGGCCTGCCACCGCATCGGGCGGGTCCGCCTGCTCGGCGGGATGTACGGCCAGTTCACGTTCCGGACCAGGTCCGGCGTCCGTACCATCGCCTATGAGCGCGGCGCCGTCCAGTCCGACAGCGGCAATTCCGTGGTCGTCCGCGCGGCCGACGGCACCACCGAGACCTGGAACCTGACCAGCAAGACGGTGGTACGGCAGAACCACGGGAAAACCACCAGCAGCGCGCTGTCCGCCGGGCAGCAGGTCTTCGTAGCTGGGCCAGTCGTCAGCGGTGCGCATGACATCAGGCTGGCCGTGATCCGGCCCGTTACGGCAGGTTCAGCGTCCGGGAACCCGGCGAGCGGCTCCTGATGGAGCTCGCCGGATCCGGCGTGAGTGGCGCCGGATCCGGCGCCACTATCGGCGTCCGGGGCCGTGGTCAGCGGCCCCGGACACCGATGCGCCCGCTGCCGCCGGTAGCCTCATCAGGCATTGCGCAGCGGCAGTGCCTGGCCGCCGCGACGGCGCTTCTCGTTAGGCCACAATGAGCCGGATACTCCATGCCAGCTAACGACCGTGTCCCCCGGGTGCTCGTCGTAGACGACGAGCCGAACATCCGCGAGCTTGTGCAGGTCGCGCTGAAGTTCCACGGCTGCTCGGTAACCACCGCGGTTGACGGCAATGATGCGCTGAGGCAGGCCGAGGCGAGCCCGCCCGACCTGATCGTGCTCGACGTCATGCTTCCGGACCTGGACGGCTTCGAGGTCTGCCGCCGGCTGCGGGCTGGCGGCAACGAGGTGCCGGTGATCTTCCTGACCGCCAGGGACACCTCATCCGACACCGTCGCCGGCCTTGCCATCGGCGGCGACGACTACGTCACCAAGCCCTTCTCGGTGGAGGCGCTCGCGGCCAGGGTCCGGGCGGTGCTCCGGCGCGCGGCTCGAACGTCGGGTGAGGAGCATGCCCCGGATTCCGAACTGCTCCGCGCTGGTGACCTGGAGCTAGACGAGGCACGCTGGACCGTGCACCGGGGGGGCACTCCGGTCGAGCTGTCGCCCACGGAATTCCGGCTGCTGACCTATCTGATGCGGCATCAGGGCCGGGTCCTCACTCGCGCGCAGCTACTCGAGAACGTATGGGGATGGGACTACGCGGGAGAGTCCCAGATCGTCGAGACCTACGTCAGCTACCTGCGCCGCAAGCTCGATCCGCTCGGGCCGCCGATGATCCACACTCAGCGCGGTGTCGGATACAGCCTGCGGCCGCACGAACGGGCACAGCCCGGCCCAGGGGGATGAAGCGCCCGCAGAGGCTGTCGCTGCGCGCCCGCATGCTCGTGCTGCTGATCAGCGTGACGACCATGTTCCTGCTGATCATGGGTCTGGTCAGCACCGTCGTATTGAGCAAGCGGCTGGGCGGCCAGTTCAACGCGGATCTGGTGGCCGCCGCCGCGCGTAACCCCCAGCAGTTGCCGGGCAACGCGAACGGATACATCGCCGAGGCGGTCTCGTTTCGCGCCCACCAGGTCTTTGTGCTCACGCCGGGGCCCACTGCGACCGCGCTGCAGCAGGTCCTGAGCAAGATGAGCGTGCCGCAGTACGAGGCACAGTTCAATGATCAGCTAACCACCATCACGGTCGGTAACGGCGAGAAACTCCGCGCCGCGCGGCGGCTGATGGCCGCGCGACGGCTGAGCGGCACCGGACTCGGCATCCCGCCGGGCCGGGTGCTGCTCATCGTCGCGCGCCCGGTCGGCGCTGTCGGCAACCAGGTACGCGGAGTTGTCGTGGCGGAGCTTATTACCGGCGGCGCTCTGATCGCGCTGCTCGCGATCGGCGGCGGATGGCTGATCGGCCGGGGCCTGGAACCACTGGACCAAATGGCCAGCACGGCCAACGACATCACTTCAAGGGGGGACCTCAACGCGCGGATGCCCGAAGCGGGCGACCGGACTGATGTGGGCAGGCTCGGGGCGGCGATTAACACCATGCTCGACCGGATCCAGCAGGCATTCGGCGCACGGCTGCGCTCAGAACAGAAAGTACGCGAGTTCGCCGCCGACGCCTCGCATGAACTCCGGACGCCGCTCACCACCATCCGCGGCTACGCCGAGCTCTACCGGCAGGGCGCGCTTGGTCCCGATCAGCTACCCAGCGCGATGCGCAGGATCGAGCAGGAGGCCCAGCGGATGAGCACCCTCGTCGCTGAACTGCTCGAACTGGCCAGACTCGATCGAACATCCTCACTCGACCTGACCGAGACGGACCTGGCGGGCGTGGTGCGCGACGCCGTCGCTGACGCCATCGCGGTGGAACCGGGGCGGCCGGTCCGCGCTGAGGCACCGCCGCGGCTGGTCGCCGTGGTCGACGAGCCTCGGATCCGCCAAGTGCTCGCGAACCTGCTGGGCAACGTCCGGGCGCACACCCCGCCGAATGCCCCAGTAGCCGTACGGCTCGGCGAGGTGAGCGGCGGCGTACTGATCGAGGTGGCTGACGCTGGCCCGGGCATGTCCGGGCCGGACACCGACAAGGCCTTCGACCGGTTCCACCGCGCCACGCCGCCGGCCGGTGGCAGCAGCGATGACCCGACCGACGGCGGCGGCACCGGCAGCAGCGGCAGTGGCGACAGCGATAGTGGCAGCAGCGACGGCAGAGGCAGCGGACTTGGCCTATCCATTGTGCAGGCGATCGCCCGCGCGCACGGCGGCCAGGCGGTGCTGGAATCGTGGCCGGGCCGCGGGACCAGGGTGCGCATCTGGCTGCCCACCCGTTCCGCCCCCTAGTCCCAGCCTCCGTGTACGAGTCTTCTCGGCCCGGCTTCCTATCCGGTGTGGGTGTCGGGGTTTGCGGTGTGGATGCGGCCGGCTGGGGTGGTCCAGGTGAAGGTGCCGGGTGCGGTCTGGCGGAGGTTCCAGTCGGGGTGGTGCTTGAGGATGTGGTGGGTGCGGCAGAGGCCGCCGAGGTTGCAGTGGCAGGTCAGTCCGCCGTTGTCGTAGGGGATGGTGTGGTCGAGGTCGCCGCGCCAGGCGGGTTGCCGGCAGCGGGGGAACCGGCAGGTCAGGTCGCGGGCGGCGATGTATTCCTTCAGCCGTGGCGGGGGCCGGTAGCCGGCGCTGGCGGCGGTGTGCGCGCATCCGCCAGCGGCGGCGTCAGCGGCGATGGCGGCGCGGGCGCGGGCCGCGGCGGTGGCGGCGGCCTGCAGCGCCCGGGTCAGGATCCCGCCGGGCGGGTCCGGGCCTGCTCCTGATCCTGGTCCTGGTCCCGGCCAGGGGGGCGGGTGGGCCAGCATGTCCTCGGGGATGGTCAGGGTGACCCGGCCGACCAGCCCTATCGAGGCGCCGGGCCTGGTCTCGGCGTCCGGCCTGTCCCGGTGCCGGGGTCTGTCCCGGCGCCGGGTCCGTGCCGGCATCGGCGCCGGGTTCTTGCCCGGTGCCTGCTCCTGGCGGGTGGCCGTGGGGGCGGGGGATGCGGGTGATGGTGAGGGCGTGGCCGCTGGTGGTGGTGACGATGATCCGCCATCCGGTGCCGGGGTCGCGGGCGGCGGCGGCGGCGAGGTGGCGGGCTTGCGCGGCGGTGATGGGCCCGATCCGGCCCAGGTAACCCGGCCCGGCGGAGATCCCGGCCAGTACCGGCCAGGGCAGCGAGACATCGAGGAGGCCGGTGACGGGCCGGCCGTCGGGGCACCGGGCGTGCCGGGGCGGGTGAACGCGGGCGGGATCAGCCGCGGGCAGGCCGGGCCAGTCCGGGGCCAGCCAGCCGTCATCATCGTGATCAGCGTCGCTGTACCCGGCCCGCGCCGGGCCGTCGCCGGGGCAGGGGTAGTTGTCGTCGTCGCGGGGTGCGTCCTGGTCCCCGGGCGGCGGCACGTCCCCGGCCGGGTCGCTATCGGCCGGGTCGTGCTGCGGGGTTGTCGTGCGGCCGGCCATCCTGCGGGCGCGGCCCGCCCGAGGGTCATCACCGGATCGCCGGGCCCAGCGCCGGGATCATCACGAGGCCGCCCCAGGGGTCGTCGCGGTGGTTCGTTACCGGGATCGTCCGGCGGGCCGCCAGGGCCGGGCAGCCGGGATCGTCCGGCGGGCCGCCGGGTCCGTCGCCGGGCGGGCCTGGGGGTGCGCCGTCGGGGGGCGGGATCAGCGGGAGGGTGCCGAGGAGGAGGCCGAGGTAGATCTGGGCGGACAGCAGGTCGATGCTGCCGCCGGCGCCGGATGCCTTCAGCGCGCGGGCCATCGCCTTGATCCGGGCCATCGCCGCGGTGGCATGCACGGCCGGGCAGCCGCTGCCCGGCCAGCGTCGCGGTGCAGTCCTGATCCGGGTACAGCACCACCTGCGCCCGCCGCTCCGCGTCCTTCCGCCGTTCCTCCGCGCCCGCCGGATCCGCCGCGATCACCGCACGGCGCAGCGCCGCGCGCAGCATCCCGGTCGTCTGCCCCCCGGCCGCGGGCAGCACCCGCGCCTCCACCGCCCGCGCCGCCTCGTCACTGAGCGGGCTGGCCGCCTCCGCGATCAGCCGGGCGCGGGCCAGGTCAATGGTCCCGGCGGCCAGCGCCGCGCCGGTCCGGCCAGCCGCCAGGCCAGCTGCACGGCCAGGTCCGCCCACGCCGACGCGCCGTACGGCGACATGGTCAGCTCCAGCGCCACCTGCGCCGCCGCCGACCGCGTCACCACCGGCGGGCACCCGTCCGCGCCAGTGGCGGCGTTCTCGTCGCGGGCCGCGGCGCGGGCGGTGATCTGCGCGACCGCGGCCAGTTCCCGGGCCTGCGCCCACGACGCGACCCGCCGCCAGGATCCGGCCACCGCGGCCAGGTCACCGTCACCCAGGGCGGCGGGCGGGGCGGCGGCCAGCCACGCGGCCAGGTCCGGGCCCGGCGCCAGCCGCTCAGCGACCCGCCCCGCCACCGCCGCCAGCGGCACCCGCCCCCCATCGGCGCGGCCCTCCGCCGCAGCCCGCGCATCCAGCTCCGCGAGATCATCCAGGATCGCCTCCTGCGCCGCCTCCTCCTCCGCCGAGCCCGGAACCGGGGAACTAGCCGCGGCCGGGGAACTGGCCGGCGGCGAGGCAGGGTCCTGCGGGCCCGCGGACGGAGCAGCAGCGGACTCGCGGGCGGAAGGCGGAGCCGCGGCAGGCGGGGCGCCCGGCGGCTGGCCAGGGGAAGGCCCGGTAGCGGAAGACGGTGCAGCGGACGGAGCCGCAGCGGAAGGCGGGGCAGCGGAAGACGGGGCGGCATCCGGCGCGCCCGGCGGAACGCGGGCCCGCGGACGGAGCATCCGGGTCCGGCGGACCGGCACCGGTGATCGCGGCGATCAGCGCACCGAAATCCATCTCATACGACCAGGACAGGCCCTGCGGGGCACCCGCGCCCTCAGCATCTCCTGGATCTGCCGGCACCGGGTCACCTCCTCCGCTGAGCACCTGAACCGGGCGCCGCCCGGCCAATCTGTCTTCGACCAGACTAACGAACAGTACTGACAGAACAGAGATGTAAAACGAAATCAGATTCGACTGTTTCTACGTCATGGTGACTGGCCGTCGGAGAACCGGCCAGCACCGGATCCGCCCAGCCGTCCCACCGCGCGCTGCCTCGTATTGCGTCGGGCGGCAGTCCCGCGCGTGCGGTGTGACTGTCTGCCCATGCTGTGCGACAGTTCGCTGCCCTGAACGGGTGCCGACAGCCACGCCGGATGCCTCCGGCTGCCCGGCCCGCTGGCTAACAGTGCCCCGGCCGACCTCGCGCGCGCCGGCACAGGGCCGACCGCCATGCGCGCCGGCACCGGCCTTCTCGATGCCGTCGATACGGCCGATACGGCCGACCGTCATGCGCGGCGGTACCGGAGGGCTGCGATGGGCGTGAAGACGGCGAGCAGCACCGCCGACCACGCCAGCGCCAGGGCGACATTGCTGCCGGAGCCGAGGGTCAGCGAGCGAACGGCGTCGACCATCGGAGTGATCGGCTGGTGCTCCGCGAAAAGCTGGAGCCAGCCCGGCATCGAGCTGGCGGGCACGTAGGTGCTGGAAAGGAACGCGAAGACGAATGCGACCAGCGAGAGACCCTGTGCCGCCTGGACACTGCCCGCGAACAGGCCGATGACGATGAAGACGAGCGTGAACACGATCCCGTAGACGAGGCACAGGCCCAGCGCGGCCAGCCCGTCGAGCAGGGTCCCGCCCAGGCGGAATCCGAACAGGAAGCCGAAGGCGGCGGTGGAGATGATGGACCAGGCGTTCGTGGTGGAGTCGGCCAGCGTGCGCCCGAGCACGAGGGAATACCGCGGCACTGGGAGCGAGAGCAGCCGGTCGGTGAACCCCTGCGCGCGGTCCTCGGCGACGGCGACGGCGACGCCGCCGCCGGTGAACAGGACGATCGTCGCGACGTAGGCAGGCACCAGGTAGTTGACGTAACCCGAGGCGCCTGCGTGGATGGCGCCGCCGAACACGTACCGGAAGCTGAACAAGAACAGCACGGACTGAACGATTCCCATCACGCTCAGGCCCGGGGTCCGGACGTACTTCAGCAGGGCTCTGCGAGCGACCGCCAGGGAGGCCCGGGTGGCGCCCGGCGGGCTGGCCGGGCGGGGGATGGTGGCCGTGGTCATCGCGGACTCCCTTGCTGGGCATAGTCGGTGCTGGCTGTCTGCTGGGCATAGTCGGTGCTGGCGGGCGTACTGGCGTGATCACCAGTGAGGGTCAGGAAGACCTCGTCGAGGGTTGGCCGGCGCACGCCAATCTCGTCGACGGCTATCGCCGCCTCGCCGAGGCAGCGGATCACGGTTGCGAGTTCGGCGGCCCCGCCGGCCGCCGGAGCGCTGGCGCGCCGCCCGCCGCGGTCAAGTCGGGGCGAGTTGGCGGTGACCCGCTCAAGGAGCTGGCCGGCCGCGTCGAGCCGGGCTGGATCGGCGACCACGACCTCGATGACATCGCGCCCGACGCTCGCCTTCAGGTCGCCGAGAGTGCCGGACGCAACGGCGCGGCCATGGTCAATCACCACGACGTGGTCGGCGAGCTCGTTGGCCTCGTCGAGGTAGTGCGTGGTCAACGCGACGTCGGTGCCGCCGGCCACGAGGTCGCGCACGGCGGCCCAGACCTCGCCCCGGCTGACCGGATCGAGGCCAGTCGTCGGCTCATCGAGCAGCAGCAGCCGCGGTGCGCCGACGAGGCTGGCACCCAGATCGAGCCTGCGGCGCTGGCCTCCTGAGTAGGTGCTGCAGCGGCGGTCCGCGACCTGTCCCAGACTGAGCTGCTCGATTACCGCTGATGCCGCCCGGCGCGCGGCCTTCTTGCGGTGCCCGAACAGCCGGGCCGTCATCTCCAGGTTCTCCCGGCCGGTCATCGCAGGGCTCGACCGCGGCGAACTGGCCTGCCAGGCCGATGTCCCGCCGGACGCTGACCGGGTCCCGGACGACATCGCTGCCCCGCACGCGCAGTTCGCCGCTCGCTGGCTTCAGCAAAGTGGCGACGGTGCGGACGAACGTGGTCTTGCCAGCGCCATTCGGGCCGAGGATCGCCAGCACCTGCCCGGGCGGCGCGATCAGGTCCAGTCCGTCGAGCGCGGTTACCTTGCCGAACCGGACGGTGAGGCCGCGTGCTTCGAGGAGCGGCGCGGACGGCACGGACGGCCCTGATTGCGCGGGCAGCGTGGACTGCACGGCGGCGCTCATCGCGACGGGTCGTCGATCGACGGATAGCGGCCCTCGCGCCGGGCCCGCAGGGCGTCAGCGACATACTCGCGGCTGCACATCGCCGACAAGATGGCGATGCCGCCCCGGTGCACCCGGACCTCTGCGTTGCGCATCTCGCCCAGCAGCACGATCCGGCGGCCGCCTGGGGTGCTGATGCCGGTCCAGTCCTTGACCCGGCACCGGCCGACCCGGCGCAGGTCATCGTGATCGATGATCGCGCCGTCGGGCACCAGCAGCTTCACGGCCGCGTGGTCGATGTCCAGCCGGATCTCGATGTCCGAGCCCGCCATCCGCGGCGATCGCAGGTCCAGCACGACGCTGCCGCGCGCGGCCCGCACGTCAAGGCTGCGTGCCGTGGTCCAGTGGCCCAGCTTCTTGACGACACGGCTGTAGGCACGGATCCGCTCGGTCTGCTGAGCAGTGGCCTGCGCGGTGCTGACGTTCGTTTCGAAGGTCATCTCGGTATCTCCCTGAGCTAGTTGCGCGACCGTGGCTGTAGTCGCCTAAGAGAGATAGTTACTTATACACTAGTCTTCTGTCAACTCATTCTTCTAAAACTAGTGTGGATATAACTATGATCGCCTCCGATGATCACCCCTCCAGCGCTGGTGACTCCTTCACTAGTTCAGAGGTAACTAGTACGCTGACAACCGTGGACTCGAAGTTCCGCCCGTCGCCGCTCGCCCTGGCCGTGCTGAGCCTGCTCGTCGCCGGGCCGCTGCATCCCTACGGGATTCAGCGCCTCATCAAGCAGTGGGGCAAGGACAAGGTCGTCAACGTGGGGCAGCGCGCGAACCTGTATAAGACGATCAACCGGCTGCACGAGGCCGGGCTGATCGCAGTGCGCCAGACCGAGCGCGACCAGCAGTACCCCGAGCGCACTGTCTACGAGCTGACCGAAGACGGACGGCAGCAGATGCTGGGCTGGCTGGCCGACATGCTGGCGACCCCCCGCAACGAGTTCCCGCAGTTCCCCGCCGCGCTCTCGTTCGCAATGCTGCTGGATCCCGCAGCGGCCCTGTCCGTGCTGGAACGCCGGGCGGCCGCCCTCCGGGAGAACCTGGCCCGGCTCGAGCACGACCTGACGGCCTTCTCCGGCTCGCTGCCGCGGGTGACGCTGCTGGATGACGAATACCTGCGCGCGGTCACCGCCGCCGAGCTGAACTGGATCAGTGGCGTGCTCGATGACCTGCGGACTGGTGTCATGACCTGGAGCGAGGAAGAACTCACCGGCCTGGCCAACGAAGAACTCACCGGCCTGGCCAATGAAGAGCTCACCGACCTGACCGCCCCTTTCCTGCCGGAATAGCCGGTTTCCTGCCGGAATAGCCGGTTACCCCCGGCCAGCCGGGCCACCGCCGGCCCCGCTGACGTCGGCGCCCGCGGTGCCGGCGTCGGCGCCGGTCGCGTCGGGCAGCTGATCGAAGAGGTAGTAGACGGCGATCAGGCCGTACAAGACGAGCGCCGCCGTCGCCGAGACCAGCGCCGCGACCAGCGTCGCGGCCACGTATCCGATCAGGCCCGCGCCGAATCTGATACTCGTCGCACGAACCGAGCGGGTCCGCGCGGACCCGCCGAGCCGGTCCCGGTGCGACTCCAGGTACAGCCACATCCCGGAGTAACCGATCGAGATGGCGATCATGACCAGGCCGTAGACCACCGCGGCGACCTGGCCGCCTGCCCGGAACTTGCCGGTCAGGTGCTCGGCCACCAGCGCGGTCGGGAACGGTACCGCCACCACGCCCATCAGCAGGAACAGGTTAAGTGCCAGCAGCGTCCGGTCCACCCGGTTGACATGCGCCAGCATCGTGTGGTGGTTCAGCCACATGATCCCGATGGTCAGGAAGCTGACCGCGTACGCGGCGTACTGCGGCCAGGCCGTGGACAGCGCGCGCGTCAGCTGACCCGACGAGACGCTGCCGGCGCCGACCGGCAGCAGGTTGAACACCAGGATGGTGATGGCGACCGCGAAGACGCCGTCACTGAAGGACTCGGCGCGCCGGGAGTCCACGCGGTGCCCGCCCCGCTCAGCCGGGGTCGGCAGGAGCCGCCGGAGCGGCCGGACCCGCCGGAGCGGCCGGACCCGCCGGACCCGCCGGACCTGCCGGATCAGCGGGAGCGGCACCCGGCGGCCGCACCGATCGCACCAGCAGCTGGGCCACGTCGATGACCTGCAGTGACTCCCTCGCCTCGCCGGAACTCTTCTTGGAGCTGACCGCGTCGCCCAGCATGACCATGCAGTACGGGCAGCCGGTGGAAATCGTGTCCGGATCCGTGCCCAGCGCCTCGTCGATCCGCTCGGTGTTGATCCGCTTGCCGATCCGCTCTTCCATCCACATCCTGGCCCCGCCCGCCCCGCAGCAGAACCCGCGCTCCTTGCACCGGTGCATCTCCTGCGCCCGCACGCCGGGGACCTGCTCCATGATCTCCCGCGGCGCCGTGTAGACCTTGTTGTGCCTGCCGAGGAAACACGGGTCGTGGTAGGTGATCTTCTCCTCGATCGGGGTGACCGGCGTCAGCCTGCCGTCGGCCACCAGCCGGGCCAGCAGCTGGGTGTGGTGCATGACCTCGTAGTTGCCGCCGAGCTGCGGGTACTCGTTCGCGATCGTGTTGAAGCAGTGCGGGCAGCTGGCCACGATCTTGCGGGCGCCCGCCTCGTTCAGCGTCTCGATGTTCTGCTGCGCGAGCATGCTGAACACGAACTCGTTGCCCATCCGCCGGGCCGGGTCGCCGGTGCACGTCTCGGCCGGGCCGAGGACGGCGAAGTTCACGCCCGCGGTGTGCAGCAGCTCGGCGATCGCCCTGGTAGTACTCCTGGCCCGGTCCTCCAGCGCGCCCGCGCAGCCCACCCAGAAGAGGTACTCGACGTCGTCGCCGATCGGGCCACTCACGACCGGCACGTCGAAGTCGAGCCCGGCCATCCACTCGGTCCGCTTCGACCCCCCGATGCCCCACGGGTCGCCCTTGTTCTCCAGGTTCTTCAGCATCGAGGACGCCTCGACGGGGAACGCCGACTCGATCAGCACCTGATGCCGGCGCAGGCCGGTGATGTGGTCGATGTGCTCGATGTCCACCGGGCACTCCTCGACGCAGGCGCCGCAGTTGGTGCAGGACCAGAGCACGTCGGGGTCGATCACGCCATGGACGGCCGAGTCGCCGACCAATGGCCGTTCAACCTCTTTTTTAACGAGCTCGGGCAGCTGATCACGGGCCTCGGGCGAATCGGCCAGCAGGTACGGGGCCTTCGCCAGCGCGTGGTCCCGCAGGTCCATGATGAGCATCTTCGGGGACAGCGGCTTGCCGGTCGCCCAGGCCGGGCACTGCGACTGGCAGCGGCCGCACTCGGTGCAGGCGGCCAGGTCGAGCATGCCCTTCCAGCTGAGGTCCTCGATCTTGCCGATGCCGAAGATGTCGGTGTCCGGATCGGCCTCCTCGAAGTCGAGCACCTTGCCGCCCGAGCGCATCGGCTGCAGCGCCCGCAGTCCGTCCGGGCGGCGGGAGAACAGCACGTTCAGCGGCGCGAGGAAGATGTGCAGGTGCTTGGAGTAGGTGACGAACACCAGGAAGCCGAGCACGACGGCGAGCTGCGCCAGCACCCCGGCGGTCTCCACCGCGCTGTTCGCCCCGGTGCCCAGCGGGTGCAGCCAGTGGCCGACCAGCTGCGAGGCGAACGCGCCATGGGGATAGGGGAAGTCGCCGGTGTTGATCTGCGCGCCGCGGTACAGCAGCAGGGTCGCCACCACACCGAAGATGCCGAGCAGTACCAGCCAGGCGGCGCCGGTGTGCGAGCCGGCGAACCGTGACTTACGGCCCTCCCGCTTCGGGTCGCGGCGCAGCCTGATCACCGCGAAGGTGACGATGCCCACGAGAACGGCCACGGCGAACAGGTCCTCAAGGAAGCCGATCGCCGCCCAGTGCCCGATGCCGGGGATCGCGAAGGTCTTGCTGAAAAGGTCGCCGTAGGCCTCGATGATCGTCAGGATCAGGATGACGAAGCCCCAGAACACCAGGAAATGCGCAGTGCCCGGTACCGACCACTTGAGCAGCTTGCGCTGCCCGAATACCTCGGTGACCTGCGTTGCCGCCCCGCGGCCCGGATGCTCCCGCAGCGCCTGGATGCGCTCGGGCGCGGGCTGGCCGGTCCGGGCCAGCCGGCCGAGCCACCACAGCCAGCGGCAGGCGGCCGCGAAGGCGATCACCGTCAGGGCCAGTCCGATGATGATGCGCAGGGCCACGAAAACCTCCCGGTGCAGCGTCGGGCCAGTCGGCACCGGGGCGCGGCGCCGGTGCCAGCGTACGCCGGCCAGCGCGGACCGCGATCTTGGCGCCGATCAGCCACCGGACGCGGTCGGGCTGGCGCGCCCCGGCCGGGCAGCCCTCTCACGGCGGCGGCCACGGCATTCCGGCCCGCTGCCGATATTTGCGATCCGTCACGGCCTTGCGGATAGGGATCCGCTACCGGGTGGCGATAGATACCCTTACCTGGCCCCCGGTAGCCTGACCTGGGTCATTGACTTTTCCAGGGCACAGGACGCGGATCGGCAGAAGCTGGCGACTGATGACGGATCGTGAGGTGGCCCGGCCAGGGACGCGCGACGGGGACGTCTCGCCCTGGCCCGGACGAGGCCGTCTGGCGATGCTGGCGGGCTCGATGACCGCACTGGTGGTGGCCGGCCTGGCGGGCAGCGGACTGGGCCTGCTCAGCAAGGCAGCCTGCCGCGCGGGAGCCTGGAATATCGGCATCGAGCAGTACCAGGCGCATTGCTACACCGATATCTACCCGCTGTACTACACCGAGGGCCTGTCCGCGGGCAAGGTCCCCTACGTCGGCCATCCGGTCGAGTACCCGGTGCTCATCGGCGCCGCGATGCAGGCGGCGGCCTGGGTTGTCAGCCCGATCAACGATGTTCTCATCAGGGGCCGCGAGTTCTTCGACGTGACCGTGGTCCTGCTCGCGCTCTTCGCCGTGGCGGCCGTGCTGGCGACGGCCTACCTGGCCGGCCCATCGCGGCGGTGGACGGCCCTGCTGGTGGCCCTGTCACCCGCGGTGATCCTCGCGGCGTTCATCAACTGGGACCTGATCGCGATGAGCCTGGCCACGCTGGGCCTGGCGGCGTGGGCCGGCCGCCGCGGCGTGCTGGCCGGCATCCTGATCGGCCTGGCCGTGGCGACCAAGTTCTACCCGGTGTTCCTGCTCGGCCCGCTGTTCCTGCTCTGCCTGCGGGCCGGCCTCCGGGCCTTCTGGGTGACGGCCGGCTCAGCCGCGGGAGCCTGGCTGGCCGTTAACCTGCCGGTGGCCATCGCCGCTCCCGGCGGCTGGTCCACGTTCTACCGGTTCAATGCGAGCCGGGGCGCTGACTGGGGGTCCATCTGGTATTTCTTCGAGACCGAGCACTGGCCAGTCGTCGGCAGCATGCCGCTGAGCACCCTCAACGCCGTATCGCTGCTGCTGTTCGGGGTCGCCTGCGTGCTGATAGGCGCACTGGCGCTGGCCGCGTCCCGGCGGCCCCGGCTGCCGCAACTGTGCTTCCTCGTCATCGCGGCGTTCCTGCTGTTCAACAAGGTCTGGTCGCCGCAGTACGTGATCTGGCTCGCGCCGCTGGCGGTACTGGCCCGGCCGCGGCTGGGCGCCTACGCGCTCTGGCAGGCCGCCGAGATCGGCTACTTCCTCGCGATCTGGGCCTACCTGATCACGATAGTGGCCGGGCCGCACGCGCCGGGCGGCATCGGGACCGGGTTGTATTTCACCGCACTGCTGGCCAGGTTCGGGACCGTCGCGCTGCTGTCCGGCCTGGTGGTCAGGGACATCCTGCGCCCGCAGGCCGACGTGGTGCGCCGCGACGGGGAGGATGACCCGGCCGGCGGCGTGCTGTCCGGTGCACCGGACCGGTTCGTGCTGAAGATGAGGCTCGGGCTCCGGCAGGCGAGCCCGGCTGACCGCGTTGCCCCGGCCGGCCCGCGTGGCCTCGCCTGACGCAAAGCCTCGCCTCGGCCGACCACCACCACATCCTGACGCCACATCCCTTACCAGGGAGTATCTGGGCCGGCCGCTTCTTACCCGGGTCGGCCGCGTCCGGGCCGGCGAGAAAGCGGGGCGCCGGGGGGAATACCGGCCCGCGTAGCAAAGTTGAGCGAGATAGACTCAAGTTTTTGCTAAGCCGATCAGTACGTGGCAAACTTGAGCCCGCCAGGCTCAACCCTGGCGGGCCCAGTATGACCGCTGGCTGACCCGGCAAAGCGGACGAAAAGGCTTAAGGCACTAAGTAACAACAGCAGGCGCAGCGCAAAGCTGCCCGGAACGAAAGACCAAGGACTGATCTCATGGCACGTGCGGTAGGCATTGACCTGGGGACGACCAACTCTGTCGTCGCCGTTCTCGAGGGCGGCGAGCCCGCGGTCATCGCGAACGCGGAAGGCTCGCGGACCACGCCGTCCGTGGTGGCGTTCGCGAAGAACGGCGAGGTACTCGTCGGCGAGGTTGCCAAGCGGCAGGCAGTGACCAACGTCGACCGGACGATCCGGTCGGTCAAGCGGCAGATGGGCACCGACTGGTCGGTCGCCATCGACGGCAAGAAATTCTCTCCGCAGCAGATCAGCGCGTTCATCCTGCAGAAGCTGAAGAGGGACGCGGAGTCCTACCTCGGGGAGACGATCGCTGACGCGGTGATCACCGTGCCGGCGTACTTCAACGACGCGCAGCGCCAGGCCACCAAGGAAGCCGGCCAGATCGCCGGCCTCAACGTCCTGCGCATCATCAACGAGCCCACCTCCGCGGCGCTGGCCTATCACCTGGACAAGGACAGCGAGGCCACCATCCTGGTCTTCGACCTGGGCGGCGGCACCTTCGACGTCTCGCTGCTTGAAGTCGGCGAGGGCGTGGTCGAGGTCAAGGCCACCAGCGGTGACAACCACCTGGGCGGCGACGACTGGGATCAGCGGATCGTGGACTGGCTGGTCAAGGACTTCAAGAACAACTACGGCACCGACCTGTCCAAGGACAAGATGGCGCTGCAGCGGCTGCGGGAGACCGCGGAGAAGGCCAAGATCGAGCTGTCCAGCTCAACCGAGTCGCAGATCAACCTGCCCTACATCACCCACTCCGACCAGGGCCCGCTGCACCTGGACACCAAGCTGTCCCGGGCCGAGTTCCAGAAGATGACCTCCGACCTGCTGGACCGCTGCAAGTCGCCGTTCCAGCAGGTGATCAAGGACGCCGGGGTCAAGCTCGACGACATCCATCACGTGGTGCTCGTCGGCGGTTCGACCCGGATGCCCGCCGTGGTTGACCTGGTCAAGGACCTGACCGGCGGCAAGGAGCCGAACAAGGGCGTCAACCCGGACGAGGTCGTGGCCATCGGCGCCAGCCTGCAGGCCGGCGTGCTGAAGGGCGAGGTCAAGGACGTCCTGCTGCTGGACGTGACCCCGCTGTCACTCGGCATCGAGACCAAGGGCGGCATCTTCACCAAGCTGATCGAGCGCAACACCACGATCCCGACCAAGCGCTCGGAGATCTTCACCACGGCCGACGACAACCAGCCGTCCGTGCAGATCCAGGTCTTCCAGGGCGAGCGGGAGATCGCCGCCTACAACAAGAAGCTGGGCATGTTCGAGCTGGCCGGCATCGCGCCATCGCCGCGCGGCGTCCCGCAGATCGAGGTCACCTTCGACATCGACGCGAACGGGATCGTCAACGTGTCCGCCAAGGACCTGGGCACGGGCAAGCAGCAGTCGGTCACGATCTCCGGCGGCTCCGCGCTGGGCAAGGACGACATCGAGCGGATGATGGCCGACGCGGAGAAGTACGCCGAGGAGGACCGTA
Organism: uncultured Actinomycetes bacterium; assembly: GCA_963707065.1. GTDB lineage: Bacteria > Actinomycetota > Actinomycetes > Streptosporangiales > Streptosporangiaceae > Palsa-506. The sequence continues at coordinate 20,584 of CAVPPJ010000003.1, forward strand.
ACCGCCGTGAGGAGGCCGAGGTCCGCAATCGCGGCGAGACGCTCGCCTACACCACGGAGAAGTTCCTGGCCGAGAACGCCGACAAGGTCCCCGATGACATCAAGTCTGAGGTGGAGTCGTCGATCGCCGAGCTGAAGAAGGCGCTCGAAGGAACCGACACCGAGGCGATCAAGACAGCGAGCGAGAACGCCGCCCAGGTCAGCCAGAAGATGGGCACGGCCATTTACGCCCAGGCGCAGCAGGCCACGCAGGCCCAGGCCGGTGAGCCGGGCGGCGACGAGGCGTCGGCCGCGGCCGACGATGATGTCGTCGAGGCGGAGATCGTCGATGACGAGAAGCCGGGTGAGCCCGAGGGTGGCGCCGCCTGATGAAGTCGCCAGAAGAGGAGAGCACCGGACCGGTGATCCGCGATCGGCGGCGCATCGATCCGGTGACCGGAGAAGTACGGGATCCTGGCCAGTCCGGCACGCCGCTGCGGCTGCCGGGCCAGGCCCGGCCCGGCAGGCATTCGGTGTCGAAGCCGGGCAGTGCGCCCGGCGCTGCGCCGGGGCCGCAGGGCGGCGGTGACCGATTGGCCGGCCAGCGGACTCCGGCCGGCCAGCGGACTGCGGCCGAGCCCGGCGGTGCCGCCTGACCTGCCCGTCAGCGGGCCGGACGACGACGACGAGACGGCTGCCGCGCTGGCAAGGCTCGCCGAGCGGACGGCTGACCTGCAGCGCCTGCAGGCCGAGTACGCCAACTACCGCAAGCGGGTCGAGCGGGACAGGGTCGCGGTCCGGGAGCAGGCGCTGGCATCGGTGCTCGGCGAACTGCTGCCGATACTGGACAACATCGGCCGGGCCAGGGAGCACGAGGAGCTGGCAGGCGGGTTCAAGTCAGTGGCCGAGTCGCTCGAGTCGGCCACCACCAAGCTCGGCCTGACGAGCTACGGGGAGTCCGGCGAACCGTTCGACCCGAATCTGCATGAGGCACTCATGCACTCCTACTCCGCGGACGTGACCGAGCCGACATGCGTGCGCATCCTGCAGCCCGGCTACAAGATCGGGGACAGGATCCTGCGCCCGGCCCGGGTTGCCGTGGCCGAGCCCGGTGACATAGCCGGGCCCGATGACGCTGCCGCGGCCGCAGACCCGGCCGAGGCCGGCGGCGCGGGCGCCCGCGAGACCAGCCCGGCGGACGACGGCGGTATTCCCCCTGCAGGCGACGGTGCCCCGCGTGCAAGCGACCCAGACTGACACCGGCGAGGAGAGGCCATGAGCACCAAGGACTTCCTCGAGAAGGACTTCTACAAGATCCTCGGCGTCGCCAAGGACGCGCCCGCCGACGAGATCAAGAAGTCGTACCGCAAGCTCGCCCGTAAGTACCACCCCGATGCCAACAAGGGCAACCAGGCGTCCGAGGAGCGCTTCAAGGAGATCTCCGAGGCGTACAACGTGCTGTCGGACGAGAAGCGGCGCAAGGAGTACGACGAAGCCCGGTCCCTGTTCGGCAGCGGCGGCATCCGGATGCCAGGATCCGCGGGCGGCGGCCAGGGCGGGTTCGATCTCGGTGACCTCTTCGGCGGCACGCCGGGCAGCACCGGCGGCCGGCTCGGCGACCTTCTCGGCGGGGTGTTCGGCGGCCGCTCGACCCAGGCCAGGCCGCGGCGCGGCGCGGACATCGAGACGGAGACGTCGCTGTCCTTCGGGGACGCGATCGACGGCGTCACGGTGTCGTTGCGGCTGGCCGGCGAGGGACCGTGCAAGACCTGCATGGGCACCGGCGCCAAGGCCGGAACCGTGCCGAGGGTCTGCCCCACCTGCGAGGGCAGCGGCCAGGCCAGCAAGAACCTGGGGAACTTCGCGTTCTCCGAGCCATGCCGGACCTGCCGGGGCCGCGGCCTCGTGGTCGATGACCCGTGCGAGGTCTGCTCGGGCAGCGGCCGTGCGATGAGCACCAGGACCATCCAGGCCCGCATTCCGGCCGGTGTCGGCGACGGGCAGCGGATCAAGCTCAAGGGCAAGGGCGCACCCGGCGAGCGCGGCGGCCCGGCCGGCGACCTCTACGTTCGGGTGCACGTGAGCCCGGATCGGGTGTTCGGCAGGTCCGGCCACAACCTGACGATCACCATGCCCGTTACCTTTCCCGAGGCAGCCCTGGGCGCGGAAATCAAGGTACCGGCCCATCGCGCCATGCCGGTGAACGTCCGCATTCCGGCGGGCACCCCGAACGGCCGGACCTTCCGGGTCCGCGGCAAGGGCGTCCGGCGCCAGGACGGCACCGTCGGCGACCTGCTGGTCACCGTCGAGGTGGAGGTGCCGAAGCAACTGAGCGACGAGGCGCGCGAGGCGCTGCAGACGTTCAGGAAAGCGACCGGGGACACCGATCCGAGGGAAGACCTGCTGCGCCGGGCAAAGGCCGGATGAGGCCGCGGCGGAGGATGACATGATCAACGAGTTCGAGTTGTCCGACGACACGCCGGTCTATGTCATCTCGGTAGCCGCCCAGCTATCCGGCCTGCACCCGCAGACGCTGCGCGCCTATGACCGGATGGGCCTGGTCTGCCCGGGCCGCGCGCCGGGGCGCGGGCGCCGTTACTCACTCCGCGACATCCTCGCCCTGCGCGAAGTCCAGCGCCTTTCCCAGGAAGAGGGCGTCAACCTTTCCGGGATCAAGCGGATACTGGCGCTGGAAGACGAGGAGCGCCGCAGCCGGCTGCGGCTGGCGGAGACGCAGGCCGAGATCATCCGGCTGCGCGCGGAACTCGAATCCACCCGGGCGGTGGCCGCCCGGCTGGCGGCCCTGCTCAGGAGCAGCAGCGGCGGGGGCGCGCTCGTACCCGTCCGCACCGGCCATGCGGGCGGGACCCTGGCCGTCCGGCCGGCCCCGGCTGGGCGCGTTCCGCCGGCATCGTCAGCCCCGGCCGCCAGCGGGCCCGCGCCGCCGGCGGGCACCCCGGCAGGCAGCCAGGCACCAGCACAGATCGGAAAGGAAGCAGGCGATGGATGACAAGCTGACCCGCAAGGGTCAGGAGGCGTTGTCCGAGGCGGTCAAGCGCGCCGCCGCCGCCGGGAACCCCAACGTCGACGGGCTGCATCTGCTTGCCGCCCTGATCGAGCAGGCCGGCGGCACAGCCGCCCCGTTGCTGCGGGCCGTCGGGGCGGACCCGGCTACGGTGCTGAAACGAGCCGAGGAGCTACTGGCCAAGCTGCCCAGCGCGGCCGGAACCACGGTCGGCGCACCGGAGACCTCGCGGCAGTTGCTGGCCACGCTGGCCACGGCGGCAAAACGCGCCAGGGAGATGTCAGACGAGTACGTCTCGACCGAGCACCTGCTCGTCGGCCTGGCCGCTGACGGCGGCCAGGCGGCAGCGCTGCTGCGCGAGGCAGGGGCCGGCCCGGACGACCTGCTGGACGCGTTCGAGAAGGTCCGCGGCCATGCCCGGGTGACAACGCAGGACCCGGAAGGGACCTACCAGGCGCTGGAGAAGTACGGCATCGACCTGACCCGGCGCGCCCGCGACGGCCAGCTCGACCCGGTCATCGGCCGGGACGCGGAGATCCGGCGGGTGATCCAGGTCCTCTCCCGGCGCACCAAGAACAACCCGGTGCTGATCGGCGAACCCGGCGTGGGCAAGACCGCGGTGGTGGAAGGGCTCGCTCAGCGGATCGTGGCCGGCGACGTGCCGGAGTCCCTGCGCGGAAAGCGGATCGTCGCCCTCGACCTGGGCGCGATGCTGGCCGGGGCCAAGTACCGGGGCGAGTTCGAGGAGCGCCTCAAGGCGGTCCTGAACGAGATCAAGCACAGCGACGGCGAGGTCGTCACCTTCGTCGACGAACTGCACACGGTGGTGGGGGCAGGCGCGGCCGAAGGCGCGATGGACGCAGGCAACATGCTGAAGCCGATGCTGGCCCGCGGCGAGCTGCGCATGGTCGGCGCCACGACGCTGGACGAGTACCGCAAGCGGATCGAGAAGGACCCCGCGCTGGAGCGCCGGTTCCAGCAGGTCTTCGTCGGGGAGCCCTCGGTGGAGGACACCATCGCGATCCTGCGGGGGCTCCGGGGACGCTACGAGGCCCATCACAAGGTGCAGATCTCCGACGCCGCGCTGGTAGCCGCGGCGACGCTGTCGGACCGTTACATCACCGCGAGATACCTCCCGGACAAGGCCATCGACCTGATCGACGAGGCGGCGTCGCGGCTCCGGATGGAGATCGATTCCCGGCCGGTCGAGATCGACGAGCTGCAGCGATCCGCGGACCGCATGCGGATGGAGGAACTTGCCCTGGCCCGGGAGGCTGACCCGGCGAGCAAGGAACGGCTGGAGCGGCTGCGCGCTGATCTCGCCGACCGCCAGGAGCAGCTCACTGCTCTCGTCGCCCGCTGGGAACGGGAGAAGGCGAGCCTCAATAAGGTCGGCGAGCTGAAGAAGCGCCTCGATGACCTGCGGGGCCAGGCCGATCGCGCCCAGCGGGACGCGGACTTCGAGGCCGCGTCGCGGCTCATGTACGGGGAAATCCCCGAGCTCGAGCGGGAGATCGCCGCGGCCGCCGCCGTCGCGGGCAGCGATGCCGCGGCCGCGGCCGCCGGGGCAGCCGGCGCCCCGGGGACAGCCGGCCAGCCTGCCCCCGATGCCAGGCCCATGGTCAAGGAGGAAGTGGGCCCGGATGACGTCGCGGACGTGGTCTCGTCATGGACCGGCATACCCGCCGGGCGCCTGCTGGAGGGGGAGACCGGCAAGCTGCTGCGGATGGAGACCGAGCTCGGCAAGCGCCTCGTCGGCCAGCGCGAGGCGGTCCAGGCGGTCTCGGATGCGGTCCGCAGGTCGCGAGCCGGCATCTCCGATCCTGATCGCCCGTCGGGCTCGTTCCTGTTCCTCGGGCCCACCGGCGTCGGCAAGACCGAGCTGGCCAAGGCACTCGCCGAATTCCTCTTCGACGACGAGCGCGCGATCGTCCGGATCGACATGAGCGAGTACTCGGAGCGTCATTCGGTCGCCCGGCTCGTCGGGGCACCGCCCGGCTATGTCGGTTACGAGGAAGGCGGCCAGCTCACCGAGGCGGTCCGGCGGCGGCCGTACTGCGCCGTGCTGCTCGACGAGGTGGAAAAAGCTCATCCGGAGGTCTTCGACATCCTGCTGCAGGTGCTTGATGACGGCAGGCTGACCGACGGGCAGGGTCGCACCGTCGACTTCCGCAACACCATCCTGATCCTCACGTCCAACCTGGGTTCCGCGTACATCGCCGATCCTGCGCTGGACGACGCGGCCAAGCGGGAGGCGGTCATGTCGGTGGTGCGGACGACCTTCAAGCCGGAATTCCTGAACCGGCTCGATGACATCATCCTGTTCGATGCGCTGTCCACGGAGGAACTCAGCAAGATCGTCGATCTGCAGGTAGCCCGGCTGACCCGGCGGCTGGCCGACCGCAGGCTCACGCTGACCGTTACCCCCGCGGCGCGCGAGTGGCTGGCTGTTACCGGCTTTGACCCCGTCTACGGTGCCCGGCCGCTGCGGCGGCTGATTCAGTCGGCGATCGGGGATCAGCTGGCCCGCGGCTTGCTGTCCGGCGACATCGCGGACGGCGAGACGGTCGTCGTGGATCTCGATGCGGCATCGGATTCGCTCACCGTGCGCGCCGCGCGCCCGCCGGTCACGGTGCCTGCTGCCACGGGGCCCGCCGCCACGGGGCCTGCCGCCGCTGAGCCTGGCCCCGCGGGGGATGCCTCCGCCGGGCCGGCCTCGCCGGGGGATGTCTCGTCGAGCAGCTTGTCGTAGTCATCCTCGGGCAGGCCGAGGTCGTTGCGGATCCGGTACCTGAGGCTCAGCAGCAGCCGCAGTTCTGAGCGGTCATCGCCGGCCAGGTCCGGTCCGGGGGCCGGCCCTGGTGATCACCTCGATCGGCGTCGCGCTGCAGGCACAGTTCCACGCCAGCCGTGGCCCAGTCCAGCGCGCCGGGCAGGTCGGAACGCTCGACCAGCACCTCCGCGACCAGGTCGCACACCCGCGGATCGCGCCGCCCCTCTGCCTTCAGCTTGCTGATCAGGGCCCGGGCCTCGGCGGATTTGCCGAGCATGAAGAGCGCCCTGGACAGCGGGACTCTCGGATCCACGAACACCGGCCCGCCATCGGCCAGCGCGAGCCTGAATCCGCTGGCCGCCGCGGCCGGGTCATCGGCGAGCAGCCACTGCTCGCCGGCCCGCAGGAACGCCTCTGCCCGCGGCATCGACTCGCTCTGCGTGCCCGTGACGGCCAGCCTGCTCATCCGCTCCGCGGCGGCCTCATGCTCGCCGCTGAAGGCGGCGCTGAACTCGATGGCATCAAATTCTTCACGACTCAGGACAGGCACGATCAGAACGTACCCACCCGGACTGGCCTTTCAACGCACCAGCACGCTAACGATCCTGCCACGGTGGCCGGGTTATCTCCGGGAGCGCTCCAGCGCGTCCCAGAAGCCTCGCCGCAGCGCATGCCGTACCTCGTCGTGCAGCAGCGAGTCGATCGGCAGCGCCGAGCCCTGCAGCAGCCTGGCTTCCAGGTCCGACGGCATCCGGGGCTTGCGGGCGAGCACGGCCTCCAGCCAGAGCGCCGGCGCGTCACGGGCCACTGCCTCGCCGAAACCGAAGCCCTCGGCGTGCGCCGCCTGCACCGCGTCGGCGAGCGAGACGGCGACCGGCTGCGGAACGGGGGGCTGCGATGCCGCCGGCTGCGGCCCGCTGTACGGGGCGCCCTGCGGAGCGCCGAACGCCGGGCCCAGGGCGCCGGCGCTGTGCTGGCCATGCTGCGGGCTCTGGCCATGCTGCGGGCTGGAGAACTGGCCGCGGGACAACGGGTCCCCAGGCCCGCTGTACGGGCCGGCCGCCGACGACGGGTACTGCTGGGCAGGACCGCCCATCGCGTGCCGCTGCGAGCCGCCAAGCTGGCCGGAATCCGGCCCGGCCGGGCCGTCCGCGGCGGGGGCGGCCATCCGGCCAAGGAACTGATCCGGCGGCGGATAGGCCTGGGCTGCCTGCAGCCGCGGAGCCTGGTCATCACCGTGCTGCGGGGACTGCGGCCCCTGCGCCGACCCGGGCGGCCCGCCGGGCTGGCCTGGCGGCCCGAAGGGTCCCTGCGGGCTGTCGGCGCGCGGCAGCCCGGCCGGCTGGCCCGTCGCGGCGCCGGCCTGGCCCGGCATCTCGCCGGCCCGGCCTTGCTGCCTGCCGTCCGGCTGGGACTGCTGCATGCCTGGCTGGGATGGCTGCATACCGCCGGGCTGAGACGGCGGCATACCGCCCGGCTGGGATGGCCGGCCGGCCTGCTGGGCCGGCTGGCCGCCGGACTGGCTGCGGGCTGGCCCCTGCTCTTCCTGCGGGGCCTGGCGGGCGGCCGGCAGTGACTGGGCGGGCCGCTGGTACTCAGTGGTAACGGGGGCGGTATAGATCGCCGCCGGCGAGGGCAAGGCCGCGGCGGGCAGCCCATGGCGGGTGGTGGCGCCAGCCTCAGATCCGTGTCCGTTGGTCAGCGTTCGTCCGGCGTAGCCGCCGGCCGGGTAATCCTCGAAGAGGCGGGGCGGCTCAGCACCCGCGATCAGGTCAACGAACGGGTGCAGATGGGCGCCACTGATCTCCAGGATGTCGTCGCATTCCTGCCGCAGCAACCGGGAAATCGTCCAGGTCCCGTCCATCGTGATGTGCACCAGGATTACCCGGATGCCGAGATCCTGCACTTCCGCGATGACTTCGGCGAGGTCCTCCTCGCCGCTGACCACGACCGCATCGCTGATTGCCCCGTTCCTGGCCAGGGTGGTCAGGTCGCGGTGCATCTCGGGCTCGACGCCATCGCGGCGGCCGGGCCGCATCCGGCCGAGCCGCAGCTTGAGGCCCGGCAGGTCGGCAAGCGTGTCGTGCTCGGCTGTCCGGCGGCTCTCGGCCGCCGCCTCGTACCAGTAGCACCGCAGTACGGGCAGGCCGCTGCGGTCCCGGGAAAGCCCGGACAGGAACTTGAGCAGGCCGGAATAGTCCCAGGTTACCGAGTCTCGGTGGCGGGTGCCGTGAACGGCCATTGCGCCATCGGCGAGCACGTAGCCCGCGTCCACGAACAGCGCGCAACGATCCACGCGACACCCGTCCTTCCCTCGACGCGAGACGCTACCAGCGCCCGGCCACTGCTGCGGCAAATAGCACGGATCAGGGATGTACTCACCCTGCGGCGATTTCCGCCGACCATGCGGCAGGTTCCGCGGGCGGGCGGAAATTCCGCTGCCTGCCCGGCGGCCCGGACTCCACGCTACCGGCCCGGCGGGATGGTGTCAGCCGGGACGGCAGGAGCCAGCCCGGGGACGAATAACCCGGCACAGGTCACGTTCCGTGATCGAACCGGATGGTGAGAGCTGCCCGGCGAGCGCTCACGGCACTGGCGGCGAGGCGGCCGGCGGGCGCGCTGGCCGCTCCGGCATCGGGTGACTTAGTGTCCGGCCAGGTCATGCAGTGCGGAGGCTCCCACCACTAGCAGGGCGATCACCGCTATGACGACTACCGCGACGATCACGTACCGCAGGCGTTCCCTGGGATCAGCATCGTGACGTCCCATGCAGCGAGACTAGCCCCGCGCACGTGTGCCGGAACCAATGGCGGCCGGTAACCGGCCGCCCGGCCGCCCCGGACGCTGGCAGGTTCGGGATACTGGGGAACGCCAGCAAGACAACAGGGAGTAACCGTCATGCCGATCGCCACCCCAGAGATCTACGCGCAGATGCTCGACCGGGCCAAGGAACACGGCTTCGCCTACCCGGCCATTAACGTGTCGTCCAGCCAGACGCTGAATGCCGCGCTGCGCGGATTCGCCAATGCCGGCAGCGACGGGATCATCCAGGTCTCCACCGGCGGCGCGGACTACCTGTCCGGTGCCGCGGTGAAAGACATGGTCACCGGATCGGCCGCGCTCGCCAGCTTCGCCGCCGTGGTGGCGGCGCGGTATCCGGTTCACATCGCGCTGCACACCGACCACTGCCCGAAGGACAAACTGGACGGGTTCATGCGGCCGCTCGTGCAGATCTCGGCCGGCCGGGTCGCGCGGGGCGAGCAGCCGCTCTTCCAGTCGCACATGTGGGACGGCTCCGCCGTGCCGCTCACCGAGAACCTGCAGATCGCCGCCGGGCTGCTGGCCGAGTGCGCAAGCGCGCACATCATCATGGAGATGGAGATCGGCGTGGTCGGCGGCGAGGAAGACGGCGTGGTCGGCGAGATCAACGAGAAGCTGTACAGCACGCCGGACGACGCGCTCGCCACCGCCGAGGCGGTCGGCCTCGGCGAGCGCGGCAGGTACATCCTCGCCGCGACCTTCGGCAACGTGCACGGCGTCTACAAGCCGGGGCACGTCAAGCTGCGGCCGTCCGTGCTGGCCGGCATCCAGGACGCCGTCGGCAGCAAGTACGGCCGGGACAAGCCGTTCGACCTCGTCTTCCACGGCGGGTCGGGCTCGGCCCTGGCAGACATCCGGGAGGCGATCTCCTATGGCGTGGTCAAGATGAACGTGGACACCGACACCCAGTACGCGTTCACCCGGCCGGTGGCCGGCCACATGTTCAGCAACTATGACGGCGTGCTGAAGGTCGACGGCGATGTCGGCAGCAAGAAGGCCTACGACCCGCGCGCCTGGGGCAAGGCCGCGGAGGAGTCGATGAGCGCGCGCGTCGTCCGTGCCTGCGAGGACCTGATGTCCGCGGGCAAGCACATGACCTGACCCGGCCGGCCGCGAGCTGGCCAGTTGCGCGGCCGGCATGCGGCAGGATGGCTGGCATGACGTATGAGAATCTGCTCGGCGGACCGGCTGCCACCTACCTGCCCGGTGACGAGGAGGCAAGCTCAGCGCTGCGAGCCGCGGCCGACCCGGCCAGCGTCGCGGCCCGCTTTCCCTCTTGCTGCGATGCCTGGGCCGCCCTCGCGCAGCGGGCGCTGGACGGCGGCGATCCGGTCGCCGCTTATGCCTATGCGAGGACCGGCTATCACCGCGGCCTGGACCAGCTGCGCCGGGCCGGCTGGAAGGGGTACGGCCCGATCCCCTGGGACCATGAGCCGAACCGGGGCTTCCTGCGCGCCCTGCACATGCTCGCCAGCGCCGCTGCGGCCATCGGCGAGGATGACGAGGCCGCCCGCTGCCGTGACTTCCTGCAGGACAGCAGCGCGGCCGCCGCGGCCGCGCTCGGGTCCGCCTGATCCCAGCTCCGCCGGGGCCGGCTGCCGGTAGCCTCGGAACGCAAGAGCCCGTTGCGCATCACTGGGACCGGTGCGGCCAGCGGCTTCCGCGCCGGATGGGGGCTTCCGCGCCGGGTCGGGGCTTCCGCGCATGGCGGCCTGGAAGGGGCTGGTGACAATGCCGGCCATTGTGATCGTGGGCGCCCAGTGGGGTGACGAGGGCAAGGGCAAGGTAACCGATCTGCTCGGCGACAGCGTGGATTACGTCGTCAGGTACCAGGGCGGCAACAACGCCGGGCACACGGTCGTCATCGGGGACGAAAGCTACGCCCTGCACCTGCTGCCCAGCGGAGTGCTGTCACCGGACGTGACGCCGGTGATCGGCAACGGCGTGGTGATCGACCCGGGCGTGCTGATCGAGGAGATCGAAGGGCTCGCGGGGCGCGGCATTTCCTGTGAGCGGCTGCTCATCTCCGCGAACGCGCACCTGATCATGCCGCACCACCGGGCGCTTGACCGGGTGACCGAGCGGTTTCTCGGCACGGCCAGGATCGGCACCACCGGCCGCGGCATCGGGCCCGCCTACGCCGATAAGGCCGCGCGGATGGGGATCCGGGCGCAGGATCTCTTCGACCCCAGCATCCTCGGCCAGAAGCTCGAGCTCGTGCTCCGGGAGAAGAACCAGGTGCTCAGCAAGGTCTACAACCGCCGCGGGATCGACGCCAGCGCGGTGGCCGCCGAGTACCTCGGCTACGGCGAGCGGATCCGGCCGTACGTGGCCGACACCGGCCTGATCCTGAACTCCGCGCTCGACAACGACGCGGTGGTACTGCTCGAGGGCGCCCAGGCCAACCTGCTCGATGTCGATCACGGAACCTATCCGTTCGTCACCTCTTCGTCGCCCACCGCCGGCGGCGCGTGCGCCGGTTCCGGCATCGGCCCGACCAGGATCACCAGGGTGATCGGCATCGTGAAGGCCTACACGACGCGGGTGGGCGCCGGCCCGTTCCCGACCGAGCTGCGCGACGCCCAGGGCGAGTGGCTGCGCGACACCGGCGGCGAGTACGGCGTCACGACCGGCCGCGCGCGCCGCACCGGCTGGTTCGACGCCGTCGTCGCCAGGTACGCCACCCGGGTTAACGGCATCACCGACTACTTCCTCACCAAGCTCGACGTGCTGTCCGGCCTGGAAAAGGTCCCGGTCTGCGTGGCCTACGAGGTGGCCGGCACGCGGCACGACGAGATCCCGATGACGCAGACCGAGTTCCATCACGCCGTCCCCGTCTATGAGTACCTGGACGGCTGGCGGGAGGACATCTCCGCGGTGCGGGATCCGGGCCGCCTGCCGCGCAATGCCCGGGCCTACATCGAGGCGCTGGAGGAGATGATCCGCGCTCCGGTCGCCGCGGTCGGCGTGGGACCGCGCCGCGATCAGACCCTGCAGCTGCGCCCGCTGCGGTGAGCCCCGCGGTGGTCACCGCAGCCGGGCCGGCGGCCCGCGCCGCGACGCCGCCGCGGCGAGTTACGGCAAGATGGACCAGGTGATCGAGAGGTACACGCTGCCGGAGATGGGCAGCATCTGGGCTGACGCGCACAAGTACGAGCTGTGGCGCCAGATCGAGATCCTCGTCCTGGCGGCGCACGCGGCGGCGGGCACAGTCCCGGCCAGCAGCGTCGGCCCGGTGCGGGCGGCGCCGGCGCCGGCGCCGGAGGCGGTGGCCGCGCTGGAAGCAGTCACCGGCCATGATGTGATCGCGTTCCTGTCCGCGTGGGCCGACAACACCGCGCCGCGCGAGGCCGCTGCCTACGTCCACTTCGGCATGACCTCGTCCGACTTGCTCGACACGGCTCTCGCGCTCCAGCTCACCGAGGCGACCGACCTGCTGATTGCCAAGTCAGCCGCCCTGGTCGGCGCGCTGCGCGAGCACGCCCTCGCGCACCGGGGCACGCTGCGGGCCGGGCGGACGCACGGCATCCACGCCGAACCTGACGTCTGGGGTCACCGGGTGGCCGATTTCGCCTTCGCCATGGCGCGCTGCCGTGACCGGCTGCTCCGGGCCCGCGCGGCGATCGCCGTGGGCAAGCTGTCCGGGCCGGTCGGCACTTACTCCAACATCGACCCCGCGATCGAGACGCGGGTGATGGCCGAGCTCGGCCTCCGGCCGGCTGAGGTGGCGACCCAGGTGGTCTTCCGGGACGGGATTGCCGAGTGGGTCAGCGTCCTCGCGCTCACCGCGACGGCATGCGAGGCGATCGCGCTGGAGGTACGGCATGGCCAGCGCACCGAGGTTGCCGAGCTTGCCGAGCCGTTCGGGAAAGGCCAGAAGGGCTCGTCCGCGATGCCGCACAAGAGGAACCCGGTCATCGCGGAGCGGATCTGCGGCCTGGCCCGGATAGTGCGCGCGCAGGTCACGCCGGTGCTGGAGGGGATGCCGCTCTGGCATGAGCGGGATATCTCGCACTCCTCCACCGAGCGGGTGGCACTCCCTGATGCCGCCATCGCGACGGATTACCTGCTGGCCCAGACCACTGCGCTGGTGGCCGGGCTGGTGGTCGATACGGCGCGGATGCGGGCCAACCTCGAGCTGACCCGCGGCCTGATCTACACCTCGGCCGTGCTGCTCGAACTCGTCGCCGACGGCATGTCCCGCGAGGATGCCTACGCGCTGGTCCAGGCGGCCGCGATGGACTGCTGGCAGCACGGGACCCAGTTCCGGGACGTCCTGCGCGAGCATGCCGCCCGGCGCAGCCAGCCGCTGGACGAGGCCAGGCTGGACGAGGCCTGCCGCCCGGAGCGGTACGTCGCCCGGCTCGGGCCGGTGTTCGAGCGGCTGGCGCAGCTGACGTGAGGCATCTTTACTCCGGGAAGGTCAGGGAGCTGTACGAAACCGGCGACGGAGTGCTGCTGATCGTCGCCACTGACCGCATCTCCGCCTTCGATTACGTGCTGGAGACGCCGATCCCGGACAAGGGCAAGATCTTGACCCAGCTGTCCCTGTGGTGGTTCGAGCAGCTTGCCGATGTGGTGCCGAACCACCTGGTGCAGGCGCCGATCCCGGCGGAGTTCGCCGGCCGCGCGATGGCGTGCCAGCGGCTGTCCATGGTGCCGGTGGAGTGCGTCGCCCGGGGCTACCTGACCGGCTCGGCGCTCGCTGACTACCAGCGGAGCGGTGAAGTGTGCGGAATATCACTCCCGGCCGGGCTCAGTGACGGCTCCCGGCTGCCTGAGCCGGTCTTCACCCCGGCCACGAAGGCGCCACTCGGGCAGCACGACATGAACATCCCGGCCGCCGTTGTCGCGCAGCAGGCAGGCCACGGCGTCGCGGCCGAGCTCGCGCGGATCACCCTGGATGTCTACCGCCGGGGCGCCGAGCTCGCCGCCAGCCGGGGCATCATCGTCGCCGACACGAAGCTCGAGCTGGGCTTCGATTCGGGCGGTGACCTGCGGCTGGCCGATGAGGTGCTGACCCCGGACTCGTCCCGGTTCTGGCCAGCGGACGGGTGGGCGCCGGGCCGGAGCCAGCCGTCCTTCGACAAGCAGTACGTCCGGGACTGGCTCACCTCACCCGCGTCGGGCTGGGACCGCCGGGGACCGGAACCGCCGCCGCCGCTGCCCGGCGAGATCATCGAGCGGACCCGCCGGACTTACATCGAGGCATACGAGCGGCTGACCGGCCGGCCATGGGCCTGAGCAGGCGCCGGGCCAGCATACGTGACGTCATGAGCTTGGACCGATACGGTACGTAACAATGCGGGGATGGTCCGGGAACCGGGGGGCGGTGGAATACTGGACCGCACACGCACCCGGCTGTCCGCCCCCACCGGACAGCAGCCGTCTGGATGGCCGCAGGCCAGGCGTCCGCGTCTGGGCAGGCCGGACGCCCGCACCCCGACCTACAGGAGCTCTAGCCCTATGACCACCGGTCCTGAGACCAGCTACCGAGTGCGAGGAGGCAACCAGCTGCATGGCACGGTCTTCGTGCAGGGCGCTAAGAATGCCGCCCTGAAGATGATCGCCGCCTCGCTGCTTGCCGCCAAGGGCCGCACGGTGCTGCGGAATGTCCCGGCGATCGAAGATGTCCGCCGGGCCGTCGAACTCGCGCAGGCCGTCGGCGCGGTGGTCAAGTTCCACGAAGCAGAGCGGACGCTCGTGGTGGACGCTTCCGAGCTGACCAGCTCGGTGCTGCCGGCCGAGATCACCCGCAGTTTCGCCGGATCGGTGCTGTTCGTGCCCGCGCTGCTGCACCGGCTGGGTGAGGCGACCATTGAGGGCATCGGCGGGTGCAATCTCGGCAACCGCCAGCTCGATTTCCATTACCGGGGCTTCGCCCGGCTAGGCGCCACGGTCGACGAGGGCGAGAGCCAGATCCGGATCAAGGCGAACCGGCTCCGCGGCGCCCATCTCTACCTGGACACGCCGTCCCACATGGGCACCGAGAACCTGATCCTGGCGGCGTCGCTGGCGCCCGGGACCACCGTGATCGACAACACCGCGCTCGAGCCCGAGGTACTCGACGTGATCGCGTTCCTCACCAAGATGGGCGCCCACATCAGCGGCGGCGGCACCGGGTTCGTCACCGTGCGCGGGGTCAGCGAGCTGACCGCGGTGGAGCACACCGTGATGCCGGACCGGCTGGACGCCTGCGTCTTCGCCATGGCCGCGGCGATCACCGGCGGTGAGCTGAGCCTGGTCGGGGCGTCCCTCGAGCACTTCGGCGTGGTCCGCTGGAAGCTGGAGCAGATGGGCGTGGAGTTCGCCACCCAGGGCGCCATCCTGCAGGTCCGCCGGGACCGGGAACTGCGCCCGATCAACGTGATCACCTGCCCGTACCCGGGGTTCGCGACCGACCTGCAGTCCCCCATCATGGCGCTGAGCTGCCTGGCCGACGGCACGAGTTACATCAGGGAAACCATCTTCGACGGGCGCTACGCGCTCGTCGGCGAGCTGAACAAGATGGGCGCGAAGGTCGAGGTGGATGGCAGTGTGGTGCTCGTACACGGCCCGTCCGCGCTCAAGGGCACCGACGTTGTCGCGCATGACCTGCGCACCGGGATCGCGCTGGTGCTGGCCGGGCTGGCGGCCGAGGGCGAGACCGTCGTCTCGCCCGGCTACCCGATCAACCGCGGTCACTCGTCTGTCGCGGCCCGGCTGACGACGCTCGGCGCGGACATTACCGCGGAGACCGCCAGCTAGCCGTCCGGGCGGCGGTAAGTGGGACCGGATATGCGAGTCGTCATCCTGGGCGGTACCCAGTTCATCGGGCGGCGCATCACCGAGGACCTGGTTGCCCGCGGCGACGATGTGACGGTTGTGCACCGGGGCGCGAGCGAGCCGCCGGACTGGGTGGGCTGCCGTCATCTGCACGCCGACCGCAAGGACTTCGCGGGCCTGTCCGGGCAGGTGCGGGCGCTGCGTCCGGACGCGGTCATCGACACCTGCGCCGGGACGGCCGCCGATGCCGCGGCGGTGCTGCCGTACCTGCCGGATGCCCGGCTGGTGGTGCTGTCCAGCATGGACGTCTACCGCGCCTTCGCCTTGCTGAACGCCGGCCAGGAGGGCGAGCCGCTGCCGATCACCGAGGAATCCGCCGTGCGGCCGGAGAAGTACCCGTACCGGGGCAAGCTGCCCGGCCAGGATGACTACGAGAAGCTGGACGTGGAGCCGGAATACCTGGCCCGGGGCGGCGCGGTGCTGCGGCTCGCGATGATCTACGGCGAGCACGACGGGCAGCGCCGCGAGGAGTTCATCCTGCGCCGGGTGCGGGCGGGCCGGCCGAGGATCCCGGTCGGGCCGGGTAGCTGGCTGTGGACGCGCTGTTACGTCGGCGACGTGGCCGGTGCCGTGCTCGCCGCCATCGGCAGCGCGGCCGCGGCCGGCCAGGTGTTCAACATCGGCGAGCCCGGGTCCCGCGGCATGCTCGGCTGGGCCCGGCAGATCCTGGCGGCCGCCGGTCATGACGCCGAGCTGGTCGCCGTTCCCGGCGACGTGCTTCCCGCGGACATGTGGCCGACCGCCGGTCACCTGCAGCACCTGCTGGTCGACAGCGGCAAGGCCAGGCGGCTGCTGGACTGGCAGCCGGCGCCGGCGCAGCACGGCCTGGCCGCGTCGGTCCGCTGGCACCTGGCCAACCCGCCGGACGACGCCAGCGCCGACTTCGCCGACGACGACAAGGCCCTCGCCGCCGCGCCGGCCTAGCAGCTCCGCCCGCCGGGGCTAGCCGGGGTAGCGGCTGATTACTGACTTGCCGAACCTGGCCATCTCCTCGCGCTGCGGCGAGAACTGCAGCAGCATCAGGCCCACCCCGGCCTCCTCGTAGGCCCGGAGCCGCGCGATGATCTGATCCGGCGTGCCGACCAGCCCGCTGCGCAGCCCGCGGTTGGAGACGCTGTACTCCTCCACCGAGACCCGCGACTCCAGCTGCGAGCCCTCGACGAAGTCCTGGTAGGACGCGTACGCCGCCGGGGACGACCGGACATCGAGGATGCGGTCAAGCTCGGCGCGTGCTGCCGCCTCGGTGTCGCGGCAGATGACGTACCCGGAGACGCCGAACATCATCGGCGGCCGGCCCGCGGCCTCCCGGCGGGAGTTCAGGTCAGCGACCTTGGCCGCGATGACCTCGGGGGCGTCACCGTGCATCACGTAGGCGTCCGCCTGGCTGACGATGACCTCCTTGGCCTTCGGCGACTCGCCGCCCATGTAGACGTGCGGCGGGCGGGCCGGCTTGGGCTCCAGGATCGCGCCATCGAGCTGGTACAGCGGCCCCTGGTGGGTGACGGTGTCCTCGCGCAGCAGCCGGCCGACGACATCCAGCCATTCCTGCGTCCGCGTGTAGCGCGCGTCGTGCACGTCGAACGGGGCACCGTACTGGGCGGCCTCGTCCTTCCACCAGGACGAGACCACGTTGAGCGATACCCGGCCGGGCGCGATCGTGTCCAGGGTGGACAGCGACTTGGCGGTCAGCGACGGCGAATGGTAGTTGGGCCGGACGGCGAGCATCAGCTCGAGCCGCCGGGTCACGGCGGCGATCGCGGGCGCGAGAGTCCAGCAGTCCAGCGACGGCGCGCGGTGGCCCTTGATGTCATTCAGGTTCAGCTCGGCGATCAGGCTCAGCTCGAAGCCGTGCTGCTCGCTCTCGACGGCCAGGTCCCTGATGTACGGCCAGGCGACCGGCATGCCCTCGTCCGGGACATTCCGCAGCCAGCCGCCGAAAATCGGCATCCAGTATCCGAACCGCATCAGCCGGCTCCTCTCCCGGGATCTCGCGACCCAGGCTCGTTCGTTCCCTGACTGGCTGCCAGCAGCCCTGACTACCAGCCCTGACTACCAGCCAGCGAGCGCTGACCTGCGGCCAGCGGGCACCGCACTCCCAGGCTGGGCGGCCAGCAGGCCGCCGAGGAACCCGGCGACCGCCGGCAGGGCCGGCCGGGGCGCAGCGGCCTCGATGCCGGCGTTGTAGTTGGTAGTGGTGTTCACGTCGTAGGTGACCATACGACCGTCTTCGGTCTCGATGAACTCGAACCCGGCAATCTCGATTCCGTGGCCGCGGGCGAAATCGAGGTAGCGGCCAGTGATCGGGTGATCGAAGCCCGGCCGGAGCGCGAACAGGTCAGGGCCGGGCGGCTGGCCGACGGCGCAGGCGTCGGCCGGGCACAGCTCGAACCCGCCGCGCGCGGTATCAGCCGTGATCGCGTAGATGAACTCGCCGCCCACCACCTCCACCCGGGTGATGAACGGCCCGGCCGCGCGCAGGTACTCCTGGAGCAGGGTGATCCCGTCGGCCGGCGCCAGGTAGCCGGGCGAGGCCAGGTACTCGTCGAACTCGTCGTGGCTCGCGAACAGCCGGACGCCCAGGCCCTTCCCGCCCTGGTTGTGCTTGCTGATGAACGGGACGGGCAGCTTCCTGGCCGCCGCGGAAAGCCCGCCGTGGCCGGCCACGGCGACCGTGCGCGGCACGTCGAAGCCGGCCGCGCGCAGCGCGGTCAGCTGGTCCATCTTGCTCATCTCCAGCTCGAGTACCCGCCGGCCGTTGACCACCCGCCGGCCACGGGACTCCAGCCAGCAGAGCATGCCGCGGGTGAAATCCTTCGCGTGCGGGTGACCCCTGGTGTGCGCGGATGCGCTCATCCGGGACCAGAACACCCCGTCCGGCGGCACCGAGCCGAGATCGAGCGCGCCGTCGCCGGCCAGCCACTGCTCGTGCGGCACGTCAGCGGCGTCGAACGCCGCGCCGAGCGGCGCATACCAGTCAGGGTTCTCGTGGATCACGTAGACCTTCATCGAGCATGACCTCCGCCGCGCCGCCAGCACCAGCCTAAGCGAGATCCCGCGCTCCGATCAGCCGCCGGGACGGTGAGAATGATCACGCCGGGCGGGCCGCCGGGGAGCCCGGCGGCCGGCCGCGCGGGAGTTTCAAAATCTGTCGGTTGTCAGTGCCGCCGCGGGTACGCGGCTGCCACCGCGAGCAGCTCGTCATTCGCATCCTGATCCCCGATGGAGATCCGCGCTCCCTCCGCGCCGAACGGCCGGACGCTGATCCCGTGCCGCTCGCACGCCGCGGCGAAATCGGCGGTGTCATCGCCGAGCTGCAGCCACACGAAGTTGGCCTCGGTGGGCGGCACCGTCCAGCCCTGGCCGAGCAGCTCGTCGCGGACCCGGCCGCGTTCCTTGACGACCGCGTCGACCCGCTCGAGCAGCTCGGCCTCGGCGGCCAGCGAGGCGATCGCCGCGGCCTGCGCGATGGCGTTCACGGTGAACGCCAGCATCGTCTTGCGGGCCGCCGCGGCGACCTGCTCGTGCGCCACCAGGAAGCCGACCCGCAGGCCGGCCAGCCCGTATGCCTTGGAGAACGTGCGCAGCACGGCCACGTTGGGCCGGTCGCGGTAGAGGCTGATCCCGTCCGGCACGTCGTTGTCCCGCACGTACTCGCGGTAGGCCTCGTCGAGTATCACCAGGCAGTGCCCGGGCACCCGGTCGATGAACCGGGCCAGCTCGGCGCCGTGCACTACGGTGCCGGTCGGGTTGTTCGGGTTGCAGACGAAGATCATCCTCGTGCGCTCGGTGATCGCGTCGGCCATCGCGGCCAGGTCATGGGTCTGGTCCCGCAGCGGCACCCGCACCGAGGCCGCACCGGAAAGATCGACGAGCAGCGGGTAGGCCTCGAACGAGCGCCAGGCGTAGATGATCTCGGTGCCCGGCTCGGCGGCCGCCGTCAGCAGCTGCTGGGTCACCCCGACCGAGCCGCAGCCGACCGCGATGTGCTCAGCGGGCACCGCGAAACGGTCCGCGATCGCCTCGGTCAGCGCTACCGCACCGTTGTCCGGGTACCGGTTGACCTGCCCGGCCGCCGCGGCGATGACCTTGACGACCGAGGGCAGCGGCCCGAACGGGGACTCATTGGATGAGAGCTTGAACGACTTTCCGTCTGCCCGTGCCGGGGTGCGCCCTGGCCGGTAGGGCGCGAAATCGTCAAGGATCGAGCGGAAACGCGGGGAGCTTCCGGACACCGTTGTCCTCCTGGGGCTGTCCTGCCTGCTGGTCCAGGCCGCGGTTACCTACCTGCCCAGTGTCGCATCTGGCGGGCCGCGCGCCGGTCGGTGGCTGCGGCAGGCGGCCCTACTCGCGGCGGTGACGCGCGGGTAAGGTGGCGTCGTGAACCGGCTTGGTGAGCTCGAACGCGCCATTATGGATGTGCTCTGGGAGACCCCCGAGCCACTGACGGTCCGCCAGGTCAGCGGGCAGCTGACCGAGCGGGACCTCGCGCATACGACGGTGATGACGGTTCTCGACCGGCTGGCCAAGAAGGGCTTCGCGCGGCGCGAGCGAGATGGCCGGGCGTGGCGTTACCGCGCGGCCGAGAGCAGGGAAGCCTACGTCACCGAGCTGATGCTGAACGCGCTTGACCAGACCGGCGACCGGCAGGCGGCGCTGGCCCGTTTCGTCCGCAGCGTGTCCGGCGCGGAAGCCAGGGCACTGCGCCGCGCGCTCGAGGCGCTCGAAGCGCGTGAGCCGCGTGAGGCGCGTGAGCCGCTGCTCGCGCCCGGGCCGCACGAAGACGCGCCGGCGGGCTGACCGCTCGTGTTCCCCGCAGTTCCCATCCTCGCCGCGGTCGCGGCGGGTAGCATCCCGGCCGCGTCCGCGCTGGCCTCGGCCCGCTGGCCGGGCCGGGCACCGGCGGCCGCGATCCTGCTCTGGCAGGCGCTCGGGCTGGGCTGGGGGCTGGCGGCGGTGGGCGCGCTCGCCGGGCTCGGCGCGGACCCGGGACAGGCCGGCGCGCTGCCCGGCGGAGTTGCCGGCGCGGCACTGGCGGTCGCGTCGCGGGTCATCCGCGGCGGCGCGTTCCGGCCGCCGGCCCCCGGCCCGCTCGCGGACCTCCGGCTGGTATCCGTGGCCGCCGGGCTGGTGCTGCTGATGCTGCTCTGCTGGGTGCTGGTGGCGGCCTCCGCCGCGGTGCTGCGGGCCCGGCGGCGGCAGCGGGAGCTGCTCAGCCTGCTCGCCCACGGGGATCCCAAGGTGCCGGGCGCGCTGGTGCTGGATCATCCGGCCGCTGCCGCCTACTGCGTGCCCGGCCTGCGATCGCGGATCGTGATCAGCGCAGGCACCCTTGAGCTGCTCGACCAGGCCGAGCTGGCCGCCGTGCTCGCTCACGAGCGTGCGCACCTGCGAGAACGGCACGATCTCGTGCTGCTGCCGTTCACTGCCCTGCTGCGGGTGTTCCGCTGGTCCGCGGTTGCCCGCCGGGCCGAGGGCGCCGTCGCGCTGCTGGTCGAGATGCTGGCCGACGATCACGCGCTCCGGCACCGGCCGGCCAGGGAGCTGGCGACGGCGCTGCTGCGGGTGGGCGCGGCGGGCTCGCGGGTGCCGTCCGGCGCGCTCGCCGCCGCGCCCGGCGCTTCCGGCGGCGACGGCGAGGTGGCCGTTCGCGTTGCCCGGCTGCTCCGGCCGGTGCCCGGGCTGCCGGCGCCGGCCGTCGCCCTGGTCTGCGGTGCGGCGGTCCTGCTGGTAGCGGTCCCCGTCGCCGTCCTGTTCATACCGTTCTGAACGAGCAACCGGTGCCGGCCGGCGATACCTGGCCGGGCGCGCCCGGCGCTAGTCGCAGATCCGGATCCGCAGGCGGCGGAAGCCCTTGCCCTTGTTCTCGACCTTGACGACCTCGATCCGGCCGATCTGGCTGGTGCTGGCCACGTGAGTGCCGCCGTCGGCCTGCTGGTCCAGCCCCACGATGTCGATGATGCGGACCTGCGACACGTCCGGCGGCACGAGGTTTGTCGCGGTGCGGATGATGTCGGGGAGGGCGAACGCCTCCGCCCGCGGCAGCACCCGGGCGTCGATCCGGCGCCCGGCGGCGATCTCCTTGTTGCAGGCGGACTCGACGGTCTCCTTGAATCCGGGCGGAACCTCGGGCAGGTCAAAGTCCATCCTGGCCGCGTATGGTTCCATGTTCCCGCCCGTGACCAGCGAGCCGAAGTCCCTGAACACGACACCGCAGAGCACGTGCAGCCCCGAGTGCGTGCGCATCAGGGCGGTACGCCGGCCGTCTTCCACGGCGCCGTGCACGCTGGTGCCCGGCGGCGGCAGCGGGTCTTCCCCGGCCGGGATCAGGTAGAGATCGTCGCCTTTGCGCGCGCCGGTGATCCGGGTCTGCACGCCGCCCCAGAGCAGCACCCCGTGGTCGGGCGGCTGCCCGCCGCCGCCAGGGTAGAAGGCCGACCGGTCGAGGACGATCCCGTCCGGCGTCGCCGCCAGGACGACGGCCTGCCATTCCCGCAGGGACTGATCATCCAGCTCAAGCCGGTGCGTTCGCCACTGGGTCTCGCTCATTTGGCCGAGCCTAGTGGAAAGGGCCGGCCCCGCCTGCCGGTCCCCGGCCGCCGCTGGCCGGCCGCGGGCTGCCTGGTACTGCTGGCCTTACCAGGGACCGTACGGGCCTTGCCGGGTAGACCCGCCGCCGGTGCCACTGACCTTGGGCTTGACGTCGGTGTGATACACCGCCGCGGCCACGAAGGCCGCCACGGACAGAATGCCGATCACCGCGAAGCTGCCGCTGGCCGCGGTGCCCAGGCCGATCGCGGTGGCCACGCCCAGGATGATCAGCCACAGCGGCTTGGTCTGCTTGCCCGCCGCGACGAAGGCGGGGGCGGGACGGCGGGTCGCGTCGATGAATGCCCATACCTCGACGACGAACGCCGCGACCGCCAGCGTCTCGAAGAGCCAGCTGAGAGCCGAATACGCGCCCGGATTACTGAAAAGCACGATGCCAGGTTATCGGTTGCCGGCCGGGCTCGGGACCACGACCGGGCTCCCCGTCCCCGGTGGCGGGCGTCTCTGCCGCCGCAGCCGGCGCCGCCGCCCCGCCGGGGGGCATTTCCGCGGGCGCCGCCTCGTTGCGGAATGACTCATAGAGCTCGATCAGGATCTGCTTCTGCCGCTCGGTCAGCTCAGGATCGGCCAGCACGGCGTCCCGGATGCCAGCGCCCTCCGGCCGGTCCTCCAGGATCCCGGCCTGGGCGTACAGCGCCTCGGCGGAGATCCGCAGTCCCTTCGCGATCTGCTGCAGGATGTCCGCGCTGGGCTTCCGCAGGCCGCGCTCGATCTGGCTCAGATAGGGATTCGACACGCCCGCGGCCTGGGAGAGCTGGCGCATCGAGATCCTGGCCTGCTCGCGCTGGGCGCGGATGAAGGTTCCGATCGAGCTGACGTTCACCGGGCTCATGTGCTCAGTCTCGCCACCACTGGATGCGCTGGCAAGCTGGCGCGTGCTTCGCCCGGCCGCCCCGGCGCGCGGCCGGGCCGCGCCGCGAACGGCGGCCGGGCCGGCCCGGCCGCGAACGGCAAGGACGCGGCCGGCGTCAGGCCGTCGCCGCGGCTTCGCGGCGGTCGCTGACGCCCAGCATGGCGCGGGCCTGACCGGGGGTCATGGCTGGCCGCTGCGCCAGCCCGGCGAGCGCGGCCGCGCGCTCGACCAGCTCGGCGTTGCCCGTCACCGGGCGGCCCCGGGCGAAGGAGGTCGTATCCTCCATGCCGACCCGCAGGTGACCGCCCGCCGCGAGCGCAGCGAAGATCACCGGCACCGAGGTACGGCCCACGCCGGTCGCCGACCAGGTCGCGCCGGAGGGCAGCGCGGCGACCGCCTGGACAAGCTGCGCGGCGGTGCCCGGCATGCCGCCGGGCACCCCCATCACCAGGTCACAGTGCACGTGCCCGCCGTGCGGTGCGCCCAGGTCATCGAGCAGCCGGTGCAGCGTGGCCGCATGACCCATGTCGAACAGCTCGAACTCGGGCACCACGCCGAGTTCCTGGGTCCGGGCATAGAGCTCACGGATGAACGGCCACGGGTTGGCGAACACCTCCCCGCCGAAGTTCACGGTGCCGCAGGTCAGCGAGCACGCGTCCGGGCCCGCGTCGAGGACGGCAAGCCGCTGGGTGAACGCATCGGTGACGGCTCCGCCGGTGGATAGCTGGACGATCAGGTCGGTGCCGGCCCGCAGGGCCCGGACCGTCTCGGTCAGCCTGCCTAGGTCAAGCGTGGGCCGGGCGCGGTCGTCCCTGATGTGCACGTGGATGACGGCGGCGCCCGCGGCCTGGCATGCCTTCGCGGTGGCGACCAGCTCATCGAGGGTTACCGGCAGCGCGGGGACCGCGGCCTTGTCCGATTCGGCACCGGTCGGGGCCACGGTGATGAGGGTGGCGTCCTGGCCGGGAGACGAGGACTGCCGGGCGGCGGGTCGGGCTGTGTTATCTGCTGTCATGAGCGGAAGAATGCCTTGTCGTGAGAGCTGTAGTCCAGCGGGCGAGTTCGGCGAGCGTCGACGTGGCCGGGGTGACGGTCGGGTTCCTGCCCCGTCCCGGCCTGGTCGTGCTGGTCGGCGTGACCCATCCGGACACGCCGGAACTCGCCGCGTCGCTCGCCCGGAAGATCTACCACCTGCGGATCCTGGCCGGCCAGCGATCGTGTGCCGACACGTCCGCGCCACTGCTGGTCATCAGCCAGTTCACCCTGTACGCGGAGACCGCCAAGGGGCGGCGGCCGACCTGGCAGGCGGCGGCGCCGCGGGCCGTGGCTGAGCCGCTGGTGGCCGCGTTCGCCGCCGCGCTGCGCGACCTCGGCGCCGAGGTGCAGACCGGCGTGTTCGGCGCGGACATGCAGGTCTCGCTCGTCAATGACGGTCCGGTGACCCTCATCCTCGAGGCGTAGCCCGGATCAGGCGGCTGTCCTGGCCGAGATGATGCCGGGTGAAGGCCAGCGACTCGGCCAGGTCCGCCCGGCGTACCTCGCTGGTCGCCGCGCGGCGGGTATTTACCTCCAGCACGACCACCCCGGCGTAGCCGCCGGACCTGAGCCGCTGCAGCAATTCTGCGCATGGCTGGAAGCCCCGGCCAGGGACAAGGTGCTCATCGGGCAGGCCGGGCTTGGTGCCGTCCGCCATGTGCACGTGCGCCAGCCTGGGACCCAGCTCGGCGGCCATCGCCAGCGCGTCAGAGCCGGACACCGCGGTGTGTGACAGGTCCAGCGTCACATGGCGGCAGTCGAGTTCGACCGGGTTCCAGTGCGGGGCGTAGGCCGCCACCTCGGCACCGCGCGCCCGGAGCGGGTACAGGTTCTCCACCGCGAACAGCACGTCGGTTTCCTCACCCATGCTGGCCAGCCTGGCCTCGAACTCGCGGGCGTACTCCCGCTGCCAGCGGAACGGCGGATGCAGCACGACGACCCGTGCGCCGAGCTGCTCCGCTGCCTGCCTGGCCCGGTCGAGCTTGCCCCACGGCTCCCGGCCCCAGACCCGCTGGGTGATCAGCAGGCAGGGCGCGTGCACGGCCAGCACGGGAATGCCGTGATAGTCGACGAGCCTGCGCAGGACATCGACGTCCTGGCTGATCAGGTCGGTGGTGACCATCACCTCGACGCCGTCGTAGCCAAGCTTGGCCGCCGTCTCGAAGGCGTCCGGCATCCGCTCCGGGAAGACCGAGCTGCTGGATAGTGCCACCAGCGCGCCGGAAGCCGGTGCAATGCGGCCCAAGGCGTCTCCCCTGCTCGCCGGGCTCTCCCGGCCTGTGTCCTCGCCGAGCTTGTCCGGCCTGACATCCGCTTGCCGCCAGCTTATGCCGACCCGGCCGGCCCGGCCGCCCGCAGGGAGCCCGGACTGTCGGCGGCGGCAGCTAATGTGCCAGCCATGGCGAAGTCGGCTACTGGCGTGCTCTATCAATGCTCGGAATGCGGCTGGCGGAGCACGAAGTGGGCGGGCCGGTGCGGCGAGTGCCACGGCTGGGGCACGGTCACCGAAATCCGCGTCCCGGCGATGGCGCGGCCAGGCCTGCGTTCCGCGGCCCGGGCGGGGCAGCCGCCACCGGCCGGGCTCGCCGCTGCCGTCCCGATCACCGAGGTGGACGTGAGCACCGCGGGCGCCCGTCCCACCGGCATGGACGAGCTGGACCGGGTGCTGGGCGGCGGGCTGGTCCCCGGCGCGGTGGTCCTGCTCGCGGGCGAGCCGGGCGTCGGCAAGTCCACCTTGCTGCTCGAGGCGGGTGCGCTCGCCGCCGGGGCCGGCCCGGTGCTGTATGTCACCGGCGAGGAGTCAGCCGCGCAGGTGCGGCTGCGCGCTGACCGGGTCGGCGCAGTCAGCGACCAGCTTTTCCTCGCCGCCGAGACAGACCTTGCCGCCGTGCTCGGGCACGTCGACGCGGTCCGCCCGGGCCTGCTGATCGTCGACTCGGTGCAGACCATCAACGCCGCCGACGTCGATGGCGCGCCCGGCGGGGTCACCCAGATCCGTGCGGTCACCGCGGCCCTGATGGCGGTGGCGAAGCAGCAGACGCTGACCACCGTGCTCGTCGGGCATGTCACCAAGGACGGGTCGATCGCCGGGCCGCGCGCGCTCGAGCACCTGGTCGACGTGGTGCTGCATTTCGAAGGCGACCGGCATTCGCAGCTGCGGACGGTGCGCGCGCTGAAGAACAGGTACGGCCCCACCGACGAGATCGGCTGCTTCGAGCTGGGCGAGTACGGCCTGGCCGGCCTGCCGGATCCGAGCGGGCTGTTCCTGTCCCAGCTGCGCGAGCCGGTGCCCGGCACCTGCGTGACCGTGACCCTGGACGGCAGCCGGCCGCTTGTCGCCGAGGTACAGACCCTGGTCTGCGCCTCGACCATGGACATGGCCCGCAGGGTGACGTCCGGCCTGGATGCCTCGCGAGTGGGCATGGTCCTCGCCGTCCTGCAACGGCGGGCGGGGGTGACCATCGGCAAGCAGGACGTCTACGCGGCGACCGTCGGCGGGGTCCGGCTCACCGAGCCGTCCGTGGACCTGGCCGTCGCGCTGGCGGTGGCCAGCGCAACCTCCGATCTGAGCGTGCCGCCTCACCTGGTAGCCATCGGCGAGGTGGGGCTGGCCGGGGAGATCCGCCGGGTCCCCGGCATGCAGCGGCGGCTCGCCGAGGCCGAGCGGATGGGATTCCGCAGCGCGATCGTGCCGCCAGGATCGGGCGGGCTGCCCGGGACGGCGGACGCTGACGGGCCGGGACGGCCAGCCAGCGGCCTGCTGGCCAACGTCAGGGAGGCCGGGGATATCCGCGAGGCGATCGCCGCCGCGCTCGGCCGATAGTCCTCCGCGAGTAATCCTCCGCGAGCCGGGCCGGCCGGCGGCCAGCCGGGCTGGCGGTAACCGGCCCGGCGGTAACCCGCAGCCAGGCCAAGCACCGGGCACTCCCCGCCAGTCGCCGATAGACTGACGGTAGTCAGTAGTCCCTTTTCTGGGGGTTTTTCGTGCCTGCAGCGAGCAAGGGCCGGGACGAGCGCCGCCGCGCCGCCCTGATGGCACTTGCGCCAGGAACAGCCCTGCGGGAGGGCCTGGAGCGGATCCTGCGGGGCAACACGGGCGCGCTGATCGTACTCGGCTACGACCAGGTCGTCCGTGGCCTCTGCTCGGGCGGATTCGAGCTGACGGTCCCGTTCTCCGCCACCCGCCTGCGCGAGCTCGCCAAGATGGACGGCGCGATCGTGCTCGACTGCGCGGCCAGCAACATCGTCCGGGCCGCGGTCCACCTGATGCCTGATCCCGCGCTGCCGACGGATGAGTCAGGCACCAGGCACCGCACCGCGGAGCGGGTCGCCAGGCAGACCGGCTACCCGGTGGTTGCCGTGAGCAAGTCGATGCGGACCATCGGCCTCTACATCGACGGCACCAGGCACGTGCTGGAGGACTCCGTCGCGATCCTCTCGCACGCCAACCAGGCCCTGGGGACGCTGGAAAGATACCGGGTCCGGCTCGACGAGGTGTCCGGCGCGCTCTCCGCCCTCGAGATCGAGGATCTCGCCACCGTCCGCGACGTCACCGCGGTCGCGCAGCGGCTGGAGATGGTCCGGCGCATCGCCGGCGAGATCGAGGGCTACATGGTGGAGCTGGGCACCGGCGGCAGGCTGCTCGCCCTGCAGCTCGACGAGCTGGTGGCCGGCACGGACGCCGAGCGCGAGCTGCTGGTCCTTGACTACGTGCCTGCCGCCGCCGGCGGCAGGCACATCGCGATGGACGCCGTGCTGACGGGCCTGCGCGCGCTGTACCCTGACGACCTGCTCGACGTCGCGAAGGTGGCCGGCACGCTCGGCTTCGGCCAGCCCGAGGAACTCGACCAGCCGGTGAGCCCGCACGGGTACCGGCTGCTCGCCAAGGTCCCGCGGCTGCCACGGCCCGCGGTGGAGCGCCTCATCGAGTACTTCGGCGGGCTGCAGAAACTGCTGGCCGCCAGCGTCGAGGATCTGCAGCAGGTGAACGGCATCGGCGGGTCGCACGCGCGGAGCATCCGCGAGGGGCTCTCCCGGCTGGCTGAGTCGTCCATCCTTGAGCGGTACGTGTAACGCGCGCCGCGTCCCGGTGCCCATCCCGGGCTGGCGGCCTGCTGCCGCTGAGCGCGGCGTCCCGGCCGGGCTGCCGCCACGGCGGCGGGTGTGTAAGGATCGGGCCGTCATGACGAACGGGTACCTGGCGCCGGTGCTGAGCTGGTATGCCTCGCACGCACGAGAGCTTCCCTGGCGGCAGCCCGGCGCATCGCCCTGGGCCGTGCTGGTCAGCGAGGTCATGCTGCAGCAGACGCCGGTTGCGCGCGTGCTGCCCGCTTACGGGGCCTGGCTGGCCCGCTGGCCGACCCCCCGGTCGCTGGCCGGCTGCGCTCCCGGCGAGGCGGTGCGGCAATGGGGCAGGCTGGGCTATCCCCGCCGGGCGCTCCGGCTGCACGCGGCCGCCCGGATCATCACCGAGCAGCACGAGGGCCAGGTCCCGGCATCCCTGGATGCCCTGACCGGGCTCCCGGGCGTCGGCTCCTACACCGCGGCCGCGGTCGCCAGCTTCGCCTTCGGGCAGCGGCACGCCGTACTCGACACGAACGTGCGCCGGGTTCTGGCCAGGCTGGTGCGGGGCGCGCAGTTCCCGCCCCGCAGCAGCTCCGCTGCCGAGGCCAGGCTGGCCGAATCGCTGCTGCCGGCCGAGCGCCGGGAAGCAGCCAGGTGGTCGGTCGCGGTGATGGAACTCGGCGCGCTGGTGTGCACGGCAGCCCGGCCGCGCTGCTCCGGCTGCCCGGTAGCGCCGGCCTGCGCCTGGCGGCTGGCCGGGAGCCCGGCTGGCACTCGAAGCCCGGCGGCACCCCGTTATGAGGGCAGTGACCGCCAGTGCCGGGGTGCGCTGCTGGCCGTGCTCCGGCGCCCTGGCGGCCCCGTGCGGGCAATCCAGCTCGAGGCGGCCTGGCCGGACCACCGGCAGCGAGCCCGGGCCCTCGACGGGCTGGTTGCCGACGGCCTCGCGGAACCGCTACCGGACGGCCGGTTCGCGCTGCCCGGCTAACGCAGCTGGCCGGCTAACGCAGCTGGCCGGCTAACGCAGCTGGCCGGCGAACGCAGCTGGCCGGCTAACGCAGCTGGCCGGCGCACCCCCGCGGGGATGCCGGCCAGCTGCCAGTTCGAGCAGGCAGGAGATCAGCGCTACTCGCCGCTCCGCAGCCCGTCGGCCCCGCTCGCGGCGGCCTTGCTCTCGATCACCACCGGTGGCGCGTCCGGCACGGAATCGGGCTTGGCCACGCCCTTGAAGGTGAACTGGGCCTCCGGCCCGGTGCCCTCGACGTCAACCATCACGATCTGGCCGGCCTTCAGCTCGCCGAAGAGGATCTTCTCCGACAGGCTGTCCTCGATCTCCCGCTGGATCGTGCGGCGAAGTGGCCGCGCGCCGAGCACCGGATCATAGCCACGCTCCGACAGCAGCGTCTTAGCGGCCGGCCGCAGCTCCAGGCCCATGTCGCGGTCCTTCAGCCGCTCGTCGACCTTGGCGATCATCAGGTCCACGATGGTGACGATCTCCTCCTGGGTGAGCTGGTGGAAGACGATCGTGTCATCCACCCGGTTCAGGAACTCGGGCTTGAAGTGCTGCTTCAGTTCCTCCTGCACCTTCGACTTCATCCGGTCGTACGAGCCCTTGGACTCATTGGCCGGGCCGAAGCCAACCGAGACGCCCTTGGAGATGTCCCTCGTGCCGAGGTTAGTGGTCATGATGATCACGGTGTTCTTGAAGTCGACCACCCGGCCCTGGGCGTCAGTGAGGCGCCCGTCCTCAAGAATCTGCAGCAGCGAGTTGAAGATGTCCTGATGGGCCTTCTCGATCTCGTCGAACAGCACCACCGAGAACGGCTTACGGCGGACCTTCTCGGTCAGCTGCCCGCCTTCCTCGTACCCGACGTACCCGGGCGGGGAGCCGAACAGCCGGGACACCGTGTGCTTCTCCATGTACTCGCTCATGTCGAGCTGGATCAGCGAGTCCTCATCGCCGAACAGGAACTCGGCGAGTGTCTTGGACAGTTCCGTCTTACCTACCCCGGACGGCCCGGCGAAGATGAACGAGCCCCCGGGGCGCTTCGGGTCCTTCAGCCCGGCGCGCGTGCGCCTGATGGCCTGGGACAGCGACTTGATGGCGACGTCCTGCCCGATGACTCTCCGGTGCAGCTCGTCTTCCATCCGCAGCAGCCGCTGCGACTCCTCCTCGGTGAGCTTGAACACCGGGATGCCGGTGGCGGTGGCGAGGACCTCGGCGATCAGCTCCTCGTTCACCTCAGCCGGGGTGTCCATGTCCCCGGCCTTCCATTCCTTCTCGCGCGCGTCCTTCTTCGCGATCAGCTGCTTCTCGTTGTCGCGCAGCGCGGCGGCCTTCTCGAAGTCCTGGGAGTCGATGGCCGACTCCTTCTCCCTGCGCACATCGGCGATCTTCTCGTCGTACTCGCGCAGGTCCGGCGGCGCGGTCATGCGCCGGATCCGCATCCTGGACCCGGCCTCGTCGATCAGGTCGATCGCCTTGTCCGGCAGGAACCGGTCGCTGATGTAGCGGTCGGCCAGCTGAGCCGCGGCAACGAGCGCGTCATCGGTGATCGTCACGCGATGGTGCGTCTCGTAGCGGTCACGCAGGCCCTTGAGGATCTCGATCGTGTGCGAGATGGTCGGCTCGGCCACCTGGATGGGCTGGAACCTGCGCTCAAGCGCCGCGTCCTTCTCCAGGTGCTTGCGGTACTCATCCAGCGTGGTCGCGCCGATCGTCTGCAGCTCGCCGCGCGCCAGCATCGGCTTGAGGATCGACGCGGCGTCAATCGCGCCCTCCGCGGCGCCCGCGCCCACCAGCGTGTGCAGCTCGTCAATGAACAAGATGATGTCGCCGCGCGTCCTGATCTCCTTGAGGACCTTCTTGAGCCGTTCCTCGAAGTCACCGCGGTACCTGGAGCCCGCGACCAGCGCGCCGAGATCCAGGGTGTAGAGCTGCTTGTCCTTCAGCGTCTCCGGCACCTCGCCCTTGACGATCTTCTGGGCCAGCCCTTCGACCACGGCGGTCTTCCCGACGCCGGGCTCGCCGACCAGCACCGGGTTGTTCTTGGTGCGCCGGGACAGCACCTGCATGACGCGCTCGATTTCCTTCTCCCGGCCGATGACGGGGTCGAGCTTGCCCTCGCGCGCGCCCGCGGTCAGGTTCCGGCCGAACTGGTCGAGCACCAGCGAAGTGGACGGCGCCGTCTCCGACTGCGCGCCCGCGGCGGCCGGCTCCTTGCCCTGGTATCCGTGCAGCAGCTGGATGACCTGCTGGCGGACCCGGTTCAGGTCGGCGCCCAGCTTCACCAGCACCTGGGCGGCGACGCCCTCGCCCTCCCGGATCAGCCCCAGCAGGATGTGCTCGGTGCCGATGTAGTTATGACCGAGCTGCAGCGCCTCGCGCAGCGACAGCTCCAGCACCTTCTTGGCCCGCGGCGTAAACGGGATATGCCCGGACGGCGCCTGCTGGCCCTGCCCGATAATCTCCTCCACCTGCTGCCGCACAGCCTCCAGGCTGATCCCGAGCGACTCAAGTGCCTTGGCGGCGACGCCCTCACCCTCATGGATGAGGCCGAGCAGGATGTGCTCAGTGCCGATGTAGTTGTGGTTGAGCATCCTGGCCTCTTCCTGAGCCAGGACCACAACCCGCCGCGCCCGGTCGGTAAACCTCTCGAACATCTCGTCGCTCCCTCACAGAGCGGTCGGGGAGGCACCTTGTCTCGCCCCGTCCCTTCCGCATGCTAGCCCGCGCGCCGGACGACGTTACCCGTGCCACGTTACCCATGCGGTATGTCGCACATGTAAAACGTTCCCCGAGCGCAGGGCGTTCATCCCATTCAACCTGCGCCAACCGGGGACATGTTCCCGGGTACGCCGGGAGCGAACGCCCGGCGAGATCAGCCAGCGGCGCACCGCACGGACTCAGGCGGTACGCCGCTGGCTGGAAAAGCTGCGCTGTAAGCGATCAGAGGGCCGGGCCGGGGGCCGCGGGAGTGCCGCGCCCTCTCCCGGCTGCCTCAGTGGGCGGCCTCGTACTCCGAGATGATCGTCGCCGGGATGCGGCCGCGCTCGCTCACCTTGTGTCCCCGCTGCCGTGCCCAGGCCCGGATCTCCGCGCTGCGCTCCCGGCCGGGGCCCGTACGCGCCCTGCGCCGGCGTCCGGCAGCACCTGCACGGCGGGCGTGGTCGGTGTACGTGCTGAACTTGTCATGCAGTTCCTTGCCGTGCGCAGTGCACACGTCGATCTCGTACGCAGTTCCCTCAAAGGAGAACGAAACCGTCTCCTTACTCACGACCTCGCCATCGTGGGGAAGGTCGCAGACGACGGTCGTTGTAATCTTTCGAGCCATGGGATCCAGCCCTTCCGCTGCAGGCAGCCTTTTAAGGTTTGCCAAACATATACCAAGACCGTTGCATCTGACAATTCATGCCACCAAGAATCACGTCACGAGTTGCGCAAGTAGAAAATGACGGCATTCTGGAAGGCTGTAGTAACTCTCCGTAATCAGCATCAGATCCGTCCCTACAATGCTCGCAGCGCGTCGCGTGTAGGGCCGGATCAAGCTACTGACGAGGCCGGCAACCGGCATGCCCAGTTTCCGCCGGCGGGTCATTGCTGGTCGCAGCATCGGGGGGCGCAGCCGCACTGTTTCCAGCATCCGGAATCTGGTCGTTGACTGAAATATCGGCCGACGGCCCGTCATCATCATCCGGTCTGCGTGCGCCCATCTCATGCTTGAGGAACGCGCCGATCGCGATCAGCAAAGCCGCGCAGACGACTAGGGGAGGAGTGAGTACTGCCAAGTCCCCTAACACTCCGCATCCTCCTTCGCGTCAGCGGCCGGCTTCGCGTCAGCCGCCGGATTCGCATCAGCCCTCGCCGGATTCGCATCAGCCGCTGGCCAGGCCGTGGTGGCTGCGTCCGTGCTGCACTGCGGCGGGCTTCTTCGCATTGTCACGTACCGGATCCGGCCCGGCTGCGCCGGGGGCAGCATGCGCGAGCTGCGCATCCGCCCGCCGGCATGGCAATATCGGACCCTGCCGGTGCCCCGCACGTTAGACAGAGCGGACCTCCTTGTTCCACGCCGACCTGCACATCCACTCCAGGTTCTCCCGGGCCTGCAGCCGGGACTGCGACATTGAGCACCTTGCGTGGTGGGCGCTACGCAAGGGCATCACGGTTGCGGGAACTGGGGATTTCACCCACCCGGGCTGGGCAGCGGAGCTGAAGGAAACGCTAATACCCGCCGAGCCGGGCCTTTTCCGTCTCCGGCCGGAGATGGCCGACCGGGTGCGGCGCACCTCGCCGCGCAGTTGTGGTCACGAGGTCCGATTCATGTTGTCGGCAGAGATCTCGACGATCTACCGCGGCGGTGACCGGACCAGGAAGGTCCACCATCTGCTGTACGCACCGACGTTCGAGGCGGCGGATCACATCACGGCTGCGCTATCGAAGATCGGAAACCTGGCATCGGACGGCAGGCCGATCCTTGGGCTTGACTCGCGTCATCTACTGGAGATCACGCTTGGCGGCGGACCCGGCTGTTATCTCGTTCCCGCGCATGTTTGGACGCCGTGGTTCGCCGTGCTCGGCTCCAAATCGGGCTTCGATGTAGTGGCTGACTGCTACTCCGATCTGGCCGCAGAAGTGTTCGCCATCGAGACAGGGCTCTCCTCGGATCCGCCGATGAACTGGCAGTGCTCGTCGCTCGATGCCTATCGCCTCGTGAGCAACTCGGACGCGCATTCACCGCCGATGCTCGGTCGTGAGGCGACCACGTTCAGTACAGACCTGGATTACTTTGCGATGGCCGGGGCGTTGCGCACCGGTGACGGACTGATTGGCACGATCGAGTTCTATCCGGAGGAGGGCAAGTACCACCTGGACGGGCACCGGAAGTGCGGCGTGCGCTTCGAGCCCGCGCAGACCAGGGAACACGGCGGAAGCTGCCCTAAGTGCGGTAAGCAGGTGACCGTCGGCGTGCTGCACAGGGTGGCGGAGCTTGCTGACCGGCCGGCCGGCTATCGGCCTCCGGGAGCGGCCCGATTCACCAATCTTGTGCAGTTGCCGCAGATCGTCGGCGAAATCCTGGCCACCGGCGCGAAGAGCAAGAAAGTCGGCGCCGAAGTTAGCCGGCTGGTTGCCGCACTGGGTCCGGAGCTCGGCATCCTCGGTGACATCGGAGTGGATGATCTCAGCCGGGCGGGCGGCACCTTGCTGGCCGAGGCGATATCGCGGCTGCGCCGGGGCGAGGTACGCAGGGAGGCCGGGTACGACGGCGAATACGGCGTGGTGCGGCTCTTCGGTCCCGGCGAGCTCGACCGGTCCGCCGCGCTCTTCGAGGTGACCCGGCCAGCGCCGGCCGGACCGGTCACCGGGTTCCGGCCGCGGCAGCCAGGCCGGCCGGCCGCGCGGGCAGCCACCCGGCCCGGCCCGCTGGCACCGGCCGGGCTGCCGCGGCCCGCCGATCTCGACCGGGACCAGCAGGCTGCCGTGCTGGCGGACGGCCCGCTGATGATCATCGCCGGGCCTGGCACCGGCAAGACCCGCACCCTCGCGCACCGGATCGCGGCCGGGATCACCGACCGCGGCACCCCGCCGCAGTCGTGCCTGGCCATCACTTTCACCCGCCGGGCGGCCAGCGAAATGCGTGCGCGGCTGACTGTGCTCGCCCCGCGCCAGGCCGGCCAGATCACCGTCACCACATTCCACGGCCTCGGCTTGATGATCCTGCGAGATCATCCCGGGATGGCCGGGCTGACCAGCAGCTTCCGGATCGCTGACGAGGCGGCCCGGCTCGAGATCGCGGCGGAGCTGGCCGGCTCGCAGCGCGACGGCCGGCGCCTGGTGGCCGGCGCCGCAACTGACCCAGCGCAGCGCCAGCAGCTGGTCAAGGCGCTCCTGGCGCGCGACCTGGTGGATCTTGACGGCCTCATCGAGCTTCCGGTCACGCTGCTGCGCGACCGGCCGGAGCTGGCAATCCGGCTACGCGGACGCTGGCCGCGGATCAGCGTGGATGAGTACCAGGACATTGACGCGGTGCAGTATGAGCTGCTGCGCCTGCTGGCAGGAGGCGGCTCCGGGCTGACCGCAATCGGGGATCCTGACCAGGCCATCTACGGCTTCCGCGGCGCGGATGTGGGCTTCTTCCTGCGTTTCGCCGCCGACTACCCAGGTACCACGGTCCTGCGCCTGACAAGAAACTACCGGGCGACGCCCGCGATCGTGGCCGGCGCGCTGGCGGCCATCGAGCCGGCCACGCTCGTCCCTGGCCGGACGCTGCGGGCCGTCCGGCCCGCCGGGGCGCCGATTGCCTTTCACCAGGCCGCCGACGAGCAAGCGGAGGCGGCCTGGATCGCGGCGGCCATTGACGGCCTGCTCGGCGGATCGTCCTTCCACTCGCTGGACAGCGGCCGGGCGGATGGTTATGGCCTGGATGGTATTGACCTGTCAGATGTGGCCATCTTGTACCGGACCGATGCTCAGGCCGGCCCGCTCGGCCAGGCGCTCACGCGCGCCGGGCTGCCGTTTCAGAAAAGCTCTCACGACCTGCTGGAGCGCAGGACCGGCGTTCCAGGCATTGTCAGGGAAATGCGCCTGGCGAGTGCCGCCGCGGACGGTATCCGGGCCGCGGACGGTATCCGGGCCGCGGACGGAGCCGGGACCGGCGAAGCCGCCGGAGCCGGGGCGATCGGAGCCTGGACCGGCGACGCCGCCGGAGCCGCGGCGACCGGAGCCGAGATCGAGGCCGGGGCCAGCGCGGCAGGAGCCACCGTGGCCGGCCTGCTGCGCGCCGCCGTGCGACGGCTGGTGGCCATCAGCCCGGGCAGCGCCGCTGCCGTCGACATCCGGTCGGCCGGCGAGGTGCT
The DNA here is from genome assembly GCA_963707065.1 of uncultured Actinomycetes bacterium. Taxonomy (GTDB): domain Bacteria; phylum Actinomycetota; class Actinomycetes; order Streptosporangiales; family Streptosporangiaceae; genus Palsa-506. The sequence continues at coordinate 56,418 of CAVPPJ010000003.1, forward strand.
AGCGCCGCTGGCCCGCCGCTGCGGCCGCGACCTGGAGCGGTTCCTCACCGAGATCTCGATTGGCGCGCTGGCGGATGCCCTGGATCCGCGGGCCGAGGCAATCACGCTGCTGACCCTGCACGCGGCCAAGGGCCTGGAGTTCGACGTCGTCTTCCTGGCCGGCTGCGAGAAGGGCCTGCTCCCGCTCCGGATTCCCGGCGCGGCTCCGGCAGCCGCGGCGGACCTGGCCGAAGAGAGAAGGCTGCTGTTCGTCGGGATGACCCGGGCGAGAAACCGGCTGTTCCTGACCTGCGCCACCCGGCGTGCCAGGCACGGCGCGGTGGCGGCGGCGGGACCGTCGCCATTCCTGACCGCGATAGATCCCGTGCTGCTCGATTGTCCGGCGGCGCCACGGCCAAGGCGGCCGGCCGGCCGGCAACTCCGGCTGCTCTAAGCCGGCTAACGCCCGGTGCCACCATCGGCCCGCTGCCGCCATTGCGCAGCCGACTCGATTGCCCCAGTAAAAACTTCCGTCATTCTGGATAGCGGCAGACCCGGACTCGATTAGTCTGCAACGCTGATACCCCCGCCGCCGCCCGCATCCGCGAGGCAACGGCAGCAACCGCCAAGTTCCTGATGCGCGACCGCGTTCCAGGGAGCCGGGGACCCATGTTCCCGGGGTGAATCGGCGGGTCGTGGCCGCATCTCGCGGCCCGTCCCGCTGTAGGGCTACTCCGGCCCGAACCCGTCAGCTAACCCGGTAGGCGGCCTAGGAGAGGAGACTCCACGTGGAGCGCTTGCCCATCGGCAGGCAGGTCGCAGGTATTTCACGGGGGAACCGTGCCCGTGTCAGGTCAGGCCGGGCATGGAGTTGGGTAGCCATGCTGGCCGGCCTGGCCACGCTGGCCAGCCTGGCGCTGCCAGCCGGCCCGGCCAGCGCAGCGTCGGTCTCGACGCCAGCGAGCATGAAGACGCTGCTGGCCCGGGCGAGCAAGCTATCCAACCAGATCGACAGCCTCAGCGAGCAGTACGACGGGCTCAAGATCCAGCTCACCCAGGCCAGGACCGAGGCCAGGATCGCCAGCCGGACCGCCGCGCGGGACGCGAAGCAGCTCGCCGCGGGCCAGGTCGCGGTCGGCCAGATCGCTGCGCAGGGCTACATGACTGGCGACGTCAATCCGACGCTCCAGCTGCTGCAGAGCAGCAACCCGCAGTCATTCATCAACCGGGCGTCGATCATGCTCCAGCTTCAGCAGGAGAACGGCGACAAGGTGACCGTCCTGGTCGCGGCCGAGGACGCCGCCCAGCGGGCCCGGCTGACCGCCCAGCAGGAAGCCCGCCGGGCCGCTCAGCTGGCCACCCAGATGAACGCCAAGGTAAAGGCGATCCAGCACCGGGAGAACGTGCTGAACAGCGCTGCGTTCACCCAGGCCATGTCGATCTTCAAGCGGACCGGCCAGTATCCCAACTTCACCATCCCGGGCAACTCGGTCGGCGCCCAGGCACTCCGGTTCGCGCTGACCAAGCGCGGTGATCCGTACGTCTGGGGCGGTGCCGGGCCGAACGATTTCGACTGCTCCGGCCTCGTCATGTGGGCCTACGGCCAGGTCGGAATCAGCCTGCCGCATTTCACCGGCGATCAGTGGAATTCTGGCCAGCACATCTCACGGAGCCAGCTGGAGCCGGGTGACCTGGTGTTCTTCTTCCCCGACATCAGCCATGTCGGCATGTACGTCGGTGACGGGCTGATGCTCGACGCGCCCACCTTCGGTCAGCCCGTGCAGATCCAGCCCATCTTCTGGAGCGCCTACGTGGGGGCCGTGCGGATCGTCGGCTGAGCCGCACCCGCACCTCCCGGCCGGGCGCAGCCTCTTCCCGGCTGGGCGCCGTCTCTTCCCGGCCGGGCGAGCCGGCCAGCAGGACCAGTGGCCCCTGGCTCATTCCGGCCGGACGAGCGGGAACAAGATCGTCTCCCTGATGCTCGCGCCGGTGAGCAGGATCATCAGCCGGTCGATGCCCATGCCCATCCCGCCGGTCGGCGGCATGCCGTACTCCAGCGCCCGCAGGAAATCCTCGTCGAGCTGCATGGCCTCCGCGTCGCCGCCCGCGGCCAGCAGGGACTGCGCGGTCAGCCGCGCCCGCTGCTCCACCGGGTCGGTCAGCTCTGAGTAGGCGGTCGCGATCTCGGTGCCGAACGCCACCAGATCCCACTTCTCGGCCAGCCTGGGATCGTCCCGGTGCGCCTTGGTGAGCGGCGCCACCTCGACCGGGAAATCGCGGTAGAACGTCGGCAGCACCGTGCGGCTCTCGGCCAGGTGCTCGTACATCTCAAGCAGTACCTGGCCACGGTTCCAGCTGGCCTCCAGCAGGATGCCTGCATGCGCAGCCAGCTTGCGGAGCCGCTCCGCGCCGGTGTCAGGCGTGACTTCCTCGCCGAGTGCCTCGGATACCGCCCCGTGGACCGTCTTGTGCTGCCACTGGCCGCCGATATCGTGCTCGGACCCATCCGGCCTGCGCACGACCGTGCCGCCAAGCCCGGCCCGTGCCGCCGCCTGAATCAGTTCCCTGGTCAGGGTCGCCATGGTGTCGTAGTCGCCGTAGGCCGCATACAACTCGAGCATGGTGAACTCAGGATTGTGCGAAGAGTCCGCGCCCTCATTGCGGAAGATCCGGCCGATCTCGTAGACCTTCTCGATGCCGCCGACTACCAGCCGCTTGAGGTAAAGCTCCAGCGCGATGCGCAGGTACAGGTTCATGTCATAGGCATTGATGTGGGTGACGAACGGCCGCGCGTTCGCGCCGCCGTGCAGCACCTGCAATACCGGCGTCTCTGCCTCAAGGAATCCGCGCTGGTGCAGTTCCTCGCGCAGCGACCTGGTCACGCTGCCGCGCAGTTCTGCCATCCGGCGTGACTCCGGATTGACGATCAGGTCCAGATAGCGCTGCCGTACCCGCGACTCCGGATCCGACAGGCCGGCGTGCTTTTCCGGCAGCGGCCGCAGCGCCTTGGCGGTGATGGCGAACGAGTCAGCGAGTACCGAGAGCTCGCCGCGGCGTGAGGTGATGACCTCGCCTTCCACGCCGATGTGGTCCCCCAGGTCCACGTCTCGCTTCCAGGCCGCCAGGGCTTCCTCGCCCACCCGATCCAGCGAGACCATCACCTGGAGGTCCCCCGTGCCATCACGGACAGTGGCAAAGCACAGCTTGCCGCCGGTGCGGTAGAGCATCACCCGGCCCGCGATGCCAACGCGCTCGCCGGTCGATACGTCCGGTCCCGGATCACCGAAGCGTCTCCGCAGGTCGGCGATGGTCGCCGTCCGCGGAAAGTGCGCCGGGTACGGTTCGCTCCCCGCAGCCCGGATGGCAGCGACCTTCGCGAGCCGGATTCGCATCTGCTCCGGCAGGCCGCTAGTTCGCTCCGGCAGTCCGGTAGCCCGCTCGGGCTGGCCGCTAGGCTGCTCCGGCGGGCCGCTGGCGCCGGTGTCGTCCGCTGTCACCTGCCCGAGGTTACCGGCGCGCGGCCGCCGGCGGCGACACAGTTACGGCCGGGCAGCGGCTGACGGCTGCGCGCGGCTGATGCCCGGCGGTGACTGCGCTAGCCGTCGGTGTTCCGCTCGAACACCAGCCGCAGGCCGATCAAGGTCAGCCACGGCTCGTATGCGTCGATCATGCCCACCTCATCGATGACCAGCGGCGCGAGCCCGCCGGTAGCGATGATGGTGACTGAGCCCGGGTCCCCGGGGGCGAGTTCGGCCGCCATCCGCCGGGCGATGCCCTCGATCTGGCCGGCGAACCCGAAGATGATGCCCGACTGCAGCGCCTCGACCGTGTTCTTGCCGATGACGTGATTCGGCCGGGTCAGCTCGACCTTCAGCAGCTGCGCGGCGCGGCGCGAGAGCGCATCGACGGAGATCTCGATGCCTGGTGCGAGCGCGCCGCCGACGAACTCGCCTCGCGCGCTGACCGCGTCGAAGTTCGTCGACGTCCCGAAGTCAACGACCACGGCAGGGCCGCCGAACAGATGGACGGCAGCAAGCGCATTCATGATCCGGTCGCTGCCGACCTCCTTCGGGTTGTCCATGCGCACCGGCACGCCGGTCTTCACTCCCGGCTCCACGATCACCGCCGGGATGTCGCCGTAGTAGCGGCGGAACATCTCCCGCATCTCGTGCAGGACCGACGGCACCGTCGAGCACAGCGCGATTCCGGTGACCTCAGGGTCCTGGAGCTGAGTGCTCTGCGCGAGCAGGCCCTGGAGGAGGACTGTCAGCTCATCGGCCGTGCGGTCGGGGACGGTCGCGATGCGCCAGTGCTCGGCCACTTCCTCGCCATCGAAGATGCCGAGCACGGTGTTGGTGTTGCCCACATCGATCGTCAGCAGCATGGCAGCTTCACTCCAGCCTCCCTGGCCCCGGCGGGTGACGGCGCGAGCTGCCGCCGGGTGATCATTGCGGGCCGCCGATCAGGAGCGGCATGTTGTCAATCAGCCTGGTTGAACCGGCGCGGCCGGCGACCAGCAGGATGGCCGGTCCCCGGTAGTCAGCTCCGATCTCATTGAAGGTGACCGGATCGACCAGCGCGAGGTAGTCCGGCTGCAGCGGCGGGTTGGCTGCGGCCGCGGCCTGCAGCACCGCGCGCGCGGCGGACATGACCATGTGGCGGCCCGCCCGCGCCTGTTCCCGGCCCGCCAGCAGCGCGCGGGAAAGGGCAAGCGCAGCGGGACGCTCTGCGGCGGACAGGTAGGCATTCCTGCTGGAGATGGCCAGCCCGCCGGGGTCCCGGACCGTGGGCTCAGGGACGATCTCGACCCCAAGCGCGAAGTCAGCGGCCATCCGGCGGACAAGCGCGAGTTGCTGCGCGTCCTTCTCGCCGAATACCGCGGCATCGGGCTGGACCAGCTGGAACAGCTTCAGCACCACGGTAAGAACGCCGCTGAAGAAGCCAGGCCGTGACCCGCCTTCAAGCAGCTGCCCCATCGGCCCCGGGTCCACGGTAACCAGCTGCGGCGCCGGGTACATCTCGGCATGGTCAGGCGCGAACACGACCGTGGCGCCCTCCTCGCCGCAGACTGCGAGATCGGAGTCCAGGTTCCGGGGATAACGGCCGAGATCCTCGCCGGGCCCGAACTGGAGCGGGTTGACGAATATGGAGACCACGACAGCCCCGCTCGGAAGCGCGATCTGCCGGGCCCGGCGCAGCAGTGCCCGGTGACCGTCATGCAGCGCGCCCATCGTCGGCACGAGCACCACCGGGCCGGCCAGGCTGCCGCGAGCGGCCGCGAGCCCGGCCCGGGTCCGGGCCAGGATGGGGGTCAACGGGGGGCCCCGGCCAGCACGTCAAGCAGGCGCTGCGCATCGGGCGCGCCGAGCGATCCGGCGGCCAGGGCGCGGTCCGCGGTCAGCCTCGCCAGCGCCACGTACGCGGCCAGCGCCTCCGGTGAGGCGGCGCGGAGAGCGCGGACATGGCTGGCGACAGTGTCCGCGTCGCCCCGTGCGACCGGGCCGGTCAGGGCGGCGTCACCGAGCCGCAGCGCGTTGTCGAGTGCCGCGGACAGCAGCGGCCCGAGCATCCGGCCCGGGTCCGCTACTCCGGCCGCGTGCAGCAGGTCCGCCGCCTGGACGACCAGGGTGACCAGGTGATTGGCGGCGCTGGCGAGCGCCGCGTGGTAGAGGTCCCTGCTTTCCTCGTCAATGAACACAGGCTCGCCGCCCATCTCGACCACGAGCGCCTCGGCCACCGGGCGCAGCGGTGACGGCGCGGTCACCCCGAAGCAGATCCCGGCCAGCTTGTCGATGTCATCAGGCCGCCCCGTGAACGTCATTACCGGGTGCAGCGCCAGCGGCAGCGCGCCGCGGCGGACCGCGGGCTCGAGCACGGCCAGCCCGTGCCGGCCGCTCGCATGCGCGATCAGGCGGCCCTGCATCTCCGATCCGGTCGAGGCGAGCCCGGAGACCAGGCCGGGCAGCACGTCGTCAGGGACGGTCAGCAACACCAGATCGGCCCGGGCGAGCACCTGATCAGGCGGCAGCAGCGGCACGCCGGGCAGGTTCTTGCTCATCCGCTGGACTGACGCGTCGGACACGGCCGAGGCGGCGACGATCCGGTGCCCGGCCCGGCCGAGCGCTACGGCCAGCACGCTGCCTACCCGGCCGGCGCCGATCACGCCGACGCCCAGCCGCGCCGGGTGCGCCGTGGCGGCCGGGCCGGGCCCGCGCGGGTCGTCGTTATCCATCTCGTTCCAGTCCTCGCCGGTACCGGACGGCGAGGATCAGCATATCGGTGGCCGGCCGGTCACCGGCGTGAGCTGGCTACTGCTCGACGGTGTCGTCCGGCAGATCGGGTGTCCGGCAGCAGCGCTCGAGGTACAGGGCAGCCACTGCCAGCGTGGCGGCGCAGACGAAGGTGGCTCCCGCCGTGATCGCATCGTCGCGGGGGGTGGGCTTGGCGAGGAGACCGCTCAGGTAGATGAGGAAGCCGGCGGATATCCCGCCGAAGATCGCGGCGACCAGCGCGCTGGCCTTGGCCAGTACGGCCATCCTCGCCACCGCGATGGGCACGAGCGGCTTCGAGCCGGGCCGCCCGTTGATCCGGGCTCGCAGGTTCCGCCCGCTCCACGCCTCGGCGATCGCGAGCAGCAGCAAGGCAGGCACGCCGGTCCATGGCAGCGGCGGGAAGGATGCGTAGGCAAGCCGGATCACCAGCCACGCCAGTGCCGCACAGCAGACGGTGACCACCGCCAGGGACCACGGCCGGATCGGGGTCACCCGGTAACCGCCCCGCTGGCTGCCCAGCCCCGCCCGGTCATGCCGGCGGCCGCAGGATGCCCGGAACGGGTGTCACGGCAGCCGCGGACGCCGTCGCGGCAATCAGATCGGCGATGCGGCCGTGCCCGGGAATCTCGGCATCGGAGTCCACGTCGTGCCACGGCACCAGGACGAAAGCCCGCTCATGCGCACGCGGGTGCGGCAGCGTGAGCACGGGATCGTCGCTGACCACGCCGTCATAGGCGATGACATCGACATCCAGCGTCCGCGGCCCCCAGGCCACTCCGCGGACCCGGTGAAAGGCCGCCTCGGCCGCCTGGCCGCGGGCCAGGATCGCGCGGGCCGGCAGCGTGCTGCTCGCGAGCAGCACCGCGTTCAGGAAGTCCGGCTGGCCGGGGCCGCCGACGGGCACGGTCTCGTACACCGGCGAGATGGCCAGGCAATCGATGCCGGGCGGCCCGAACAGGGCATCGACCGCGCCCTGCAGATTCGCCATCCGGTCGCCGAGGTTGCTGCCGAGCGCCAGGATCACGCGAACCGGGCGTGCCGGGCCGGCCGTCGCCGCCGCCGTCGCCGTCATCGTCGCAGGCGGCTCACCCGCCGCGTTCACTGGCGGGTCCGGCGGATCGTGACCGCGACATCGTCGAACGGATGCGGCACGGGGGCGTGCGGCTTGTGCACCGTGATCTCCACCTCCTCGACGGCCGGGCTGGCCAGGCACGCTGCGGCAAGCCGGCTGGCGAGCGTCTCGATGAGGCTGACCGGCTCGCCGGAGGCGATGGCCGACAACCGGTCCGCCAGGGCGCCGTAGTCGACGGTACGGGATAGATCATCGGTCTGCGCCGCGGCGCTGGTATCCGTCCAGAGCACGGCATCGATGATGAATTCCTGGCCGTCACGGCGCTCATGGCCGAATACCCCGTGATAGCCGTGGACCCGCAGGCCGCGCAGCGCGATCTGGTCCAGGCTCACCCTGGCCCACCTCCGTCCGGCCGGGCTGGCTCCGCCCGGTGCCATCGGGCGGCCACCCGGACCGCGTCGGCATTGCCGGCCACCGCATGCACCCGGGTGCACCAGGCCCCGGCGGCCGCGGCCAGCGCGGTCAGCGCGATCGTCGCGTCATCGGAGTCGGCGAAGGGCCGCGGCGTCCCGTCCCCGGCAGCCAGCAGCCGGCCGATGAAGCTCTTCCGCGATGCGCCGACGAGCACCGGGAACGGCGGCCCGCTGCCGCCCAGCCGGGCGATTTCCGGCAGCCGGGCCAGCAGCGCCCAGTTGTGCTCGGGGAGCTTGGCGAATCCGATCCCCGGGTCGATCACGATCAGCGACGGATCGATGCCCGCGCCGACAGCCGCGTCGGCGCGCTGCCGCAACTCGTCGCAGACCTCACGCACCACGTCACCGTATCGGGCGCTGTCCCGCATGGTGCTGCTGTGCCCGCGCCAGTGCATGACGACGTAGGGCACGCCGGCCGAGGCGACGAGGCTGTGCATCGCGGGGTCGGCGAGACCGCCGCTCACGTCATTCACCAGCTTCGCCCCGGCCGCTAGCGCAGTTTCCGCCACGGCCGCCCGCATTGTGTCGATGCTGACGGTCAGGCCAGCGGCGGCAAGCTCCGTGATGACCGGGCGCACCCGGCGCAATTCCTCGGCAGCTGAGGTACGGCCGGCTCCCGGCCTGGTCGATTCGCCGCCCACGTCGATGATGTCCGCGCCCTGGGCGGCAAGCTCCAGCCCGCGGGAGATTGCGGCATCGGCCGTGAACCACTCACCGCCGTCGGAGAAGGAGTCCGGGGTCACGTTAACAACGCCCATGACAAGGCATCTGCCGGGTGCAGGCAGACCCGGCACCACCGGCAGGAGGGCCGCGCCGGGGCGCTGGCGCGCGCGGCCGGGCGCCGCCGCCTGCGCGTCGCCGGTCATGAGCGCCAATCTACGGGTTACCCGGCCGACCGGGATCGCCGCCCGCCGCCCAGTCGCCGCAGCCTGCCGAGGCCGAGCTTGCGAGCCAGCCGGCCCACCTCCAGGTTCGGCCAGACGAGAAACGCCTCCGCTTCGAGTGCGGCCAGGCCGATCCGCGGCGTGTCCCGGGTGCTCGGGAACACCATGAACCTCGGTACCCAGTCCGGGTTGAACTTGGCGTTGAACTTGTAGAGCGACTCGATCTGGAACCACCGGGACATGAACAGCAGGATCCGGCGCCAGGCGCGGAGCACCGGCCCGGCGCCGATCCGCTCGCCGCGCTCAAGAGCGGAGCGGAATGCGGCGAAGTTCAGCGAGATGCGCCTGACTCCCAGCTCGTGCGCATGCTTGATGGTCTCGACGATCAGGAAGTCATTGAGACCGGGCTGCGCGGCCCGGTCGCGGCGCATGAGGTCAAGCGAGAGCCCGTCAGGTCCCCACGGCACGAAATGCAGGATTGCGCGGAGCACCCCGTTCTCCGTCGCCGTCACGATCACGCAACGTCCGTCGTCGCCGCCGCCGACCCGGCCGAGCGCCATCGAGAAGCCGCGCTCGGTCGGGCTGCCGCGCCACGAATCGGCCTGCCTGATCAGGCTGTCGAGTTCAGCGCGCGGCATGTCGCCGGTGCGGTGGAAGCCGGCCACATAGCCGTGCCTGCAGACCCTGGATACCATCTGCCGGACATTGCGCATGGCCCTGCCCTCAAGCGAGAAGCCGGCCACGTCCACGATGGCCTCGTCGCCAAGCTCAAGCGCGGTCAGGTCGCCCTCGCGGCACCACACCTCAGCGCCAAGCTCACCGCAGCCCATTACGGCCGGAACCCAGGCATGACGTGCCGCCTCGTCCAGGAACGCGTGGATCGCGCCCGGCCATGCCTCGGGATCGCCGATAGGGTCCCCGGCGGCCAGCATGACACCGGACAGCACCCGGTAGCCGATGCACGATTTACCGGTCGGCGACCACATGATGCTCTTGTCGTCACGGAGGGTGAAGTAACCCAGCGAGTCCTGCTCCCCGTGCCGGTCGAGCAGTTCCCTGATCCTGGCCGCGTCCTGGCCGCTCAGCCAGGCCGGGCTCGGCCGGACGGAGGAACATGTACGCGGCCGTGATCAGCGTGAAGATGCCGAGCGCGCTGGTCAGCAGGCCGAATAGATCGCCGTGGCCCTCTGGCCCAAACTGGACGGGACCAGAGAACCCGAACAGGCCGTAGATAACGGACTGTACACGCTGCATGACGGAGTAGCCGGAACTTAGTCCCCTGGCCAGCATGATGAAACTCAGGCCGATCGCGATGTCGGCCAGCACCAGCCCGCCGAGCACGACCAGCGCCCGCCAGCGGGTGCGCGGATCGCCGACCGCGTAGAACTCGCGCCGGTAGAAGACGAGCACGGCCAGCAATGCGGCCGTAACGACGGCCCGGCCAATATGCGGATAGTGCACGAGATGGATGACGATGCTGGTGCCGAGCAGCAGGATCACCGCCCGGCAGGCGCGGCGCTTCCGCCTGCGCAGCCCGTGCGACAGCATGAGCAGCAGCAGGCCGGTGATGACGTCCGCGGTGCGGGTCAGGTTGGTCAGCGTGCCCGGCGCCAGATCGACGATGCGGTGCAGCCGGTAGTGGGCGTACAGGCTAGGCACGCCGCCCTCGAGGACGTCCGCAATACCGATCACCAGGGCAAGCCAGCCCGCTACCACAGGAACCCAGCGCCGCTGATGCCTGCGATCCGGCGGGCGGACCGCGACCGGCGCGCCGGATCGCGATGCGTCACCGGATGCGGGCGCTCCCGGGCCTGACCCGGCGCGTTCAGCCATCTCGGACAAGTTGGTCAAGCCCCTGGTCACGGGGCATCAGCGTAGTCATCACCGGGATGCGGCGCGGGCAAACACAGTAATGCCCGGGCCAGCGCGTTATGGGCGGCCAAGGTCTCGTCAGCCACCCTGGCGGCTGACGAGCAGGCTCATCGCCTCTGCCCGCGTGCTTTCGCTGTCGCGGAAGCTGCCGCGGACCGCGGAGGTGACGGTCCTCGCTCCTGGCTTGCGCACCCCGCGCATGGCCATGCACAGGTGCTCGGCCTCGATCACGACGATGACACCGTTCGGCTCGAGCACGTTCATCAGCGCATCCGCGACCTGGCTGGTCATGCGCTCCTGGACCTGGGGCCGCCGGGCGTAAAGGTCCACCAGCCTGGCCAGCTTGGAGAGTCCCGTGAGCTGGCCCTTCTCGTTCGGGATGTAGCCAACGTGGGCGACGCCGAAGAAGGGGATGAGATGGTGCTCGCAAGTGGCGTAGAAATCGATGTCGCGGACCAGGACCATCTCGTCGTGGCCTGCGTCGAAGACCGTCGTGAGCACGCTCTCCGGCTCCTGCCCCAGCCCGGAGAACTGCTCCTCGCAGGCTCGCGCCACCCGTGCCGGGGTGTCGCGCAGGCCGTCTCTGTCCGGGTTCTCGCCGATGGCCAGCAGGATCTCCCTGACCGCGCGCTCGATACGCGGGAGATCGACCCTCCTGATCAATGCGCCCCGCCGCGCGGACCATCATCCGGTTCGCGGGCAACCGCCGGGGCACCAGTGCCCATCGGGCCAAGGGGAGGCGGGCCGCCCAGCGGCGAGGGTCCGCCGATGGGCGGCGGGCCGCCGATCGGCTGCGAGCCGTCGGAGCCGATCGCCTGGCCGTTGCCCGCAGCGCCATCCGCGCCGGTCAGGGCGAGTTCCTTGGGCGTCAGGACCGGCGGCCGGTCGGACGGCAGCCGCTTGCCGTAGCCGGTGTACGAGCCACGGGACGTCTGCTTGCGGACCGCAGCGAAGATCTCGAGCACCTTGTCCCTGGACAGCGTCTCGTGCTCCATCAGCTGCAGCACCAGGTTGTCGAGCACGTCCCGGTACTGAACCAGGATCTCCCAGGCCTCGTCATGCGCGGACTCAATGAGCCTGCGCACCTCGTCGTCGATGGCCGACGCGATCTCCTCGGAGTAGTCCCTGCTGTGCGACATCTCGCGGCCGAGGAACGGCTCGCCGTCACCGGTGCCGAACTTCCTGGCGCCAAGGCGCTCGCTCATGCCGTACTCGGTGACCATCCCGCGGGCGATCGAGCTTGCCTTCTCGATGTCGTTGGCCGCGCCGGTGGTCGGCTCGTGGAAGACCAGTTCCTCCGCGGTCCGGCCGCCGAGCAGCATGGCCAGCTGGTCCATCATCTCCGCCCTGCTGACCAGGAACTTGTCCTCGGTAGGCGCCGAGGCCGTGTAGCCAAGCGCCCGGCCACGCGGGATGATCGTGATCTTGTGTACCGGGTCGGCGTGCGCCAGGGCGTGGCCGACCAGGGCGTGGCCGCCCTCGTGATAGGCGATGACCTTCCGCTCTTTCTCCGACAGCAGCACGCTCTTGCGCTTCGGGCCGGCGGTGACCCGGTCAATGGCCTCCTCAAGCGCGGCCATCGCGATCTGCGTCATGTTTCCCCTGGCGGTGAGCAGGGCGCCCTCGTTGATCACATTGGCCAGGTCGGCTCCGGTGAAGCCGGGGGTCCGGCGCGCGATCATGTCGAGGTCTACATCGGGGCCCATCGGCTTGCCCCGGGCGTGCACCCGCAGGATGCCCTTCCGGCCGACCAGGTCGGGCTGCGCGACCACGATCTGGCGGTCGAACCGGCCGGGACGCAGCAGCGCTGGGTCGAGGATGTCCGGCCGGTTCGTGGCCGCGATCACGATCACGCCGCCCTTGGTGTCGAAGCCGTCAAGCTCGACGAGCAGCTGGTTCAGCGTCTGCTCACGCTCGTCGTGGCCGCCGCCGAAGCCCGCGCCCCGGTGCCGGCCGACCGCGTCGATCTCGTCAACGAAGACGATCGCCGGGGCGTTCGCCTTCGCCTGCTCGAACAGGTCACGTACCCGGGAAGCCCCGACGCCGACGAACATCTCCACGAAATCAGACCCGGAGATCGAGTAGAACGGCACTCCCGCCTCGCCGGCCACGGCGCGGGCCAGCAGCGTCTTCCCGGTCCCCGGCGGGCCGTACAGCAGCACGCCCTTCGGGATCTTCGCGCCGATCGCCTGGAACTTCCCCGGGCTCTGCAGGAAGTCCTTGATCTCCTGCAGTTCCTCGATGGCCTCGTCGGCGCCGGCTATGTCGGCAAAAGTCGTTTTCGGCGTGTCCTTGGTGACCAGCTTGGCCTTGGACTTGCCGAAGTTCATCACCCGGGAGCCGCCGCCCTGCATCTGGTTCAGCAGGAACAAGAAGATCAGGATGACGAGCAGGAACGGCAGCCAGCCGACGATCAGGTCCAGCAGGGAGCTGCCCTTGGGCACCTGGACGTTGTAACCCTGCGGCAGCTTGCCCGCGTGGAACTGCTGCTGCAGCTCCGCCGCGAGCGTGGAGCCCTGGTTGCCCACCCAGCTCGCCTGCAGCGGCGGCCCGCTGACGGGGGTGATCTGAATGGTCTGCTGGCCCTCGATCAGCAGGGCCGACTTCACCTGGCCCGCCTGGATCTTCGCGATCACCTGAGAGGTGTCAGCCTGCTTGAAGGTCGGGCTCGAGCTCGCGTACTTGTAGACGAAGAAGAACAGCAGCACGACGACGAGGAGGGCGACGAACGGCCCGCGGAAGTAACGCTTCAGATCCATCGGCGAACGACCCCACAGTTCTGGGGCCAGTCCCTCCTGACGAGCGCCATTACCCGCCGACCGCCGGCGGGAATGCCATGCGTCCTAGTGACCACGCCCAGCTTCCTTGTCTTCCCGGCATCTGCGCAGGGATATTCGAAGGTACACCGCGCCGGCTGTAGCCGGCACGCGGAAGGCACCGCCGGACTGGCGCGACGTGGCCTTCTTACGACGTGAACGTATTTCATCGCGGGATGTGTTCCCCGCCGTAGACGTGCGGGGCGAGGGTGCCGATAAACGGCAGGTTCCGGTACCGCTCGGCGTAGTCGAGGCCGTAGCCGATGACGAACGCGTTGTCGATATCGAATCCCGTGTAGGTCACCTCGACATCCATCGTCGCCGCGGCGGGCTTGCGGAGCATGACGCAGACCTGCACGGACGCAGGACCCCGTGAGCGCAGGTTTCCCACCAGCCAGGACAGCGTCAGGCCGGAGTCGACGATGTCCTCCACGACCAGCACGTGGCGGCCGGTGATGTCGGCGTCCAGGTCCTTGAGGATGCGCACCACCCCGGAGGACTTGGTACCCGAGCCGTACGACGAGACCGCCATCCAGTCCATCTCGACCGGCAGGTGAAGTGCCCGCGCCAGATCGGCCATCACCATGACCGCGCCCTTCAGGACCCCGACGAGCAGGAGTTCGCGGCCAGCGTAATCCGCGTCTATCTGCGCCGCGAGCTCCTGCACGCGGTCCCGCAGCCGCTCGGGGGTGATCAGCACATCCTCGAGGTCTGCGCCCATGTCAGTCGCGTCCACCCGCGCCCTCCGCGTTCTCCGGCTCTCGTGCAGGCGGGCCGGGCCCCCGCGCAGGCGGACCGGCCGGCTGCCCGGCACCGGTTCGCAACCCCGCGGTGAAAAGCAGCTTGCCACACCGCCGCAGCCCGCGGATGCCGCCGGGCAGGTCGGTCCAGCGCTGCCCGCGCCACCCGGTCACCAGCGCGTCAAGGCTCGCGACGTGACGCGCGGTCAGCGCGCCGGCCGGGCAGCCCGCCGCCACCGCGGCGGCTCGGAGCACCCGCGTCCTGATCGCGGCGGGCAGCCCGGTGAGCTCATCCGCGTCCATGCCGCCGTTACCATCCTGGATCCGGTCAAATTCCGCGTTGGCCAGCGCGTCCAGGACTTCCGCGTCGGCGCGCAGCTGGCCGGCGCTGCGCGCGAGCGCCTCGGCGATGCCGGGGCCGAGTGCCGCCGCCAGGGCGGGCATCGCCTGGTGGCGGATCCGCGCCCTGGCGTACGCGGGATCACGGTTGTGCGGATCGTCCCAGGGATCCAGCCGCAGCGCGGTGCAGGCTGCCCTGGTCTGGGCCCGGCGGACGGCGAGCAGCGGCCGCAGGTAGCGGCCGCGGCGGGCCGCCATCCCGGCCAGCGACCGGGCGCCGGACCCGCGCGCCAGCCCGAGCAGGACCGTCTCGGCCTGGTCATCCATCGTGTGCCCGAGCAAGATCGATACCGCCCCGGTGCGGTCGGCGGCGGCGTCCAGCGCCTCGTACCTGGCCGCCCGCGCGGCCGCCTCCGGGCCGCCGGGCCCTGATGGGCTGACCCGGACGCTTTGCACCGGCTCGAGGCCGAGTGCCGTCAGCACCGTGATGACCATGCGGGCGCGCTCCGCCGATCCCGCCTGCAGCCCGTGATCGACGGTGACCCCGCCGCAGCGCAGGCCGAGCCGCGGCGCCTCGAACGCCAGCGCGGCGGCCAGAGCCAGCGAATCGGCCCCGCCCGAGCAGGCGGCCAGGACCAGGTCACCTGGTGCCAGGCCAGCCAGGGACCGGCGGACGCCGAGCCGCACCTCCGCGACTGCCGGATGGGGGCCCATTGGTCAGTCAGCCGGCGGCTGCGCTACTGCTGCGGTCCATCCGCTCAAGCCAGGCGCCCGGACTGGCGATCTCCTCCTTGGACGGGAGGGTATCCGGCGACGCCCAGACCTTGTTGAAGGCCGCCATCCCGGCCTGCTCCACAACGGTGCGGACGAATCGCGACCCTTGCTCGTACTGCTTCATCTTCAGGTCAATGCCGAGAATCCGGCGGATCGCCTGCTCCATCCTGCCCGCGCTGCCGCGCCGTGCGCTGAACTTCGCCCTGATATCGGCGACCGACGGCACCACGCTAGGCCCGACGGCGTCCATGACGTAGTCGCCATGCCCCTCCACCAGCGTCATCACCGCGGTCAGGCGCCCGAGGATCTCCCGCTGCCGCGGGTTCTGGATCGCCTCGATCAGGCTCTCGCCATCACCGCCGCGCACCGCGCCCGCCACCGCGTCCGCGGCCGAGCGCAGCCGGTCCAGGATCGATGCCGGGTCCAGGTCCGAGGCCAGCAGGAACTCAGTCATCTGCTGCTGCACATAGGGGCGAAGCCAGCTGACGGAGGTGAACTGCGTCCGGTGGGTTTCCTCGTGCAGGCAGACCCAGCGCCTGAAGTCATGCGGGTTCACGCCGAGCTCGCGCTCCACCATCACGATGTTCGGCGCGACGAGGGTGAGCCTGCCCGCCGGGGCCGTGGTTTCCGGCAGGCCGGGGTCGGGCGGCAGGAACAGCTCGTACTGGCCGAGCACGCGGCCGGCCAGGTAGGCAAGAATCAGCCCGGCCTGCATGCCGGTGACGCGCGAGCCGACTGCCGTGAGCACTGACCCGCCGGCCGCGGGCGCCCGCTCCTGCAGGCGCTCGACCAGGGGATCAAGCACGACCCGGAACCCGTCGACGTTGGCGCGGATCCAGCCGGGGCGGTCCACGATAGCGATCTTGCCGCCATCGGCGAGGCCGGCCATCCCGGTGAGCTGCCGTACCGGCTCCTGGACGGCGGCCGCAAGATCGCGTAGTTCGGCCACGACCTTCCTTGCCTCAGCCCGGCTTACCTGCGGGCCGGGCCTGGCCCAGCGGACGCCGGTTGATGTGGCCACATCCCAGTCGATCATCTGTGCGTTACTCACCCCTCCACCGTACGTGCCGCGGCGGCAAGGTGCGGATCCGGTGGCCACCTGCGCAGCGGAATTCAGCGGCAGCCGCAGCTCGCGAGCTCGGTGGCCAGGTCATCGATGACACGGCCGGCCGGGATCAGGCCATTTTTGGGTACCTGGTCTGCCATGAACGCGAATCCGAGCAGCTGGCCGTTGCTCGCATAGGCGACTCCGGCCAGCGCCGCCACGGTGCTCAGGTTGCCGGTCTTCGCCCGTACCAGGCCGAGCGCAGGCGGCCCGGCCGCGCCGAAGACGCTCCCGCCCGGGGCCAGCGTGCCGGCAAAGCCCGCTACCGGCAGGCCGGTGATGACCGGCCGGAGACGAGGGTCGTCGGGCCGGGCGGCCAGGGCGATCAGCTGGACCAGCGCGCGCGGGGTGATCCTGTCATCGGGCGAAAGCCCGCTCCCGTCCACCAGGTGGATACCGTGCACTCCCAGCCTGCGGTCGGCCGCCGCTACGGCGGCGGCGGCGCCGCTGAAGGAGGCAGGCATCCTGGCCGCGATCGCCACCTGCCTGGCCAGGTTCTCGGCGATCACGTTATTGCTCTCCATCAGCATCCACTGCACGATCCCGGCCAGCGGCGGGGAGAGGACCCTGGCGATGGTGGCACTGCCCGGCGGTGCCACGGCCGGCCGGGCCGGGCCGCGCACGCGGATCCCGTCCCTGGCCAGGAACGAGCCGAAGGCGGCCGCCGCGTCGGCCGCCGGGGTCAGTGATCGCGGCCGGAGATTCCCCGGGTCATCGGCGTCCTGCGGCGATCCGCTGACGGTCAGCCTGCCCTGATCCACCTCCAGTGCGGTGATCGGGGAGACATTGCCCGTGCTGACGTAGCTGGACGGCCAGGACGGCGGGAGCTGCGGGCCGGTGTAGCGGGACGTGTCGTAGCCCAGCCGCACCGAGCCGCGGTGGCTGGCATGCAATGCGCGGGCCGTCTTCGCGGCCAGTGACGCGAGGGTCGCAGGCTGCGGGTAGTCCGTGGCTGGCGGGCGGCCGGCCGCGAGGGTGGGGTCACCGCCGCCGACCAGGATGATGGACGACGATGCGGCGCCCGTCACGACGCGGGTGCTGAGCCGGGCCGCCGGGCCGAGTACCGCCAGGGCCGCGACCGCCGTTGCCAGCTTGGCCGTCGACGCCGGCGCGAACGGGGAACTGCCGTCCCGGGCGAACAGCACCTGGCCGGTGGACAGGTTCGCGACGACGGCGGCGACATGCGCGCCCAGCGCCGGCTGGCCGAGCGTGCCCGATAGCCGGGCGGACAGCCCGCCTGGCGTGACCGGCCCTCGCTGCAGATTTCCCGCCGCCGGGAGTACCGGGCGGGCGGCTGCCAGCGGATGCCCGGCCACCTGAGGTATCTGCCACAACGCGAGACGGCGGGGCAGCAGATGCGCTACCGCCGCACCCGCGCCGATGGTGAATAGGGTCAGCAGCGCCAGGGTCAGCAGCGCCGCGCGCCGGAGCCGGCTCGTCACTACGCCTCCCTTCGCGAGATGCTGATCCTGCGGGCATGCCAGGGCGCCGGGCAGGCGTCCCCGGCAACGGAGTCAATCATCTACGGGTGCAGGGAGCGGAATCGTGGAGTTCGATGTGGTCGTTGAGATCCCGAAAGGCCAGCGCAATAAATACGAAATGGATCATGAGAGCGGGCGCATCCGGCTGGACAGGATGCTCTTTACTTCCACCAGGTACCCGGCTGACTACGGGTTCATCGAGGACACGCTCGCGGACGACGGTGATCCGCTTGACGCGCTGGTGATCCTGGACGAGCCGACGTTTCCTGGCTGCCTGATCCGCTGCCGGGCGATCGGCATGTTCCGGATGCGGGACGAGATGGGGGCCGATGACAAGGTCCTCTGCGTCGCCGCCACCGATCCCAGGATGGCGCACCTGAGTGACATCGAGCACGTCTCAGAGTTCGACCGCCTGGAGATCCAGCACTTCTTCGAGGTTTATAAGGCACTGGAGCCCGGCAAGGAAGTGGAGACGGCCACCTGGGTGGCCAAGGCCGAGGCCGAGGCCGAGATCGAGGCGTGCCGGGCCAGGCTCAGGTCATCCGGTGGCCACGGGGGGCACTGACCCGGGCCCGCCGCTCGCAACCGGTCGGCAGCGAGGGCCGCGCGGCGCACGCCAGCGGCCCGTTGTCGATCCCCGGTCGCAAATGGGCGACACTGGATCAGGAGTAGCGAACGCAGCCGAGGAGGCACCCGTGGATCACGCGGATGACGTGCTCAGGCGGGCGCCTCTGTTCCGGGCGCTCGATGATGACGGCGCGGCCGCGCTGCAGGCCGGGGTCACCAACGTGGAGCTTGCCCGCGGCGAGCGGCTGTTCGAGGAGGGGGCCTCCGGCAATCAGCTGTACGTGGTGCTCGATGGCAAGATCAAGCTGACCCGCGCTGCTGCCGACGGCCGGGAGAACCTGCTGAGCGTGGTCGGCCCCGGTGAGATGTTCGGCGAGCTTTCGCTGTTCGACCCGCGGCCCCGCACGGCCAGCGCGATCGCGGTAACGGACAGCCGCCTCGGTGCGCTCGCGCATGATGACCTGCATAACTGGCTGACCGGCCGGCCCGACGTTGCCCTGCACCTGCTCCAGGCGCTCGCGCAGCGGCTCCGGCGCGCCAATGACGTGATGGCCGACCTGGTCTTCACGGACGTCCCTGGCCGGGTGGCCAAGGCACTGCTTGACCTGGCTGACCGGTTCGGTGCGGTACGCGATGACGGACTGCAGGTGAACCACGACCTCACTCAGGAAGAGCTGGCCCAGCTGGTCGGGGCCTCCCGCGAGACGGTCAACAAGGCGCTGGCCGACTTCGCGGCGCGCGGCTGGCTGCAGCTGTCCGCCAAATCCGTCCTGCTCATCGAGCCGGAGCGGCTGCGCAAGCGATCACTGTGACTGGCCGCCAGCGCGATTACCGTGACGGGGCGCCGGTTTCGGGCAGCGTGCCCCGTTCCGCGAGGTAAGCCAGCTGAGCCCGGACCGACCACTCCGCGTACGGCCACAAGCCGCGGTCCACGTTCGCATAGACCCGCGCGACGATGTCGGCAGGCGCCCGGTCCCCGGCCGCGAGAGCGGCCTCGACCTCGGCGAGCCGCTCGGCGCGGTGCGCGATGTAGTAGTCGAGGGTTGCGGCCGGCTGCGTGAGCAGCGGCCCGTGGCCGGGCAGCAGCACCGTCAGCCCCGCGGTGTCGGCGAGCGAGCGCAGCCGGTCCAGCGAGCCCAGGTAGTCGCCGAGGCTGCCATCACGGGCAATCATGGTCGTGCCGCGGCCGAGCACCGTATCCCCGGTGAGCACGGCGCCGTCGGCCGCCAGCAGTAGTGACACCGAGTCGGCCGTATGGCCCGGCGTGCCGATGACGCGGACCTCGCAGCCTGCGGCCGTCACCACGTCGCCGGGTACAAGCCCTTCGCTGCCCAGCCGCTGCGCCGGGTCGAGCGCCAGCACCGGGGCGCCGGTCAGCTCAGCCAGCCGCCGGGCGCCGGCCGAGTGATCGCGATGCCCGTGGGTCAGCAGGATCCGGGTTACCCGCTGCCCGGCAGCCAGGGCGAGCGCGCGCACCCGGCGCAGGTGCCCTTCGTCGTCGGGTCCCGGGTCCACGACGATGGCAGCGGCCGATCCCGGCTCGGCGATCAGCCAGGTGTTGGTGCCGTCCAGGGTCATCAGCGAGGGGTTTGGCGCGAGCACGCAGCGGGCGCGCGGCGTCCCTGATCCGTCGATACCGGAGTGCCGTGCCGCGCCGGAAGCCCGGGCGGTCACAGCGGATACTCCTGCACTCCGGGGACGGTGAGCCAGGGGGTGCCCTCCGCCAGCGTGATCTCCGGCAGCAGCGGGCTGACCTGCCGCGGCGTGGCGAGCGCCGCGGCCACCGTGCCGCACATGGCAAGCTCGGCGAGGGTCACCGCGGTCGGCGGCCACAGGACGATCTCCTCGTTACGCCCGGCGGCGATCGCAGCAGCGGGCCTTACCCAGGCGACCTGCGCCGCCTCGCCGCCGACGTCCCGGGTCCGCTGGCCCGGTGGCATGGCGGCAGCGAAGAACCTGGCGTCGAAGCGGCGTTCCTCGACGATGGGCGTGATCCACCGCGACCACGGCCTGAGCAGGTCGGCGCGGAGCACCAGACGGCGCCGGGCAAGCAGCCCGGCAAGCGAGATCGATCGATCGAGCAGGGCATTCCGGTCGGACTCCCAGTCGTCGCCAGTGGTGTCGGCCACCACGGTCCCCGCTGACGGCCCGGCCAGGAGCACGCCTGACTCCTCGAAAGTCTCCCTGACGGCAGCGCAGACGAGCGCCCTGGCCAGATCGTCAGGGGCGTCAAATATGCGGCCCCAGGCGGTGACGTCCGGGCCGGCCCAGGCGACATCCTCGTCCGCGTCCCTGGCATCAACCGAGCCGCCAGGGAAAACGAACGCGCCCGGGGCGAAGGCCATCGAGGACTTGCGCCGGAGCATGTAGACCTCGATGCCGGGCTCGCCATCGATGCCGGGCTCGCCGTCCGGCGGGTGCCCGGCGGCGGCGCGCGCGGTACGGAGCAGCATCACGGTTGCCGCATCGCGCGGAACCGCCGGCGGTACCCGCCCGGCCAGCACGTCGCTAGCGCGGCCGGCCAGCGTGCGCGGCAGCCGGATCGCTGGCCGGCCGGACGGGGCTTCCACGACGAGCCTCCTGCGCCCGGCCTAGCTCCTGACTTCCGCGATCAGCTCGATCTCGACGGGCGTGTCGAGCGGCAGGACCGCCATGCCGACGGCACTGCGGGCGTGCCGGCCCGCCTCGCCGAAGACCTCGACCAGCAGGTCGCTGGCGCCGTTCACCACCTGCGCCTGCTGGAGGAAGTCGGGCGCGCTGGCCACGAAACCGGTCACCTTCACGATCCGCCGGACCGCCGAGAGGCTGCCGGTCACCGAGACGACCGCGGCCAGCGCGTTAAGCGCGCAGATCCGCGCGAGAGCGCTGGCCTCAGCCATGTCCACGCCGGCGCCGACCTTGCCGGTGGCGGGCAGGACCCCGTCCACGAACGGCAGCTGCCCGGCGGTGTAGACGAAGTTCCCGGTGCGCACGGCGGGGACGTAGGAGGCAAGCGGAGTCGCTACCTTCGGCAGGCTCAGGCCAAGGGCCGCCAGCCGTGCCTCGGGTGATGCATCCTCCGCCGCCGCCTGCCCCGGCGCCGGGCCGCCCGCCGCGGTCACGGCGTGCCCCTCTTCATGTACGCGACAAGCTGCTCGGGATTCGGCCCTGGCACGACGGCCACGAGCTCCCACCCGTCATCACCCCAGTTGTCCAGGATCTGCTTGGTCGCATGAACGAGCAAAGGCACCGTTGCGTACTCCCACTTCTGCATGACCAGACTCTAGCGGGCTCGCCAGGCAAGGACCTGGGGCCGGCCGCGACCGGATGGCCGCCGGGCCTTTCGCGCCCGCTGCCGGCCCTACTGTCCCGCTTCCCGCTGTTCCGCGTCCCGCTGCAGCGCGGCCTGGCCGGCGATGGGCGCGTCAGCGGCCACGCTCCCGGGTATCTCGGGGATCGGAGGGAGGTCAGGTATCTCCAGCGGGTCGGAGGCTCCGCCGAGCTCCGCCCCTGCCTCCGCCTCGGCCACGGCCGCATCGCCGAAGTCGGCCAGCGAGGCCGAGTCCTCAGCCGATTTCCGCTCGCCCGCCGGCGTCGCCGGCGTGAACTTGTCGAAGAACCTCAGCAGCTCGACCGGCACCGGCATGACCAGCGTGCTGTTCTTCTCGGCGGCTACCTCGACCACGGTCTGCAGCAACCGGAGCTGCAGGGCCGCCGGGTCGCGCGCCATGACGTTCGCTGCCGCGGCGAGGCGCTTGGACGCCTGGTACTCGCCATCGGCGGTGATGATCCGCGCGCGCCGCTCCCGCTCCGCCTCCGCCTGCCTGGACATGGACCGCTTCATTTGCTCCGGCAGGCTGACGTCCTTGATCTCCACGCGCTCGACCCGGACTCCCCACGGCCCCTCGGTCGGCTCGTCGATGATCCGGCGAAGCTCCTTGTTGACGGTCGCCCGCTCGGCCAGGAGCTGATCCATCTCCGACTGGCCGATGATCGACCGAAGCGAGGTTTGCGCCTGCTGGGAAACGGCGAACATGTAGTTCTGCACGTTCACGGTTGCCTTGATCGGGTCGACGACGCGGAAATAGACCACTGCGTCAACCCGGACACTGACATTGTCCCTGGTAATGCCCTCCTGCGCGGGGATCGCCATGGCGATGATCTGCATGTTGACTTTCTGCATCCGGTCACCGAACGGCCGGATCACGTGCAGCCCCGGGCCGCGCGTTCCCGGCAGCACCTTGCCGAACCTGAATACGATGCCCTGCTCGTACTGCTGCACCACGCGCATCGCGCGGCCCGTCGCGGCAAGGCCCGCCACCACGAGAATCACCAAGATGATCAAAGCAGCGACCATCGCGAACACCTCTTCCCCGGCTACGCCGTCTCAGTTCCCCGGCCCCGCCGTCTCCAGCACAGCCTAGTACTCCAGCCGTAGATCGTGATCTTCATGTCTGATTCGCGGCTTGCCGATGCGTTGCGGCCTGCGGCCACCGCAAGATCGTTAGTCTTCACCCGCCGATGATCAGCGGTGGCCGCAGCCTTCCTGCAGCCGGCCCGCCAGCAAGATCGAGGTTCATGGCTGGAGGTCGCGCTGGTACCAGGTGCCTGACTTACCGCCGAGATCAGCCGGGCCGGCCGGGCCAACCGGGACGAACCCGGCGTTGGCCAGCACCTTCTGGGACGCGGCATTGTCGTGGGAGGTGGCCGCCCGCAGCGTGCGCAGCCCGTGCCGCGCCGCCGCGATCCGGCACAGCTCCCGGACAGACCTGGTCGCCACGCCGCGGCCGGCGGCCTGCTGCGCGACCCGGTAGCCGAGGTTGGCCGTGCCGTTCTTGAGGTCGTACAGGTTGAACCGGCCCAGAACCGAGCCGTCATCAGCGACGAGTACGTAAAAGACGCAGGTGCCGGCCTCTTGCTCAGCCAGTGAGGCGCTGTACCGGTCGGGGAACTGGCCGAAGAACTCGTCGCCGCGGTCGGAGATCGAAGCAGCGAAGTAGGCGCGGTTCGCCAGCTCGAAGGCCAGGACCGCCGGGGCATGGTCAGCACGCAGTTGCTCCAGCTCGGGCACCGCCCGACTCTACCCAGAAGGTGCGCTGGGGCCACCTATTAATTGCGCCGCCGGTAGCCAGTCCCCAAAACCAGGGCACATAACGATCTACGGCTGGAGTACTAGTCGCGGCGGGCGCGCGGCGGGGCCCTGGTGACCCGGCGCGGATAGCCTCCATGGGGTGAGTGCACGGGACACGGATTGGGAAGGCGTGCGGCTGCACGTCGTCACCGGCAAGGGGGGCACCGGCAAGACGACCGTCGCTGCCGCGCTGGCCCTGGCACTCGCGTCGGGCGGGAAACGGGTCCTGCTGATCGAGGTCGAGGGACGGCAGGGCATTGCCCAGGTCTTCGACTGCCCGCCGCTTCCCTACGAGGAGCGCAGGGTCGCGGTCGCGCCGGGCACTGCCACCCAGCCGGGCGGCGAGGTATTCGCGCTGGCCGCTGATCCGGAGCAGGCGCTGCTGGAGTACCTCGCGATGTTCTACAACCTCCGGCACGCCGGCACGGCGCTGACCAAGCTCGGCGTCGTCGACTTCGCTACCACGATCGCGCCGGGCCTGCGCGACGTGCTGCTCACCGGCAAGGCCGCCGAGGCGACGCGGCGCCGGAAGGGGAGCAAGCACGTGTACGACGCGGTCGTCTTGGACGCGCCGCCGACCGGCCGGATCGGCCGGTTCCTTAACGTGACGGCCGAAGTATCCGGCCTGGCCAGGGTCGGGCCCACCCGCAGCCATGCGGACACCGTGCAGAAGGTGATCAGCTCACCGGAGACGGCCGTGCACTTCGTCACCGTGCTCGAGGAAATGCCGGTCCAGGAGACCCTGGACGGCATCGCCGAGCTCGCCGGGCTCGGTGACGGCGGGCTGCAGGCCGGCGGCATCATGATCAACATGGTGCATCCGCTCGTCCTGTCGTCGGACCAGCTCCGGACGGCGGCGAGCGGCTCGGTGGACGAGGACGAGCTTGCCATCGAACTGAAGGCAGCCGGGCTTGAGGACAGCCGCCGGCTAGCTGCCGCCCTGGCTGCCGAGCTCACCGAGCATGCCAGGACCGTAACCGGCCAGCGCGCCCAGCGGCGCAGGCTGGCGGCCCCGGGCCAGCCGCGCTACGACCTGCCGATGGTCACTGACGGCATCGACCTGGCCGGGCTTTACCGGATCGCGGCCGCGCTGCGGGATCAGGGAGCGGCGTGATGGCAGCAGCCACGTCGCCGCCGCTCGACGTCGACCGGCTGATCGATGACCGGCGCACCCGGATCATCGTGTGCTGCGGGTCTGGCGGCGTCGGAAAGACCACCACGGCAGCCGCGCTCGGGCTGCGGGCGGCGGAACGTGGCCGGAATGTCGTGGTGCTCACCGTCGACCCGGCCCGCAGGCTCGCGCAGTCGATGGGTCTGTCGTCCCTGGATAACACCCCGCGGCTTGTTCCCACGGCAGATGCGGCACGGAAAGCCAGTCCACGGCGCGGCACAGCAGGAGCACGGCAGAAGGCGGACCATACGGGCGGCAGCCTGCACGCGATGATGCTGGACATGAAGCGGACCTTCGACGAGATCGTGGAGGCCCATGCCGATCCGGACCGGGCAGCGCAGATCCTGGCGAACCCGTTCTACCAGTCGCTGTCGTCCGGCTTCTCCGGTACGCAGGAGTACATGGCCATGGAGAAGCTCGGCCAGCTGCGCAGGTCCGACGAGTGGGACCTGATCATTGTCGACACTCCGCCGAGCCGCTCTGCACTTGATTTCCTGGACGCGCCGCAGCGGCTGGGGCGGTTCCTCGACGGCCGGCTGCTCCGGCTGCTCACCGCACCGGCCAAGCTGGGCGGCCGGGCCTACCTGCGGGTGCTGAACGTCGGATTCGGCGTGGTGACAGGTGCCCTGACCAAGATTCTCGGCGCCCAAGTGCTCCGGGACGCGCAAACGTTCGTGACGGCGCTCGACACGATGTTCGGCGGCTTCAGGGAGCGCGCCGACTACACCTACCAGCTACTGCGGGCGCCCGGCACCGCGTTCCTGGTGATCGCCGCACCCGAGCCCGATGCGCTCCGGGAGGCGTCGTACTTCGTGGAGCGGCTCGCGGTGGAGGGGATGCCGCTGGCCGGCCTGATCCTCAACCGGGTGCATCGCTCGCCCGCGGCCCGGCTATCGGCCGCCCGCAGCCTGGCTGCCGCGGAGAGCCTGCAGCCCGCCGACGTCCCGAACGGAGACGAGCACGGCAGCAAACCGCCGGGGAGGGCCGCGCGGGCAGACACCGAGCCGCATTCCCTGGCCATCGCGGCGCTGCGACTACACGCTGAGCGGATGCAGCTAGCTGCCGCGGAGCGCCGGCTGGCGGCAGGTTTCACCGCTGCGCACCCGCTGATTCCCGTCGCCGAAGTGCCGGCGCAGGCCGAGGACGTGCACGATCTGGACGGGCTCAGGGCCATCGGGGAGAGCTTTCCCGCCCGGTAGCCGTAGCTACGGCCTGCCGCGGCAGATACGGCCTACCGCGGCGCTGAGCAAGCCGTCAGGGCGTCTTTCAGCTGGCTACGAGCTCGTCGCCAGTGCGTTCATAGCGGTTACGCGCGTTCTCCAGCAGATCGCGCCAGGAGACCACATCCGGACGACGGCGGAGCAGCGCGCGCCGCTCACGCTCGGTCATGCCGCCCCACACGCCAAACTCGATCCTGTTGTCGAGTGCGTCCGCGAGGCACTCGGTCCGGACGGGGCAGCCGCGGCAGATCAGCTTGGCCCGGTTCTGCGCCGCCCCCTGAACGAAGAGCTCGTCAGGGTCCGTGCCCTTGCACGCGGCGCGGGCGGTCCAGTCCGTGATCCACATTTTGCCCAACTCCCTGATCGTCACGCCCGCATGGGGTCGTCACGCCGGATGGCGTTCACTGGCAGGTATGAGCCGATGGCGCGTTGCCCGGCTCCGGTCGCATGGTTGCGAAAACGTAACTTACGGAAGTCCGGGCCCGAGCGCTAGACCCTGCCGGGCCCATTTCCCGGATAGCCCTGATGGGCTATGCGGGCAGAGGTGACTAGTCACCCAGACTACCCGTGGCCGGGTTCGGGGTTACTGCCCCGTTCCGAGCTGCGGATTCACGGTCCTGACCGGGTTGCAGCAGCGGTGAGCGTACCCTGATTCCGTGCTGACATCAGATCGCCGCGCCAGAGCAGGCGCGGCTGCCCGGCTTCTCGCCGTCGCCGCGGCCGCCGGCCTGCTCTTCGCGGCGCTCGCGGTTCCCGCCGTGGGCGGGATCGGGATTATCACCCGCGATGCGGCCAACAAGTTCAACAACCTCGCTGTGCCGTCCCTCGGGCAGCTGCCAGTCCGCTCCGAGATCCTCGACGAGCACGGCCATGCGCTCGCCTACTACTACCCGAGCGGTTTCGGCAGCAAGAACACCCCGATCGACCGCATCCCGGTGAGCTACGGCAGGATCGCGCCCGTCATGCGGGAGGCGATCATCGCGATCGAGGACTCGAGGTACTACCAGCACGGTGCGCTGGACTTCAAGGGCACCCTCCGCGCGATAATCAATGACGCCGAGCACCATCCCACCCAGGGCGGCTCGTCGATCGCGCAGCAGTACGTGAAGAACGCCCTGATCCTGACCGCGACCAACGCGAAAGAGAAGGCAGCCGCCACCGCGTTCTCACAGTCGAGGAAGATCCGCGAGCTGCGGATAGCCATCCAGGTCGAGCACGAGATGAGCAAGAACCAGTTGCTCGCCGCGTATCTCAACGCCATCTCCTTCAACAACCAGGCCGTCGGCATCCAGGTGGCCGCGGAGCGCTATTTCCACACCACCGCCAAGCGCCTGTCGCTGCCCCAGGCGGCGATGCTGGCCGGCATGGTGGAGGACCCGAGCAAGTACGACCCGTTTATCTACCCGGTGAACGCCCTCAACCGGCGCAACACGGTGCTGGCGCGGATGGCTCAGCTGCACTACATCACGGTCGCCGAGGCGCAGGCCGCCGGACGCACCCGGCTCGGGCTGCACCCGTCAAACCGTGCGCTGCAGAGCGGCTGCACCAGCCGGTCGATCAAGGATGCGGCATTCTTCTGCGATTACGTGCTGGCGGTCATGCGGAGCGACCCGGCTTACGCGCAGGCAGAAGCCCAGCTGAAGCGGACCGGCGGCCTGAAGATCTACACCACCCTGAACCGGCAAGACCAGCGTGCCGCACAGCACGCGGTCAATTACATGCTCCCGGCGCCCCCATCGTCGTTCAACCCCGGCCGCAACGCCGCCGCGGAGGTGCTGATGCAGCCGGGGACCGGCAAGGTACGGGCGATCGCCGTCGACCGCCCGTACGGCGTCGGCAAGGGGCAGGACAACGTCGACTACGCGGTGGACACCAGGTACGACGGCGGCGAGGGCGTCCAGACCGGTTCCTCGTCGAAACTGTTCACCCTGCTCACGGCGCTCGGGGATCACATTCCGTTCGGGTTCAACGAGAAGATCGTGTCCCCGACGGTCGTCGGCGGATTCACGAACTGTCATGGCGACCTTGCGGGCAACCCGCCGGGCGATTTCCCGGTCACGAACGCCGAGGGGGCTGGCAAGGGTATCTTCACGCTGTACAACGGGACCACCCAGTCGATCAACGTGTTCTACGCGCATCTAGAGCAGAAAGTCGGCTTGTGCGCCGTGGTCAAGACCGCGATGAAACTCGGCGTCCACCGCGCCGACGGCAGCTCGCTGATGAAATTCGAACACACCCGGAACGGCCCGATTTACCCGGCGGACGACATCCCGTCGTTCACCCTCGGCTCGGTCAGCGTGTCGCCGATGACCATGGCAGCCGCGTATGCCACCGTCGCCGCGCGCGGCAGGTACTGCAGCCCGATCGCTATCGGCAAGATCCTGAACATCGCCGGTCAGCCTCTGCCGGTGAAGTCCGCGCACTGCCGCCAGGTGATTCCCAAGGCCGTCGCTGACGCCGCCAACCACATCCTGCAAGGCGTGCTGGTCTCACCCGGCACCGCGGCCGGCGACGAATTCACCCAGCACGGCGTGGTCCCGCCCCAGGCAGGCAAGACCGGCACCGCGAACAACTTCGAGTTCGCCGCGTTCGGCGGCTATACGCCACGGCTGGCCGGATACGTCTCGATGTTCTACCCGGCGGAAACCAGGGCGATGCAAGGCACGGCTTCCTGCTACCGGTCCGCTGCCGGGTCGCTGGACTGCCCCTTCGAGATATTCGGCGCCAACGCCGGGCAGATCTGGCAGCTCACCTTCGATCATGCCGACCTGGGCAAGTCGATCGCCAACTTCGTTGCCGTGCCGGCCAACAGCATCTACTACTCGAAGGGCACCGGAGTCAGTTCGCCCAAGCCGCCCAAGCCCCCGAAGCCCCCTAAGCAACCGGGCGGCGGCGGCCACGGCGGCGGAGGCGGCGGCGGCGGCGGCGGTGGCGGAGGCCACGGCGGCGGTGGCGGTGGCGGAGGCGGAGGCCACTAGCCGAACCGCGGCCCTGGCGTGCCAGGCTGCCCGGCACGGCTCAGTTAGCCGGCCAGCGCGCGACGGACCTCCGCGGCGACCCGGCCGCCTTCCGCGCGGCCCGCTACCAGCGGGGTGACCGCCTTCATCACCTGGCCCATCGACGCCGGGCCGGCCGCCCCGGTCTCGGCAATTGCCCGGGCGACCATCGCGGTGAGTTCCTCATCCGGCAGCTGGGCAGGCAGGTAGGCGCTGAGCACTTCACCCTCGGCCCGCTCCGCGGCGGCCTGAGCTGACCGCCCCGCTGCGTCGAACGCCTCGGCGGCCTCGCGGCGCCGCTTGGCCTCCCTGGTCAGCAGCCGGAGCACGTCGGCGTCGGTGAGATCGCGGACGGTCTTGCCCGCGACTTCCTCGTGCGTCACCGCGGTGAGAGCCATCCGCAGCGTCCTGGTCCGCACCTCATCGCGGGCCTTCATCGCCGCCGTGAGATCGCTGCGCAGCCGTTCCTTCAGTTCGGTCATAGGTCCATCCTGCCGCGCGCGGCGCAGTTGCCGCGCCAGCCGGACAGGCCAGTCCCTCCTGCATGGCACCATTGTTGAATGCGACTACGAGGCATGATCGGGACGGCGGCGGTAGCCGGTGCCGCCACCTTCGGCTACGCCGCCGTCGTCGAGCGCAACTGGTTCGCGCTGCGCCGCTACGACGTCCCCGTGCTCTCTGAGGGCGCGAAGCCGCTCCGGATCTTGCATATCTCCGATGCGCATCTGACCCCTGGCCGGCACCGGCTGATGTCGTGGATCAGGTCACTCGACGCCCTGGAGCCCGATGTCGTGGTGAACACGGGCGATTCGATTGCCAATCCGGAATCCGTTCAGCCGTTTCTTGAGGCACTTGGGCCGTTGCTCGACCGTCCCGGCGTCTTCGTTTACGGCTCGAACGACCTCTATTCGCCGGTGCCGAGGAATCCGGCCCGCTACATCTGGCGGACTAGCGCGCTCGATCACCACCGTGACGTGATTGACCTGCCGTGGGCCGAGCTCGGCGAGGGGATGGCCGCTCGCGGCTGGCTGGACGCGAACAACCAGCGGGGGCGGATTAAGGCTGGGGACGCCGATATCGAGGTGGCCGGCGTGCACGACTCGCACATCGACCGCGACCGCTACGACGAGGTCGCCGGTGCTTGCGATCCGTCGGCCGACCTGCGCCTCGGCGTCCTGCACTCACCCGAGCCTGCAGTGCTTGACCGGTTCGCCGCCGACGGCTTCGACCTGCTGCTGGCCGGGCACACGCACGGCGGCCAGGTCTGCCTGCCATGGCTCGGCGCGCTGGTGACGAACTGCGGCATCGAGCGGTCCCGGGCGAGCGGGCTGCACCGGCATCCGGCCGAGGCGGCCGGTGGCGCCGCCGCGGAGCGCCCTTGGCTGCACGTCTCCGCTGGTCTCGGCACATCGCCGTGGGCTCCCATCAGGTTCAGCTGCAGGCCGGAAGCAACGCTGCTCACGCTGGTTCCGCGAATCAGCTAGACTGCTCGCGCGGTCGGCGGGGTGTGGCGCAGCTTGGCAGCGCGCTTCGTTCGGGACGAAGAGGCCGCCGGTTCAAATCCGGCCACCCCGACCAGCTCAGAGGCCACTTGCGAGGATCGCAGGCGGCCTTTGGTCATCACTGAGTAACTAAGTGAGTAACTAAGCATCCGGCTTTCCCTCCGGGAAGATGCGGTCCATCGCGCCAGCTCCCTCAAGGAGCACCGGACGTAGCTGCTTGCGGTAGACAGTCTCTGTAGTCGTCGTCCCGCTGTGCCCGACCAGGCGGGAGATGTGCTCCACGGGAACGCCAGCGTCCGACAGCAGCGAGACGAAGCTATGCCTTAGCTCCCTGGGCGTCCACTGGCCGGGATCGAGTCCGGCAGACTCCACCACCTTGCGGAAGCTGCGCCGCATGTGCGAGGCGTCCGCCGGGGTGCCAACTCCGGAGGGAAACACTAGCTCGTTGCTCTGCCACCGGCGGCCAGCGGCCTGCTTTGCCTGTTCCTGACGGACCCGATGGACCAGCAACGCGTCCACGCATCTCTGAGGCAGCGCCAGCGTCCGCCGTGATTTCCTGGTCTTGGTGTCGCCCCCGGCCCGGACGGACCGCCACACCATGATCGACGGAGGCACAGCTGGCCTGCCGTCGGCAGCTGGCTTGCCGTCCAGGTCCACGTGAGACCAGGTGAGTGCCCTAAGCTCCTCGGTCCGCGCACCGATGAGCAGGGACAACACGATATAGGCGTGCATTGCGTTGCCCTGTGCGGCGGCCAGCAGTGCTTCCGCCTGGCTCAGTGTCAGGGACTTCGACGGGCGCCCCTGCTGGCCTTCGGGCACCTCGCAGAGCAAGACGACGTTCCGCTTCACCTTGTCCCGCGCCTGAGCCCGTGTCACGGCACGTTTGAGAACGGATCTCGTCTCCCGAAGAGTCCGGGTGCTCAGGCTCCGTGCCTTGTCGGCAAGCCACCGGTCAACATCGTCTGCCGAAAGGTCGCGCAGCTTCCGCGCGCCAAGAGCCGGGATCACGTGCGTGTTGGCCAGGATTGTGCATTTCTCGATGGTTGCCTCAGCGCGACCGCTTAGCCCGAACTCCAGCCACTCGCGCACCGCATCGGCGACGGTGTAACTGTGCGGGGCAATCGGAAACCCGTCTTCATGATCACGGATAAGCTCCCTGAGTCCCCTTTGCGCAGCAGTCTTGCTCTTGCCCCTGGCCCGCCGGACAATCCTCCGTCCGCTCGGCGAGTAGCCAACGGTGACCGAGGCCACCCAGCGTTGCCGTGTCTTGTCCCAGGAGAGGCCACCATCGCCCCGGCTACGTCGCGCCGCCATCAGGCTGCCCGCGCTTCCCGCTCCAGAAGCGCTATGTAGTCGGTGATCGCGGACGCGGGGATGAGCCGCATCCGGCCTTGCGTGACTGAGCGAAGGCGGCCGGACCGGATCTGTTCGTAGATCACACTGCGGCTTATGGACAGCAGGCCCATTGCCTCCGGTACCCGGTAGAGCTGCTTGCCGAGAGGCGCGACCTGAGTGGCGATCATGCTGCCCTCCCAGTTGCCGAAACACTTCCGTTCTCCTCGGCTCTTCGTCTGGCTTGGGTGAGGGCGGCTTGCCATCGGGCGCGGTCGGCGAGGACGTGCAGGAGCCGTCTGCTGTGCGGCATGAAGTCCTCATCGGCAGGCGTGACGGGTTCCCAGCGGTACCGGCGTTCGTCGGCCGGTAGGTCGAGCATGGTCAGGAGCCAGGTTTTGCGGTCGGCGCGGTGGTCGGCGAGGGTTTTGCCGGACCATTTGCGGGAGACCAGGACCCGGCGGCCCGGGTAGCCGAGGTGCTCGCGGCGGTGGGCTTTGCCCTTGCAGTCTCCGGGCCGCAGGCCTTCGTGGGCGTCTTTGGGTTGGATGCCGTAGCGGAGCCAGTTCGCGCAGCTGGGTGAGCAGGGTTCGTACCGGAGCGCGTCGATCAGCCGGTTGGCGTGGTCGGCCTGGGCACCAGTGCTGGTCTGGTGGCAGCCGGAGATGTGCTTGGTCAGGTACTTCGTCAGGTACCGTATGCAGCGGCCGGAGTCCTTCGATCCGGCCAGCACGCCCTGGGCGTCGAACTTCGGCCCGAACCTCGCCACATGCCGCGGGGCGTCGCGGGGACCGATGTTGTCGAGGGCCTGCTCCCAGGTGGACAGGACTTCCCCGGTGACCGGATCGAGGTAGTTACCGGACGCCTCATGCCAGACCGGGAGCCTGTCACCATCGAACCGCACCCCATCCGTAGAAGGCCACCAGGCTTGATGGTAGGTAGCGGCGATGACCTGCCGCAGCTCGGCCCGGGACACGGTGCCGCGCATCGCGAGGTGGACGTGCGGGGCGAGGCGCCGCTGGGGTTCGATGGCGGCGAAGTACTGCAGGTCGTAGGCGAGGAAGCGGCGCAGGTTCTGGATGAACCGGTCGAACAGCGCCGCGAAATGCAGCGCGTCCCGCGCGGCCCGCTGGTAGTCGTAGGACTCCGGATCGGCCGGGGTGCCGTCCGGGCCGACTTTGCCGTAGCTATCGCAGGTCAGCGTCAGGAACATCGACGGCCGGAACTTCTTGCCGTCCGGGCTGGTGTAGACCCTCCCGGTAGTGCGGGGGCTGATCTTGCGGCGGGGCAGGTCGGGCGCGTCCTGGCGTCGGCGGGTCGAACGGTGCCGCCGGGCTGCCTGCCTTGCCCGGGTCGGGGTTGCCGCGGATCCCGGTGCTGGCGAGCTCGGAGTCGAGTTCACCGATGAGTGCATCAAACTCGGTAATGTCCTGGCCGTCGGCGTGGGCGTGGTCGCGGAACTGCTGGGCGTCGGCGCGCTGCTCCAGCAGCCAGGACTGCCAGTCATCCGGTGGGGCGGGCTGGACGACGGGCTCGTCTTCGAGGTGCCAGCCTTCCCGGCACTGAGCCGCCCGCAGGCTCCTGGCTCGTTCCGCGCAGGCCGGGCACACCGCGGCGAGAGTCGCCCCGCACGGGACGAGGACCTGCTCGACGTGGCCGGTGTCGATATCGGTGCGGCGCAGCTGAACGGGCCGGATGCAGCCGCCGTTGGACTCGGCCAGGGTCTTGATAGCCGAGGTGGCCAGCGGCAGGGCGAGGCGGTCGGCGCGGGTGGCGTGTCCTGTCATGGGGCGTCACCGTCCATCGCGGCCTGCCAGGTCGCGGACCAGCCGCACAGGCCGCAGTCCTGCGTGACGGCGCTGGCTCCGTCGTCGGTGTAGGTCAGGCCGGTGCCGCAGACCGGGCACGGGTCATCGCTGTGCCAGGCAGAAACCACGCTCATGCCGCAGCACCCGCCTCGACCGGCCGCAGCCCCGGCTGAGCCGTTGAGCGTGCTCGGGGGTCATGGCGCGGATGTCGTCGTCGCAGACCCAGGCGGCGCGGACCCGGACCGGATCGGGATCTGTTTCCAGGCGGATGAACGCGACCCCGGCGCCGGTCGCAGGGTCAGAGGAGATCAAGTCGGCGGATGCGCCGCGGTCGCGGGCGCCGTCGCCGAGGACCATGTCGACCTGCTCGGGCTCGTCCAGGCGCATGGCGATCTTGTCGGGGAACAGGTTCCGGATGCTCATGACTTCCTTGCGCGGATCCTGCAACGCGGCCACCACGCAGTACCCCACCGCCCGGCCTTGCGTGGTCAGGGTCGCGAGCGCGGCCTTCACCCTTTCCCGGACCGCCTTGTCCGGCATGTAAGCGGTGAGGAACGCGACCTCGTCGACCAGGACCACGGTGAACGGATGCTCCGGCGTCGGGGCATGATCACGCTGCTTCCCGGCCAGCTTCGCTGCCCTGGCTTGCATGTCCCGGACCGCCTGTTCGAGCATGACCGTGATGGCCAGCGGGTCACATGCGTACGTGCCGTAGCGCTCGAACAGCGCGCGGCCGAAGGCGAGTTCCATCAGCTTCGGGTCGGCCGCCAGCACCCGCACCAGGCCGTCGCGCATGGCCGGGAGCATGGCCCGGATCAGTGACCACAGCAGTGATCCTTTCCCGGCGCCGGTGGCGCCCGCGATCAGCAGGTGCGTTCCGTGCAGCCGGGCCAGCCACGGGGAGCCGTCCTCCCGCCTGCCGACATGCAGGGCGCGCAGGTTCACGTGCTGCGGGACGGGCAGCGCCGGGATGGTAGCGGCCAGGGCGTCACGGCGGACCAGCTCCAGGACCAGCGCGCCGGGTCGGCCGGTGCGGACCCGGCACAGCATCGCGCCGAACCCGTGCGCCAGGTTCGGTGCCCGGTTCGCGAAGTCATCCGCGGACTGGCCGGAGACCATCCGGACCTGGACCCGGTCGGTGAACGGCGTGGAGGTGACCTTGCCCAGTTCGGGGAGCAGGATCCTGCCCCGGTACAGGGGGGCGAGGCGGCCGATGGTCATCACCGCGGCCCAGTGCCGCCGGTAATGCCAGCGCCGCCACTTGCCGAACGCGGGCCCGGCGATGAACCGGGCGAACGATACCGGCCACCGCCACCGCCACAGCGCCAGCAGCCCCGGCGGGACGACGGCCAGCAGGATCAGGCCCGGCCAGCCGAGGTACAGCCACGTCACCACGACCACGCCTATGGCGAGGTCGAGCAGCGGATGACGCAGGATGAATCTGACGATGGCGGCGAGCAGCCGCCAGAGCTGGACGAGGATGATGATCGCGCCGGGGGTGTGGTACACCGGGGAGCGCCAGACCGGCGGGGCGAATGGGTCGGGGTTGTTGACCTGGGTGATCTGGTCGCCGGAGAACGTCGACATCTTCACGGCGCCACCTCCGCCGGGAGTCGTGTCGCGGCGGGTCGGCGAGCACCGATACGTAGTGCCAGGCGTCGGCGGCCACCGTGTGCGCGTCGGCGGTGTCCAGGTCGGCGGCGACGCGGGACAGCAGGTGAGCTTTGCGTTCGTGGTAGGCGATCAGGTCGTCCAGGCCGGTGGCGGGGCCGAGCTGGCGGGCGTGGTCGAGTAGTTCGCTGATCTCCGCCGGGGTGACCCGGCGGGGTTGATCGGTCATGATGGGGTCCTTCCTGGGTGCTGCCCGGGGAGTGAAGGAAAAGGGGGCGGCTCGTAGTGGCTGCTGCGAGCCGCCCCGCCAGGTCATGCCGCCGTGCTCTCAGCGGTGCCATCGGTGGCGCAGCGCTGTTCCAGATCGGTGACGTACTGGGTGACGGCGACGGCGAGCCGCCGGGCGGTGGCGAGGTCCCCGGCGGTGACCTGGCCGCAGTCCGGGACGGTGACCGATACCGTGACGTGGCCGTCGTCGACCGACAAGATCGCGGGCCGGTCGGGGTAGGTGCAGCACTGGATATGGGAGCGGCCGGTCAGCCGGAGTGAGGCGTCGACTGAGGCGACTCCCCCGGACCGGAAGTTGACGTAGGCGGTGCTGTCGCTCATGCGGGCACCTCCCGGGGAGCGGCGGGCAGCGGGGGAAGGCCCCGGTAGGAGCGCTCGACCTCGATGGCGTACCGGGCTGCCAGGGCGGCGAGCTGCCGGGCGAAGCAGACATGCCCGGCCTCGACCCGCTCGGGCAGGGTCAGGGTGACCAGCAGCGCGGGGCGGGTCGCCATGATCGTCAGCAGCGGCGTCCGGCCGGTGTAGGACTCGAATGTCACCGCGGAGCGGGTGTCCACCGGCAGGGTCACTGTGGTGACCCTCCGGGCGGGCATCAGGCAGCATCCTTGTGCGCGGGACGCGCGGCGGCTTTGATGCCGGTGGCGCGCAGCGAGAACGCCATCCGCGCACCGCACCGGGTGCCCCGGCCCTGGCAGCGGCCGTTGTCGACGTAGGGGGTGACGGTCAGGCCGTCGAACTCGACCGGCTCGAAGGGCTGGCCGGGTCGGCGGGACGGGCATCTTGTCGGCCAGGATCTTGACCACCACCTCCCGGGAGCGGCCCGCCAGCTCCGGGTCGAGGTCGGAGACCCGGCACGAGTACACCGGCTGGCCGGTCTGCTTGTCCCGGGACGGGGACCGGGTGCGGGTGGCCTCGTCGTAGTTCATCGCCTCGGTGATGGAGTCGGGGACGAGGCAGCATCCGTGCGGGAACGCGTCGTGCATGCTCACGGGAAGCCGCAAGCCGTTCTTGAAGGCCATCGTCTTCACCTTCCTTTCCAGTCAAGATCCAACTTGACTACTCAAGTTAGAATGTACCCCGTACGACATGAGTAGGCAAGTCTGGTTTACTCAGTCGAGAACATGACGGCAGCGGTGACGCTCAAAGAGAGGGATCGGGGAACCATGCGGCTAGACCCGGCGGACGCCAAAGGCCGCCTCGCCGCCTCGCCGGTCGCGCACCTGGCCACAGCAGGGCGTGACGGCAGGCCGCATGTGGTGCCGTGCACGTTCGCCGTGGACGACCTCGGGCGGATCACCATCGGGATCGACAACAAGCCGAAGACCACGATGAACCTGCGCCGCCTGAAGAACATCGACGAGAACCCGCAGGTCAGCCTGATCGCCGACGACTACGACGACGACTGGAACCAGCTCTGGTGGGCCCGCGCCGACGGCACAGCAGCCATCGAGCGTTCCGGCGCCGGACACCAGGCGCACTGGAACCTGCTGAAGATCAAGTACCCGCAATACAGCGGACAGGTACTGAAAGGCCCGACGATTCTCGTGACAGTAGAGTCCTGGTCGGGCTGGGCTTTCGCCCAACGGAAAGGACACACTCATGTCCAGGCGCCCCGCTCAGGAAATCGCTGACACTCTTCGCTCGGAGATCCTGGCGGGCGACCTGCGGCCCGGTGACCAGATTCCCTCCGAGCACGAACTGGCCCGCCAGTTCGCCACCACCCGCACCTCAGCGCAGAAAGCCATCGCCAGGCTGCGGGCCGAAGGGCACATCATCTCCGAGCACGGCCGCGGATCGTTCGTGCGGACCCGGCCAACCATCCGCCTGCTCGCCACCGGCAGCAACTACCGGCAGCGCCGCGCCGATGGCCGGTCCAACTTCGACGCCGAAGCCGCCGCCCAGGGCCTGCGGGCCGAACGGCGAGTCCTCGAAGTCGCCGCCGTCCGCGCTCCCGCCGACATTGCCGAACGGCTCGGCCAAGCCGGGGAGCAAACCGTCATCGTCCGCCGCCAGCAGTTCTTCGTCGACGACGAGCCCATGCAACTATCCGATGGCTACTACCCTGCCCAAATCGCCGCCGGGACCCCGATCGAGCAGACCGCCGTCATCCAACAGGGCAGCCTCGCGGTCATCGAGGTCCAAGACGGTCCAGTCCGGCGCCGCGTCGTCCAGTTCGTCGAGGACCTGGACATCCGCATGCCCACGCCCAGCGAAGCAGCGGCGCTGAACATCCCGCCAGGCGTCCCGGTCGCCCGCGTCCTGCGCACCGCCTACGACAACCACGGGACCGCCGTCGAAGTCCTCGACTCGATCCTGCCCGCCGACCGGTACCTATTCCGCTACGTCATCGACATCCCCGGAACAGACCACTAGCGCGGCAACGACAGCGGACTCCCACGCGGCCCTCCGACACCCGGACACGCTCGAACAGCTAGCAGAAGCGACACCACCCCGCGATCACGGCAACGCGTTGCCGAATTAAGCCGTACTTAGATCAAGGCGGCACCGCTGCGCGGCACCGCGTCCGGCGCTCCCCGCGCCGGGCTCTGGCCTTGGGGAGGCCCCGCCCGGCGCGCCCGCGCCGTCCTAAGCCTCGATGCTTCGCCGATCTGACAGGCTTGCTCGGAACAGGGGCGCGTCTTAGCGCGAGGTCCGTCTTCCTCTGCTTCGAGTGTCCAGCTCGCGGCAGCCGCCTCAATGCCGCCTGTCGGCGTCGCTGCGCGATCGGCTTCGCCGAGCATTGACCCAGCTGCCGCTCCCACGGATTCGGCGCCAGCGAGGACGACGTGGGGAACTAGGAACACGTGGTTGCAAAGCGAGCAGAATGACACCATGACAGATGGTCCTGACCGCTGGCACCGTTGGCTACTCGACGCGCGATTCGGAGGCGACGCGGCCCGTCGGGAGAAGATGCTCACCGAGTCCCTATATCCCGTGCGGAACTCGGTGCTGGACCAGGCTCGCCTGGCTCCCGGCGAAACGCTGCTCGACGTCGGCACAGGTGATGGCCTCATCGCCTTCGGCGCACTCGATCGACTCGGCCCGTCAGGACGCGTGATCTTCTCCGATGTCTCCCAGGACCTGCTTGATCACTGCCGTGAAGCAGCCAGCGCGGAACGGCTGCTCGACAGGTGCAGCTTTCTGCTGGCACCGGCGGACCAGCTAACCGCCGTGACCGACGGATCGGTCGACGTGGTGACCACGCGGTCGGTGCTGATCTACGTGAAGGACAAGGCGCAGGCGATGCGCGAGTTCTACCGCGTACTCAAGCCCGGTGGGCGGCTCAGCCTATCCGAGCCGATCAATGTGCTGATGTCCGGCTGCGACCCTGACATGTTTTACGGCTACGACATCACCCCGGTCAGGGCGCAAGCAGCCAAAGTCGAGGCGCTCTATGAGTCCATCCAGCCGACAGGCATTGATCCGATGATCGACTTCGATGACCGCGATCTCGTGCGCTGTGCTCAGGACGCCGGATTCCCCGAGATCGGTCTCGAACTATGGATCACCGTCAAGACCCGCAGGGAGCCCGTCCCCTGGGAACGGTTCATGCGCACGTCGGGCAACCCGCTGGTACCGACTTTCGGGGACGCCATGGCCCAGGCACTCAGCCCGGAGGAAGCCACCGAGTTCACCAGGCACCTCAGACCGCTCGTGGAGTCCGGTGCCGGACTGGAGCGTATGGCCATCGCCCATCTAACCGCCGCCAAGGGTTGATGGCTCACCCCAGCCGAACTGGCCGACCTGATGAGACGCCATGCCACGAACAGCCTTACTGCTTAGTACGGAGGCAGCGCGAAACCACGGCGAAACAGCAGCGGCAGCAAGTGACAGGCCCGGCGATCTAACAGCAGGTCAGAAGCCATATGATCCTGAGCACGCCGACTCACTGTAAAACCGCTCCCTGACATATGGCGAGCGAAGATCACGCATCGTGCCATGCCGTGCCCGCCATGTGCCCGATCGGGCGGCCACCAAAGGAGAATCACGGCCACCCGTGGGCACACCGATGGATGCTCAAGCTGCGATCAGCCAGGTGACCAAGCCGACCGAAGAAACCTGATAAGGAAGAGGTCGGAGGTTCAAGTCCTCCCAGGCCCACCACCCAGGTCAAAGCCCATATCGGACCGTGACCAGCTCAGCGCGAGGACCCGCCATCAAAATCTCCCGGCGGCGAAGGAGATCTTCGGACGTTTGAGTGTGCTCGGCATCTGCGTGCTCCCGGCCATGGGCGCATCAGGGCCGGGCATGATATGGAGTTATGCCCCGCATCAGCGCGTTCCTCGGGATCGTGATCACCATGTACTTTGACGATCATGCTCCCCCGCACTTCCATGCGCGTTACAGCGGGCAGGAAGCGGCAATCGGGATTGATCCGCTGACTCTCCTGGCCGGAGCGCTGCCGGCCCGCGTAGTGGGCCAGGTGTTCGAGTGGGCTCAGACTCACCAGGCCGAACTGCTGGACGACTGGGCCCTTGTCGAGGCGCATCAGCCTCCGCTGCCGATTGCCCCGCTGACGTAGGATTGATCTGTGACTATGGCCCTTCATGACGTGACTGACGTCGAGGTCCTGGGCCCGTACCGGCTCAGGCTGACGTTCTCTGACGGGCTGACCGGCGACGTGGACCTGTCCTACATACGGGACTGGGCAGGGGTATTCGCGCCGCTGCACAACCCCGAGGTCTTCGCACAGGTGCGTGTCGACCCGGAAATCGGGACGATCACCTGGCCTAACGGCGCGGACCTCGCGCCAGAGGTTCTGCACGAGCGGGCATCCGCGCACCCGGTACGCAGGTCGCATCGGCTCGCGGCAGGCTAAGGAAGGCGAACCCTCGGAAGTACCAGCCGGAGCGCCTACGTACACCTTCAGGGGATCCGGAGCGCAGCCAAGCCACCGCAGGAAAGATCATTAAAGAGCCGGACCAAGAGCCAACGGCTACCGTCATCGGCCGATACCAGGCCACGCTCAGCAACAGAGTATGCAGGTAGACGCCATACCAGCCGCGTCAGGCATCATCCAGCCACTGCCAGAATTTCCCTGATAAGGAAGAGATCGCCGGTCAGGGCGGCCCGCCGTACGCGAGCATGGTTGGGCCAGCGGGCTATGAGCGCGTCAGCGGCCGACGCGTAAACCGGACCGTGGCAAGCATTTCCTTGACATCCTGCCTGGCCTGAGCGACGCCCGGCGCCGCGGCGCACGCGGACATGGCCACCAGATTCGTGGACGGCAGCCCTCTGCCCCGGGCAATCGTGGCCTGCTCCTGCCAGGCCCCGCCGAGCTTCGCGCAGTCACCGGTAGCTGGACCAGAGACCGTGCGGGCCGGGTGGCCCCCGATCCTCGTCCACCTCCCCGGCACTACGGCAAGGGTGCGACCCGGCATGCCCTCGGCCATCCAGCTGATCAGCACGCCGCCGGGCGACAACCTCGACAACGGCGACCCGCAGGAGATGCTCGTCGCCGACGCATTTCTTGTCACCGTGCACGGAGCATGCAACGGGCCAGTGCTCAAGAAGGTGAGCAGATCGGTGAAAGACGACGTCTCCCGGTACCGGTACGAACGCCACTGCCGGGGATGACGAAACGACAGCCGGGCCGCCGGGAACGCAGCCACGACCGTACGTGAGACGCCTGGCAAGGTACTCGGCACGTTCGGCGAGGTGCTCACTGTCCTCGACGGTTCAGTGCATGCCGCAAGCGCCAACAGGCCGCCCGCCACGACCAGGAGCAGAGTTCCGAACTTGGCCATATCACTTGGACGTATGGTGTCAGCCGCCGGTTCCAGCGCAACCACCACCCGGGCGGGCCCGGATGAGGCCGAGTAACAAACTGAGTAACGATCCCACTGGCCGCGAGGGTATTCCGGTGGACACTGGCGGACGGTTGCGCCCAGGTCAGGCGCGCGACGCCGCAGGGTGGCGAGGCACGGAGTTGGCTTCGGGACGAAGAGGCCGCCGGTTCAAATCCGGCCACCCCGACCAGCTCAGAGGCAACTTGCAGACATCGCAGGCGGCCTTTGTTCGTTAGCGAGTCACTATCTGAGTGACTATGCACTCTCAACCTCGACGGGAAAGATGCGATCCATGGCGTCGGCCCCCTGGACGATGACCGGCCGGATCTGCTTTCGGTACACCGTCTCTGTAGTGGTAATTCCGCTGTGACCTACCAGCCGCGAGATTTGCTCGATAGAAACGCCAGCGTCCGACAGCAGTGAGACGAAGCTATGCCGCAGCTCGCGCGGCGTCCACTCACGCTGTCGTTGTTCCTCTGGGTCCATGTCCAGCCCGCGAGCAGCGTGAAAGGGCGCCCGTCCGCCGCGCCGTACGCGATCGGCTGCGCCGCCAGGGCTTCGGACGGGATCGGTGATGGCCGGGAGGACGGGAATGGCTGGGTGAGGGCTGATCTGGCGGGCCCATTTTGGGGCATGGTGGGGATGAACCTTTGACGGCATCCAGGTAGTCAGGTTAGTGAACGTATCGAGCGGGCCGGAGGGGCTGTGGACGCCGAGGCTGAGGGGTTCGCGCAGTTCGTCGAGGCGCGCCAGCGGGCGCTGCAGCGGACGGCGTGGCTGCTGACCGGCGACTGGGCGGTGGCCGAGGACCTGGTGCAGACGGCGCTGGTGCGGTCGTGGCCGCGGTGGGAGCGGATCAGGCGGCGCGATGATCCGGAGGTTTATGTGCGCCGCGCGATGGTGAATACCTGGGCCAGCTGGCGCCGCCGCCGGTGGTGGGGCGAGCGGCCCTCCGAGGTCGTGCCCGACACCCAGGCAGCAGGGGATGTGGCGACCGAGGTGACCGTGCGCATCGCCGTGCAGGGCGCGCTGCGGTCGTTGACCGCCCGGCAGCGGGCGGTGCTGGTGCTGCGGGTCTTCGACGATCTGTCTGAGGTGCAGGTGGCGCAGGTGCTGGACTGCGCGGTCGGGACGGTCAAGAGCACGATGGCGCAGGCGGCGGCCCGGTTGCGCGAGGATCCCCAGCTGGCTGGGTTGATGGATCGGGAGCCCCAGTGAACGGGATGGACGGGCGGTTGCGTGATCTGCTGGACGCCGCCGTGGGCGAGCCGCCGCACCAGGTGACCGCCGCGGCGATGCGCCGCCGGGTGATCAGGCGGCGGGTGGTGGAGGCCGTGGCCGGGGCCGTGGCCGTGGTGGTCATCGCCGCCATTGCCCTGGTGGGCGTCAGGACGCTCGGCCACACACCTTCGCCAGCCCCGGCGACCAGGCCCCACCCGACGGCCCACATCATCACCTCCCGGTACTACCACTACGCCGAGACGCTACCCGCTGGGTGGCGGCTCGCCGGGCAGGCCACCCAGCAGTGGGACGGAACAGGCTCCCCAGGCGACCATGACCTCCAATCTGACCTGTTCCTGGGACCTAGCGGCGTCGAGGCATGGGCGTACGCGGCACCGACCAAGGAGAACCTGGCGGCCTACACCAGAACGACCATGCAGGCCGCCGCCACCGTGCATCAATGTCCGGCGAACCCGCAATCCAGCCAGGCCATCACGATCGGCGGGGCACCCGCCCGGCTGCTGGCCTTCCAGTGCCCGGCCCGGAGCGGCTTCCTGGTGGAGCTCGCGGTCACCGTTAATGACGGCACCGCATTCGTGTTCGGATCCCAGAACCCGGCCGGGACCAAAGCCAGCGACCGCGCCGCCTTTCGCCAATGGCTGGCCGGAATCCAGCTCTAGCATCGAGGGCTCCCAACAGGGGACTTAGCCACCGAGGAGGTCACGATGAACCCGAGACAGCCAACTCGGACGAGGAACGCCCTCGCCGCCTGCCCGGACCGAATACAGCATCCAGGCACGTGTCAGCCAGAGCCAGCGGCCAAGTCGTAAAGGAACTCAAAATGAGGCAGCGGAATATTGTCCTCTCACTCGCCGTGGCCGGTCCCGTCGTCGCAGTACTCATCTCGTCCTGCGCACCAGCGGCACATAACGGCGCGAACAGCAACCTGACAGTGCAATGCACCGAGAGCATGACGGGTCAGGACGTCACCGATGGAGGCGTCGCGGGGACCGGCCACTGCACTCTCACAGGGGGGGTACACGACAGTGGTCCGACCACTGACTACCGGACGCAGAACGGCACAACGATACTCATCCGCCGCGTGGTTACCGGCGCAAACGGGACGATCACCTTCCTGATCACAATAAACACCGCCGGTCCGGCGCCGTGGACGATAACGTCGGGCACCAAGACCTACGCAAAACTGCACGGCCGGGGCCACCAGGTCGTAGACAACTACACGGGCAGCCCGGCCACCTTCGTGCTGAAAGGAACCGTGTCCCAAATTCCGAGCTTCAATTAGCCTGCTCGGCCTCCTGCCGCAATGACGTTTAGGGTCTGCACTGGTCAGTATGGCTACTGACGGACAGCCTATGCAGCAGCACAACGGCACCCATAAGTGTAATCCCCGGCGGATAGTGCAACTCGATGAGATCGGGCAGGGGCACGGTCACAAAGGACGAGAGGTACAGGAATCCCGCCTGGGCTAACATCCAGGGATGGCCCCTGAATTGTGACGTGCTTCCCCTCAATATCAAGGGCGCTTCGCGCTAGCCCGGCCAAGATCGCCGTGCCATTAACCCCGGTCAACAGCGGTACGCCACGGTCACTCAGGGACAGCCGCAAGCGCAGGTCAGCGATGTCACGCCAGGAAGATACGTCGATTTGCAAGCAGGGGGTCAAACCGCGGGCCGCTTGCAAGGGCGTGGCAGGTCTAGGAGAGGACGGGCAGGCCGGGGTGCCGTTGTCGTAACCTTGCCCGCATGGCCGCCGGGGTTGGCTCGTCTGGTCCTGTTCCCTTCACGACCCATGGCGTGGTTTTCGGGGAGAGGACTGCGGTCAAGCGCTTCCGCCACTGGGCGCATGGGGAACCGCGCCGCGAGTGGCGGGCACTGACCCTGCTCGCACGCTACGCGCCCGGGCTCGCGCCCGAGCCCGTCCGGGCAGACCTGGACGGCGACCCGCCCGAGATAGTCATGTCCCGC
This sequence comes from uncultured Actinomycetes bacterium, assembly GCA_963707065.1. Lineage (GTDB taxonomy): Bacteria > Actinomycetota > Actinomycetes > Streptosporangiales > Streptosporangiaceae > Palsa-506. Next base: position 100,825 of record CAVPPJ010000003.1, read on the forward strand.
GTGCCCGGCGAGCCGCTCGGAACACGGCCAGCCACCGATGCGCAGGCCGACGCGATAGCAGCGGCCCTGCGCCGTCTGCATGATGCGCTTCCCGCACCGGTCCTCGACACGGTCGGCCAGGCAGGTTACGGCGACGGGCTGCGGCATGTCAGCGACCGCGTGCGCGAGCTGGCCGCAGCCTGCCGGGCCGAGCTGCTGGACCCGCTGCCACGCCAGGCCTACGACGCCGCCCTGGCATGGCTCGACAACGGCGCCCCGCAGGAATGTGACCTGACTGTCCTGCATCCGGTCTTTGCTCACGCAGACAGCAACCTCGCCAACCGGCTCTGGGACGGCAGCGAGGTCCGCCTGGTGGACCTCGAGATCTCCGGGCGCGACGGACGCGCTCAGGAACTGGCTGACTTCGTCGAGCACGTAACAGTCTGGGCACACGCAGGCATCGACGCCGAGACCTTCCTCGGCCGCTTCGACCTGACTCCCGCTGAGCGGCGGCAAGTCAGGGCACTGCGCCGCCTGCACGCGGCCCACTGGGTCATGATCCTGCTCCCCGGCGGCAGCGCAAGCCACCGCAATCCGCCCGGTACCCTGGAACGCCAGGCCAGCCGGACACTCGAACTCCTCGGCTAACCCACCCAGGCGGATACGCCGATGCTGCCGATGTTCCTGGCCGAGTGACTAACTGAGAGACGATCACGCCACACGCGGGGCGCACACCAGCGGACAGTATGCAGCAGGTCAAGCGCCTGACACCCCAGCAAGGCGGGGACAGGACTTGGCTTCGGGACGAAGAGGCCGCCGGTTCAAATCCGGCCACCCCGACCAGCTAATTTTGATTTTTCGAACACTCGTACCGATCCTAATTGCTGGTGAGTGACTACAGCTCCCCGCCTTTACAATCCTCAACTGTGTTCCACCCTGTCCGGATGGTGCCTTGCCTTCGCCGACGGAGCTACGCTTCCTGCATGAGTGACTCCCCGTTGTTCCGCCAGGAAATCTACGCCGCCGCTGCGGCGCACGATGAGCTAGGCCCGGAGTACAGCGACGCGGTGGTGGCATCGTTCATCGAGAAGGTCGACAAGGAAATCGACGCCCGCGTTGACGCGCGCCTCGCGGGCATGCGCCAGCCAGCACCGCCAGCCGAACGAGACGACCATCGCACGCTGCTGAAGGGTGTCGCCGTCGGCATCGGTGCCAGCGGCATTGCTTTCTTCGCGGTCGGCGGCAATGCCGATGAACGTCTGCACCGAGCTATCTGGGTGCTCCTTCTTCTCATGGTGATATGCACCGCCGCCGCGGGCTGGGCGGAGCGGCGACTGGGTAACCGCCGCGCGGCCATCCCCCGGCCCGGCCGCCCAGCCGAGTGACTAACTGAGTGACGATCGCCTCGTCCCTGCACGGGCTGCTACGGACGTCTGCGGGCACACTCACCAGGTCGGCTTGTGGTGCTGGATTTGTTCGTAGTACCACTGGTCGAGCAGCCGGACTGGGGCGAATATCGCCGGCTCGTGCAGCGGCCAGAGTTCACAACGCGGCTGTGTGCTGCCGGTGCGGTCGAGAATGGCATTGACGGCCCGGCGGGCGGCTTCGTTAGCGCCCTCCATCGTGGCCAGGTCGGTGTAGGTGCGCACGTAGTCGGAAGCCAGGAAGAGGTTGTCGATGGCGGTGTGAGCTTCTGGCCGCCATTCCCAGGACCCTGCGGTGTTGACCAGAAGCGGCTCGAGATTGATGTCGTCTCGCGCGTCTTGTTCACGGCGCAGTTCCGGGAACCGCACATCGGTGTCGAGGAACCAGCGGATGAGGTTGGAATCCTCGAGCACGGCGGTGCCCTGGCTGTTTAGGTGAGCCTGCAACTGGGCCCACACTTCGGTGAAGATCTCCTCACGGCTGCATTCCATGGCGGGCTTGCCGGTGATCGGGCCCGGAGTTGTCCAGTCTGACACGTCGACCGACAAGATTCCCCCGACGTCGCCGTCGCCGAACCGGTCGAGGCTCCCAGCCCAGAACTGGCGCTGGGAGATCGAGGTGAGGGACCAGGCGGAGTCGATGTAGATCACGTGGCCGTGGACCACCGGAACGTCGTTGAGCAGGAAGAAAACGATCCCGTTCATCCAGCGGGTATGGAGCTTGCCGAGATTGGCCAGGCCCGGGTCGGCCTTCGTGATCGCGGGGGTGGCCAGCTGGGCCATGTGCTCCACCGGTACCGCGGCGACGTACCAGTCGGCACGCAGGCTGCCCGTGCGCCCATCGGGACCCCTGGCGTGGACACTAGTGATCCGCCCACCGGAGCAGCGGATGCCCAGTACGCGCGTGCCGAACCGGAAATCCACGCCCAGGCTGCGGAGATGATCGGCCCATGGGCCGATCCAGACATCACTGGTCGGCCCGTCCAGCAGACGGTCGGCGGCACGTCCCGGCATTCCCATGTCGAACAGCAACTGGAGCAGGATGTAACCTCCTGTGCGCGCACTCATCTCACGGGCACGGGCCGCGACCAGCGAACGGGTCAGCCCATCGGCGAGGAAGCGCTGGTAGGCGGACGAACGGCTTTGTGCCCCGGAAAACTCCCACCAGCTCTGCTGCTCCCACTCCCCAAAACGCCGCGCTTGGCAGCTGCCCAGCAGGACAAGCAGCCGCCCGCAGAAGTGGGTGATATCTGCGACGGTCAATCCCAGATTGGCCCGGGTGATGTCCCGGGCGATCTCGGTGAGATCGGAAAACGAGTAAGGGAACCGCACCGGAAGGAACACCGGCATCGCGCCGCCGACTCTCGCGATTTCCGCCTGGGTGGCCTCGCGCAGGTTGCCCAGGACCCCATCGGGCTGGCCACCGAACGGGATCCTGCGCATGGTGTCCGGCAGATGCCGGTAGAAGCCGGGAAAGAACCGGAACCCGTGCTCAGCCGGCAGGTCCTCGCGCCCGTCCTTGCCCGTGCCAGGAACAGGGATCGACCGGGCTTTCCCGCCCGGAACGTCGCGATCCTCGATCACCGTGACCGAAAATCCGCGCTCGGCAAGCTCGTGCGCGGCGCTCAGGCCGGCTACCCCGCCACCCAGCACCAAAACGGTCGCTGTCACGTCTCCTCCGCCAAGCCTGCGAGATCCAGGATAGTCTCGCGCGCGAATACCGTTACGCACAGTTTCCCTCAGGTGCGCCCGGACGAAGGCTCGACGCCCGTGCATGCACCCTCGATCCAGGCCACAGGCGCGGTACTCACCGGCGGTAGCCCCGGCGGCGGATTCTTGGCCCGCGCCCACGTCGTCGCCGGCACGCCGAAGTTGGTCTCCGGCGGGCGGTGGACATGAGACCGGGTAACCGGGCCTCGACGCGAACTCTGCCTGCGGCGGTTGACGTCGGTTGCCGCCGCAGGCCTGCTCTGGCGGGCGTCGCTTGTCTTTGTCTCTGACTTCCTTAGCCGTACACCCGCAGGGCGACCGGGAATGCCTCCTCTATCGTGGCGACGGGGGCTATCTCGATCTCGATCCAGGGCTGATACCGCAAGGCGTTCTCGTAGGTGGCCTCCGGGTCTTCCTGCTGCTCCTGGAGCATGAACCCGCCGCTGCCGTCGATGCGCACGTAGTGTGCGACAACGCCTGGCGGCTGTCCCACCTCGGCGAACTTCTTCGTCAGCTTCCTTAGGTCATCTTCGCCGAGCCCCCCGCGGAAGCGATACGTGATCATATATAGCGGCTTCATGGATGGGCACCTCCTGTTCGCAGCGCATGATACGCCGACGCGCCGCTATTGGCCAGGGGCGAGATTCATGGCGGATAGAGCGACTGCTGAGCTGTGAACGATATCCAGGATCGGGTCCGCGGCGCAGACGTGATCGACTGCTCAGAAGGTCTAATCTGGCCGCCTGGCCAGGGATGCTCGATACGTCAGAATGTCATTCTGAATTGTATATTCACGATAGTTCCGTTCGGTGGGCGAAGGCGGCGCTGCTGGCGGCGAGGATCGCGGCGGCGATGATCACATGAGCGGTGAGCCCGAGCATGGCCTGAGTGGCTGCCATGGCCAGTCCGGCCAGGAGCAGCGACCGCCAGGTGCCCGGCCGCCGGGTGATGCTGGCCGATCCCGCCGACCACGACTCTGCCGACCGTCTCGAGGGCCAGCAGCAAACCGTACATGCCGGGCTGTAACGAAACTTGGGGACCCCAGCCGGGCGCGCGGCAGCGCCGGCGGAGCCCGGCCTCGGGCTCCGCCGGTGAGGTGCGGGCGGTCAGGCGGCTTGGGCTGGTGGCGGGCTGCCGTCGCCGGGGGGGATGAGGGTGACCTGGTAGCCGAGCCGGGCCAGGGCCTGCTGGTGGTGGCGGATCAGGTGCTCGCGGTTGCGGCGGTCGCGCTGGTCGTAGTAGTCCTCGCCGGCGTCGGCGTAGTCCTGGCCGTCGTGCTCATGACTGCCCAGGCGATGCACAGCAGGGTATGCGCGACGGCGACGGCGGCTTTCTTCTCGTTGCCCCGGCCGAACCGGCGGGCCAGGCGGCGGAACCGGGCGCCGGGCCGGGTGGCGGTGCGGGCGGTGGTCCAGGCCGACTCGGTCATGCGCCGCGCGCAGGTGCTGGTTGCCCTTGCGGGCGGCGGCGTGCTTCCGCTTGCCGGCGGACTCGTTGTCGCCGGGCGCCAGCCCGGCCCAGGCGGCCAGCCGGGCGCGGTGGCGAACCGGGGCATGTCCCCGCCGGTCTCGGCGACGATCACCTGTGCGGTGCGCTGGCCGATCCCCGGGATCGTGACCAGCCGGGCGATGACCGCCGCGAACGGCGCGGCCGCCTCGGCGACCAGGGCGTCCAGCTCGGCGATCTTGGCGGTGAGGTGATCGTAGGCGTCCAGGTGCAGCCGGCACATCTGGCCGTGGGACGCGGTGAACCGGCCGTCGCAGGCCATCTGCAGCTCATCGGTCTTGCGGCGCAGCACGCCCCTGGCCAGGTCCGCCAGCCGCCCGGGGTCGCGTTCCCCGGCGATCAGCGCCTCGATCATCTCCCGCCCGGACGCCCGGCAGGCTGCGAGGCCACCGAGTCGATCTTGATCGCCGCCGTCCTCCAGCACCTTGGCCAGCCGCTGCAACTCGCTGGTGCGCTGCTCGATCAGCTTCTTGCGGTACCTGGTCCGCTGCCGCAGCGCCGCCACCTCGGCCGCCGGGATGAAACTGGGCCGCAGCAGCCCGTGCTCGTGCAGCTCGGCGATCCACTGGCAGTCCGTCATGTCCGTTTTGCGGCCCGGCACGTTGCGCATGTGCGCCGCGTTGCACACGCACACCTCGATCCCGGCCTGCGCCAGCGCGTGATACACCGGCCACCAGTACACCCCGGTGCTTTCCATCGCCGCGTCGGTGACGCCCAGCCCGGCCAGCCAGGCCGCCATCTTCTGCAGCGGCCGCCAGAACGTCGGGAACCTCTTGGTGATCACCGTCCGCTCGCCCGGCCCGTCGCCCGGCAGCCGGACCGCGACCCAGATGATCTTCTTGTGCACGTCGATCCCGGCGACGCGCGGATGGACGATATCCACCGCCACCTCCCTGCATCCCCGATACTGGATACGGGCGCGCCGCCCGCGGAGCCCGCAGCAAGATCGAGATCCTGTGACACGCGCTCGTAGCAGCAATCCGGGGTACCTACCGGGCAGGCTCCAGCGTCAGTCTTTGAGACAGGCACGCAGCGCCAAGGACGACGACGTCAGCGGGCGGCGCAGCCCCAAGTTTCATCCATCCGCGGGCGTCACGTCAGTGACATGAAGTCT
>CAVPPJ010000004.1:0-39993 GCA_963707065.1 uncultured Actinomycetes bacterium
TCACGAGCTACTGGCCTTGCATGACCCAGGCCGCTACGCGATCGAGCAGGGGCAGGTGGCGTCCGCGAGCGGGCTCGCGTTCCCGGCCGCCGAATTCAGCCGGCACGTTGCCGAGTACCAGGTTCCGCACTCCACCGCACTGCACGCCAGGCTGGACGGACACGGCTACCTCACCGGCCCGCTGGCCCGGTACACGATCAACTCCGCCCAGCTGTCGCCCGTCGCCCGGCAGGCCGCAGCCGGGGCCAAGCGGCCCCACCTGCCGAAACCCGTTCCGCAGCATCGTGGTACGCGCGGTCGAGACCGTCTACGCCGCAGCGGAGGCGCTGCGGATCATCGATGAGTACGAGCGGCCCGACCCATCGTTTGCCGAGGTGCCGCCGGTCGCCAACGTTGGGCACGGCGTCAGCGAGGCCCCGCGCGGCCTGCTCTACCACCGCTACCAGCTCGCCGATGACGGCCGCATCGAGTCGGCCGCCATCGTCCCCCCGACATCGCAGAACCAGCCGCGATCGAGGCCGACCTGCGTGACTTCGTGTCGGCCAGCCTGCACCTCGACGACGCCGCGCTCACCTCCCTATGCGAACGGGCAATCCGCAACTACGACCCGTGCATCTCCTGCTCCGCCCACTTCCTCGATCTCCGCATAGAGCGCCAGTGCGCCGGCCGCGTGCCGTGCTGATCGGCATCGGAAATCCTTACCGGCGCGACGACGGCATCGGCCCGGCGCTGGCCGCGGCAATTGGCAGCTCCGCCCGCCCGGAGTGTCGGTGACCATCTCCGACGGAGAGCCCAGCCGGCTGCTGGACGCCTGGGCTGGGGCGCCGCTCGCGGTGGTGGTGGACGCGGTGCTCTGCGACGATCCCGCGCCCGGCCGGATCCACCGCACAGCCCTGGACGCGGCTCCGCCGGGACCGCCGCGGGCAGGCAAAGCGCCTCGGCCAGCACGCACGGGCTGGGCATCCCGGACGCGATCCGGCTCGCCGAGGCACTGGACCGCGCGCCACCAGCGGCTGATCGTCTTCGCCGTCGAAGCCGCCGACATCGGCTTCGGACCTGGCCTGTCCGCGGCGGTCGGCGCGTGCCTGCCGGAACTGACCCAGGCCGTACTCGCCGAACTCGAGGCAGATCCGCCGCGCTGACACCCGTACCGGCGGCGGCGCGGGACGAGCGCAGAGGGGACTCCACCGAGGGCCCAAGGTCCCCCGCATCCGGGCCGCAGTGCTCCTGACAGCCGGCTGCCGCATAGCCGACCGTGGCGGTAATGAGGGAAAGACCCTGCGTCGGCTGCGCTGACCGGCAATAACACGAAGGGAGCGGGTAAAGATGTCCGCAACCAAGAACAACAAGGCACCCCGCATCGTGGTCGGAGTGGATGGTTCCCCATCGTCACGAGGCGCTCTTCGCTGGGCCGTCCGGCAGGCCATGCTCACCGGCGGCACCGTGGATGCCGTCATCGCCTGGCAGATCCCGGCCATGCTCGGAGGCTACGGCCTGGGACCCATGGCCATGGTGGACGGTATTGACTTCGAGGACAGCGCGAAGCAGGCACTGGCCGAAGCGATCAGCGATGTCGGCGGCCCCGGCGATAGCCGGCTGGTGCGGAGCCAGGTCGTCCATGGCATCCCGGCCCAGGTGCTCCTGGATGCCTCGGCGGATGCGGATCTGCTGGTCGTCGGCAGCCGGGGGCACGGCGGATTCGCGGATGTCCTGCTGGGCTCGGTCAGCCAGCATTGCCTGCACGGTGCGCACTGTCCCGTGGTGGTCATGCGCGGCGAGTCCGCGGCTGACCTTGAGCCACTTGGCGTCTGAGCACAAGTCGATGGTCAGTAATCGGTCATGCCCGGCGCGCGGGCAGGCAGGTTGACCAACGGCGCTGATCGCCCGAGACCAGGCGACCACCGCCCGCACTGCCGCCGTGAACACGCTCAAGGCTCTGATCCTGAGCGCGCCCGATGACCTGCGCGCGGAACTGCGCCTCCTGGCCACCAAAATCGGCGCGGGGACAAGGAACTGCGCCAACAAGACCCAGCTGCCGCAGCTGGTCGCCGCAGCGATGCCGGTCTTGCTCAACCAGCTCGACGTCGGACCATGAGCGCCGCGCAGCTGTTCGTGTCCCTGCTCTCACGAAGGCCGGTGCCGATCCGAAGCTGCGTTCGCTTCCTGGCCGGAGTCAGCCCGTTGCCGGTGTCCTCGGGCAAGATCACCCGGCACCGGCTCAACCGTTTCGGCGATCGCGACCTCAACCGGGCCCCTGCACGTCATCGTCAGGTGGCGGATGCTCGACCATGCAAAGACCCGGCGCCGCTACGAACAGCAAGCCGCAGGCAACGACGTCATTGACCTCGCCCTTAGTCGGTGTCGTCCGAACCATCTCCCCATGCCGCCGTGCAGCGGCCCGGGCCGCGGTCAGCTAGCCGGACGTTCGGTTTCATCTGACCCCTCGCCCGCGGGTTCGATGGAGATGAGCTCAAGGCCCAGCTCCTGGGTCCGCTGGATAAGCCCGTGCAGATGCGCCTGGTCAATCACGCTGCCGGTCAGCACGGTCGTGCCCGCGACCCGGTCCATCTGCATCCCTTCGAACAGGAAACCGAACGGTTCGCCCAGCTCGCCGCCAAGAACCAGCCGGTACCGTCTGCCTCGTGCCCGATCGCTGTTCATCACGTGCACGCTCACACTCAGGCAGGTGACCTGTCACCACTTGCCGGCCGTTTCCACCTAGGTGAAGCGCGCCGAAAGCCAGCAGATCCCCGGTTCAGGCGCCCTCGCCGTACCGGCAACAGCCCGCTTCTGCCGTGTCACCGCCCGTGCGTGCACCTTACTGGCACGTATGGCGGGGTAGCGGGGGGGTATGGCTAGAGGAGTCTGAGTTCGCGGCTGCGTTGGAGAGCTTCGGCCCGCGAAGTGACGCCGAGCTTGCGGTAGATCGCCCGGACGTGGCTATGAACGGTGTTGTGGGCCACATACAGCTCGCGGCCGATGTCCCGCTCGGACAGATCGCCGTGCAGAAGCCTGAGCACCCGGAACTCCCGCTGCGTCAGCTCCTGATCTCCGGATCGGATGCGGCAGATCTGCGGTGGCCGGTCGAGGGCGGCCAGCCTCTGGTCCAGGATCCCCGGATCCGGGCAGGCTTGGAGGACGGATCTCGCCTCGGCTATCGCATCCGCGGCACGCTGGTGCTCGCCGAGGGCCCGAAGCACCGGCGCCTGGGCGAGCAGCGCATTCGCCAGCTGGATGGGCTGGCCAAAGCTCCGCGAGAGGGCGACGCCGCGTTCGATCAGCGGCAGCGCCTCCCCGGGCCTGCCCCGTGCCGCGAGCGATACTCCCAGCGCCAGCGGAGCCACGCCGATGACCCTCTCGGTGCCATGCTCCTGCACGAATTCGGCTGCCGCCTCGGCCAGCACCCGCTGTTCTTCACAACGGCCCCGCTCGCCGGCGATCCACGACCGGTAGGCCAGCGACGCCTCGCCAGCCAGCCACTGCGCGCTCGCGGGAGCCAGCGCCGCCGCTTCCGCGAACCACCGGTCAGCCTCGCCAGGCTTACCCCGGAAGTACAGGGCCGTGCCGACCGCCCAGCAAGCCAATGGCCGCCAAGGCGACCCGGGGGCCTCAAGCTCGGCTGCCCGGCGGCCATTGTCCAGCTGGGCGCCGGTATCTCCCCACGGAAAACAGGCCCGCATCATCGTCAGGCTCGCCTCAGCCGAGCTGAAACCATCCCGCAGCGGCCCCGCGCCCAGATCGCCCAGCCGCTCGGCCGCCGCGATCGCCAGTGCTGCCTCCTCCCGCCGGGCGGACAGCGACAGCACCCACGCCCGAACCAAGAGCAGATGCACGTCGCCGCCCAGTATCTCGCCGGGGAGCCGCCGCAGCCAGGCCAGCACGGTGTCGTACCTGCACGTGTTGGCGTAACTGATCCAGGAGCCTTCGATCAGCTCGGCGGCCTCCGCGTACGCCCCGCCGGCTTCGATCGCGTGGCTGATCGCCTCGTCGGCCGTCCCGTGATCGCGATGCCAGGAGTACGCGCGGCGGTGCAGCGCCGCGGCCAGGCCCGGCTCGCGCCGCTCAAGCTCCACCCGCAGCAGCCGGGCGAACAGGTGGTGGAACCGGTACCACCCGCCCTCGTCGTCGAGCGGGACAAGGAACAGGTTGCTTCGCGACAGCGCATCGAGCATAACGGCCGAGCCCTGCTGCTCCAGCACGGCATCACACAGGGGGCCGGACAGCCGTTCGAGAACCGACGTGCGGAGCATCAGCGCCTGCATCGGCGGATCATGCGCCTGGAGCACCTCGGTCACCAGGAAATCGATCACGTGGCGGTTCGAGCCACCGAACCTGGCCACCAAAGCATGGCGGTCGGCAGCGTGCCGCAGCGACAGCGCCGCGAGGTAGAGCCCGGCCGGCCACCCCTCCGTCTTCCCCACCAGAGCTTCGACATCTTCGGGCGTGAGGCCAAGCCCGAGGCGGCCGTTCAGGAATGCGCCCGCCTCCTCGCAGGTGAACCGCAGGTCGCCGGCGCGCAGCTCGAGCAGCTCACCGTGGGCGCGCAGCGCAGCCAGCGGCAGGTCCGGCTCCGTCCGGGTGGCGAGCACGAGCTGGAAGGCGGGCGGCGCATGATCGACGAACCAGGCGAGGCTCTCGCGGGCCACGCTGCCGGAAAGCCGGTGGAAGTCATCCAGGATCAGCGCGACCTCACCCAGATCGTCCAGCTGGTTCACCAGGGGCGGCAGCACCAAGTCCACGATCGACGCCGCCCCGACCATCTGCGGCGACACCGGCACGCTGATGGCCGGGCAGGCCCGGCGAAGCGCCTCGATCACATAGGACCAGAGCACCACAGGGTCGTTGTCGCCCTCGTCCAGGGTCAGCCACGCCACCGGTTTCCGCGCCGCCTCCGCCTCCCGCCACTCCGCCAGCAGGGTGGTCTTACCGTAACCCGCCGGACATGCCACCAGGCTAAGCCGCAGACCCGACCCGGCCCGAAGCGGCTCCGCAAGCCGCTCACGCCCAACGACCTGATCGCGCACCGCCGGCGGGCGCAGCTTCGTCGCGATCAGGACCGGCCCCGGACCGTCAGCCACACCGTCACCCATCGCGCTCCCTCGGCCAGGAACTCCTGCTGCCAGGGTCCGGGACAGCGTCGCCTATAACTTACTGTTACATTGCAACTTTGCTGGCCGCGAGCCATGAGTTCAATAGGCCAAAGGTCCTTTGGCTGGGTGCCGGCTCTCCGTGATGTCCGCCGATGCCTAGGGGCGATCGGCCGCCGGGCATCTGCGGAGTTGGCTCATCCACCGGCAGCGGCGTGCCGCTAGTGCTGGCCGCACTGCACCCGGTCCAGGGCCGGGCCCGGTTTCCACCTAGGTGAAACCGGCCCGCAGGTGATGCCGGGTCGCCCAGCTGAGTCTTAGCGTGCGCGGTGATGGACAACGGGTGATTGACAGCGACAGGGCGCCTTGGAGGACATATGAGAGCCACCTATCGGCCAGACACGCGCAGATGGCTGCTGCTTGCGGCCGCCGTCCTGGCCCTGTCCGGGCTCGCCACCGGATGCAGTAGTAGCAGCACCAGCAGCAAGCCGGCCTACTGCACCGCCGCCAGCCAGCTCAAGACCTCGGTCCACAACCTCGGCAATATCACTATCAATATCCACGACCTCAGCTCCGTGACCACCGCGGTGAGCAAAGTCAGCAACGACGCGAAAACATTCGCCAGCGAAGCGAAATCCGCCTACCCGTCGCAGACCACGGCGCTGAAAAACTCGCTGACCAGCCTGCAGACCGCGATCAAGGCCGCGCAGGCCCAGCCTTCCCTGACCACGATCGCAGCGGTCGTGTCATCGGTCACGCAAGTGAAGACCTCGGCGGGCAACCTGCAGACTGCCGCCAAAGGTAAATGCCAGTGATCAGTGCCCCGCCGGATGAACCCCGAGACCGCCATGGCCGCGGCCGCGCTCTGCCGGGCGTCAAGCCCACCTCCGCGACGTGATACCGCCCGCGGCCCGGCCCCCGGATTATGTGGCCCGTGCTGACACTGCTGTCGTCTCGCTGCCCCGCACCTTCGGTGACGCGGTGCGGGCAGAGTTTGGCCGGGCTCTGCGGCCGCCTTACGCCACTCTCAGCACGGTGGCAGCCAACGGCGCCTTCATGAGCTTGGCGTGGTTCTTCCTGCCGAGGGGCCTGAAGGACGATCTGTTCACGTTGCACGGCACGCTGGCATTCGCGCTGGTTCTCGCCGCATGGATGTACTCCGATGTGCCGGCCACCAATGTGCTCGCCCCTGACCGGCAGCGGGTGATGGCAGCAATCGATGACCCAGTCCTGCTCCGGCGGCTCCTGTACGCCAAGAACATCGTCCTGTGGACGTTCATCACCCCGGTCTGCGCCGTCATCGCGTTGTTCACCGGCATCTTCGGCCACGATCTGCTGTCGACCTTGTACACGGTCATCTGGATCGGAGTCGTCCCCTTCGGCGCGCTTGGAATATCGGCATGGGTGGGAATCCTCTTCCCCTACCATCCGCTGCCGCTGCGGTTCCGGTGGGAGCATCGCCGACCGCGAGGGCGCATGCTCTGGCGATGGCTGGCCCTCGCGGTCACTCCCTACGTCCTGTTTCCCTGGCTGGCCCTCGCCCTGATGACTCCCTCGCTCCTGCTATGGGGCTTCACCTCGGCGCACGGCCTGTCGGCGAAGCTGCCCGACCATGATCTTGGCCTGGGCGTGGCGCTCGCATGCGCCGTGGCTATCCTCTGCTCGTTCGTCAGTCACCGGCGGGGTGTCAAGATGGCCCAGCGCCACCGGGCGAGACTTCTCGCGTTCCTCGCGGATCCAGCCCGTGGCTGAGAAATCGTGAAGCGCGCTCCTGCCGGCCCTTGGCAGGCACTGGGTACACGATTACCAGCTCCAGCTGGTTCCGAGGATGCTGCGTGAGTAGCGCAGCGACGTGCACATCGGTCACTTTGCACATATCCGTTCCCCGGCTATGAGATCTTCGCCAGCTTCCGTGGCGCCGCCAGATCATCGAGGACCTGGCCGGCGCGGACTTGCTGGGTTTCCAGCGGCATAGCGACACAACGAACTTCCTGCGTGCCTGCCGCCGGGCCGCTGGGCTGGCGAACCAGGGGATCGCTCGTCCAGGTCCCAGACCTCCGCGCCAAGTGACGAAGGTAATGCCGTCGGCTCGCGGCCGACGGCTCATGCTGGTGACCTCACTGCGGGACGGCATGAACCTCGTGGCCAAGGAGTAAATTGCCTGCCGCCACGACAAGAGCGGCACACTGGTGCTGAGCGAATTCACCGGCGCGGCGGACGTGCTGGGCAGCGCGTTCCGACCGAATCTTGAACAGCCCACGCGGGAAGCCTGCGCACGCTGATCCTGGTGCGCAGCCACATCGGCCACGTCTCCCCGGTCTAGGGCACGCCGACGGCTCACGGCGAGCCGCTCGGCGTGACCCCAGTCAACGCCACCAAGCGCTTCCTCGCGACCGGCTCCACTTGCATACCTTCGCACAAGAAGCCGAACGGTTCGCCCAACTCGGCTAGGACAGGCGGCCTGGCGGGTTACATCTCCTTGACCGCCTGCTGCAGAGCCTTGTCGAGGTCCTTGGGGTCCACGTCAAGCTCCTGCGCGGTCTGCTTCTCCGCCCGGGTCACCGCGTTCTTGATCGCGTCCTCGACCTTGCTCTCGCCGACAATAACAAGGCCGGCCTGCCCCGGGTCGATGAAGTCCCCCAGCTGCTTCGCGTCCGAGCGCGACATTCCCTTGGACAGGTGCCCGCTGACTCCGCCGATCACGCCGCCGGCCGCGGCCGCGCCCAGGACCGCCGGCGGGAAGATGACCCCGATCGCCGCCCCGGCGGCAACGCCCCACCAGGCACCATGGCGGGTGGACGTCTCGTCCTTATTCTCATGGACCTTGCCGCTGGCGTCCTTGGTGACGACAGCCGCATCGTAGGAACCCACCAGGCCCGCTGCGTGCGCGTCCTTGACGACCTGGTAGTCCTCCCGTGCTGTTACCTCATCCGGATATGTCGCTACCAGGATGAACGTGCTACCGGACCCGGACATGCCGACCTCCTCCAGTTTCGCTGGCATCCTTTGCCAGACAGTTCAGCTCCGCCTCAGCCGTTACCCGGCCGCTGCATCACGGTCTCAGGCTCACATCCAGGCAGGTGACCCTGCATCACCTACCGCCCGGATTCACCTAGGGGAAGCTGCTGCCAGAACAGACCGGGCCTGAATGCCCGTCCGGGGCCTACCTGCCGGCGTGGGCCAATGGCATAACCGCAGCCGGTCGGGCAGGCTAGGCGCGTGCTGTCCGGCCGCCGGATCCGAGGGCCTGCCTCCGCAGGGGGCTGCCACCGCCTGCGGAACCACGCGAAGGGGATCGTGCCGTGCCAGACGACGCAGATACGCCGCGCGGGCGCCGGTCCCTCGGGACCGACCGGCTGTCGGCATTCAGCGACGGCATCTTCTCCATCGCCGCCACGCTGCTCGTACTGGACATCGCTGTTCATCCGCCGGGCACACCGCTGCAGCAGGTGCTTCATGCCTGGCCTGCCTACCTGGCGTACGCCGTCAGCTTCCTGACGATCGGCGCTGCATGGCTGCTGCACACCGCATTGACCGACCGGCTCACGCGGTCAGATCCGATCTTCCTGCAAATCAACTTGCTTGTCCTGCTCGTGGTGGCGTTCTTGCCGTTCCCGACCCGGCTGGTCGCCGACGGCCTGCACAACACGGGCGCCGAACGTGTCGCGGTCACGATCTACGGGCTGACCCTGCTGGCCATCCGCCTCTTGGGGTCCGCGCTGGATGCCTACGCCCGGCGCGAGCACCTCTACTCACCGCAACCAGACCGCGATGAGACCCAGAGCCCGCGGCGCAAACTGCTGCCCGTGGTGATCGGGTATGTGATCGCGATTCTTATCGGGCTCGTCTTGCCTCAAGTGGCGGTGGCGCTGTACTTCGGCATCGCGGTGTACCTGATTGTGCCGTTCCGGCAGGTCGCACGGCTGCTGTTCCGGCACCCATAGCCCCGCCAGGAAATGGCCGGTGATGCCTATCCGGAACCGCCGCGGGCAAAGCGACGGCGCCTCATTGTCCGGGCGGTGCTGCCCAGATCCGGTCCCATGGCCGGGCCGGTTTCCACCTAGGTGAAACCGGCCCGCAGGTGATGCCGGGTTGCCTGGCTGAGTCTTACTGTGCGCGGTAATGGATAGCAGGTGATGGACGGGGACAGGGCGCAAGGCGCTAGCTGTACCGGGTTGGCGGGCAAGGAGAGGGACAGGACATGGCGAACGGGCAGGCGCCCTGGTCATCGTCGGTGAGAGCACGCTGGAGCAGACCGCGGACACGGCCTGTTGAGAGGTGAGTCGTGAGCCAGGTGGCGAAGGTATTCCAGCTCAACTGGCAGGGATTCAACCTGCGCAGAGGCGCCGTCATCGGGGTCGTCCTGGCGCTGCTGATTGTCGTGGGCGTGCTCCCTGCCGAGCGGAGGTACTTCCTGACCGCGATCTTCGGGGCGCTGATCATGGCTCTGAGTGACCCCGGCGGGAAGCGCGGCCCCCGGCTGGCCCGGATGGCGGTGATGGCGGTGGCCGGCGCGCTGCTGACCGCCCTGGCGTTCGGCATCGGCGGCGGGGCCTGGGGGTTCGTGGTGCTGGCCGCCTTTGTAGCCACGTTGCTGGCCGGGCTGGCGGTGAAATACGGCCTGCACCGATTCGCCGCGGCTTATCTTCTCAACATCTGGTTCATCGTCGCCCTCGGCCTGCCGACTCTCATCGCGTTCGGCCTGCCGGGTTCCTTCCGGTCCGGCCTGATCCACTTCGAACCGTGGAAGCAGGCGCTGGCCTGGCTGGTCGGATCGGCGCTGGGGATCGCTTACACCTTCATCATGTGGCTGGCCCGCGGGCGAGGCGCGCAGTCGCAGCCGGTCGCCGAGATCCCCGGGGATATCTCGCCGAGGCCGCTGACCCGGCCGCTGATCCTTTTTGCGGTGATGCGGGCCGTTGCGGTGTCGATCGCCGTCGCGATCGCCTTCGGGCTGCAGCTGCCCAGCGCCTACTGGATGCCCATCGCCGCCATCATTGCGATGAAGCCCAGCCTGCAGCAATCCACCCTCATCGCCGTGCAGCGCATCGCCGGGACGATAGCGGGCGCCGCGGTGGCGGCGCTCTTCCTGCTGGCCATCGACAACAGAACCGCACTCGAAGTGATCGTCGTCGTCCTGTTCGCGCTGGCGATGTCGATCCGCACCGTGAGCTACACCTGGTACACCGCAGCGATGGCCGGGGCCATCCTGATCGCCGCGGATATTCCCCACCCGTCCAGCCTTACCGACGAGGGACGGCGGATCCTGTGGACGCTCGCCGGGGTGGGGATCGCGGTCATCGTCATGTTCCTGGCGGACCGGCTGCAAAGGCACGCCGCCAAAGCGGCACCACGAGCATCTGCCTACCCGGCCCCGGCGGCGTGAGCGGCCAGGGCGCCGTAGGCCCGACCGTTGGGGGATGAACATGGCTGGTGATGCCTACCAGGAACTGCCGCGGGCAATGCGACGGCGTCTTGTTGTCCGGGCGGTGCTGCGCAGCCTCCTGGCCGCGACGGTGCTGGTGGTTTTGTATTACCTGCTTCCGCTGGACCGGCCGTTGAGTGCCGACACGGCGGTGCGCCTGCTGATCGGCCTGCTGGTCTTCGCGGGCGTCATGGTGTGGCAGGTCAGAAAGATCACTCGCTCGCGCTACCCGGGCGTGCAAGCAGTCGCGGCGCTGGGGCTGATCGTTCCCCTGTACCTGCTGCTGTTCGCCTCCACGTACTTCCTGATGGAACGAGCCTCCGCGGCGGCCTTCACCCAGCCGCTGACCCGCACCGACGCCTTGTACTTCACCGTGACCGTCTTCTCAACAGTGGGTTTCGGGGACATCAGCGCCAAATCCGAGGCAGCCCGGGTAGTGCTCATCGTCCAGATGCTCGGCGACCTCGCAGTCCTGGGTGCCGGCATACGAGTGCTCCTGGGCGCCGTGCAGCGCGGCCGCCAGCAAAGATCGGACACAGGTGACGGCGCTGGCCCGGCCGCTACCTGACGGCCGGTTTCCACCTAGGTGAAACCGGCCCGCAGGTGATGCCGGGTCGCCTGCCTGGGTCTTAGCGTGCGCGGTGATGAATAGCAGGTGAACGCCGATTACGGGTCACAACGCCGATGGTGTTTAGCCCAGGGCCGCTGGTGTGCCGCGAAGCGCGGAGAAAGGAACCGGAGATGAGTGTACTGACGACTAGGGCTGCGGCCCGGGAAACGCAGCGGTACCAGCTCGACACAGGGCTGGAGCGGATGACCCCGGCGGAGCGTGCTGCCCGGGGTAAGGAAGCGCGGGCGGCGGTGCCGCGGGACAGCCATGCGGTGTTCGACCCGCCACCGGGCCGGCCCGACCCGGTCGGCCTGCTGGAAGAGCAGGCCAAGTCGCGGGTGCCGGAACTGGTGCCCATCCGGCGGGGCCGGATGATGGTGTCCCCGTTCACGTTCTACCGGGGCGCGGCGCTGCCGATGGCCAGCGACCTTTCCCGCACTCCGGTGTCCGGGCTGGCCGTGCAGGCCTGCGGGGACGCGCACCTGTCGAACTTCGGCATCTTCGGCTCGGCGGAGCGGCGGCTGGTGTTCGATGTCAACGACTTCGACGAGACGACGCCCGGCCCGTGGGAATGGGACGTCAAGCGGCTGGCGGCCAGCATGGAGGTGGCCGGGCGCGGCAACGGGTTCAGCGGCAAGGACCGCCGCGAGATCGTCACGGCCGCCGTCGCCAGCTACCGGCAGGCGATGCGGACCTTCGCCGGGATGACCAACCTGGACGTCTGGTATGCGCACGCGGACCTCGACGATCTGCGGGCGCAGTTCGACTCGCAGATGAAGGCGCGGCAGCGCAAGATGGTGGACAAGGGAATGGCCAAGGCGCGGACCCGGGACAGCATGCAGGAAGTGGCCAAGCTGACCCGCATCGTGGACGGCCGGCCGCGGATCATCTCCGACCCGCCGCTGTTGGTCCCGATCGTCGAGCTGCTGCCGAAGGAGCAGGAGCTAACCGCGTTCTGGACGCAGATCCAAGACCTGCTCGCCAAGTACCGGCGGACGCTGGAAACCGACCGCCGGTTCCTGCTCGAGCAGTACCAGGTCGCGGATATAGCCCGCAAGGTCGTCGGGGTCGGCAGTGTCGGCACCCGCTGCTGGATCGTCTTGATGCTCGGTCGCGACGAGTCCGATCCGCTGTTCCTGCAAGTCAAAGAAGCGGAGGCGTCAGTGCTCAGCCGGTTCGTGGGGGCCAGCAAGTACACCAACATGGGCCAGCGGGTGGTCGCGGGGCAGCGGCTGATGCAGGCCAGCAGCGACATCTTCCTGGGCTGGCAGCGCAACGAGGACGGCCTGGACGGCAAACCCCATGACTTCTACATCCGCCAGCTGCGCGACTGGAAATACTCCATCGTCATCGAGGCCCTGATACCGCGCGGCATGCGGATCTACGGGGAGCTATGCGGCTGGGCACTGGCCCGCGCGCACGCCCGCTCCGGGGACCGCATCGCCATCGCCGCCTACCTCGGCGGCTCCGACGTGTTCGACCGGGCCATCACCCGGTTCGCCGCCGTCTACGCCGACCAGAACGAACGCGACCACCAGGCCTTGGTCGACGCCGTCGCCTCGGGCCGGCTCACCGCCGAACCCGACATGTGAGATCCCGGCCGACAGGCCAGCAGTGTCAGGAGCAGGAGGCGATGACGGCTGAACTGCCGGAGGGCCTGGTCACCGAAGGAGTGCGCAGCCTGGAGGTGCGCTGGATCTTCCCGGGCAACGAGTGGCGACAGACCCTCCCGTCGCGGCGGCCCTGCTGGCCTACGCAGTCGACAGACAGTGACCGTGTGATGGATCTTCGCGGACGCTTGCTTGAGGAGGACGCATGATCGTCGCTCTCATCACCATCGCCGTGATCCTCATCCTGTACGGCGCGGTCTCCAAACCGCTCGATGCGCGAGGCATCACGTCGGCCATGATCTTCACGGCGGCCGGTCTCTGCGTCGGGACGTCCGCTCTCAAGCTCGTGAACATCCACCTCGAGAGCCACGCCGCGGAGCGGTTCTGCGAGCTCGCTCTCGTCTTTCTGCTGTTCAGCGACTCGACGCGCATCGACCTCGTGGGCCTGCGCCGGAATCTGGGCTGGCCCAGCCGGCTTCTGCTCATCGGCCTGCCGCTGACGATGCTCGCCGGCCTGGGCGCCGGCCTCTTTGTCTTTCCCGGCATAGCGCTGGCCAGCGCCTTCGTTCTGTCGACGATGGTCTGCTCGACCGACGCGGCGCTCGGGCAGCGTGTCGTCTCGGACAAGGCAGTGCCGGCCCGCGTGCGCCAGGCGCTGAACGTCGAAAGCGGGCTCAACGACGGCCTTGCCGTGCCGTTCTTCCTGGTAGCTGTCGACCTCTCGCGGGCCCAGCTGTCGGGAGGTGTCACGGCTGCCGTCGTGCGCAACATGGCGGAGCAGATCGGCTGGGGCCTGGCCGCCGGCATCGGAGCCGGCGCGCTGACGGGCCTGCTGCTGCGCGCGGCCGACGATCGCGGATGGCTGGAGGGACAATGGCGGCAGATCCTGCCCCTTGTCGGAGCGCTGCTTGCCTACCTGGTCGCCCTGAAGCTGGGCGGCAGCGGCTTCATCGCGGCCTTCACCGGAGGGATGACGTTCGGCTATTTCTCCAGGCGCCACGATCTGCCCGTGACCGTCTTTAACGAGGATGTCGGAGGGACACTCGCGGGCGCCGTGTGGGTCGGCTTCGGGGCGCTCGCCGTCGGCATGCTGCTGCCGCACGTCACCTGGCAGATCGTCGCCTATGCGGCCCTCAGCCTGACCCTCGTCCGCATGGTTCCGGTGGCGATCGCCATGCTGGGGACCGGCGCGCAGCTCCCGACCGTCGCCTTCATGGGATGGTTCGGTCCTCGCGGCCTGGCCTCCATCGTGTTCGCACTGATCGCGTTCGAGAGCCACATCCCCGACAGGCAAATGCTGTTTACCACGGTGATGATGATCATCCTGCTGAGCGTCTTCCTGCACGGCTTGTCCTCGGTGCCGCTGGTGGCGGCCTACAGCCGCTGGTACGCGGCGCACGTGACGAAACACCCGGGTGCTTCCGAGGCGAAGCCGACGATCATGTCCCGCCTGCGGCATCACCCGACGCCGGAGGAGACTGAACCCGTGACCGCCCAACAACGCCCATCGCAGTGATCGGCGCGCTCGGCAGGCGGGACACTCAGGACCGATCGGCGCGCCGTCCCCGGCAAGCTACCAGTAGGTTGCCGGGCTCGCCGCTCCCGGGTGAGCGAATGTGGCGCGCAGACGCCTGCGCACCGGGAATTCATCCGCGATCGCCTGCCGGATCACATGGCGCCCTTTTGGACCGCGAGCTGTGCCCGTCATATGTGCGGCTGCGAGCCGATCGTCCCGCAGTAAGCGCTGCGGGCGAGGGGCAGCGCCGGCTCTCACCCGACCGAGAGATCAACTCCCGGTGATTCCGGCGATCGCGCCGCCGGGCCAATGAAAAGGGCTATTGGGGAGCAGTCATGAAGGCAGTAACGGTTCAGCCGGGGGTTGCGGGTACGGTTCGGTTCGAGGAGGTCCCCGAACCGGACGAGAGCACCGGCTCGATCCTGGTCGAGGCGGTGGCCGTCGGCATTTGCGGAACGGATGTCGAGATCGCCTCGGGCGCCTAACGGTTGGGCGCCCCCCGGCCGGGACCGGCTCATCCTCGGCCACGAGTCGCTCGGCCGGGTCGTGGATCCCGGGCCGCGCAGCGGCCTGCAGGCCGGCGACCTCATCGTCGGGATCGTCCGGCGCCCCGACCCGGTCCCCTGTCCCAACTGTGCCGTCGGTGAGTGGGACATGTGCCGCAACGGTCAGTACACAGAGCGGGGCATCAAGCAGATCGACGGGTTCATGTCCGAACGCTGGCGGATCGAACCCGGGTACTTCACCAAGCTCGACCCCTCCCTCGGCGTCCTCGGAGTGCTGCTCGAGCCGACCACCGTGGTGGCCAAGGCCTGGGAACTGGTCGCGGCCATGCGAGCGCGGGCCTTCTGGGAACCTCGGCACGTGCTGGTCACCGGCGCCGGCCCGATCGGCATGCTCGCCGCCCTGATAGGCGTACAGCACGGGCTCGACGTCCATGTCCTCGACCAGGTCACCAAGGGCGCCAAGCCCTAGCTCGTCTCCGACCTCGGCGCCACATACCACACCGGGGCCATCGACGCCCTGGGCCTCGAACCCGATGTCGTGATCGAGTGCACCGGGGTCGGCTCGGTGATCATTGACTCGATCCGCCACATCGGCGCTGGCGGGGTGGTCTGCCTCACCGGAGTGGGCAGCGGAGGGGCGCCGAGCGGGCTATCTCCGGCCGACGTCGCCAAACAGGTCGTCCTGCAGAACAACGTGGTCCTCGGCTCAGTCAACGCCAACAGGCGACACTTCTACCGGGCCGCCGAGGAACTGGCCCGGGCCGACCGGGCCTGGCTGGCCCGGCTGATCTCTCGCCGGGTCGCGCCCCAGGACATCGCCGACGCCCTACAGCGCGGGCCAGACGACATCAAGGTCGTCGTCGACTTCGGAAACTGACATGGCAACGGTGCCCGAGCGAGACGGCCAGGCAGTCGCCTGCACTACCGAGCAGACCCAACTCGGTGAGGGCATCCGGTGGGATGCCCGCCGCGGCGAGCTGCTGGCAGTCGATATTCTGGCCGGACGGGTCGCCCGGGGCCTGCTCCGCAAGGACGGCTTGATCGAACGCATCGGGGTCTACCAGCTGCCCGGAACGGTCGGAATGATCGCTCCCATCCAGGGGGACGACGGCTGGGTACTCGGGGCCGGGCGTGGCTTCGCCCACCTCGCGCTCGACGGCACCCAGCGCACCATCGCCCAGGTGGCACCGGCCGGGACCCGCATGAACGACGGCGCCTGCGATCCCCAAGGCAGGTTCTGGGGCGGGACCCTGGCCGACGACCATCACACCGGCGGGGGCGCGCTCTACCGGCTGGACTGGACAGGGCGGACCGAGGTGGTGCTCGAGGGCCTGACGATCTCCAACGGAATTGGCTGGAGCCCCGACGGCCGGACAATGTACCTGGTGGACAGCGGCCCACGGGTGGTCCACGCGTTCACGTTCGACGGTGATCGCGGAACCATCTCCGCTGGGCGAGTCCTGGTCACCGTACCCGAACACATCGGAGCACCAGACGGGATGACGGTGGACGCCGCGGGTGACCTCTGGGTGGCGATCTACGGCGGCGGGCGGGTCAACCACTACGCACCCGACGGCTCGTTGCGCGACGTGTACCCCATCCCGGCCCGCGAGTGCACGTGCTGTGCCTTCGGCGGCCCCGGCCTGCACCGGCTCTTCGTCACCACAGCGACGGGGGCTGGACCGACCTGCAGCGCCGCTCCGATCTGGCCGCCGGCCTGGCCTACCGGGTGGACACAGATGCCACCGGCCGGCCGGCAGCGCCGTTCCGCCCGGATCCGGCGTGGTGGGAAGGCTTTACCCGGTGAAGGAGAACCAACAACTTCAAGACCAACAGGCGTAAACGGAACGTTACCCCATGACCTGCGGCCCCTTATTGCTCGTCAGATGTGTTCGAGCGCGCCGGGGCGCTGGGCCAGCTGGTCCTCGGCGTGGGCGACCACCGGCATGCCGCCCTTTCCCACCGCCAGCGGGGTGCGGTGGTAGCCGTGGTAGGTCATCATCCCCCCGGCCAGGAACGCCACGTCGTGCCAGCCATTGTGCTTCAGCACGCAGTAAGCAATGTAGCTGCGGAAACCCGACCGGCAGTAGGTGTACACGGGCTTGCCCCGGGGCACTTCATCCAGCCGGTGCCGCAGCTGGGTGTACGGGATAAGGATCGCTCCGGGGATGTGCCAGGCGCCGTATTCCGCCGGGGTGCGCACATCCAGGAGCGTCACCTGGCCGGCGCAATCGGGGTAGTCCTCCGGGTACCACAGGTCGATGTCGCCGCGGAGCAGGTTCGCGGCCAGGAAACCGGCCATGTTGACCGGGTCCTTCGCCGCCCCGTACGGCGGGGCGTAGGCCAGCTCGAGGTGCTCCAGGTCGAACACCGTCATCCCGGCGCGCAGCGCGACCGCCAGGACATCGATGCGCTTGTCAACGCCGTCCCAGCCGAGCACCTGCGCGCCCAGCAGCTTGCCCCCGGCCGGGTCGAACAGCACCTTCAGGAACAGCGGCGCGGTGCCCGGATAGTACGCCGCATGGCCGTTTTGGTGGGTGTAGACCTTGCGGTAGTCCATGCCCGCCGCGTCCAGCTCGGTCTCGGTCAGGCCGGTGCCGCCGGCCGTCATGTCGAACACCTTGACCACGGCCGTCCCCTGGGTGCCCCGGTAGCCGCCGACATCCTCGCGGCCGGCGATCGTGTCAGCGGCGATCCGGCCTTCCCGGTTCGCCGGCCCGGCCAGCATCGACAGCGTGGGATCCCCGGTCAAAAGGTGAGCGGTCTCCACGGCGTCTCCGGCGGCGAGAATGTCCGGCGCCGAGGTGCGCATCTGCGCGTCCACCACGATGCCGCCACGCGGCCCGATCTCCAGGCCGGCGTCACTGGCAAGATCCACGTTGGGACGTGCCCCGGCCGCCATCACGACAACCTCAGCCTCTACTGACGTGCCGTCGGACAGATCGACCACCAGCCCGCCGTCCCGCCCCCGGCGGACTGCGGTGGCGGACGTGCCGAGCCGCAGGTCCACCTCGTGGGTGGCAACGTGGTAGTCCAGGATCCGAGTCATCTCCGGGTCCAGCCACGGCATCAGCCGTTCGGTCCGCTCGACGACGGTCGTCGCTAGCCTGCGGTCCCGGAACGCCTCGGCGAGCTCCAGGCCAATGTAGCTGCCGCCGACGATGACCGCGCTGGTGGCGCCCTTGTCCAGCTGGGCGATAATCCGGTCCATATCGGGGATGTTGCGCAGCACATCCACCCGCGGGTCATCGCCACCGGGGATCGGCGGCCGGACCGGCTCGGCCCCCAGGCACAGCACCAGCCTGTCGTAGGACTCCCGGTACGTGCGCCCCCGCGCCAGGTCGCGCACCTCCACTTCCTTGGCACCGCGGTCGATACGGATCACGTCCTGCCCGGTCCGCACATCCAGCGCCAGGGCGCTGCGCAGGCTCTCCGGGGTCTGCAGCAGCAGGCTGTCCCGGTCCGGGATCACCCCACCGATGTGATACGGCAAGCCACAGTTCGCGAACGACACATAGTGGTCCCGCTCCAGCACCACGATCTCGGCCGACTCATCCAGCCGCCGCAGCCGCGCACCCGTCGAGGCGCCAGCCGCCACTCCTCCCACAATCACCGTCTTCATCTCGCCACCCCAACCGCCAGGCGATATGCGCCCGGCACCTCGTTGATAGTTCGCGTGCCCGCGCCGGCCCCGCACCCGCCCGGGGAGGAGACCCTCGGTGTCACCGGGCCAGACGTTCCCCGGTCAAAGCCCCGGTCCTGCCTGAGTCACGGCCGCGAGCAGCGGCCAGGACAGGCAGCCGGGTTACATCTCCTTGACCGCTTGCTGCATAGCCTTGTCGAGGTCATTCGGATCTACGTCAAGCTCCTGGGCTCCTGCTTCTCCGCCCTGGTCACCGCGTTCTCGATCGCATCCTCGACCTTTGGGCTAGTTGCTGCTACTACCCGGCATCGCCGTCTTCGACCATCTCGGCGGCTTCGGCCACCTCAATCGCGATGCCCAGCGCCCGGAGGAGCTTCCCGCCTGCCGAGATCACCCGGGCCGTGCCCACCACCGGGGCAACCGCGATCATGACTCCCTGGAGATCGTCGGCGGTGACCCCGCTGTCCACGGAGGCCCCGGCGTTGGCGAGGTAGGAGGCAGGCGGCGCGTCCACCGCGATCAGCGCGGCGATCCTCGCCAGCATGAGCTCGCGCGGAGCAAGAGAATTGTGCTCGACCGACGCGGCGGTGATGTCGGCGAGTGTGTCAAGGACAGGTGTATCGGTGGCCATGGGTCCTCCTCCAATTTCGCTGGCATCCTTTGCCAGGCGGTTCAGCGAATCCGCCTCAGCCGTTACCGGCCGCTGCGTCACGGTTTCAGGCTCACACCCAGGCAGGTGACCCTGCATCACCTACCCCCCGAATTCACCTAGGGGGAAGGCCGCGGCCAGAACAGGCCGGCCTGAACGCCCGTCCGGGTGCCGATCACCAGGCGTGGGCTGGCGGGCTAGCTCACAGTCGCAGCCCTGGACGGGACATGGGTGCGGTCGCGGACGAGGTAAGCGACGATGAGCGCGGCCGGGAAGAAGACCACGCTGAAGATGAAGAACCCGATGAAGCTGTGGCCTTTCCGGCCAGCGACACGGGCGGGCCAGAACGCGATCGCGATCCAGATGACAACACACAGAATCCACAAGATCAACATGACGTGTCCTCCTCGCGTTCGTACCGAACGCTCATATTTGCTGCCGAGCAGCAGCGACACCGGAGGCCACTTGAGGAGCAACCACCGATCCACTACCACCCTGCTCAGACAAGGTGGTGAGGTGTAGGGACGAAAGGCACCGGTATGCGGGCCGAAGGACCAGATAACGAAGGCCAAGGAGAAGTGCGGCTCCCTGGACCAATCGTGATCCCGCAGCGGTGCCGGCCTGAGCCCGAGGTGATCGCCGAATCGCAGGGAAGCCGCCAACCGCGCATGGCAAGGCCAGAGCACACAGGTGCTCGAAGATCGCGCGATGGACCAGCCGGTACCTCCTGCCTTGCGCCGAATCGCTGCCCATCAGACGCAGGCTCGCACTCCGACCGGGCAACCCGTCATCACCTACCGGCGGGATTCCCCTAGCAATCCTTTGGATCGCTAGGGGAAGCTGCTGCCAGGACCGGCCGGCCCCGGCACGCCCGTCCGCGGTGCCAGGAGCGAATCACCGACTGCGGCAGACAGCGCTTCGCGCCATACCAGCGGCCTGGCCGTGTGCCGCGTCATGCTTCGGCGCTGTGCCCGCCCGGAGAGGCTGCTGGTTTCGCTGCGGCTACGCGGGCCTGTTTGCGGCTGGCCAGGAGGTATTTGACGCCTTCCATGGTGAGGGAGGCGGTAATGACGGTGATCAGGATGGGTGCGGTCTGCAGGGCCCCGACCTGGGTCAAGAACGCGGCCATCAGCACCATCGAGAACGGCGCGGGGGCAAGCGCGCCCGGGACGGCGGCGAGCAGGCAGGTGAACGCGAGGCCCAAGGGCACGCCCGGGATCACCTGGTGGACGAGGACCCCGGCGGTTCCGCCGATGAACAGCGACGGGAAGATGGGCCCGCCGACGAAGCCGCTGCCCTGGCTGACGGCGAAGGTGAGCATCTTGGCGATCAGGACGGCGGCGAGCAGGCCCAGGCCGAGGGTCCCGGCGTCGTGGAGCACGGTGTTGAGCTGGTCGCTGCCGGAGAACATCGTCAGCGGCAGGGCCACGCCGACGATTCCGAACACCACGCCGCCCAGCACCGATTTCGCGATGTCCGGGACCTTCAGCCGGCCGAACAGCCGCGCCGCCGCCATCATGAACCCGGCCAGCAGCGTCACCACCAGGGCCGCGAACAGGCCCAGGGGGATCCCGGCGAGCAGCTGCCAGTCGTGGAACTTGTAGGGCGGCACCTGGTAGTCGTCCAGGAACACGGCGCCGGCGATGGCGAAGTAGATGCCGAACGAGACGCTCGAGGCGACGATGGTCCCGGCGAGGGCCTTGGTGAGCTTTTGCCCGCCCGGGCGGGCGACCTCCAGGATCAGCATCACCACGATCAGCGTGCTGGAGAACAGCCCGCCGTAGGCGCCGGCGAACCCGGACAGGGTGTTCACCTGGGAGTCCTCTTCGCCGAGCCCTCTGCGCTGGGCGATCCAGCTGCCGGCCCCGCCGCCCATGGAGCCCAGCGCCTTCTCCGGGCCGAGGCTGGCGCCGCCGATCAGCGACACCGTCGAGACGGCCACGAGCCCGGGCACAAGTCCTGGGCGGACGTGCCCGGTCTGCAGGTCATCGAACAGGCCGGGGACCTCCCAGGGCAGCCGGGTGAGGCGGCGCAGCAGGCCGACTGCGACACCGGCCGACCCAGCGACAGCCACCCACCACCAGTGCCCGCCGAACCAGCCCGGATGGGAATCGGAATACCACTTGCCCCCGAACTTGATCACCCCGACGAACACCAGGCCGGCGAACGCGCCGAACACCCCCAGCGCCACCGCGTAACCCATCAGGACCCAGAACTCCCGCTTCTGGGTGACCGGCGGTGACGCGGCCGGCCCCGTTGTGGCGCTCATATCGCGAACCTCCTTGCAGTCGGCCGCGGATCGTTACGACCATCGGGAAGGAACCGCAAGCTGCCCTTGAGGCACTCGTGGATTCGGGACAGGACGCCCCAGGGCATGTCGTGCCTTTTCACTGGACCGGTTCGGCGCCATGCTCGCCGGCGGCCACGCCTGTGGCCTTGGACCCGGTTGCTGTCCATGGCCATGCCAGGCTCACATGCAGGCAGATGACCAGGCAACCCCTGCCAGGCGGTTTCCCCTAGGTGAACCCAAGCGGTAGGTGATGCCGGGTCGCCGAAGATGACGGATGAGATGTCCTCGTTGAAAGCCGCGTTGAAGGCGGCTCGGTAGAACGAGATCGACTCGGCCAGATCGGTGACGTTGATCGTGACCTGGACGATGCGCGGGGTATTCAACTCAGGCATGCTCACTCCGTGTTCGAGGTAATAGTCCACGGTTTGGAGTAGTCCATTCCCGCAGACGGATGGGCCGCTGCGGTCAGGTCCGGTACACATCGCGCCTGTGGCCAACGTCAACCACGGTGACCACCCGGGCCTTGTCATCGATCCGGTAGATGACCCGGTAAGTCCCGCGCCGGGCGCTGAACCTGTCGTCCAGCGGCGCAAGAAGTCGTTTCCCGACACGATATGGCTGAGTCAGCAAAGGGCCGGTGATGAACTCGTAGGCCGCGGCTGCGACAGCCTCGGGCAGGGTCTCAGTCAATGCTCGCCGGACAGTAGGAGTGGTCCGCAGGGTGTAGGGAGCATCCGGAGCCAGCCCAGTCACCTGCTTGAGGGGCGATGCATCGCTGTTGCCAGTTCCTCCGCTGAAACCGACTCACCCCGTGCCAGTTCGGCATCGGATGTGGTGAGACGGCTCACGGTTTCTGAGTCGCGGAGGATGGCGAGGGTTTCCTCGAGCCGTTCAAGGTCTTCTGTCGCCAGCAGGACGGCTGAGGGGCGGCCGTGGACCGTCACCGTCACCCGCTCATGATGTTCGTGAACGCGGTTCACGAGCTCGGAGAGGTGGGATTTGACTTCACCGAGCGGCAGCGTAGTCATAGTCAAAAGTATGACCAAAAAGTTGTGCCAGGTCAAAGCGAACGATCCCACAGACAGGCTTCCGCCGCCCGCATTGGCCCGGGAAGTCGGGCATGGCCGGCTCGTGGGAGTGTTCTGGCACCGGACGCTAACCCCGGACCGGGTTCTTCGGGACCAGGGCCGGGCAGCCCCATAAGGACGGCCTGGCGCCAGTGGATCTATACCAGCGGTCATGTGCCGAATCCGCAGGTTGCTGACCTGGTGGCCCTCGTTCATGCCGCAGTACCTCGGCTACCCATGCCGTCGCCGGTGGCCATTGGAGCGGGCCCTCACGCGGTTCGGCCAGGCGGCTCCGGGGCCTGTCGCGGCCTGGCGGCATCCTGGAGGCGACACGACACGTCTTCGGCGTACGACACCCGGCGGTTCGTTCCGGACCGGCGGGACGCGCCGAGCAACATCGTGACCGCGTGGGTCGACGGAACGCGCCTGCTGGCCCACTCGCGCGTTCCGCGTGCTGATGCTGCCGGTCACGTGATCAGCGCGCGACGGAGGATGGCGCTACCCAGTGCTGCAAGGCGATCTGAGATCGGCGGCCAGTTGCTCACCCAGTGCGGGTGAGGTGATGCGGCCTCGCCGAACGCAAGTATGGGAGGGAGCGCCCAGCCAGTGTCTGGCCGACGATCGCGGCGGCGCGGCAGTGCGAGGACGGCAGGGCCGGCCCTGTTCCTGTCGCGCAGGCAAAGATCGAGGGCGCGGGCTTGCGATCCTTATTGCGAAGCCTCTGGGTGCTGTGATTAGGAAGGATCGGGCATGACAGACAGCGTGCCTGTGAGCCGGACGGATGGTCCGGCGGCCGCACAGGAGGCGGATGCTGTGGGCGGCGTGGCGGCTCAGCGGATCGACCCGGGGTCGCTGGGGTCGGCCTTCGCGCGCACGCACCACCTACTCACCCTTGAGTTCGGGGACCGTAAGGATTTCGATGACCCGAGCCGGGAGTGGCGGCGGTTGTTCTCGGAGTTGCTGGGCACGTTCGCGCTGGTCCTGGCCGCCGCTGGCGGAGGGCTTCTGCACGCGAAGGGGCAGATCAGCCTGCCCGCGGCGGTCGTCGCCCCGGGCTTGATGGTGATGGCGATCATCTTGTTCATGGGCGCGGTCTCCGGCGCGCACCTGAACCCGGCGGTGTCGCTGGCGTTCGCGCTGCGCGGCGACTTCCCGTGGAAGCGGGTCCCCGGCTACATCGTCATCCAGCTGATCGGCGCGACGCTGGCGTGCCTGTTCTTGCGCTGGGTGTTCGGCAACGTCGAGCATCTGGGGGCGACGCTGCCGGGCCCGGGGTACCACGACTGGCAGGCCCTGCTGATGGAGATCGTGCTGACCGCGCTGCTGGTCAGCGTGATCCTGGGCACCGCGTCCGCGGCGCAGAACGTCGGCGCGATCGCCGCGCTCGGTGTCGGCGGATATATCGCCCTGGCCGGCTTGTGGGCGGCTCCGGTCAGCGGCGTGTCGATGAACCCGGCCCGTTCCTTCGGCCCGGCCCTGGCCAGCGGGTACTGGACCAGCTACTGGGTGTACCTGGTGGGGCCGGTCGCCGGGGCGCTGATCGCCGTCGGCTTCGCGTACGTGCTGCGCGGCCGCGGCGGCGACGTCATCTCACGCGCGGCGGGCTCCGGCGTGCTGGATGAGGGCACCCAGGCCGCCAAGGCGGAACTGTCCCAGGAAATCGACCAGGGCAAGGTCGTCCCCCCGGGCATCGCCGACACCGGCACCTAGCCGAGCGGGCAATGACCGGCGCCGCGCTCGTGCTGGTCTCCCCAGTCCTCCTCGTAGCCGCCGGGTCCCTGTGAGTGGCTGGCGGGTCAATACTCGCGCAGCGACGCCGCCAGGCGGCATTGATGCGGCAGGCGCGACTGGGAGAATCGGGTGCGAGAAAGACGGCTGTGCAACGGTACCGGCCCGCGTGACGTGTGAGCCATCTTGAGCTGCTTTCCCTGCGGCTGTGGCCCGGCGTGCGCCGGGCGGCCTCCCCAAGGCAGAGCCCGGGCGCTGCTCCCCGCCAGGGAGCGCGCTATGTTCCGGCAGGCCTACGGCCACGCGGACGACCACACCTGGACGTGGGCGCACGGGTGGGCGCTCGCGCTGGCGCTGGTCTTCCTGACGCACTCGGCCGACAACCCGCTGATCGCCGGGATCGGGAAGCGCACCCTCCGCGAGGTGCTCAGATAAGCCCGGCCCGCGTGGGCAGGCCGGACATCAACCGCGGCAGGCGAGCGGCCACGCCACGACCTGGCAGTAAACAACGACTAAGAATGTCAGGCAATGACATTAGCCATGCTCACACGGCACTATCCGGGAGTATTCCTATAGCGTGTGCTGCATGTTGCTAGTTCTTCATCAGATGAAACTCTGCTGGCAGAGGAAGCAAGATATTCACAATGGTACCGTTGAGGCTAGACCGGGCGCGGTCTAGCTGCCAATAATGACGGCATGGGCTGCCATTGTGAGGTCTGGGAAATGGGAAGGACACGATCAGGTTGAGCGCTACCAGTGCGGGAGCAGGCCGACGGCGGTCGCCTCAGCCGGTTCCACGGCCGCGGGTGGTGAAGTTCTTCCTCACCGACGATGAGCTGGCTGAGCTGGATGAAGCCGCTGGCCAGGCAGGCCTTGCCCGGGGTGCGTTCGCTGCTGAGGTCACGATGGCCGCCGCGCGAGGCCTGCAGGCGACGATCAGTGCGCCGTTACGCGAGGCCCTGGTGGAACTGATGTCCGCGGCTGGGCTCGCGCGCAGGATCGGAACCAACCTGAACCAGGCGGTGGCCCGGTAAATGCCACGGGGCAACGGGATGAGGATCTGCTCCCGGCGGTCCAGTTCTGTGTGCGGGTGATCCGAAGGCTGGATGAGGCGGCGGAACACGTGCGCCGGCATGTTCCGTAAGCGGAACAGGAATGATCCGGTGATTGGGAAAGTGCTTCGCGGCCGGAACGTCCGCCACCTGCTGTACTACTTGTATGGACCAGGATTGGCGAACGAGCATGCCGATCCGCACCTGCTCGCCGGGTTCGGCGATCCCGGCGATCTGGAACCGGAACGCCGCCCCGGCGGAACCTGGGACTTCCGCCGCCTCGCCGGGCTGCTGGAGCAGCCATTGGCGGCGCTGGCCGGGCCCGGCTATGACAAGCCGGTGTGGCATTGCGCGGTCCGCTATCAACTGAGGTCGATAATATGCGCCATTAATGCAGCGTTTGACATGGCTGCCGGTTATTGGCATAACTTAAGGAGCGATCCCGTCGCAGCACGCTGAGCCAAGGGAACTGCTGACCGGCTGTTAATTCACTTCGTGTCGGAGTTCGTGATGATGGAAGTTCAGCTCCATACCGCAGCGGAGGAAGCCGGGATTCTCAAGGTGCGCGACTTGTGGCTCAGGACCAAGGCTGCGGCCCGGTTGATTCCGTACACATTCATCGGCAAGCACCTGCGGTCCAGCGATGACGACATCGCCGAGATCATGCGAGCCGGCGCACGCCAGCCGGTCACCTCACGGCAGCCCCGGCCCGCAGCCATACCGACTGAACGCCAGCATGGGCTGAGAACAGCACATGGGCTTACTGCACATACACAGCTATCCGCTACCCATCGTGACGAGGGCGGTGATGCCACATAGCCGCCAAGGACATCAACCGGCGAATCGCGGCGGAAATCTCCTGGAGCAGCACCGCCGACCGGAGCGCCCGCACGCGACCAGCCCGCCAAGCGTTCCTGAGACGATTCGAGCAAGAGGTAGATCCCCATGGCGAACTGCCGCCAGACGAGCGCCAGCGCCGCGCCGAGCACGCGTTACGCGCGTACATGCTCCGTCTCGCCAAGAGGGCCGTAACGGCCCGCAAGACGGCCTGAACACGCCGAACAGGAACCCCCCGCCACGTCCAACGTGCCGGGGGGTTCGCGCTCAGTGCATACGTTTCTCGGACTTTACGGCTGGCTCGCTGCTCGGGGAGTCTCTTGGTCTTCGGCTCTTGCGCAAGGATATCCCGCTGCGGCGAACTGGCGTTCTACCGCCTTGTACTCGTCCTGCGTTATGCCGCGCTTTCCGCCGACGATGAAGTCTCGCTGCCGGATCGCCCACTCGTGCCAGCGCTGGAACGCGACGCCCACGCTGTCCCCGAGCGCCCCGGCGACCGCCTTGGGATGGGCGCCGGCGAGCATCGCGCTGTGAATGGCAATCGGCTGCCAGCGCCGCAGCCAGTTGGCGAGCGCGGACATGACCGCAAGCTCGGCCAACTCGTCGTAAAGGGTCCGCTCATCGAATGGCCACACCATACGATCGGTCCACAACTCGGCCAACTCGAACGCGCCGAGATCTTCCGCTGCGCTGAGTGTGATGGGGCGCCGCTGGGATCGCTGCGCTTGCGAGTTTGGATCATGGCTGTCTCCAGTACGCGAAGGCGGGAGACAACTCAGCCGAAGCCTCTCGGAGGCCATTGAGATAGAGCGTCTGATTCGGGGCACACCGGTCGGTCGTTATCTGGATTTTCCCTGGTCAGCACAGCGGGGAACGAGAAACGATCCGTAGTCAGATGCTCTATCCGCTGAGCTACGAGCGCAGGGCGTGCCTGGACAGTGTACGCCGCCCGCGCCGGCTCTTGGCCGCGGCGGGTCTGTCCCGGCGAGAACCTGCGGCCGTTAGCCAGGCGCCATGTCCACGAAGCGGCTGAAGTGGCCCTGGAAGGCCACGGTCACCGTGGTGGTCGGGCCGTTGCGGTGCTTGGCGACGATGAAGTCCGCCTCGCCCGCGCGCGGCGACTCCCGCTCGTAGGCATCCTCGCGATGCAGCAGGATAACAACGTCCGCATCCTGCTCAATACTATTATGCGCCAGGATTCCGTCGGCGATGAAATTGTGCGTGCCTTTCACTGTCGCATCGAAGACTGGCTGCGGACCAAGCGGCTTAATGCTCACGATCCGGTCCCAGTAAACATCACTACTCGCGGCTGCTCGGAGCAGGTCTGACTTGAGCGCGTCAGCGCAGCGCAGCAACCGCTCGCGTGACGGACAGCTTTTGTACAACGTGGTCCCGCAGTAATGGGTACCGATTGCGGCCTGCAACTGTCGCTCTGTCACGTTTGCGCGGACACGCTCGGATTTAACCAGCTCCCAGACGTCGAGTGGCAGCGTATCCACGTTCGTGTTGACGGCCTTGGTCTCAATGAAGGCGAGCAACTCAGGAACGAGCTCTCCGCGGCGACCGTGCACGCCTATCTCCCGGCAGAATGTGCGCAGGCTGGGGCCGTCCGCCACGGTCACATGATAGCCGGGCCGGTAACCGGCCTTCGTGACCTGCCGCATACGGGCGATGATCCCGAATCGGGCCAGCAGGAGCACGACGCCGTCGGCGAGTTCACGGCTTGATGAAGCGTAGTAAACCTTTGACGCGGTCTTACTGCCACCGACGGTGACATTCCCGTCGGTGGCCCAGAGGTGTCGCAGGAAGACGGCCACCTCGTCGTTGGACGCGGAATGCAGGACGGCGGGGAGGCGCTTCTGATAGGACCTGAGATCTTCAATTCCCAGCTCACGAAACCATACATTCAGCGGATTCATACGCCCGCGTGCGCAGTTGAACGGCGCGGGCAGGTAGGCGTGCCACCATGTCCTCTGCTGCACCCGCCGGGCGGTGATACCGAACTCTGCGCGTGCGGCTTCTTCGACAAAGTCCAGGTTGGCCGGATCGTTCGACGTGTAATGCAGCGGCTGGGAACGCAGGACGCAGCCATCCCCGATCAGATGGGCAAGTAGGCCGAGCCGGTGATCGGACCAGCCCAAGCCCACCCCGATGGGTTCCGGTACCCGGCGAGGTATCCCTACCCGGTCCCCTTTCGCCAGGTCGTCCAGCGGCTTCCACCCGCCGAAGGTCAGGAACGGGTGATTTCCTGACGCCTTCACCTCACGGCCGGACGCCAGTTGCAACCGGTAGACCTCCTTTATGCCAGCCGCGAAGACGCTGGTGATCGGGGACGCGACCAGACGGCTGTCAGAGTCGACGGACCATACGGCCACGCCCTCGTGACCGCCGGAGATCAGTGCGCTGAGCGTGACGGGTGCCCCCGTGTCTGCCCGCAGAAGCGTCGTGTCGCCGGTAAGGCAACCGCTTTCACGCAGGTCAGCCAGCAGCGGCCGCTTGTCGCCCCGCTGCTCTGGTCCGCGGTTGAGCTGAGCGACGGCGACGACCGGGACGTCGAGTTCCTTGGCCAGCAGCTTCAGCGACCGGGACATGTCCGATACTTCCTGCTGCCGGTTCTCCACCCGCTTCGGCGAGGTCATCAGCTGCAGGTAGTCGATGATTACCAGCCGCAGGTCGTGCCGCTGCTTCAGCCGGCGGCACTTCGCCCGGATCTCCATCATGGACATGTTCGGCGAGTCGTCGATGAACAGCGGCGCATTCACGACCTCACTCATCCGGCGCGCCAGCCGGGTCCAGTCCTCATCGCCCATCTGGCCCGTGCGCATGTGGTGCAGCGGGACCCGCGCTTCGGCCGACAGCAGCCGCATGGTGACCTCGTTGCGGCTCATCTCAAGGCTGAACATGACCGCGGTCTGCCCGTGCGTCACGGCCGCGGCGCGGGCAAGATCCAGTGCGAGAGTCGAGTTGTGCGTAGGAATCCAGCTACGCCCAGCCAGGTACATCTGATCGGAGTTGTCCACCTGCACGCAGCGAACGGGCACGCTCAAGACTGGGCGCACGTCGGTAATGAGCCGGCTGCGCGTGGCCGGACCGGCCTGGGTGGTTTGCCGTGCCAGCTTCCGCGCCAGCCGGAACACTCCGTCAGCCGGTGTAAACGTGATCATGTAGCAAGCCGGGCTCCCCGCAGTGCCGCCCCTGACTGGCCTGGTTGTCATCGTGGCGCGGTAACCGAGGCTGAGGACGAGCTCCATGGTGTCGGCGGCTAGCCGACGGCTAGTAACGGCGAACTGAACCGCGCCGCTGCCGGATACGTGGCCGCCAGCATCGAGGAGCCCGGCCAGCAGGGCACGGCGCTGCGCCTCAGACGCCCGCAGGTAAGCCGCCGGGATGTAGTTGCCGTCCAGCGCGCCGCCCAGGCCGCGCAGGGCGGCCCGAGCAGGTCCGTGGGCGGCGTTACTCGTCCCGCCGCCCAGCCAGGCGCCCAGCCCGTACGGCGGGAACGGCAGGTTCCTGGCGGGCAGCACCGCTGCCGGTGCCACGGCGACGGCATGGTTCGGGCGGCCGTCTGCCGGTACGCGCACGGTCGCCGCCAGCTGCGCGGTCGTCACCACTTCCTGGTGCGCATCAGCGGTGGCTGCGTTCGCCGGATCCCCCGGGCGGCCAGCAGATCCGGCCATCGCGGAGAGACGCTGACGCCGGCTCGCCCGGGTTGTCGTCCGCCACTGATGCTCGGCGTCGGCGACTATCACCGTGCCGTCGCTGAACTCCACTTCGAAGCAGGGCCGCTCGCGCATGACGCCGGTGGCGGCAAGCACCCGGGTTGGCCTGCCGTCAGCTCCGATGAGGTAGTCGCCGGCCTGAACCTCTCCCATGGTCGTCCAGCCGTCCGGCGTCGGCAGCGGCGTATCCAGGGCCAGCGCCTTGCCGAGGGCCGGCCGGGCCGCGATGACGATCATCTGGCCCGGATGCAGGCCGTTGGTGAGCGCGTCCAGGCCGGCGAACCCGGTTGGCACGCCGGTCAGCCCGCTGCCCCGGCTGCCGATGGCCTCGATCTCGTCCAGCGCTCCGGGCATGATCTCGGAGAGGGCCAGGTAGTCCTCGCTGACCCGGCGCTCGGCGACCCCGTAGACCTCGGCCTCGGCGCGGTCGAGCAGCTCGTCGGCGTCCCCGTCGCCTGAGTAGCCGAGCTGCACGATCCTGGTGCCCACCTCGACCAGGCGGCGCAGGATCGCGCGCTCCCGCACGATCCTGGCGTAGTAGCCGGCGTTCGCCGCGGTCGGCACGGATGCGATCAGGGTGTGCAGGTACGGGGCGCCGCCCATGCGCCCGATGTCCCCCCGCTTGGTGAGCTCGGCAGCGACGGTGACGGCGTCGGCGGGCTCCCCGCGGCCGTACAGGTCGAGGATCACCTCGTGCACGAGCTGGTGCGCGGGCCGGTAATGATCGTGCGGCCGGATCACCTCCAGGACGTCGGAAATCGCGTCCTTCGACAACAGCATCCCGCCGAGCACGCACTGCTCCGCGGCAATGTCGTGCGGTGGCGTCCGCTCGAATTCCCCGTCCCGCGGCGCGATCTCGGTAACGCTCACGTGATGCCACCTCCCCTCGCCGGCGAGCACTCCCGCGGCGGCCCGCGCGGGCGATCACATCCGTTCTACCGGACGGCTCGGACAGTCTCGCGGCACCGGGTTCCGGCGTCCAGTCGTGCTGTGCACAGGTCTGTGGACAGCCTGTGCAGACACGCCGCCCGTGCTGTGCGCAGCATGGGGATAGGCCTGTGGAAATGACTCCGGAATTGGCTTTACCACGCCCTCTAACTGCACTGCTGCTATCCACTGCTTGTGCATAAGAAAAAAGCTCGCACAGTGGCGCAGCTCACAATGACCGGAAGTTATCCACATTAGGAATTTGACGTGGAACGTTATGCAAGCTATGAATGCCGGCTAACGGGCGGTCACCGCCGCGGCCCGGACGGGGCGCGGAAGATGCCCCGCAGGGACGCCGGGGCGGGCACCGCCGGGCAGTGTGCGCCGATCGCGTCAATCGGCAGGCGGCCGTCGGCAGGGCGGCCTACTGTTCGAGTATGTGTTCGACAGCGAGCGAGCGGCTAGCCCGGATTGGCATGGCCATCGACGAGCTCGCCGCTGACTGCCTGGCGCCAGATCGCGCCGGGCCGGACGCGGGCATGCAGCAGCGCCTGGCCGGGATCTGGGCCATGATCGCCGAACTGGACCCTGAACTGGCCAGGCGCATGCCTGAATATGACGTGCGCCCGGTCGCTGACGAATAACGGCAGCACGACGACGGACCGCGAGGCACCGCCCGGGGCAGCGCAGCGCTGCCCGGGCGGCCGCGCTCAGCTGGCCGCGACCTCGATATCGAGCGTCGCCCTGACTTCCGGGTGCAGCCTGATCGCTACCTGGTGCGCGCCCACGGTCTTGATCGGGTTCTTGATCTCGATCCGGCGCTTGTCGAGCTCCGGCCCGCCAGCGGCAAGTACCGCCGCCGCGATGTCGGCCGGCGAGATCGACCCGAACAGCCTGCCGCCGCCGCCGGCCTTGGTCTCCAGCCGGACGGTCAGCGACCCGAGCCTGCTCGCGGCATCCCTGGCGTCGTCGAGGCTCCGGATCTCGCGGACCGCGCGGCCTCGCTTGATCAGGTCGATCTGCTTCTCCGCGCCGCGCGTCCAGCGCATCGCCAGATTGCGCGGGACGAGGTAATTCCGGCCGTATCCGCCGGCGACATCCACGACGTCACCAGGAGCACCCAGGCCGTTGACTTCCTGGGTGAGGATGAGCTTCATCGGCGTACCGCTCATCGGCGCGCCACCTCCCTCAGTATCAGCGTGCCTGGCTGGTGTACGGCAGCAGCGCCATCTCGCGCGAGTTCTTGATCGCCGTGGCGACATCGCGCTGGTGCTGCGTGCAGTTACCGGAAACCCGTCGTGCCCGGATCTTGCCGCGGTCAGAGATGAACTTGCGCAGCAGCCCCGTGTCCTTGTAGTCCACGTGGGTGATCTTCTCCTGGCAGAACAGGCAGACTTTCTTCTTGGGCTTGCGAATCGGTGGCTTGGCCATCGTGGTGCTCCTCAGCAGAGCCCCGCCTGGGCGGGGATGGTCGTTTCATGCGGCGGATATGTCAGTGTCGGGCGGGCTGGCTTGCGGTCAGGCCGCCGGTGCCGGCCAGAGGTCAGAACGGCGGCTCGTCGGTATAGCCGCTCTCGCCCGCTGACCCGCCGCGGGTATCGGATGCCCACGGGTCGTCGGCCGGGCGGCCGCCGCCGCCTCCACCATACCCGCCCTGGCCTCCCTGGCCGCCGCCGCCGGGACCGAAGCCGCCGGTGGAACGCTGCGACTTGGTGACCTTGGCGGAGGCGCTGCGCAGTGACGGGCCGACCTCGTCGACCTCGATCTCGTAGACGGTTCGCTTCTCGCCTTCCTTGGTCTCGTACGACCGCTGCCGGACCGGCCCTGCACGATGACCCGCATGCCGCGCTGCAGGCTTTCCGCGACGTTTTCCGCCGCCTGCCGCCAGACATTGCAGGACAGGAACAGCGAGTCGCCGTCCTTCCACTCGTTAGTGGTCCGGTCCATGAACCTCGGGGTGGAGGCGACCCGGAAGGTGGCCACGGCCTGCCCGGTCGGGGTGTAACGGAGCTCGGGATCGCCGACCAGGTTGCCAACAATCGTGATCGCGGTGTCGCCTGCTGCCATCGGGGTACTCCCGGTCTTTCAGATGGATGGGTTCGCGGCCCGGACGGACGTGAGCCAGCTCAGTGAATGTCCGGGCGAAGGATCTTGGTTCGCATGATCGCCTCATTGAGGTTCAGCTGGCGGTCAAGCTCCTTGACGGTGTCCGGCTCTGCGGTCAGGTCGATGACGGTGTAAATGCCCTCGGACTTCTTGTCGATCTCGTAGGCGAGCCGGCGGCGGCCCCAGACATCGACCTTGTCCACCACGCCGCCCGCGGTCGTGACGACCTTCAGGAACTGCTCAAGCGACGGCTGGACAGTGCGCTCCTCAAGCGAGGGATCAAGGATGATCATCATCTCGTAACGGCGCATGCGTTTTACCTGCCTCCTCTGGACTGACGCGGTCACGGTCTCTCCGTGACAGGAGGAGCCGCGCGCCGCCGGGACGGCGGCCATGTGCGGCCGGGTCAGCTTACCAGGCACCCGGGGCCGGGCTGCCAGCCGATAAATACCGACAATCATTATTTACGAGCCAGCTCCGCCGCTCCGGCCCGAAACCGCGCAAGCCCGCGGCCGGCCGAAGGATTCCCTGCCCCGGGAGGCGGGAAGACACTCGGATGAGATAATAAGACACCCGAGTGACAGATAAAGAGCGCCCGCCGAGGGGGTGGCAGCCCATGCCCGAGACTATTAATACCGGCGCACCTAGCACCGGCGCGCGCAGCGCCGGCGCGCGTAGTGCCGGCGCACGCCAGTCGGGCCTGACGATGAGCGCCGACGGCAAGCAGCATCCGGTGCAGCTCGGGCTCACCGCGTTTACCCTGCTGGCCGGCCTCATCGCGTTCGCCGCCGGGCTGATCGTGCGGCTGCACCTGGCGGCCACGGTGCTAGGCATGGCCAGCATGGTGGTCGGCCTGTATACGCAGATGATCTCCGTGACGAGGCCGCAGCGGATCATCCTGATGACCGGGGTGGTAGCTGCCTTTGTCGGTGTCTGCCTGGGCCTCGCGCACGGCGGCTTCGGCTGATCCGCCCGCGCCTGGCTGTGCCCGGCCGGCCGCGCACAGCGCGCTAGTGGCCGCCGCCCCGCCGCCCGGCTGGCCAGCCTCGCCTGCCAGCAACCGAGGCGGCCCGATCCAGCAAGCAAGGCGGCCGATCCCGTTAGGCTCGGGGCATGGTGCGAATCGGAGCTCATCTTCATGACGGTGACCCGCTGGCGGAGGCACTCGCCGCCGGCGCGGACGCCGTCCAGTTCTTCCTCGGTGACCCGCAGGGCTGGAAGGCGCCGACGTTCCCCGGCGACCG
Source organism: uncultured Actinomycetes bacterium (assembly GCA_963707065.1). Lineage (GTDB taxonomy): Bacteria > Actinomycetota > Actinomycetes > Streptosporangiales > Streptosporangiaceae > Palsa-506. The sequence goes on from CAVPPJ010000004.1 coordinate 34,017, forward strand.
CGACCCGGCGGAGATCCGCGCGGCCTTCGCGGCGGCGGGCGTGGACGCCTATATCCACTCGCCCTACGGGATCAACGTCGCATCGCCCAATAACAGGATCAGGATCCCCAGCAGGAAGCTGCTGGCCCAGCAGCTGGAGGCGGCGGCCGCCGTCGGCGCGAAGGGCCTGATCGTGCACGGCGGCCACGTGACCGCCGGCGTGGACCCGGCGCAGGGATACGACAGCTGGCGCAAGGCCGTGGAGCGGATCGACCGGCCGCTGCCGATGCTGATCGAGAACACCGCGGGCGGCGACGGCGCGATGGCCCGCAGCCTGGAGGCGATCGCCCGGCTGTGGGAGGCCGTCACCGACGGCAGCAAGGACGGCGGCGGCGAGGTCGGCTTCTGCCTGGACACCTGCCACGCGAACGCGGCCGGCGAGGACCTGGTCCGCACGGCATCGCCGCGCTCGACATCGATGGCGACGGCGATCTCGATCTCGCCGTGGCGACCCAGTTCGGCGACGTGGTGACGCTGCTCAAGAACGACGGCACCGGGCATTTCACCCACTACGCGGATTTCGACTCTGGCGGCGAAGGCGAATATGCGCTCGCGGCTGGCGACATGAACGGCGACGGCATCATGGATCTCGTCGTCGGCGCTTACGGCGACGGCAATGCAGACACCGGCCGCGTCATCGTGCTGACCGGCAACGGCGACGGGACGTTCAACGTGCCGTCGCCTGTGCCGCCGGGACAAAGCGGCGGGAATGTCTCAGGCGGCGGCAGCGTCTGGAAGCTGGTCCTCGGCGACGTCAACAACGACGGCAACCTCGACGTCGCGGCCGTGAACGGGCCGAGCATGAACGGCGCGATCCTGCTCGGCAACGGCGACGGCACGCTGCAGCCGGCCACGATCTACGGCTTCGGCGGGCACATGGTCGGCTCCGCGCTCGGCGACCTCGACGGCGATGGCTATCTGGACTGGGTCGTGTCGAACTACGGTTCGGCGCACTGGTCAGTGATGCACAACAACGGCGACGGCTCGTTCACCGAAGTGGGCGAGATACCGGCCGATCCCGGCGGCGCGGCGTCATGCGCGTCCCTCTACGACTTCGACAACAACGGCACGCTCGACTTGGCGCTGGCCGACGAAAACCTCGACGAGATCCTGGTGATGCGCAACAACGGCGGCACGCAGACGACCCTGGCTGACGTCGGCGTCGCATTGTCGGCCGACCCGCCGCAGTACACGGCCGGGGAAGCGCTGACTTACACGATCACCGTCACCAACGCCGGTCCTGACGACACCACCGGAACCAACGTGACCGATGCATTTCCAGCCGCGTACACCGGCGCGACCTGGACCTGCGTCGCCAGCGGCGGTGCGAGCTGCGCGGCGAGCGGAAACGGCGTGATCAACCAGTCCGTCGATCTTCCGGCCGGCGGGCAAGTCGTTTTCACGGTCGACGGCACGGTCGCTAACGGCACCACGGGCACGCTGACCGATTCGGCGACGGCTGAGGTCGCCGCGCCGGCGATCGATCCGAATCCGTCGAACAACACGGCGTCGGTCAACACCTCGCCGGTCGTGCCGCAAGCGGACGTCGCGGTTACGCTCGTGGCTGATCCCACTCGATACACCGCCGGTTCCGAACTGACCTACGTGATCACCGTAACCAATGCGGGCCCGGACGCCGCGAGCGCTGAGGTCGCGGACACGTTTCCATCCGCATACACCGGCGCGATGTGGACGTGTGTCGCGACGGGTGGCGCGAGCTGCGCGGCAAGCGGGAACGACAATATCGACGAGGATGTCGCGCTGCCGCTCGGCGGGCAGGTCGTCTTCACAATCGACGGCACCGTGGCCGACGGCACCGGCGGCACGCTCGCGAATACGGCGAGCGCCGTGGTCGATGCGCCGGCGAGCGATCCGAATCCCTCGAACAACTCGGCGACCGTACTCACGAGTCCCGTGAGCCCGCCCGATCTGATCTTCGCAAACGGATTCGACGGCAGCTGAGCCTGGCGCGCGTCGCGTGACGCGCGTCATCCGCCCTCGAAGCCGTCGGCAAAAATAAGATCGTTTGTCGGCGCGGCGTCGACGTCGAGCGTTGCAGTATTGTTCGTCGTATCCGGATCGCTCGCGGGCGGACCGACCACCGCGGTCGCCGAATCGGTCAGCGTACCCGTCGTGCCGTCGGCGACGATCCCGTCGACCGTGTAGGTGACCTCTGATCCGGCCGGCAGCATCACCGTTTCTGCGATCGTGCCGCTGCCGCTCGTCGTGCAGCTCGCGCCGCCCGCTGCGGCGCAGGTCCAGGTGACGCCCGTGTAGGCGGCTGGGAACGCATCGACCACGGTCGTGCTGTTCGCCGCTGCGGGTCCCGCATTGTTCACGACGATCGTATAGCTGAGCGCTTCGCCGGCCGTGTATTGCGGCGGATCGGCGGACAGGGTCACGCCAACGTCGGCATCGGTGGAGACAGACTGGCAATCGACGACGGCGCGAATAACCCAGTCGCCGTCGACGCCGAGCGCCGTGTTCGAGAACCACATGAAATTGCCGCCGCCGATCGAGGCATAGATCGCATTGCGGTTCGGCTCGATGCCGTCGTCGTCGTCGACGACGCTCGGGCCCTGCGACGGATCGGGCGCCTCGGCGAAGGTCAGCGCAACGATGAATGTCTCGTTCTGGGTGACCGGGACGATCAGCGGAATCGTGTCGTTTTCATCGAGATAGCGGTATTCGTTGATGACGCCGTCGGTCAGCACGGGCCCGTCGATCTCCTGGGCAAGATCGCCGGCGACGGGGAACGTGCCGGAGAGGTAGATGTCGATCGAATCCTCGATCGCCAGCGGCGCGTTGCCCAACAGCGAGCGCCAGAACACCTGCACCGCGACGATGTTGCCGTCGCAGGGCGTCGTCAACCACGACGCTGCCTTTTCGCCGGCGACGAAGCCGGCCTGGATGGTGCCGGAATCGCCATTGCTCAGTGAATCGTTCTGGATTGTGACTTCGTTGGCGGCAGCCGTTGCCGCGATCGCAATCCCTACCGGCAGCCAGAATGCCGAACGCATGGCGGTGCCCCTGTGCTAACGCCGATTCGCGCAGCAGGAAGCCTACGCAGGCGCCCGTCGGTGTGACGGGACGGCGATCACACAAGGACGCGCCGGGCGTGTTGTGCGCCGCGTCGACTGACGGCGTGATGCGTCATGACACCGCGTCTGCGCATCCGGCTGGCCACCGTCGACGATGCGCGAGCGATCGGCGTGCTGGTGCGTCGAGGGCTCCGGCGGGACGTCCTTCCCGACCAGACCGCAGAGGCCGGCGCCTATCTTATGAAAACGATGAGCGCTCGGGCCGAGCGGCAGCGCATCCTCGCGGGCCATCGCTACCATCTGGCCGAAATCGGTGGAGACTTCGTGGGAGTGATCGCGACGCGCAACGATCGCCATATTTTCCGTCTGTTCGTTACGCGGCGGTTCCAGCGACGCGGCATCGCGCGCGCGCTCCTGCGCGCCGCACTGGCCGATTGCCGCCGGCGCGCAGGGACGCGGAAGTTCACGTTGAATGCGTCGGCTTGCGCGATCCCGGCGTACTTGCGGATGGGGTTCGTCAGGGCCGGCCGCCGCCGGCGAAAGGGCCGGGCGGCGTGGTCGCGGCGCCGATGGTCTACAAATGCCGAGAAGCGCCCGTCGCGAGCGGCGATCGGCCGGCCCGGCATAATTGAAGTCTGGGATCCGGGAAGCATCATGGCGGGCCAGCAGCGCGAGGTGACTTTCCGTTTCCTCGCCGAACCGACCGACGTCAATTTCGGCGGCAAGGTGCACGGCGGCATGGTCATGAAGTGGATCGACCAGGCCGGTTATGCCTGCGCGGTCGGCTGGAGCGGACTTATTGCGTGACCGTGGCGGTCGGCGGGATCCAGTTCGTTGAGCCGATCCTGATCGGCGATCTCGTCACCGTCCGCTGCAAGCTGATTTACACCGGCAATTCGAGCATGCACTTCGCCGTCGACGTGATCGCCTGCGATCTCAAGAACCAGAAGGAACGCCTGGCGACCAGCTGCGTGATCGTGTTCGTCGCGCTCGAATCCCCCGACGGCAAGCCGACCGGGGTGCCGATCGTGGCAGCCGGACAGCGAAGAGGATCGGCGCCTGGCCGACTATGCGGAACGGATGATGGGGCTCTCCAAGGCGATGGAGCAGCAGGTCGCCGAGTTCAAGCTGGCCCGGCAGCCGGCGGGCTGAAGGGGCTGTCCGGCCGTTCCGGGGCCGCAGTCAGGTTGATTCCCGAGGGTCTCAACCTTGACAGTGGGAGTCGCGCAACCCGACAATACGCGGCTCCGTGCTGGAGGGCATTCGCGCGTCCAGCGCGACGTGAACATTTGGCGCGCGCCCGCAAGGCGAGGGTCATCCACCTCTGGGTGGCGAGCTGTTCGCTGTCGTGGCGATCGAGATTCCGGAGGGATACCCAAGCGGCCAACGGGGGCAGACTGTAAATCTGCTGGCTTACGCCTTCGGTGGTTCGAATCGACCTCCCTCCACCAGTTTGCAAGAAACACGAAAAGTTTCAGGAGGTGGATGAGAACCACCGACAAATCGCGGTTCGACAAATTCGCGGAGAGAAATTGAACAGAACGAAATGCTGGCCCCGAAGGGGCGAAGGACAGGATCCCGGAGTAATCCACCTGCCTCCACCAGATTCTGTAACGGCGATTGGTCCGATCAACGGAGTCAAAACCGCCAGAGGCCACCCGGCGCGGGGGTAGTTCAATGGTAGAACCTCAGCCTTCCAAGCTGATGGTGCGGGTTCGATTCCCGTCTCCCGCTCCAAAGAACTACGACAAGTTTTTGCAAGATCCTTAGCTGTCTAGAAAAGTGCCGCATGGATGCGGCTCTGTTCTTAGTGCGTCATGGAGGACGACACAAGTACAGGCTCACGTAGCTCAGTGGGTAGAGCACCTCCTTGGTAAGGAGGAGGTCGGTGGTTCGATTCCACTCGTGAGCACCAAGTTGTCGAGCGGTATCCAAGTGTCATCGATTTTTTTCAGGTCGGCCCCATCTGTCCCGTTCTTCGATAACCATACAACCACCATCCAGCTAGCCGGAGTTTTCAGCGTATGGCCAAGGGCAAATTCGAGCGAACCAAGCCGCACGTGAACGTGGGCACGATAGGGCACGTGGACCACGGCAAGACGACGCTGACGGCGGCGATGACGAAGGTGGGCGCGAAGAGGTATGGCGGCGAAGTCAAGGAGTACGACCAGATCGACGCGGCGCCGGAGGAGAAGGCGCGCGGGATCACGATCTAGACGGCGCACGTGGAGTAGAGATCGGCGAAGCGTCACTACGCGCACGTGGACTGCCCGGGGCACGCGGACTACATCAAGAACATGATCACGGGTGCCGCGCAGATGGACGGCGCGATCCTGGTGGTGAGTGCGGCGGACGGCCCGATGCCGCAGACGCGCGAGCACATTCTGCTGGCGCGCCAGGTCGGCGTGCCGTACATCGTCGTGTACATGAACAAGGCGGACATGGTCGACGACGCGGAGCTGTTGGAGCTCGTCGAGATGGAAGTGCGTGAGCTGCTGGAGCAAGTACAACTTTCCGGGCGACGACACGCCGATCATCAAGGGCTCGGCGCTGAAGGCGCTGGAGGGCGATCAGAGCGAGATCGGCATTCCCTCGATCGTCAAGCTGGTCGAAGCGCTGGATGCGTACATTCCGGTGCCCAAGCGCGACATCGAAAAGCCGTTCCTGATGCCGGTCGAGGACGTGTTCTCGATCTCGGGGCGCGGCACGGTGGTGACCGGGCGCATCGAGCGCGGCGTGGTCAAGGTGGGCGACGAAATCGAGATCGTCGGCATCAAGCCGACGGTGAAGACGGTGATGCACGGGCGTGGAGATGTTCCGAAAGCTCCTCGACCAGGGCCAGGCCGGCGACAACGCGGGCATTCTCCTGCGCGGCACCAAGCGCGATGAGGTGGAGC
>CAVPPJ010000005.1:0-481102 GCA_963707065.1 uncultured Actinomycetes bacterium
CGATGGGCCGGCCCGCGGGTCGCTGGGAACATGGGCGTCACGCAAGGCCTGCACGTACGCGCGATCCTGGTCGATCCGTGCGTGTAGCTGATCAGCTCCGCCGATAGATCCATGGCCGGGGATGACGACATCGACGTCGCCCGCCATGCCCTCGAGCAGCCGCAGCGCAGTGAGGTAGTCCTCGATCGGGTCAGCGGCGTTCAAGTCGAGCATCGGAATCAAGACATCGGAAAGCATGTCGCCGGCGACAAGAACCCCGCGTTCCTCGATCAACAGTGCCGCATGGCCCGGGGCATGCGCTTGATGCTCGACAATCCGGACCTGAGGGCCGTCCCAGGGAATCTGCGTCGTCTCGGCGGGCAGGCCGGTAATGAGGCCGAGCAGGTCCAGCGGTACCTGCTCGGCGATGTCCGGCGGTATCAGCTCGGCGATGCGGGCCTTCGCACCCGCGTCCGACAGCCGATCTCGGGCAGTGGCCGCGCAGCGGGCCGTGCCGTAACGGGGCGCCGCGCCGAGCCGGGCGTGCCAGAGCAGGTGATCCCAATGTGGATGCGTAGAAAACCCTGCCACAACGGGCTGGCCCAACTCGCGAAGGTCGTTCGCCAGGGCGGCCATTTCTTGGCCGAGGATCCCGGGGTCGATGAGCAACACGCCAGCCCGGCCGTGCACGACAACGGCGTTGCTCTGGCAGAACTCGCTCTCGTGGATCAGCACACCCTCCGCGACCTGCCTCAGCACGGGATCCCCTCGCGGTCGAGGGCCTGGGCCGCGCCCGGAGAGCCGGCTGCGGACCGACCGGTAGTGACGGGTCGGTACCGCACGTTGACCGTCGAAGCGGGATCGCCGTCGCCGACCCGGTGAAGCCGGATGATCCCGTCGTCAGCCGGGTTGTCATAGAGGCGGATGCCGGCGCCGAGGAGGATCGGCGCGATGTGCAGGTCGATCTCATCGATCAGGCCTCGCTCGAGCAGTTGCCGCCCGATGGTCGGCGAGAACACCTCGACGTTCTTCCCGCCCGCCGCGTCGAGCGCGATCTGCACCGCCTCCTCGACCGGGCAGCTAAGGACGGTGATGCCGTCGGCCGGCCGGGCGTCCTCCGGGTGGTGCGTGAGCACGAAGATCGGGCCCTGCCATGCGCCGCCGTAGGGCCGGGCATCACCGATGGCACTGTCGAAGCCGTCGCGGCCGGCCAGGACGGCGCCCGTCGTCCGGGTGTACTCCTCGATCAGGCCGGGTCTGACGGCGACGCCGGTCAGCCAGTGCATGTCGTGTTCCGGGCCGGCCACGAAACCGTCCAGCGACATCGTGAAGTGCCAGAGCACCTTCGCGGCTGCAGTCTGCGGTTCAGTGTCGCCCATTCTCGCCTCCTGCATACTGCTTGCGATTTGCAATCGGTAGGTCAGACACTAGGACATCTGATGGTAGATTGCAACCAGTTAGGACGGGAGGAAGCGGGTGGAGCAGGAAGCGCGGTCGGGGTGTCCGATCAACGCCGCGGTCGAGGCGTTCGGGGACAGCTGGAGCCTGCTGGTGCTGCGCGACGTGATGTTCGGAAACCGGCGGTACTTCCGGGAGCTCCTCGCCGGCTCCGAGGAGAGGATCGCCTCCAACATCCTGGCCGACCGGCTCAAGCGGCTGGTGAGCGCCGGTCTCCTGACACGAGAGGATGCGGGGCCGGGGCGCCGGGCGGCCTATAGCCTGACCGAGGCGTCCATCCAGCTCGTGCCGGTCTTCGCGCAGCTTGGCGAGTGGGGTCTGCGACACCGCCCGACTACGAAGCGGCTGCGGGTGCGCGCCGAAGTGCTTGCAGCGGGCGGCCCGCCGCTGTGGGCCGAACTCATGGCCGAGCTGCGGGCCATCCACCTTGGGACCGCAGCGCCAGAACGGACCAGTCCCAGCGTCATCGAACGCCTCGCCGAGGCATACGCCGCTGCAAGCTGAAGCCGTCGACGCGTCACCTTGCAGCGCGGAACGAACACGCCGTGGCATGGGCATCCTCCCGGTGCGCGGCCGACGCGTCCCGGATATGGAACCCTCACCGGAATCTTGCAGATGGGAGGCCATGCCCGCTCAGGAGGGTCCCCTATACCCCGCCCGGTGAAGATTCCCTCTGGGGTCCGCTATCTGGGACACCGTCTCCGCCCGCATCAGCCCGGCACAGAACGTCCTGTTCTGCTGCAGCATCGGCCACTACAGCTACGACAAGATCGCCGACCATAGCGGCGGTTCTTTGGCCGCCTCTGGAGCTCACGGTTGGTGACCGCAGCCGGAGTCGGCGGATGTGACTGGCCGCTGCGGCCCTGCGTCTGACCGGGTCTGGCCTGCCGTCATGACGTGGCCGTCCACGCTGCGGAGCCGCCCCTCGCGGATCAGGCCCTCGACGAGCGTATCTGTCCAGTACCACTGCCAGGAGAACCAGCGCCGCAGCTCATGCTCGGGTGCGACGACTGCTGCGCGGACGCTAGCGGCGAGCAGGTCCTGGAGCGCCCGACGGGGGTCTGCGCCTGTTGCGCCGGTCCCCGGATAGGCCTGGTCCCAGCGTGCCAGCTCACTGGAATGCTGGTGTCCCTGGCCGGCGGTGACCTGCAGCGAGCGCGAGATGATCGCGCCGCATCGCTCAGCGGTGCCCGCAGCGACCGCAGTTCCTGCCGCCCGAGCCCGAGCTCGGTGCGCAGGTCGTCGATGCTGGATGGTCCCGCGGCGGCAAGATGATCCAGCAGCCGTGCCCAGCCGCGGTCGGCGGCGCGCATCCGCTCGATCTCCGCGCGGCAGATCGGGTCGAGCAGGCGCGCCACCTCGCCGGTCACCAGCAAGTTCTTGCCCCGGTGAACGGCGGTGACCAGGTGGCCGCGCCCGGCGAGCTCGCCAAACCATGGCCATTTCGTCGCCGGCCACGCTCCGAAGCCCGGGCTGCCGATCTTGTACGGATCCTCGTGGCACGCTTCATACAGGCTCGGCAGGGCGCAGTCTGCTGTGCGGGTCAGAAACCCGCGGTCGCGCAAGAACTCATCGGCCTCCTCAACCGACGCGAGCACCCGGTCAGGCGCCAGACGGCACTCGCAACCCCGCCGCTCCCGCAGCTCGGTGAGCGACTCCACCCTGCCATCCTCTCCGGCAGGCACCCGAGCGGACCAGCGGCCTGGGATGCGGGCCAGCTCGGCGGCTATCGCGACGGAACAACAGAACAGCCCGATCAGGGCGACCATCGTCATGAACTCTCCTGACGTCACCGCCGTCCAGATCGGCAGCGATGCGCGCCTCGACCAGCTCACGTCCTAGTGACGCAACGTGAGATGGAATATTGGAATCCTCAGCGCCGGAACGCCGACTCTGCGCGGCTTGTTGCTGCGTCGGCCGCGCGGGTGGGTGCATGCAGATCACCCGGTTCTGGGCGTTCGCGACCAGCTTGTCTTGGTGTCATGTGGAGGCGTAGATCGGCCGTGCACGATCCGTCTGCTCAGGTGCGCCAGCGGGCTGGGCCGCCTGTTGAGGGCTGGTAGCGGCACGCTGTGCCGGTGCGGATCGAGGATTGCAGGTGCGCTCCGGCGATCGGGGCGGCCAGCATGATGCGGTCGATAGCGGCCCGGATGGTGCGGGTGACGTTGACCCGGGCTCGTTCGGCGTCGGCGGCAGCGCGGCGGGGGCGCCCAGCCAGTCCGGTTGCCCGGCGTAGCTCGCTGACCAGGGCCTGGCGTTCGTTGTGTGCCCGCCCGGCGGCGATGCTGTCCCCGGCACGGTCGGCGGCGGCGAGTTCGCTGTCCAGCTCGTGGATCCGGTGGCGGTAGGTGTCCCGGCTGGCTGCGTCCAGGAGCGGCCCGGTGTCTGAGAGGGCCAGCCCGGGGCCGCCTGCGGCCAGGTCGAGCGCCGGGATCTCGCTGCCCGGAGCCGCGAGCAGGGCCCGCAGGTAGTGCAGGCCGCGGCTGTCCCGCAGCCGGGCCTGTTCGGGCCCGGCTTCCAGGAGCCAGTCGTCGCCGTCTCGGCGCAAACTCCATTGGCCGGATGCCGGGCCGGGCCGGCCCAGCAGGCCGGTCACCCCCAGCCGCTCGGCGATCGCTCGGGCCCGGTCCCGGACGGCCGCCGCCTTCTGCCGGTCACCGGGCGCCTGCCGCAGGCTCAGCGCTGCGGCTGCACCTTCCAGGCACAGGACCAGGCCGGGTAGCGCGCCGGCACGTTCGGCGAAGGCGGTGGCCTCCTCCAGGCAGTCCACCGCCTGGTCGGGCAGTCCGAGCCGTGTGGCCAGCAGCCCCAGGAAGAACGAAACCGGCCCCATGCAACTGTTCGCTCCGCCCAGCACTACCAGCTGTCCCTGGTAGGGCAGCAGCACCTCCCGCAGTTGTGTGGCGGCGGAGATATCGCCGGTCTGGGCGGCCACGAACGCCAGCATCGCGGCCGCGCCCAGCCACCGCGGCCCCGATCCGGCCAGCACCGCCGGCAGGACGCGGCCCATTTCCGCCTGAGCCTTGTCCTCCTGCCCGAGCATCACCAGCCAGGCAGCCGCGTTCGCCTCCATAAAGTGCCCGGGCAGCCGCCTGGCCAGGGCTAGCAGCTGATCCACGGTGAACGGCGCCGCTGCCGGGCCCTGGTAAAAGGCGATCTCCCCGTACATGGCCGCCACCAGGCGTTCGGTGTCGGGCAGCCCCGCCCGGGCGCCGTCGGCCGCCACCTGTTCGATCAGCCGGGCCGCCTGGTCGAAGCGCCCGCGGAAGGTGGCCAGCATGGCGTGCCGGGCGGTTGCCATCACCACAGCCTGGCTGTCACCCGCTGCGATCGCCGCGCGCTCGAAGGCGGCCAGCGCCGACTCGGCTTCACCGACTCGGCCAAGCTCCATCAGGGCCACGAACCGCCAGAACATGCCGTGCCGTTCCCGGATATCGTCGCCCGCGGCCCGGGCGAGGTCGAGGATCTCAGAGGCTGCCGCGAGCCGGTCCTCGGCGCCCGCCGGATCCCACAGCGCGTGCAGCCGCGCATCCAGCACCTCGGCCAGCGTGCCCGGCTCCTCGCTGTCCCTGGCCAGTTTCAACGCCTCGCCGGCCAGTGCCCGGCGCCGCGGCCCGGCCGATGAGTCGCCGAGCAGTTCGTGCGCCAGCCGGGCCAGCAGCCGGGCCCTTGTGCTGTCGTCCGGCGCCCGGGGAATGGCCATCTCCAGCAGCCGGACAAGCCCGGTGTCGACGTCGAGGAACTCTGCCTGCGATGGTGCCGTCAGCGCGAGGCGCACCAGCGGATCAAGATCGTCTCCGCTGGCGGCAAGCTCGGCCGCCATGGACCTCGCGACACCGGGCAGCCCCCGGGACGCCAGCCACACCGCATGACGGGCCTCCGGCGGCACCTCAGGCACCACTGCCGCCAGCGCGCTCTCGCTCAGGCCGCCCAGCCGCAGCTCCGTTCCCAGGCCCAGCGGCAGCACCGAAGCCACGATCACCGCGGTGGCACTGGCTGCCGCACGGGCGGCGACCACCCGCAGCACCCGCAGGGCTGCCTCTCCGCCGTGATCGATGTCGTCGATGACCAGTAGCCGCAGGCTCCCGGCGGCGAGCTCACAGGCAATAGTGTCAAGGTCCAGCGGCCCGGGCTCACCGAGCAGCCGCCAGACGAGATCATCCGGCGCGCCGCCATCCCGCAGCAACTGTGCCCACACCAGCAGGCCGGGCTGGCCGCGCATCGCGGCGGTGCGCAGTACCTCGAACCCGCGCCGGGCGCCCTCCCTTGCCGAGGCAGCGGCCAGCTCGGTCCTGCCCGACTCAGGCGGGCCAGTGATCACCAGGACGCCGCCCTGGCCGCCTGCGGCGCAGTCAAGCAGCCGCTCGACCTCGGCCATCTCCCGGCGCCGCCCCACCACAGCCATATCCGAGGTATACCGCAGTCTCATCTCCGGGGCACCGCCCAGCCGACCCATAGCAGGCCGAAGGCGACTCGGCTGCCATCACCAGCCGTGCGATGACTGCTCATGGCCCGTCAAGCCATCCGCGCCGATAAGCGGTCCACCCCGGCCGACCGCGGGCCGGCCCGGTCGGCGTAGCGCACCCCGCGGCGCGAGCGAACGATTCGTTCGCATCCGGTTTACGCCTCCGGGTTGAGACCTTCAGGAGGCAATCATGACAACACACAGTTTCCCCAGCCAGCCCGCCGTTCCCGCGAGCCCGGCCAGCGAGGCCACGCTGGCGCTGCGTATCGCTGCCCCGCCACACCCGGTCCTGGTCGATGACCCCCGGGGTGTGACCATCAGCGGTTGTGAGCCCCGCTCGCCCGTGCTGGTACATGCGCGCGTCGAGATGGACAACGCGACCCGCGAGGCGAGCGCGACCTTCCGCGCCGACGAGACAGGGACCGTCGAGACTAGCCGCGACGCCAGCCTGGCCGGCACCTACACCGGAGTGGATCCCTTCGGGCTGTGGTGGTCCGGAAATCTCGTGGCGCCGTCAGCTAGCAGCTCGCCATCACCGGTTAGCGTCAGACTGCACGCCGAGGCGGGCGGGCACACCGCCGAGACCACCACCGAGCGGCTCTGGCTGGCACCGGGGGCGACCGTGTCGGAGATTCGCGAACCGGGGGTCTGGGGGCTGTTCGCCCGGCCGCCGGGGCCGGGGCCGTTCCCAGCCGTCATCGCATTCGCCGGCTCGGGCGGCGGGCTTGGCCCGGCGGCGGCGTGGGCACCGGCACTTGCCTCGCACGGCATCGCCGCGCTGTCGATCGCCTACTTCGGTGTCCCTGGCCTTCCCGACGCACTGGTCCGCATCGACGTCGAGGTCGTCGGCCGGGCGGCGGACTGGCTGCTCCGGCGGCCCGACGTGGACCCCGGCCAGATCGCCGTCATGGGCATGTCGCGGGGCAGCGAACTCGCCCTGCTCGCCGGAGCGCTGCTGGAGCCCGTCGGCCCGGTCGTGGCGTTCGCGCCCAGCGGGGTTAGCTGGGCCGGGATCGGTGCTCACGGCCCGGTCGCCGCGCCAGCGTGGCGGTTCGGCGGTGACGACATCCCCTGCGCCGGCATTCACCCCATGGGCTACCCACTTCCGGAGGCCGCCCCCGGATCCCCGATCGCCCTGAGGCCGTCCTTCGAGGCCATGCTCCGCGACCATGACATGATCCGCGCTGCGGAGATCCCCATCGAACGGGTGAAGGGCCCGATCCTCATGGTCTCCGGAGAAGCAGACGCGATGTGGCCCGCCACCGAAATGGCCGAGATCGCCGAGCACCGCGCCGCCGAGCGCGGCTTCACCCACGAGCTGACCCACCTTCGCTACCCCGGCGCCGGCCACCTGTGCGGCGGCGTCCCGGGCACGCCAGCCCTCACCGAAAGCCGCCACCCCCTCACCGGCCAGGTATACAGCTTCGGCGGCAGCCCAGCAGCCAACGCCCAGGCACGCGCCGACTCCTGGCCGCGGGTCCTCCAGTTCCTGCTCAAAGGCAGCAATGCCAGGTGAGCACCCGATGCACGCCTAGCCTCCTCAGCCCGCACCGTGGCCTGCTGCGGCCAGAACCCTCCTCACACCCACATCAACGCAGCCCGGCCGACTCAAAGCCCAATCCCCGCCGCCAAGGTGGCCGCGGCACAGTCGGGCGCCGGTCAGCCGTACCAGCCATGCGTGCGGCCGCGCGCAGATCATCCCTGTCGGTGCGGCATCGGTACTCACCGGCAGAGCATCTCATGGCGCACCGAACGGCGGTTCGCGCTTGCCGGTAGGCGTTACTCGTAGTGACGTGACCATTCAGTCTGCCGGGCGGATGGGCGTTCCGGTTGTCTGCCTGGCCAGTTTCGCCTGGCCAGGCAGAGCAGCCGGCGGCTGGTCGGAGTTATCTAGCCGCTCCGGCGATGTAGGCGGCGACGATGTAGGTGGCGTGCCGGTCCAGTGAGCGCGGGCCCGGTCGTATCTCATGGTGGTGCGCGGGATCGGCGTGCGAGGCGGCTTCCTGCACGTCGCGCAGCGGCACGCCGGCGTCGAGGGCGGCGGTGATGAACGCGTGCCGCAGCGTGTGCGGCCCGACGTGCTTGGTGATCCCGGCGCGGCGGGCGACCCGGCGGACGATCCGCCCGGCGCCGTGCCGGTCCAGCCGCCGGCCGCCGGGCGCGAGGAAGATCGGTCCCTCGCAGCGCTCGCCGATCGCCAGGTCGATCGCCCGGGCGGTGCGCGGCGCGAGCGGGATCGTGACGATCTTGCCGCCCTTGCGGGTGATCACCAGGGTCCGGTGCCCGCGCTCGATGCCGAGGGCCTCGATGTCCGCGCCGGTGGCCTCGGAGACCCGCAGCCCGTTCAGGGCCAGCAGCGAGATCAGCGCATGCTCGGCGGGCGGGCCGAGCCCGGCGGCGACCAGCAGCGCGCCGACCTCGTTGCGGTCCAGCCCGGTGGCATGCGACTCGTAGTCAACTCGGGGACGCCGGACATGCGCGGCCGGAGAGTGATCGAGCAGTTCTTCCTCGACTGCGTAGCGGTAGAACCCGGCGATGGTGCACAGCCGGCGGGTGACGGTGGCCCGGGCCCGGCCGCGGGCTTCCAGGTCACGGGCGAAGCACTCGATGTCCGCACGGCGGACATCGAATAGGCGCAGGTGATGCTGGTGGCACCAGCTGGCGAACTGGCGCAGGTCCAGCGCGTACGCCTCGCGGGTCAGGCCGCTATAACCAGCGAGGAACCCCGCTAACGCCAGCCGCTCAGTACGGGTGAACACCGGCATGGCAGGGACGAGGGCAGCGGACGGGGTCGTAGTGGTCATCGGGACACCTCCAGGGTCGGGCTGAGACCAGGAGGCTGGGCCATCCACAGGCCTCAGCATGAAACGAGAAACCCAAGGTAAGACGGCCGCCACAGTCACGCCAGGTCACCGCTGCCCGAGCACACTCGCCCGCCTGAAACGCGCCGGATCGCCGACTCGGCGCGCCTTGCCAGTTCGAGTTTCGGGTGGATGGCTGAATACAGATCAGCCGTTTCTGTATGGCCTGGCCGCGTCGGTGGATCGGCCGTTCGGATTATCTGGAGGGTCAGGGTCAGGGTCAGGGTTCCACGTGGCGGTGGACCGCGAGGGCACGACGGGTGTCGAGCTGTGTGCCCCTGTTAATCGGAGTGGCCTGTCCGAGGGTTCCGCTTGTGGATGTCAGCCGCCTCGCGGCAGGCCTGGACGAAGTCCCGCACTGGGGGTCTGCGGTCGCTGCGCCGCCAGGCGATCGCGAGCCGGGCTGGTTCGAGGCCGGTGACCGGGATGCAGACGATTCCCTCGCGTGAGTAGATGTCGGCGTTGCCCTCGGCCAGCAGCGTTATCGCTGCGCCGGACGACACGATCTCAAATTTCTCGTCGGTGGCGCTCACCTCGGCGGCCACTCGCGGCGGCTGGCCGGCCCGCGCGTCGACGGCCAGCCAGAAGTTGCGCTGTGAGCCTGCCGAAGCGGGCAGCGCGGTTACCGGCTCGTTGACGATCTCGGAGAATTCGATGGTCTGGCGGTCTGCCAGCAGGTGGCGGGCGCTGATCGCTACGAACTGCCGTTCGGTGGCGAGTATTTCGGTCTCGATCTCGGTGGCGTCAATGGGCAGCCACACGAACGCGGCGTCGGCCGTGCGGTCCCGCAGGCCTGCTGTCGGGTCGCCCCATCCGTAGGTATGCAGCTCCACCTGCCAGCCCGGCTGCCGCTTGGCGAACTGGTCGGTGATCGCGGGGTACAGCGCCCGCCCGATCGAGGTCAGCGTGCCGACCCGCAGAACCTGCGCGTCCTGGGCGGCGGCATCGCCGACCATGGCGACGCCGTCGTCCCAGTCCTGGAGCAGGCTGCGGGCAACCGCGTGCAGCGCGGCGCCGGCGGCGGTGAGCTCAACCTGGCGCCGGTCGCGCCGGAAAAGCTGGGCGCGCAGCGTCGCTTCCAAGCCGCGGATCTGTTTGCTGAGAGCCGGCTGCGACAGGTGCAGGCGCTCCGCGGCTCGGGTGAAGTTCAGCTCTTCGGCCACGGCCACGAAGTACCGAAGATCCCGGAGATGGGCATCCATAGCCAACAGTTATCACAGCTTGTCTTGGACGCTCGGCTGGCAGGCAGCTAATGATCGTTGAGGGAACGCGGTCGCCGCCAGGGCGCCGCAGCCCGCAACAGCGCAGCCAGGAGAGCAGAAATGGCCGGACCCGTCGTGCACATCTACCGGGCAGCCGAGTCCGGGCTGTATGTCAACTCTTATCTCGTCGAGGGCGAGTCAGGCGTGGTGGTGGTCGATACCAACCTGCTGGTCTCCGACATCGAGGCGCTGCGTGCCCGGCTCCGGGCGCTGAAGAAGCCGCTGCTGGCGATCCTGGTGACGCATGCTCATCCGGATCACTTCAACGGCATCTTCGGCTTGGTGCAAGACAAGGAAGTGCCGGTGTACGCGACGGCCGGCGTCGGCCGGGTCATCGAGGAGATCGCCGACGCCAAGCGGGCTCAGTGGTCTCCTGTCTACGGCACGGAGTGGCCGGCCGAGACCTACTACCCGAACTCGCTGCTGGCCGACGGCGCCCGGGTTCAGCTCGACGAGATGACCTTCACCGTCCGCGAGGTCGGCCCGGCAGAAAGTCACGCCGACAGCTACCTCGTCCTGACCGCGAACGAGGGCGCCACCGTCGCGTTCACTGGCGACCTGGCCTTTCATGGCACGCATTCCTATACCGCCGACGGGCATTCCGGTGCCTGGCTGGCCGCGCTCGATGTCCTCGGCGGCGAACTTGCCGGCATCGGCGCGTTGTATCCCGGGCACGGTGACCCGGCCGGGCCGGGCCTGCTCGCTGACCAGCGGCGTTACCTGCTGTACTACCGCGAGCTCATCCGACGGCTATCCGCGGGGGAACCGCAGCTATCCGAGGCGGCGAGGTCCGAGCTCAGCACCGCCGTGCAAGCGTTCCTCCCGGACGCGCCGCTGACCTGGATGATCGAGCTGGGCGCCGACGCCGTTGCCGCCGAGCTGGCCGCAGTCGGCACCGTCACCAACAGGAGCTGACGGTGGACCTGCAGCTCAAAGGCCACCGGGCCATCGTGACTGGTTCCAGCGCCGGCATTGGCGAGGCTATCGTCCGGAAACTCGCAGCCGAGGGTGCGGCGGTGATCGTGCACGGCCGCCGGGCCCATGCGGTCAACGCGGTGGCACAGGCAATCAGCGCTGACGGCGGCCAGGCCGAGGGCCTGACGGCTGACCTGGCCGACCCCGGCGACCGCGCCTGGCTCATCTCCCGCGCGCTGGCTGGCGGCGACATCGACATCCTGGTCAACAACGCCGGCGCGTTCGCCAACCGCGGCTGGGACGACGCGGCACCGGAGGACTGGCTTGCGCTGTACGCCACTAACGTCGCGGCCGCGGTCGGGTGCATCCAGGGTTTCCTGCCGGCCATGCGCGCGTCAGGCTGGGGACGGATCGTGCAGATCGGGACCGGCGAGGCGGTGAATCCGTTTCCGACCATGCCTGATTACGCGGCGTCCAAGGCTGCGCTGCTCAACCTCACAGCCTCGCTGGCCAAGCACCTGGACCGCACCGGCATCACGGTCAACACAGTCAGCCCCGGCATAGTCGTCACGCCTGGCGTACGGGAGTTCTACCGCCTTGAAGCCCGCCGCCGCGGCTGGGGCGAGGACTGGCCGGCGATCGAGGCCGGCGTCCTGGCCGAGGTCCTCGACAACCCAACCGGCCGACTCGGTCGCCCGGAAGAAGTGGCCGACCTCGTGGCCTTCGTCGCCAGCCCGCTAGCCGACTACATCAACGGCGCCAACCTGCGCATCGACGGCGGCAGCACCGCCGTCGTGTGACTGGCGCCGCACTCAGAAACCAGCAAGGAGATCAGCACACCATGCGCTACACATTGCTCGGCAACTCCGGCCTGCGGGTCAGCGAGGTGGCCCTTGGCACCATGACCTTCGGGACCGACTGGGGCTGGGGGGCGTCAGCGGGCGAAAGCGCCAAGCAGTTCGAGCTGTTCGCCGAGGCCGGCGGTACCCTCATCGACACGGCCAACAAGTACACCAACGGCACCGCCGAGTCGATCCTCGGCGACCTGCTGGCGACCGACCGAGATCACTTCGTCGTCGGCACCAAGTACTCGCTCAACGTCCGCGACGGCGACCTCAACGCCGGCGGCAATCACCGCAAGAGCCTGGTGCAGGCACTCGAGGCATCGCTGCAGCGGCTGCGTACCGACCACGTCGACATCCTGTGGCTGCATGCCTGGGACTACCTGACTCCGCCCGAGGAGGTGATGCGCGCCCTCGATGACCAGGTCCGGCTGGGCAAGGTCCTCTACCTGGGCATCTCTGACACCCCCGCCTGGGTGGTGGCCCAGATGCAGACCCTGGCCGCAGACCGCGGCTGGTCCACCTTCGCAGGCCTGCAGGTCGAGTACTCCCTCGTCCAGCGCGAGGTCGAGCGGGAGCTAATCCCGATGGCCCGCGGCCTGGGCCTCGGCGTACTAGCCTGGGGACCGCTCGGCGCGGGAGTCCTATCCGGCAAGTACGCCAAACCAGAAACCCCAGCCGCCAAGCACCGGCTCGCCGACGTGGACCCCGCCCGCCTCGCTATCGCCCGGGCCGTCGCCGACATCGCCGACGGGCTGGGACTCAGCTCCTCCGTCGTCGCACTCGCCTGGCTACGCGCCCAGGGCAGCATCATCCCCATCCTCGGCGCCCGGACCGCCCAGCAGCTCGCCGACAACATCACTTGCCTGGACGTCAGCTTGCCGCCTGACGCTCTGGCCCGGCTCGATCAGGCCAGCCACATCACCCGCGGCTTCCCGCACGACTTCCTGGCCAGCGCCGACTTCATCCTCGGTGGCATGTCCGGCCAGCTAGACCTGCCACCCGGCCGGTCAGCTTACGGCTGAGCACCCGCCAACCCGGACTCAAATTATGAGGAGGCTCCAAGCCGTGGTCGGATACCGGCCAGAACGACTGATATGTGCTGACTGCTAGCCAAAGAGCGCTGGCGGGCCGACCGCGCCGATCGGCGGGTCGGCGCGCTCGTGAGCGAACACATTCCGTGACAAGTCAGCCGTCGTCGGCCGCAGCCACAAGTGGATCTTGGTGGCTACTAGCATGACGCCACCCGACCGGAACTCCTAAGCGCCGCGGGCCTTGGTGACAACCGGTCGGCGGCGAATCCGGATCACCGGCATAACCCAGATAAGCGTGTCCACTCATCGCAGATTCGGGCGTCGCCGAGTACACGGTCTTGACGGCCGTTGCCTGCCAGGGCGCTGACGTCAGGAGGTGTCCTGTGTGCCCAGTCCTGGGACGTACCTGGGGCGCACGCGGCGGGGGAGAGGGATCATGCCGGAAGTTAGCCCAGGTCAGGTTGCATGGCTCTGAAGAACGAGATTCGTTCCCGCGTTCGATTTTGGCGCCCCCAGCAGGATTCGAACCTGCGCACACGGCTCCGGAGTGCAATCCCGCATACAACCGCTACCAGCAGAAACGCGTCCTGCGCCGCATGCACGGGGCGCGTATGGGGCGCGCGGCGAGCAAGGGCGGCCCGCCCGGTGCTCGCGGGTAAACCGCATGAGGCTGCCGGTAGCTGCAGAGTCCTAGATGGATAGCCACCGGCGTGCGCAAGCGGGTGACAGAGCCGGGCTCGCCCGCCGCCTGAACAGGGATGTCGCTGTGGCATGCGGTCGGAGGGCTCCTGCCCGGGTGCGTTGGCACAGGGGAGCGGGCACTTATCGCATCTGCGCCGCCGGACCAGGCGGGAGCTGCTGAGCCGGCCGGGAAGGAGGAATGTTCACACCTTTCGCCACCGGGCCTCGCAGAGACCGTAAATGCCGAAGACGATCAGGCCGAGCGCTGCGAGGATCAGCAGGAACTCGCCGAACGGCTGATTGCGCAGCGTCAGCAGCGCCTTGTCGATACCGCCTGCCTTCGACGGCTTATACCTCACGGCCGCCTCGACCACCAGGACGCCGGCGAGCGCGAACACCACGCCCCGGGCGGCGGTGCCGATCACGCCGAGCCACTCGACGACGCGACGGGTCCGGGCGCTCATCTGCGCCGTCTGCAGGTTTTTCAGGAACTTGCGGCGGACGCCCTCCACGACCAGGGCCACACCGACTATCACGATGATCAGCCCGGCGATGCCGACCAGCCACCTGCCGCCGCTGCCGTGCCGCATGACCTGGGCCGTCAGATCCTGCTGCTGACGGGTCTGGCTGCCCCCGGTGCCCGAGATCACCTTGAACGTCAGGTAGGCAAAACCGGCATAGACCAATGCCCGGACCAGCGACTTCAACCGCGGGCCAGCCCCGTTCCCTTCGCCGGTGACGCCGAAGGCGGCTTCGCTGAGCCGCCAGAGCGCATAGCCTGCAAACCCGATGCCGAGTAGCCAGAGCGAGACCAGGCCGTAGGGCTTGCCGGCGAGCAGCTGCAGAGCACCCTGCTGATCAGCTTGCCGCGAGCTCTGACCGAGCGCTACCAGGATCGCGACCCAGCCAATCAGGATGTAGATGACCCCGCGTGCGGCCAGGCCCGCCCTGGCCAGCGCCCGCGCGGGCGGGCTGTCAGATGCGCGTCTTGCCCCGGCGGACATGCGTACTGCCGATGTCGATTCCATGCCGCCTCCCTCTGCCCGCCAGCCTGGCGGGCAAACACCGGTATCTGCGCCGGGCCCGGCTAACTGATCTGGCAGCCGCCCCTGCCTGCTTCGTGCAGCGAGGATTAAAGGCCGGCTGACGGCTTCTGCTCAATAGCCGCCGCTGGCGCTGGTGCGCTCATGGTCGTCACCTTTTGACTATGCCGTGCACCCCGTGCACCTGGTCATCTCGTCCCTTTGCCTCGCCAGGCGGGCCGGGGAGCTGACCCGGTCCGTGCTGGGAGCGGGCGGGGGTGTCGCTTTCAAAACCCGCGCTGCGGCGGGCAGGGGTCCGGTTGCGTCGCAGTTCGATGCCGAGGGGGATAAGGGAGAGGATGACGATCGCGGCGATGACCGGCAGCAGGTAGTTGTCGATGCTAGGGATGGTGGAGCCCAGGGCGTAGCCGGCCAGGGTGACTCCGATCGACCAGATCAGCCCGCCTGCTACCTGCCAGATCGTGAAGGTTCGGGTCCGCACCTCCAGCGCTCCGGCCATCGGGTTAAGCACAGTCCGCACGACGGGGATGAATCGGGCAAGCACGATTGCTTTGCCGTGTCCGTAGCGCGTCAGCAGTTCCTTCGCGCGTTCGGCGCCCTTGCGCAGATAACTATTGCTGTTGCGGTCAAGCAGCGGGCGGCCGCCGATGCGCCCGATATAGAACCCGGTCTGCGCCCCGAGAAGCGCGCCGGCGGCCGCGGCCAAAAGGACGGCCGGCAGCGACAGGTGCAGCTTATGGGCGGGCGCGGCGGTGCATAGCAGCCCGGCGGTGAACAGCAGCGAGTCCCCGGGCAGGAAGAAGCCGATGAGCAGCCCGGTCTCGGCGAAGAGGGCAAGGAAGACCCCGAGCGCACCGAGGCTGGCCAGCACCGAGGTCGAACTCAGCGGATTAAGCGCCACGAGGTGCACGCCGTGCGAGAACAGCATCGAGCGCGTCTCCTTCCTCAGCCCGCCGATCGCGGAGCCTGTGCTGCACCGCACTACCCACGGCGGCGAGGATTGAACGGACTTCTTACCACGCACAATGTCCCGCGGCGCGGCAGATACGCGGCGCGGCAGATAAGGGTCTCGCCGCAGGCCCCCCGGCCTGAGGCACCCTCAGCAGTTCCCTGAGCCAGTAGATGGGTCTGATTCGACACGAGGTGCGGTCTAGAAGCTCGGGCGGCACCCTCGATCCAGCGTTCCATGATCGCGTTCATGCGGGTGTCTGCACGTTTGCAGAGCGTGCTCCGGATGCCAGCATCCGCCGGAACCGCGTCGAAAGATGGCGGTGAAGTTCGAGCCGCGGTCGCGGATCATAAGCTAGCCCGGCGTGCCTGCCCGCAGAGGTTTATGAGCAGGTTGCGGGCCTGCTGGGCGGTCCATTCCGCCGTGGGGTGCGGCGTGACGCCAAGAATGCGGATGCGCCGGCTCGCACGTTCTATCACGGCCAGTGCGCAGCCTGGGCGCCATCAAGCAGGTCGGCCGTGAAGAAGCCGCTCGCCAGAATCGCGTCGGCCTGGGAGGGCAGGAATTGCGACCAGGTCGGCCGGTCCGCCGCCGGGATCGGTCGATGCCTGCGGTCTAGAGATCTCCCGTACAGTCGACGCCGCGACTTACCCCCAGAGCGACCAACTCCCCATGGATCCGCCGGTACCCTCTTTCGGGATTTGCCGGGCCAGCCGGAGACGAGGGCCTTGATATACCTGCGCGTGGCCGGGCCGGGTCGGCCGCGCAGGGGCCGTGAAGCCCAGTGGCTCCGGACGATGTCGCGGTGCCAGCGCATGATCGTGTCCGGGATGACCAGCAACCGCAACCGCAGGCCACCGCCGCAGCCACTTTCCCGCGTGCAGCCGACTCCCAGACGTCGAGCTGCAGGCCGTCAAGCGGAGGCTGTGCTGTCCTCGGCTGCGTGCGGCCTGATCCGGGAGGGCTCAGATGTCGTCTCGGCGGGCCCGTGCCAAGCCCTGTTAGCCGCTGACTGAACGGGGTACCTCTCGTGGAAGCCGCCGCCGGTTTCTGCCGCGCCTCCGGTGCCGGGTGCGTGTGCTCGGATGAGCACAGTCGGCCGGAGGCCTTGCGTGATTGGAGTTCGCCATGGTATTCGCCGTGCTCGGCATCGTCGTCCGCCGTGTAGCTCGCCGCCGGGCTCGCCACCCTTTTCTGCGGCCTCGCCGTCGTGGTCGCTGAGCCCTCCATCCGGGAAAACCGCAGACCGGTATGCCGACGCCGTCCTAGGTACCGGCGGATCAGCCGCCGGGTCCTCGCCCGTCTCGGCAGGCAAGCCGCCCGCTGGGGTTAGCCGCTCGCTCCTGCATGACCCCTCGCTGTAGCGAGCCCGCCGGAGGTTGCAGCCGAGGACCCAGCCGCGGCGGCGGGTGCCAAGCGGCCAGGGCGCGCAGGTGCTGAATGGCTAGGGCGCGCAGAATCCGCGATGACGGGCTGCTCGGCCGAATTCCGGCCGAGCACTGCCAGTGGTGGAGACCGTCCACGTCGGTCAGCTGCTGCGCCCGGGGATGTCGCCTTCCCCGCCATGAACCCCGCCGCGTGCGACCACCTATTTTCCACGGCGAGGCTCTCCACTGCCGCAAGGACCATCCGTGCCCGCCAATGCGGCGAATAACCGGGGAAACGCGGGCTCAAGGAGGGAATGGCCCCCCGCTTTCCCGTTGCAGCAACGCGGTCATTGTTCGGCCTCTGGGCCTGGCGTGTCAGCCGTCTGTCCCGGTTTAGGCGCGTCTGGACGGGGCAGCTTGCCTCGCGCCATGGGACGGGATGCTCGGCGAGGTGAGGGGGAGGAAGCGATGCCGGATGTGTTTGAGGTACTCGGAGCTGCCCATCGCGAGGTGGAGCAGATGCTGGACCGGATGCTGTACCTGATCGGCGGTGAGGCTGAGCCGACTGCGGAGCTTCTGGAGCAGGGTGGCTCGCTCGCCGCCGCGCTGATCAGCGCCGTGTCACGGCACGAGGCCGCCGAGGAGGAATATTTCTGGCCGGCGGCCAAGGAGAAAGCCGCCGATGGGGAACCGCTCGCAGCCGGGGGCGCCGGGCAGGAAACCGAAGTCAGGGAGATGCTCACCGAACTAGACGGGATGACCCCATCTGACCCGCAGTTCATTCCGCTGATGATCAGGTTTAATCGCGCCGCCCGCGATCACATCGCCTACGAAGAGCAGCAGGTGTGGCCCGGTCTCAGGGCCGCGCTGACCGCAGATGAGGCCGGCCGGCTGGGAGAGGAACTCGCCGCGGCAGCAAAGGCCGCGCTGGGCCGGACGCATCAGCACTCCCGGCCCGGCCCGACGCTGCTGAGGGCCGCGGGGGCGGCCGTCGCGCGGCCATCGGCAGTTTCCGCGGCAGCCAGGCCGAGGCTGTGAGCCCGGCGGGGCCGGTCGGCCGCTGGCATTCCTTCGCGCGCCGCCGCTGGAGTTCGCCGTTCGCGTGATCGAGCATTGCAGTCAGCCGTGACCGATGTAGAGCTTCGTACGATCACCACCAAGATCCCGGCTCGGCTGGACCGGCTGCCGTGGTCGCGGTGGCACTGGATGGTCGTCATCGGGCTGGGCACGGTGTGGATCCTCGACGGGCTGGAGGTCACCATCGTCGGCTCGATCGGCGCCGCGCTCACCAAGCCGGCCAGCGGGCTCGCATCTCGAGCGCCGAGGTCGTCGGCTTGGCCGGCTCGATGTACATTGCCGGCGCGTGCGTCGGTGCGCTGTTCTTCGGCCATCTGACCGACCGGTTCGGCCGCAAGAGGCTGTTCATGATCACGCTCGGCGTCTACCTGGCGGCGACCGTCGCTGACCGCGTTCGTCGTTCGACGCCTGGTGGTTCTTCCTCGTTCCGGTTCCTCACCGGCGCCGGGCATCGGCGGCGAGTACGCCGCGATCAACTCGGCCATCGACGAGCTCATCCCCGCCCGCGTGCGCGGCCGGGTCGACCTCGTCATCAACGGCATCCTACTGGGCTCGGCGCCGCCGCTCGGCGCCGCCGCTGACGCTCGTGCTGCTCGACCCGAGCTTCTCGCCGCCGACCTCGGCTGGCGGCTGTGCTTCGGGCTCGGCGCGGTGCTCGGCCTGGCCATCCTGCTCGTCCGCCGCAACGTGCCCGAGAGCCCGCGCTGGCTGTTCATCCACGGCCGCGAGCGACGAGGCCGAGCGAGATCGTCGCCGACATCGAGCGCCAGGTCGCGGAGCGCGACCGGCGAGCGAGCTCGCCGAGCCGCGACGAGCGACGATCGACGATCCAGCAGCGCGAGCGATCGGCTTCATCGACGATCGCGCGCGACCGTGTTCGAGCGCTATCCGCGGCGCACCGTCGCTCGGGCCTGTCCCTGTTCATCGGCCAGGCGTTCCTCTACAACGCGGTCTTCTTCACCTACGCGCTCGTCCTGACGACGTTCTACGGCGTAGCAAGCGCCAGCGTGGGGCTGTACATCCTGCCGTTCGCCGTCGGCAACTTTCTCGGGCCCGCTGCTGCTCGGCCGGCTTGTTCGACACGCTCGGCCGCAAGCCCGATGATCACCGGCGACCTACATCCTGTCCGGCTCGCTGCTGGCGGTCACCGCGTGGCTGTTCGATCAGGGGACGTCTGACCGCGACGACGCAGACGGCCGCGTGGGTCGTCATCTTCTTCTTCGCCTCGGCCGGCGCCAGCGCGGCGTACCTGACGGTGTCAGCGAGATCTTCCCGATGGAGACCCGGGCGATGGCGATCGCGTTCTTCTACGCCGTCGGCACCGCCGCGGGCGGCATCACCGGGCCGCTGCTGTTCGGCGTCCTGATCGCCTCGGGGAAACGCGCAGACATGGCGATCGGCTACCTGATCGGCGCAGCCTTGATGATCGCGGCCGGGCTGGTCGAGGTGTGCCTGGGCGTCAACGCCGAGCAGAAACCGCTGGAGGAGATCGCCACCCCGCTGACCGCCGAGGCCGCGGGCGAGCACCGCGCGGACCACCACCGGCGCGGGCACGCGGGATGCGGGCGGAACGGCGCAGGGCCGCCGTGCCCGCCGGCCCAGCAGGCCGTCAGCCAGCAGGCGTAGTACCGGTACTACTCGCCGATGTACACCGCCTACAGCGTTCCGCTCATCGACACCGCCCGGGACCGCGAGGTCAACGAAATAATAGCCGCGATGGCCGACGCCGGCATGCTCGAACGGCGGCGGCTGTCCGAGCTGGTGCACGCCGGCCGGTGGGGCCCGGGACGGTTCCCTGCCGCCCTGCGGGCAGCTATCACGCAAGGGAAAGTACGCCGCACGGGCAGGGGCCTGTATGCGCTCGTGCCCAGTGCGCCTGGCTCCGGTGACGACCCGTCGCCCCTGGCCACGCCCTGGTCGGCAACGGAACTCCGGAGCGGCCGTAAGCATTGCACGATGCACGATGGCGCCGTCTCCGGGTCCTCATCTGTCCTCATAGCCCTACTCCCGGGCGGATACCGGCGATGGCGGCGTCGTGTCCTGGCGTCTGCCGTCGCAGGCATTACGCGGTGCGGGAGGCTACCGGGCGGCTGCTTGCTGCGGATGGGCGGTTAGCGGCCTGGCGGTTGGGTAGCCGCCTGTCTATGCCGTCCGTAAGCACTGGTGTCCTGCTCGCTGGCCGGTACCGTCTCGATGACCGGATCGCGGCCGGCGGCTTCGGCGAGGTGTGGTCGGGAACGGACCTTGTGCTGGCCAGGCCGGTCGCCGTCAAGCTGCTGCAAGCCGGTTACGCTCAGCACCCGGAGACGCTGGCACGGTTTCGTGCCGAGGCCCGGCACGCCGGGGCGCTTTCCCATGAAGGAATCGCGCGCGTTTATGACTACGGCGAAGAGGGTCCGCCGCATCCGCCGTTCCTGGTGATGGAGCTGGTGGACGGCCCGTCACTGGCCGGGGCGCTGGCCAGCGGGCCTGTGGATCCTGCGCGGGCCATGGATGTGGTCGCTCAGGCGGCTGCTGGCCTGCAGGCCGCGCATCTGGCGGGGTTGGTGCATCGTGATATCAAGCCGGGGAACCTGCTGCTCGGTCGTGATGGCCTGGTGAAGATCACCGACTTCGGTATCTCGCACGCGGCGGGGTCCGCGCCGGTCACCGGCACCGGGCTGCTGATCGGCACGGCGGCTTACCTCGCGCCGGAGCGGGTCGGGGGTGCGCGGGCCACTGCGGCGAGCGATCTGTATTCACTGGGCGTCGTCGCCTACGAATGCCTGGCAGGCGTGCCGCCTTTCAGCGGGACCCTGGTAGAGATAGCGCTGGCTCACCGGGACCGCCCCATGCCGCCGTTGCCGGCCGCCGTGCCAGCGGACGTGGCTGCGCTGGTCGGCCAGCTCACCGCCAAGGACCCCGCCGCGCGGCCGGGCAGCGCCGGTGAGGTGGCCCGCCGGGCTGCCCGGCTGCGCGACAGCATGATCGCCGGTGCCAGCGTCCCCGCGGGAGACTGGCCAGGGGCGCCGTCCCCCACCCAGCCCGAAAGCCCGGCGCCGTGCCAGGATCCCTTGCGACACCCGGTCGGAACGCGGTCTTACCGTGCCGCCGCGCTGCTGGTGGCAGCAGTTGTTGCTGCCCTGATCGTTTTGGCGCTGAGCAGCGTGATCGGCCCCGCGCCGTTTCATCGTCCGGCGGCTGCGCCACCCAGTACGTCGCGGCCGCGCCTGTCAACTGCCAGGATGGTCGAGGTCAACGGTGATTCACTGACAGGCAAGCCCGTCGGCGCCGTGGTCCGCCAGTTGCACCGGCACGGCCTGGTAGTCCACGTGCTATGGCGGACGAGCGCCCTGGAGACCCCCGGAAAAGTCCTATCCGTGCAACCGGATGGCCGGGTACCTGCCGGCAGCCCGGTCATCGTGACCGGAGCGTTCCAGCGCAAAGACGGCAGCACCCGCGGCGAAGAACCGCACGGCAACAGCAAGACGCAAGGCGACAGCCACCGCCACGGAAAGGCCAGAGGCCAAGGCAAAGCTAAGGGCAACGACAAGGGCCAAGATCAGGGCGGCTGACTCCGCCATTCAGGATCGGCAAATCCGGCCAGCCGGCCGGCAGACATGCAATCGCCGGCAGACCGCCCGGGCCGCACGAGCGGAGGTGAAGTCCGCCTGGGGACGCTGAAGGCAGCACACCCGCGACGGCGATGCCGTATTCCGGTGCCGGACTTCTTGCTGCTGGGCTCCGGGATCATAGTCCTGCCGATCTGCCGGTTGGCCATCATGAGCCAGCAGGCCCATGCGGAGTAGAGCACGGCGCGCTGCGCTTCCAGGCGCGCTGGCGAAGGGAGATCCGCGCTGTCGCCGTCAGGTTCGCAGCCAATCCCCGAAATCACCGGGTCAGCGTGAGGGCGCCCTGGACCGCTCGCGCGCGTTTCGCCGCAGCGCCGGGGATCCATGGCTGATCCGGGTGCTATCTGCGCCGGGCAGGCGTAAGGGCACGCGAGACGCGGAGGAATAGGGCCAAGATGATGATCTGGCCAACGTCACTGTAATGGCAGGCTTGCCACCATGGCCGGGCCAGCTTGCACGCGGAGGCCGAGAGCGTCCCGCTGGCGGCGCGCACTTGGGCGTCACCCGCATGTGTGCCGCAGCGAGCGAGCCCATCACCCCAGAGATGTCCGGGGCTTCGGCGGCGGCACCCAGGGCCGCCCGACACTTCGCCCGGGATTTCGGACGGCGACGCGCGGTCCCCGCGAGTTCGGCCCGCTGGTCACGCGGTCAGGCCGCGGACGGGGCATCTTTCCGCGCGGGAGGTGCCCTTGCTCGGCCACGGCATCAATTACCGCGGGCACCTCAAGTACGACGAACTGGCCGTATTGCTCGGCTCGGCCAGTGCCTGCCTGGTGACCCGCGCTGGGACGAGCCGGACGGCCTCGCCACCAAGGCGCCTGCGGGCCGCCTGTCTGCGGACTCGCGCGCGGCGCGCTGCCCGGTCGGAGCATCGCGGCCGGGACTCGGTGGTGTTGACCGCTGGCAACGGCCGCCGGGACGCGCCCGGCCCGTCTACCGCGGCCTTACCAGAAATGAACTAAAAGTGAACTGAACATGAACCATCGGCGCGGTTTGCATCCGGTTAGTCGGGCAGTGGCAAAGAGCCCCGCCGCGCATGGGGGTTAGGCGCGGCGGGGCTCTTTGCTGTGGCGGAGCCGCGGGAACTCCGGATTCCCGTGAACCGGGTACCGGCGAATCAGAGCCCATCCAGGCGCGGTACCTCCGACGAAAATTCAGCGGGCGAGCCCGGGGCCAATGGAGGGGTAGCGCCCTGGCTGTCGACGGCATCCGGCTGATATGTCCCGGCGCGCGAGGTCGTCCGATTCCTGCCACGCGGTAGGACACGTTCGGGCCGTTGCGGCCGGAGACAGCCACGGAGTCCGGAGCCTTCACGAGCTGGTTGGCGGGCAGAT
Source organism: uncultured Actinomycetes bacterium (assembly GCA_963707065.1). GTDB lineage: Bacteria > Actinomycetota > Actinomycetes > Streptosporangiales > Streptosporangiaceae > Palsa-506. The sequence continues at coordinate 22,879 of CAVPPJ010000005.1, forward strand.
GCGAGCAGAGGCTGCCGGGGTGATATCTGAGAGTTTGAGCCGCGTCCTGGGTGGAACATGGCAGCCACCGGATCGCCGCGGCTCACGGCTCCGCCGGGAACGCGGCCCGGACAGCGCACTGACGGCAGCGTCGGTGCCCAAGACAAAGGGAGTCGGTCATGGGTGTGGGCAAGAAGGCTAAGCACAAGGCCAAGGTAGTCAAGGGCAAGACCAAGAAAGGTGCCCGCAAGGTCAAGCACGAGGGCAAGAAGGCCAAGAACGCCCCAAGGAATTGATCAGGCTCCCGGGCTACAGCTTGCTCAGACCTGGATCCACGAATACGCGGATAATGGTGTGGTCACTGGTTTCTGCTTAGGCATCCAGATGGCCTCTTACCTGCGAAAATAGGAATTGTCAAAGTTCCTAGATCGCGAGATGAGAGGCCATCTGTCAGGTGAACAAGATACGCGTCAACCGGCCGGCGCGGAAGCGGAAGGTGCGGGTCGGGTCGCCCGACGCGTCCTTGAGCGGCTCGGCAGGGGTAAAGGCAGTCCGGGATCTGGAGCGGGCACTGGGGATCACGGCAGCCCTGGACAAGGAGATCGGGCCGGTCAAGGGCCATCGTGAAGAACGCTGTCAGCCCTGTTTGTGATCATGGCGATCCGCCCGCGCCATTGCGGCGATCCGCGCCCGTCGACACGCGGTCGGCGACGGAGAGGTCGCATTTTCAAGATCGCTCAGCGCTGCTACCGGGGGCCGATTGGCGCGCTGGCCAGGCCGCAGGGTTCGGGCGGTTTCGTGCCGTGGAGTGCCCGGGCAAGTACACGGTCTTGATGGTCGTTGCCGGCCGGGGCGCTGAGGTCAGAAGGCGTCGGGCCTGCCGGGTTCTGGGGCGCGCCTGGGGCCTGGGCGGTGGGGGAGAGATGCGGCATGCCGGACGTTCGCGTGGGGCGCGTATGGGACGCGTGGAATCGTCGTCCTCAGCCTCGCCATCTGCCGCCATGGCACTCATGATCGGGAAGGCCATACGTTGCGCTGACGGGCATGCATGCATGAGCCGGACCTGGCGCGGCTGTCACGCCGGGTGAGCGCTCTCAACAGCCGCACTCGCGGGATTGCCGCAAGTTCTCGATTTTGTGCATGGGCTCCCGGCAACATTTCGCTGCAGCCGCGCTGTTGCGACACGGGGGGACGGCGGCAGGCCGCCGGGATGCGGCTGCCAGGGGTGTGCTGGCTTCCGACCTGTGTGGCGCAGGTACCACCGGGGTTGTGGTGCTCTTACCCTTCCTACCGGAGACGGGGCTGTGGCCTGATAGGAAGCGATGGTTTCTGGTGGCGGCGTCATCGGGGTGTTTCCCGGCGTTGAGGATGCGTTTCTGGCCAGGAGTGCTTAGACGTGATTGCCATGTGGGTTTTCCTCCGGGCCGAGTTGCGGCAGCGGTGGCGTTCCTGGCTGGCTCTGGCGCTCCTTGCCGGGGTGCTGTGCGGTACTGTCGGCGCTGCCGCTGCTGGTGCGCGCAGGACTGACTCGGCCTACCCGGACCTGCTCGCCTGGAGCAATGCGCCTGACGTTCTCGTCTACTCCCTAGCCTCTAGCTCACCGACGTTCGCTCAGCTCCCGCTGGCGGCGCTGGCCCGACTGCCTCAGACGGCCGAGTCCGCTACGCTAGCTGACTTCTCGGTGGTCGCGCCCGGTACCGTCGCCCTGTTGGCGCCGGTGGGCAACGGGGTCCCGGACAGCTTCTGGCGGAGAAAGATCCTGGCTGGCCGCCTGGCCAATCCGGCCCGGTCCAATCAGGTCGACATCTCGTTCACGCTCGCACAGGTCTCACATCTGAAGGTGGGCGGAACGCTCCGAGCGGTGCTGCTGACCAATCGTGGCAAGCCGCAGCCCTTCGATTTCCGCATTGCCGGGATCGATGCCGCGCCGGCAGAGTTCCCGCCGCAGAGCGGGACGGGAACGGATTTCGTGTGGGCGACGCCGGCTTTCTACCGGCAGTACCACTCCAGGATCCAGACATCCATCGGCGTGGCGCTGCGGCTCCGCCACGGAGCCGCGGATCTGCCTGCAGTGCAGCGCGCGGTCAGCCGGCTGGGCCACGGCAAAATCGCCGCAAGTTACCCGCTGGCCACCCAGACGGTGAACACCGAGCACTCGATTCACCTCCAGGCAGTAGCACTGTGGCTGGTCACGGGCCTCCTCGCGGTCATCGCATTGCTTATTCTGGGCCAGCTGCTTGCCCGCATGAGCTTTCTCGAATCCGCGCAGTACGCCACCTTGCGTGCCCTCGGGATGAGCCGCCGCCAGCTGCTCGCGGCTGGGCTCGCCCGGGCCGCCGTGATCGGCGCCGCCGGAGCCGCTGCCGGGATCCTGCTCGCCGTGGCGCTGTCTCCTGTGTTCCCGCTCGGCCTGGCGCGGATCGCCGAGCCGCATCCGGGGATCAACGTGGACCCGATGGTCCTTGTGCTTGGGTGGGCCGCTGCGGTGCTCGCCACCGTCGGCTGCGCGGCCCTGCCCTCTTGGCGGGCGGCAAGCAGATCACCGGATGCGGATATGGCTTCCTCTGGTCGGCCGCGCCAGTCGATGGCCTCAGCGGCCACAGCTAATCTGAGCCCCGTCACGGCGAAGCTGGGTGTCCGCCTGGCCCTGCAGCCCGGCTCGGGCCGGACCGCGCTGCCAGTGCGCAGCACTGTAACCGGAGCTGTCGTCGGGGTCACTGCACTCAGCGCGGCAATAGTGTTCTCGGCCAGCCTCGCGCACCTGCTCGCGACCCCGCGGCTTTACGGCGTGACCTGGGACGCTTCTGTGTCCAGCCTCCAGCAGTCCGGAGTCGGCCCGGTGGAGCGGAGCATCGTCCGCGACCCCGGGGTAGCTGCGTGGTCTGTCGGCTACTCCGGTGCGCCGATGGTGGTGCGCGGCGTCCGGGCCGATGCCATCGCGATGAATCCGGGTCACGGGGGGTCGCTGATGCCTGTCCTCATCGAGGGCCGCCTGCCGCGGCGGGCTGGCGAGATCACCCTCGGCGCACGGACCCTGGCAGCAATCCATTCCCATCTCGGCGCCACCGTCGGCGTGTCACTGGGAGGCCCGCATGCCGCCCGGGTCACCATCGTTGGCGTGGCGGTGTTCCCCACGCTCAGCGACGCACTGAGCCTCGGGCAGGGAGCAGCCCTCACCGTCGACGGCCTGCGCCACCTGCTGCCGCCTGGCGTGACTGCGCCGCCATTCAATACGCTTCTCGTCCGCTTCCGGGCCGGGCCCAGCCTGCAGGCCAGCACCCGCGCGCTCGCGTCGAGGATGGCCCGCCTGGGGCCGTTTGTGGTGCAGGGTCCGGCTGCCCCGACAGACCTGGTGAACTTCGGCCGCGTGCAGGACATGCCCATGCTGCTCGGGATCTCGCTCAGCGCTCTTGCGCTGCTGACCATTGCCCACCTGCTGGTGACCTCGGTACGCCGCCGTCGCCGTGATCTCGCAGTCCTGCGAATACTCGGATTCACCCGCGGACAGGTCCGCGCTGCCGTGGCATGGCAGGCGGGAACGCTCGCCTGCGCCGCGCTGATTATCGGCATTCCCCTCGGCGTGCTGTGCGGCCGGGTGGCCTGGCGGATTTTCGCCCGCCAGCTCGGCATCCCACCCGTGATCGATGTCCCGCACCTCCTGGCCGTTATCGCGCCCGTGGCGGTCGCCCTCGCCGTCGCCGTCGCCGCGCTGCCGGGTGAATCCGCAGCCCGTGCACGGCCCGCCGAGATACTGCGAAGCGAATAAGTACAGCTTCAAGCGCGGGGGCGCGTATGAGGCGCGCTAAATAATCGCCCTCAGCTTCGCCATCTGCCGCATTGCGCCCATGATCCCGAGGGCCATACGTTGCACTGACGATCATGCCTGCATGAGCCGAAACCTGGCATGGCTGCCCCGCCTGGTAGGCGGTCTCGGCAGTCGGCCTCGCCGGAATGCCGCATAACGCTGCTGATTCGGCGCGTTGGCCGGCTTGTTGATCAGGGGTGGTGAACGGCCGGATCTGTCAGTCCTGCCCGGCATGCTGCGACGATGCCGGCGCCGGGCGGAGCCCGTTCTCTCAGGTAGTTGCTTCTGCGGCGGTGGCCGTGCTCCGGCTACCCTGGTTGTATGCCTGCTTATCAAACTCTCACTGCGGCCGTGCACCGGGAAGAGGACTGGTACGTCGCGCAGTGCCTGGAAGTCGATGTCGCCAGTCAGGGTCACACGATCGACGAGGCCCTGGCCAACCTCGCGGAGGCCGTGGGGCTGTACCTGGACGAGGTGGATGACCCGGCCGGGCATGTCACCAGCACGCCTCTGGTGACCTCGTTCCGGCTCCCCGGCGCTGCGTGAGCCCGGCTCTGTCGGACCTGCCGGTCCGCAAGGTCACCCGTGCGCCGGAATCCGCCGGGTTCGCGTACGTGCGCACCAAGGGGAGCCATGCCGTCTACCGCAGCTCCGACAGGCGGGTCGTGGTGATCCCGGAGCATGGCACCATCAAGCGCGGCACCCTGGGCTCGATCCTGCGGCAGGCAGCCCTGACCCCCGCCGAATTCCTGAAGCTGCTGGACTGACCGCGCGCCCGGGCAACAGCCTGCACGCATCGGCTGGCCCGAACGTGCCGCCTATCGCTCAGCGTGACCATGTAGGCGATCGTCGTGGTTCCGGACGGCGGCCGCTGGCCCGGCGGGTATGGCTGGTCCGCTCAAGATCACCGTGGACTGACCGCGGTTGATGTCGATCGCCGCGAGCACCCCAGCGTTCCGATGGGTAGGTCGTCCCTGATGACTTGGCGCGTGCCATATGCATGTATGAGCAGTCGTTTCAAGATCGCTCAGGGGCGTCTTCCGGGCAAACTTAGCGCTGGCCAGGCCTCGGGGATTCACGGCTGCTCGCACCGCAGCGTGCCCGGCGCGAGCACACGGTATTAATAGCCGCTGGCCGCCAGGGCGCTGACGTTAGGGGTATTCAAGCGCGCCCGGTCCTGGGCGCGCCTGGGCGCGCCCGCGGCGGGGGGTACGGATCACGCTGGGACGTTAGCCCAGGTCAGATGGCATTTCATCAAAAGAACGATTAGCTTGCGTGTTCGATTTTAGCGCCCCCAGCAGGATTCGAACCTGCGCACACGGCTCCGGAGTGCAATCCCGCATACCGCCGCTACCAGCAGGAACGCGGACTGCGCTTCATCCGCGGGGCGCGTATGGGGCGCGCGAAATCGTCGTCCCCAGCTTCGCTTCTGCCGCCATAGACTCCCATGATCCGGAAGGCATGCGTTGCATTAACGATCATACTTACATGAGCCGACCCTGGCGTGGCCGTCACGCCGGGTGAGCGGTCTCGGCAGCTGGATTCGCCGGACTCGCCGAATATATCGATTACGCGCCGGCTATCGATGACGTGCATGCCGCAGCCTGAGGGCGCAGAACAACCAGTTCTGGCTCTTCTCGGGCTGCTTCCGGTTTGAGCAAGCCCATCACGCGGTGCCGCCAATTGTGCCCGGCCACGGTGGCCAGATCAGAGATCGCTGCTTTGCCGGTGATGAGCGGCTGGATTGCGTTGAGCTCGGGCTTGGTGCCGTTCTTGTTCTGGGTCCGGGAACTGCCTTATCGAGTCGCAGGGATGATGGAGATGGTGTTGTCGCCGTTGGAGGTGTAGATCGTCCGGGCTGCCGGGTCGATCGTGACAAAGCCGGGCGCGCGCCCGGCGGGGAACCTTGGCTGGGTCCGGTGGCAGCCGGCGGTGACGATGGCGTTGCAGTGTGCAGCGTTGATGACCGAGACGCTGGTGTCTTCGATGTTGGCGACGACGACGGTCCGGTTCGCGTGGTCAAAGGCGATGGCAGCTGGGCCGAAGCCGGCCGGGACGCTGCGCGGGTCCTGACCGCATCCAGTCGTGGTGGCGGCGTTGCAGGTTGCGCCGTTGATCACTGACACGGTTCCCGAGGTCTCGCCGTTCTGGAGGTCGGCGACGTAGATCGTGTCGGTTGCCTGGTCGATGGCGACACCGACAGGGGTCGTGAAGACCGGGCCCACGGTGATGGTCTGGGGTGGCGTGCCGCAGCCAGTAGTGTTCGCGGCGTTGCAGGTGGTTCCGTTGATCACCGAGACGGTGTGCCCGGCGAGCGGGGTGTTCTTCTGGGCGGAGTTGGTCACGTAGATGGTGTCGGTCGCGGCGTTGACCGCCAGTGCGGCAGGACCGAAGCCGACTGGGGCCGTATGTGGGGCCTGGCCGCAGCCAGTGCTGTGGGTGGCGTTGCAGGTCGCCCCATTGAAGACCGACACGGTCCCCGGTCGGCCCAGCCCGTTCGGCCCGACGGACGGGGCGGTGGCGACGTAGATGGTGTCGGTCACCGGGTCGGCTGCTATCGCCTCGGGGTGGCCGCCCGGAACGTGGAGGGCGCGGACCGTCGCGCAGCCGCGCGTGGTGGTGGCGTTGCAGGTCCGGTCGTTGAATACGGAGACGCTGCCGGTCTTGCCGGAGCCGAAGTTCGCGACGTATACCGTGTGGGTCTGCCGGCTGACGGCGATCCCCTGCGGGAACGCGCCCACGGTGACCGCCGGCGGCGCCGGCGTGCACCCGGCATGGTGGTGCGCGTTGCAGGTCCGGCTGTCGATCATCGACACCGTCTTGGTCCCGTTCGCTACGTACAGGGTGCCAGCTGCCGGGTCGGCGGCCGACGGGCCGGGACCCGGGAGCGTGATGGCGGGCGGCGGCTTGCGGCAGCCGCTGGTGATCGTGGCGTTGCAGCGCGCGGCGTTGATCACCGAGACGTTGCCGGTCACCTGGTTCGCTGTGTACAGCGTTTGCGTCCTCGGATTGAGCGTGACCGACTCGGGATCCTCGCCGGTATGGATCGTCGGCGGCTGCAGCGTCGCGCACGCCGGCAGGTGCCTGCCCGTGCACACCCTGGTGTCAACGGCAGAGAGGGTGTCGTCCTTCTGATTCACCACATACAATGTGTGCAGCGGCGCATCCACGACCAGCCAGAACGCGACCTCGAAGAAGTCGGGCGGGGCGACAGTCACGATCCCGGGCTTCTCAGCGGCGCATCCGGCCAGATTACCCGCCTTGCACGTGCGCCCATCGAAGGCAGAGATCGTGCTGGCCGCGCCGTTAGCCGCGTAAATCGTGTTGTTCGCCCTGTCAGCCTTGACGCCGGTAACGCCGATAGCGGCCGCCAGTGGGTCCGCGAGCATGCCGATGTGACCGCAGCCGGAGAGCACCCTGGCATTGCAGGTGCGGGCGTTAAGGGCGGCCACTCCCGGCCCGGTCGCCACGTAGACGGTATGCGTGGCCTGGTTTACATCGAAGTCATCGGGCACAACAGCCACGGGGACACGGGGCGGCCGCTGGCGGGCGCACCCGCGCAGATCGGATGCGTTGCACGTCAGCGTGCTGATCATCGATATCGTGTCTTTGCTGAAATCCCGGCCGGGATTGGCGACGTACACGGTGTGGTTCGCATCATCGGCGAAGATCCCGAATGGCCCGGGCCCGACCCGGACATGCGCGGGCGCCTTGCGGCACCCCCGCGTCACCCGGCTGTTGCAGGTCGCGCCGTTGAATACCGCCATGGTGTTGTCGCCCGAAATCGTCACGTACACCGTGTCGGTGGCCTGGTCCACCGCAATAGTCGACGGGAGATTCCCCACCTTCACCGTCGGCCACGGCCCCTTGCACCGGGAAACGTCCCGCGCCTCGCAGCGGCGCCCGTCGATCACCGAGACCGTGTCGCCGCCAGGGCTCACCGGGCCGTCCGCGTTACTCCCGTTCGCGACGTAGATCGTGTTGGTCGCCCGGTCAACCGCGACCGCGGAGGGACCCGGCCGGACCGGCGCCGAACCCGCCAGGGCCGAGCCAAACGAGCCGAACCGGTGATGACTCCGGCCAGACGGCGTCGCTCCGGCCGCCAGAGATGCGCCGTAGCCACCGAAGGCTCGGCTCGTCCCGGCAATCCGGGCCAGGGAGCCCGACACCCGCGAAGGAGCACGGTACACGTTCGGGTGACCCGACAGGTTCCCGCCAGGAAGCAGGTCCCACTGGGAAAACGCGATCCGGCCGTTAGCCCGAGCCGCCGACGCGGAAGCCGGCGACGGCGCGCCCGCCGCCTCCAGCCGCGCCGGGCTGGACGCAACCGCGGTACCCGCGGTCGCCAGGACCACAGCCACGCAGCTGACCGCCAAAAACGGCGCGACGACCCGGGAGCGGGAGCACGTGATCGCCCGGGGCGGCCGTGTTGAGAGCTTCATCTCGGTACTCCTAGTCTGTGGTTCCTGGCCATGGCCGCCGGTGTCATGTCTGCCGGACCGGCGGGGTTAGCCAGGTGTGCCGGTGCCGCTGGCTACCGGGTGCCCGGTTGTGGTGTAGGCGGTCCAGGTGGCTACCGGGTCGGTAAGGACTGACAGTGCGTAGAAGCCCTGGCCGCCGATGTGCACCACGTGCAGCCGGGCGGTTTTGCCATTACGCAGCCGCAGGTGGATGTAGGCGACGGCCCGGCCGGTGATCCCGGCCGCCTCGGTCACCGACGGGCCGGACATCACCAGTGTGATCGCGTTGGGCGGGTAGGAGACGGTGGGGCGGCACCAGGTGCCCTCGTAGCCGGCGTTGTCCAGCAGGCAGGTTCCCCAGGGCCCGACCCGCACCTGTACCAGCCAGTGGGTGTGAAGGCGGAGGTTCGCGCCGGAGCCGACTGTGGCGGAGGACACCGGGGGGACCGCCGCGCCGGGGCGCAACCAGGAGACCACCAGGGGGAAGTCGCCGCCGAGGCGGGGGAACGGGATCGCGTAGGCCAGCTCCCCGTGCCGTGAGTAGGCGGTGAACCGGGCTACGGGCAGGTTCCAGGGCACCACCAGGGCGACGTAGCGGTGCCCGTGCCAGGCCACCGGCCAGAGCCGGTAGGTGGTCCCGCCGGCCAGCCGCATGGTCAGGTACGCCACGCCCGGGCTGACCGGCCCGGCCAGCAACCGCCGGGCGCCGGACCCGGCAGCGTGCAAGGTGACTGGATCTGAGCCCCCCGGCCTGGTCCCCAGATGGCCGGTTGCCGGCAAGGCCGCCGCGGTGGCCACCGGGTCCGGGCCGCCGGCCAGCCGCACCGTCCAGGACCTGCCATCGAGTGTCCCGGAGCCGGCGACGCCGCCACCGGCGACCGGGCCCAGCTGGTTGATCGTCAGCTGCCGGGCCGGCCGCCCCGGGGGGCCACTGCGCACCGCCGCGTACAGCAGGCCCGGGATGGCCACCGCCAGGGCAGCCACTACCGCCACCGCACCGGCCCGGGCCGCGCGGCGGCGCCGGCGGCCCCGGGCCACGATCGCAGCCGCCGGCGCCGGCCCAGAGGTGATGGCTGCCAGCGCCTGGCCGATCCGCAGGCCCAGGTCCTGCTCGTCAAAGGTGCTCACGACTGACCCCCTCAGCCAGGTCCGAGCTGGCCCGCAGCTTGGCCAGCGCCCGGGCGGCCTGGCTCTTGACATTGCCCACCGAGCAACCCAGCGCATCGGCCACCTGGGTCTCGGTCATGTCCAGCCAGAACCGCAGCACCACCACCGACCGCTGCCCCAGCGGCAGGCTCATCAGCGCGGCCATCAGCATGACCCGGTCATCACAGCCGCCGGCCGCATCCACCAAGGCCGGCTCGGGCACGACGGCGGTCAGCTGCTCGGCAACCCGGCGCTTGCGGAACCGGCTATGGTTGGCATTCACCATCACCCGACACACGTAGGCATCCGGGCGCCCGGCCCGGCGGATCTGCGGCCAGGAGGCGTACACGCGGGCCAGCGCGGTCTGCGCCAGGTCCTCGGCCAGCCCCCGATCACCGGTCAGCACGAACCCCAGGCGGAGCAACTGCAGCCAGCGGCTGTGCATGAACTCGCCGAACTCGGCCTCCGCCATGCGATCCACGCCCGCCACCTCCTCCTTGCCCGTAAAGACAACCATCTGCGGCCAAACAGTTGCACGGCCCACCGCCGGCTCCATCCCGCGGCCAGTCCCGGCCACCAGCCAGGCCAGGAGGATCCCAGCAGATCGGCACGGGCGAACTGTGCGACATAACGCCCCAACCTGGGACGGTCAGCGCCTTGACCGGAAATCAGCCGACCCCCGCGCAGAGCGGCGGATACGGTTGCCAGTCGCGCCGGCTGTTCGTGACAGAACGTGATGACACAGTCGGACTGGCTCCCGGGCAGGGGGCGCGAGCGGGCGGCGGTCTCCGCGCCTGGCGGCGGTCGCGGTTCTCGTCGTGCTCGCGGTCGTGACCGTCTGGCATCTGCCACGCGGGCGGTCCGCCTTGTGGGTCTATCTGTAGTGGAATCGTGCTTGCAGGATGACGATGCTGACGCACCAAGCGTGCGCTGAGCTGAGGAGGTCTCGCTTCATGTGGTTACTGCGGCATCCCTTCACTGCGTTGTTCCTCGCCGATAGTGAGGGCACGTAGAGCATCGACCTGACTGGCGTTGCCGATTACCACCAGGACGTCTCCTCTGCCGATTTGCGCCTCGGGCGGGGGGTTGGTGCGGAATGCCTGTCCGGGGTGCCGCAGGGCGAGGACAAGCACACCGGCGCGTGCATGGACCCGGGCGCTGCGGAGAGTCTGGCCGGCCAGCGGAGAGTTAGGTGGTACCTCTACCTGCTCAAGACGGAATTCCAGGCTGCCGTCATGCATGACCACGTCCAAGAACTCGGCTACGTGCGGCTGAGTTGCGAGTGCTGCCATCCGTGCACCACCGAGATCCTGCGGATTCACCACGCGGTTGGCCCCCGCCTGGAGGAGCTTGGCAATGGCCGATTCCGAGGCTGTCCGGGACACGATGAACAGGTCAGGGCGCATGGACCGAGCGGTCAAGGTCACATAGAGGTTGTCAGCGTCGCCATTAAGCGCGGTTATGAGCGCTGCAGCCCGATCGATCCCGGCAGCTCGCAGGACTTCCTCATCGGTGGCATCGCCACACAGGGAAGGCCCGTCAACGGTGCCGACGCGCTCCGCTGAGGAGTCGACCACGACAACCTCGACTTTCGAGCTGCGCAGGCTGTGCGCGATCGCCCGCCCCACGCGACCCCAGCCGCACAGGACTACGTGACCCCGCATCTTCCTGATCTGGCGCTCCATTCTCCTCTTTCCGAATTCGTCGGCAAGATAGCCTTCGAGCAGAGTCTCGACCAATACGGTGAAGCTATACGCAACCGACCCGACACCAGTCAGGATCAGCAGGATCGTAAAGACTTTCTGTCCTGCGCCAAAGTGGTGGACTTCACCGAAGCCAACGGTGGAGACAGTGATAACTGCCTGAAAGACGGCGTCGAGCACTCCATAACCGAACGCCACATATCCCAGCGTTCCCCCGGCGAGCACCAGCAGGAGTGCGATGAGCCCGAGGCCAAGTCTCCTCGCAGGCCGGATCGGACGGCTCCCTAGGTGGCCGGAAGGATTGTTCATGGACATGCCCCATTGTGCTCGGCCGTTGAGCAGCCGGGGGGACGTGATTATCACCTTGGCCGGCCCGGTCTGGCGCGATGTTCTCCGACATCACCGAGCACCGGCCGGCAAGGCAACCTTTACAGCTGCGGTCACCACGGTCCAGTACAACCGGCCTCGGCTTGTTGATCAGGGGTGGTGAACGGCCGGATCTGTCAGTCCTGCCCGGCATGCTGCGACGATGCCGGCGCCGGGCGGAGCCCGTTCTCTCAGGTAGTTGCTTCTGCGGCGGTGGCCGTGCTCCGGCTACCCTGGTTGTATGCCTGCTTATCAAACTCTCACTGCGGCCGTGCACCGGGAAGAGGAATGGTACGTCGCGCAGTGCCTGGAAGTCGATGTCGCCAGTCAGGGTCACACGATTGACGAGGCCCTGGCCAACCTCGCGGAGGCCGTGGGGCTCTACCTGGACGAGGTGGATGACCCGGCCGGGCATGTCACTAGCACGCCTCTGGTGACCTCGTTCCGGCTCCCCGGCGCTGCGTGAGCCCGGCTCTGTCGGACCTGCCGGTCCGCAAGGTCACCCGTGCGCTGGAATCTGCCGGGTTCGCGTACGTGCGTACCAAGGGGAGCCATGCCGTCTACCGCAGCTCCGACGGGCGGGTCGTGGTGATCCCGGAGCATGGCACCATCAAGCGCGGCACCCTGGGCTCGATCCTGCGGCAGGCAGCCCTGACCCCCGCCGAATTCCTGAAGCTACTGGACTGACCGCGCGCCCGGGCAACAGCCTGCACTCATCGGCTGGCCCGAACGTGCCGCCTATCGCTCAGCGTGACCATGTAGGCGATCGTCGTGGTTCCGGACGGCGGCCGCTGGCCCGGCGGGTATGGCTGGTCCGCTCAAGATCACCGTGGACTGACCGCGGTTGATGTCGATCGCCGCGAGCACCCCAGCGTTCCGGTGGATAGGTCGTCCCTGATGACTTGGCGCGTGCCATATGGATGTATGAGCAGTCGTTTCAAGATCGCTCAGGGGTGTCTTCCCGGGCAAACTTAGCGCTGGCCAGGCCTCGGGGATTCACGGCTGCTCGCACCGCAGCGTGCCGGCGCGAGCACACGGTCTTAATAGCCGCTGGCCGCCCGGGCGCTGACGTTAGGGGTATCAAGCGCGCCCGGTCCTGGGCGTGCCTGGGGCGCCCGCGGCGGGTGGTACGGATCACGCTGGGACGTTAGCCCAGGTCAGATGGCATTTCATCAAATAGTACGATTAGCTGCGTGTTCGAATTTAGCGCCCCCAGCAGGATTCGAACCTGCGCACACGGCTCCGGAGGCCGTTGCTCTATCCCCTGAGCTATGGGGGCTTGCGTGCTTCGCCGACAGCGGCGGGCCTGCAAAGCCGGTGCAAGGCTATCAGCCCGGAAGTATGCCGGACACGGCGCCGATCTGTGCGCACGGCTATCCGCGAGCGGGTAGCCTCGCGCGAGTGACGCAGGGACTGGGCCGCGTGCTGGTTGTCGATGATGACGAGGTCATCCGGCAGCTCATTGCCGTCAACCTCACTCTTGAGGGGTTCGAGGTGGAGACGGCCATTGACGGCCAGGACTGCCTCGACCGGGTTACCGAGACTAGCCCGGACGTGATCACCCTGGACATCATGATGCCGCGACTGGACGGCTGGGTAACCGCGACCATGCTGCGCAAGAACCCGCTGACAAGCCGGATCAAGGTCGTGCTGATCACGGCCCGGGCGCAGGAAGACGACAAGTCCAGGGGCCGGGAGATCGGCGTGGACGCGTACCTGACCAAGCCGTTCGATCCCGCCGAGATGATCCGCGTCGTCCGCGAGCTGGCCGGCGCGCCGCACAGCGCCTTCGACTGACCGGGCCGTCGGCTGGGCCGGGCGCGCCATACCCTGAGCGGGTGCTTCCCTGCGACATCGGCGCCGAGCTGGCGCGGCTGATCGCGGCCGCCGTCACCGCGGGCGAGCTGCCGTCGGCCGCGGGCACCGTTAGCGCGGCGGGCACCTGGCGGCCGCCGCCCGGCGGCGCTCCCGGCACCTTCTCATCCTCGCTGCCGTTCCGGCTAGCCGACGCTGGCACCGCTCCCGGCATCGCCGCGCTGCTGGCGGCGGGACTGGCCGGGCGCGCCTGGATCAGCGCGGCCACCGTGACCGGCGGGGGCTACCTGACCGTCACGGTCACCGCCGAGGCGCTGGCCGGGCTGGCTGTCCGGGTCACCCAGGCCGGGCCGGCCTGCGCCCGCAGCGACGCCCTGCGCGGCATGTCCCTGCGCGCCCCCCTCGACGCGGACCTGATCACGGCCCCGACCTGGGCGCAGGCACATCGCCGATTCGCCGCCGCGGTCAGCGGTCGGCTGGCCAGGGCAGCCGGCGCCCAGGTGAGAACCGACCAGGATTCAGAACGGATGACATCACCCAGTCTCACCGCAGAGGTTCTTTCCGGCCCGGCGGGACCGGCTATCGCGTTCGCTGGCGCCGATGCCATCTGTTACGCGCTGGCCCGGGCTCCGGCCGGCGAGGTGGCGGCGATCGACGCGGCGCAATCCGTCCGGCATGTGCTGGGAAACCCGTTCTATGCGGTCAGCTTCGCGCACGCGGATGCGTCGGCGACCATGCGCCGGGCGGCCGGTCTCGGCCTCAGCAGGGGAGAGCCGGCCGGATTCGAGCCGCGGCTGCTGGCAGACCCGGCAGAGCTCGCGCTGCTCGGCGTCATCTCCTGGCTGCCAGAACGGGTCGCCGGGGCCGCTCGCCGCCGTCAGCCCCGCGCGCTCACCCGGTATCTCGAGGAACTCGCCGGGGCGTATCTCGACGTGCGGGAAAGCTGCCCGGCGCTGCCGTCCGGCGGGCGGTCCGCGCCGCGAGATGCCGCTACGGCCAGGGCGCGGCTGTGGCTTGCGGACGCCGCGCGGACGGCGCTCGGGGCAGGCCTGGGGCTCCTCGGCCTATGCGCGGGAACTCGCAGCCTGCTACGGTGATTCAACAGCCAGCGAAACGGGTATCGCCTGGCATGTAAGCCCCTGGATGCCGACAGCCAAGGTGCGATAGCCCAGTTCGTCACGTCGGGAACTCATCCGCAAGAAAGCAGCCGGCGAAGGTGCGCCTGAACCGCGCCGCGAGAAGGTTCCCTGGTTTCCTGGGTTGCCCGCACCGGCCCGTCGGTCCCTCCCGCCGCACACGGACAGCTCTGAGGAATGCCTTGGGTGCTCTTGGTGTTAAGCTGGGTGCTGCACTAGATGCCCCGCCATGGGGACAGGTGTTCGCCCTCTCACTGCCGATCCGGCTTTATGGCCGGTCGCAGTCAGCACTTCCCAGAGGAAATTACTCATCGTTTGACTTCCGCGCCTGCCAGGAGTGGAACGAATGTGACTTGCGGCGACGCCCTGACCCCGTGCAGTCGCAAATGCTGGAGAGCGCCTCCGGGCGGGAACCGTGCGGGAGGAAGCACGGGGATGGCAGTAAGTGCAGGAACTGGCCCGGCCGATTCAGCCGGGTCATGACAGCGGATCTACCGGCCAGGCAGCCGGCGCCCGCGCCTTGGGAAGGACCCTCGTGAGCGATACCACCGAAGTTTTCACCGGCACCTCGGGCATGCCCGAGGAATCGCCTGCCCTCTTCCCCGCGCCGGCGACGACGCCGGCGACGGCTGGCTCAGCAGTGGCTCCCGACCGGGCAGGCTCTGCAGATTCCGGGCCGGGCAAGAGTGGCCAGGCCGGTGACGCTGCGGCCGGGACGCGCCGCCGCGCGGGCACTAAGGCCGCCACGATGCTGCTGCCCGAGCTCCAGCGGCTCGCCCAGTCGCTGGGCATGACCGGCACTGCCCGGATGCGCAAGGGCGAGCTGGTGGCGGCGATCGAGCAGCGGCAGGGCGGCGGGACCGCCGGCCATGCGGCAAGCGGCCAGGCCGCCGCGGCGGGTGACCATTCAGTCCAGCGGAGCGTGCCTGCGGGAGCCGGCGCACCCCGCCAGCTTGAGCAGGACGCCATGGAACGACAGACATCAACGCAGCCGGGGCTGGGCACTGCCGCAACGGGGGGTGCCGCGGCAGAGGCGGCACGAGCCGGCGGAATCGGCGCAGGACCGTCCTCGGGCGGCATTGGCGAGCCGGTCGTGAGCGGCGGCCGGGTGGCGAACCGCGGTCGCGGCGCTGCTCGCGGCGCGGCGGTAACTGCCCCCCCGGTGACGGACCGCGGCGCGGCGGTGAGCGGCGCTCCCGTGACGGGCAGCGCCCCGGCGGTAAGAGCGGCGGAAGCCCCGGCGGTGAGCGGCGGCCCGGCGGTCGGCAACGGCACCGGCGCTGTCAGCCAGGCGAGCGGCCAGCAGGTCACCGACCGGGCTCCGGCCGAGGCCGGCCAGGCCGGCCAGGGGGAGAACGGCGGCCAGCGCGGCGCGGACGACCGCGGCGGTGATGGCCAGCGCGGCGATCGCAGCAGGCGCCGCGGCAACGGCAGGCGCGACGAGCAGTCCCGCTCGGCCTCAGACGGCTCGGAGCAGCACCGCGATCAGAGCAGGGATAACCAGGGCCGGGACAACCAGGGCCGGGATCAGGGCTCCGGCGGCAGGAACAACCAGGGCGGGGACGACCGCGGCGGCCGTGACGATGACCGTGACGGCCCGGGCGGCCGGCGGAGCCGGGACCGGTTCCGCAACCGCAATAACAACGGCGGCGGTAACAACAACAACCGGCGCCGCGAGCGGGGCACCGAGGCTGAGCCCGTGATCGCCGAAGATGACGTGCTCATCCCGATCGCCGGCATCCTGGACGTGCTGGACAACTACGCGTTCGTGCGTACCACCGGATACCTGCCCGGCTCCAACGACGTCTACGTCTCCTTGTCCCAGGTGCGCAAGTACGGCCTGCGTAAGGGCGACGTCGTCGAGGGCGCCGTGCGGCAGCCCAAGGACGGCGAGCGCAGGGAGAAGTTCAACGCCCTGGTCCGGCTTGACAAGATCAACGGCCTGGAGCCCGAGCAGTCCAAGCTGCGCCCTGAGTTCGCCAAGCTGGTCCCGCTGTACCCGCAGGACCGGCTGCGCCTGGAGACCGAGCCGACCATCATGACCACCCGGATCATCGACCTGATCGCCCCGATCGGCAAGGGCCAGCGCGGGCTGATCGTGTCGCCGTCCAAGGCCGGCAAGACGATGATCATGCAGTCGATCGCGAACGCAATCACCAAGAACAACCCCGAGTGCCATCTCATGGTCGTCCTGGTGGACGAGCGGCCCGAGGAAGTCACCGACATGCAGCGCTCGGTCAAGGGCGAGGTGATCTACTCGACCTTCGACCGGCCCGCCGAGGACCACACCACCGTTGCCGAGCTGGCCATTGAGCGGGCCAAGCGGCTGGCCGAGATGGGCCACGACGTGGTCGTCCTGCTGGACTCGATCACCCGGCTGGGCCGCGCTTACAACCTGTCCGCCCCGGCCAGCGGCCGGATCATGTCCGGCGGCGTCGACTCCACCGCGCTTTACCCGCCGAAGCGGTTCTTCGGCGCGGCGCGCAACATCGAGAACGGCGGCTCGATCACCATCCTGGCCACCGCCCTGATCGAGACCGGATCCCGCGCGGACGAGGTCATCTTCGAGGAGTTCAAGGGCACCGGCAACATGGAACTGCGGCTGCGCAGGGAACTGGCCGACAAGCGGATCTTCCCGGCAGTGGACGTGGACGCGTCCAGCACCCGCAAGGAAGAACTGCTGATGACGCCTGACGAGCTCAGGATCGTCTGGCAACTCCGCCGGGTGCTGCACGCCCTGGAGCCGCAGCAGGCCCTGGAAGTGCTGATGGAGCGGATGGGGAAGACCAAGAGCAACGCCGAGTTCCTGCTGCAGGTGCAGAAGACCACGACCAGCATGGTCTAGGGCGGGCATCGGGAATCGCCAGGCCCGGCCGGGTGTTGCACGGTCTGGCACACTGGTAAGCCGAAAATAGCGCGGTACCGGTTCACGTCACAGGCTCGCGAGAGCATGCCTGCGGCGACCCGGCGGCCGCCAGAACCAGGAGTCTGACATGAAGGCGAATATTCACCCCGATTACGTGGTGACGACGGTGACCTGCACGTGCGGGAGTAGCTTCGTCACGCGGAGCACCGCCAAGAATGGCGTGATCCACGCTGACATCTGCTCGAACTGCCACCCGTTCTACACGGGCAAGCAGAAGATCATGGACACCGGCGGCCGCGTCGCGAGGTTCGAGCGGCGCTTCGGCAAGAAGCCGGCCGCGGACGGCGATAAGGCCGAGAAGTAGGACCCGCCCGGCAGCCATCTAAGGAGCGGTTCGGTTTTTGACCGCCATAGCGCGCAAAAACCGAACCGCTATCACGCTGGGTCCGCCCGGCTCCGCCCGGTCAGCCTGCTGGCCGGGCGCCGCGCCGGGCGTCTGGGGAGGAACGCAATGTTCGAGCGGCTTGCGGAGCTTGCGAGCGAGCATGCTGAGCTGGAGCGCGAGCTCTCCGGTGCCGCACTGCATTCCGATCCGGAGCGCGCCAGGGCACTGGGCAGGCGTTACGGCGAGCTCAGTTCGGTCGTGCATGCCTACCAGGAGTGGGAGCAGACCGCGGGCGATGAGTCCGCCGCACGGGAACTCGCCGAGGAGGACCCGAGCTTCGCGGCCGAGGCTGAGCAGCTCGGCCGCCGCCGGGCCGCGCTGGAGGAGCAGCTGCAGCAGCTGCTCGTGCCACGCGACATCAATGACGCGAAGGACGTCATCCTCGAGGTCAAGGCCGGCGAGGGCGGCGAGGAATCCGCCCTGTTCGCCGGGGACCTGCTCCGGATGTACCTCCGCTACGCCGAGCGGCAGGGCTGGAAGACGGAGGTCCTAGACGCCACCGTGACCGGCCTGGGCGGATATAAGGACGTCACCGTCGCGGTCAAGGCCGGCCGCCGCGGGTCGCCCGGCGAGGGCGGCGCGTGGGCCAGGCTGAAGTACGAGGGCGGCGTTCACCGGGTTCAGCGGGTGCCGGTCACCGAGTCGCAGGGCCGCATTCACACGTCCGCCGCAGGCGTCCTGGTGCTGCCGGAGGCCGACCCGGTCGAGGTGACCATCGACCCCAATGAGCTGCGGGTGGACGTGTTCCGCTCGTCCGGTCCCGGCGGCCAGAGCGTCAACACCACAGACTCCGCCGTACGGATCACCCACCTGCCCACCGGGATCGTGGTCTCCTGCCAGAACGAGAAGAGCCAGCTGCAGAACAAGGAGCAGGCACTGCGCATCCTGCGGGCCCGGCTGCTCGCCCAGGCGCAGGAGGAGGCGGACGCCCAGGCGTCGGCCTCGCGCCGCAGCCAGGTCAGCACCGTGGACCGCTCCCAGCGGGTCCGCACCTATAACTTCCCGGAGAACCGCATCTCCGACCACCGGGTCGGCTTCAAGGCCTACAACCTGGACCAGGTGATCGACGGAGACCTGGACGCGGTGATTGCGGCGCTGACCGCGGCGGACCGGGCCGAGAAGATGGCAGGCACTGATGCTGCTTGACGGCCTGATACCGGCGGACGGCCTGGGGCCGGCTGGCGGGCAAGGGCCGGCCGACGGCCGAGGGCTGCCTGACGACCGGCAGCCGGCCTCATGCCCGGGGCCGCACGGCCGGCCGGCATGAGCCTGCTGCTCGACGAGATCGCTGTCGCCACCGCCCGGCTGGCCGGGGCGGGCGTGGAATCGCCGCGGAACGACGCCGAGCTGATCGCCGCCCACGTGCACGGCGTGGCCCGCGGCGCGCTGCCGATGGTGCCGGACACCGGCTTCGATCCGCGGTTCTGGGACGAGATCGCCCGGCGCGCGGCGCGTGAGCCGTTGCAGCACATCACCGGGCGCGCGTACTTCCGCTACCTGGACCTTGAGGTAGGTCCCGGCGTTTTCGTGCCGCGCCAGGAAACCGAGATCATGACCGGCTGGGCGATTGACCGGCTCACGGAGATGGACGTCGCCGAGCCAGTCGTGGCCGACCTCGGCACCGGTTCCGGTGCGATCGCGCTGGCCATCGCGCAGGAGGTACCGCGCGCCCGGGTGCACACGGTGGAGGCCGATCCGCTGGCCCGCCAGTGGGCGGAGCGGAACATCACCCGGTGCGCCGCATCGGCCCCGCATACGGCGGGCCGGGTAACCCTGCACGGCGGCGATTTCGCCGCCGCGCTCGGCGAGCTGGACGGCATGACGGACCTGGTGATCAGCAATCCGCCGTATATCCCGGCCGGCGCGTGGGTGCCGCCCGAGGTCGGCGAGTACGACCCGGCCACCGCGCTATGGGGGGGCACGGACGGGCTCGATGCGATCAGGGCCATCGAGGCGGCGGCCAGCAGGCTGCTGCGGCCCCGCGGGCTGGTGGCCGTTGAGCATGGCGCGCCGCAGGGGGCCGCCGTTTACTGGACCTTCCCGGAGGAACGGGGCTGGCGGGAGACCCGCAATCACAAGGATCTGGCCGGCCGGGACCGGTTCGTGACAGCCGTGCGGTCCT
The DNA here is from genome assembly GCA_963707065.1 of uncultured Actinomycetes bacterium. Classification (GTDB taxonomy): domain Bacteria; phylum Actinomycetota; class Actinomycetes; order Streptosporangiales; family Streptosporangiaceae; genus Palsa-506. Next base: position 42,722 of record CAVPPJ010000005.1, read on the forward strand.
GACCGGGTGCCGGGTCGCCTGCGGAACATGGCAGGATGAGCGGCCATGAGCCGACGGTATGACTGCGCTGATGCGTCCGAGCGAGTCGCGGGACTCGCCGAGGCCACCGCCGCGGCGCGCCGGGGAGAGCTTGTCGTACTGCCGACGGACACGGTCTACGGGGTCGGCGCTGATGCCTTCAACCCGGCCGCGGTCACCAGCCTGCTGGCCGCCAAGGGGCGCGGCAGGAGCATGCCGCCGCCGGTGCTGGTGGGCACGGTCCGCGCGGCCACCGCCCTGGTGGACGATCTCGGGCCGTACGGTAAGGACCTGGTCGACGAGTTCTGGCCTGGCGCCCTCACCCTGGTGTGCCTGGCCACCCCGACCCTGCACTGGGATCTGGGCGATACCCGCGGCACCGTCGCCGTCCGGATGCCGCTGCATCAGGTCGCGCTTGAGCTGCTGCAGGAGACCGGGCCGCTGGCGGTCAGCAGCGCGAACCGCTCCGGCACGCCGTCCGCCACCACGGCGGCGGAAGCCGAGGATCAGCTGGGCGAGTCGGTCTCCATCTACCTGGACGGCGGCCCGTGCGCGAGCCCGCTTGCCTCCACGATCGTCGACCTGACCGGCCCGGCGCCCCGGCTGCTGCGGCAGGGCGTGATCTCGATCGAACGGCTCCGCGAGGTCGCATACGTTACCGCTGGTGAAGACGCCGCGCCGCAGTCGTGACGGGCTCACGGACCGGGCCAGGAGCGGGTCACGCCTGCGGGCTGGCCCGCCTGGGGGCAGGCTCACCTCAGGGCCGGCCTGCTTCAGGGCGGCCGCTTCAGGACAGGCCCGGCTTTCCGTCCGGTGCTCTAGAGTTGCCGTAATGCCCGTAACATCCGTCCGGACCTGGTGAACCGCCGTGCGTGAATACCTGCTCACGGTGCTGATCACGGCCGCTGTCACCTACCTGCTCACCCCGCTAGTGCGCCGCGCCGCGGTGGCCGTCGGCGCGATCCACGCTGCCCGCGACCGGGACGTGCACACCGAGCCGGTCCCGCTGCTTGGCGGACTGGCCATGTACGGCGGCCTGGCGGTCGGCCTGCTGGTGGCGGCCCAGATCGAGCCCCTGCGCACCGTGTTCGTCGACAGCCGGATGGAAGCCGGCCTGCTGCTGGCCGGCGGCCTCATCGTCGTGGTGGGCTTCATCGATGACCGGTGGGGGCTGAACGCGATCAGCAAGCTGGCCGGCCAGGTGGCCGCGGGGGGCATCCTGGTCTGGAGCGGCGCCGAGGTGAGCTGGCTGCCCGCGCCCGGCGGCGCCACGCTCGTCCTCACCTCTGACCAGGCCACGGCCCTGACCATCCTGGTCGTGGTGGCGACTATCAACGCAGTCAACTTCATCGACGGGCTGGACGGCCTCGCGGTCGGGATCGTCGGGATCGGCGCGGCGGCCTTCTTTCTCTACTACTACACGCTCACCAAGAAGCTGGGACTGGACGAGCAGACCGGCCCGGCGCTGGCGTCCGCCGTGCTGGCCGGCGTCTGCATCGGGTTCGTGCCGCACAACTTCTACCCGGCCAGGATCTTCATGGGCGACACCGGCTCGATGCTGCTGGGCCTGCTGCTCGCCTATGCGCCGATCTCGAGCATCGCCTCGCTCGACCCCGCCGTCCTGACGAGCCCGGCGGCGTACCAGGGCGGCGCGCTCGACCGGTACCCCGAGATCCTGCCGCTGATCCTGCCCGCGGCGATCCTCGTCATCCCCTACGCGGACCTGCTGCTCGCCGTCGTCCGGCGGACCAGGGCGGGCATGTCGCTGTTCGCGCCGGACCGCAAGCACCTGCACCACCGGCTGCTCGACATCGGCCATTCCCATCGTTCCAGCGTGCTGATCATGTACTTGTGGGCGGCGTTGTTCTCCGGCATTGTGGTCGGGCTGTCAATCACCAAAACGCCGCTGTTCGTGTTTGCCGTGGCCACCGCGGCTGCCGTGCTGGCGCTGCTGCTGATGTCGATGCCCAGGCTCCGGTGGTGGGAGCGGGGCGGCCGGCCCGCTCCGGGCGCCGCCCACGCCGGCCCGCAGCCGTTAGCCGGCGAGGCGCAGCCACGGCCCAGCATCCCCGCCCGGCCAGGCTGACCCGCACCGCGCCGCTGAGCGGTACCGCGCGGCACTTTTACCGCGCGGCTGGGTGGGTAGGTGTTCACTGTAAGGTGCGCGGTGCCGCGCCCGCGGAGCCCGCTGAGCGGGCCGGGGAGCGACCGGCGGTCGCGTGCGTTACATACCGTTTGTGGCCCACAGGTCCGTTCGTCACAGTAGGTGACCCGGTGAGTCCGTCATATGGGAGCTTGTGATATCTTTCACGAGCCCCGAGCTAGAAGATGAGTGAGAGCAAAGGCCGTGATATCTTTCCCTGACCTGGCGGCGGAGCCGCGCCGCTGTCGCGGCGTGGTCACCCGGCAGCGTCTGGGCGCTCAGGTAATCAGCCGGTCATCTCCGCAGGTCAGTCATTTCTCCGCCAAGTCCACCGGAGCCCTCTAGATGCTGGCGAACTACACCGGGATCGTCCGCCGGTCGGTCGTGACGACGGCCGCCGCCGCCGCGGTCATGGCCGTCATCAGCCTCGCGGTGGCCGGCGGCAAGGGGCTGCTCGGATCGGTACTCGGGACTGCGCTCGTCGCGGTCTTCTTCGCGATCAGCGTGGTGGCCGTCGGGCGGGCGGCAAAGGTGAGCCCGCAAGCCATGATGATCACGGCGATGACCACCTACATCCTGAAGATCCTGGTGCTGCTCTTCTTCGTCGTCAGGTTCGCCAACTCGACGGCCTTCAGCACGAGATGCTTCGGCCTGACCGCGCTCGTCGGCATTCTTGCCTGGAGCGCATCGCAGGTCGTCTGGTCCCTGCGGCTGAAAATGCTGTATGTCGAGCCGGCCGTGGAGCGCATGACCGTGCCGCAGATCAAGCCGGACGGAGAACGGTGACGCGTGGCGGCTACCCAACGACCGGACGGCGGATCGCGGCCCGGGCACGATGCTGCCATCAGCCCGCCGCGTCCGGCGGTAACGCCGCGTGAGCTACAGTGGCCGTCCGGCGGCGCCGGGCCGGAACTCGCCCGGGAACTCCCCGGACCCCGGCGAGGGGAACGCCGGCTGGTCCGTCTTCAGCTACCTGATTTCCGGGATGGCCGTCTACGGCGCGATCGGCTGGATCATCGGCCGCTGGACGCACCTGGCGTTCCTCTTTCCGGTCGGCATGCTGACCGGACTCATCCTGGCCATCGTCCTGATCATCTACCGGTACGGCAGGCCCTGATCACGGTCAGGCAGGCGGGCGCTGCGGCCATGCCGGGCGGCAGCCGGGCAGCAGCGGCCGCTGTGCGCAAGGTAGCCGCTGTGCACAAGGTAAAGGCAGGCGCCGCAGCGTGCCACCCAACAGACATCCGCGTGCCGTGCCTGGTGGCCGGCCCACGCAGGCGCGAGGCTGGAGGAGACCGCTTTGGCCGGTGACATTCAGGCGATTGCCGGGAGCGGATGCCATATTCAGTCGGTCCCGAGCTGCGGCTTCCCGGCGCCGGGCCTGCACAGCTTCATGTTTCCGCCGATCTTCACCATCGGCGGCGTCAACTTCACCAAGCCGATGCTGCTTGCCCTGATCTGCGCCGGGCTGGTGGTCGCATTCTTCTGGGCGGCGTTCGCCAAACCGAAGCTGGTCCCCAGGGGCGCGCAGAACCTGGGCGAGCTGGGAATCTTCTTCGTCCGCGACCAGATTCTGCGGCCGATGATGGGCAAGAAGGGCGATGGCTACCTGCCCTTCCTCGTGTCGCTGTTCTTCTTCATCTGGGTGATGAACGTGATGGAGGTCGTCCCGCTAGCCCAGTTCCCCGCGATGTCGAGAATCGCCTTCCCGGTCGCGCTGATGCTGATGGTGTACATCACCTACACGGTGGTGGGGATCAGGCACATGGGCCTTGGCGGCTACTTCAGCAACATGATCCCGAAGGGCGTGCCGGGCCCGATCCTGATCATTCTCGCCCCGGTGGAGGTCGCTCAGTACCTCATCGTCCGGCCGTTCACCCTCGCGGTCCGGCTCTTCGCGAACATGTTCGCCGGGCACATCCTCATCGCGGTGTTCACGTTCGCGACCTGGTATCTCTTCACCATCGATGTCCACCTGCTGTTCAGCGCGACCTCGTTCGTGTTCGTCATCGCGCTGACCGCCTTCGAGTTGCTGATCCAGGCGCTGCAGGCCTACATCTTCACGATCCTGACCGCCCAGTACATCGGCGGCTCGCTGGAAGCAGAGCACTGAGATGACCTGCCGCCAGACAGGCACGCCGGCGCCCCCGGCGGCGGCACGGGCTCTTCCGCAATGGAACCGCCGGGGGAGATCCGCCGGCTCGAACGTAAAGGAAAGCACACATGCTTGACCTCATCCACCTTGCTGCTGCTGTCCCGACCAGGAGCATCATCAGCATCAACATCGGCGCGGTCGCGTACGGCCTGGCCGCTATCGGCCCTGGCATCGGCATCGGCCTGATCTTCGGTCACGGCGTCGAGGCGATGGCCCGGCAGCCGGAGGCGGCCGGCCTGATCCGGTCCAACATGTACATCGGCTTCGCGCTTACCGAGGCGCTGGCCCTGATCGGGCTCGTGGTCCCGTTCATCTTCAAGTACTGACGATGGTGTCCAGAGAGGGAGCAGGACGGTGAAGCATCTCGCCGCGTCGGGTCTCGGGCCGCTGGCACCCGACCTGACCGAGCTGATCATCGGCACCATTGCGTTCCTGATCGTCTTCGGGACGCTCTACAAGGTGCTGATGCCCAGGATCGCCAAGACCCTGCAGGAGCGTACCGACGCGATCGAGGGCGGCCTGGAACGCGCTGACGAGGCCCAGGCCGAGGCGAACCGGACCCTGAAGGAGTACCGCGAGCAACTCGCCGAGGCCAGGCACGAGGCTTCGAGGCTCCGTGAGGAGGCCAGGGAAGAGGGCGCTCAGATCAAGGCGGAGTTGCGGGCCGAGGGGGAGGCCGAGCGGCAGCGCATCGTAGAGGCTGCGCACGCCCAGCTCGATGCCGACCGCCAGCAGGCGCTCACCTCGCTGCGCGCCGAGGTCGGCGCCCTCGCGGTCGAGCTGGCCAGCCGGGTCGTCGGCGAGTCCCTGGCGGACGAGGCCCGGCAGAGCCGGACCGTCGACCGGTTCCTAGAGCAGCTGGAAGAGCAGTCCGGGAGCACGGCCGGAGCCAGGGCCACGCCATGAGAGGCGCGAGCCGGGCATCTCTTGCCGACGCCACCGACCGGCTGACGGCCATGCTGGCCGGCGGGGCGGATGCGGGCCAGCTCGGTGATGAGCTGTTTTCGGTGACCGATCTGCTCGACAGCGAGTCCGGGCTGCGCCGGGTGCTGTCCGACCCATCCCGGCCGGCCGAGGCCAAGGCCGGGCTGGCCGAGACCCTGCTGTCCGGGAAGGTGGCCGCGGCCACGCTCGAGGTGACGACCGGCCTGGTCAGCGGACGCTGGTCGGCGCCCGGCGATCTGGCGGACGCGGCCGAGCAACTCGCCGTGCTGGCGATCGTGGCTGGCGCCGATGACGATGGCACGCTGGACGAGCTCGAGGACGAGCTGTTCAGGTTCGGCCGGGTCGTCGACGCCGAGCCGACTCTGCGCGTCACGCTATCGAGCCCGTACATCGCTGCCGGGCGCAAGCGGCAGCTGATCGACGCGCTGCTCGCAGCCAAGGTCACGCCGCCGACACTGCGGCTGGTCAGCCGGGCGGCGATCCATCCTCGGGGACGTAGCCTGGGCAGGAGCCTGGAAGAGTACGCGCGCCTGGCGGCGCGGCGGCGTGCGATGCTGATAGCGGAAGTGCACGTGGCCGCCGACCTCGGCGCGGACCAGCGCAGGCGGCTGGCGGCGGCGCTTTCCGCCGCCTACGGCCACGACGTGCACCTCAATGTCGTGCTCGATCCGGAGGTCATCGGCGGGATGTCCGTCCGGATCTCGGATGAGCTGATCGACGGAAGCATGGCAACCCGCCTGGCGGCACTCCGGCGCAAGCTGGCCGCCTGAGCGCGGTGCCAGGCGAGCCGGGAAGCCCACAGACGCAATGACCAAGACGAAAGAGACACGAGGACAATGGCGGAGCTGACAATCCGGCCCGACGAGATCCGGGACGCGCTGGCGGAGTTCGTCAAGGCGTATGAGCCCGACGCTGCCTCCGCCGAGGAGGTCGGCACCGTAGCGGAGTGCGGCGACGGCATCGCCCGGGTCGAGGGGCTGCCCTCGGCCATGGCCAACGAGCTGCTCGAATTCGAGGACGGCACCCGCGGCCTCGCGCTCAACCTCAACGTGCGCGAGGTCGGCGTCGTCATCCTCGGCGACTTCAGCAAGATCGATGAGGGCCAGCAGGTCCGCCGCACCGGCGAGGTGCTGTCCGTGCCCGTCGGCGACGGCTTCCTCGGCCGGGTGGTGGACCCGCTCGGCGAGCCGCTGGACGGCAAGGGCCCGATCGAGAACACCGAACTGCGCGCCCTTGAGCTGCAGGCGCCGTCCGTGGTGCAGCGGCAGAAGGTGAACGAGCCGCTGCAGAGCGGGATCAAGTCGATCGACTCGATCACGCCGGTCGGCCGCGGCCAGCGCGAGCTGATCATCGGTGACCGGCAGACGGGCAAGACGGCCATCGCTATCGACACGATCATCAACCAGAAGGACAACTGGGAATCAGGCGACCCGGCCCGGCAGGTCAAGTGCGTTTACGTCGCAGTCGGCCAGAAGGGCTCGACGATCGCGGAGGTCCGCCAGTCACTGGAGGACGCCGGCGCGCTGGAGTACACCACGATCGTGGCGGCGCCCGCCTCCGACCCGGCAGGCTTCAAGTACATCGCCCCGTTCACCGGATCGGCCATCGGCCAGCACTGGATGTACGCGGGCCAGCACGTGCTGATCATCTTCGACGACCTGACCAAGCAGGCCGAGGCGTACCGCGCCATCTCGCTGCTGCTGCGCCGGCCGCCGGGCCGCGAGGCATACCCGGGCGACGTCTTCTACCTGCACTCAAGGCTGCTGGAACGCTGCGCCAAGCTGTCCGACGAGCTCGGCGGCGGGTCGATGACCGGGCTGCCGATCGTCGAGACGAAGGCCAACGACATCTCCGCCTACATCCCGACCAACGTCATCTCCATCACCGACGGCCAGATCTTCCTGGAGACCGACCTGTTCAACTCCGGCGTCCGGCCGGCCATCAACGTCGGCCAGTCGGTATCCCGGGTCGGCGGCGACGCCCAGATCAAGGCGATGAAGAAGGTGGCCGGCGGTCTGAAGCTGGCCCTGTCGCAGTTCCGTGACCTGGAGGCGTTCGCCTCGTTCGCCTCCGACCTGGACGCCGTGTCCCGCGCGCAGCTGGACCGCGGCGCGCGCCTGGTCGAGCTGCTCAAGCAGCCGCAGTTCAGCCCGATGCCGGTCGAGCAGCAGGTGGTCGTCGTCTGGGCCGGCACCTCCGGGCTGCTGGACGATGTGCCGATCGAGGACATCAGCCGGTTCGAGGGCGAGTTCCTTGATCACCTGCGGCGGTCGAAATCCGGCGCCCTGGACGCGATCAGGGAGACCGGCGAGCTGTCCGACGACACGGTCACCGGCCTCAAGGACGCGATGGACGACTTCCGGCGCGGCTTCGAGATCAGGGGCGGTGAGATGCTCGTCAAGGACGAGTCGGCGGAGCCGGTGGATGAGGCGGAAGTCGAGCAGGACAAGCTGAAGAAGCGCGTGCCCCCGCCCGACGAGAACCCGGCCGGCGAGCAGAAGTAGGGCGGGAAATCACCCATGGGAGCCCAGCTTCGCGCGGTCAGGCGGCGGATCAGGACGGTCCAGTCCACCGCCAAGATCACGCGTGCGCAGGAACTGATCGCGTCGTCGCGGATCATCAAGGCACAGCAGCGGGTGCAGGCCGCCGGGCCGTACGCGCGGGAGATCACCCGGGCGGTGGAGGCCGTGGTCAGCCGGTCCTCGCAGGTGCGCCATCCGCTCACCAGCGAGCACGAGAACCCATCCCGCGCGGCCGTGCTGATCCTGACCAGCGACCGCGGCTTCTGCGGCGGTTACAACGCCAGCGTGCTGCGCGAGGCGCAGGGGCTGCGCGGGCTGCTCGAGGAGCGCGGCCTGGAGGCGGTGCCGTTCGTGGCCGGCCGCAAGGGCATCGGCTGGCACCGGTTCCGCGGCCGCGAGATGGCCGGCGAGTGGAGCGGATTCTCCGACACGCCCGCGCACGCGAACGCCAGCGAGATCACCTCGGTGCTGATTGACGCGTTCGGCAAGGACGCGGCCGATGGCGGCGTCGACGAGATCTACCTCGTGTACACGGAGTTCGTGTCGATGCTCACGCAGCGCCCGGTCATCCGCCGGCTGCTGCCGCTGGAAATCGAGGAGACCACCGAGGAGGCGCCGACCGGCCCGGTGCCCGTGTACGAATTCGAGCCATCCCCCGAGGCCGTCCTCAATGCGCTGCTGCCCTGGTACGTGGAAAGCAGGGTCTTCCACGCGCTGCTCGACTCGGCCGCGGCGGAGATCGCCGCCCGGCGCAAGGCCATGAAGTCCGCCACCGACAACGCGAACGACCTGCTGGACGCGCTTACCCGTGAGGCGAACAAGGCGCGGCAGGCAGAGATCACTCAGGAAATCAGCGAGATCGTCGGGGGCGCCAACGCGCTGGCTGAGACGATCGCAGGGAGTAAGTGAGCATCAATATGAGCGCCGAGAAGCCCGCCGCCAAGGATGACAAGTCCACCGTCAAGGACGTGGAGGCTGCCGTCAAGCACGTGGAGGCCGCCGTCCAGGATGTGAAGGCCGCCGTCCAGGATGTGAAAGGCCGCCGCCAAGGACGACAAGGCCGCAGCCAAGGGCGAGGAAACCGCCGGCACCGGCCGCGTCGTGCAGGTCATCGGTCCCGTCGTTGACGTGGAGTTCCCCGCCGATCAGATTCCCGGTATCTACAACGCCCTGCACGTGGACGTGACGCTGGGCGATGAGGTCAGGATGCTGACCCTGGAGGTAGAGCAGGACATCGGCGACAACGTCGTCCGCACCATCTCCATGCAGCAGACCGACGGGCTGGTGCGCGGCGCGGAGGTGACCGACACGGGCGGCGCGATCTCGGTGCCCGTGGGTGACGTCACCAAGGGCCATGTCTTCAATGTCCTCGGCGAGACGCTCGACGTGCCCACCGCGTCGCTCAAGATCACTGAGCGGCGGGGGATCCATCAGGACCCGCCGCCGTTCGATCAGCTGGAGGCCAGGACCGAGATCCTGGAGACCGGGATCAAGGTGCTCGACCTGCTCACCCCTTATGTCCGGGGCGGCAAGGTCGGCCTGTTCGGCGGCGCCGGCGTGGGCAAGACCGTGCTCATCCAGGAGATGATCACCCGGGTGGCCAAGACCGCCGGCGTGTCGGTGTTCGCCGGGGTGGGGGAGCGCACCCGGGAGGGCAACGACCTGTTCATCGAGATGACGGACGCCGATGTCATCAAGGACACCGCGCTGGTCTTCGGCCAGATGGACGAGCCGCCGGGCACCAGGCTCCGGGTGGGCCTGGCCGCGCTGACCATGGCCGAGTACTTCCGGGACGTGCAGGGCCAGGACGTGCTGCTGTTCATCGACAACATCTTCCGGTTCACCCAGGCGGGGTCCGAGGTGTCGACCCTGCTCGGGCGGATGCCATCGGCGGTGGGCTACCAGCCGACGCTGGCGGACGAGATGGGCCAGTTGCAGGAGCGGATCACCTCGACCCGCGGCCACTCCATCACCTCGATGCAGGCCATCTACGTGCCTGCCGACGACATCACCGACCCGGCGCCGCATACCGTGTTCGCGCACCTGGACGCGACGACGGTGCTGTCGCGCGAGATCACCCAGAAGGGCATCTTCCCGGCGGTGGACCCGCTGGACTCGACGTCGCGGATCCTGGACGCGAAGTACGTCGGCCAGGAGCATTACGACGTCGCCCGCGAGGTGCAGCGGATCCTGCAGCGCTACAAGGAACTGCAGGACATCATCGCCATCCTGGGCATCGACGAGCTGTCCGAGGAAGACAAGGTCACCGTCCAGCGCGCGCGCCGGATCGAGCGGTTCCTCTCGCATCCGATGTTCGTCGCCGAGCAGTTCACCGGCCAGCCCGGCGTGTCCGTGCCGCTGGACGAGACGATCTCCTCCTTCAAGGCGCTCACCGAGGGCAAGTACGACCACATTCCCGAGCAGGCCTTCTTCATGTGCGGCGGCATCGAGGACGTGGAAAAGAAGGCCAAGGACCTGGAGCGGTCATGACGGAGCCAAGACGCGAGGTTCGCGTCATGACGGAGTCGTGCGAGGCAGGCGTCATGACGGAGTCGTGCGAGGCAGCACAGTGACGCTGCACGTGGCACTGGTCGTGCCCGAGGGCGAGATCTGGGCCGGTGACGCCCAGCGGGTCATCGCCAAGACGCTGGACGGGGACGTCGGCGTGCTGACCGGTCACACGCCCGTGCTCGGCATCCTGGCCGAGGGCAGCGTGGTGCGGATCCTGCCCGAGGACGGCCAGGGCGCCGGCGGCGAGATGCTCGTGGCGGTCGGCGGCGGCTTCCTGTCCGTCGCGGATGACCGGGTATCGGTCCTGGCCCGCCAGGCGCAGCTCGGCACGGAGGTAGACCGGGCCGGAGCGCAGGCGTCCCTCGACGCCGCCACCGAGGCAGCCGGGCCCGGCGGCGAGGAGACCGCGGACGTCCGGTACTTCCGAGCGCTGCTCAGGGCCGCTGGCGACCGGGCCTGACGAGGACGGGCTTCGGGGGGCTGGGTGGCAGCAGCGCTGGAGATCGGCGCAGTCTGGCTGCTGGCCGCGCTGCTAGCCCTCGCCGTGGCCGCGGCAACGGGCATCGCGATCCGCCGGACCCTGCTGGAGCGCGGCGGCGGGACCGTCGAGTGCGGCCTGCGCCGCGGCCCCGACCGCGGCTGGCGGCTGGGCCTGGCCGCATACCAGCCCGCCGAGCTGCGCTGGTACGACGCCTTCGGGGTGCTGCTGCGGCCGCGCGCGGTCTTCGCCCGGCGGGCTCTGCGGGTCACCTCCCGGCGCCCCGCTGACGCCTGGGAGTCGGCCAGCCTGGGCCAGGGCATGGTGGTCGTCGAGTGCAGCGCGGGGGAGTACCCGGCACCGGTGGAACTGGCCATGAGCGAGGCCGCGCTGACCGGCTTTCTCTCCTGGCTGGAATCCGCGCCGCCGGGGCGCGGCAACAGCCCGCGTTAACCCGGCCTGCCGCCCGGGTCGAGGCGGGCCGGCGGCTGTCGGCAGGCAGCCCGGCCGCGGCGCGCCCTAACGTTCCCCGCCCGGCTTCCAGAGCAGATCGCCGGCCGGCTCGTTGGCCTGGCGGGCCAGGATGAAAAGCAGGTCGGAAAGCCTGTTGAGATACCGGGCTGGCAGCGCGTGCACCGAGTCGCCGTGCGCGTCGATGGCCGCCCACGTGCTCCGCTCCGCCCGCCGCACGATCGTCCGGGCAGCGTGCAGCAGCGCCGCGCCGGCGGTCCCGCCCGGCAGCACGAAGCTGCGCAGCACGGGCAGCCCCTCGTTGTGGGCGTCACACGCCTGCTCAAGCGCGGTCACGTAGCTGTCGGTGATCCGCAGCGGCGGGTAGGCGGGATTCTCCGTCACCGGCGTGCACAGGTCGGCACCGACATCGAAAAGCTCGTTCTGGATGCGGATCAGCAGCGTGGTGATGGCATCAGGAAGCCCGCCCAGCGTGACGGCGACCCCGATCGCTGAGTTGGCCTCGTCGACGTCGGCGTAAGCGGCCAGCCGCGGGTCAGTCTTCGCGGCGCGGCTCGCGTCGCCGAGCCCGGTGGTCCCGTCGTCGCCGGTACGGGTGTAGATCCGGGAGAGAACTACCGGGGTTTCGCTTCGGTCGCCTGCCATGGCTCCACCGTAGCGCGGCGAGGCCGGCTTAAGATCTTTGATGGCCTCCCTGGCACTCGCCGGCGGTGTCAGGCCGGCCCGGATCTTGCCCGTTCAGCTGAGTCCTGGCAGCAGTCCGGGCGGCAGCCGAATACCTCGCATGATCACGGCAAGCTTCCTGCCCGCTGCCGGTGAGTACGGTAATCTCTCGACGTCCGAACTGCGTTCGGGAGGCCGCGTGTACGACTACGTCATCGTTGGCGCCGGCAGTGCCGGCTGCGTCCTCGCGGCGCGTCTTACCGAGAACCCGTCGACCCGGGTGCTGCTGCTGGAGGCCGGGCCGCCGGATGACGCCGACGAGATACATATCCCGGCCGCGCTGAACCTGCTATTCAAGAGCACCTACGACTGGGACTACGTGACGGTGCCGCAGGAGCGCGCGGCCGGCCGGGCCATCTACTGGCCCCGCGGCCGGACCCTGGGCGGCTCGTCCTCCATCAACGCGATGATCTACATCCGGGGCAGCCGGCATGACTACGACACCTGGCGCGACGATTACGGCTGCGATGGCTGGGGCTACACCGACCTGCTGCCGTACTTCCTCCGCTCGGAGGGCAACTCACGCGGCGCGTCCGCCTATCACGCTGCCGACGGTCCGCTGTCGGTGCAGGACCCGAAATACAAGTCCCCGCTGACGGCGGCGTTCGTCGACGCAGCCAGGCAGTGGGGCATGGAGATCAACGACGACTTTAACGGGGCACGCCAGGATGGTGCCGGGTTCTACCAGCTCACCCAGCGGGCTGGCCGCCGCTGGTCGGCCGCCGACGCGTTCCTGCATCCGGCCGCCGGGCGGCCGAACCTCACGGTGCAGACCGACGCGCTGGTCACCGGGGTGGCGATCGAGGCCGGCCGGGCGGTCGGTGTCCGGTACCTGCTGCGCGGCGCCGAGGAGATAGCCAGGGCGGAAAGCGAGGTCATCCTCTGCGCGGGCGCGATCGGCAGCCCGCAGCTGCTCATGCTGTCCGGCGTCGGCCCGGCCGACCACCTGGCCTCCCACGGCATCGGCGTGATCGCGGACAGCCCCGGCGTGGGCGCCAACCTGTCCGATCACCCCATGGTGACGGCGATGTGGCATACCCCGAAAACGACCGGGCTCTGGGAGAAGGCGGGCCCGAGGAACCTGGCCCGCTGGCGGATGATGCATTCCGGCCCGCTGACCACGAATGTCGCGGAGGCCGGCGGATTCAGCCGCACGGACCCGTCGCTCCCGGCACCTGACCTGCAGTGGCACGTGCTCCCGACGCCGTACCAGAACTTCGGCCTGGCCGATCCGTCGATCCGCGCCCTGTCCATGCTGATCACCCTGGTGGCCGTCGGCAGCCGCGGCCGGATCCGGCTCCGCAGCGCCGACCCCAGGCATAAGCCAGCCATCGACCCGGCTTACCTCTCCGACGGCGCCGACATCGAGCCGCTGATCGCCGGGATCGCGATGGCGCGGGAGATCGCCGCGGCGCCGCCGATGGCGAGGATCTGCACGGCGGAGCTGGCGCCCGGGCCGGACGTCACCACCGAGGCCGGGCTCCGCGAGTTCGTGCGGCGCGACATCAGCACGATCTACCACCCGGTCGGCACCTGCGCGATGAGCGGCGACTCCCGGCTCGCGGCCAGCCGGCTCACCAGCGTCGTCGATACCGAGCTTCGCGTCCGCGGCGTCGACGGGCTGCGCGTCGTGGACGCGTCGGTGATGCCGGTGGTGCCCAGGGGCAATACCAACGCGCCGACGATCGCCATTGCCGAGCGGGCAGCCGACCTGATCAGCGGCCGCGCGCCGCTGGCCGGCCTGGATCCCGCCGACCTCGCACTGCCCGTCCCGGCCCCATCCTGACCGGGGCCTCCGCCGCCCAGCGATGGTGTCGGTGCGGGGCCAGCTGGCTGCCGCAAAAGCCGTGACCGGGGCGGGCATGGCCGCTCGCCAGGTATCTTCTTCCTGGCCGCGCAGGTCGCGGGGCAGCGTGCTGGCAGTCGCCCGAACCCAGGGGTGGTATTGGCATCCCTCTGCTCAGCATGCTCGCACCATTCCCGATCCTGCCGCGCTATGCGAATAATGACCTGCCAGGAGCGTTGACCGGGCCTGCGCCCGGAAGGAGGGCCAGTGGGCCGCCGCAGTGATCGACCCGCAGGCTATCCGGGACCGGAGCCGGGGCGGGCAGGAGCGGGTGATTCCCCCCGGCCGCGACGGCGCGATTTCTGGTACGCCTGGTCCGGCTGGACGTTCTCAGTGGCAGCGACGGCGACTGCCCTGACCTATGACAGGCTGCACCCGCTCCCGACGAGCCTGATCAATTTTCAGGGCGGCACAGCGAGCGGCGTGCTGGCCGTCGCGTTCATCGGGAGTTTCGCGACCATGGGCGCCCTGCTGGCATGGAAGCGCCCGGGCAATCCCATCGGCTGGCTGCTGTCGGCGATCGGGATGTGCTACGCATTCGGGGCGGTCGGCCTGCTGCTCGCGCACTTTCCGCAGACACTCACCCTGGCGAACTGGCTGAGCTGGATGTGGCTATTCGGCCTGGGGCTCACCGTGTTCGTCTTGCTGCTGTTCCCCACGGGAACGCTTCCCTCACGCCGCTGGCGGCCGGTGGCGTGGGTAGCCGCGGCCGGGCTGGCTGGGTGGGTACTCGGCAACGCGTTCGCCCCGACGATACTGAGCGCCGATCCGGCCGGAATGCCCAATCCGATCGGTGTGACCGGCCCGGCCGGTGCGGTCTTCCGGGTGATGGCCAGTGGCGGCTCCGTGCTGACGCTGGCGTGCGGCCTGGCCGCCATCGTCTCGCTGCTGGCCCGGTACCGGCGGGCCCAGCTGGTCGAGCGAGAGCAGCTGAAATGGCTGGTCTACGCGAGCGCGCTGATCGTGGTCGCGCTGCTGGCGGAAGTGGTGATCGGGCAGATCATGGGCGCCACGGCCCTGTCGAACAATATCCAGAACGCGACGAGCAGCGGCGCGGTGGCGCTCGTCCCCATTGCGGTCGGCATCGCTGTGCTGCGCTACCACCTGTACGACATCGAAGTCGTGATCAACAAGACTCTGGTCTACGGCTCGCTGGCTGCCTTCATCACCAGCGTGTACGTGGCGATTGTGGTCGGCATCGGCTCGTTCGCCGCGCAGCACAGCGCGCAGCCGAGTCTTGTCTTGTCGATCGTGGCCACAGCCGTCGTTGCCGTCGCGTTCCAGCCGGTCCGTGAACGAGTCCAGCACCTGGCCAACCGGCTGGTCTACGGCAAGCGGGCCACTCCGTACGAGGTGCTTGCCGAGTTCGCCGGACGGATGGCCGGCACCTATGCCACCGAGGATCTACTACCGCGGATGGCCAGGATCCTGGCTGAGGGGACGGCCGCGGTCCGGGCCGACGTCTGGCTTGCCAGCGGCAGCGAGTTCCGGGACGGTGCCAGCTGGCCGCGGGACGCGCCGCCGCTGCCGATCATGCCCGCGCCAGCCGCAGCCGGGCAGCTCGCCAGCCCGGGGACAGACACGATCCTGCCGGTCCAGCATCAGGGCGAGGTCCTTGGCGCCCTGTCGGTCACCAAGCGCCCGGGCGAGGCGCTGACGCCGACCGAGGCCAGGCTGCTCAGCGACCTGGCCGGGCAGGTCGGGCTGGTGCTGCGCAACGTCGGACTGTGGGAGCAGCTATCAGCCAGGCTGGCGGAGATCCAGGCATCCCGGCAGCGCCTGGTGGCGGCCCAGGATGCCGAGCGCCGCCGGATCGAGCGGAACATCCACGATGGCGCGCAGCAGCAGCTGGTCGCGCTGGCTATCAAGCTCTCCCTGACCGAGTCCATGATCGGCGAAGATAGCGCGGGCGAGCGGGAGATGCTGGCCGAGCTGCGCGAGGAGGCCAGCACCGCGGTGGAGGAACTGCGGGACCTGGCCCGCGGGATCTACCCGCCGCTGCTCGTCGGCGAGGGCCTGATCCCCGCGCTGCGAGCACAGGCAGCCAGATCACCAGTACCGGCAGTGCTGGATGCCGACGGCATCGGGCGTTATCCGCAGGACGTCGAGGCCGCCGTCTACTTCTGCGTGCTCGAGGCCTTGCAGAACGTTGCGAAGTATTCAGGTGCCGACGGCGTGCTAGTCCGCCTCGGAATCGATGGCGACGACCTGGAATTCGAAGTTTCCGACGACGGCGTCGGTTTTGACCTGGGCGCCCGCGCCTTCGGCTCTGGCCTGCAGGGCATCGCGGACCGGGTGGGGACGCGCGGCGGCACGCTCAAGGTCAGCACCGCGCCGGGCGAGGGCACGGTGATCCGCGGTCGGCTGCCCGCGGTGCCGGTTGAGACGGCCGCGTGACCCGCGTCCCGGCCTCGCGGCTCGCCGCGGGTCTGCTGGTATTCACCGTGGCGGCGCTGTCGGCTGGCGCGGGGTTCGGCGTGGCTGCCGGAACGTTGCGTGACGCCTTTGAGTTCACGCCGGTGCTGCTCGCTTTCGCAGTCGTGGGCTGGCTGGTGGCCGCTCGCCGCCCGGGTAACCCGATCGGCTGGCTGTTCCTGACCGAGGCGCTCGCGTTCGCCGTCGCGGTCGCGACGGCGAGTTACGCCAGGTATGCGACCACTGTCAGCCCGCACCTGCCCGCCGCGGCCTGGATCGGCTGGCTCGGCGCGATCGCCGGCGAGCTATTTTTCGTCTTCCCGCTCGTGCTTCTCATTTTCCCTGACGGCAAGCTGCCGTCGGCCCGCTGGCGTCCGCTGGCGTGGGCCATCGTCGTTGCCGAGGCGTTGCTGATCCTGATCGCTGCCGGGTCGGGCGCCGCACTGCGGGCACAGGGCTCGGCCGTGCAGGCACCGGTGCGGCTGATTCCGGCTGGCTTGGCGAATTCCGTGCTGCAATCGCTGCAGACCGCGCTGGTCCCGGTGGTCTTGGCGGCCGCGATCGGCTGCATCTGGCGCTACCGTCGCTCCTCGGCGGACGAGCGGCACCAGATCAAGTGGTTCGCGTATGCGGGTCTGGTCACCGCCTCGACGCTGCTGATCTTCGGTTTCGCATCTAACAACCCGCTGACAGGCTTCATCGTGTTCGGCCCGCTGGTGCCGATCGCGACCGGCATCGCGATCATGAAATACCGTCTGTACGACATCGACATCGTGATCCGGGGAACGATTGTCTACGCCGCGATGGCGGCCTTCATAACCGTGGTCTATGTCGCCATCGTGGCCGGGCTCGGCTCGCTCGCGTCCGGGTCGCTGGCGGGTCCCGGGTCGGGCCCGGACCTGGGACTGGCCATCCTGGCCACTGCCGTAGTCGCCATCGCGTTCCAGCCCGTCCGGGAGCGGGCCCAGCGGCTGGCCAGCCGGCTGGTCTACGGTCGCCGGGCTTCCCCTTACCAGGCGCTGAGTGAGTTCGCCGGGCGGATGGGCGACAGCTACGCGAATGAGGACGTGCTACCACGGATGGCCAGGATCCTGGCCGAGGGAACCGGCGCAGAGCGGGCCGATGTCTGGCTGACGGACGGATCCTGGCTGCGGATGGGCGCGTGCTGGCCGGCCGGCGCCGAGCGGGCCGACCGTGTGCAGCTGCGCGACGACGGCGGCACGCCAGCCGTCAGCGACACCGAGCGACTGGCGCTAGTCAGCCATGACGGCGAGATACTGGGCGCGCTTTCCGTTTCGAAGCGCTCCGGAGAGGCGCTGACCCCGACGGAGGAGAAGCTGCTGGCCGATCTCGCCGCCCAGGCTGGCCTGGTCCTGCGCAATATCGGCCTGACGCAGCAGCTGATCGCCCGGCTGGACGAGCTGCAAGCCTCGCGGCAGCGCATCGTCGCTGCGCAGGACACTGAGCGGCGGCGGATCGAGCGCGACATTCACGACGGGGCACAGCAGCACCTGCTCGGCATCGTGTCGAAGCTAGCGCAGGCCGAGTCCATGGCTGGCCGCGACGAGCAGCTGGAACGCGAACTGCTTGGTCAGCTCAAGGCGGAGACCAAGCAGGCGCTGACGACGCTGCGCGAGCTGGCGCACGGTATCTACCCGCCGCTGCTGGCCGACCAAGGACTCGCGGCCGCGATCGGCGCGCTGGCCATGAAGGCCGCGCTGCCGGCCGAACTGTCCGCCGACGGTGTGGGCCGGTACGCCGAGGAGATCGAGACCGCCGTCTACTTCTGCTGCGTCGAAGCCATCCAGAACGCAGTCAAACACGCGCCGGGCTCGGCGGTACGGCTCCGGCTCGCTGAGGCGAACGGGGAACTGTCCTTTTCGGTCGCTGACGACGGGCCCGGATTCGACCCTTCCGTCCGGCCGCCGGGATCAGGCCTGCAGAACATGAGCGACCGCCTTGCCGCGCTCGGCGGTGCGCTCGAGATATCCGCGCGGCCCGGCAGCGGTACGACCATCGCCGGCTCGATCAGCGTCGCCGCCGGCGATGCTGGCGGTGCCGGAGGCATGGCAGCGGGAACGCTCGGCGACCCAGGCCGGGCTGATAGCTGGCCGGATATGCCGCGAGTGGCTGCCGGTGAGCAGGCCTCCCGCTGACTGGTGATGGTAGGCACACCCTGAAGAGGCCAGGCACCGTCCTGGCAAAGCGCTCACTGTGACCGGAATGCTGGCAGTAGGTGAGTAAGGAGGAGCCGTGAGCGTGCTTTCGGCACACGGGATCCGCAAGGCATTCCGCCGCCATCAGGTGCTGACCGGAGTCGACCTCGACATCGGCGCCGGTGAGCTGGTCGCGGTTGTCGGCGAGAACGGCAGCGGGAAGTCCACCTTGCTCCGTATCCTCGCCGGCGACCTGCGCCCGGACGCCGGCCGCGTCACGATCCGGGGCCGTATCGGGTACTGCCCGCAGGCCGTCGTACTCGACGAGGCACTAACCGTGGACCAGCACCTGCGCTATTTCCAGGTCGCCTACGGAATCGCGTCATTGGACCGGGCTGAGGAGCTGATCGGCCGGCTTGGCTACGCACGTTTCCGCAGTGAGCCGGTCGGCACCTTGTCCGGCGGGACGAGGCAGAAACTCAGCCTGACCCTGGCTCTGCTGCACGATCCGGTGGTGCTCCTGCTCGACGAGCCTTACCAGGGATTCGACTGGGAGACTTACCTCGCCTTCTGGGATCTCGCCGACGAACTGCGGGAGGCAGGTACCGCGACGGTCGTCATCACCCACCTGGTCTTCGAGGACAAGCGCTTCGACAGGATCTGCGACCTGCGCGACGGGCAGATCACCGAGGAGATCGCCAGCCATGAACCAGCAGCTTGAGGTGGCCATCCGGCACAGCCTGGCCGGGCACGCCCGTAACCGGCTGGCCGCGGTGCTGCTCGTCGTTTTCGTGCCCGTCTGGTATCTGCTGATCGGGGCGATGATCCCGCACGCCAGCGTGGGCTTCCGGCTGCGCGCCACCGGCACCACGCTGCTCGTCGACGGGCACAACCTCAGCCTGATCAGCGCCGGCCTCAACACCATCACCATCATCGCCGGGTTCGTGGTGCTGACCGCGACCCGCCGGGCCATGCCCTTCGACCGGCGCCTGGTGCTGTCCGGTTACGGGCCTGGCGCGCTGATCGCCGCGAAGACGGCTGCGGCCGTCACGGTGGCGATCGTGGTCGGCTGCTACGCCGCGCTTGTCCTGCTCGCGTTCTGGCGACCTGCCGGGCTGTGGGCCATCGCGCTGGCGTTCGTCCTGGCTGCCATCACTTACGCCACCCTGGGCCTGCTCATCGGCGTCCTGGTCCGCGGCGACCTGGAAGGCTTCTTCCTGATCATCATGATCGCCCTGCTGGACACCTTCTTGCAGGACCCGGTGGACAACCCGCTGGCCAACAAGGCCATCCTGGAATTTTTCCCCGCCTACGCGCCCACTCAGGTCGCCGCCGCCGGAGCATTCCACCACCAGGCCCTGATCGGCATGATCGCCCTGTCAGTCGCCTGGACCGCCGCCTTCGCGCTGCTCGGGCTCGCCGTGCTGCGCTTGCGCATGCCACATCCGGCCGGCCTGGGCCGTATCCGTGGCACCAGCCGCGCTGGTGTCGGCCGCCGCGGGACCGGGGATGCCGAGCTGGCGGGCCAGCGTGGCGTGGTCCCAGTGGATCCGCTGCGAGCGGATCCGGCCGCGCTCGAAGCCAACGATGGCGATGGCCAGCACCTCAGCCCGCCGGCCCGCCGGGCTGACGCCGGGCAGCAGCCAGGGCAGCTCCCGGTCGTGCGTGAACGACACCGTCATCTCATCGACTAGTCGGAACCGGTCCACGGTCCGGGACATCCTGGCAAGAACCAGGTCACCGGGCAGATGGGGAAGGAACTCCTCGGCATAGAACCGCTCGACGCCTCGCCGCCCGGCGGCGCCGGTCATGGCCGGGAGGTGCCGGACCGACGGCTCGGCCGCCAGCTGCGCCAGTGACGCGGCCAGGTCGCGCCGCACGATCGACGCTTCCCTGTGCTCGTCCCATACCCGCTCCAGCTCTCGCATGAACTGCGCGATCGCCGTGGTCACCTGCCCAAAGTACCTGTTCCGCGGCGAACCGGCTCAGGCCGCCAGGGCCAGCTGCCCGGCTCCGGCAGCGCCAGCTGCCAGCGACAGATGCCCGGCGCCGGCGGCCGCTTGCGGCTCGGTATGCTGGCCGGCCTGCAGGGAACTTGTTGTGACATCGGCGCCGCCCGGTTGCGGTCCTCGCCGGGGGAGGGGCCGCGCTGATGAGCGGGGAGACATCGCCGCAGCGGCGGGAGCCTGGCCCGTGGACGGTCCTGGGCGCGGTCGCTGCCCTGCTGGCCGCCACTGCCTGCTTCGTTGGCTGCGCCACGGAGGTCTCCGCCCTCGGCAGCGGGCACAGCATTCCGGCCGCGGTCCTGATCGGGGCTGCCGCCGCGTTCGCGGTCGGCGCGGTCGTGCTGGTCCGGGTGGCAATACGCCTTGAGCACCGGCTCCGCACCGCCGGCCCGGCCGCCCGCACCGCCGGCCCGGCCGCCCGCACCGCCGGCCCGGCCGCCGGGACGGCCGGCTCAGGCGGGCGGGCGGCGCGCTCAGGCGGCCAGGCGGCGCCGTCCGCCGTGCGCCAGGTGCCCGGGCGGCATCCGCGCAACAGCCCGGTGACCCGGATCGCGGGGATCGTGATCATTGTCGGCGCGGGCGTCACGCTGACGGTGGTGGCCTTCCAGCTGCATTCGCAGGCTGCCCTGTCGTCCTACACCCAGCGGCACGGGCTGGCGCGCAGCGCCACCGTCGAGGCCGTGCGCCCGGTGAATCACGGCACGAGCCACGATTCGTGGACGACCTACGACTACGACGTGGCGCTGGCCGTGCCCGCCGGCCCGGCGTCGCGGACCGTCGCCCACGATCCGGCCCGCGACTTCCAGCGGTTCAGCCAGGGCGCCAAGATCAGCGTGCTGGTTGACCCGCGGCAGCCCGGTTACGCCGAGCTGCCGGGTATCCCGGTCGAGTCCTCCTGGTGGTTCGCCGTGCCCTTGACGCTGACCGTCATCTTCCTTGCGCCGGCCGTCCTCATCACGGTCGAGGAGATCAGGCATCGCCGGCGGCGGTCCGCCGGGACGCCGCCACCGCCCGGGTAACGACCGCTACATCGCGCGGCGTTGACGGCGAAGCGGGCGGGCGGCCGTTGCCTACAGCGTTACCAGGCCTTCTTTACCGGCTGATCGTCCGCGCCGCCCCGCGGACAGAACGCCGCGATGAGCCCGCTGACCCCGGCACCGGGCTTGCCCTGGACCTGGTTACCCGGCCCGCCGGACGCCAGCGGCGTCAGCCGGCCGAGGTTATTTCTTGTAGCGCTTTCCGTGCAGGACGGTCACCAGGCTGAGGACTTTCTTCATATCCTGTTCGGTCCGGCTGAACGAGGTCAGGTTCGCCAGCGGCTTCATCCGCTGCCGGGTGATGGCCTTGGGCCGGGAGAACTCCCGCAGCCCGTCGGCGCCGTGGATCCGGCCGAAGCCGGAATCGCCGGACCCCCCGAACGGCAGCGCCGGGACGCTGGCGTACGCGACGACCGAGTTGACTGCCGTCATGCCGCTGCGCAGCGCCCTGGCGGCAGCCATCGCCCGCTTCCTGTTGCCGGCGAAGACCGTGCCGCCCAGGCCGTACTGGCCGCCGTTGGCCAGCCGGACCCCCTCGGCCAGGTCGGCCACCTTCGTGACGGTGACGGTAGGGCCGAACGTCTCGTCGGTCACCGCGCTGCTTTCCTCCGGCACGTCGGCGAGGATGACCGGGCCGACGAACGGCCGCCGGATGCTGGCCATGCCGCCGACGATCGGCCGGCCGCCCCGGGAGAGCGCGTCCGCGATGTGATTCTCGATGACATCGATCTGGCCGGGCATCGTCATCGGCCCGTAGTCGGCCTCGCGGTCATCGCCGGGACGCAGCCCGGCTACCCGTTCGGTGAGCTTCTCCAGGAACGTGTGGTAGACGGCATCGGCCACGTACACGCGCTCCACCCCGACGCAGGTCTGCCCGGCGTTGGAGAGCGCCCCCCAGGCAGCGGCGTCCGCCGCGGCGTCGAGATCCGCGTCGTCCCCGACGATGAAGGCATCCTTGCCGCCGCACTCGGCGACCATCGGGGTGAGGTTCTGCGCGCAGGCGGCCATGACCTTCCTGGCCGTGGCCGCCGAGCCGGTGAAGGCGATCTTGCTGACGTTGCTCCTGGCCAGGATGTCGCCGGTCACATCGGCGCCGGTGACCAGCTGCAGGACCGGCTGCTCCGGCACCACCTCGGCGAACGAGCTGACCAGCCAGCCGCCCACCGCCGGGGTGAGCTCGCTGGGCTTGAACACGACCGCGTTCCCGGCCGCCAGCGCGTACACGATCGATCCCATCGGGGTGAAGACCGGGTAATTCCACGGGCCGATGACGCCGATGACGCCGAGCGGCTGGTACTCCAGCGTCGAGGCCTGGTTGATGGCGATAAGCCCGCTGCGGACCCGCCGCGGGCGTAGCACCTTGTGCGCGTTCCTGGCGGCCCAGTCGATATGCACGATCGCGAGCAGGATCTCCAGCTGGGCGTCGGCCAGCGGCTTGCCGGTCTCGGTGTGCACTAGCTCGGCCAGCCGGGCCATGTACCTGGTGATATGTGACTTCCAGGCCAGCAGCCTGAGCCGCCGGTCTTTCGCCGGCAATCCGGCCCACCAGGCAGCCGCCGGGCGGGCGCGGCCGACCGCCGCCTGGATCTCATGCTCGCCGCAGACACCGAATGTCGCGATGACCTCGGACGTCGCGGGATTGAGCGTGTCGAACGTCGCCACGGACCTCGCCGGCTCGTGTGTCCAGGTCGTCGCCATTGCCCTCACCGTCATCGAGTCAATTAAGGCCGTCGCATGAAGTAAATCACCGGGTATGGCGCGGCAGATACCGTTGGGATGCGACAAGCCCAGCGGCGACCGGGAACAGGAGCGGCCCGATGACAGGCACCAGGCAGGGCGGCCAGGCCGGCGCTGGCGCCAGGCCTGGCGCCGCGCCAAAATCGGCTTCCGGGCAGAACGAGCCCTGGAAGCCAGGCGCCGATCGTCATTGGCTGGCCGAAGCCATCGAGCTGTCCAGGCGCTGCCCGCCGTCGGAGTCTGCGTTCTCCGTCGGCGCGATCCTAGTCGGCGCGGACGGTGCGGTCATCGCGACCGGATTCTCCCGCGAGCGGGATCCCCATGATCACGCTGAGGAAGTTGCCCTGGCCAGGGCCGCGTCGGCCGGTGCTGCCCGGCGGCTGGCCCGCGCCACCCTGTACAGCTCGCTGGAGCCGTGCGCCGCCCGCGCCTCGAGGCCGCGGCCGTGTGCCGAGCTCATCATCGAGGCCGGCCTGCGCCGGGTCGTCATCGCCTGGCTGGAGCCGCCGGTGTTCGTCGAGGGCGGCGGCGCAGCCCGGCTGCGCGCAGCCGGGGTCACGGTCATCGAGATCCCCGAGCTTGCCGCCACCGCCCGCGCCGTCAACGCCCATCTGCTGCCCCGCTGACCCGCCTTGACCTCAACCCGGATTTAGCCCCTGGCGTTCAGTCAGGCCCACAGACTGGTCGCAGGCGGGCGCGCCGCGCGTAAGAAGCTCGTCGCGGTGTTCGGCGACGCCGCGTTCGCTGACTCGGCCCTGAACACCTGGGCCGAATTCGTGCGCAAGCCGGAGATCCTGACCACCACAGTTCAGGAGCTCACCGGCACGCCTGCCCGCAGCTTCGGCCAGTGGGCCGCAGATCACGCCGATGATTTCCGCTGACGCCGGGGCCTACTGCACGGTGCTGGCCCATGCATGCATCGCGCATGCAAGTGGGTTATCCTGGGGGCATGAGCACCACAGTAGTGCAGGTACGCGATCTTCCCGAAGAGGTAATCGACACGCTCAAGGCCCGGGCGGAGTCGCGCGGCCAGTCCCTTGCCGCGTACCTGCGTGATCTGCTGACGCGGGAGGCATCGATGCCACCGGTCGAGGAAGTGATGGCGGGCATCGCGGCGCGCGATCCGGTCAGTTACACGATTGATGATCTACGGTCCTTTGTACGGGACGTCGCCAGTGACGCTGGTCGCTGACTGCTCGATCATCATCCGGCTGCTTTCTAACCTGCCCGGCGACGATCTGCTCCGCCAGCGCCTGGCGCAGACCGTGCACGCTCCGGCGCTGATAGATGCGGAAGTGTCCAGCGTCGTTCGAGGCTTGACGATCACTACGAAGCCGAACGTCCGCATCGCTCCTGGCCGGGCGGAGCTCATGCTCGCCGACTATGCGGGACTGCGGATCGTGCGCCATCCGATGCAGCCGATGCAGGTTCGCGTCTTCGAGTTGAGGCATAACTTCTCCGCCTGCGACGCGATGTACGTGGCTCTGGCTGAGCGGCTTGCGTTGCCCCTGCTGACCGACGATGCCAAGTTTGCCGGGACGCCCGGGCATCACGCGGAGATCCAGCACTACCCGGGCTGATCTCCGCAGCGCGGATGGGACCGGGCTGCTTGCTCAGAACAGCCGGAGCGAGGCATCGTCGGCGCCACGCATCAGCTCGTAGTCGAGGGTGACGCAGCGGATGCCCCGGTCCGCAGCCAGTACCCGGGCCTGCGGCTTGATCTCCTGCGCGGCGAACACGCCCTGCACGGGCGCCAGCAGCGGATCGCGGTTCAGCAGTTCCAGGTAGCGGGTGAGCTGCTCCACGCCGTCGATCTCGCCGCGGCGCTTGACCTCGATCGCCACGCTGACGCCGCCGGCGTCCCGGCACATCAGGTCGACCGGCCCGATCGGGGTCGGGAACTCCCGGCGGACCAGCCGCCAGCCGTCGCCCAGCACGGTCAGCTGCGCGGCGAGCAGTTCCTGCAGGTGCGACTCCACGCCGTCCTTAACCAGGCCGGGATCGGTGCCGAGCTCGAACGAGCTGTCGCTGATGATTTCCTCAAGCTCGACGGTGAGGGTCTCGCCGGCCTTGCCGGTGACCACCCAGCGGCCCGGCGTCACGGCTAGCTTGCACGGCGGCGACATCCAGTTCAGCGGCTTGTAACTGCCGCCGTCCGAATGCACCAGGACAGAGCCGTCGGCCTTGACGATGAGCAGCCGGAGAGCGGACGGGAGATGGGCGTTGAGGCGTCCCGCGTAGTCCACGCTGCACCGGGCGATAACGAGCCGCACGAGAGCCAATCCTAGCGGGATGGCGGACCTGGGCAGAGACATTGCAGGCTGTGATGCCCGGACCTGCTCGCGCGGTGGAATCCGGCGGCGGCAACAGTCACTGTAGGTAAAGCGCCACAACGACAGGACAGTGCCATGCCCAACACCGCTGACAGCCGCGGGCGCACCCACGGCCGTCGTGGCGTCCAAGTGGACCAGGCAGTGCAGGGTTACATCGACGCCATCATCCCCGAGCACCGCCCCCTGTTCGACCGGCTCCACCGGTTGATACTCGAAGTGCGCCCCGACGCGGCCGTGGTGCTCTCCTACCAGATTCCCACCTACCGGGCTGGCCGCCGCCGCCTCTACGTCGGCGTCTGGAAACACGGCGTGTCGATCTACGGCTGGCAGCAAGACCGCGAGGTCGGCTTCACCGCCCGCCACCCCGAGCTCAAGACCAGCAAGGGGACCATCCAGTTGCGGCCTGAAGACGCAGCCGGCATCCCCGATGATGAGTTCCGCGACCTGGCCCGCGCCGCCCTGGAGCCATAAGCCGGCCAGCGGATATCGTTACTCGGCCCGCAGCAGCTGAGCGGGGCGTGATCGCGCGGCCAGCAGGGCGGGGAAGAAGGCGAGCACGTTGACTGCGACGAGCACCCCGACGGCGAGCAGGGCGACAAGGAGCACGTCCACCACTGTTAGCGGCACCACTCCGAAGTTCGTGGCAAATACCCGCCAGAGCACTTTGCCGGCCGCGATCCCCAGCGGCACTCCGGCCACGATCCCGACCAGGGTCACCGCAGTGGCCTGCCAGCTGACTACCGCCGCGACCTGATACCGGACGAATCCGAGCACTTTCAGCAAGCCAGCCTCGGTCCGTCGGCGGGAAACGCTGACCAGCAGCAGGTGCAGCATCGTCGCCGCCCCGAACAGCGCCAGCATCCCGCCGAACAGCAGCGGGAAGTTCACCGACTGACCGAAATTGACCAGTTCGATCGGCTCCTGCTCCTGACCTGCGAACTGAGGGTATTTGCTGACATGCCGGGCCAGCGCCGCCGCGGCGGCCTGCCCCGGAGCGGCGCGGGCGAGTACCGAATAGATGGTGCCCCGCTGTACGTGGCGCTGGCAGGCGGGCCGGCCGGGGCCGGGCGGGCATTGTGTATTTGTCAGCGCGCTCAGGGTTATGGCGGCCCCGCTGCCCAGCCCGCCGGTGCCGAAGCTCGGCGGGAACGCCCCGCGGCCGACGACGCGGAACTGAGCCTTGTGCCGGGCGCCGCCCGGGTCGGTGACGACCACCCGGACCAGTCCGCCCGGCTGTGCGCCGACACTGCGCATGGTCGCGGCGCCCAGCATGATCTCGTGGTCACCTTCCGGCGGCCGGCCGTCCACCACCGAGATCAGCGCCGGACCGCGGATGGCGGTCGCCGCGAGCAACCGGACCTGATGGCCATTGACGTCGATATCGGCGGTGGTCGCCACGGTGATCCGGGCGATCTCCCGGTCCCGGCGCAGGCTGGCCAGCACTGGCCCGGTGATGGCGGACCCGATTCCGGCCCCTTCATTGGTGAATTCCGCCTGGAACGGCACGCCGTACAGGGCTGGCGAGGAGATGAGCCGGGTCAGGCTGGCGCCGAACACGGCCGTCGCGCACAGCGCGGCGACCGCCAGCACCATGCCGAGCAGCGCGGTCCCCACCGGAACCGGCTGCCGCCCCCGGCCCCGCTCCAGCGCGTACCGGATCCCGATCAGCGCGCTCGGCGGCGCGCCGATCCAGGCCACGGCCCGGACCAGCGCCGCCGGCACCGCCCGCCGCGGCGGGGCGCCACGCAGCAGCCGCGCATCGCGCACGGCCGGCCACGCCGACAGCGCCACAACCGTGGCCACCGTGGCCAGCGCGCCGATCACCGTGACCAGCGGATCAAAGACCACGGTGCCCGCCGAGCTGGCGGCTAGCCGGGCCTCGCCCACCGGGGTCAGCGGGGAAAGCAGCGTGGCCAGCGCCACGGCCCCGGCCGCGCCAGCTGCGCCGATGATGGCCGCGCGGGCCAGGCCAACCGCGACGAACTGCGGTACCCGCAGCCCGACCGCG
This sequence comes from uncultured Actinomycetes bacterium, assembly GCA_963707065.1. Classification (GTDB taxonomy): domain Bacteria; phylum Actinomycetota; class Actinomycetes; order Streptosporangiales; family Streptosporangiaceae; genus Palsa-506. The sequence continues at coordinate 70,226 of CAVPPJ010000005.1, forward strand.
GACAGCGCCTGATGATCATCCTGATCGGTGACGAACTGCCGGGCGGCGGCCTGCCCGATGACAGCCAGCCCGGCCAGCGCGACCAGGCCCGCCAGCACCCACCAGCCCACAGCCTGCGGCCTGATCGCGCGCTGCACCGCGGCGGCGTCGACATCCAGGGCGTCGGCGCCAGAACCCAGCGGGCGGAGCTGGCTTTCGAAGGCGGGCAGGTCGGCCGCGCCGCGCCGGAGTTGCACGTAGTAGAACGGAAATACCTGTGTACGGGGATTCACCGCCGCGGCATACGCCTTCGTCGTGAACAGGTCGTAGCGGCTTCCGGTCCCGGCGGGGAACTCGTTCTCGGCCACCACCAGTCCCACCACTCGCAGGCTGCGCCGCGAGACCGCCGCGATGTTGACCTTGGACGCGCCCACCTTCTGCGCCAGCTTCACCTGCGCCGGGGTCGGCGTCAGTACCCGGATCACCGAGCCGATGTGCACGCCGTTATCGCTGGCCAGCGTGTAGGAGGCCAGCACCTCGTCGGGGTTGGACTGGTCCGGCATCCGCCCCGAGAGCAATTTGACCACCCGGGACAGGCTGGCCGGCGGGACTTCGAAGACCGAGAAGGTGGCGGCAGGATCGATCTGGGTGCGGCAGGACACGCAGCGGCCCGCGAAGCTGAACGGGGCAAGGACCGTTGTCACCCGGGCTACCTGAGGAAAGCGGGTCAGTTCCGGCAGCGGGTGGTTGCTATAGACAAGGGCGTCGTAACCGTGCCGGGCGGTGAAATCGGGCAACGCAGCCGCGGTCCGCCGGGCGGTCACCGCCGCGGCCATCACGAACCCGCTCACCAGCGCTACCAGCGCGGCCAGGGCCAGCCAGGACTTCCAGTGCTGCCGCAGCCGCACCCGGAGCACCAAGGCAACAGCCCTCACGCCAACCTCCCGGTCCAGGCATCTGCGAGAAGTCTCTGCCGCGCTGGCCCGGATCAGCAAGGTGGCTAGCCACCAAGCGCGAAGTCGTGCTACCCCCCCGTCGAGGCTCAGCCTGACTTGATCAGGTCGGCTGCCCTTTCCGCGATCATGATGGTCGGCGCGTTGGTGTTGCCGCTGATCACGGTGGGCATGACCGAGGCGTCCACCACGCGCAGCGCCTCCAGGCCGAGCACCCGCAGCTGCGGGTCGACCACCGAGCCGATAGCGCAGGTGCTGGTCGGGTGGTACAGCGTCTGGCACTCGCGCTTGATGAACTCCCAGATATCGGCGTCACTGTCCGATGCGGGCACCCGCAGGTCCGCGCGGCGGTGCGCGGCCAGGGCCGGCTGCGCGCCGATCTCGGACAGGATGCGGACCGCCCGCGTCATCGTCTCGCGGTCGGCCGGGTCGGTGAAGTACCCGTGCACGATGTGCGGCTTCGCGCTGGGCAGCAGCGAGCGCAGGAAGACCTTGCCGCGGCTGGCCGGGTGCAGTATCACCGCGCCGAAGATGAAAGCGTGGTCGACCGGCAGGGCCAGGCCCTCGTCCACGAACATGACCGGGGCGGCATGGATCTGGCAGTCCGGCTCCGCGAGGCCGGCCTGGCTCCGGAAGAACCCGCCCGCCTCGCCGATATTGGAGGTCAGCGGGCCGCGCCCCTCGGTCTGCAGCAGCCCGATGTTCGCCTCGGTCTCCGCGGTGATCAGCGTCTCGGTGTCGGTCAGGTAGCCGACCGAGACGTGCACATGGTCCTGCAGGTTCTCCCCGACCGGCAGGTCAGCGCGCGGCTCGATGCCGTAGGCCTGTAGTTCGGCGGCGACCCCGACGCCGGAGAGCATCAGCAGCTGCGGCGAGTTGTAGGCGCCCGCGGAGAGGATTACCTCGCGGTCGGCGAGTACCTGCGAGAGCTCGTTTCCCCGCTCGTACTCGACTCCGATCGCGCGGTTGCCGTCGAACAGGATCCGGGTGCAGAGCGCGTCGGTGATCACCTCGAGGTTCGGCCGGGTCATGGCGGGATGCAGGTAGGCCACCGCGGCGCTGCACCGCATTCCGCTGCGCTGGGTCAGCTGGTAGTAGCCGACCCCGTCCTGCTCCGGCCCGTTGAAGTCGTCGTTGGCCTTGTGCCCGGCCTGCTGCGCGGCATCGATATAGGCGTCCATCAGGGCGTGCCGGGACCGGCCGTCGCTGACGGTCAGCGGGCCGCCGGCCCCGTGCAGGTCGCTCGCGCCGCGCTCGTTGTCCTCGGCCCGCAGGAAGTAGGGCAGCACGTCCGGCCAGCCCCATCCGGTCGCGCCGCCCGCCGCCCACTGGTCGTAGTCGGCCCGGTTCCCGCGGATGTAGATCATCGCGTTCATCGACGACGAGCCGCCCAGCATCTTGCCGCGGGGCAGGTACCGGCGCCGGAAGTCGATGCCGGGCTCCGGGTCGGTCAGGTAGTCCCAGTCCCACTTGGACTGGAACAGCTTCCCGAAGGCCGCCGGGATGTGGATCTCAACCGCGGTATCGGGCGGCCCGGCCTCGATCAGCGTGACCCGCACGTCCGGATCCTCGGTCAGCCGGGCCGCGAGCACGCATCCGGCCGAGCCGGCGCCGACGATGACGTAGTCCTGCACAGGAACCTCCCGATGCCGTGGTCTGAGCCAACGATGCCCGCCACGGCGACTCCTGTCGAGAGGCGGCCGGGGTAACGGCGTCAGGGCTGGTTCATGATCACGGCGTGAGCACGGACAACATGGCCGCAGCAGCCGGATGCGAGTGAGGTCCCCGCTCGGTGCCGTCAAGCACCCCGCGGGGACCTCATTCGTCTGCTGGTTCCTGCGCCTGCCAGCCGGCGGCTGGCAGGCGGTTCAGCTAGCTCTTCGGCGGCGCGGGTGCCTTGCTGCCGTCGGCGACCGTGAAGCCGTCGCTGTCGGAGTCAGGTCCCGACGGCGACGCGATAACTGCGGAGCCGGCATTGTTGGTCATGAAGATCTCATTCAGCGTCGCGCCGGAGACCACCTTCAGCAGCGGCTTCCAGGTCTGCGTGCCGGGGGCCGCCGTGCTGAGCGAGCCCGGGTCGAGCGTCACGTTGCCGGTGGTGGCCAGGGTGGCCAGGCCGCCGCCGACCTCGGGCCGCTCGTGGATGGCCTCCACGCTCAGGCCGGGCGAGCTGTACTTGACGGTCCTGCCGCCGCTCTTGCCGGTCGTCAGGTCAAACACGGTCATCTTCCAGGTGCCGGCCTTGGTCTCCTCGACCAGGCCCTCCATCTTGTCACCCGGCTTGATGGTCAGGCCGGTGATGACGACCTCGCTGGCGGGCAGGATCTCGGTCCACGCGTCGTAGTGCGCCTTGCCGCCGACGTGGTCAGCCTCGGTGCCGTCCTGGACCAGGGTGCCCTCGCTGAAGCCGCCGATCCCGATCCAGTCGGAGGAGTACTGGTTACCGGACTTCGAGGTGTTCACGGTGGGCACCGTCCAGAAGTCCTTGGCCGCCGTGAACGTGCCGTTCTTCGTGGTCGACTGGGCGTAGCCCGACCAGTTGGAGGAATCCAGCTTGGTGGTCCCCCGGACGGTCCGCGCGCTCGCACCCGGGGCGCGCAGCATCCGGCCTACCTGCGGAGCATGGTGCGTCACCGGATGGGAGGCCGCTGATGCCCCGGCCACCCCGCCCGCCAGCACCAGCGAGGCGCTGCCCAGCATGGCCACAGCGACTTTTCCGAACAATCTCTCGCCAAACTGCATGTGCTCTCCCTCGTATCGGATATCGGCTCAACCGGCAGGTTACAGGGATCACGGTCGAATACTCGCCGGTTCCCGGCTAGCCGATGGGAAACCGGCTTACTGGCTGGAGAGGTTCGGCGCGCCGTCGCGGAGGACGTATTTGCGGATCTTGCCGGTCGCGGTCTTCGGCAGTTCCGCGACGAACGTCACGCTGTGCGGGGCCTTGAAATGGGCCAGCCGCTCGCGGGTGAACGCGATCATCTCCGCCTCGGTCGCGCCGGTGCCGTCGCGCAGCACGATGAACGCGTGCGGCGCCTCTCCCCACTTCTCGTGCGGCAGCCCCACGATCGCGGCCTCCTGGACGGCCGGGTGCCGCAGCAGCGTTCCCTCCACCTCCACCGAGGAGATGTTCTCCCCGCCGCTGATGATCACGTCCTTCAGCCGGTCCCGGATCTCCACGTAGCCGTCGGGGTGCACCACGGCGGCATCGCCGGTCCGGAACCAGCCATCGCCCATCACCCGTGCGGTCGCGTCCGGGTCGCGGTAGTAGCCCTGCATGACGACGTTTCCCCGGACGACGATCTCGCCGAGGGACTGCCCGTCGGCGGGAACCTCCCGGCCGTCCTGGCCGGTCACCCGCAGCTCACCCGAGGTGAGCAGCTCGACCCCCTGCCGCGCCTTCACTACCGCGCGGTCCCCGGCAGCCAGGCCCTGGTGCTCCGGCAGCGGGGCGCAGACCAGGATGAACGGGGCCGTCTCCGTCAGCCCGTAGATATGCGTGACCTCCCAGCCGAACTCGCCTTCGAGCCGTTCGATGGTGGCGGCGGCCGGGGCCGCCCCGGCGGTCACCACCCGCACGCCCGCCGGCACCTCACCGCGCACCCCGGCGGAGGCGTTCGCCAGCGCGATCAGCACGGTGGGCGCCGCGCAGAGCAAGTTCACCCTCTCGTCACGGATCAGCCGGAACACCTCGGCCGGGTCGACCTTGCGCAGGCAGATGTGGGTGGCCGCGGCCGCGGTCACCGTCCAGGTGTAGGTCCAGCCGTTGGCGTGGAACATCGGCAGCGTCCACAGGTACCGCTCGCCGACGCCGACCGGCAGGTGCAGCAGGGTGCCGATCGTGTTGATCGCGGCGTTCCGGTGGGTGATCATCACGCCCTTGGGGCGCGCGGTGGTGCCGCTGGTGTAGTTGATCGTGAGCAGGTCCCGCTCGCCGATCTGCGGCCGGGTGAATGCCGGGCTGGCCGCGGCGACCGCCGCCTCGTAGTCCAGCCAGCCGTCCCGGGCATTCTCGAACGCCACGAAATGCCGCACGTCCGGCATCCGGTCCCGCACGCTGTCCACCGCGTCCAGGTAGTCCCGGTCCGCGCAGACCACGCTGGCACCTGAATGGTTCACGATGTAGACGAAATCCTCCGGCGTCAGCCGGTGGTTGACCGGTACCAGCACGGCGCCGAGCTGCGGTACCGCGTAGAAGGATTCCAGCTGCGCGTGCGTGTTCGGGGCGATCGTCGCCACCCGCTCGCCCGGCCTGACGCCGAGTCCCTGCAGCGCCGAGGACCAGCGGTCACAGCGGTCGAAGAACTGCTCGTAGGAAAGCCGCAGGCCGCCGTCGACCACGGCCTCGCGACCGCCATGCAGGCGGCGGGTCCGGCGCGCGAAGTCAAGGGGCGTCAGGGGCGTTTCCATGGGTGCCTCCACTGGGCTCGCGGGTGCCTGCCAGGTTCGCGCCCGCCAGCGCGGGCGGGCACGACTAGGAACGAACGGTAACCGCCGCCGGCGTTTTGCACGAGTGCATGGCCCAGGAGAGGGCGGCAGGCGCGGTACATTCTCCCTGCGCGCAGGGCATCTGAGCTAGCTAGACGTCATAAAGACGCTTGACAGATGTCAGAAATGGCGCCATAGTGACGTCATGGAGCTGTCGGAGTACATCGAGGCACTGCACAGTGAGCTGGCCTCGATCACCCGCGTGGCGGGCGAGGAAGCCGCGCGCGCGGCGGACATGGTGGCCCAGGCACTGGACCCGTCGGTCCGGCTGACGCTGCTTGAGGTGCTCTCGGCGGCCGCCGCCGAGATCACCGCACGGCTTGACGGAACCGTGGTCGAGGTCCGGCTGACCGGCGGTAACCCGTCCTTCGTGGTCCAGGCCACCGCGCCGGACGTCCCGGCGGACCAGGGCCAGCCGGTCTCCGGCGAGGGCGACGATGCCGGCCTGGCGCGGATGACGCTGCGGCTGCCGCAGAACCTGAAGGAGAAAGTCGAGGCAGCAGCCACCGCGGACGGCGTCTCGGTCAACACCTGGCTGGCGAATGCCGCGCGGCAGGCACTCGACGGGACTGGCGGTGGCCAGGCGCGGCACACCCGCCACCGGCCGGGGCAGCGGATTACCGGCTTCGCCGTCAGCTGAGCAAGCTTCGCCACCCTGGAGCGCCCGGGCAAGCCGGAGAGCCGCCGCCCGAGTGACGCCGCGCTGCCCTGGCCCACGACGGACCGGGCAACGGGAAGCCGCAGCGGAGCCGGCGGTAATCTCGCCGGCATGGAGTTTCGCGCGGCGGCCGTGATCGGGCTCGGCACCATGGGGGCGGGAATCGCTGAGGTGCTCGCCCGCGGCGGGCTGCCGGTCGTCGCGGTCGAGGCCGACGCCGCCGCGCTGGCCCGCGGCATGGCCATCCTGGCGGCATCGCTCGGCAAGGCCGTGGCCAGGGGGAAGCTGACCGCCGCCCAGCAGGCGGAAATCCTCGGCCGGGTACGGCCCGCTGCCAGCATCGGCGCGGCGGCCGGCGCCGACCTGGCCATCGAGGCCGTGCCGGAGCGGCTCGATGCCAAGCTCGCCGTCTTCGGCGAGCTTGACCGTGCCTGCCGGCCGGACGCCATCCTGGCCACCAATACCTCCTCGCTGTCGGTGACGGCGATCGCGGCCCGCACGGCGCATCCCGGCCGAGTCGTTGGCCTGCATTTCTTTAACCCGGCCCCGGTGATGCGGCTGGTCGAGGTGATCACCACGGTGCTCACCGGCCCTGATGCCGGCGATGGGGTCACCGGGCTCGTTCAGCGTCTCGGCAAGACCCCGGTGTCAGTGACCGACCGGGCCGGATTCGTCGCGAACGCGCTGCTGCTGCCCTACCTGAACCACGCGGTCACCCTGCTGGAGACGGGCTACGCGACTCGCGAGGACATCGACACGGCCGCCCGGGCCGGAATCGGCCTGCCGATGGGCCCGCTCGCCCTGCTCGACCTGATCGGCCTGGATACCTCGCTGTCGATCATGGAAGTCCTGCGCGGCGAGTTCGGCGGCCCGCGCTACCGGCCGGCCCCGCTGCTGCGCAGGCTGGCCGGCGCCGGCCTGACCGGGCGGAAGAGCGGCCGCGGTTTCTACGATTACCCGGCCGGCCAGCGCCAGCCGCCAGCCAGCCCGGCCGTCAGGCGTGCCCCGGCCGCCGGCGCTGATCCCGTCGCGGTCACCCTGATCTGCGACCCGGCGGCCGGGACGGCGGACCTCGCCGGGCTGATCGAGGCGGCAGGCGGCAAGGTGACGGTGCGGCCGGCCAGCGCCGCGGCGGCCGACCAGGCCGACGGGGGAGCCGGCGGCGCGGCAGCCGACGGCGCGGCAGCAGGTGGTGCGGGAGCGGGCGGCGCGGCAGCCGGCGGCGCGGCCGCCGGCGGCCTGGTCATCGTGGCGGCCCGCGATACCGGCGCCGGGGTGCTGCCCGCAGCCATCGCGGCCGGCCGCCCGGCCGACGCGGTCGGGCTGCACCTGGGCACCGGGAACCTGGCGGAACTCGTCACGACCCCGCTGTCCGGCCCGGCGGCCATCGACGCGGCCATCGCGCTTGCCGCCGGCCTCGGCCGGGAGGTGGTCCGCTGCCCGGACCGGCCCGGGTTCCTGGCGGGCGCGCTGCTCTACCCGCATCTCGGCGACGCGGTCCGGATGGTGCAGGACGGCTATGCGACGGCCGCGGACATCGACGCCGCGATGACGCTGGGCTGCGGCTACCCGAGCGGGCCGCTGCGGATGCTGGACGACATCGGGCCCGCCCGGGTGCTGGCCGGGCTCACCGCGATGCACGCGCGGTACGGCGATCCGGCCTTCGCGCCGGTGCCGCTGCTGGCCGAGCACGTCGCGGCCGGGATCTCGTTCTGTACCTGACCTGACCTGCCACCGGTGATCATCGACGCCCGGCCGATGCCTTACAGTGACGGCCGTGAGCCCACGCAAGGCCCGCCGCCTGCCCGCCGATGTGCCGCGCAAGCCGCGCGGCGGTCCCCGGCGCGGCGATGCCGCGGCGAGCCGGGCGGCCGGCGACGGCGACGAGACGCCCGTCCGGCTCGGCCCGCAGCGGACGGAGTCGTGGCCGGACGGCGACTGGGCGGTGCGCCAGGTGCCCGGCGCCGCCGCGACCAAGACGTACCGCTGCCCTGGCTGCGACCAGGAGATCGGGCCCGGGATCGCGCACGTGGTGGTCTGGCCGGCCGACGGCCCCGGCGCCGACGAGCGCAGGCACTGGCACAATCCGTGCTGGCAGCGCAGGCCACGCCGGCCCGCGCCCGGCCGCGGGACCCGCAGGTGAGGCGGAGGACATGAGCGAGATCAGGCCAGGCACGGTGCTGCCGGCCGACCGGCAGCCCATCACGCTGCGCACCGCCGACGGGCTGAGCCTGGTCGGCGAGCTGGCGCTGCCAGCGGGCCGGCCGCCCGCTGGCACGCTGATCTGCCTGCATCCGCTGCCGACGCAGGGCGGGATGATGGACAGCCACGTGCTGCGCAAGGCTGCCTTCCGGCTGCCTGCGCTGGCAGATCTTGCCGTGCTGAGGTTCAACACCCGCGGCACCACCTCGGAGCAGGGCACGAGCGAGGGCGAATTCGGCGATGCCGAGACCGAGGGGCCTGATGTCGCGGCCGCCATTGACTATGCCGTGGCCGCCGGGCTGCCGCGGCGCTGGCTCGTCGGCTGGTCATTCGGCACCGAGCTGGCGCTGAAATGGGGCAACGATCCGGCGGTCGACGGCGCGATCCTGCTCTCGCCCGCGCTGCACCGCGCCACCGACGCCGACCTGGACGCCTGGGCCGCATCGGGGCGCGCGCTGGTGGCGCTGGTGCCGGAACTCGACGACTACCTGCGGCCCGATGAGGCCCGCGCGCGGTTCTCGCGGGTGCCGCAGGCCGAGGTGATCGCCGTGGACAGGGCGAAGCACCTCTGGGTGGGGGAGGCTTATGTCCGTATCGTGCTGAATGAGATCGTGCGGCGGGTAAACCCCGGCGCCTGGCCGCTTCCGACCGAATGGAAGGACTGACCCGTGAGTCTCTTCGACCTGACAGGCAAGAACGCGTTCGTCACGGGAGCGTCCCGCGGGATCGGGCGGTCGATCGCGGTCGCGCTGGCCGGCGCGGGCGCGGACGTGGCGCTGGTCGCGCGCAGCGAGTCCGGGCTGGCCGAAACCGCGGCTGACATCACCGCGCTCGGCCGCAAGGCCGTCGTCCTGCCGGCGGACGTCACCAGCCAGGATGCGGTGGAAGCGGCGGTCACCGCGGCGATCGATCAGCTCGGGCACGTGGACGTGGTGGTGAACAACGCGGGCGGGTCCAATTTCATGGCCGCGTTCCTTGACCTGCGGCTGTCCGGCTGGGAGAAGCTCATGCGGCTCAACCTGGACTCCGCCGTGTACGTCTGCCACGCGATCGGCGGCCATCTGGTGGAGCGCGGCGAGGGCTCGGTCATCAACGTCGCGTCGGTGGCAGGCATGATGGGCTCCCCGCTGCTGTCTCCCTACGGCGCGGCCAAGGCCGGCCTGGTCTCGCTGACGAAATCGCTGGCGGTCGAATGGGGAACCACCGGAGTCCGGGTCAATGCCCTGTGCCCGGGCTGGACGGCGACGGACCTCAACCGCAACCTGTGGGATGACCCGGTTTCCGGGCCGGCCACCGTGGCCACGGTGCCGATGCACCGCTGGGGCCGGGCCGAGGAGATGGCGGGCCCGGCCGTGTTCCTGGCCAGCGCCGCGTCCTCGTACATGACCGGCCAGGTCCTGGTGGTCGACGGCGGCCAGACCATCGGGCCGTAACCGGGAGATCCGGGCCCGGCCGGGGAGACCCGGCCGGGAGATCCGGGCCCGGCCGGGAATTGCAAAGCGCCCGGTCCCGTGAGTCACGGGACCGGGCGCTTCTCGCGGCGCGGGCGGGTAGTTACTCCACCCACCAGTCATCGTTGTCGCCCGTCTTCGCGGACTTGGCGCTGACCGTCTGCTTCGGTGCCGCGCCCCCGGGCTGCCCGCCGCCGCGGCTGCCGGCCGGAGCCTGGGCAGCGGGAGCAGCGGCCGCGGGGACCTGGGCGGGAGCCGGAGCCCCGCCGCCCTGCCGGGGGGACGGTGCCTGCACCGGCGCCGCGGCCTGGGTGCCGCCGTTGCCCTGCGGCGCAGCGGTGACCGCCTTGGCGGGCGAGCCCGCCACCGCGGGTGCCCCCGGGGTCAGCGCGGCGCCGAGCCCGGACATCTGGTTGCCGAGCAGCTGGCTGATCTGCGCGAGGTGAGCGGCGACGCTCTCCTTCTGCTTGTTCAGGTCGTCGACATGACGCTGCGCGCTGCTGCGGTGCCGCTCGGCCTCGGCCTTGGTGTCGGCGAGCAGCTGATCGGCCTGCGCCTTCGCCTGCGCGACTATCTGGTCCGCGTTCTTCTTCGCGTTGGTGACCAGCTGCAGGGCATGCTGATCGGCGTCCCGCCTGGCCTGCTCAGCCTGGGTGCTGGCCTTGGTGGCCCGCTGCTCGGCCGTGGCGGCCCGCTGCTCGGCCTCGGAGACCAGCTTCTGGGTCGCGTTCTGCGCGGCGGCGAGCCGTTCGGCTTCCTGCCGCTCGGTCTCCTCGCGCCGGGAGGCGAGCTGGATGTCGAACTCGGCCTCGGCCTGCGCCCGCTGGGCCTCGCTTTCCTCCAGGATCCGCTGTGCCTGGCTGCGCATCTCGTCAGCCTGGCGCTTGGAGGTGGTCAGGATCTCGTCCCGCTCGCGCTTGGAGGACGCCTTCAGCTGCGCGACCTCGCGCTCCGTGGTGGTGCGGAGCTTGGCAATGTCGCGCTCGATCGCGGCCCGCTTCTCCGCGACCTCGTGGTCGGCGGTCGCGCGGAGCTTGGCCGCCTCGCGCTCGGTGGTCGAGGTCAGCTCGTCTGCCTCGCGCCGGGCGCTCGTCTTAATCGCGTCTGCCTCGCGCTCGGCCGAGGACCGCTGGTCGTCGGTTTCCCGCTTGGCGTTGGCGCGCAGCTCGGACGCCTCGTTCTCGGCGGCCGCGCGGACCTCGGCGGCCTCGACCTTGGCCTTGGCGTTGAACTCGTTGGCCGCTGACCTGGCCTCGTGCAGGATCTCGTTCTGCTGCTCCTCCGCGAGACGGAGCAGCTGCTCGATGCGCGACCCGAGCCCGGAGTACGTCGGGCGTTCCTGCTCCTGGATCTGGCGATGCGCGTCGGCCAGCTCCCTGTGCAGTGCCTGCACCTGGTCACGGTGCTGGCGCAGCTCGCTGTCGATCTGCTTCAGGTGCTCATTGACCTGGTGCGGGTCGTAGCCGCGCATGACCCTGGCGAAGTCGCGCTGCGGGGTTTCTTCGAAGAAATTGCTGAGCTGAGCATCAATATCGGGCTGCATGTCGCCTAATCCTGGGTAGACGGGAAGATACGCCGACCGGGCCCTGACCTCGCTACTGTCCCCCAGGCCACTGGCACCCATGGGCCCGTGGCCCGGGCAGGCACGGAAGGCAGCTCACCCGGTGCCTGGCAGCGTACCGCTCTGTTGCTGGATTGGCGGGTTGTTCGCGTTCGCTCGGCGTTTACATCCGTATTCCTGCCCGTATGGGATTATTTTGTCCGTTAAATCCCTATCAATTGGGGCTCACGGTGCCCGTGTCAAGGCGCGAGACCTGCGTCAGAGGGCGAGACCTGCGTCAGAGGGATTGCACGAGCTCCGTCAGCACGCCGCCCATATCCGCCGGATGCAGGAACGCCACCGAGGCGCCCATGGATCCGTGCCGGGGCCGCTGGTCGAGCAGCCGCACGCCGCTGGCCCCGATCGATGCGAGCGCGGCGGTGATATCCGTCACGCCGTAGCCGATGTGGTGGATCCCCTCGCCGCGACGGGCCAGGAACCTGCCGACCGGCGTGTCCGGTCCGAGCGGCTCCAGCAGCTGCACGCAGGACATCCCCGCGGCCGAGGCCGCGACCTGCAGCATCGCCTCCCGGACGCCTTGCTCCTCGTTGACTTCCTCGCTCACCTGCCGCAGCCCGAAGACGGATTCGTAGAACGCGATCTTCTCTGCCAGGCTGCGGCAGGCGATCCCCACGTGATCGATGCGGGTCAGCATCGATGTCTCCCTCCGGTGACGGCGCCGGTCATGGGTATCGTTTCAGGCATGCGTGAAGCGGTCATTGTCGGCGGGGCCAGGACAGCCATCGGGCGCTTGCTCGGCTCGCTCAGCGATTTCAGCGGGGCGGACCTCGGCGGCATCGCGATCAAGGCGGCGCTCGGGCGCTCGGGCCTGGCCGGCGAGCAGGTGGATTACGTGATCATGGGCCAGGTGCTGCAGGCCGGTGCCGGGCAGATCCCGTCCCGGCAGGCGGCCGTGGCCGGCGGCATCCCGATGACCGTCCCGTCCGTCACTATCAACAAGGTCTGCCTGTCTGGCCTCAACGCCATCGCGCTGGCCGCCCAGCTCATCCGCGCGGGGGAATTCGACGTCGTGGTGGCGGGCGGGATGGAGTCCATGACGGGCGCCCCGCACCTGCTGCCGGGGGCACGCCGCGGTTACCGGTTCGGCTCGGCCGAGCTGATTGACGCCATGGCACACGATGGCCTGACAGATGCCTTCGACCAGGTGTCGATGGGCGAGTCCACCGAGCGGCACAACGCCAGGCTCGGCATCAGCCGAGCGGAGCAGGACGAGTTCGCGGCGTCCTCGCATCAGCGTGCCGCCGCGGCCATCAAGAACGGCCTGCTCACCGACGAGATCGTGGCCGTTCCCGTGCCGCAGCGGCGCGGCGATCCGGTGATCTTCGACACCGACGAGGGCGTCCGCGCCGACGCCACGGCGGAGTCGCTGGGCAGGCTCCGCCCGGCATTCGCCAAGGACGGCACCATCACCGCGGGGTCGGCATCCCAGATATCGGACGGAGCCTGCGCGGTCGTGGTCGCCTCCGCCGAGGCAGCCGCGGCGCACGGCGCGCCGGTCCTGGCCAGGATCGGCGCGCACGGCACGGTGGCCGGACCGGATAACTCGCTGCCGTCCCAGCCCTCCGGCGCCATCTCCCGCGCGCTGGCCAAGGCCGGGCGGACCGTTGCGGACCTGGACCTGATCGAGATCAACGAGGCCTTCGCCGCGGTCGCCATCCAGTCCATGCGCGATCTCGGCGTCGGCCCGGAGCGGGTCAATGTCAACGGCGGCGCCATCGCGATCGGTCATCCGATCGGCGCATCCGGGGCCAGGATCGCCCTGCATCTCGTCCACGAGCTGCGGCGGCGTGGCGGCGGCCTGGGCGCGGCCGCGCTCTGCGGTGGCGGCGGCCAGGGCGATGCGCTGCTCTTCGAGGTGCCAGCACCGGGCCGTGGCTGAGCCCCGCCCGGCGCGGCCGCCCGCCGATCCGGCGGCGCTGGTGGCCCGCGCCCGGGACGGCGATGCCCGGGCGCTTGCCCGGCTCGTCTCCCTGGTGGAGAACCGCTCGCCCGAGTTGCGGGCGGTGATGAAGGCGATCGCGCCGCTGACCGGGAATGCGCGGGTGCTCGGGCTGACCGGCTCGCCCGGCGTCGGGAAGTCGACGGTGACCGGAGCCCTGGTGGCTGCCTACCGGGCTGCCGGGCTGCGGGTCGGCGTGCTGGCAGTCGACCCGACGTCCCCGTTCAGCGGCGGCGCGCTGCTCGGTGACCGGGTGCGAATGCAGGATCATGCGACCGACGGCGGGGTTTTCATCAGGTCGATGGCCAGCCGCGGGCACCTGGGCGGGCTGTCCCTGGCCACCCCGCAGGCGCTCCGGATCCTGGACGCGGCTGGCTTCGACCTGGTGCTGGTCGAAACCGTGGGGGTGGGCCAGGCGGAACTCGAGATCGCGTCGCTGGCCGATTCGACGCTGGTGATCGTCGCGCCGGGGATGGGCGACTCCGTGCAGGCGGCCAAGGCCGGCATTCTGGAGATCGCCGACATCTTCGTGGTGAACAAGTCCGACCGGCCTGCCGCCCAGGAGGCCGTCCGGGACCTGCGCACCATGCTGTCCATGGGGCATTGGGGCAACGGGCAGTGGAAGCCGCCGATTGTCTCCACCGTCGCCTCGGCCGGCACCGGCATCGAGGACCTGACGGCGAAGATCGGGGCGCACTGGGCATGGCTCGACAGCTCGGCCGAGCTGTCGGCCAGGCGGCGCGCACGGGCCAGGGAAGAGATCGCCGCGATTGCCGTGGCCGTACTGCGCGAGCGGCTGGGCGGGCTGCCCGGCGACGCCCGGCTCGACGAGCTGGCCGCCCAGGTGGCAGCGGGCCAGATCGATCCGTACTCGGCCGCGGATGAGCTGGTCAGCGGCTAGCGCCAGGCCCGGCGCGCTCGCCGCGGCCCAGGCCAGCGGGCCCGGCGCGCTCGCCGCGGCGCGGGCCAGCGGGTTCCGCCGCGGCCGCGGCGATGGCGGCCTGCAGGATCGACTCCTCCTTCAGCCGCGCCTCGTAGGCGTCCTTGCCTCCGCGCACCCCGAACAGCCGCCTCGTGATCACCAGGTACAGCACGAGAGCCAGGTTGACCACGAAGAAGATCACCCGGGTCACAGTGATCTTGCTAGTCATGTCGTAGATCTCATACGGCAGCCCGAGCGAGGTGACCACCATGGCGAAGTACTCGCCCCAGCGCTTGGCCAGCCACAGGCCGGTGCCCTCGACCAGCTCGATCACGGCATAGGCCGCCAGCAGCACGGCGAGCAGGTTGATCGTGCCCGAACTCGTGGTCAGTGCCCGCTGCACGAAGCCCACGAGCCTGGACCGGTCGACGTTATAGCCGAGCTGGCTGAGCAGCGTGCGCACGGCCGGGTACTCACGGTCGAAGGCCGCGTCAATGGACGCGCGCGAATACTCGAACCGCCAGACCGCGAAGGCCACGACGCCGAAGACCAGCGCGCGGAAGAAACGCTCGATGGCGAAGACGCGCAGGATGAAGGCGCTGCGCAGGTCCTTGCCGCGGCGGACGTCCGGCGCGGCGGCCGCCGGACCCGAGCCTGCCGGCTCACCCGGCACGAACGTCCCGCAGCGCAGGCACCGCCAGGCGGGCCCCGCCGGCGTCGGGACGCTCAGGCGCGCCCGGAGCTCGGCTTCCGCCGGGGCATAGGTCGCGTGCCCGGAGCGGCCGCAGCCGAGCAGGCTCCAATCCACGCTCCGCAGCCTACGGCAGCCTGCGGCGACGGCTCGCCACTTACCCGCGGCCGCGGCGAGCCTGGCCCGCCCGCCTGCCCGTGTCCGTGTCCAGTTACGCTGAGTTACCATGCGGGGCGCGGTCCCGGGGCGATGCCGCCCGGCGGCGGTACGGTGTGGCTGTGCGAAAACCGCTGGATCTGCCGTTTGACCCGATCATGCGCGCCGCGGAGATCTGGGAGCGCAGGTTCGGGGATGCGCGCGCGATGGCGGCCGCCACTTCGATCATGCGGGCGCAGCAGATCCTGCTCGCCGAGCTTGACGGGCAGCTGCGGCCGCACGGGCTGACCTTCGCGCGGTATGAGGCGCTTGTCCTGATCACGTTCAGCCGGGAAGGCGCACTGCCGCTGCGGCTGATCGGCCAGCGGCTGATGGTGCACCCGACCAGCGTCACCAACATCATCCACCGGCTGGAGCGGCAGGGGCTTGTCGTCCGCCGGCCGAACCCGCGTGATGGCCGCGGCACCCTCGCCGAGATCACCGCGGCGGGCCGCGTCCTGGTGGAGCGCGCGACCAAGGACCTGATGGCAGCGGAGTTCGGGGTGGGCGGATATGACGCCGGGCAGCTCGATGAGATCTCCGGGCTGCTGCGCGGGCTCCGGGTCGCGGCGGGTGACTTCAGCGAGAACGAGCCTGCCGCCGCCAGCGGCGAGACCGGCTAGCTGCCAGCCGCCGGCCCGGGCGGCCACGGCCCTGGCTGACCAGGCCCCAGCCGCCAGCCGCCTCAGCCCGGCTGCCTTGGCCGTCCGGTCAGCCGCTGCCGCTGCCCTGGACTGTTGACGGCTGCCAGGCCTGGCCGGCGTCGGCGGTGAACCAGATCTGGTGCCGGGCGGGATCCTCCGGAACGGCGACGCCCTGGCTCGCTTCGGTCATTCCCACGTAGCGGAAGCCGCCGGGCGGCGCCGCGGTGGCCGGCAGCGTCACCTGCCAGTTCTGGCCATCGTCCGGCGAGACCTCGATGCCCTCGCTGGTTGCCAGGACCACCAGGTTGCCCGTCGCGGCGGCCAGTGACGTGGCCGTGCCCAGGGCAGCTACGGCGGGCCGCCGCTGCCAGGTCTTGCCGCCATCCGCTGACACGTACAGCGTCCCCGTCGAGCGGCTGGCCGACGGGCTAGCCGGCCTGCTGCTCGTGGCGTCCGCGCAGAGCAGGTACAACTTGCCGGAGCCCGCCGCCAGCAGCGCGCCCGACGGCTGCCCGTCCGGCTGCGCGGCGCCGGGGGCACACGGCGCTGTCCCAGCGGTCGTCCAGCCGGCGCTGTCCAGGCTTCCGCTGAGCACCTCGCCGTCGGGCGCAAGCAGGTAACCGGTGGCCGCGGCCGGGTCGCCGACCAGGAGCAGGCTGGCCGACGTCGCGGCACCGCCGGCGGTGAGGCCGGCCGCGCCGCCCACCCGCCGCCACTGGCCGCCGACCGGCGCGGTATGCAGCGTGAAGCTGGTGCAGTGCGCGGCGAAGTCCGCGCCGCCGCCCGTGCACCTGGCCCAGAGGGCGAACACCTGCCCGTTCAGGGTCTCCAGATCGGTCACCCTGGTATCGCGCGGCAACGGGAGCCTGGACCAGGCCGCGCCGCCATCGACGGTGATCCATAGTTCCGGCCCGAACGCGAATCCCTGATCCTGGTGCAGAAACCGGAGCTGGCTGACGCCCGATGGCCCGTCCGGCGCGCCGGTGGCGGGCGCGGAGACGCCGAACCAGGTCTGGCCGTAGTTATTGGTGCCGGCCAGCGAGGTGCAGTTGGCGCCGCCCGTGCAGTGGCCGGGCGTTCCGGCCTGGCCGATCACCGCGCCGATGGCCGGGCCGACGAAGGTGACTGACGTTGGCTGGAAGCCGCCGGGCACGGGCTCACCGGACGGTACGGCCGACAGCGACGCCGGCGCGGTGGGTTCCGGCGTGTCGGATTTCGCGGCCGGCGAGCCGTGACCTGGGCTGGCCGTCACCGGCGGCGTCACCGGCGGGGACGGGCTGCCCGCCGCCAGGCTGCGCTGGCCGCGGCTGGCCGGGTGCTGCGTGAGCAGGCTGGCAATCTTCGGGGATGCCGCGAGCCCGGCGACGATTACTACCGCGCCGGCCGCGGAAAGGACCCCCCGGCGGACCTTGCGGCGGCGCGCTTGCCTGGTGACCCGCTCGTAGGTTCCTGGCGGCGGCGGCAGCGGCTGGACATCGCCGTCCAGCCAGTCGTCGAGCTCGTCGCGCGGATCACTCACTGTCGTTCCCCAGGGCGGCTTTCAGGCGGGCGCGGGCGTGATACAGGTCGGCCTTGATGGTGCCCTCCGGCCGGCCCAGCATCGCCGCCACCTCACGTACCCCGAAACCCGCGTAGTAGTGCAGCAGGAACGCACTGCGCAGCCTGCCGGGCAGCCCCTCGATCAGCGCCCGGACGTCAACGTCCTGCGCCGGGTGGCAGGCGGGGTCGGCCGGGGCAACGGCGGTGAGGGTGCGGATGGCCCGGCGTTCCCGGCCGGCCTTGCGCCAGTGGTCCCTGACCAGGTTCGTGGCGATCATGTACAGGTAGCTCTGCGGGTTATCCAGTCCTGACCAGCGGGCCAGCAGCCTGGTAAACGCCTCGGAGGCGATCTCGTGTGCCGTCTCATCGTCGTCGACCAGCTTGCGGACCCATCCGGCCAGCCTCGGGTAGCTGGCATTGAAAAGATCCTCGGCCGCGGCCCGGTCGGCCGTGCGGAGCCTGACCACGGAGCTTCCTCGCCGCGTCGCCGGTTCCGGCGGCGCAACCCACGATCCGAGCGCAGTCGCGGTGTCGCCGAGGACCGCAGTCCCCTCGACCCGGCTTGCGCAATATTGCATACGTTTTACCACACATCCCGCCAGTCACGGCTGAGGCCGCCCGGGCCCCGTAGCGCCCGGGCATCCCCTGAGACGACGCAACCCGGCAACTGGTTGCGGTCAGCACCGGCCTTTTCCTGGCGCTCGGCCGCATAGACTGGCAGCCGGATAGTAGGACGTCCTATCAAACTGTCGCGGGCATGCGCCGGAGGAGATCATGGACGCACAGGGCACGGCGGACGAGGCGCGCGACGGCATGCGGCGGTGGCAGCGCCGGTACGACGCCGCACGCAAGCGGGATGCCGACTTCAGCACGCTGTCCGGGCTTGAGGTGGACCCCGTCTACGGGCCGCCGGCCGGCGCGGTGGTGCCCGGCTTCGACCGGATCGGCTGGCCCGGCGAGTTCCCGTTCACCCGCGGGCTCTACCCGGCCGGGTACCGGGGCAGGGCCTGGACCATCCGCCAGTTTTCCGGCTTCGGCAACGCACGGCAGACGAATGAGCGGTACAAGATGCTGCTGCGCGGCGGGGGCGGCGGCCTGTCCGTCGCGTTCGACATGCCGACGCTGATGGGCCGCGACTCCGACGACCCGCGCGCGCTCGGCGAGGTGGGGCACTGCGGCGTGGCCATCGACTCCGCGGCGGACATGGACGTGCTCTTCGCCGGCATCCCGCTCGCCGATGTCACCACGTCGATGACGATCAGCGGCCCGGCGGTCCCGGTGTTCTGCATGTACCTGGCCGCGGCCGAGCGCCAGGGCGGGGCCATCGGAGTGCTGAACGGCACGCTCCAGACGGACATCTTCAAGGAGTACATCGCGCAGAAGGAGTGGCTCTTCCCGCCCGAGCCGCATCTGCGGCTGATCGGCGACCTGATGGAGTACTGCACGCGCCATATCCCGGACTACAAGCCGCTGTCCGTGTCCGGCTATCACATCAGGGAGGCCGGGTCGACCGCCGCGCAGGAACTGGCATTCACGCTGGCGGACGGCTTCGGGTACGTGGAACTGGGCCTCTCCCGCGGCCTTGACGTGGAGGTATTCGCGCCGGGCCTGTCGTTTTTCTTCGATGCGCATATCGACTTCTTCGAGGAGATCGCCAAGTTCCGCGCCGCCCGCCGGATCTGGGCGCGGTGGATGCGCGACGTGTACGGCGCGCGCACCGAGCGCGCCCAGTGGCTGCGATTCCACACCCAGACGGCTGGGGTGTCCCTCACCGCGCAGCAGCCGGACAACAACGTGGTCAGGACCGCGATCGAGGCGCTCGCGGCGGTGCTCGGCGGCACGAACTCGCTGCACACCAACGCGCTGGACGAGGTGCTCGCGCTGCCCAGCGAGAAGGCGGCGGAGATCGCGCTGCGCACCCAGCAGGTGATCATGGAGGAGACCGGCGTCGCCAGCGTCGCGGATCCGCTGGGCGGTTCCTGGTACGTGGAGGCGCTGACCGACCGGCTGGAGGCCGCGGCCGAGGAAACCTTCACCAAGATCCGCGGGATGAGCCCGGATGGCACGATGACGGGCGGCATCCTGCGCGGCATCGAGGACGGCTGGTTCATGGCGGAGACCGCCGAGGCGTCCTTCTCCTACCAGCAGAAGCTGGAGAAGGGCGAGAAGAGGGTCGTCGGGGTGAACTGCTACCCGGAGACCGTCGAGAAGCCGGTGGAGATCCTGCGGGTCAGCCATGACGTGGAACGTGATCAGGTACGCGAGCTTGCCGTGCGCCGGGCCGGCCGTGATCAGGCCGCCGTCGATGCTGCCATCGCGGCCATGCTGGCGGCCGCGCGCTCGGGCGTGAACATGATCCCGTCGATGCTCGACGCGGCCCGCGCGGAGGCGACGCTCGGCGAGATCTGCGGCGCGCTGCGGGACGAGTGGGGCGGCTACTTCGAGGCCCCGGCGTTCTGACCGCCGCGGCTGCCGGGGACCAGGTACGGCTGCCGGGCGCCGTGGCCGTCGCTGGCTGCGGTGCCGGCCGGCCCGGCCGAGACGAGAAGGCCGGCGGTGCCCCGGTGGCCGAGGGGATGGTGCCCGGGTAGTCCAGGGGATACGGCAGGATGGAGTCATGCAGCAGCCGCGCGACTTCTCGCTCCATGGAGCCGTTGACCTGGGTGCGCGGCAAGCCGCCGCGCAGCGCCGGGAGAAGGCGTCCAGGACTCCCGGCGCCGGCGGGGAAGACGGCCCGCCAGCCGGGCACGTCATCGAGGTAACCGACGAGACATTCAATGCGGACGTCGTCGACCTGTCCCGCAATGTCCCTGTGATCATGGACTTGTGGGCCGAGTGGTGCGGGCCGTGCAAGCAGCTGGGGCCGATTCTGGAGAAGCTCGCCGCCGAGGCGGACGGGGCCTGGGTGCTGGCCAAGGTCGACATCGACGCAAACCCGCAGCTACGGGCGGCCCTGCAGGTGCAGAGCATCCCGATGGTCGTGGCGGTGGTCGGCGGCCAGGTACTGGACGGGTTCCTCGGCGCCATGCCCGAGGCGCAGGTACGTGAGTGGGTCGGCCACGTGATGGCGGCGGCGCAGCAGCTTGGGCTCGCGGGCGGCGCCGCGGGCGAAGGCGCCGGCCGGGATGACGACAGCGCCGAGGGGATGCCGGGCGCCGGGCAGTACGCCGGCCCGGGCGGCCCCGAGGCCGGCCCGCCGGGCGCTTCCCCGATGGGCGGGCACGGCGGCGCCGGCCCGGGCGATCCGCTCGCCGACCCGGCCTTCGGGGAAGCGCAGGACGCGATGGAGCGCGGCGACCTGGACGCCGCGGCGGCAGCCTTCGAGAAGGTCCTGGCGGGCGCGCCCGGGCACCCGGTCGCCACCCTCGGCCTCGCGCAGGTCGACCTGATCAGGCGGGTCAGCTCGTACGACCAGGCCAAGGCCCGCCGGGATGCGGCCGAGAACCCGGATGACGTGGATGCCCAGTGCCGCGTCGCGGATATCGACCTTGCCCTGGGCCGGATCGAGGAAGGATTCGACCGGCTGCTCGGGGTGGTCAAGAGAACCACGGGGGAAGAGCGCAACCGCGCCCGGGCGCACCTGGTCAGCCTCTTCGACGTGTTCCCGTCCCGGGAGCCGCAGGTGGCCAGGGCCCGGGCCAAGCTGTCCAGCCTGCTGTTCTGACGGCGGGCCGCCGGCCCGGCAGCCGCGTCCTGATCAGCGGCTGATGTGCCCTGATCAGCGGCTGATGTGCCCTGATCAGCGGCTGATGCGTGCTGATCAGCGGCTGGCGCTGCCTGGTGAGCGGCGTAACCCCCTGGTCAGCGGCCAGCCGGATCGCGCCGGTCCGGCGGATCGGGGTCGGACAGCCTCTCCAGCGCGGGCAGCGCGGCGGCCAGCGCGATGAGCTGGTCAGCCGACAGCGTCCGCAGGCTGTCGGCCAGCACGACGGTGGTTTCCCGCCTGATCCGCTCCAGCGCCTCATGCCCGCACGCGGTGATGGTGAGCGTGCTTGACCGGGCATCGCCGGGAACCGCGCACCGCTCGACGTAGCCGAGTTCCTCAAGAGCGGTGACCAGCCTGGTGAGGGTCGATGGCGCGATCTGCTCCGCCGCGGCAAGGTCGCCGAGCCGCAGCGGGCCGGCCGCGTCCACTGTCGCCAGCGCGGACAACTGGGTGGGCGTGAGCCCGGCAAGCTCGTGCCTGCGCAGCCGGCGCGACACCCGGGCGATCGCTACCCGCAGCCGGGTGACGTCGATCTGCGGCACGTCAGCCAGCGCGGCGGCGGCCCCATCCTGGGTACCTCTCTCGGACACCCTTGAAGAGTACGTGCCAGCGGCATATCTGGCAGGCAACAGTCGGAGCCGGCGGGCTGCGGCAGGCGGCTGGCCCTCTCCCGCAGGTATGTCAGGCCAGGCTCCCGCAGGCGGCCCGGGCAGGCTCCCGCAGGCGGCCCGGGCATGCTCCCGCAGGCGGCCGCGATTTCTGGCGGCTGATATTGGCCCCCGGGGCTGCCTGCCGCGCGGTCTCCTGCCGCATGATGGGGGCATGGAGGATGGCGCCCTGGGGGGCAGGCTGCTTGTCGCGACGCCGCTGCTTGGTGATCCGAATTTCCGGCGCACGGTGATCCTGGTCGTGGAGGACGACCCCGAAGGGGGCACGCTCGGCGTCGTGCTGAACCGGCCGACCGAGGTCCCGGTAGGACAGGTGCTCGAGCCCTGGACGGATCTGGTGACAGGTCCTTCCGTGGTGTTCAAGGGCGGCCCGGTCTCACCGGACAGCGCTCTCGCGCTGGCCATGGCACGCGGCGCGGATGAACCGCTCGGCTGGCGGTCGCTGGACGGGTCGGTGATGTCCAGGGTGGGGCTGGTGGACCTCGAGGCACCGCCCGAGCTGCTGGCCGACGGCGTCACGTTCTTCCGGGTCTTCGCCGGCTATGCCGGCTGGGGGCCGGGCCAGCTGCGCGCGGAGATCGACGAGGGCGCCTGGTACGTGCTCCCCGGCGAACCCGCTGACGCGTTCATCAACGAGCCGGAACGGCTCTGGCCGTCCGTCCTGCGGCGCCAGGGCGGCGAGCTCGCCCTGATCGCCACCTATCCGGACGACCCGGCGCTCAACTGAGCGCCCCGGCGTAGACTCCGTGAGCGTGAGCACAGAGATCCTGCCCGATTCTGATACCCGCCAGGAAACACGTCCCGACCTCTCGCATGGCGATGGCGATCATGAGCGGTTCGCGCACTACGTCCTGAAGGACAAGATCGTCGACAGCGCGGTGAGCGGCAGCCCCGTGGTCGCGCTGTGCGGCAAGGTCTGGGTGCCTAGCCGGGACCCGAAGCGCTTCCCCGTGTGCCCCGACTGCAAGAAGATCTACGAGTCGCTCCCCGAGGGCGCGGACTGATCCGGGCCGGGTAACTCAGCAGGCCGGCCCGGCGGCAGTTCCCGCCGCGCGGTTCCCGCTAGCCGGATCCGGCGCTGAGCCGGATCCCGGTGAATGCGGTCTGGCCGGCCGCCTACCCGACGTCTGCCGGAGTGCCGCCGGTGATCCGGACCAGCTCGGCGAATGAGGTGGGGAACACCGTGTGCGGGTGCCCGGCGGCCGCCCACACCACGTCGTATTTCTCCAGCCAGCGATCGACCAGCGTGCGGATCGGCCGCGGATGGCCCACCGGCGCGACGCCGCCGATCGCCTGGCCGGTACTCGACCGCACGAACTCCGGATCCGCGCGGCGCACCGGGGAGATCCCGAGCCGCGCCGCGACCAGGGCCGTGTCCACCCGGTGCGCGCCGCTCGTCATGACCAGCAGCGGCTCGCCAGCCGCGCTGAACACGAGGCTGTTGGCGATCGCGCCGACCTCGCAGCCGAGCTGCGCGGCGGCGGCCGCCGCGGTCGGCGCAGGTTCCGGCAATTCCTTGACCTGCCCGGGGACGCCATGTTGGGCAAGCACGTCAGCCACGTGCGCGGCGCGAGGATGCATGCGGGCAGATTAGCGCCACCGCGCCGGACACCGGCAGTCATTTTCCGGAGGATCCGCGTCACCGGGCGGCGCCGGCGTCACTAACCCGAAGGATCCGCATCACCGGTGGCGCCGGATCCTTCGGGATCATGACCGCGAGCGGCGGCGCAGGCGGCCGGGGCGCCCGTCGTCGCGCTACTCGTCGTCCGGCTCGAAGACGGTCGGGATGGCCGGGTAGCCGCGGGACAGCCGCACCGCGTGGGCGGGCAGCTCCGCCAGCGTCTCGGTGTGCCGGGACCTGGCGGCCTCCAGCGGTTCCCTGCCCACGATCTCCCCGCCGCGCACCAGTTGGCGCAGCAGGGCACGGCCCGCCTCGGGGCCGGGCGGCGAGTCGGTGACCCGCTCGGCGACGGCGGCCCGGCCGTCGCTCGCCCGCGCTGCCCATTTGCGGCCGCCGCGGCCCGGCTTCCCCACCGAGCGCTTCGCCACCGGGCGCAGCGGCCCCGCGCCGTCACTGCTGTCATCGGCGCGCGCCACCAGCTTGTAGACCAGCGCCGCCGTCGGCACGCCGGAGCCGGTCACCAGGGACGTTCCCACCCCGTAGCCATCCACCGGGGTAGCGGCCAGCGCGGCGATCGAGAACTCGTCCAGATCGCCGGTCAGCACGATCCTGGTCCGTTCCGCGCCCAGCGAGTCGAGCAGCGCCCGGACCTCCCGTGCGACGACCGGCAGGTCGCCGCTGTCGATCCGGACGGCGCCGAGCTCAGGGCCGGCCACCGCCACGGCGGCGCGCACCGCGGCCGCCACGTCGTAGGTGTCGACCAGCAGCGTCGTGCCGGCGCCGAGCGAGTCGACCTGCGCCGTGAACGCCTGCCGCTCGCTGTCATGGACCAGCGTGAACGAGTGCGCGCTGGTCCCGCTGGTCGGCACCCCGTACGCGTAGCCGGCCCGCAGGTTGGACGTGGTGGCGAAGCCGGCGATGTAAGCGGCCCGCGCGCTGGCGACCGCGGCGAGCTCATGGGTACGGCGGGAGCCCATCTCGATCAGCGGCCTGCCATCCGCGGCGGTGACCATCCGGGACGCGGCCGAGGCGATCGCGCAGTCATGGTTGAGCACGGACAGCGCGAGCGTTTCCAGCACGCAGGCCTCGGCGAAGGTACTCTCCACGACCAGGATCGGCGAGCCGGGGAAGTAGCAGTCGCCCTCGGCGTATCCCCAGATGTCACCGGTGAACCGGTAGGACGCGAGGTAACGCAGGGTGACGTCGTCGGCCACGGCCGTCTCGCGGAGGAAATCAAGCTCGTCGGCGCCGAACCGGAATCGCTCCAGCGCGTCCAGCAGCCGCCCGGTTCCCGCCACCACGCCGTAACGCCGGCCGTTGGGCAGGTGCCTGGCGAAGACCTCGAACACGGCCCGCCGCTGCGCCGCGCCGCTGCGCAGCGCCGCCCGCAGCATGGTCAGCTCGTAATGGTCGGTGAGCAGCGCCGTACCCGCCGCTGGCGGCGCACCGTGCGGGCCGCCGGTCAGGCGCGAGGCGGCTGGCTTGCCCCCGCCGTCCAGGTCATCTGCTGTCACGGGGGAAGCCTACGGACAGGCCGGCCAGCACCTGAACTGGGCCGCGGGCCAGCGAAGTGCGCGCTGGCAGGCGCCATTGCCTAACCTGTACTGGACGGGAGCGTCCTGCAAGACTGGGGAGCGCGGAGAGGAGATGATGAGCGGTGAGCCTGGCACCCGCGGAGGTAGACAAACCCGAGACCGGGCAGCAGACCGTCCCTGACCTGCCGTGGGTCACCATCGTCTGGAATGATCCGGTCAACCTCATGAATTACGTGACGTACGTGTTCCAGACCGTGTTCGGCTACGCGAAGCCGAAAGCGGAGAAGCTCATGATGGACGTCCATCACAAGGGCAAGGCGGTAGTTTCGGCTGGCGCCCGCGAGTCGATGGAGCGCGACGCCGAGACCTTGCACGGCTATGGCCTGTGGGCCACGGTGAGCCACGACTCGTGACCACACGGCGCGCCCCGGTGACGCCGACGACCGCCCCGCATCCGTGGGCGGGCAAGAAGCTGACCACGCGGAGGCGCTGGTGGCAGGATTCCGTGCTACCCACGGCGGCGTGACCGCCCGCTTCGCCGCGCCCCAGGCGAGAATCATTCGCGACCTGGTCAGCCAGGTGGCGGAGCTAGTCGGCGGTGACAAGCGGGCTGGCGGCACCGGTGACCTCGCCGCCGAACTCGGCATCACCGACAACGCCTTGCTGCCCGAGGATCCCATCCTCGCCCGGCTGCTGCCGGACGGCTACCAGCAGGACCCCGAGGCGGCCGGCGAGTTCCGCAAGTACACCGAGCGGGGCCTGCGCGACGGCAAGGTCGCGGCGGCGATGACCGTGCTGGAGTCACTGCCGGCCAGAGGCGGCCGGGTCCGGTTGTCGGAGGCCGACGCGCAGGCATGGCTGCGCTCGCTGAACGATGTCCGGCTCGCGCTGGGCGTCCGTCTTGACGTCACGGATGATTTCGCCGAGCCAGGCGGCGATATTGACCCTGCCGATCCCCGTTCTGCCTATGTGTGGGTCTACCACTGGCTGGCCTACCTTCAGGAGACCCTGGTGGACGCGCTGTCCTGACCGCGGCCGGGTTACGCTCGCATCCATGCTGACGATCAGCGGGGCACTGCAAGCCAAGATCATCGCGCACGCGCGGGCCGACCACCCGGACGAGGCGTGCGGGGTGATCGCCGGGCCGGCCGGGCAGGACCGCCCCGAGCGGTTCATCCCGATGGTCAACGCGGAGCGGTCGCCGACCTTCTACCGGTTCGACTCGATGGAGCAGCTGCGGGTATGGCGGGAGATGGACGAGCGGGACGAGGAGCCGGCCGTCGTCTACCACTCCCATACCGCCACCGAGGCGTACCCGTCCCGCACCGACATCGCCTACGCGAGCGAGCCCGGCGCCCACTATGTCCTGGTGTCTACCCGTGAGCCGGATGAGACCGAGTTCCGCTCGTTCCGGATCGTCGACGGCGAGGTAACCGAGGAGGAGATCCGCGTCGCGGCGGGCGGCCCGGCGGAATGATCCCGGCGCGGGCCAGGTTGGGACGCTAGGAAGCAGCTAGCGGCGATTGCACACCCTGGAGCGTTACTGATGGCCATCGAGATCCGCATCCCGACGATCCTGCGCACCTATACCGGCGGGGCCAAGTCCGTCGAGGGCTCGGGTGCCACGCTGGCCGACCTGCTCGATGACGTGGAGTCCCGTCATGGCGGGCTGCAGGCCAGGCTGGTGGATGACGCCGGGCTGCGGCGTTTTGTCAATGTTTACCTGAACGACGAGGACGTCCGCTTCCTCGGCGGACTGAGCGCGCCGGTCAAGGATGGCGACACGGTCACCGTGCTGCCGGCCGTGGCCGGCGGGACGCGCTAGGGCGCAGCGGCGGAGCCCGATGCGCTATCACTCGCTGCTCGACTCGGTCGGCCGGACGCCGCTGGTCGGGCTGCCAGCGCTGTCGCCGTCCCCCGAGGTGCGGCTGTGGGCCAAGCTTGAGGAGCGGAACCCGACCGGGTCGGTGAAGGACCGCGCGGCCCTGTTCATGATCGATCAGGCGGAGAAGGACGGGCGGCTGTGCGCGGGGGCGACCCTGCTGGAGCCGACCTCGGGGAACACCGGGATCTCGCTTGCCATGGTCGCGCGGCTTCGTGGTTACCGGATGATCTGCGTGATGCCGGAGAACACATCCTCGGAGCGCCGTCAGCTGCTGGAGATGTACGGCGCGTCGATCATCTCCTCGCCGGCCGCGGGCGGCTCCAACGAGGCGGTCAGGGTAGCCAGGCGGCTCGCCGAGCAGAACCCGGACTGGGTGATGCTCTACCAGTACGGCAACGAGGCGAACGTCCGCGCGCATTACGAGACCACCGGGCCTGAGCTGCTCGCTGACCTGCCGGGGATCACCGCATTCGTCGCGGGGCTGGGCACGTCCGGCACGATCATGGGCACCGGGCGGTACCTGCGGGAGCGGGTGCCCGGCGTGCAGATCGTCGCCGCCGAGCCGCGGTACGGCGAGCTGGTGTACGGGCTGCGCAACATGGACGAGGGCTTCGTGCCGGAGCTTTATGACGAGTCGGTGCTGACATCGCGGATCTCGGTGACCTCGTCCGACGCCCTGCGGCGGACCCGCGAGCTGCTCGATCAGGAGGGGATCTTCGCCGGGGTCTCGTCCGGCTGCGCGCTGCACGCTGCGCTGGCCGTGGCGGCGAGGGCGCAGGCAGCGGGGCAGCGGGCCGACATCGCGATGATCATCGCCGACGGGGGCTGGAAATACCTGTCCACCGGTGCCTACGCGGGAACGCTGGAGGAAGCCGAGGCCCGGCTGGAAGGCCAGCTGTGGGCGTGACGGCTTGCCCGGCGACCGCCGCCGCCCTGCCGGGCGGCTGGCGGCTGGCCGGCCGCGGCGGGCACCTCGGGCCCGACCGCGCATGACGGTCTTCGACGAGGCGACCGCGGTCCGGCGCACCGCGGCCGGCCGCTACCAGGTCCGGCCGGACGAGCGGTTCGCCCTGCTGCCGCCCGGCGGCGGGACGCCCGCCGCGGTCAACGGCGGGGTGCTGATCGCCACCATGCTGCGCTGCGTGCTTGACTCCTCGCCGCATCCGCACCCGGTGGCCACCAGCGCGCATTTCCTCCGCGTCCCGCAGACAGCCCCGGCTAGGGTCGAGGTGACCTGGCTGAAGGAAGGCAGGACCGCGGCGACGGCACGGGCCAGCCTGGTCCAGGACGGGAAAACGGCGGTGGAAATGACCATCACCACCGGGACCGTGCCCGGCGGCGGCCCGGGCACGAGCCTGAGCTGGACGGGCGCCCCGCCGGTTCTGCCGCCGATCGAGGACTGCGTCGACCTCGGGCCGTGGCCCGGGGCGGCCGGGCCGGACGGGGCCACCGGGTACGCCGGGCAGGTCGAGATGCGGCTCGATCCGGCGACGACGGGCTGGCGGCACGGCGAGCCGGCCGGGATCCCGGAGATGCGCGGCTACTTCCGGCTGCGCGACGACAGGGACCCAGACGCCTACCTGCTCGCGCTCGCGGTGGACGGCATGCCGCCGGTGGTCTTCGGCCTGGGCGCCTCCGGCTGGGCACCGACGGTGGAGCTCACCTGGCATATGCGCGGTGTGCCGGTGCCCGGGGTGCTCAAGGTCGCGGCCCGGTGCCGGCACGTCAGCGGCGGCTGGTTCGACGAGGAGGCCGAAGTGTGGGACGCAGCCGGCCGCCTGGTCGCGCAGAGCCGCCAGATCGCCCGGGTAGGCCGCGGCGCCGTCAGGGCACGCTCTTGATCTTCCAGACGAAGGCGGAGCCGGCGATCGCCACCACGGCCGTCGCCGCGAACAGCGTCGGGTAGCCGCCCAGCGACACCAGCGGCGCGGCGAGCAGGGCGCCGATCGCGGACGGGCAGACGATGGCGATGTTGATGATGCCGAGGTCCTTGGCCCGGTCCCTGGCCTCCGGCAGCACCTGGGTGATGAGGGCCTGGTCGACGGCCAGGTAGGCGCCGAAGCCGACGCCGAACAGGACGGCCGCGCCGAGCGCGGCGTGCCAGGTCTCCACGAACGTCAGCAGCAGCGCGGCCACGCCCATCAGCGAGCCGGAGACGGTGACGATCATCTTCCGCTTGCCGATCCGGTCAGAGATGATCCCGCCGACGATCGCGGTGATGACCACGCACACGGTATAGATCACGATCAGGATCAGCAGCCCGTCCTGGGCCGTCTTGCCGGGGAAAACCCGGGCGTAATGCACCTGATCGCGCAGGAAGTACAGCAGGTACAGGGTCCCCATGGCGATCGCCAGCGAGGCGAGGAAGCGGGTAAGCCAGGCCCAGGCGAAGTCGGGGTACTGCCGCGGGCTCAGCCAGTAGGACCGCGCGAGATGCCGCCAGGAGAAGGCCGGCCGGTCCTTCGCGTCCAGCGCGTAGTCCGGGGTCAGCAGCACGAACGGCAAGGTCAGCACGACCAGCAGAATCGCCAGCGCGTCATAGCCGGAGATCAGCTTGGTGAACACATCGACGACCAGGACGGTGCCGAGCACCAGGCCGAGCGCCTGCGGCATCCCCACCCAGCCCGCCACCGTTGCCCGCTGCCGGACCGGCACGTGATCGGGGATGGCGGCGCTCAGGCTGGCGTACTCGCCGTTCTGGAACGCGCTGAAGATGATCCACGCCGCGGCCACGCCGGCCACGCTCGCCTGCCGGGCCAGCACGGCCAGCGACGCCGCCGCGAGCAGCGCCATGCTGAGCGTCCAGCGGTGCCGCCGGCCGCGCAGCCAGCCGAACGGGTACCGGGGCGTGGTGCGGTCGGACAGGGCGCCGGCCAGCGGGGTGGCGAGGCCGGACGCGATGGCGCCGAGCCCGGACACCAACGCGAGAGCGGCGATCTTGTGCTGCGGGGTGATGTGCTGCAGCTGGAGCGGGATGAGGACCTGCAGCGGGGTGAGCGAGGCCATCCACATGCCGAGGCTGGCCAGGCTGAGGCCGGTGATCCAGAAGCTGCGCACGTGCACGGTCGGCTCGGCGAGCGCACGGGAGGGCGCGCTGGGCTCACCGGTTATCTGATCCGCCATCGCAGCTCCGCATCGGTGGCCGTGCCCGTTCTCGCTTGATCGGAGCCTGGGCGCCCTTTGATGGATAATGTCGCGTTCGGGGCCACATTGGTAGCTGCTCGATGAATCACCTCGCGCGCCGCCGGGGCCTAGCATGGATCACTATGCGGCTGACTGTGATCGGATGCGCTGGCAGCTTCCCCGGGCCCGATAGCCCCGCCTCCTGCTATCTACTGGAGGCCGACGGCTTCCGGATGCTGCTTGACCTCGGAAACGGGGCACTCGGCGCACTGCAGCGCCATGCCGGGCTGGACGAAATCGACGCGATCTGCCTGAGCCACCTGCACGGTGATCACTGCCTGGACATGAACTCCTACTGGGTGGCCCGTACGTACGCACCGGACGGGCGGATGCCGCCGATCCCGGTATACGGCCCGGCCGGGACGGCCGGACGGCTCGCCGCCGCGCAGGGGACCGGCCTGCCGCAGGACATGTCGGCGGCGTTCGCCTTCGAGACGCTGACGCCCGGCACCCGCCGGATCGGCCCGTTCGAGATCACGCTCGATCACGTGAACCACCCGGTCGAGACGTTCGGGTTCCGGATCTCCCATGGCGGCCGGGCGCTCGCCTACTCGGCCGACACCGGCGAGTCGGCGGCTCTGGTGGGGCTGGCCCGCGGCGCCGACCTGCTGCTCTGCGAGGCGTCCTTCGCCGACGGCCCGGCGAACCCGCCGGACCTGCATCTGACCGGCAGGCAGGCGGGCGAGCACGCGGCCAGGGCCGGCGCCGGCGAGCTCGTGCTCACGCACCTCGTGCCGTGGAATGACCAGGCCGTGATGCTCAACGAGGCCGCGCGGGCGTTCGGCGGGCCGCTGTCCCTGGCCGCTTCCGGCCGGATCATCGACCTGGGCTGACCCGGCACCGGGACACCGGGCTGGCCGGTTTTCAGGCGGCACGCTGACGGCCCGCAGACCCCGGGCGCACCGCTGGCGTCATAAACTCGGCAGCCATGCGAGTACTAGTCACCGGCGGCGCCGGATTCATCGGGTCACACCTCACCGACGCGCTGCTGGCCAGGGGCGACGAGGTGAGCGTGGTCGACGACCTGTCGGCGGGCCGCACGGCCCGCCTCGATGAGCGTGCCGTCCTGCACAAGCTGAGCGTCACCGACGCCGCGCCGCTGAACGCGGTCATCGGCGCGGCGAGGCCGGAGCTGATCTGCCATCTTGCCGCCCAGATCGATGTCCGGGCGTCCGTGGCCGACCCGGCCGGCGACGCCGGGACCAACGTTGTCGGGACGGTGAACGTGCTGGAGGCGGCGCGGCTGGCCGGCGCCCGGGTGCTGTTCTGCTCCAGCGGCGGCGCGCTTTACGGCCGGGACGCGCCGATTCCGTCGATGGAGGACGTGCTGCCGCTGCCCGAGTCGCCATACGGGGTCGCCAAGTACTGCGCCGAGCAGTACGTCGGCCTCTATAACCGGCTGCACGGCACCGCGCACTCGTCGCTGCGGCTGGCCAACGTCTACGGCCCGCGGCAGGACCCGACCGGCGAGGCCGGGGTCATCACGATCTTCTGCGGCCGGCTGCTCGCGGGGGAACAGCCGACGATCTACGGTGATGGCACGCAGACCCGCGACTACGTGTATGTCGGGGACGTGGTGGCCGCGTTTCTCGCCGCGGCCGGGCACAGCCGCCCGGGAACCTGGAACATCGGCACCGGCGCCGAGGTCAGCGTGCTCCGGCTGGCCACCATGATCGGCGATGTCGCTGGCCGTCCCGCCGATCCGAAGTTCGCCCCGATGCGGGCCGGCGAGCTGCAGCGCAGCGCCATCGCGGTCGAGCGGGCCGAGCGTGACCTCGGCTGGACCGCCCGGATGCCGCTCGCGGACGGCGTGCGCGCCGTATATGAGTGGATCGGGGCCGGGGCGTCCGACCGAGCCGGGTTCTGAGCGCACCGGGTACCGGGCGCTGACGGCACGGGGTACGGGCGGCACCGGGCCCGGGGCAGCACCGCTAGGCTGGCCCGCATGCCCAGACCAGATGGACGCAGGCCCGATCAGCTGCGCGAGGTACGGATGACCAGGGGCTGGCTGGACCACGCCGAGGGCTCGGTGCTGGTCGAGTTCGGCGCCACCAGGGTGCTCTGCGCCGCGAGCGTGACCGAGGAACTGCCGCGCTGGCGCCGCGGCAGCGGGCTGGGCTGGGTCACCGCCGAGTACGCCATGCTGCCGAGGTCCACGAACACGCGCAACGACCGGGAGTCGGTGAAGGGCCGGGTCGGCGGCCGCACCCAGGAGATCTCGCGGCTGGTCGGCCGGTCCCTGCGGGCCTGCATCGATCCCAAGGCGCTCGGCGACAACACGATCGTCATCGACTGCGACGTGCTGCAGGCCGACGGCGGTACCCGCACGGCCGCGATCACCGGCGGGTACGTGGCGCTCGCCGACGCGATCGCCTGGCTGCGCGGCCGGAACCGGTGCAAGGGCGACCCGCTGGTCGCCTCGGTATCGGCGATCAGCGTCGGCATCATCGACGGCCAGCCCAGACTCGACCTCTGCTACGAGGAGGACGCGGCCGCGCAGACGGACATGAACGTGGTCTGCACCGGCGACGGGAACTTCGTGGAGATCCAGGGCACCGCGGAGCGCGAGCCGTTCGGCCGTGAGCTGCTCGACCAGCTGCTCGGCCTGGCCGTTACCGGCTGCGCGGAGCTGACCAGCCTGCAGGCGGGAGTCCTGGCCCGATGACGGCCAGGCTGGTCCTCGCCTCACTGAACCCGCACAAGGTCACCGAGCTGGCCCGGATCCTGGCTGGCGGCCAGGTCGCCGTCGAGCTGGCCGGCCTGGCGGAATTCCCCGGCGCCCCTGAGGTCGCCGAGACCGGCGCCACCTTCGCCGAGAACGCGCTGCTCAAGGCGACGGCGGCGGCCAGTTTCACCGGGCTGCCGGCGGTTGCCGATGACTCCGGGTTCTGCGTGGACGCGCTGAACGGCATGCCTGGCGTGCTGTCGGCCCGCTGGTCGGGCAAGCACGGCGACGACGAGGCCAACCTGCAGCTCCTGCTCGGCCAGCTCGCGGATGTGCCCGATGAGCGGCGCGGTGCCCATTTCACCTGCGCGGCGGCGCTCGTCCTGCCGGCCGGCCGCCAGCACGTCAGCGAGGGCAAGGTGCACGGCCGGGTAACCCGGCTGCCGCGCGGCGAGAACGGCTTCGGCTACGACCCGGTCTTCGTCCCTGATCGCGCTGAGCAGACGACGGCCGAGATGTCCGCGGCGGACAAGGACGCGATCAGCCATCGCGGCCGCGCGCTGCGAGCGCTCGCCCCGGCGATCGCGGCGCTGCTCGGCGGCTAGCGCCGGTACGGTAGGCCAAGCACAGTGGCAGAAGGGGGCATAGATGCCTGACGATCGGCTGGCACCAGGGGACCTGGCGCCGGATTTCACCCTGCCGGACGCCGACGGCCGCGAGGTCAGCCTGTCGTCGCTGCGCGGCCAGCGGGTGATCATCTACTTCTACCCGGCCGCGATGACGCCCGGCTGCACGAAGCAGGCCTGCGACTTCAGGGACAGCCGGAGCGATCTTTCGGACGCGGGATTCAGCGTGCTCGGCATCTCGCCGGATGCCCCGGCGAAGCTGGCCAGGTTCGCCGAGCTGGAGGGCCTGACCTTTCCGCTGCTCTCCGACCCCGACCGCGACGTGCTGAAGGCGTATGGCGCGTTCGGCGAGAAGATGCTGTACGGGAAGAAGAGCATTGGCGTGATCAGGTCGACGTTCGTGGTCGGCGCGGACGGCCGCATCGAGAAGGCGTACTACGGCGTGAAGGCAACCGGCCATGTTGCCCGGCTGCGCAAGGACCTGGGCGTCTGACGTTAGCTAGCCTTGCCGGCCGGGGCCTCGCGCGGCTGGCCGGCCAGGCGGCACGGGCAGATGCCCGCCCCGGGGCCGTAGTCCAACGGCAGAGGCACAGGACTTAGGATCCTGCCAGTGTGGGTTCGAATCCCACCGGCCCCACCGGCCAGAACGATAGTGGTAGCCGTCGATGCCGGCCCAGGTGACGCACTTCGCTTCAGGGTTGGCGGCCGCGCTAGGACTGCCTACCAGGTCTCGATCACGGACGGCAGCTCGGCCAGCCGCTGGATGATCGCGTCAGGTTCGGCGCTGCCGTAGGGCGGCACGTCGCTGTGCGGGATCAGGACCGCTCGCATGCCGACGCCCTTGGCTCCGTGGATGTCATCGAAGGGCCGGTCACCGACGAAGACGCAGGCCGCCGGGTCGCCGGCACCGACCGCGGCCATGGCCGCGCGGAACGCCTCCGGGTGCGGCTTCGTCCAGTCAATCTCGCTGCTGTAGACCGCGCCGTCGATGAGGTCGAGTACCCCGTCGCGGCGGAAAATCTCCTCGTGCCAGCTACGCGGCCATATCGTGTTCGACAGGACGCCGATCCTGATGCCCCGCTCACGGAGGCCGTCGAGCAACTGGCCGGCCTCAGGGTCGGTGAACGTGTGCGGTTCCCACGCGCGGGTGTAGCTCGCCAGGATCTCGGCAGTCGGTGTCACCCCGGCTTGCTCGAACACCATATCCATGGTTGAGCTGCGGTGCTCGCGCTCGGCCGTCAGCCACATCTCCTGCTCAGCGATGAGGATGGCCATCGCGGCTTCAGCTGCCTGTCCGGCGGGGAAATGCGGCTCGCAGACCACGTTCCACAGCGCCTCGTGATCGACGGTGTGCCAGGGCGTGAGCGTCCCGCCCCAGTCGAAGATGACCGCCTCAACTGCCACGC
This sequence comes from uncultured Actinomycetes bacterium, assembly GCA_963707065.1. GTDB lineage: Bacteria > Actinomycetota > Actinomycetes > Streptosporangiales > Streptosporangiaceae > Palsa-506. The sequence continues at coordinate 104,803 of CAVPPJ010000005.1, forward strand.
TCAGATCCTATGCGGCCGGGGCGTCGCGTGCCTTCGGCCGGAGCCACCTGCAGCGCGACCGCCGCCTCCGGCTGCAACTCGTAGCGGCCCTGCTGCGGGATAGTGGGCACTGATCGCCGCTCCCGGCGAAGAGGGCATTGCGATCCGGATGGCCGGAGGCCAGGCTAAGGGGGGCGGTGGCGATAGCAAATGATTGGCTTTGGCGCCGTCCCGCTGTCGCCTTGAGTTTGATCCAGTCCATTAACGTGACCGGCTGGAACGCCCGGCAATGCCGCCGGGAGCCGGCAGAAGGAGGATCGGATGCACCAGCGACGTAGTCGGCCTGGGCCGCTGATCAGGATCACCGCCGTCACGGGCTGCGCAGCGCTTGCCAGCGCGCTCGCCATCACAGTCGCCGCGCCGGGCATGGCCTCGGCGGGCCAGCCCTCGGCCAGCGGCCACCAGCCGGCCAGCCGCCACCAGCCGGCCAGCTGTCATCTGGGCAATGGCATCAAGCACGTGGTCCAGCTCGGCTTCGACAACGTGCACTTCTTCCGTGACAACCCCAATGTCCCGTCGGACCTGCAGATGATGCCGAACCTGCTGAATTTCTTCGAAAGCAACGGGACGTTCCTATCCAACAGCCATACGCCGCTGATCGCGCACACCGGCGACGACCTGCTGACGACCGCGACCGGCCTGTACGGCGACCGGCATGGCATGCCGATCGCCAATGGCTACCAGGCGTACAACGCCGACGGCACGACCGACCCGGCAGGTACCTTCGCGTACTGGACCGACCCGGTCTTCAACACCGCGGCGCACCCGAGCCCTGGCCACGACACGAACCCGTCCATGGTCTACTCGCCCGTCCCGCCGGCCACGGCCCGGCACGCCCCGGCCCCGGACACCGTCACCCCGGCCCCGTGGGTGCCTTACACCAGGGCCGGGTGCAACGTCGGCGAGGTAGCCACGGCGAACCAGGAACTCGAGAACACCGCGGTGGACATCCCCAAGGTGTTCGGCCCGAACTCGCCGGAGGCGAAGCAGCTCGCCCAGGACCCGGACTCCTTCAAGGATCCCGAGACCGCTGATTATGTCGGCATCGGCGTGCACTGCGCCAAGGGCAGCGCATTCTGCGCGGACGCCCGCGGAGTCAAGTTCGGCGAGACCACTCCGACGCCCACCGCGTCCCGCGATCTGCTGCCGCAGGAGCCGGGCGGCTACCACGGCTTCAAGGCGCTGTTCGGCCACCGATACGTGGCACCGCAACTCGGCGCGGGCAAGCCTGACCTGTCCAGGAACGGCTTCCAGGTAACCAACGCGGCCGGCAACCTCGTCGACCTCGACGGGAACCAGCTAAACGGCGCGTTCCTCACCAATCACCCCGGGTTCCCCGGCTTCAGCAGCATCAACGCCCCGCAGACACTGGCCTACATGGCCGACATGCTGGAATCCGGCGTCCCGGTCGTCAACGGCTACATCTCCGACATCCACGGCAACGACTTCATCCCCGGCCTGTCCAGCTGCGCGCACGCGCCAGACGCGCTCGGCAGCGGCAGCGCGTGCTACATCGCGCAGGCCCGGTACTACAACCGGGCCTTCGGCGCCTTCTTCAAGCGGCTCGCCGCGGACGGGATCACCGCGAAGAACACGCTGTTCGTGCTCAGCTCGGACGAGGGCGATCACGAGGCCGGCGCGAACGTGGGCCGGGCAATCCAGCCCACGCCGGCCAACTGCGATGGCGCGACCGTCAGTGGCACCACGGTGACCCCGGACACGCTATGCACCTACCCGGCCGGGTCATTCGGCGAGCTGGACGCCAACGTGACCGGGCTGCTGGCCACCCAGGCGCACAACACAACGCCGTTCAGCATGGAGGAGGACACCGCGCCGGAGTTCTATCTCACCGGCCAGCCCGGCCCGGACGGCGCAACGGTCCGGGGCTTCGAGCATGCCATTGCCGGGCTCACGGCGAGCAATCCCTATACCGGTACCACTCAGCGGATCACCAACTACCTCGCGGACCCCGCCGAGGAAGCCATCCTGCACATGGTGAACGCCGACCCGGCCCGGACCCCGACGCTGGCCATGTTCGCCAAGCCGGACTACTTCCTGACCACCGGCAGCGCGAACTGCGGCGGCCCTTGCGTTACCCAGAACACCGGATTCGCCTGGGATCACGGCGACTACGCCGCCGAGATCGACACCAACTACGCGGCGTTCGCCGGGCCGGGCGTCCGGCATCGCGGCCTGGACGGCTCGCCGCCCGCCGATGGCCCGAACTCGGCCGGCCCGGACAGCGGCCAGGTCACCGTCCCCGGCGCGCACACGAAGGGCACCTGGGCCGACGAGACCGACATCCGGCCGACGATCATGTACCTGACCGGACTCCGGGACGACTACGAGCATGACGGAAGGGTTATCACGCAGATTCTCGCCAACCGGAATACGGCACTGCGATCACCCGGGATCGCGGCACTCGGCGCGTGCTACAAGCAGCTCAACTCGAGCGTCGGCATCTTCGGCACGGACACCCTGATGGCCTCGACCAAGGCGATCAGGAGCTCGAGCCCGGGCGACGCGACGTTCCTGCGGACCGACCGGGCACTGCGGAAGCTCGACGTGGCCAGGGATGCGCTGGCCGGCCGGATCAAGGGCGAGCTTGAGGCGGCCGCGTTCAGCGATGTCCCGCTGCACCACGCCATCGGCCAGATTCTTGGCTGCGAACTCCTCCTGCACCGGGCGCGCCACCTGGCCAGCTCCAGCTGACCACGGCGGCTGAGCCAGTCCGCGGCGGTCCCCGGCGCACTGCGCCGGGGACCGCCGGCCTGGCCCTGGCCCCGCTGCCGCCGCTCGGCCAGCCCGGCGGCGGGTGCGTTGCGGCGACCTGGGACACTGGCGACCTGGCAGACTGGGGACACCGAAGACTAAGCGGAACGCCGTGGCGGCAGGGAGGCCATGGCACAGAAGGGACGCGTGCCATGGCTGATCCGGACGGCGCGACGGTGGTGCAGGGCGCGGTCGCAAAGCGCGGCGCGGCGGCGGTACGCAGCGATCCCAACGCGCTGGTCGCCGAGATCGAGCGCACCCGCGAGAACCTCGCGCGCACCATCGATACCCTGGCGGACCGGGTCAGCCCCGCGAACGGCGCCCGGCAGCTGCGATCCCGCCTGGACGAGCAGACGGCCCGCCCCGACGTGCGGCTGGCGGCCGCGGCGGTCGGGTTCGCGCTGGTCAGCCTGATCGCCTACCGCATGTTCGTCCGCCGCCGCCGGTAGCCGTCAGGCGAATGTCTGTCCTTCGCCCCGGTACGTCGGCACGGTCGCGGTGATCACGTCGCCCTCGATCAGGTGCAGTTGCGCGAACCGCTCGCACAGCTCGCCTGCCTTGGCGTGCCTGAGCCAGACGCGATCGCCGATCCTGAGCGCGTCGGCGGCCGGGCCGAGCAGCGGGGTCTGCACCTCGCCCGCGCCCTCGTCCTTGTCCAGCCGGAGCCCGGCGGGCAGGAACGGCATCGGCAGCCGGCTGGCGTTCGCGGCGCCGGACGCGAGATAGCCGCCGCCGAGCGCGGTGACCACGCCCGGCCCCGGCCTGCGGACCACGGGCAGCGCGAAGAGCGCCGCGGGCCGGCCGGTGAAACCGCGGTAGCTGTCGAACAGCCCGGGGTGATAGAGCCCGGATCCGGCGCCGATCTCGGTGACCGCCGCCTCGGCCGTCGTCTTCTCGACCGAGCCGGTACCGCCGCCGTTGACGAACTCCAGCGGAGCCACCGCCCGGACCGCCGCGACGATCGCCGCGCGCCGGATGGCCAGTTCCGCACCGGACCTGCGCTGCATGTACCGGATGACGTGGCCGTAAAGCGGCCGCCCGGCGGGGTTGTCGCCGACCCCGGCGATCTGCCCCTCGTACGCCATCAGGCCGGCCAGCCGGAGGCCGGGCCTGCTGACGATATCGGTGGCCAGCGCCGCCGCGTCGGCCGGAGTGCGCACGGGGGAGCGGCGCGCGCCGACCCGTAGCCGGCCGCCCAGCGCGATGTAGGAGGTGTCGATGTCGATGCAGACCCGGACCTGGCTGGCCGCAGCGGTGCTTGCGATGATCTTCTCGATCATGTCGAGGTGCTCGGCGCAGTCGACCATCACGGTGATGGCCGCTGCCGCCGCCGGATCGGCGGCCAGCCGCCCGAGCGCGCCGCGGTCCGCCGTCGGGTAGGCCACCAGGATGTCGCCGTCCGTCCCGGCTCCGGCCAGCCAGAGCGCCTCGGGCAGCGTGTAGGCCAGGATCCCGCGGAACCCGTCCATCGCCAGCACCTGGCTGATCACCGCCCGGCACCGCACCGACTTGCTGGCCACCCTGATCGGCTTGCCGGCCGCGCGCCGGGTCATGGACGCGGCGTTGGCTCGCATCGCCGGCAGGTCGAGGATGGCGAAGGGGGGCTCGAGGTGCGCGGTCGCGGCGTTATAGCGCCGCAGGTCGCCCGCCGTGGCGGGCATCACTACTCGGTCTCTTTCGTCAGCTCTGCATAGTCGGCGGGCGATAGCAGGCCCGGCGGCAGTTCGCCGTCAGCCGAGGCCAGCCGGACCCTGAACAGCCAGCCGGCACCGTACGGGTCGGCGTTGACCAGCCCGGGATCGTCGTTGATCTCCTCGTTGACCTCCGACACCTCGCCATCCACCGGTGAGTACAGGTCACTGACCGACTTCGTGGACTCGACCTCGCCGCATGGCTGGCCGGCCGTCACCGCGGCGCCCACCGCGGGCATCTCGACGTAGACGACATCGCCCAGCGCGCGCTGCGCGTGGTCGGTGATGCCGATGGACGCCGTGGGGCCGTCGATGGCCACCCATTCGTGTTCCTCGGTGTAGCGCAGTCCTGATGGAACGGTCATGCTCGCCTCTCAGTTACGGGATCAGCCCCGGGTCATCCGGGGTCAGGCGGGATCAGGCCGGGCGGTGATAGAACGGCAGCGAGACGAGAACGGCCGGCTCGGCGCTGCCCCGGACATCGACGGCCAGCCGGCTCCCGGCCGTATCGGCGGCCGCCTGCCGGGCCACGTCCGGGTCGAGATACGCCATCGCGATCGGCCTGCCGAGGGTGGGGGACGGCGCGCCGCTGGTGACCGTCCCGCCGGGCAAGCCGTCCCACAGCACCTGGTACCCGTGCCTGGGCACCCGCCGTGACTGCCCGGCCAGCCCGGCCAGGGTGCGGCGCGGGGTGGCCTCCGCGCGCTCGGCGAGGGCCGTGCGGCCGACGAAATCGCCGGGCTTGTCGAATTTCACTACTCGCCCCAGGCCTGCGTCGAACGGGGTTATATCGGGGCCGAGCTCGTTACCGTAAAGCGGCATGCCGGCTTCGAGGCGGAGCGTATCGCGGGCGGCGAGCCCCGCGGGGGCCAGGGCCGCTCCGGCACCCGCCTCGGTCAGCGCGGCCCACAGCCGCTCGGCGTCAGCCAGGGCGGACGAAGAGCTCGAACCCGTCCTCGCCGGTGTACCCGGTCCTGGCGAGTAGCGCCGCGCGGCCGGCTACCTCGCCCTGGTGGCCGGTGTAGTACCTGACCGCGGTCAGGTCGATGCTGGTCAGCGGGCCGAGAATGCCGGCCGCCCGGGGCCCCTGGATGGCGATCAGGGCGTAATCCTCGGTGCGATCGGTGACCGACGCGTCCCGGCCGCCGGCCCGCTGCCGCAGCGCGCCGAGGACCGCGGGGGTATTGGCCGCGTTTGCGACCACCAGGAATTCCTCGCCGGAGAGCCGGTAGACGATCAGGTCGTCGACTACCCCGCCGTCCGGGGCGCAGATCATGGTGTAACGAGCACGTCCCGGCGCCAGCGCGGACAGGTTGCCGACCAGCGCGTAGTCCAGTGCGCCGGCCGCGTCCGGGCCGGTCACCGCGATCTCGCCCATGTGCGACAGGTCGAAGAGCCCGGCGGCGGTCCGCACGGCAGTGTGCTCGGCGAGCTCGCTGCCGTACCGCAGCGGCATCAGCCAGCCGGCGAAGTCAGTCAGCGTCGCGCCGAGCTGCTCATGCACGGCCGTCAGCGGAGTCCGCCTCGGTCGGGTGACTTCGGGATCGGTCATCAGCGGCACTCCAGGGGCCCGGGCCGGAAACCGGCAGGAACGCAGCCGGTGCGCGGCCCGCAATGGCGCCCCGGCAGGCACGTCCGGGGCGCGTCCGGTCCGGCACAGCCTACCGGGAGCGGCCCCGGTAGAACGCTGCCAGTGCCCCCCGGTTTCCGGCAGCCACGCCCGTCTGCTCAGGCACTCCCGGCCGGCTCGCCCCTGACCACCCGCCAGCCAGTTGCGACTGGCCAGCCGGCGCCCTGCGTGATAGGGCATACGCATGGAACTGCTTACCGAGGACGAGATTGCCGCTCAGCTCGCCGCCCTGCCCGGCTGGACGCGCGAGGGCAGCAGCATCACCAGCAGCGTGACGCGCGACGACTTCCGCGGCGCAATGCTCTTCACCGGGGCCGTGGCCTACCTGGCCGAGGAGGCCGGCCATCATCCGGACATCGCGATTGCGTGGAACAAGGTGACCCTGACGCTGTCCACGCATTCGGCCGGCGGCCTGACCGCCGCTGACTTCGGCCTGGCCGGGCGGATCAGCGCGCTCGGCTGAGCACCCGGTCAGCTGCCGAACTCACACGGCAGATGCTTGATGCCGTTGATGAAAGCGGACAGCAGCCGGTCCGGCGGCGCCGCGGCGCGGATACCGGGCACCCGGTGCAGCAGCTCGCGCAGGATGGCGGTGATCTCCCGGCGGGCCAGGTGCGCGCCGAGGCAGAAGTGCGGGCCTGCGGCACCGAAGCCGACATGCGGGTTCGGTGACCGGCTGATGTCAAACCTGCCGGAGTCGGCGAAGACGGCCTCGTCGCGGTTGGCCGACCAGTAGAACAGGACCGCCTTGTCGCCCTCGCGGTAGGCATGCCCGTTCATCTCGTAGTCCCGGGTCAGGGTGCGCCGCATGAAGATGACCGGTGAGACGTACCGCACGATCTCCTCGACGGCGCCGCCGATGCGATCCTCGAAACCCTCAAGCAGCAGCGCGCGCTGGCCGGGGCAGTCGGTCAGCAGCGTCAGCGCGTGCGATATCGCGTTCCGGGTGGTCTCGTTGCCGGCCACCACGAGCAGGATGAAAAACGAGGCCAGTTCGGCCGGCGTCAGCTGCTCACCGTCAATGTTGGCGTTGGCCAGTGCGGACGTCAGGTCGTCGGCCGGTTGCCGCTGGCGGTGCGCGGCCAGATCGGTGACCAGCGTCGCGAGGTCCTGGCCGGCGGTGAGGATCTGGGTGATGGCCTCATCCATGTCGGCGCTGATGAATTCCGGGTCAGACCCGGACAGGATGATGTTCGTGTTCCGCAGCACCATCGCGTAATGCTCGGCGCCGATGCCCATCATCCCGCAGATGATCTTCAGCGGGAGCTTCGCTGCCACCTGCTCGACGAAGTCCCCGGGTCCGCTGGCGAGCAGCTCGTCCACGATCGCGGCGGCGGTCCGCTGCACGTCATCCTCGAACCGCTTGATCATCCGCGGCGTGAATGCCCTGGACACGATCCGGCGCAGCCGGGCATGCCGCGGGTCGTCCATGTTGATCATCGAGCCGAAGTACTCGTTGAACTCGACCGGCAGATCGACGATGCTGGTGGCGCCCCGGCCGGAGCAGAACACCTCGGGGTGCCGGCTCGCCTCGGCCACGTCCGCATGCCGGACTAGCGCGTAGTAGCCGCCGCCCGGCGCGGCAAACGGGGTTTCCGGATCGGTAAAGTACGGCGGCTGGCCGAGCGAGCGCAGCCGGGCAAAGTCGGCATGGCGCTTCGCCAGGGACTGCGCCCAGAAATCGCTGTCCGACAGGTCGATGCCGTCGGAGGCTGGCGAGTGGCTCGGTGTCGTCACGGGCAGGCGCCTTCCGGTTAGGACTCCGGCGTTTTTCCATCTTGGCATACCGGCGGGCCGGCTGGCCGCGACGAGATGCTGCCCGGAGGCCATGCTGGTGTCATGGATAGCCAGGACTCCGTCCCCGGTGCTGTGCCCTATTACATTGCCTGCCTGCGTGATCAGGGCAAGCTGCTGGCGGAGGCCGCCGACGTGGCCGGCCTGGATGCGCCGGTGCCAAGCTGCCCCGGGTGGCTGGTACGCGACCTGCTCGGTCACCTTGGCTTCGTGCACCGGTGGGCGGCCGGCCACGTGACCGGGCGCAGCGATCAGGCGCTGGCCGCGCTCAGCGAGCAGGAACTGCTCGGGCTCGCGCCCGCTGACGAGTCGCTGCCCGGCTGGTTCCGGCAGGGCCATGCGGCGCTGGTGCGTGCCTTGCAGGACGCCCCGCCGGAGCTGGACTGCTGGACGTTCCTTGCCGCGCCATCGCCCCTGGCGTTCTGGGCCCGCAGGCAGGCGCATGAGACGGCCATCCACCATGCGGACGTACGGCTGGCTGCCGATTTGCGGCTGGCGGCTGACTCGGGACCGGCGGCCGGCCCGGCATCCGGTCGCCAGCCAGACGGCCTTGCGGCTGATTTCTTCCCGGCCCGGTTCGCCGCGGACGGCGTGGACGAGCTGCTGATGGGATTCGCGCAACGGGACGCGAGCCGAGGGCAGCTAGCTGACGTGCCTGGCGTCATTGCCGTTCACGCCGCTGATGGCTCCGGCGGCGCCGCGCACTGGCTGGTCAGCACCGGAACCGGCCAGCCGGGGGTATCGCGTGGCCAGGGGCCGGCCGATTGCGACGTCACCGGTGCTGCCTCCGATCTGTACCTGACGTTGTGGAACCGGCAGGCACGCGGAGACCTCGAAGTCAGCGGCGATACGGCGCTGCTCGCCGCGTTGCGGCACAAGCTCCGGATCACCTGGTCCTGACGCCGGCGGCGGGGGCGCCGAGCTGCCGGCCCTGCGCCGCTGGCAGCTGTGGGAGGCCAGCGGATCATGCAGAAATCACCGGCCGGAAGACAGACAGCGTCACCGCGAGCGTGACCGGCATGGGGTCGGGAAGCCGCCCGATGCGCGCCGCGAACGCGGCCGTGTCCGCGTGCCATGAGCTGGGCCCCATCGAGACCAGCGCGCCGATTGCCTGGTGACCGAGGGACATCGTCATGCGGTGCTCACGCCGGCTCGCCAGCTCGAAGTACGGGTTCAGCTTCCCGGCTAGCCGGTCCTCCTTCTGCCGGCCGACGGTCAGCAGGCCGAGTGGCCCGATCAGCTCGCCGAGATGGTCGGCTGCCGGAGTAACGACGAGAAGCCGGCCGGCCGGGTGCAGGATGCGGCGCAGTTCGGCGCCGTCGCGCGGGGCAAAGACGTTCAGCGCGAGAATGGCGGCCGAGTCGGCTACCGGCAGCCGGCGCCATGCGTCGCAGCCGACGGCCCCGATTCGCGGATGGGCACGGGCGGCCTTGCGCAAGGCGAACTTCGAGATGTCCAGAGCCAGCCCGTCACGTTCGGGCAGCTGGCCGAGAACGGCCGCGAGGTAGTAGCCGGTACCCGCGCCGATGTCGGCCACGCAGCCAGGGCCGTCGGCGGCACCTGCCGCGTCGCGGGCCGCCTCGGCAACTCCGGCGGCCACGCTCGCGAAATGACCGGCCGCCAGGAAACCGGCCCGGGCTTGCACCATCGCCGCCGTGTCGCGCCGCCGCCGCTGGCCCCGGCGGGAAGCAGGCTCACATAGCCCTGCCGCGCGATGTCGAACGTGTGCCCGGCCGCGCAGCGCAGCGAAGAGCCGTCGCGCACCATGGCGTCGCCGCAGTAGGGGCACGCCAGGTACCGGATCACCGCGCCGAGCATGCCCCCATTCTGGCCTGCCCCGCGCAACGGGCGATGCCCGAGATCCGCTCCGCCCCGCCGCCGCGAGGTAGAGCTGGGTCGCTGCCTGCCCGGGCGAGCGCAACGTCGGCGAGTCAGCTCGAATACGTGTTTGAAGGATGGCCTATGCTGTGCTCATGACGATCGCCTACCAGGGTTCGCTGCTGGACCTCTTCGACGAGGTCACGGCCGGCCCGCTGGGATCGTCGGTCCGGCGCACGGTCCTCGCCCATGGTGCCTGGATCGATGTGCGGCCGGGCTGGATTGCCGGCGCCGGCGCGCTGCTGGGCCTGCTGCTGACGGCCACGCCGTGGCGGGCCGAGAAACGGCGGATGTACGACCGGGTGGTTGACGTCCCCCGGCTGCTCTGCTTCTACGGCGAAGGCGCGGAGCTTCCCGACCCCGCGCTCAGCGCGTTCCGGCAGGCGCTGAACGCGCAATACGCGGCGGAACTCGGCGAGCCGTTCCGGACCGCGGGCCTGTGCCTGTACCGGGACGGCCGGGACAGCGTCGGCTGGCACGGCGACACCATCGGGCGCGGCCGGACCACTGACACCATGGTCGCGATCGTCTCGGTCGGCGCCCCGCGCGCACTGCTGCTCCGGCCGCGCGGCGGCGGCCCGGCGCTGCGCCATGACCTCGGCCATGGCGATCTCCTGGTGATGGGCGGCAGCTGCCAGCGCACCTGGCAGCACGCCATACCCAAGACCGCCCGCCCGGCCGGACCGCGGATCAGCATCCAGTTCCGGCCGCGCGGAGTCCGCTGAGCGCCGCGGGACGGCCAGGCATTGCGCGCCGCGCCGTTGTCGCGTGCGCTATCCTGGCCGTATGGCCCCTAGCTGGCTGCTCCTTACTTAGCCGCGCCGACTGACCCGTCGTTGGCGCGGCTGCCCCTCGTGAATCGAGGGGCATTTTGCTTGGTGGCCACCGTGCTTGGCGGCCACCGCGGCTGAAAGCAGCGGGCGGGCAGGCAATCCTGGCGCACGCCCCGGCCAGCGGGACAACGGGGCGAACCGGACCGATCACATCGCGAGGGATCCATGACAGCCGCCGACAGCGCGGAGCGGGCACAGCACTACGATCCGCGCGCGATCCAGGAGAAATGGCAGGCCCGCTGGGAGGCGATGGACCTGTTCCGCGCCAGTGACGACCCGGCGGATGACCGCCCCCGCAGCTACGTGCTCGACATGTTCCCCTATCCGTCCGGCGACCTGCACATGGGTCACGCCGAGGCGTACGCCGTGGCCGACGCGATGGCCCGCTATTTCTTCCAGCGCGGGCACAACGTGCTGCATCCGATCGGCTGGGATGCGTTCGGCCTGCCCGCCGAGAACGCGGCGATCAGGGGCAACACGCATCCGGCGGACTGGACCTACGCCAATATCGAGACCCAGGCGGCCTCATTCCGCCGGTACGGGCTGTCCTTCGACTGGTCCCGCCGGCTGCACACCTGCGATCCGGAGTACTACCGGTGGACGCAGTGGCTGTTCCTGCGCCTGCACGCGCGCGGCCTGGCTTACCGCAAGGGCGGCTACGTCAACTGGTGCCCCGTCGATCAGACCGTGCTCGCCAACGAGCAGGTGATCAGCGGCAAGTGCGAGCGCTGCGGGACTGAGGTTGCCCGGCGGCTGCTGACCCAGTGGTACTTCAAGATCACCGAGTACGCTGACCGGCTGCTGGCGGACATGGCCCCGCTGGAGGGCAGCTGGCCGGACCGGGTCCTGCTGATGCAGCGCAACTGGATCGGGCGCAGCGAAGGTGCCGAGGTCAAGTTCCAGGTCGAGGGCCGGGATGAGCCCGTGACGGTGTTCACCACGCGGCCCGACACGCTGTACGGTGCCACGTTCTTCGTGGTGGCGGCGGACTCCGCGCTGGCCGGCGAGCTGTGCGCGCCGGATCACCAGGCCGAGCTGGCGGGCTACCTGGCCGAGGTACGCAAGCTGACCGACATCGAGCGCCAGGCCACCGACCGGGAGAAGACCGGGGTCTTCCTGGGCCGTTACGCGATCAACCCGGTGAACGGCGAGCGGATAGGTGTGTGGGCGGCTGACTACGTGCTGCCGGACTACGGCACCGGCGCGATCATGGCGGTGCCCGCGCACGACCAGCGCGACCTGGATTTCGCCAGGAAGTTCGGGCTGCCCGTGCGTCTCGTGGTGGACACCGGCCTGCCGGATCCCGCCCAGACCGGGCTGGCGACATCGGGGGAGGGCAGCCTCGTCAATTCAGGCCCGCTGAACGGGCTGGCCAAGCACGAGGCGATCGAGCGGATCACCTCGATCCTCGCGGACCGGGAGCTGGGCCGCGCCGCGGTCAGTTACCGGCTGCGCGACTGGCTGGTCTCACGGCAGCGGTTCTGGGGCGCGCCGATTCCCATCGTGTACTGCGACGGGTGCGGCGAGGTGCCGGTCCCCGATGAGCAGCTGCCGGTGGTCCTGCCCGACCTGCGCGGCCAGGACCTGGCCCCGAAGGGCGTATCGCCGCTGGCCGCCGCCACCGACTGGGTGAACACCGAGTGCCCGAAGTGCGGCGGGCCGGCCAAGCGCGACACCGACACGATGGACACGTTCGTCGACTCCTCGTGGTACTTCCTGCGGTACTGCTCGCCCGACTATTCGCACGGGCCGTTCGACATCGAGGCGGTGCGCCGGTGGGCTCCGGTCGACCTGTACGTCGGCGGCGTCGAGCACGCGATCCTGCACCTGCTGTACAGCCGGTTCTTCGTCAAGGTCCTGCACGATATGCGGATGGTCGATTTCTCCGAGCCGTTTACCCGGCTGATGAACCAGGGCCAGGTGATCAACCAGGGCAAGTCGATGTCGAAATCGCTCGGCAACGGGGTCGATCTCGGCGAGCAGCTGGCGGCCCACGGCGTGGACGCGATCAGGCTGACAATGGTCTTCGCCAGTCCGCCGGAAGACGATATCGACTGGGCCGACATGAACCCAGAGGCCTCCGTTAAATTTCTCGGGCGGGTTTCGCGGCTTGCCGCCGAGGCTGGCGCGGCAGTCACGGCGCAGGCCGCCGGCCCGGGCGATATCGAGCTGCGCAAGGTCACCCACCGCACGATCGACGAGGTCACCAGGCTGGTGGAGGCGGCCAGGCTGAACGTGGCGGTGGCGCGGCTGATGGAGCTGTCCAGCGCCGCCCGGCGGACCATCGATTCCGGGCCGGGCGCGGCCGACCCGGCGGTGCGGGAAGCGGCGGAAACGCTCACGGTGCTGCTGTCGCTGTTCGCCCCGTATACCGCGGAGGAGTGCTGGGAACTGCTCGGCCACGAGCCGTCGGTGGCGATGGCCGGCTGGCCGGCCGCCGACCCGGCGCTGCTCGTCCAGGACCTGGTCACATGCGTCGTGCAGGTCAACGGCAAGGTGCGTGACCGGCTGGAGGTCCCGCCGGGGATCGGCGAGGACGAACTGCGGGAGCTGGCGCTGGCGGCGCCAGGGGTCGGCCGGTCGCTGGCCGGCCGGGATATCCGCAAGGTGATCGTGCGGGCGCCCGGGCTGGTGAACGTCGTCCCGGCATGACGACCGCCGGACAGCAGCCGCGGGTGGCGGTCTTCACCCTGGGCGGCACTATCTCCATGGCAGCCGGATCCGGCGGACCCGGGGGAGTCGTTCCCCGCCTCGCCGGATCCGAGCTGCTGGACGCCGTGCCCGGGCTCGCCGGCGCCGGGGCGGTGGCCGAAGTGCACGACTTCCGGCAGCTGCCAAGCGCCGCGCTCGGCATCGCCGACGTGCTCGAGCTGGCCGCCGTCATCGAGGCGGAACTGGCGGCCGGCGCGGCCGGGGCGGTGGTCATCCAGGGCACCGACACGATCGAGGAGACCTCGTTCCTGCTGGACCTGCTGCACTCCGGCGACGCGCCGGTCGTCGTCACCGGCGCGATGCGGCATCCTGGCCTGGCCGGAGCCGATGGCCCGGCGAACATCCTGGCCGCGATCCAGGCCGCGGCGAGTCCGCTGCTCGCCGGGCTGGGCTGCGTCGTGGTGTTCGGGGACGAGATTCACGCTGCCCGGTACGTGCGGAAAGCGCATGCAACCAGCATCACTGCCTTCGCTTCGCCGTCCGCCGGGCCGCTCGGGCATGTCATCGAGGGCACGGTCCGGCTGCTCTCCCGCCCGGTGCGCCGTTCGGCCGCGTCGCTGGCAGCCTTGCCGCCGGCTGCTCTGCCGTCCGGCTGCTCTGCCGTCGGCCACCGTGCCGTCTGCTGCTCTGCCGTCGGCCACTGTGCCGTCGGCTGCTCTGCCGCTGGCTGGGCAGCATGACGGCGTGCGGGTGGGGCTGGTGACGATGTGCCTGGGCGATGACGGCGAGTCCCTGCGCGCGGCGGCCGGCCCGCTGGACGGGCTCGTGGTGGCGGGCTTCGGCGCCGGGCACGTGCCCCCGGCGCTGGTGCCGCTGCTCGATGAGTTGGCGGCCCGGATGCCCGTGGTGCTGGCATCGCGCACGGGCGCGGGTACTGTGCTCGCCGCTACCTACGGCGCAGCGGGCTCGGAGCGGGATCTGCTGTCGCGGGGGCTGATCAGCGCGGGATTCCTCGACCCGCTCAAGGCGCGGCTGCTCCTGCACGTGCTGATCGCCGCCGGCGCGGACAGCGCCCAGCTGAGGACGGCGTTCCGCTCGGCGGGCGAGTTCTGACCGGCTACTGGCCGGTCAGGCGCTAACGAATCAGGCGCTGGCCAGTCAGGCGTGTCCGTAGACGCGCCAGCCAGGCGTGCGTCAGACGCGCCAGCCAGGCGTGGCCGTCAGACGCGCCGCAGCACGGCAACCACGCGGCCGAGAATCGCCGCGTCGTCTCCGGGGATCGGCGCGTACAACGGGTTGTGCGGCATCAGCCAGACGTGTCCGTCGGAGTGCTTGAACGTCTTGACCGTCGCCTCGCCCTCGATCATCGCCGCGACGATATCGCCGTTCTCGGCAACGGGCTGCTGGCGGACGACCACCCAGTCCCCGTCCGCGATCGCGGCGTTAATCATCGAGTCGCCGACAACCTTGAGCAGGAACAGCGTTCCCTCGCCGACAATCTGCCTGGGCAGCGGGAAGTACTCCTCGATCGACTCCTCGGCGAGGATCGGGCCGCCGGCCGCGATCCGGCCGACCAGCGGTACGTAAGCCGCCTCCTGCGAGGCGATGTTCATCGGGGCCTCGTCCTCGTTCCCCGGCTCAGGCCGGACGGCCGGATGCCCAGGCAGGCGGACCTCAACCGTGCGGGGCCGGCCGGCGTCGCGGCGCAGGTACCCCTTGCTTTGCAACGTGGACAGCTGGTACGACACGCTGGACGTGCTGGTCAGCCCAACTGCCTCGCCAATCTCGCGCATCGAGGGCGGATAGCCCCGCCGCTGCACCGACTCGCGGATTACCTGGAGCACCTTGCGCTGCCGCCAGGTGAGCACATGGCCGGGATCAGGCCGCTCCGGCAGTTCTGTCACGACCGCGGGGACGGTGCCCTTCGGCTTCCGGCCAGGCCTGCCCTTGGGCCTGGCACCTGGGCCTGCGTCGCTGCCGTCCGCAGGCGAGGCCTGCTGCGCAGTTCCGTCCTCGTTGCTGCTGCTCATCATCGGGCCTCCAGCTCGGAGATTTCGGTCAGGGCCGACGCTAGCGCTTGCAGCCCTGGATCTCAAACATTTGTTCGACGGATCCTCAAAGTGTCGGACCCTTGGGTAAGACTGTACCGTATCTTCGTTCGATCGAACGAGATTACGATAGAACAGAGATACGATCGAACTGTCGTTCGTTTTCAGGGAGGTCTCGATGAGCGTGCCGGGCGCTGCGGAGCAGGATGACATGGATCTCGTCACCTTCGAGATCGCCGTGCCACGGCCCAGGCTGGCGATGGCCTCGCCGTTGGCCGCCGGCCAGGCGGGACCTGCCGCTGCCAGGAGGCGGCGCGCGGGCGGCGTTACTTCCCCGGCGCCGCCCCGTTCCGCTCCGGCCCGGTCCGGGCCTGCGCCCGGCGGCCGGGAACTGCATGTCCATCAGCTCCGGGTCAGGGAAGTGCGTGTCCGTGAGTTGCGGACGCCGGACCGCCAGGAGCGTGAGTCCGGCATCCGCGAGGTGCGCGTCCGGGACGCGGGCGCGCGCGAGGTGCGCACCCGGGAGGTGCGGACCCGGCAGGTGCATGCACGTGAGCTGGGCCTGCGTGAAACGACTCGCAGGCAGCCCGCCGGCTCAGGCATTTCCGGGCCGGGCCTGGCCGCACGCAGCACTCGCCCGGCCCGCTCCGGTCAGCCCGGCCGGGTGCGGCTTACCCGGCGCGGCCGGGTCGTGCTTGCCGCCCTCGGCATCGTGACGGTCACGGCGATGGTCACGCTGTTCTGGCTGACCGTGGCCGGCGGCGCGCAGGCAGCCAGCCACGGGCTGCGCGGCGGCGCCGCCTACCGGGGCATGACGCGGGTGGTCGTCCGGCCGGGCCAGACCCTGTGGTCTATCGCCAGCCAGTCCGAGCCTGCGGCTGACCCGCGGCTCGTTATCCAGCAGATCATCGAGGCCAACGCGCTGGGCGGCCCGGTGATCCAGCCGGGGCAGTCGCTGTGGGTGCCGAAGGGCTGATCAACGCGCTCCGCGACACGCCGGCCGGCGCTCTCCGCGACACGCCAGGCGGCCGGGCTGGCCATGCGGGGAGCCGCGACACGCCGACGGTGAACTGGCGGATCCGATCTACCAGCGATTTCCGGCGAAACACGCGATGGCACTTGCGTCCTGCGCTGGGTGGGACCACAATATCTAGTAGTTACATCGTTGTGGTTTTTCCACAGGTTGTGTTCGCAGGAGATTTCCGACGCGCCGGGGGAGGTGTGATCGTATGAACTGCCCGTACTGCAGGCACCTGGATAGCAGGGTCATCGACAGCCGGACAGCCGACGATGGCGCCGCCATCCGCCGCCGCCGTTCCTGCCCGGCATGTGGCCGCCGGTTCACCACCCAGGAAACAGTAATCCTGATGGTGGGAAAGCGCAGCGGAGTGACCGAGCCCTTCGCCCGCGACAAGATCAGCCGGGGCGTGCGCAGGGCATGCCAGGGCAGGCCGGTCAGCGAGGACCAGCTCGCGATCCTTGCCCAGCGGGTAGAGGACACGATCAGGGCACGCGGCTGCGGCGAAGTGCCCTCGCATGAGGTAGGCCTGGCGATTCTCGGGCCGCTTCGCGAACTGGACGAGGTCGCCTACCTGCGCTTCGCCTCGGTCTACCGGAGCTTCGAGTCGCTCGCTGACTTCGAGGCGGAGATCGCCACCCTGCGGTCGGGACATGACGGCGAGTGGCGCGGCGAGCACGAGGACACGGAGCGCCCCGCGGATGCGGTCGCGCCGGAGCGCAGCCCCGCGAAGCAGGAACAGCGCGCATCTGCCCGGTGACACCGGGCGTAACAGCAGGCAGACGGGACAGGGCCTGGCTAGGCCCGCGGCGGATCCACCCGGATCCATGAAGGGGGAGGACATGACCGAGACGGCCAGCGGGTCAGCGCGCCACGGCGGCAGGGGTGCCCGCAAGGGACTCACCATGCGCCGTATCCACACTCGCGCAGGCGTCCACCCCTATGACGAGGTCACCTGGGAGCGTCGCGACGTCGTCATGACCAACTGGCGGGACGGTACGGTCAACTTCGAGCAGCACGGCGTGGAGTTCCCCGACTTCTGGTCGGTCAACGCCGCCAACATCGTGACCACTAAGTACTTCCGCGGCGCGGTCGGCACGCCGCAGCGCGAGCGCAGCCTGAAGCAGCTGGTGGACCGGGTCGTGGGTGTCTACGTGGCGGCCGGCCGTGAGCATGGCTACTTTGCCTCCGCCAAGGACGCCGAGGTCTTCCAGCACGAGCTCGCGTATGCCCTCATTCACCAGGTCTTCAGCTTCAACTCCCCGGTCTGGTTCAACGTCGGGACCTCCTCGCCGCAGCAGGTCTCCGCGTGCCAGCCCTACGATGCGCTGGTCAGCACGCCAGCCGGGCTGGTCCCGATCGGCAAGCTCGTCGAGGATGACGCAGTCGGGACCAAGGTGCACGACGCACACGGCATGACGCGGATTCTGGCGACCAAGGCCAACGGCGTCAAGGAGGTGCTGCGGCTGCACACCAGGGCCGGCTACGCCCTGGATGTCACCCCGGACCACCTGGTCTGGCGCGCGAAGGACCTCGTCGTCGGCGAGTTCACCGTGGCCGGCTTCCTCCGCCCCGGCGACTCCCTGCTGCACGTGGACCCCGATGTCGGCGGGGCGGACCGGCGCCTGGTCGAGATCAGCAGGGTCGAGCGGCTCGGCGAGCTCGAGGTCTACGACATCCAGACCGAGAGCGGGGAGTACCTGGCCGGCAACGTGCGGGTGCACAACTGCTTCATCCTCGCGGTCGACGACACGATGGACTCGATCCTTGAGTGGTACCGGGAAGAGGGCCTGATCTTCAAGGGCGGGTCCGGCGCCGGCGTCAACCTGTCTAAGCTCCGCTCGAGCAAGGAACTGCTGTCGTCGGGCGGCACGGCCAGCGGGCCGGTCTCGTTCATGCGCGGCGCCGATGCCTCGGCGGGCACGATCAAGTCCGGCGGCGCCACCCGGCGGGCGGCCAAGATGGTCGTCCTCGACGTCGACCATCCCGATGTCGAGGAATTCATCGAGACGAAGGCGCGCGAGGAGGAGAAGATCCGCGTCCTGCGCGACGGCGGCTTCGACATGGACCTCGGCGGCAAGGACATCACGAGTGTCCAGTACCAGAACGCCAACAACTCGGTGCGGGTCAACGACGAGTTCATGCGAGCGGTCGAGGACGGCAAGCCGTTTGCCCTGGCCGCCCGCCAGACCGGCGAGACGGTAGCGACCGTCGAGGCCAGGGACCTGTTCCGCAAGATGGCCAAGGCGGCCTGGGAATGCGCCGATCCGGGCATTCAGTATGACGGCGCAATCAATGGCTGGCATACCTGCCCGGAATCCGGCCGAATTACCGCAAGTAATCCTTGTTTCCCGGCCGACCAGCGCGTCGCCACGGATCAGGGGCTGATCCGGATCGGCGACCTGGTGGCGCGGGCAGCGGCCGGCGAGAGCTTTGCCGTGTACACCAACGACGTCACGTCCCAGGCGGCTCCCGCGGACCGGGTCGAGGCGACGGTCCCGACCCACTATCTGGTGACCGGCACTAACGAGGTCGTCGAGCTGCGGTTTTCCGACGGCTCGCGCCTTCGCTGCACGCCCGGTCACCGGATCTGGACGGCTAACCGCGGCTGGGTACATGCGGAGGACCTGGCCGGCGACGATCGCGTCATGCGGTCGCTGCAGTACGCCCCCCGAGCCGCTGCAGATTCGCGGATTCCGGCCGGGGCGCTGGCGGCCGCAGCATCGGCACGGTCACGTAAGGCGCTTGACCTGCCGGTGAAATGGGACGAGGAGTTCGGGCATTACCTCGGCTGGCTTGTTGGCGATGGCTGCGTGACCGATCAGAACGCAGTGACGGTCTACGGAAATGACGAGGACCGCGCGGAGGCCCTGCCGCGCCACCGCGAGTTCATCGAGCGGATCACCGGATTCGACGCCAAGCCGAGCATCCAGGCGAACGGCACCACGCAGCTCCGGGTGACCAGGGACGGGTTCATCGCGTTCGTCCGGGCGCTCGGCGTGTCGTCCGGGCGGGCGCCAGCTAAGCATGTCCCCGACGCGATCTTCGAGGCCCCCGAGGAAACGCTGATCGGATTCCTGCAGGGCCTCTTCGACGCCGATGGCTGCGCGGTGAGCTTGCAGAACGGGACCCGCTATGTGGGCCTGGGCAGCCGGTCCGAGGAACTGCTCCTCGGCGTCCAGGAGCTGCTGGCCTCGCTCGGCATCGCCGGCCGGATCTACCAGACAGGCCCGAAGAAGGACAGCTTCAGCTACACCCGCAAGGACGGATCCACGGCCAGCTACGGCTCCGACGGGCCTAGCTTCGACCTGCGGATCACCGGGCGGTCCCTCCGCGAGTTCGGCGCGAGGATCGGCTTCAGCCTGCCCGCCAAGGAGCGGAAGCTGCTCACCATCATCGCGTCGACCACCTGGTACGACAAGGACGAGACCGTCCGTCTTACCGCCCGTGAGTCGCGCGGCTTCGAGACTACATACAACCTCACCGAGCCGCGCAACCACTCCTACATCGTCAGCGGTACCGTGGTTGCCAATTGCAGTGAATACGTCCACCTGGACAACTCGTCCTGCAACCTGGCCAGCATCAACCTGCTGAAGTTCCTGCGCACGGACGACACGTTCGACGTCGAGCGATTCCAGCAGATCACTGAGCTCATCATCACGGCGATGGATATCTCGATCTGCTTTGCCGACTTCCCGACCGAGAAGATAACGGCCACGACCCGGGCCTACCGGCAGCTCGGCATCGGCTACGCCAACCTGGGCGCGCTGCTGATGGCGACCGGGCACGCCTACGACTCCGATGACGGCCGGGCCATCGCCGGGCGCGATCACGTCGCTGATGACCGGAACCGCCTACCGCCGCTCGGCCGAACTGGCCAAGGTCGTCGGTCCCTACGACGGCTACGCGCGGAACGAGACCGCCCACAAGCGCGTGATGGCCAAGCACGCCGAGGCCAGCGCGAAGATCCGGCCGCTGGGCGGCATCGACGACGCGATCCTCGCCGCCGCCAACCACGCCTGGCAGGATTGCCTCGCGCTGGGCGAGGAAAATGGGTACAGAAACGCCCAAGCTTCACTATTGGCACCGACTGGATGTCTCACCGGCGACACCCTGATCACGACAGGCCGAGGGCTTACCCGTCTCGCCGAGCTTGGCAATGCCTACGGAGACCGCTGGCAGGATCTGGATCTCACGGTGTCGACCGACGAGGGCCCGCGCCAGGCGACGAAGTTCTTCATTAACGGCGAGGAGCCAACCCGCCGCATCCGCACCGAGGGCGGGTATCAGATCCAGGGCACCCTGACTCACCGAGTCAAGGTCGTCGATGAGGTGACCGGCACGTGGGCGTGGAAGCGCCTCGCTGATGTCGCCCCGCATGACCTGCTTCCGCTCCAACTCGGCACGCTGGTCGGGGAGCCACGCCGGGTGCCGCTGCCGGTGCTCGATCAGGCGTACTACGCCGGAGACCGCCACGTATGCGTTCCCGATGCAGTTACTGCCGACCTGGCTGAACTCGTCGGTTACTTCATGGGCGACGGCAGCCTGCACGCCAAGGGGATCCGGCTCTGCGTGGCGAACACTGACCTCGATGTTGCCGATCGGCTCGGTGTCCTCGCAAAGGAACTCTTCGGCCTAGCACCCGTGATCACGCCCCAGGAGGGCTACCAGGAAGTCACGCTGCAGTCGGTGCGCCTCGCGCGCTGGTGGCAGGCCGCCGGGTTCGCCAAGGACTTGCCCGCGGCAGATCACTCGGGCAAGGGCTGGGTTCCGAAGATCCCCTCGGCCATCCTCGAGGCGAATGACCCGGCTGTATACGGCGCTTTCCTGCGCGGGCTGTTCGAGGCGGACGGAACAGTCCTGGACGGCGTCCCCAGCCTGTCCACGGCCGCCCAGTCATTTGCCGCGGAGATCCAGACTGCCCTGCTTTCCCTCGGCCTGGCCGCGACCACGCGGGAGACGGTTAGCGGCTGGGGCGGGCCGATATTCCAGGTCCGGCTCCGCAATGTCGATCATGCGCTGAACTTCGACGAAATCATCGGGTTCATAAGCGAGCGCAAGGCACAGCTGATGGCCTTTCTGGAGCCGTCCGTGTCGGCCAAGAAGGACTACATCTTCCTGCCCAAGGGGCACTGGAGCGAGCTGGCACCTGCCGGTCACTCCGCGCGCGCGGCCGTCCTCCAGTCAGTCCGCAAGTCGGGTGGCGTACCTCGCATGCTCGCCCGCCGCCTGTTCGAGGAGACGCTCGACGACCGGCTAGAGCAGGCGCTGGGATATCTGTTCGAGCGGGTGGCGGCCAATGAGGATGGCGGGGTCCAGCCCACCTACGACCTGTCCGTCCCGGACAACGTGACCTACGTGGCGAACGGGATGGTGAGCCACAACACCATCGGCCTGATGATGGACTGCGACACCACTGGCGTCGAGCCGGACCTGGCGCTGGTCAAGTTCAAGAAGCTGGTCGGCGGCGGGTCCATGCAGATCGTCAACCAGACGGTGCCGCGTGCCCTGAAGAACCTCGGCTACCAGCCGGAGCAGGCCGAGGCGATCATCGAGTACATCGCCGAGCACGGGCACGTCGTCGACGCCCCCGGCCTGCGGCGCGAGCACTACGACGTCTTCGACTGCGCGATGGGCGAGCGGGCGATCAGCCCGATGGGCCACGTCCGGATGATGGCCGCCGTCCAGCCCGCGCTTAGCGGCGCCATTTCAAAGTGCGTCACTGGGGAAACGCTCGTCGTCTCCTCGGACGGGCTGGTCCGGATCGGCAGCCTCCATCGAGGCGAGGCCGAGGACACCTTCCGCGAGGAGCGGATGGTGATTTCCTCGCTGGACGGCGACAGGAAGACCGACGCGTTCTACTACGGCGGCATCCGGCCGGTGCGACGTGTCACCCTCCGTTCAGGGCATTCCATTACCGGAACGCTGCCGCACCGGCTGCTTGTGGCCGGCTACGGCGGGCTTACCTGGAAGGCGCTGGAGGAGATCGAGGAGGGCGACAGCGTAGCCATCCAGTACGGCGCCGAGCGGTGGGCGAGCACGCCGCAGAGCCTGCGCGACGTCGCTGTCTCCGCGCCGCACGGCAACCAGAAGGATGTGCTGCTTCCCGCAGAGATGAGCACGGAGCTCGCGTTCCTGCTCGGTGCCTACGCATCCGAAGGGCACACGACTCGCAGCAACTGGACGATCACCATCACCAATTCAGTTCCCGAGGTGCTGGAGCGCGTCCGCCAGGCATGGCTGACTGTATTCGGCCTTCAGGCCCGCATCACCGCCGAACCCGGGCGATGCGCCGGGGTGGTCGTCTCATCTAAGACCGTGATGGAGTTCATGGGCGCGCTCGGCTGCGGCACGCGTTCCTCGGACAAGCGGATTCCCGATGCCGTGCTCTGCTCGCCGCGTGAAATGGTGATGGCATTCCTGCAGGGGCTGGCGCTAGATGCTTACGTCACGACCGGCGGAGCAGCCAAGTGGGCGATTTGCCTGGACAGCGCTCCGCTGCTCGATGACCTGCAGGCTGTCATGACCAACCTCGGGGTCCTGCACAGCCGGATCACCAAGCACAACAAGGAATATGACAAGGACTACGACGAGGTTTACGCTGCCGGGCTCCAGGGCCAGCTCATGGCCAGCCTCGTTCCGTTCCTCGAGCCCGACAAGGCCGCCAGGGCCGCGGAGTACCTGCGCAAGGACTGCTCTGCAGGCACCGCCGACGTCGTACCCGGCATCACCGGGCCGGAGCTCTTTGAGCTGATACCGCTAGGAACGCACGGAGTCGATCACGGGCGAAGCTGGCGCAACGAGTTCACCTGCCTGCGCGACCCGCGGACCAAGCAGGTGACCCGCCGGACGATCGAGCGCGTTTCCACCCTGCCGGGCGTGGAGCTTCCGGCCTGGCTGCGCCAAGTGATCGACGGAAACCTGCACTTCTCGCCCGTGGAGTCGGTTGCTGACGCGGGCGAAGCCGAGGTCTATGACCTGTCCGTGCCCGAAACGCATGCCTTCGTCGCCAACGGCATCGTCAACCACAACACGGTCAATTTGCCTGAAACGGCAACAATTCAGGACATAGAGAAGATCTACTTCGAGGGCTGGAAGCTCGGGCTGAAGGCACTGGCGATCTACCGTGACAACTGCAAGGTGGGCCAGCCGCTGTCAGTCTCCAAGCGGAAGCCGGCCGAGGCGGCGCAGGCCGCCGACGTCCCGCATGAGGTGCGCCCGGTGCGCAAGCGGCTGCCCAAGAAGCGCGCCGCCACCGTTACCAGGTTCTCGGTGGCCGGCGCGGAAGGCTACATGACCGCGTCGGAGTACCCGGACGACGGCGTCGGCGAGGTGTTCCTGAAGCTCGGCAAGCAGGGGTCCACCCTGGCCGGCGTGATGGACGCCTTCTCGGTCGCGATCTCGGTGGGCCTGCAGTACGGCATCCCGCTGGAGTCCTACGTGGCCAAGTTCACCAACATGCGGTTCGAGCCGGCCGGCCTCACCGACGATCCGGATATCCGGATCGCCAGCTCGGTGATGGACTACATCTTCCGGCGCCTTGCACTCGACCACCTGCCGTACGAGCAGCGCGCGGACCTGAGCATCCTGTCGGCCGCCGAGCGCACGGCGGTACTCGACGGCCAGGAGCCCGCGGTGCCGGCCGAGGAGCAGGATCCGGTGGAGATGGCCCAGTCCGTCCCGGTAGAGCCTGCCCATCATCAGCCAGAACAGACAGGAGCCGAACGGATGTCGGTTGCTGACCGCCCGGCACAGCCGCACAGCTCGACGGAACTCATCGAGTCGCAGCAGGGCCGCAGTGCCGATGCTCCGCTCTGCCTCACCTGCGGCACCAAAATGCGCCCGGCGGGCAGCTGCTACGTCTGCGAAGGCTGCGGCTCCACCAGCGGCTGCAGCTGACCCCGGGAGGGCGTGGATGGCCGGGATGAGTGCTGCGCGTCCTGCCGGGCGGCTGGCCAGGGACGTCCGGTGACGGCCCGATTGACGCGCCGTCCCGGCGGGGCGGCACGCCTCCGTACGCTGCTGGACTCCGGCCAGACCATCGTCGCGCCGGGGGCATTCGATCCGCTGGCGGCCCGGCTGGTAGAGGAGGCAGGGTTCCCGGCTGTGTACATGACCGGGTTCGGGACCTCAGCGGCGCTGATCGGCCGGCCGGACGTGGGCCTGCTGACGATGACCGAGATGACTGAAAGCGCGGGGCGGATCGCGGCCTGCGTGGATATCCCGGTGATCGCCGACGCTGACACCGGCTACGGCAACCCGCTGAACGTGATCCGCACCGTGGGGGCCTATGAGGCAGCCGGGGTCGCCGGGATCCATATCGAGGACCAGGTGGCCCCCAAGAAGTGCGGGCACATGGAGGGCAAGCTCGTCATTCCCGCCGAGGAGATGGTGGCGAAGGTCCGGGCCGCGGTCGATGCGCGCATGCAGCCCGAGTTCGTGATCATCGCACGGACTGACGCGCGGGCCGTGGAGGGCCTGGAGCGAGCCCTCGAGCGAGGGCGGATGTACCGCGAGGCCGGGGCGGACGTGCTGTTCATCGAGGCGGTCGTGACGGAGGCGGAAGCGGAGGAGGCCGTCCGGGCCTTCCCTGGCGTGCCGCTGCTCTTCAACTGGGCGGAAGGCGGCAAGACGCCGCCGATCAGCCTCGATCGCCTCGTGGAGCTGGGATACCGGATCGTCATCTTCCCCATCAGCACGCTGCTCGCGGCGACGGCCGCCATGCGGTGGATACTGCAGGAGATCGCCGAGGCGGGGACGCCGGCTGCGGCAATGAATACGCTCCCGACGTTTGGCGAGTTCACGGATTTCATCGGGCTGCCCCAGGTGCGCGAGATCGAGCAGCGGTACGCCGCGCGAAGCACCGCGCCGGGGCCTGTGCTGGGAGGACCGGATGGCAGCGACATTTGAACGACTCAGCGTGACCACTGCGCTGGCCAGGGCCATGATCGAGGCGGCGGAGGCGAAGGCGGCGCAGATGGGCCATCCCTTCGTTATCGCGGTCGTCGACGACAGCGGCGTGCTGAAGGCGTTCAGCCGGATGGACGGCGCGGCCCTGCTATCGGTCCAGATAGCCCAGGACAAGGCCTACACGGCAGCGGGATTCGGCCTGTCAACCGACGCGTGGCATGACTTCGTCAAGGAGGATCCGCCGTTGGCCATGGGCGCGGCTCCCGGCATTGACCGGCTGATCGTGTTCGGCGGCGGCTATCCCGTCAAGATCGGCGACGCCGTCGTCGGGGCGATCGGCGTCAGCGGCGGCCACTACAGCCAGGACATGGAGGTCGCTCAGGCGGGCCTGTCGGCCGTCCCTTCCTCCTGACATAGGCCGGCCGTCCCTCTGACGGAGGCCGGGCGCCTGGCCCGGGATAGCTGCCTGGTCCGCCCGGGCGCCGGGCGGTGATGTCATGTCTCCAGCAGCCTCGCCTCGAGCATCGCGGCGTCAGCGGTGCCGAAACCATGCCCGGCAAGCCACCCGCGCGCGCCGCCATACCGTGAGTCCACTTGGTCCAGGAACGCGGCCATGGTCTCGGCTCGCGGCGTCTGCTCTTCGACGGGCCTGCCGTCGATGTCGGCGGCCTCCGCCTGCGAGCCGCGCAGCCGGGCCAGCACCGCGTCGATACGCTCGGCGCTTGCCGCGTAGTCGGCGATCACGGCATCCCGGCGGACGCCGGCCACGGTCAGCGCCATGGCGACAACCACGCCGGTGCGGTCCTTGCCGGCTGCGCAGTGGACCATCGCCGTGCCGCCAGCGCGGCCGATGCTGCGGACCGCGGCCACTACCTGATCCGGGCGCTCTTCCAGGTAGCCCAGGTAGAGACCGCACCGGACATCATCCGGATGGCGGGAATAGGCCCGGTCGAGCCGCGCCGCGGTCATGTCGGCAACGGACATACTGCCGAGTTCCGGCAGCAGCGAATAGTGCGCGTGCCGTACGGCGCCGACGCGGGTCAGCGGGCCGGGCCCGCTGGCCGCTGCTTCCTCCGTACTGCGCAGGTCGATGACCGCGGTCAGCCCCAGCCCGATGACCAGCAGCGTCACGTCCGCGGGCGAGAGATCCCGCAGGTTGTCTCCGCGCAGCAGCCGGCGCTCGGCGACGTGCCGTCCGTCATCAGTCGGCAGCCCGCCCAGGTCACGGACATTGGCCGCCCCGTCGAGCTCGATCCATCCCACCGGACCATCCTCCCCGGCCGCGGCACGTAGCGGCACGCCTGCTGCGCGGCGAAGACGCACCCCTGATCGGGTCTGCGCTGATGTCGCTCGCCGCCGCGCGAAAGCGGCTCACCGCGATGTCAGCGCTTGCCTGCGTCTCGTTCATCCGCGCCTGGCGGGCAGACCTGGACGCCTGGCGGGGCAAGCTGGCTCATCTTCCCGTGGTCGGCGACCTGACCGGCGCGGCGAAGTTCCTTGACCTCCCGGCGCCGGAGAGCTGCGTGAACCGGTGACGAGATGCAATGCGGTGATCGACCCGACCGCTCAGATAGCCGAGACCGCGATCATCAACAACCCGTTCCGGCCGCTCCTCGACGGCCGCCAGCTAAAAGCTGACGGTGCGACCGCCATCGGTGCCCGGGTATGGATCGGGCAGTATGCCACCATCGGGCCGGGCGTGACGATTGGCGCCGATTCGATACTCGAGGACTTCGTCGGCGTCCAGCCCGCGACAGTGATCGGATCGCGGGTCTTGGTGGCTAGCCGCGCGTGGCTTGGCATCGGCGTGACGGTAGGCCACGACTCCGTGATCAAGGGCCATATCGGCGATAACTCCCGGATAGGGGCGGGTTGCAGGATCGCGGGAGACCTGATCCACCGCCAGTTTGACCCGTCTATCCCCTGGGACGACCCGGTCGGCGAGGAGCCGGCGCCGGTCGTTGAGGACGGCGCGTTCGTCGGCTGGCGCGCCGTGATCGTGGGCGGCGTCAACATCGGCGCGGGCGCCTATGTCTGCGCGGGTGCGCTGGTCACCAAGGACATCCCGGCAGGGTTCATAGCCTGCGGCCGCAACGAGATCATGCATCCGGGCGCCTGGCCAGGCGCGCTCGGGAAATCCCCCTTCTTTCAGGATCCGTCCCGGTCAGCAGCAGCTAGGTGAGCCCGGGCCGGTGTCCTTGCCGCTCGTAGCGGGCCTGGCGCCTTACCGCTGGCTGCTGACCGCCGCCAGCGATGACTCGAAGCGCAGAGGTGCTGCTCGCGGCGGTCACTGGCGGCTGCCGGGCAGCCGCCAGTGCCACGTTCGTCAGGCCGCCGGGCCAGTGGCGAGGACGATGGTCGCGGAGTGGGCCTGGCCGGCCTGGTCTGTCCAGCTGATGCTGACGCTGTCGCCGGGGTGGTGCAGCTCCAGCGCCGACTGCAGCGCGGACGGCGACGAGACGGCGTGGCCATCGACCGAGACGATCACGTCACCCGCTGCCAGGCCGGCCCGGCCGGCGGGCGATCCGGGGACAAGGCCCGCGAGGGCAGCCCCTGAGCCGGCCGGCACGCCGCTGGCCGCGGCGTTGCCGGCGGACATGATGGCGACGCCGAGGAACCCGGTAGCGCCGATGTGCACGGTGGCTGAGGAGGTGCCAGCCCTGATCTGGCTGGCGATAGATACGGCCTCGTTGATCGGGATCGCGAATGCCTGGGTCTTGGCCTGCCCGGACTGGAACGTGAACCCGGAGGAAGCGGCGGTGTCGATGCCGATCACCTGCCCGGCGGTGTTGACCAGCGGCCCGCCCGAGTCGCCCGGCCGAATATCCGCGTTGTGGTGGATGAGGCCGGTTAGCTGCTCGGAGGTGCCCGCCGACTCGTCCGAGGCGGTGATCGAGGCACCCAGCCCGGTGATCCGGCCCGCGGCGACCGACGGGGTGCCGCCCTTGCCGCCTGCGTTGCCGAGGGCGACCACCTTGTGGCCGACAGCGGCGGTGGAGGAGTTGCCCAGGGTTACCGTCGCGAGGCCGGATGCGCCCTGCAGCCGGAGGACGGCGATGTCGTGGCTGCGGTCATAGCCGACCACCCTGGCCGGGTAGCTGCGCCCGTTGCCGACATCGGTGACCCTGATCGAGGTAGCGCCCTCGATCACGTGATTGTTGGTCAGGATCTCACCCGATGGCGTCAGCACCAGTCCGGTGCCGGCCGCCTGGGCCTGCTGGAAGCCGAGCGTGGAGACGACGTCGACCAGGCCGGGGTCAACCTGCGCGGCGATCTGGGATGTCGTCAGCGCCGTACCGCCTGACATCATGCCCGTTCCCCAGAAGGTGCCCACGCCAACCACGGCGGCGGCGCCCGCCAGGAGCAGGCGGCGGAAGCGCCGGCCTGGTCCGCGCGGGCGGCCGTGTCCTTGCGCCGGACCCGGCCGGACCGCCGGGACCAGGCCATGGCGAGTACGGCCCTGGCTGCTCGGGCGCTGCCTGGGTCGGCGAATCGTAGGTCGTGCTCATCGACCGGCTCCTCGATACGTGTCGACCGTCTTGCTCCTTCCATGGTTAATCCCATACCTGGGAGAAAGCTGAAAGCCTGCTGGCCGCTTCTTGACCTTGGCTGAAATCCTGTTGCTGCCGTTCCTCGTCGCATGGCACGCTCGGGGACACAGGCCAATGACCGGCAACGCCGGCCGAGCGGAAGGGAGGGCTACGGATGTTGACACCCGTTTCGCGGTTGACGCTGCCCGCCCTGACCGCCTGCCTGAGGAGCATCACTAGTGCCCGACCCTGCCTTCACCCGCCGCGGAAAGCGGCGTTTTGACGACGACGAGCCAGCTTTCGCCAAGCGCAGTCGGCACCGATCCGCGCTGCCTGCCCTAGACGCGTTTGACACCGCCGACGGTCTGCCGGAAGGAGACCGCTGGTCCACCTGGGATCAGTCCGCCGCCGGTGAGCGCGGGCCCCGGCCGTACCCGGACTGGCTGGTCACCGAACTGGCGGCAGTCGACACCGAGCTCGGAGTACTGAAAACCGGCAAGGAAGCCGATGTCTACCTGCTGGACCGCGGTGTGCCTGGAGCCGGGCGGCGGTGCCTGCTGGCCGCCAAGCGGTACCGGGCCGCCGAGCACCGGATGTTCCATCGCGACGGAGAGTACCTGGAAGGCCGGCGAGTCCGTGAGTCCAGGGATAGCCGCGCGATGGCCAACCGCACGTCGGCCGGGCGGCAGATGATCGCAAGGCAGTGGGCGAACGCCGAGTTCAGCGCCCTGCGCCAGCTCTACCTGGCGGGTGCGCCCGTGCCCTATCCGGTGCAGGTCCTCGGCACCGAGGTCCTGCTGGAGTTCATTGGCGACCCTGACGGCACTGCCGCGCCGCGGCTGGCCGAGATCCGTCCGCAAGGCAGTGAGCTGACGTCGCTTTGGGACCAGCTGGTGCAGGCACTCAGCACGCTCGCCGGTCACGGCCTTGCCCATGGCGACATGTCCGCCTACAACCTGCTGGTCCACCACGGCCGCCTCGTCATGATTGACCTACCCCAGGTCATCGACGTGATAGCCCATCCGCGTGGCGCGGAATTCCTGGACCGGGACGCCGCCAACGTGGCCAGGTGGTTCTCCGCGCGCGGCCTCAGCGGCATCGTGCCCGCTCCCGAGGACCTGGCCGCGCTGCTGCGCCGGGAGGCCAGGATCGGCTCGCCTGCCTAGCGGCCGGTCGCCGCTGTGCTCTGGCAGGATCGGAGCCTTCGTCCGTGCCAGCGTGCTGTGCCAGAACGGAAGGTCCGCCGATGCCCGGTCCCGACCGGAGTGTTGCCCCTTGACCATGTGGTGGTGGTCAAGTTCGAGAACCGCTCATTCGACAACCTGCTCGGCCGCCTGTATCAGCCCTGTTCCCGCAGCTGAACGGCCACTGACGCCGGCGCCGGTCGATTAGCCCAGGAGGGAGCGGCCGGCCCCGGCAGTCTCGTTCTCGCTCCGGCATTTTCTCGCCGTCCGGGAGAGACTGCCTGGAGCATGGCAGGGACCCACGACGGCGCGCCCGGGCAGTGCGTGCCAGGTAAATAGCCGGTGAATACCGGCTGACCCAGCGCCGACAAATAGCTTCATTGTTGGTCGAACATCTCGACATCGGGAACTGCCGCCGGAGACGCTGCGCGTGTGAATGACTTTCTGCTGGTCCTGGTCGTCATCACCGCGCTGTGCTTTGACTTCACTAACGGCTTCCATGACACCGGCAACGCGATGGCGACCTCCATCGCCACCCAGGCGCTGAGCCCGCGCGTTGCGGTGGCCTTGTCGGGCGTAATGAACCTGGTGGGGGCGTTCCTGTCGCTGGCCGTCGCGGCGACGATCGCCAGCGGCCTGGTGGACACCAGCGTGGTGACGCTGCCGGTGGTCGCCGCGGGCCTGGCCGGCGGTATCACCTGGAACCTGCTCACCTGGCTGTTCGGGATCCCGTCGAGTTCGTCGCACGCGCTGATCGGCGGGGTGATCGGCGTCGACCATCGCCGCGGCCGGCGGGCACGCGATCCAGTGGCACAACCTGGTGTCCAAGGTCATCATCCCGGCCGGGCTGTCGCCGATCATCGCCGCCCTGGTCGCGGCGACCGGGACATGGCTGCTCTACCGGATCAGCCGCAGCCTGACCGAACGGGCCCGCGGCCACGGCTTCCGGATCGGGCAGATCGGGTCGGCGTCGATGGTGTCGCTGGCGCACGGCACGAACGACGCGCAGAAGACGATGGGCGTCATCACGCTGGCCCTGATCGTGAACGGGACGCTGCCGCAGAACGCCACGGCGCCGTTCTGGGTGATCCTCTCCTGCGCGCTGGCCATCAGCATCGGCACCTACCTGGGCGGCTGGCGGGTTATCCGCACCCTGGGTAAGGGCCTCGTGGAGATCGCGGCGCCGCAGGGCATGGCCGCCGAGTCCGCCTCGGCCGCCGTCATCCTGCTGTCCAGCAGCTTCGGCTACTCGCTGTCCACCACGCACGTCGCTACCGGGTCGATCATCGGCACCGGGCTTCGGCAGGAAGGGCGCCGATGTCCGCTGGAACACCGCCGGGCGGATGGCCACGGCCTGGGTGCTCACCCTGCCGGCCGCCGGGCTGATGGGTGCCGGGGCAGAATTCCTGGCGCGCGCGATCGGCCACACGCCGGGCGTGATTGTCGTCCTGCTCATCCTGGCCGCGGTGGCGGCGACGGTCTACTGGAGGTCCCGCGCGAACAAGGTCGACCACAACAACGTCAACGCGGAGTGGAACGGATCAGTCGCTCCGGCCAAATCCGAGCCCGTGGCAGCGGCCTGAGCGACAGGGAGCAGACAATGTCGTGGATCAACCTGGCAGCGATCTGGAAGATCGTAGTTTTCGGCCTCCTAGCCGGGGCCGGGCTCCCGGCGATCTTCGCCCTCGGCATGCTCGCCCTGTCGAAGGGCGGCCGTACCCAGACCGCGGGCGCGGGCGGCGCCGACTCCGACGTCGTCGTCGGCGGCAATCCGGCGGGTATCGTCGTGGCCGCGTTCTGTTTCCTGATAGTGCTGGCCGCCATCGGCTGGGGTATCTACGAGATCTACAAAATCGGTCACCCCGCCCCCGCCAAGTAGTCGCCGCCGGCCGAGGCGCTAACCGAGCCCGCGGCTACCTTACCGAGAGGGTCCAAGAACATGGCGTTGCCACCCGTCCTGAGCTCGATCGTCGGCTGGATGCGTGCTGGCTACCCCGATGGGGTCCCGAACGTCGACTACATCCCGCTGTTCGCCTTGCTGGCCAGTCAGCTGAGCGATGCTGACGTCGCCGCGATCGCCGACGAGCTGGCGGCTGCCAGTGACCCGACCTCGGCGCAGGCAATCCGCGACGCCATCGAGACCATCACCCACGAGAAGCCGCTTGAGTCCGATGTTAACCGGGTCAGTGCCAAACTTGCCGCGGGCGGCTGGCCGCTGGCCAGGCCCGGCCAGCCCGTCTGAGCGGGCGTCAGGTCAGTCGCGCGGGCCCCAGTCGATCAGCTGCTCGACGACGCCGCTGTCTCCGTCGACGCCGACGGCGTCCAGGCTCAGGCGGCCGTACAGGGCGAGCACCAGGTCGCTTGCGCTGGCCGACAGCGACGCCGCAGGCTCCGGCGCCGGTGAGAAGCCTGCGGTAGCGGCCTGAGCACTGACGACTGCCCCCTCCTCGCCCAGGTCGAGCAGCCACTGCGGCCCCCCGGCGGCGCGCACCAGGACGCGGGCGGGCTGGTACGGCCACGGCCCGCACGCGCCGAGGCAGACAGTAAGGAACTCGTCCACGCCGTCGGTCCCGATCACCGCCGGGAGCGGCTCGGCGCGGCCGGCGGCTTCCTGCGCGTCGCGGGCGTGCACGGCCGCCTCCTGCACCTGATGCCTGGCCAGCGCGCCGGTTGTCTCCGGCGCGCTGGAAGCGGACCACCAGGTCCAGCAGGCCAGGTCGGGGCCGGCCACCCGCAGGGCCGCGATCAGCGTCCCGGTTGACTCGGCTGACCAGGCCAGCAGATCGCCGTGCGGCGTGCGGTCCGGCACGTCGTCATCGTCCGGCGGAGCCGCCGACGGGCCGGCGGCCGCCACGGCCGCCCAGAACCGCTGGACCTCTCCCAGGTGGGCCACGAGGTCGTGCAGCGACCACTCCGGGCAGCTCGGCACGCGGGTACCGGCAGGCACGGCGGCGGCGGCCGAGCGCAGCGCGGCCGACCGGCCATCGATCAGCGAGAGCAGATCATCGAAGGGCGGTGTCGTCATGGGCTATTACTACTACCCGCCTCTGACAGCCGGCCGCGGCACTCCGGCTGCCAGGCTGCGCCCGGCGGCCGCTCGCCCGGCGGCCTACCAGCCGGCGTCTACCCGGCCGGCGGTGCGCCCTTGACCTGGCGGCCCGCCGTCCAGACCCCGGTCACGTGCCCGGGGCTGGCCAGCACGCTGATGTCGGCGAGGGGATCGGCGTCCAGCGTGATGACGTCAGCGTCGTAGCCGGCCTCGAGCGGCCGCTGCGCGGCGCCTGCGGCCCGAGGGTCAGCGGCGCGGTCGCGGTCGCGGCCTCGATTGCCTGCAGCGGCGTCAAGCCGAGGGCGACGAGATGGGGAAGCTCGCTGCCGTTCTGGCCCCACGAGTTGGGCAGATCGCTGCCGGTCAGGCCGATGTCCGTGCCCATCGCGATCGTGACCCCGCGCTGCTGCGCGAGCGCCACGGCCTGGGCATGCACGTCGGCGATGGCGACCAGCTTGGCGGCCGCGTAGTCGGGCACGGCAGCCAGGTTCGCCAGGATGTCCTCGACGATCGTGCGGGTCGGCACCAGGATGGCGCCGGTCTCCTTCATCGCGTCGCAGCACTCCTCATCGAGGTAGGTGCCGTGCTCGATCGTCCGCACCCCCGCCTCGAGCGCCGCGATGATTCCCGGCTTGCCGTGGCAGTGCGCGGCCACCACGCGGTCCGCGAGGCCGGCCACCTCGACGATCGCGGCCAGCTCGGGGTTCGTGAACTGCTGATGGACCGGATGGTCAACCTCGGACAGCACCCCGCCGGAGGCGCATATCTTGATGACCCGCGCATTACGGCGCAGCTGCTCCCTCACCGCGCGCATGCAGCCGTCCGCGCCGTCGGCGAGCCGCAGCACGCCTTCCCGGAGGGAGAAGTCCTCCATCCACCCCAGCGGGTAGGAGTGCAGATCGGCGTGGCCGCCGGTGGTGCTCAGGATCGCTCCGGCCGCGTAGATAGACGGGCCGTCGAGCACTCCCTCGGCGATCACGCGGGCGAGATCAAGGCCGAGGCCGCCAACCTCGCGCACCGACGTGATGCCGGCATCGAGAGCGGCCCGCAGGTCTCGCGCGCTGCGCACGGCCCGGAGCGCGAGCGGCTCAAGCGGCATCCTGCCCAGGTCGAAAACGCGGGCGCCGAGGAAGTGCCCGTGACAATCCCACATGCCCGGCATCACCGTCGCGGCCTGATGCGTGACCGCGCCGGGGGTATCCGGCGCGGCTGCCGCCGGTCCCGAATAGCTGATCCGCTGGCCGTCGAGCACGACCACGCCGTCCCGGATCGGGTCACCTGCACCCGGAATGAGGAGATTTGCCAGAATCCTGTCCATGATCCCTCCACGGTTCACCGCGACGCCGGGCGGCTAGCAGCGGCTGTCACAGGGTTCAAACTGGCCCCAGGCGTGCCCGTAAGGCCAATTTTCTCAGCGGTATCTGATTGTGCGCCTTCGTATGCGATCGGTGATGCGCTATACAGGTTTCAGTGCGAGGGAACGAGATGCGGGCACCAAAGGGGTCCCCGTCCCTGCCCGGCTGGCGGACGGCGCAGGACGGGCTTGCTCGCATTCGCCAAAAGTTTGCGACCGCTACGCTGCCCGTCAAAATCCTCATGGTCGCGATGTTCTGCGTGCTGGCTCCCCTGGCGGCGGTGGTATACGCCCCCGTCGCGGTCTGGGCCGGCATGCGCACGGTGGTTGCGTCGCTGTCCGTTGCCTTCTTGGCGGTAGCGCTCTGGGGCATAGCGCTTGCTGCCGCCCACACGCATGGCGGCCTGGGCCCGTGGTTCACGCTGCTGGCGCTCTCGCTCGCGGTCGTGGCCGCGGCCCACGCCGGCTCGCTGGGCCGCTGGTTCGTGCCGTGCCGCACCGTGGCCTGGACCCTGGGCTGGGCACTGGCCGCTAGCTTCCTGCCGCTGCTGTTCTTCCCCGTCTTCTTTCCCAGCGAGCGGAGCACCGGCGCGCCTCTTGCCTGGGTAACGGCCTTTATCGTGCTGGGCTGGCGGCTGGCCAAGTCAATGCAGGAAGGCCGGGAGTTCAGCCGCCAGCAGGCGCGCGGCGGAGCGCTCGCGGCCCCGCATACGCCGACGACCACGCGCCGGCCGCGCGACGGCCGGCCTGGTAACCGCGATGGCCGGCCCGGCAATGGCGCAGGCCGGCCCGGTAACGGCGCAAGCCCGGACGGCCGGATCGCTCAGGCGACTGACCTGGTTCGCGCCGGGCATCCACCGGACGGCGCCCGTAGCCAGCCGGCTGCCGCGGCGGCCAGGGATAAGGCCCCGGCCGACCGCACGCCGGAGATAACGGTCGACGAGGCCATGGCCGAGCTGGATGCCATGATCGGCCTGACGGCGGTCAAGGACCAGATCCGCTCCATCTCCGCGTCGATCGAGGCGGCCCGCAGGCGCGCGATAGCCGGGTTCGGGGCCGAGAAGCCCATGCAGCACTTCGTCTTCCTCGGCCCGCCGGGTACCGGGAAGACCGCCGTGGCCAGGATCATCGCCAAGATCTTCTACGCGTTCGGGCTGCTGGAGACGCCCGCCGTGGTGGAAGCGCACCGGGCTGACCTGGTCGGGGAGTACCTGGGCGCCACCGCGATCAAGACGAACGAGCTTGTCGACTCGGCGCTGGGCGGCGTGCTCTTCATCGACGAGGCCTACAGCCTGGTCAACGAGGGCGACGGGCAAGGCGACCGGTTCGGCAACGAGGCCGTCCAGGCCCTGCTCAAGCGGGCCGAGGACGACCGGGACGACCTGATCATCATCCTGGCCGGCTACGAGAAGCAGATGGAAAGCTTCCTGGCCACCAACCCGGGCCTTACCTCGAGGTTCGCGATCAGGGTCAAGTTCCCCGGCTATACCCCGGCCGAGCTCCTCGCGCTGGCCGACGCCGCGCTGGAGCGCCGCGGTGAGCTGCTTGACCCCGATGCCAGGCCGGTGCTCTGGCGGATGTTCGAGGACGTCGGCAGGCGCAGGCTCGGGGACGAGCTCGGCAACGGCCGGTTCGTGCGCAGCCTGCTGGAGAAGGCAGGCCAGGCCAGGGACGTACGGGTGATGGGCGCGTCGGACGAGCCGTCCTCGTCCGATCTCGTCACGCTCAAGGGCGGTGACCTGGAGCGCGCGTTCACGGAGCTGAGCAGCAGGTTCCGCGGGTACAGCGAAACCCCGACGCTGGAAAGCGCGCTGGCGGAACTCGACCAGCTGATCGGCCTGGAGCCGGTCAAGCGCCAGGTGCACGAGATCACGGCGCAACTCCGGGTGGCCCGGCTCCGTGACCGGCAGGGGCTCGCCAGCCAGCCGCCGGCCAGGCATTTCGTCTTCACCGGCCCGCCGGGCACGGGCAAGACGACCGTCGCGCGCATTCTCGGCCGGATCTTCGCCGCGCTCGGGCTGCTCGTACGGCCCAGCGTGGTCGAAGCACACCGCGCCGACCTGGTCGGCGAGCACCTCGGCTCCACCGCCATCAAGACCAACAAGCTGGTGGACTCCGCGCTCGGCGCCGTGCTCTTCATCGACGAGGCCTACTCGCTGTACAACGAGGGCTATTCCGGCGGAGACGCGTTCGGCTCCGAGGCGGTGCAGACGCTGCTCAAGCGCGCCGAGGATGACCGCGACCGGCTGGTGATCGTGCTGGCGGGCTATACCCCGGACATGGACCGGTTCTTGCGCAGCAACCCCGGCCTGGCCTCCAGGTTCAGCGTGCGGATCGGCTTCCCCAGCTATTCGCCGGAAGAGCTGACCAGGATCGCCGAGATGATCGCGCAGCAGGCGGGGGACAGCTTCGCCGCCGACGCGCTGCCGGTGCTCGACCAGATCTTCGGCCGGTCCTGCGCCGAGGGGAGCATCGACGAACTCGGCAACGGCCGGTTCGCCCGGTCGCTGTTCGAGCGCGCCTGCGCGTCCAGGGACCTGAGGGTCTCCCATCTGGGCGACGGCGCGAGCGCCGCGGATCTGACCACGGTGGCCGCTGAGGACCTCATTGCCGCCTACCAGGAGATCAGCGGCCGGGCGTAATCAGCGGCCGGGCGTGATCAGCGGCCGAGGGTGAACCTGACAGGCTGGCCGGGCCGCAACTGCGCGGCCAGCCCGATATCCGCGGACCGGACAACGGCGATCACCGGATAGCCGCCGGTGACGGGATGATCGGC
This sequence comes from uncultured Actinomycetes bacterium, assembly GCA_963707065.1. Classification (GTDB taxonomy): domain Bacteria; phylum Actinomycetota; class Actinomycetes; order Streptosporangiales; family Streptosporangiaceae; genus Palsa-506. Next base: position 141,961 of record CAVPPJ010000005.1, read on the forward strand.
GAGCAGCAGGATCGGCTTCCCGTCTGGCGGCACCTGTAGTGCCCCGGTGACCATTCCCTCACTGGCCAGCTCGCCGGCGCCGTCACTGGCGCGGGGCAGCGCCGGGCCGTCCAGCCGCAGCCCGACCCGGTCGCTGGCCGGCGTCACGACGTCAGCCGGCGCCGCACAGGATGCCGATGGCGCCCGCGGCGAACCAGTCATCCCGCGGCCCCGGCAGCACCCGGAGCTGCACCGGAGCGGTCATGCCCGGTCCCCGGTCCGGGCCGCCGCGGGCGGCGCGGCCGGCCTCACGCCCGGCGGTGCCGGGAAGCGCAGGGCTGCCGGGAGGCGCGGGGCTGCCGGGAGGCGCGGGGCCGGCGTGCCCGGCAGCGCCGACCGGCAGCAGATCACCCGCCCGCAGCGGCGCGGGCCCGAGTCGCGACAGCAGATCCGCTGACCTGCTGCCCAGCACGGCCGGCACGTCGATGCCGCCGCGGACGGCCAGGTACGTGCGCAGCCCGGCCGCGGGCGTCCCGATCCGCAGCAGCGCTCCGGCCGGGACGCGGAACGGCGCGCCGAACTCCACCGGGGCAGCTGCCTGGTCCGGCCCGGTGGCCAGCGTGACCGGCGCGGCCGCCCCGGTCACGGCCGCTACTGCCGCCCAGCGGAAACGGAGCACGGCCCGGCCCAGCGTAACTTCCAGGCCCGCCGCATCCGGCGGGTTTCCGGCCAGCTGATTCGCCCGCCGGAGGCTGGCGACGTCGGCGGCGCCGCTGCGCGGCACGCCCAGATGCCCGAGGGCGGGCCGGCCCAGATCCTGGACCGTGGCCAGCGGCCCGGGCCTGATCACCTCGATTACCGCGGCTGCCTTCGATGATCCCGAAGGATCCGGCGCCGCGGGTGACGCCGATCCTTCGGGATCACCGGAACCGGCCCGGCCGCGCGTCCCCCGCGCCTCCGGCGGCCCGTCCAGCCCGGGCCGCTGTGTCTCAGCCCGGCCGGGCACTCCAGACCGCACGTGCGCCCCGGACGGCACCGGAGGCAGCTCGCTGACCGGGCGGAAACGCACCCGCATCCCCGGGGCAAGCAGCGCGGGCGGGTCACGCCCGGCATCCCACAGCGCCGTCGTGGTCCGCCCAAGCAGTCGCCAGCCGCCCGGCGACTCCGACGGGTACACGGCCGCCAGCTCGCCCGCGATCGCGACCGACCCGGCCGGCACCCGCAGCCGCGGCGCGGCAAGCCGCGGCACCTGCAGCGCCGGATCGAGTCCCGTCAGGTACCCGAAGCCGGGGGAGAAGCCAAGCCAGCCCACCGTGTACTCGCGCGCGGCGTGCCGGGCGATCACCTCACCCGGCGCCAGCCCGGTCAGCCTGGCCACCTCGGCGAGATCCGGCCCGTCGTAGCGCACCGGTATCTCGGCGGCCGCCTGGCCGGCCGGGTCAACTCCGGCGTCCGGCACCGCCGACACCCGCCTGGTCAGCTCGTCGAGGTCCCAGCTGCCTGGCTCGGTGAGCACCAGCACCGTGTGCGCGCCGGCGATCGCGTCGAGTACGCCGGGGATTCGTTCTGCCCGTAGCGCGGCTGCCAGCGCGCCCGCTGCCCCGGCTGCCTCCACCAGCAGCGCGGCGTCGCCCGCGGCCCGTATCCGCATCACGCGAGCATCACGCGAACGGCGCCACCCGCACGCCGGCGTCCTGCAGCGCGCGACGGACCGTACGGGCCAGCGTGACCGCGCCGTCGGTATCACCATGGATGCAGACTGAACGGGGTCGTACGGCGATCTCAGCGCCGGTTACAGACGTCACAACGTAACTGGTCGCCATGGCCACCGCCCGGGCGGCGACGACGCCGGGATCGGTCAGTACCGCACCGGGCTGGCCGCGCGGCACCAGCGTGCCGTCGGACTGGTAGGCCCGGTCGGCGAACGCCTCGACGACAACGGACAGCCCCGCGGCGGTGGCCGCCCGCGCGGCCTCCCCGCCGCTCAGCGTCAGCAGCGGCAGCGCGCCGTCGTAGGCACGCACCGCGGCGGCGATCGCCGCCGCCTGGACCGGATCGGTGATCGCGCGGTTGTAGAGGGCGCCGTGCGGCTTGACGTAGCTGACTTTCCCGCCCTCGGTGCGGGCGATCCCGTCCAGCGCGGCGATCTGGTAGAGGATCTCCGCGGTCAGCTCGTCGGCAGGTACGGTCATCTCCCTGCGGCCGAATCCGGCCAGATCCCGGTAGGACACCTGGGCACCGATAGTGACGCCCCTGGCGATGGCGCCCGCGCACGCCCGCCGGATGGTCAGCGGGTCGCCCGCGTGGAAGCCGCAGGCGATGTTCGCGCTGGTCACCAGCGATAGCAGCGCCTCGTCATCGCCGAGCCGCCAGGCGCCGAAGCTTTCCCCGAGGTCGGCGTTCAGGTCGATGACGGGGGACCGGATGGTCACCCGGTCTCCTCCGGCGGAAGCTCGGCGAGCGCGGTCGCGATGTCGTTCTCGTTGTTCCCGGCCGCCGCGATGACGTCGATCAGCGTGTGCTGCACGGAATGCCTGTCCTCACCGAGGTCAAGCAGCCGCTGGGCAGCTTCCCACAACTCCGGCGGATCGCCGCGCCAGAGCCGGTCGGCAATGGCCAGATGCCGGTCGATGTGCGCGCTGTCGGCGCGCTCCGGCCCCGGGTCTTCATGGTCGGCGGCCAGCAGGGTCCTGCGGTCCACGGGCTTCGCGGGGTCGAGGGCGCTCAGGTCGGTGCCGCGATAGTGGCCCACCAGCAGCGGGAAGGCAAAGGCCCGCCGGGGCAGCGCCTCCAGGTCGGAATCAGGCAGCAGCCTGGCCACCAGGCCTGCCTCGAGCCCGAAGGCCGCCGGGTCGCGGTAGACGCGGGTGAACGTGCCCATCGAGTCGAAGACCGCGTCCTGTGCCTTGCCGATCGCCTCCTCGCCGAGCCCGGCGCGGGTTCCCGCCCAGCGGACCCAGGCGGCGAGCACGTGCGGCATGGCGTGCTGCTCGGCCGGCGAGAGGACCACCCGGCGCGGCAGCCAGTCGAGCAGGAACGTCTCGGCCTTCGCCGGGCTCACCCGCAGCGGCCGGCCGAAGTCCTTGTCGCAGCCGTAGTTGACGATGTGGTCGGCGCACCGGCTGGCGGCTGTCCGGTCGGAAAGGTCCTCTGCCTCGTCCGAGGCAAGGAAGCTGGCTACCAGCATGGCCCGCCGGTCCTTGCGCCACGACTGCCGCCGGGCGGCGATGCCGCCCCCGCTGGCACCCGGCAGCCATCCAGCGGGCCCCCGGCCGGCGGCAGCGTACGGACTCGCGCCTTGATAAACGCGTGATACGACGGAAACGAGGCGCTGACCGGCGGGTCCACCGCGGCATCGGTGACGGCAAGCGCGGATTCGAGCAGCCGCCGCGCCTGCGGCGGATCCATCGGCGCGAAGCCGGGCTGGCCTGGTCCGCAGGGCTCCCCGCGTCGCCGGCGGCCGGCTTGCCATCGGGCTCCCGGCAGTACTCAAGCAGCTTGCCGACCTGCGAGGTGACCCAGCCGTCCCTGGCCATGCCGCCGGAGTTGTAGTCGACGATCACCACCAGCGCGTGCGGTTCCTCGCCGGCATAGCTGAACACGCAGACGACCTCATCGCGATCACCGAAGGCGTCGGAGTTCACGTAGCAGTCGGCGGCCGCGACCGCGCCCACGTGCTCTGCCCAGCCCGGGCGGGCAACGCCGCGTTCCATCAGGGCAAGCGCGGCCTGCTCGGCCCGGGACGCCTGGCGGGGCGTGCCCAGGCAGGCGATGCCGGACAGCAGCGCTAGCGCCGCCGGGCTGCCCTGCTGGGCCGCATAGGCGACCAGCCCCTCGCCGACCAGTTCCTCGACATCCGCCTGGCGCCGCCGCGGCTGCTTCGCGCCCGGCCGCCCGGGCTGCTGGCCCCACCAGGTGCCGAGCAGCTCGCTCACCATCAGCTCGGCGTCGAGCGGACTGCGCACGGCCAGCAGTTCCCGCGCAGCGCGCAGCATCTCCGCGAACAGCGCGTTCGGCGGCGGCATCGGATGCCCCGGTCCTGACCGCGCGCCAGGCGGGCCGGAATGCCCTGAATTGCCCGCTCCGTCAGACGGCGGCTTATGTCGGCTCTGCGGGCTCACGCAGACAGCTTTTCAGATTCATGACGCGCGATGCCACGCTCTGCCGCGGCGCGCCGCTCGTTTCTGCGTGAGCGCGGTGGATTCCGGTGATTCGTCCGGTCCGCCGGGGGGCACGTCCCGGCGGCTAACGGATCCCGGCGGCCCGGCCGGGCCGCGTGCCCGCGGCCGCCCGGTGCGGCGGAATGCCCGCGGTCAGCTGCCAGCCCGACGTGGCGGCAGCGGCCGGGGACATGCGTGCGCTGTGCTCTCTGCATCCGTGAAGTGCCCGTCGCCGATCAGATGGATGGGGCCGTAATCCTGACCATGGTGCCATAAATGTATTTAGTCAGTAACCGTCCTGACACGGTCCGATGCGGCGCGCCGGGGTGATTCAGCACCCGGAGTTGTCGCCGCCGGCCTGCTTGCGCTCCGCGTTGCCGCTAGCCTGCATGTGTCCGCAGTGAGCAGGAAGGAGCCGTTCATGGCAGGTGCGTGCCCGGCGCCGGTGGGCTCGCCATGAGCACCGATACTTCGGTCCCGGGGCCTCGCGTGTCCGGAATGGACGTCTCAGACTCGGCGCTGCTGGCCACGCTCCTGCGCGAGGCGCCGATCGGCTTCGCCTTCTTCGGCGCCGACCGCCGCTTCCGCCGGGTGAATCAGACCCTGGCCCGGTGGCGGGGGACCGACCAGGCGGAGCATATCGGGCACCTGCCCTCGCAGGTCTGGCCCGGCCAGCTGGCCGAGCGGGCCGAGTCGGCGATCAGGCACGTGCTCGCGGAAGATCAGCCGCTCTTCGAGTCCGACCAGCCCATCACCTTCCCGGTCCCGCCGCCTAGCCCCACGGCCGAGCCGGCCGCAGCTGCCGACGCCGTGCAGGCAGCGGTCCGGGCACGGCGCGGCACCGGGGCAGACGCCGCATCGGCGGGCCAGCAGGTCCGGCACTGGGCCTTCTCCTGGTTTCCCTCGCATGACCCGGACGGCGACATCACCGGGGTCGCCCTGATCGCCGTTGACATCACTGACCGGCAGAACTCCGAGGAGGCCGTGCGGCGGAGCGAGGAGCGCTATCGCTCGCTGGTCCAGGCGGGCGCGCAGGTTGTCTGGGTGACCACGCCGACCGGCGAGATCGCCGAGGATTCTCCCGAGTGGCGGTGGATAACCGGCCAGACCGCGGAGGAATACGAGGGCAACGGATGGCTGGACGCGATTCACCCGGAGGACCGTGAGCGGGTGGAGCGGGACTGGCGCGACTGCGTGCAGTCGGGGAAGGTCTTCGACAGCCGCTACCGGGTGCGGACGAAGACCGGCTCTTACCGGCATTACGACGTCCGCGCGGTCCCGATCGAGCGGGACGGCCGGATCGTCGAGTGGGTCGGTGCCAGCACCGACGTGACCGGCCAACGGGAGGCCGAGGAGATGCGCGGCAGGCTGACCGAGCAGCTCTCGGCCGCCGCGCTGCGCACCGCGCGGCTGCAGCAGGCGACCTCGATGCTGGCCGAGGCGCTCACCATCGAGCAGGTGGTGGAGGTGATCACCGAGGTCGGCCGGTCGGCGATCGGGGCGGATCGCTCCGTCGTCTCGCTGCTTGACCCCGAGCGGCTCCGGCTGCGGACGGTCACGCCGGGCGGCATGCCGGACGCTCCCGGCGCGCCGAGCGGCGATATCCCGCTGGATACGCCGAGCGTGATGACGGCAGCCATCCTGGCCCGCAGGCCGCTGCTGATCGAGAGCCCGGACAGCCTGCGCAGGCACTTCGAGGGCGAGGCGAACGTCGACCTGTTCCTGCAGCACACCGATGAGCGGGCCTGGGTGGGATTGCCGCTGATCGCGGCCGGCGCCCCGCTGGGAGCGCTGCGGTTCTCGTTCACCAGGCCGCGGCAGATCACCGAGGAGGAGCGGGTCTTCCTGGAGGCGCTGGCGGGCCAGTGCGCGCTGGCCATGGAGCGCGCCTCGCTGTTCGAGCGCGAGCACACCACGGCGGAGACGCTGCAGCGGAGCCTGCTGCCGGACCAGCTGCCGACCGTGCCGGGCATCATCCTGGAAGCCAGCTACATGCCGGTCACCCGGAACATGGAGATCGGCGGCGACTGGTACGACGCCTTCCGGCTGCCCGACGGCAAGCTGGCCGTGGCTACCGGCGACGTGATGGGCAAGGGACTGACGGCCGCGGCGGGCATGGGCCGGGTGCGCAACGCGCTGCGCGCGCTCGCGCTGACCGACCCGCGGCCTGCCGCCGTGCTGGCCGGCCTTGACCGCCTGTTCGTCGCGACCGAGCCGGAGGAGCAGGTCACCACCGTCGCGTACCTGGTAGTGGATCCGGAAACCGGCGACGGCATGGCCGGTAACGCGGGCCACCTGCCGCCGCTGCTGCTCTCCCGTGATGCTCCGCCGCGGCTGGATCCGACCGAGGCCGGAACGCCGCTAGGCTGGGCCAGTCCGCGGCAGCAGTATGCTTTCCGCCTGCCGCTCGGCAACACGGCGGTGCTTTACTCCGATGGGCTGGTGGAGAACCGCAGGCGCGGCCTCGACACCGGCCTTGACGAGCTAGTGGCGGTGGCCGCACAGGCGTCACCGGAGGTGGTGGAAGATCCGGCCAGGCTGCTCGCTTACCTGGTCGAGCGGATGCTCACGGGCTATGAGCAGGATGACGACGTGACTGTGCTGGTGCTGCACAGGCCGTGGCGCGATGGGGTGGTGCCGGCCAGGAAGCCGGCTGCCGCGGCGTCTGTGAGGAGGGGCAAGGCGTGACTTTTGCGGGAATCATGGCCCGGCACGGCCCCGGTCAGGGCCGGGCACCCGGGCAGCCGGGACTTGCGGTGGTACGACCTACCTCCCGACTCCGCCTAAGGTGGGGGACGGGAGATCAGCCGGCCTGGGCCGCCGTGCCGCCCGGCACGAGCCCGGTGCCTGGAATCGTCCTAGCAGCGAGACCCGCGCGGTAGGGTCCATTTCCCGCCATACGTACGCAGGAGAGGGTGTCCGTGTCGCTTGCCAGTCCGGTCAGCCATCAGTTGAGCGCGCCGCGGTGGGCCGTCATCCAGCGAAGGAAGGGGTGACTGCGGTGGGAGGCGTTGCAGGCTCCGCAGCGCGGAGGCAGCCAGGGGCTTCCAGCCAGAACGGCCGGTCGCCAGCGAAGACGTCGAAGGGACGCGGATCGGCTGATGCAGCCGGCCCGCACGTGGACGGGGCGGTAACGCTCGTGGCGGATGACGCTCCGGCCGGGAGCCAGCGCGGCGCCGCCCCGGCAGCGTCCGCGAAGCGCCCGGCTACCCGGTCAGGGAGTTCGCCTGCCCGCTCCGGCGCCGCGGCCGGTGACGGCGCGGACGACCCGGCTGGCGCGTCCGCCGGCCAGGACGGGTCTGGCCTGGCCGGCGCGGTGGATGACATCGAGCTGGAGGTCGAGGTCGAGGTTGACTTCGACGTCGCCGATCTCGCCGCGGTCGCTGATCTTGAAGTCAATGTCGAGGAGGACCTGGCCGATCTGACCGGGCCCGACGAGGACGAGGACCCTGCCGCTGTCCTGGACGGCGATGCCGATCTTGCCGACCAGGCTCAGGACGGTGCGGAGGCAGTGCCCGGCCCGAAGGCGTCAGTCCTGGCGCCCGCGGAGCCCGTGGCCGCTGCCGCCGCGCCTGCTGGCACCGCGGCGAAGCCGGCCGGCGAGGAGAGCGAAGACGAGGCGTTCGTCTACGGTGACGATGACGATGACCTGCCCGCGGCCCAGGTAGCCGCGGCCGGCGCCACGGCCGACCCGGTCAAGGATTACCTCAAGCAAATCGGCAAGGTGCCGCTGCTCAACGCCGAGCAGGAGGTCGAGCTGGCCAAGCGGATCGAGGCCGGCCTGTTCGCCGAGGAGAAGCTCGCCGAGGGCCGGGGCACGCTGCGCCCGGACGCCCGCAGCGACCTGGAGTGGATCGCCGACGATGGCCGGCGTGCCAAGAATCACCTGCTGGAGGCGAACCTGCGGCTCGTGGTGTCGCTGGCCAAGCGATATACCGGGCGCGGGATGCTGTTCCTTGACCTGATCCAGGAGGGGAACCTCGGGCTGATCCGCGCGGTGGAGAAGTTCGACTACACCAAGGGCTACAAGTTCTCCACGTACGCCACCTGGTGGATCCGCCAGGCGATCACCCGGGCCATGGCCGACCAGGCCCGCACCATCCGCATTCCCGTGCACATGGTGGAGGTCATCAACAAGCTGGCCAGGGTGCAGCGGCAGATGCTGCAGGACCTGGGCCGGGAGCCGACCCCCGAGGAACTCGCCGCCGAGCTCGACATGACCCCCGAGAAGGTCATCGAGGTGCAGAAGTACGGCCGCGAGCCGATCTCCCTGCACACCCCGCTCGGCGAGGACGGCGACAGCGAGTTCGGTGACCTGATCGAGGACTCCGAGGCGATCCAGCCCGGCGAGGCGGTGAGCTTCACGCTGTTGCAGGAGCAGCTGCACTCGGTGCTCGACACCCTGTCCGAGCGGGAGGCGGGCGTCGTCTCCATGCGGTTCGGCCTCACCGACGGCCAGCCCAAGACGCTCGACGAGATCGGCAAGGTCTACGGCGTGACCAGGGAGCGGATCCGCCAGATCGAGTCGAAGACCATGTCGAAGCTCCGCCACCCGTCCAGGTCCCAGGTCCTGCGCGACTACCTAGATTGAGAAAGTCCGGCGCTAACGGCTCTGACCTGCGGAGACGTTACACCCTGCCAGCCTCGCCGTGACGGCGCAGCGGGCAATCCTCCGCAGCTGGCTAGCCTGAACCGGGGGCGGCGGACCGGGATGACAGCGGCGCTTACAGCAGCCCGGCCGCCGCGGTGCCGTGACTCGCCGCTCGCGTGGGCACTCACGATCAGATCGCGGAGCCATGCGCTCCGCCTGGTCGAGAGGCGTGCCCAGTGGCCGCGTCAAAATCCCTAACCCCCGAACAGCGATCTATCAGGGCCCGCAAGGCCGCGCTCGACCGCTGGTCACGTGAAGATCCTGCCGCGGCCGCCATCCGCGGCCAGGCCGGGCTAGCCGCCCGGTTCGACCGCGAGGCCCGCGAGTTCGAGCCTGGGCTGTCCGATGCCGAGTACGCCCGTCGCGCTGCATGCGCGTATCGGGCTCATTTCCAGGCGCTCGCGCTCGCCAGTTCGAAGGCCCGCGGTGCCCGCAAGGCCGGCCAGTGAGCCCGCCGGGCAAGCAAGCGCCCGCAGGATCGGGAGTCCTCCGGGCCGCCACCATCGCACAGACTCGCCGCCGCCAAGCGGCGCGGCCGCCGTTCTGATTGATCCCGCTGCCCGCACGCGAACCGCCCCATGCCCCGCGGGCCGCCGGCCACGGACTACCCGAAGGGATGACCGCAGCCTGGAGCCTGCCCAAGGACACCACTGCGAACGGGGCCGCACCCGCAACCGAATACCATCCCCGGCCGCGCCAGCCTGCGCGGAAGCCATGCCCGCAAACCAGCCGGGAACCGCAAGAAAACCGGACACACTACCCCCTTGACGCGGCCCGCTCCTTCAGGGATGACCTGACGCGGAACATGGTGGGGGTTAGCTGTTGCTCTTGTGGCTTCCGAAGTAGAAGCCGAGCACCGTCCCGGCGATGCCGACCAGGGGAGTGACAATCGCGGCCGTTGCCGCCGTCAGGTCGCTGGCGGCGATCCCACCGGATACGAAGGCTGCGGTGAGGATGAGCGTTTCCACGATGACCGCGCCGACAATGGCCAGTGCGACTCCCGTGCGGACCCATTCCTGAATCTTGCTTGCATCATAATGCGTCGTGATGGCGAGAGGTTTCGCCACTGGCAGCTTATCCGGCGGCCCGCTCGCCGCGAGGTCGAGGTTCGTGGCGGCGAGAGGCCCCATCGCGGGCACCTCGGTCGCCGCGAGGTCAAGGTTCTTCTCGGGCTCGGCATCGGCTGCCGCGTCCCCGGCGATCACCTCAGCAGCTCAATCTGCCGGGTCTCGCCGTTGCGACTGCGGATCAGCACTTTCTCGTCGTTCTCAGCGGCAGTGGTGACTAGCTTGCCGATGGCGATGGCCCGGCGGATAGCGTCGGTCATGGTGATGTTGTCCACCTCGGCCTGGCGCTTCAGTTCATTAACGTCCTCTTCGGTGAGGTTGACTGTTACCTTCACGCGATCACCCATTGCGGGTCCTCCTAGCTGGGCGGGTACTGCTAGTAACCATACGTTATACAGCTTTATGCCGTAAATAGGCTGGCGGGTGACGGTGCTGTACCGTCCGGCGATGGTGAGGTCGGTCAGGTAGTTAGCGAATCGCTGCGCTGAGTGACTACTCAGTCACCACGCCGGGGTCACGCCATCCCATACTCAGCGATGGGTGACGTCACCGGGCGCGAGGGATCGCCGGTCGTGATCACCATCCGGCCATCTACTCCGCTCTCTGGCGATTCCCCCCTGAAATGTGACCCCCCTGATGAGTCGGCGCCGGTGTGGCAGCCCCGCCAGGACCCCGGTGTATTGCACCCACACGGGGATGCGGCCCTTGCGCCAGGCACCGGCGATCCGCACCCAGACGGGCGCGTGGCCGGGCTGGATCCGCCGGGTTTGCCAGTCCGGGCCGGGGGCTGCGGGGCGTGCGTCGGCGGGGCTCACCGGTCCCAGTATCCGAAATTACGTTCGGAAAGTCGAGCCTGGTACTACATCCGTAGATCGTGATCATGCGGCGTGGCTGCGGCTGATCCGATACGGTGATGCGCAGTGCGCCGGGGACTGAAGCGGAGGTCCAGCATGAGCCAGGAGGACGCTGGGTCCAAAGGGGTTCCTGCTGATCACGCGACGGCACTTGGCCGCTGTCGGCGCGGCCGCGGTGCTGGGTCTCGTCGCGGGGGGCGTGTTCGCTGCGCTCACCCCGCCAGTGCTCGCGAGTAAGGCGATCGTCCGAATTCCGGCCGCCACGAACAACATTTCGACCATGGTCGTTGTCGCGGCCAGCGATCCAGTACTACGGGGTGCCCAGCCTCACATCCGGCCTGCGATGTCGCTGCAGGCCCTGCGCAGCAGTGTTCAGGCCAAGAGCCTGACCTCCAGTATCATCTCCGTCGGCGCCCAGGGTAAGACCGCAGTCCAGGCAGAGAGCACAGCGAACGCTGTCGCTGACAGCTTCGTCGCCTACGTCAGCAGCGCGCACAACCCCGCCGGGCAAGTAAGGGCGCAACTGCTGGAGCCGGCCATGGACGCTACCGGGACGCCGCTGTCCCATCGGCTGCTCGTTGCTGGCGGGCTCGGTGCGCTGCTTGGCGCGCTGCTCGGGGCCATTGCCGTGATCAGGCGAAGCCGCAGTGACCGTCGCATCCGGATGACGTGAGCACGGCGACGTCCGGCATGTTCCGGTGCCGATAGTGCCGGTCGCGGGACTCAGTTCGGTGCCGCAAGCAGAGCACCGCCACGTAGTCAGCGGGGTGCTTCCGTCTAGCTGCCAGCCGGGTTACGGCTCTACCTGCTCGGCGCCCTGCAGCTTAGCGGCCGTGTACGCGTCCCGTCCGTGAAGACGCTCGCGCAGGAGTACGAGGTGGCGCAGGGCACGGCCGAGCGGGCGCTCGCGGTGCTGCGCTCTGAGGGCCTGGTCCGCTCAGTGATGGGCCGCGGCGCGTTCGTGGTGCCGGAGGACGAGCGGCCGTAGCGGCGCGTCTCAGCCGAAGATAGCGGGATGAGCGCCGTTCACATATGACCTGCTGACCAGCGGTTACGCATGCCGTTCAATGGCTACCAGTGCGCGACTACCTCGACTGACCGAGCCGTCTCAGCGCCGGGTTGGCCCTGCCAGGGGCAGCTGCCCGCGTAGCTGGCTCAAGACTGCTCGCACTCGTTGCCGTGCTAGCCGGCCGGCGCCCAGCGGGCATAGGCCGCCGCATTTCCCCGTCTCACCCGGCCGCGAAGAGCCGGGTGATGATCACCGGGCGGGCGGAGCGGCAGCGCCGGACTTTGCCGGGGACAGCCGACTCGTCTCGTCCTGGATCTCGACCGCGACCTTGGCGAGCGCCGCAGCATGCTGGCGGCTGTGATGGGCGCAGAAAAGCAGCTCCGCCGATCCCGCTAGCACCACGCGCACGTATGCCTGCGCACCGCACCGGTCACACACATCGGTGGCGTTGAGCGGCTTTGTTGGGGCCATAGCTCCGGTCATGTCGCCCTCCTCGCCTGAACCGCGATGCCCTCGCACCGGCGGGCCGTGCAACCTTCGTCTCGCTCTACTGCCTCACAACACGTGGCTTACCGCGGAACTTCCCCGCTCAGTCGCTAATACGCCACGAGCGAACAGCCTTTCTGCCTCCCAGCGCGATCTCCGCAGCTCACCGTAGCGCGCTCCTGTTGTCGCAGGTCGCCCGCTATGTCAGCGGCGTGGTTCCGCCGGGCTGACGGAGGGGGCGGCTAGTCTGCCTTCAGGCCTATCCGGGCGCACTGCCCGCCATGCCCAGTCAGGAGAACGCTCGTGACCGTCCTGAGTTCCGCGCCCGCGCCGCCAGCCGCCGCCGGCGGCTACACCGCGCGCCATCTCACGGTCCTCGAAGGGCTTGAGGCGGTCCGCAAGCGCCCCGGCATGTACATCGGCTCCACGGACAGCCGGGGGCTCCTGCACTGCCTCTGGGAGATCGTCGACAACGCGGTGGACGAGGCCCTGGCCGGTGCCTGCACGGAGATCGAGGTCGTGCTGCACGCGGATCATTCGGCGGAGGTGCGGGACAACGGCCGCGGCATCCCGGTCGACCTGGAGCCGAAGACGGGCCTGACCGGGGTCGAGCTGGTGATGACCAGGCTGCACGCGGGCGGGAAGTTCGGCGGCGGTTCCTATACCGCGTCGGGAGGCCTGCACGGTGTCGGCGCGTCGGTGGTGAACGCGCTGTCCGGCCGGCTGGACGTGCAGGTGGACAAGGACGGCGGCCAGTGGACGGCGAGTTTCCGCCGGGGAGTGATCGGCGAGTTCAGCGGGCCGCAGCCGGACGCGCCGTTCGTGCCGGGCCAGGGCCTGCGGCGGGTCCGCCGGGTGGCGAAGACGCTGACCGGCACCAGGATCAGGTTCTGGCCGGACGGCCAGGTATTCGTCCGGGACGCGCGCTGGAGCTTCGACGCCCTCGCCCAGCGCGCCCGCCAGACCGCTTACCTGGTGCCGGGGCTGACTATCCGGGTGCGGGACGAGCGCGCGGCAGCGCGCCTCGCCGCGGTACCCGGCCAGCCAGAACCGGGCCTGCGGGCCGTCGCCGATCCTGATCATGGCGAGGCGGCGGGGACGGCCGATCACGGGCTGGCCGGCCCACAGGAGGCGGAGTTCCGGTTCGCTGGCGGAATCAGCGAGTTCTGCACTCACCTGTCGCCCGGCGATCCGGTCACCGAGGTAGTGCGGCTGGCGGGCGCTGGCCAGTTCACCGAGACCGTGCCGGTCCTCGATGACCAGGGCCACCTGACCCCGACCGAGGTCGAGCGCGAGCTCGGCGTGGACGTGGCGCTGCGCTGGGGGACCGGCTATGACAGCGTGACCAGGTCCTTCGTCAACGTGATCGCCACGCCGAAGGGCGGCACGCACGTCGCCGGATTCGAGCGCGCGCTGGTCCGGACGCTGAACGAGCAGCTGCGCGCGGCCAGGCTGCTGAAGAACGGCGATGAGCCGGTCACCAAGGAGGACGTGCTCGAGGGCCTGACCGCGGTGATCGCGGTGCGGTTGCCGGAGCCGCAGTTCGAGGGCCAGACCAAGGAGATCCTCGGCACCCCGTCGGCGTCCAGGATCGTGGCGCAGGTGGTGGCCGGCGAGCTCAGGGGATTCTTCGAGTCGCGCAACCGGGGCAGCAAGCTGCAGGCCAGGGCGCTGCTCGACAAGGTCGCATCGGCCGCGAGGACGCGCATCGCCGCCCGCGAGCACCGGGAGAATCAGCGCCGCAAGTCGGCTCTCGCCAGCTCGGCGCTGCCGGCCAAGCTGGTGGACTGCCGGTCGGCCGACGACCGCAGCGAGCTGTTCATCGTCGAGGGCGACTCCGCCCTCGGCACGGCCAAGCTGGCCAGGGATTCCGAGTTCCAGGCGCTACTCCCGATCCGGGGCAAGATCCTGAACGTGCAGAAGGCTTCCCTGACCGACATGCTCAAGAACAGTGAGTGCGCGGCGATTATCCAGGTGCTCGGCGCCGGCTCGGGTGCCGCGTTCAACCTGGAGGCAGCCAGGTACCAGCGCGTTATCTTCATGGCGGACGCGGACGTCGACGGCGCCCACATCCGGACCCTGCTGCTGACCTTGTTCCACCGGTACATGCGGCCGATGGTCGAGGCGGGCCGCGTGTTCGCCGCGGTGCCGCCGCTGCACCGCATCGAGATCTCCAGCCCGCGGAAGGGCCAGCAGAAGTACAGCTACACCTACTCCGACTCCGAGCTGCACCGCAGCCTGCTGGAGCTGGAGCGCAAGGGGCAGCGGTGGAAGGAACCGCCGCAGCGGTACAAGGGCCTTGGCGAGATGGACGCAGCCCAGCTGGCCGAGACCACCATGGATCCGCGGCACCGTACGCTGCGGCGGATCAGGATCGAGGACGCGGCGGCGGCGACGGCCATCTTCGACTTGCTGATGGGCAGCGAGGTTGCGCCGCGGCGGGACTTCATCATCGGCGGCGCCGCCGAACTCGACCCGGCGCGCATTGACACCTGATGGCGGCGGCGGGCGAGAATTGATCACCGGGGCCGGGGCAGATCGGGAGGACCGCTGGTGACCGAGGCACAGCTCTTCGAAGGCGCCGCACTGGCGGACGGGCTCGGCCCGGCGCTGCGCAAGCCGGTCAGCGTGCTGATCGCTGACGGCATCCTGACCGGGATATTCGACGGCCCGGCACCCGCCAGCGCCAGGGCGGGAGCCCGGGTCATTGACGCGACCGGCGCGACCATCGTGCCGTCCATGGTGGACTGCCACAGCCACCTGACGCTGCAAGGCGGCGCACAGTGGGTCGCCCGCGGCGCGGATCCGACAGCCGACCTGGTCGATGCGGCGGAGCGGAATGCCGCCGCGCTGATCGCTGCCGGGATTCGCTGGGTCCGTGACGTAGGCTCGCCGCGCCGTGCGGACACTCCAGATGGGCAAGAACGAGCACTAGCCCTATCCCTGCGTGACCGGTGGCAGGGCAAGCCGGGCTACCCCTACGTGCGCGCGGCCGGCACCTGGGTGACCAGGGGCGGGTCGCTGCCGCCGGGCCTGTCGGTGGAAGTCCAGGACGCGGACGGCCTGCTCGCTGCCGCGCTGGCCCAGCTGGATGATGGCGCCGACCTGATCAAGCTCTACCTGGACGGGCCGGACGCCGACATTGCGCCCTGGTCGGCGCACGAGGTACGGCGGGTGGTCGAGGCGGTGCACGCGCGGGGCGCGACCGTGGCCGCGCACGGCACCGGGCTGGCCAACTGCCGGCTGGCGGCGGAGGCGGCGGTCGACACGCTGGAGCACGGCTTCACGATCGACTCGGATGTCGCCAGGATCCTGGCGGCCAACCGGGTCACGGTGGTATCGACGCTGTCGGTCCTGCACTCGGTACTGGGCTTCGGGTCCACCACCACGATCGACCGGTTCACCGCCCCGGCCGGCCGGAAGCGTACCGCCGAGCGGCTTGAGACGGCCGAGCAGAGCGTGCGGACGGCGCATGCGGCCGGCCTTGCCGTCGCGGCCGGGAGCGACTTCGGCGGCGGGTCCGTCCGGGCTGGCCACCTTGCCTGGGAAGTGGAATGCCTGGTGCGCGCCGGACTTGAGCCCTGGGAAGCGCTCGGCGCGGCGACCTGGCGCGGCGGCGACGTGCTGCGCGACCCGCGGGCCGGCCGGCTCACGGTCGGCGGTCCCGCGCATTTCACGCTCGTGCACGGTGACCCGCTGAGCGACCCGGCCGCGCTGTGGCGCGTCTGGCGTGCCCTGTGAACCGGCGTGCCATGAGCCTGCCGTTCCGGTGAGGCTGGCTTGCCCGGCCTGAGCTCGCCGGTGCCGCCGGAGCCCGGATGAGAGCCGCAAGGCTGCATGCTCCCGGCGATCTGCGGATCGAGGACCTGCCTGAACCTGAACCGGGCGCCGATGAGGTGAAGGTCCGGGTGCGCGCGTGCTCGCTCTGCGGCACGGACCTCAAGACCTTCCGGCACGGCCACTACCGGATGACCCTGCCGCGGGTGACCGGCCACGAGATCGCCGGCGAGATCGCCGCCGCCGGGCCGGACGTCACGGGCTGGCAGCCAGGGGATCGGGTCCAGGTCATCGCGGCCATCCCGTGCGGCCGGTGCGCGGACTGCCGCGCTGGCCAGCCAGCCGTGTGCGCCCGCGGGGAGACCATGGGCCGCCAGCGGGACGGTGGCTTCGCCGAGTACGTGATCGTCCCGGCTGCCGCCATCGCCGCCGGGGGCATCAATCGCATCCCGCAACCCGTCGGATTCGCTGCCGCCTCGATGACCGAGCCGCTGGCGTGCGTCCTCAAGGGCCAGCAGCGGATCGGTGCCGCCGCCGGCGCCGACGTGGTGGTGATCGGCGCGGGTCCCATCGGCTGCCTGCACGTCCGGCTGGCCCGGGCGCGCGGCGCGGGCCGGGTGTTCCTGGTGGACATCAGCCGGCCCCGCCTTGACGTTTCCGCCGCGCTGACCGTACCCGACGCCGCCATCTGCGCGGACGGCGCCGATGTCACCCCGCAGATCCTGGAGCTGACCGGCGGCCGCGGCGCGGATGTCGTCATCGTCGCAGCGGCATCTGCCGCCGCCTACAAGCAGGCGCTGCGGATGGCCGCGCGCCGCGGCAGCGTCAGCTACTTCGCCGGCCTGCCGCCCGGCGCCGGGATCGTCGCGCTCGACGCAGGCCTGCTGCACTACCAGGAACTCACCGTCACCGGCTCGGCCGGCGCGAGCCCGGCGGATAACACCAGGGCGCTCGAGCTCATCGCGGCCGGCGTCGTCGAGGTATCCGACCTGATTACCCACCGCCTGCCACTCGGCAGCCTGCCCGAGGCCATCGACATCGCCGCGGCCGGCACCGCCCTCAAGGTGACCATCGAGCCCTAGTGCCTGATTGCCTGCGCCCCGCGCGTCACGACGAACCAGCCCTTTCCGGCGACCGCGACAGGTTCGGGTCAGTCGCGTTCGAGGATCGCCTTGAGCCGGTCGAGGTCGGCTTGCACCGCCGCGCAGTCGCGTCCGAACTCGGTGTCCGTCATGCCGGGGAGCTTGCGCACGGTGAAGACGACCTCCGATGAGGAGTCGCCGCCCGCGGTCACCCGGAGCGGTATGTAGACCACCGTGTGCCCGTCGGGCTGGGTGACCCAGTGGTCCAGAACGCCGAACTCGTTGGGCGGTGCGAACCGGACCATGACCGGGCCGTCGGGCGTCTGCACCATCCAGCTGTCGCCGGCCGCCGTGATGGACGAGCCGAGCCCGGGCGCCCATTCCGGCAGGTGGCGCGGGTCGGAGGCATACTCGTACACGGCCTGCACGTCGCGATCGATGCCTACGCTCAGGAAACGCGATGTTTCAGACATGCGCAGAGGCTACCGCCGGCCTCCGGCCGCGGGTCATTACCACCCTGGTCGACTCGGGGACGGCTCGCTGTACCCGGGCTACCCGGCCTAAGGCTGGTACTGGGCAGGAATTAAGGCATTCGTACGATCCGGCGCCCGGGGTCTTACGGCGATGCTCAAAATATGACCGGAGAGCCGGTCGGTGAGAAGTGAGGAGCATGGCAATGACAAGGATTACCCGGATCGTGCGGCGCGTGGCCAGCGTGGTGGACGAAATGAACTACGCGCAGCGCAGGTCCATGGAACTGTTCCTGGACCCCGACAAGAACCGGCGTTAGGCAGCAGGAGTAACTCCTCGGCCAGGTGCCGGGCGCGGCCTCGCCGTCGCCGTGGCACGATGAGCGCCATGCGCCTGCAGCGGTTCCGCGCCGTCATCACGGCCGGTCCTGGTGGCCGCGCGGTCATCGAGGTGCCGTTTGACCCGGACGAGACGTGGGGTGCCAAGGCCGGGCACCCCGTGGGCGGCACGATCGACGGATGGCGGGTCCGCGGGACGCTGACGCCGGGCACCAATGGCTGGGCGCTGACCTTGGGCCCGAGGTGGTTGCGCGATATGGGCTTCGCGATCGGCGGCGGCGTGACCGTTGAGCTGGCACCGGAAGGTCCGCAACGCGGCGATCTTGCCGACGACATTGCCACGGCCCTGGCGGCCAATCCGGCCGCGGGCGCGTTCTTCGACACGCTGGCACAGTTCTACCGCAAGGCTTACCTCCGCTGGATCGATGCGACTACTCGCCGGCCGGACGTCCGCGCGGCACGCATCGCTGAGGTAACCGGCCTGCTCGCGGCCGGGATCAAGGAGCGGCCGCGATCGTGATCCGGACGACCTGGTGGTTGCCCATGTCGTTTAAAGCTGCCGGGTCCAGCGTGGTCCCACGGCTCGCCATGCCTTGTCCCAGTTAGCGAGGCGGCGCCGGCTGAACAGGGAACGCCCGGCCAGGCCAGCCAGGCAGAGCACAACTCCTAGCACGGCCGCGGTCAGCATCCCGGTGATCACAATTTGGCCCTGCAACTGCACGCGCCGCAGCGGCCGCCCGGTGAGCGAGCCCGAGCGGCTGACCCATACGCGCACGGTGCTGCCCGCTGCGGCGTGCGGGCTGACGGTGACCCGGCCGCTGCGCGTCTGCCCGTCCGGTGCCGTCCAGCGCGCTGGCTTCCAGACGGTGCCGTCCGAGCCGGGAGAGTCATCTGGCTGCGCAGGGGCGCTGCCCGCCACGGTCGCCGTCACCTGGCGCCAGGCCGCTTCCGCGTGCTGCTGCCGGATGCCCGCGGCGCGGTTCCAGTGAACCGCCGCCGCCGTTAGCACGGGCGCGGTGATCAGGAACATCAAGATCAGCCCGGCGACCATCCCTGCCTCGGCCCGGTCAATGCGCCGTCGCAACGGGTTGCGATCCCATCCGAGCGTCCGGGACCGGCGGACGGGCTGTTTCATAGGGCACCTGCCGCGTGTCAGGTGGCCAGGCCGAGGTGCTGCTCATAGGCGGCAATGCCCGCGTCCAGGGCGTAGGGGCCGCGGATCCGCTGGAGCTGGAACGAAATCTCGGAGTAATCCCAGTACGGGCGGTCGCCGCAGTCGCAGCAGATGATCTCGAACGCGTCGGTGTAGCCGCCAGCCATCCGGCCCAGCACGATCCGGGCCGGCTGGCGCCGCAGGCTGGCCGCGGCGCCGTGACCGGGCTGCCCAGCATCAGGCACTCGCACGGTTTCCCCGGCCTCGGGTCGCTGCGGATTGCGGACCCGGCTGGCGCGCGGCGCTGCGTGGACGGCACTGGACCCGTCAACTGACCGGACACCGATGTCCGCGCGACCCATATGACCCTCCAGGGCAAGGGCTTCTGCCACCGCCGGGGTCTAGAGCAGCGCCATTACTCCAGCAGCCACTATTGCACGGCGATTTCTGAACGCACAACGGATGTCAGGTTAACAATGGCTCAACGTGAGCTGAAGCACACCTGAGCGCCGGGCTAGAGGTGTCCCGGCAGCTATCCGGCAACTGGCCACGCAGACACGGCCCGGCCCGCTCCGCCGGGTCGGCGGCAAACCGGCAGTTGCCGGGCAGCGGCAAGGTCGGCTGACCCCGGTCAGCCGGGGTGTCTCACCCTGGATGGGTGAGCCGGGGATGGGTTGCTGGGCGCGGCCTTCCAGCCGCTGGTGTCGCTGTCGGTGGCGGTCATCCTTACGACGCCGGCCTGGGCAAGTTTGCACGGCCACCGCACCAGGACGCCGGGTCGACGCCGCCTCCCAGGACCCGCTCAGCCGCCCGGTATCCCAGCCTGCCGCCAGGCGGTGACGTCTATCTCCCCGGTGTCACGCTGATGCCGGCTCCCCCCGTAGGCCGCGAGCGCGTAGATCACGAGCGCTGCGATGACCATGTAGGTGAACGCCCACACCGGGTAGAAGGGCATCCACCAAATGGCGCTGATCGCGGCGATGGCCGCGGCGAAGATGCCGACCCACCGGCCGAACGCTTTGCTGGCGAACACGGCGAAGGCACACGCGATCAGGATGACGGCGACAATAAGGTCGACCCACCCGTAGGTCTTCAGGCTGTGCCCGAAAATCGCGCCCTCCAGATTGGCCGGCAGAGCCCCATGGTAGGAAAACGCCCAGATGGCATCGAAGAACTTCAAGATCCCCGCTAGGAGCAGCATGATCCCGGCGAACAGCACCCACCCGGCGCCTCGGTCCTCCACGTTTCCAGCCTCCCTTGCCAGCGGTCAGGCTTCCCTGACCTGATTCCCGGCCATCACCACGCAGCCGCTGGCATCCCTCGAAGGATTACCGGCATTTGCGCCACGCGGACCGCTAACCGTTGTTCGCGCAACCCTTTCCCGCTGTTGCTGCGTTCTTTCTATAAGCGGACTCTGCACCGATCAGAGGCCACCGGCATCACCCTTTTCAGGTGACATTCCGCAGACCCGGATTCGCCCGGAGCATGCAGGCGCGGTTCACCGGCGGCCAGCGAATCACCGAGGTTCCGTGCAAGCCCATGTTCGTCAGATGGGGTCGCGGGCTTCCTGCTCATGCTCGCCTGCAGCATGCGGGCGGTGGGCTACGGGCGCCCGCTCATGTTGCTGGTCGCTAAGGACCAAGAGCTCGCCGGATGATCCTCAGCCGGGCACCGAGCTTGCCCGGCTGCCGTTGCCTCGGCGGGCCTTGCAGAGCCGTGATGGCAGCCGGGCCGTCCTCACCCGCGGCGGGTGAGAACGCCTGCTGCGATGGTCGCACCGGGTGGACGTACGCTTGCCGCGTGCGGTCACGGTCGGTTATGGAGGGCACAGGAACCCGGCTAACGCCGGTCCCGGCCGGAGGTCAGCGGGCGTACCCCGCTGCGTGGGGCGCCGAGCCCGCCAGCGGACTGGTGTCGAGGTATCTGATCTCGTAGACGCGCTCGGTGAACCTCCAGCCGCCGGGGGTGCGCTGGTAGCGGTCGTGGTAGATGGCGTAGTTCAGGTGCGAGCTGCCGTCGCCCAGGCGGATGAGCTCGCAGACGTACGCACGGCCGGACGCGGTGTCGCCGTCAAGCCGGATCGTGCCCGGGTGCGTGGTCTGCACAAGGTAGTCCACGACAGTCGGTACCCGCTCGCCCCAGGCGCGGATCTCCTCCCGGCTGGCGAGCCCGACGTCGGCGTCGGGGATCCGCAGCGCGCCGTCGGTTGTGAACAGCGACGCGAGGCGGTCGTAATCGCGCATCATCGCCGCGTCGGTGAACTCGCCGCGCAAGGCCTCGATCTCGACACGGTCAGCGATGGCCTCAAGGTCGCTCATCGGTTTCCCTGCCTTTCATCTGTGTTGCGGAGTGCACGACTGGCGGTCCCCTGAGGTGCTTTCCCGCCCGCCCGGCCGCCGGTTATCCGAACTGACCGGGCTGGTAGTCCCCGGCGGGCTGCTGGACAATAACGTTCATGCGGTTATAGGCGTTGATGAGGGCGATGACCGCTACCAGCGAGACGAGCTGGTCATCGTCGTAGTGCTTGGCCGCGTTCGCCCAGGCCTCATCGGTGACACCACCAGCGGCGTCGGCGATGCGGGTGCCCTGCTCGGCGAGTTCCAGCGCGGCCCGCTCGGCCTCGGTGAAGACCTTCGCCTCCCGCCACGCCGCGACCAGGTTCAGCCGCTGCTGGCTTTCCCCCGCGTGCAGGGCATCTTTCGTGTGCATGTCGGTGCAAAAGCCGCAGCCGTTGATCTGGCTGGCCCTGAGCTTCACCAGTTCCTGCGTGGCAGCCGGCAGGGCCGAATCACGCAGAACGGCCCCGGCCGAGTTGATGTGCTTGACGAGCTTCATCGCCAACGGACTACCGAGAAAATCGAAACGAGCGTCCATCGTCATCTCCTAGCCGTTCTTGCGGGCTGGCCTGAGCCAGTGGTCCGCTGGATGGTGTGTTCTTCTCGCCAGTACGACGACGCAACCCCGCGGAACGTGAGGCGACGTGCCAGCCTCACATTCAGGCGCGCTGTCTCGTCGAACTAGTGAGGCAGCCGCGACCAAGGAAAGGCGGCATCATGACCACCCGATCCGGGCCAGGGAACGGCCGGACCGATCCGGCCCTGAACGCGATCATGAACGAGCGGCGTCAGCTGATCAATCTGGCCTACCGGCTGCTGGGCTCCCTGGCTGAGGCCGAGGATGCCGTGCAGGAGACCTACGCGCGCTGGTATGCCATGTCCCGGCAGCAGCAGGACGCCATCCGATCGCCCGGCGCCTGGCTGACGAGGGTCGCCAGCCGCATCTGCCTGGACATGCTCGGCTCGGCACGAGCCCGGCGAGAGCGCTACGTGGGCGAATGGATCCCCGAGCCGCTGCCCGAACCCGCGGAGTGGATCAGCGGCCGGCCGGGCGGGGTCACCGGCGACCCGGCCGACCGGGTCACCCTCGATGAGTCGGTCAGCATGGCCTTCCTGGTCGTGCTCGAATCGATGACCCCGGCCGAACGCGTGGCGCTCATCCTGCACGATGTCTTCGGCTACCCCTTCGCGGAAGTAGCCCAGGTCACCGGCCGCACCCCGGCGGCATGCCGCCAGCTGGCCTCATCGGCCCGACGTCGCATCCGCGCGTCGCAGCCTCCCTCGGCCCCCACGGCCCGGCAGGCCGGCCTGGTCAGGGACTTCAAGAAGGCATGGGAAGCCAAGGACGTCGGCGCCCTCATCAGCCTCCTCGACCCCGGCGCCACGATGACCGCCGACGGCGGCGGCCGCGTCAGCGCAGCGCTGCGCCCGATCGAAGGCGGCGAGCAGATCGCGCGCTATGTTGTCGATATAGCCAGCCGGGCACCCAGCAACCTGACGATCATGGAGCGCACGGTCAACGGCCAGCCCGGCCTGGTGGCTCAGCATGACGGCGCCACCGTGACGGTGTTCGCCTTCGACGTCACAGGCGACCGGATCAAGCACATCTGGGCAGTACGCAACCCTGAGAAGCTCCGGCCTTGGACGGCGCGCTGACCTGCGTCTCCCTATCATCCAGATGGCTCGCAGTCGCGCTGGTCGCCTTCCCCGGTTTGACCTCTGGGCACCGGCCCCGGTGGCTGCTAGAGGCGGACGACCGCTGCGCCGACGTCGGACAGCGCCGCGCGGAGCTCCTTACGGGAGCTGATCCCGAGCTTGCCGAACACCTTGCTCAGGTGCCACTCCACCGTGCGCGGACTGAGGAACAGCTGTGCCCCGATCTCCGGGTTCGTCTGCCCGCCGGCAGCCAGGCGCGCGACCTGCACCTCCTGCGGGGTCAGCTCGTCGAGCGTCTCGACCGTGCGCTTACGCACTGTCTCGCCGGTGGCCATCAGCTCGCGGTGGGCGCGCTCGGCGAACGCCTCCATGCCCATGTCCGAGAGCATCGCGTAAGCGGCTCGCAGCTGCTCGCGGGCGTCGACGCGACGGCGCTGGCGCCGCAGCCATTCGCCGTACAGGAGGTGCGCGCGGGCCAGCGTCGCGCGGGTTTTGATGTGCGACAGCCGCTCGATCGCCTCCCGGTAGAGCCGCTCGGCCATGTCCCCCTCGGCCAGCAGCGCCGCCGCGCGCGCGTGGATCCCGAGCGCCCAGTCCGTGCCGGCGGCATGCGTTATCTCAGCGAGCTGGGCGAGCGGACCGGTCGCGCGCTCCGCCTGGCCGCTGCGCGCGGCTGCCTCGATGAGCTCCGCCAGCAGCAAGATCGACGGCCCGAGCCCGCGCGCGGTCTCGGCGGCCCGCTCGGCCGCGGCCAGGGCGTCCTCGTATCGGCCGAGCCCGTTATAGCGAATCGCGCTGCCCCAGTCGTTGGCGGCGAGCCAGAGCCCCTCGCCGCGTTGCAGCACATCCTGCCGGCGGGTCTCGATGAGCGCCAGCGCCTCGGCGTCCCGTCCCCGCCAGTTCGCCAGCACGATCGAGGTGCGCAGCGTCAGGTGACTACCGGTGGCCTCGACGACGGCGTCCGACTCGGCGGCCAGCGACATAGCCACCCCGATCCTGCCTGAGAACAGCTCGACGAGCACGCGGTCGGTGAGCGCGACGGGCAGCGCGGAGAACGCGCCGGCGCGGCGCGCGACATCGAGATGGCGCGCGGTGAGTTCGTCCCACGCCCCGTAATCGGCCAGCGCCCGGGCGATGCGGCAGGCCAGCCACAGCCAGCGCAGCTCGTCCTCCTCCGACAGCGGCTTGTCCCGGAACGCGCGCAGCGCGACCTTCAACGCCGGCGCCCCCGCGGCGTAGCCCTCGCGGGTGAGGAGGGCGAGCCCGTCCAGCAGCAGATCGCAGGCGCGGGTGGACGGCTCCCAGTCGGCAGCCAGAACGGCCGCGGCGACCTCGCGCTCATCGCCCCCGCGCACTAGGCGGTCGGCGGACAGCGCAGCCGCGAACGCCTCGAGGTATGTCTCGCGGGCGAGCCTCGGATCCAGTGGCTCGAGCCGCCTGGCCGCCTCGAGCAGCAGGGGCGGAGCGTCGCGGCCGCGTGTCATCGCGAACCTGATCTGCGCGTGCAACAGCTGTGCGCGGGCTCGTTCGTGCTCGTCCAGCGGCCCCGCCTGCGCCATCGCCAGCAGCCGGAGCGCCGCATCGGGCGCGCCAGCTTGGTGCTTGCCCTGGGCGGCGAGGAGCGCACGCTGCGCCCGGCGCCTCAGATCGGGCGTCAGCTCGGCGGCGCGCTCGTGAAATGCCGCCCCCGCCGCCAGGCCACCGCGCGCCCGCGCTCGCCCGGCCGAGCGCTCCAGTTCGGCGGCGACGTCCTCGTCGAGCCCGGCTGCAGCCTGAGCGCAGTGCCAGGCGCGGCGATCCGGATCGACGTCGGCATCGGTGGCCTCGGCGAGCGCGCGGTGCACGCGTCGGCGTTCCTCCGGCGTGCCGGCGCGGTAGACCGCCGAACGCACGAGCGGATGACCGAAGCGCACCTGCGCGCCGAAAGCAACTAGCCCCTCGGCGGCCGCCGACGCGGCCGCGTCCGGCCCGATGCCGAGCCCGGCGGCCGCCCGCCACACCAACACCGGATCCCCGGCCGGCTCAGCCGCCGCGATGAGAAGCAACAGCCGCGTCGACGGCGGGAGCGGCGCCAGCCGCTCCCGGAAGCTCTGCTCGATCCGCCCCGGTACCGCCGGGCCGCCGGACAGCCCGAATCCGCCCGCGAGCTCGGCGGGCGTCCGGCCACGTGGCAGCTCAAGCAGCGCTAGCGGGTTGCCCCGCGTCTCGGCCACGATCCGATCACGCACCCGCTCATCGAGCGGACCGGCGAGCACTGTCCCGAGCAGCTCCTGCGCATCACCGTCGTCTAGCCCGCCCACGGTGAGTTCCGGCAGGCCGTCAAGATGCCGCTCGCCGCTCGGTTCGCGCACAGCGAAGACCAGCCCGACCGACTCCGCACCGAGACGGCGCGCCACGAAGGCCAGCGCCTGCGCGGAAGCCGCATCGAGCCACTGCGCGTCGTCCACGATGCAGACGAGCGGTCGCTGTTCCGCAATGTCAGACAGCAGACTCAGCACCGCCAGGCCGACGAGGAACCGATCCGGCGCGTCGCCGTCGCGCAAACCGAACGCAGTGCCAAGCGCACCGCGCTGCGGGCCGGGAAGGCGCTCCAGGCGGTCCAGGAACGGTGCGCACAGCTGCTGCAACCCCGCGTACGCGAGCTCCATCTCCGACTCGACGCCGACCGCCCGGGCAATGCCGCACCCGGACGCATGCTGCCCCAGATACTCCAGCAACGCGCTCTTGCCGACCCCGGCCTCCCCGCACAGCACGAGCGTCCGGCTCGGACCGGCGCGCACGCTCGCCACCAGCTGATCCAGCGCTGCGCACTCGCTACGTCGGCCAAGCAGCCGCCGCGCTGGATCAGGAGCCGACATTGCCACCAACCGAGCCTCATCCACCGAGCCCAGGAACGGCGCCCCACGTTGGCAACCTCGGCGCCGTGGACCCGTGACCCACGGGATCGGGCACCCCGGGGTCTACACCAGGGACCTTACCGGGGGCGACGGGCAGCCGCGGAGACCACCCTTGATGGCATCACCAATGCGAAGACCCAGGAGGTCTTCCCCTCTGAAGAAAGCGTCATGCAAGCAACACAACCCAGGAGGCAGCCATGAGCGCCACTGAAGTACCCAGCACCAGCCGCGACGCGGCCGTCGGGAAGGTCGACATGCACCTCGAGGTCGAGATCATCCCCGTGTCCGATGTCGACCGATCCAAGGAGTTCTACCAGCGCCTGGGCTGGAGGCTCGACGACGACGTGGCGCCGCTTGACGGCCTTCGCATCGTCCAGTTCACCCCACCGGGCTCCGGTGCCTCGGTCACATTCGGCACGGGACTCACGACGGCGGCGCCCGGCTCGACCCAGGGCGGGCTGATCGTCTCCGACATCGAAGCGGCCCATGACGAACTCGCCGGCCGCGGCATCGACGCGAGCCAGATCTGGCACGGCCCGCCGTTTCCCCCTGAGGCCCGGCAGCCCGGTCCCGACCCCGAGCGCACCAGCTACGGGTCGTTCTTCTCCTTCAACGATCCCGACGGCAATGCGTGGCTGGTCCAGGAGGTCACCACGCGGCTCCCCGGCCGGATCACCGCTGACACGGCATACGCATCCATGGCGGACCTGGTAAGCGCGCTTCAGCGTGCCGAGGCCGCCCACGTCGACCACCAGAAGCGCACCGGGCGGTCGCACCTTTTTCACCGGTCAGGCGAGGACGAGAACTGGCCCGCCTGGTACGCCGCCTACATGGTGGCGGAGCAGGCCGGGACGGACATGCCCGCGTGACCAATTCCGGGTTCGCCCGAGGGTGTCCCGGGTGAGGCGACCAGACAGTCACGGTCGCCGGAATCGCAAGAACGATCACTGAATGGAGAGCTTCAATGCCATTTGTCAAAGTCGGAACTGAGAACAGCGCCGACATCGAGATCTACTACACCGATCATGGCGCCGGCCAGCCCGTCGTGCTGATCCACGGCTACCCGCTCAGCGGCCGCGCCTGGGACAAGCAGGTCCCGGTCTTGCTGGACGCCGGGTACCGGGTCATCACCTACGACCGTCGCGGGTTCGGCCAGTCCAGCCAGCCCACTATCGGCTATGACTACGACACCTTCGCCGCCGACCTCAACACCCTGCTGGAGCACCTCGACCTGCGCGAGGCGATCCTGGCCGGGCACTCGATGGGCACCGGCGAGGTCACCCGCTACCTGGGCCGCTACGGCTCGGCGCGGGTGGCCCAGGGCGTGCTCATCGCCCCGATCCCGCCCTACCTGCTGCAGGCCGCCGACAACCCCGAAGGGGTGCCGCCCGCCCTTTTCGACGGGTTCGCCGCCGCCGCCCGGGCCGACACCCCGGCCTGGATGAAGGGATTCCTGGACAACTTCTACAACATCGACACCCTCCGCGGCACCCTGATCAGCGACCAGGCCTGGCAGGCCGCCTGGAACCTCGCCGTCACCGCCTCGGCCACCGCGGCGGTGGCCTGCATCGGCACCTGGACCACCGACTTCCGCGATGACCTGCCCAAGATCGACGTTCCCGTCCTGGTCATCCATGGCGACGCCGACCAGGTCCTGCCCCTGGACAAGACCGCCAGCCGCCTGCCCGGCCTGATCAAGGACATGCACCTTGTCGTGGTCGAGGGCGGCCCGCACGCCATCCCCTGGACCCATGCCGACCAGGTCAATACCGCCCTGCTCGGCTTCATCCGCAGCTGACACCCGACCACAGCGCACACCACTACCCGGAAGGAAGAACACCCATGTCGAACCACTTCAGCGCCGACAAGCTCAAGTTCCCCGGCGATGACCGCCGCCTGGACCTCACCGACCTGTTCGTCTTCCAGGCGCCTGCCAGCCCGGAACATCACCACACACTGCTGCACCGTCACCACGAGGGCACGACCGTGCTGATCATGGACTCGAACCCGACCAGCGCACCGCCGCCGATCCCGGCTCCGGTGACCGGCCCGGAGTTCTACCCCGGCGCGGTCTACCGGATCAACATCGACACCGACGGCGACAACCACGCCGACGTCGCGTTCACGTTCGAGTTCTCCGAGTACGAGAACGGCAGGCAGACCGGGACTGTCAGATACGCCACCGGCGCGCAGGCCCGCCAGCCCGAGCCGGCCGGCGAGGTGCTCAGCACGGACATCCCGGTCAGCTTCGACGCCGTGGCGCAGCCCGTCCAGGCGGGCCGGATCCGGCTGTTCGCCGGGCTGCGCAGCGACCCGTTCTTCGCCGACGTCGAAGGCGCCCTGCACGGCTTCGCCTGGACCGGGCACGACGACTTCGCCGACAACAACGTCGACTCGATCGTGCTGGAAGTGCCCAACGACATGCTCGGCGACGGGGCCATCGGCGTGTGGGCCTCGATCAGCCGGCGCAGCAACGGCGTGCTCGAGCAGATGGACCGCGGCGGGAACCCGACCATCAACCCGTTCATCAACCCCGACGGGGAGAAGAACCTGTTCAACTCCCGCCAGCCCGCCGACGACGTCGCCAACTACCTGGAAGCCTGGTCGGCGATCCTGCAGAACGCCGGCGGCTACACACCCGAGCAGGCCAAGGCAGCCGCCCTGCAGGTCCTGCCCGACATCCTGCACTACGACCGCACCCAGCCCGCTACCTACCCCAACGGCCGCGTGCCCACCGACGACGTGTACAGCCTGCGCTTCGCCTGGCTGACCAACGGCAAGGTCCCGCCGGCCGGCCTCAAGCCCCACGACGACCTGCTGGCCCACTTCCCGTACCTCGGCCCGCCCAACCCCTAGCCGCCTCAGGGCCGATCTTCTCCGCGCCAACTGCTAGCACACCGGAGAACCTGAACCCAAACTGACCCGGGCCGGCCCGCGGACAGGCGATAAGCGCAAAGAGGATGAAACAGAAAAACACACAGCACTGCTGCCGACTCAGGAGGCGCTCACCATGGAATACCTCGTCGTCATGACCACCCGCGTTCCGGACGGAACCTCAGCGGAAGCCATCGACGACATCCGCACCCGCGAGGACGCACACTCGCGTGAACTCGCATCCCAGGGCTACCTGCTTCGCTTGTGGCGCCCGCCGCTACAGCCAGGCGAATGGCGGAGCCTCGGATTGTTCGCTGCCGACGATGGCGATGCGCTCGAGCGAGTCCTCGCCTCGATGCCGCTGCGCGTCTGGCGTACCGATGAGGTCACCCCGCTCTCCCGGCACCCGAACGACCCGGCACTAGCGGCCAGTCCGGGAGCCGTGGAATTTCTGACCACCTTCACCGTCACCATCCCGGAGGGCACGCCCGCCCAGACGGTGGAAGACACCAGGGCGCGCGAGGCAGAACGCGCGTACGAACTGGCCGGGCAGGGACATCTGCTGCGGCTGTGGGCGCTGCCGGGGGAGGGGCGCTCGCTGGGCCTCTGGCGAGCCCAGGACGCGGCCGAGATGCAGGCGATCCTGAAATCGCTCCCGCTGGATGCCTGGATGACCGTGCAGACCAGGCCGCTCACCCGGCACCCCAGCGACCCGGCGACAGCCAAGACCTGACCGACGCCATAGCCGGAGCCGGCCAGCGGGTCGTCATCATCACCGCGGAGTACCGGCCAGGTCGCTAGTGCGAGCGGGATCGGAAGAGCGTGACCGCAGCCACGTCACCAATGATCCGGCTGGCCAGCGGCAGCAGGTACCGGTACCGGTGCGGCAACCGCGCGCGCAGCGCACCGGGCGGGCGGGTGACTGCGGCCTCCTCTACCACCTCCAGGCCGAGGGACTCCAGCGAGCGCGGGTCGTCGCAGGGCCACGCCCATCGCGCATCCATCTGCTTCTTGGCCGCCATCCGGTGCTGCCGCTCGAGCATCTGGTGGCCGTAGGTATCGAAGGCGATCAGCGCGCCGGGGAACCGCTCGGCGATGCGGGAGATGACCTCCGGGGTCTGTGCCAGGTAGACGAATACGCCTTCGGCGGCGAAGAAATACGGCCCGGGATTGTCTTGGACAACCGGCAGCCAGTCTTCCTCCAGCACCGAGGCGGCGACCATCCGGTGGCGGCCGGAATCGGCGAAGAATTTCCGCCGCAGCTCGATGGTGTCCGGCAGGTCCAGTTCGATCCAGTGCGCCTGGCCGTTATCGACCCGGTCGAACCTGGTGTTCAGCCCGGTACCGATCTCGACGACCGTCCCGGCCGGATGCTCGGCCAGGAAGGCGCTGACCCAGGAGTCGAAGATCGCGGTGCGCAGCACGGCGACAGCACCGCCCCAGTCCCGGCCGTACTTGGCCGTGTCGAAGTCGACCGCTGCGACGATCTCGGCCGCCTTCGGATCCCGCAGCACCGGATGCTTCTTGCTGGTTTCCCGGGCCCGGGCGGCCAGCGTGATGAACAGCGTCTGCTGGACCGTGCCGAGCTGCACCTTCATTTTGTCTGCCATGCCGGCCTCAGCGCTTGCGTCGCTGGTCGCTGCCGCTGCGGCTGGTCGTGATGGTTGCCATGATGGGCCTACCGCGCGCGGAGGAAGCCGAGCACCCGCTGGACCATGAGCGCGGTGGCGTCCGCGTCGTACGACGGCAGCGAGCTGTCGGCGAAATAGTGCTTGTCGCCGGGGTAGAGGAATAGTTCCGCGTCCTTGGCCTGCTCGACGAGCTCGCGGGCGGCGTCAATGTCGCCCTCGTCGACGAAGAACGGATCAGCGTCCATCCCATGCACCTGCACCGGCACCCCGTCGGGCCACGCAGAGCCGAACTCCGAGACCGGGACGCAGGAAGAGAAGAGCAGCGCCCCCCGCGCGCCCGGCCGCGTCTGCGCCAGCATCTGGGCCGGGAGCACGCCGAGCGAGAAGCCGGCGTACACCAGCTCGGCGGGCAGGCCCTCGACCGCCCGGGCGCCGCGCCCGATCACCTCGCCGGGGAAGCCGATCTCCTCGGCATGGCGCATCCCCTCGTCAATGGTGCCGAAGGTGCGGCCCTCGAACAAGTCGGGCGTGTGCACGGTGTGCCCGGCGCGGCGCAACTTGTCGGCGAACGCGACGACGCCCGGAGTCAGCCCCTGCGCGTGGTGGAAGAGCACTACCTCAGCCATCTTCCGCACTCCTGTTCCTTGACGTCGAGGATCGAATGACCCCGCGTGCTGTCGCCTGGACGGTGCAGCAGCTAAGATCCGTACTTGCCGATCAGTCCAATTTAGTAGAACGATCCAAACATGTCGAGCAATACCCAGATCCCCGACTACGACCTCCAGATCCCCGACTACGACCTTGAGGACCTGCGCGTGGTGTCGTCACCCAGGGAACTTCGCGCGATGGCCGACCCGCTGCGTACTACCATCCTCGAGCTGGCACTCGAGCGGGCGGCAACGGTCAGCGAACTGGCCTCTGCCGTCGATCGCCCGAAGAGCACCGTGGCCTACCACGTGGGTGTCCTCGTGGAGGCAGGCATGCTCAAGGTCGTGCGCACGCGGAGGGTCCGCGCGATCGACGAACGATTCTACGGCCGGACCGCCCGCATCTTCTACGTCGGCGTCATCCGCCCAGAGCAGGCCCGTATCCTCACCAACTACCTGTCCGTGGCCGCTGCCGAGTCCGCCCCCGCGCACGAGGCCGACGACCTGCGGGCCATCATCCGCCACGCGCGGATCCCCCGCGAGCGCGCCGCGCAGTTCTGGGACCACGTCTTCCGGCTCAGTCACGAATTCATGCAGATGCCGCGCTCCGGCGATGCCGTCTACGGGTTCGTCGCAGGTCTCTACCCCACCAGGTACCCCACCCTGCCCGAACAAGACCACGAGCCAGCGGCCAGCCCAGCCGCGGACGCAGCGCAACCCGATCCGGGGTCAGCAGCATCCTGACTGGGCGGGCGCCTATGCTCGGTGCATGCGGAGGCCGCGGCTGATTTTCCGCCCCAGCAGAGCTGTCGCGCGATTGAGTGCTGACCTGGCGGACTGGGACTTCACCGAAAAAGATCGCCGGACCAGCGAAGATCATGCGGCCCATGCCCCGGGCAATGCCTGCGCGCGGTGCGGCCGGGTGATCGCGGCCACGCAGACGGCGCGCCGCCGCGGGGCAGGCGAGGGCGAATGGGTGCACGACATGTGCCCGGTCGCTGATGAGTGACGTACCCGGCCGTTTCCCCGGCCGCGCGGACTCCTGCTGCTAACGGACTCGACCCTGCACCGCCTACGTCCGGAACGACTAGGTCCGCGCTGGGTAGCGCCGCCTTTCGGGCCGGCCCGGGGGAGTGGTCAGCACGCGTACTTCATTACCAGGTCGCCGACCTGCGGAAGAGCGGCCTCGACGTGCTTGGCCGCGTTGCCGCGTACGGCGCCGTACGCCTTAGTGACGGTGGGCCGGCCGGAGGCCGCCGCGCGGGCGTCGGCCACCGAGAGCACGGCCTGTGACACTTCATCGCCACGCTTGGCCAGGTAGTCGCCGAATCCGGAGCCGCCGGAGACGCTGAAGTCCGCCCAGTACGGCTCAAGCTTGTCAACTATCTGCGGAAGCATGACCCCCACCATGTGGCGGACGTGGCCCGGCATAAAGGTGTTCACCGTCTTGTAGGCGAGCTTGACTGCGGCCCCGGAGAACCCTGACTTGTCCGAGACCTCCTGCTGAATCAGCGCGTAGCAGTCGGCGATCACCTTTGGCCGGATGTCCGGCGCGAGCAGGATCTCCTGAAGCGTGGCTGCCATGGGTATGTTCTTCTCCTTGCCGCTGGATGTTGCCCCTGGAATCCGCACGCATAGTGTGATGCGCCGTCCGTCACTAGACGGCGAGCGCCTGGCTGCGGTTTACCGCCCTGCTTGTTTTGCGCTAACTGCGGCCGGCGCCTCATCCGCGACCGCCGGGTGGTGGACGTAGCGGCCTCCGCGCAGCAGCGATGCGAGAGCGGCAAGCAGTGACAGGGCAGCGGCTACGGCGAACACCACCACCAGGCCGTGATGGAACGGTCCTGATATCAGATCCGGAAAGAATTTCCTGCCGGTGATGGTCTGCTGAGCCGCCGCCGGAAGGGAGGACAGCACTTGACTGGCCGCCAGCAGGTGCTGCAACGGGTTCACGCCGAGAACCGCCGCGAACAGCGACGACACCGGCGGCAGGGTGCCGACGTGATGGGCGATGCTATGCGGCACGCCCTGCTGCTGCAGTCCGCTCGACAGCGCTTTCGGGAGGCTGGCCGCCAATCCGGTGATCATGAGCGAGAAGAACACCCCGATCGACAGCGCCGTGCCGGAGTTCTGGAAAGTCGAGCGCATTCCCGAGGCCACCCCGCGGTACCTGTCGGGAACGCTGCTCATGATCGACGACGTGTTGGGGGCCGCGAACATGCCGCTTCCGATCCCGTTCGCGGCGATGAGCAGGGCGAAGGCCCAGTACCCGAAGTCGACGGGCAGCAGCATCAGGCCGACGAAGCTGCCGCCGAACACCACCATGCCGGCGGTGGCAATGCCCCGGGTGCCGAACCGGTCGGACAGCGATCCTGCCACCGGGCCCGAGACCAGGAAGCCAGCGGTGAGGGGCAGCAGGAAGATACCGCACCACAGTGGCGTGTTGATGTAGTGGTAGCCGTGCAGCGGCAGCCAGATCCCCTGCAGCCAGATGATGAGCATGAACTGCAGGCCGCCTCGGGCGATGGACACGGCGAAGCTCGCCACGTTACCGGCGGTAAAGGCCCTGATGCGGAACAGGCTGAGCTGGAACATCGGCTCGGCGACCTTGGTTTCAATCACCACGAACGCCGCGAGCAGCGCGACGCCGCCGGCCAGCCCGGTGGCCACCCAGGGACTCGTCCATCCCATCGTGTGCCCGCCATGGGGCTGGATGCCGTAGGTGACGGCGATCAGGACCGCGCCCAGGCCGACGGCGAACGTGATGTTGCCCCACCAGTCGATGCGTCCGCCTCCTCGATAACCGGTGTCACGCAGCTTGCGGTAGGCCCACAGCGTCCCGAAGACGCCGACGGGCACGTTGACCCAGAACACCGCCCGCCAGTCCAGGGCCGCCAGCAGCCCTCCCGCTACCAGCCCGACAAACATGCCGGACAGGCCGACGACCTGGTTGATGCCGAGCGCGAACCCGCGCTGATCGGCAGGAAACGCATCGGTCAGGATGGCGGCTGAGTTGGCGACGAGCATGGACCCGCCGACGGCCTGCAGCATCCGCCAGCCGATCAGCCACAGCGCTCCGTGGCCACCCTCGAACGGATCGAAGGACAGCAGGATGGATGCCGCCGTGAACACCATGAAGCCGGCGTTGTAGATCCTGACCCGGCCGAACATGTCGCCGAGGCGCCCGACGGTGACGACGAGGACCGCCTGGACCAGCCGGTACCCCATGATCATCCACAGCAGGTAGGCAATGTTGCTCGGCGCCAGCGGGTCCAGGTGGATACCGCGGAAGATCGCCGGCAGCGCGATGAGGACGATGGATCCGTCGAGCTGGGACATGAACACGGCGGCGGTCGTATTCGACAGGGCCACCCACTTGTAGCGGTCGTCCGTCCCCGCCGTCAGCCCGGCGGCCAGCTGGCCGCCGGGCTGATTCCTCCTGGCCGCTGGCATCAGAGGCTCTGGGCCAGTCGCTCGATCAGCGGCGCGGCCGCCATCAGCTGCCTGAGTTCCGCGCGGGTGAACCCGGCCGAGAGGGCGCGGGCCAGCTGCTCGGTCCGCGCGCTGCGCCTGTTCCGTAGCACCTGCAGCCCGGCATCGGTGACCGACAGGACGACCCGCCTGCCGTCAGCCGGGTCCGGGCGCCGCTGCAGGAGGCCGCGCGATTCCAGCGCGGCGAGCGTCGCCCCCATTGACTGCGGGCTGATCTGCTCCAGCCGGGCGAGTGCGCTCGCCGTGGCCGGGCCGCCGCGGTCGAGCCGCGCGAGCGCCGCGGTCTCGGGCACGGTGAGCTCGCCGTGGGCCTGTGTCTGCCGCAGCTGCCGCCGGAGCAGGCCGACGGCGACCTGAAGCGCCCCGGCAACCTGCGTGACCTCCGCATCCCGATCCATACATTAAGTCTAAACTGATAAGGTCAGACTTAGCAAATGAGCCTGCGCTGCAGGTCCCGCAGAGAGTTACTGTGACGGGCAGTCGGCTCACGCTGGCATCTGCTTCCTGCCCTGCGCCTCGCCAGTGCCGGTACTCCCGCGATGCGGGAGTGCCCCGGTTAAGGCCGATCAGGCGGCTCGGCGCCGTAGCTGGCGCCGAGCCGCTTGGGCACCACCATGCGCCAGGCGTCGACGATGAGCTCGGTCATCTCGGCCGCGTCGATCGCGGCCAGCCGGACCCGGACCCAGTTATAACGCTCGTCAGAAGCAATGGGCATGAGGAATTTAGCCGGTTCAGCGGCAACGAGCGCGGCCCGTTCCTCCTTGGGAAAGCCGAAGCCCATCAGCGTCTCGTCCGGGGAGATCGAGGCGTAGACGAGCCGGCCGACGCGGAACTTGACCCGGTCGCCGATCAGCCTCTCCTCGGTCCGCGGCAGTGACAGCGCCAGCCGGCGCACATCGTCGATGGTGACCACGGGCATCACCGTAGTCCCGGTACGGCAGGCTTAACCGCCGCGGGCCGCGCCTGCCCGGGCGCCGGCGTCAGCCTTTCACCCGGCCGGCCAGCGCCGACCTGGCGCCGGCCTGCCCGTCGCTGCATGGGGCGGTGCTCAGTCCGCCGGTAGGCTTTCAGCGTGGGCTGGCTGCCAGCGGAATTCATGCACCCTGTCCGGGTGACGATCCCCGGCGGCTACCACCTGCGGCCGGTCAGCGCCGCCGATACTGACCTGGACTACCCCGCCGTGATGGGCTCTCAGCAGCAGCTGTGGGCCACCTTCGGTGACGCATGGGGCTGGCCGCCCGCCACGATGACTTACCAGCAAGACCGCCGCGATCTCGCCCGGCACGAAGCCGAGATCGCGGCGCACGCGTCCTTCAACTATGCACTCCTCGACGATGCGGAAACGGTCCTGCTCGGCTGCGTCTACATCGACCCGCCAGAGAAGGCGGGCGCCGATGCCGAGATCTGCTGGTGGATAGTTGACGAGAAAGCCGGCACTGAACTCCAGCGCGCGCTGGATGCGTTCGTCCCGCAATGGATCGCGGCCGCCTGGCCTTTTGACCGGCCGCGTTATGTCGGCCGCGACCTGTCCTGGGCAGACTGGCTGGCCCTGCCGGACCTCGCGAGCTGACGTCACCGCCGACGGCCGCCGCCGGTGACGATGCTGCCGGCGCCGCGGAGCGGCATGGCTGTCGTGGTTTCTCACATTGAACTCGCACGCTATTGGCGCGCCGTCATGAGGTTCGCCGCCGATGATGGGCACGTCCGGCCAGGGCCAGGCCAGGGCCAGGCGGCGTGAGCATGTCGCCTGACGAGGCAGTAGGAAGGTGCTCTTGATGAGCGGAAACGAGCAACCCGCCGATTCAGCAGCGGCCGCGGCAGATCAGCCCGGCCGCCCGGCGGAACCCGTCACCTCCGGCGGGGCGTTGCCGGCCGGCAACGCCCCGCCGGGATCAGGTACCGCCCCGCCCGGGACCGGCGGGCCATCGGCGCACGGGGGAGCTCGGCGGGCCGGTAGCGTGCTCACGAGCCGGGCGGCCGGCTGGGTGGCCGCTGCCGCGCTGGCAGGTGCCCTGGTGGCCGTGTCGGTCACCGGGCTCACCACGCCGTCGGTGACCGGCCTCGTCGCGCCGTCAGCCGCCCGGATCGCGGTGGGCGTGCCGCCGGGCGCGCTCAGGCAGGCCGTCGTTCCCGCCGGGGGCCAGGTCAGGATCATTGCCCCGCCGCGGGCGGCTATCGTCCTGCCCGGCCGGATCATGCCCGGTGGCCGGATGCTCGCCGGTCCCTTCGGCCAGGTCGCCGCCGGGACCGTCAGCAGCGTGTCCGCCTCCGGCTTCACCCTCACCACCGGCGCCGGCCAGCACGTCACCGTCACCGAGAAGCCCTCGACGACCTACCGCAAGGCAGGCGGCCCGGCGACAGCCAGCGCGGTCACCCGCGGCGCGGCAGTCGCCGTGCTCGGCTCGCAGAACGGCCTGAACATGACCGCCACCGTGGTCGCGGTGCTACCCGCCGCACCCTAAGCCGGCGGTGCGGTGCCGCCGACGGCGGCGAGCGGCTGGCGGATGCGCTCACCGGAGCCGTCCCGGCGGCCGTCGGCGGACGGCAGGTCCACCGGCGAGCCCGCGTCGGTCGCGCCGCGGGCCGGCCCGGCCCGGCCCACGCGAGCACCAGGACGTCCTCGCCCTTGAGGAACCGGTGGCAGCGCACGCCGCCGGTGGCGCGGCCCTTCGGCGGGTAGTCCCGGTACCGGGAAACCTTGACCGTCGCCGCCATCGTGCCCGGCAGCGCGCCCGCGCTGCCGGCCACCGTCACCACGACCGGCTCGCCGGAGCCGGCCGCGCCGTCCGGGCCTGCCGCCGGGCCCGGGTCGACGGCGCCGAACCAGATAACCGATGCCCGGGGCGAGAGCCTGACCCCGGCCATCCCGCCGGCCGCCCGGCCCTGCGGCCGCACCGACGCCGCGCCGAACCGCAGCAGCTGCCCGTCGCTGGTGATGAGCACCAGGTCCTGGTCCTCGCTGGCCAGCTGCACGGCGCCGACCAGCCGGTCGCCGTCCTTCAGCGAGATCACCTCGAAGTCGGTCGCGTTCTGCGGGTAGTCGGGCGCGACCCGCTTGACCACCCCGCCGGCCGTGCCCACGGCCAGCCCGGCTCCGGTGCCGTCGGCCGCGACGATCCCCACCACGGTCTCGCCGCGCTCGGTGCCGATGAACTCGCTCACCGGCGCGCCCCCGGCCAGGCCGGGGGAGTGCGCACTCGGCGGCAGGGCCGGCAGTTCCAGCACGCCGAGCCTGATCAGCCGGCCCAGGGAGGTCACCACGCCGACGGTTCCTCGCGCGGTACAGGACACCGCCGACACGATCGCGTCATGCGCCGCCCGGGGACCGGGGTCCGGCCCGCCGGCTCCGGCTGCGCCGCGCCCGGCCGGAGTACCGGGCGTGCCCCGTTCAGCATCTGTCCCGTCCGCCGGCAGCAACGCCTGGACGGCCTCCGGCCGGGCCGCCGTGCGGGCCAGCAGGCCCGCCGATGACAGCAGCACGGTGCACGGGTCGTCGGCCACTTCCAGCGGGGCCGCGGCCGTCCGCGCGGTGCCGCTGCTCTCCAGCAGCACGGTGCGGCGCGGGGTGGCGAACCGCTTGGCCACGCTGGCCAGCTCGGCGGAGACCAGCTCGCGCAGCTTCGCTTCCGAGTCCAGGATGGCGGTCAGCTCGGCGATCTCGGCCTGCAGCTTGTCCTGCTCGCGCTCAAGCTCCAGCCGGTCGTAGCGGGTCAGCCGCCGCAGCGGGGTGTCCAGGATGTACTGCGCCTGGATCTCCGACAGGTCGAACACCGACATCAGCCGTTCCTTGGCCGCCGCGGCGTCGTCGCTGGTCCGGATGACCTGGATGACCTCGTCGATGTTCAGCAGCGCGATGAGCAGGCCGGCCACCAGGTGCAGCCGGTCCTCGCGCTTGCCGCGCCGGAACGCGGTGCGCCGCCGCACTACCTCAATCCGGTGGTCGACGTAGATCTGCAGCAGCTCGCGCAGCCCGAGTACCCGCGGCTGCCCGTTGACCAGGGCCACGTTGTTGATGCCGAACGTTTCTTCCATCGGGGTGAGCCGGTACAGCTCGTCGAGTACCGCCTCGGGAATGAAGCCGTTGCGGATCTCGATCACCAGGTGCAGGCCCCGGTGCCGGTCGGTGAGGTCCTTCAGGTCGGCGATCCCGGCCAGTTTCTTCGCCTGCACCAGGTCCTTGATCCTGGCCACGACCTTCTCCGGGCCGACGCCGTAGGGCAGTTCGGTCACCACGATCCCGGTCCGGCGGGGGGTGATCTTCTCG
Organism: uncultured Actinomycetes bacterium; assembly: GCA_963707065.1. GTDB lineage: Bacteria > Actinomycetota > Actinomycetes > Streptosporangiales > Streptosporangiaceae > Palsa-506. The sequence goes on from CAVPPJ010000005.1 coordinate 180,785, forward strand.
ATCCGGGCGGCCGCCCGGGTCCGGAAGATGCCGCGGCCGGTCTCGTAGGCGTCCCTGATGCCCTCCAGCCCCACGATCTTGCCGCCGGTGGGCAGGTCGGGGCCGGGCACGAAGCGCATCAGCGACTCAAGGTCAGCGTCCGGGTGCTTGATCAGGTGCCGGGCGGCGGCGATCACCTCGCCGAGGTTGTGCGGGGCCATGTTGGTGGCCATCCCGACCGCGATGCCGGCCGCGCCGTTCACGAGCAGGTTCGGCAGCCCGGCCGGGAGCACCTCGGGCTGCGTCTCGGTGCCGTCGTAGTTCGGCACGAAATCGACGGTGTCCTCGTCCAGCGAGGCGGTCATCTCCATCGCCGCCGCGGCCAGCCGCGCCTCGGTGTAGCGCATCGCGGCCGGGGCATCGTCGCCGCCGAGCGAGCCGAAGTTGCCGTGCCCGTCGACCAGCGGCAGCCGCATCGCGAACGGCTGCGCCATCCTGACCAGCGCGTCGTAGATGGCGGTGTCGCCGTGCGGGTGCAGTCGTCCCATCACCTCGCCCACCACCCGGGCGCACTTGACGTGGGCGCGGTCTGGCCGCAGGCCCAGCTCGCTCATCTGGTAGAGGATCCGGCGCTGGACCGGCTTCAGCCCGTCCCTGGCATCGGGCAGCGCCCGCTGGTAGATCACCGAGTAGGCGTACTCCAGGAAGCTGCCTCGCATCTCCTCGGTGACATCGATGTCGACGATGTTTTCCTCGAAGTCCTCGGGGGGCGGGGTTGTCGTAGTGCGTCTGGCCATGACCGCCATTGTGCCGTCCGTGCGGCGCCGGCGCTCGCCATGACCGGCGGCGTGTCGGCGGCGTTGTCCGGCCGCGGCCCGCCCGGCCTGCGCCCGGAAGGCGGCTCAGGTCGCGGAGAAACCGCCGTCGACGCAGATGACCTGCCCGGTGACGTAGCCGCTGGCCGCGCTGGCCAGGAAGACCGCGGCGCCCTCGAAGTCGGCGGGATCGCCGTTGCGGCCGATCATGGTGCGCGCCGACATTGCGGCCGACCTGACCGGGTCGGCGGCCACCGCGGCATTCAGCGGCGTGGGCACGAAGCCCGGGCAGATCGCATTGCAGCACACCCCGCGCGGCGCCCAGGCCTCGGACTGTGACCTGGTCAGCGAGGCCAGGCCGCCCTTGGAGGCCCCGTAGCCGCCGCTGTTGCCGAACGCGCGGGCCGCCTGCTGCGAGGTGATGTTGATGATCCGCCCCCAGCCGCGCGCGGCCATCGCGGTACCGAACCGCTGGCCGAGCAGGAACGGCGCGGTCAGGTTGACCGCGATCGTCTGGTCCCACTCGGCCGTGGTCAGTGCATCCATCGGCGGCCGCAGGTTCACGCCGGCCGCGCAGACCAGGATGTCGGGCTCGCCGAACACCGCTGCCGCCGCCTCGGCGCCGCGCGCCAGCTCGGCCCGGCTGCCGAGGTCCGCGCTCACCCAGCCAGCCTCGCCGCCCGCCGCGCGGATGGCGGCGGCCGTATCCGCCAGCGGGCCGGAACCCCGGGCGATCAGCACGATCCGGGCCCCGGCCCCGGCCAGTGCCACGGCGATGCCCTGGCCGATGCCCGAGCTGCCGCCAGTAACCAGGGCAATCCGTCCGTCGAGTCCGAAAAGCCGCTCAAGGTAGTCAGTCATGGCAAGCGAGCAGTGTAGTGCCAGCATCGGGCAGGCAGCGAAGCGGCATAGTGCACCATCCGGTTGCGGACATTCCAGGTCAAGCCGTACGATCGCGTGATGAAGTTCAGCGATGCTGTCCTAATAGTGGCAGATATACCCGGACCGCATATACCTGCCAGCCGGGCCAAGCTGCTGTATGACCACATTAAAGAGAAGCAGCCAGAGAATCTGCTTGAGCTGGGCACGGCGCGGGGCGGATCCGCCGTGTTCATGGCGGCGGCGCTAGAGGAAAATGGCATCGGCCACCTGACGAGTGTTGATTCGACCCGCTGGCGGTGGCATGAGCCAACTCCCCAGGAGGTACTGGAAAAAGCGGGTCTCAGCCAGTTCGTCACCCTCGACAGGAAGTCCTCCACTTACGCATGGTTCCTTAAGTGCGAGATGGAGTCGTGCATGGATGATTCCGGCACGGTCCGGCCGAAGTACGACTTCATCTTCCTCGATGGCGCGAAGAACTGGAGCACCGACGGCATCACCGTCATAGTCGCTGAACGGCTACTTCGGCCCGGTGGCTGGCTGCTGCTCGATGACCTCGGCTGGAACTATAAGAAGCATGCGCCGGATAGCTTGCAGCATTACGAGATTGATATCACGAAGCTTTCCGAGTCGGAGCGATCCGAACCGCACCTGCGGGCGGTCTACGATCTGCTCGTGCGGACGAATCCCGCATTCGACGAGTTCGTGGTGCAGGACAATTGGTGGGGCTGGGCACGCAAGTCGCCGGATGGCGGCCGGACGGCTAACGGCGTGCCGCACCTGGGCAAGTCGATGGGGAACGCCATCGGCGCGGTCATGAAGCGTTCGCGGCCGCGCAGTCGCTGAGCCCCGGCCGAGCCGCCGAGTTCGCGGTCGCTGAATTGAAGTTCGCAAGTCGCTGAATTGAGCAGCGCCGCAGCAGTCGGGCAGCCCGCCGGATCGGCAGTTACAGCGCCGGACGCGCGCCGACCATGCTCAGCGCGCGGGCGGCGAGCCGGCAGCCGCTGGCCAGCGCCTCGCCTGGCGGCTTCTTGTCCAGCCAGGGCGGCAGGAATCCGGCGCAGAACGCATCCCCGGCCCCGGTGCCGTCGACCACGCGCTCGATCGGCGGGCCGGGCACCCGGACCGGCTCGTGGCGGCCGTTCGCATAGAGCAGCGCGCCGTCGGCGCCGAGCTTGAGCACGACCTGCGGGAACCAGGCGTTCAGCACCCGGGCCGCCTGCTCCGGCTCATCCCGGCCGGTAATCACCATGGCCTGGTCACCGTTCACCAGCAGCAGCGTGGCCCCGCTGGTGAGCTGCAGGAAGGGTTCTGCCCCGACGCGCCCGAGCGGTGCCGCGGACGCGCCGTCCACCGACACCGTCATCCCGGCCCGCTGGGCATGGCCGAAGGCCGCCAGCGCGGCATCCCGCGAGCCGGCGTTGAGCAGGGTGTACCCGGAGACATGCAGGTGGCTTCCGGCCGTGAACAGGTCCTTGGGCAGGTCATCCGGCGACAGCGCGGCGTTCGCGCCGGGGTCGGAGAGCATGGTGTGGTCACCCTTGTGGGTCACCATCACGACGCAGGTCCCGGTTTGCCGCTCGGGGTCCATGACCAGCCGCGCGTCGACCCCGTAGCCCATCAGTTCCATGTCCCGGTTACGTCCGGCGATGTCCGCGCCGCGCCGTCCGACGAAGGCCACCTCGGCCCCGTCGACGGCGAGCCAGGCGGCAATATTCGCGCCGGAGCCACCGCCGTGCATCGTCACCGTGGCCGGCGTGTCACTGCCCTTGGCCAGCGGAAGGGCCGCGTGCGCGACCGTGTCCGTCATGAGATCGCCAACGACGACAACGCGTGTCATGTCGCCACCACCTTGATTACCGGGGCTGGGCCGATGGCGCCACGCAGATCGGCGCCGGGCACAGGGCTAGCTCATAGAACTTAACAGTTCCAGGGCCACGGCTTGGGCCGTTCGGCCAGCGAATCCATGCTGAGCGGTTTATTCCGGGTCATGTCGGTGTGGTCAGGATTCGCCCGGCCACGACCAGCACAACCTCCTCAGACTCGGCCGCGAGGCGCTGGTTGAGCTGCCCGAGCCGGTCCCGGAACAGCCGGCCGGATCTGGTCGCCGGGACGACTCCCGAGCCGACCTCGTCACTGACCGCGACGATGCGCGCCGGCGCCTGCCGCCACGCCCCGATCAGGCCGTCCACGGCGGCGTCGATCGCGGCCGCCGCGCCGGCTGACCCGCCAGCCTGGCCGCCGGCCTCGCCGGAGGCCGGGCCCCAGGCCCCGCAATCGTCCATGATCCCCGCCAGCCACGTGCCGATGCCATCCAGCAGGACTGCCCCGGATGAATAACGCAGCACTTCCGCCGCATCGGCCCCTTCGGCGGTTTTCCAGCCGCGCGGCCGGCGTGCCCGGTGCGCCGCGATCCGCTGCGCCCAGTCCGGATCGGACCTGCCGCCGGGCACGGCGGCGGTGGCCAGGTAGGTCACGTCCGGCTGGCCGGCCAGCCGCAGCTCGGCCTCGGCCGACTTGCCCGACCGCGCACCGCCGAGCACCAGCGTCCTGGCGGGCGGCTCCGGCCCGCGGGCGGGCTCGCGGAGGAAATCACCGTCGTCCGGGAGGGTCACCCCCCACAGGCCGCACCGGCGGGCGATCTCCCGCTCCGGGGCGATCGCGTCATCGAGGTAGCACGCGGCGACGACGGTCCCCGCCCGCACCAGCCCGCGCTGCCGCAGGGCACCGATCTGCCAGGGGCTGGCCATCACGTCCAGCAGGGCAATGTCATAGGGCCGGGTGGCGGGCGGCGGCTCGGGGACCGCGCCGGGCTCCGCCGCGATCAGCAGCCGCCCGCCGTCCGGGCCGGTCACGTCCCAGCCGCCGGGCAGCGGCCGGACGATGTGACCGGCGGCCCGGCCATCGGGCTGCCCGCTGCCCGGCGGCGCGGCGCCCGGCGGCCGGTAGCACGGCGGCTGGCCGGAGCGGAAGTGCAGTGCCCCATCCACGACGGCGTGGACGGGGGACCTGCTGCGCCCGGCGGCGCGGGCGGCTGCGCAGGACGCGCACCGGCATCCCGGCCTGGGCCAGCCATCCGGGCCGCCGGTGCCGAGCAGCTGCACGTCCATACGGTCGTGCAGTCTCCCGCGGGCGGACCGCGGCGTCAACGAGGGGCTCGGCTAGTCTCGCTACCCGCAGCCGCCGACCGCAGCCGCGGACGGCAGCCACCGACGAAGGCGGGGACGACATGACGTGGACCTGGCAGCTGGAGAAGCAGGACGGCACCGTGCTCACGACCCGCGGGCTGCCGAAGGAGACCTTCGGCAGCCAGGGCGACGCGGAGAGCTGGATCGGCGAGAACTGGCGGACCCTGCTGGAGGCAGGCGTCGATCAGGTCACCCTGTTCGATGACGGCAACCGGGAGTACGGGCCGATGAGCCTGCACCCGGCCGAATAGCCGGGACCGCCGTCAGGACCGCGACCGCGGGCTTGCCGTCATCGCCGGATCGGTCACGATCACCGGGCCGAGGATGTCGTCGATGCTCCGCAGCACTGACTGGTCCAGCGTGACACCGGAGGCCTTCACGTTGTCCCGTACCTGCTCCGGCTTGGTGGCTCCGACGATGGCCGCGGAGACGTTCGGGTTCTGCAGGGTCCAGGCAATGGCCAGCTGGGCCAGCGACAGGCCGGCCTCGTCGGCAACCGGCTTGAGCTGCTGCACCCGGGTGAGGATCGGCTCGGTGAGGTAGTCCTTGATGAAGTTGGAGCCGGCCGGGTCGCTCGCCCGTGATCCGGTTGGTACCTCGCCGCCGGGCAGGTACTTGCCGGTCAGCGCACCCTGGGCGATCGGCGACCAGACGATCTGGCCGATGCCCTCCTTCTCGCAGAGCGGCACCACCTCGGACTCGATGACCCGCCAGATCATGTTGTACTGCGGCTGGCTGGAGACAATCCGGTCGAATCCCATCTCCCCGGCGATCCGCAGCGCGTTCGCGATCTCCTCGGCCCGCCACTCCGAGACGCCGACGTAGAGCACCTTGCCCTGGCGGACCAGGTCATCGAAGGCGCGGAGGGTCTCCTCCAGGGGAGTCTCATAGTCGTAGCGGTGGGCCTGGTACAGGTCGACATAGTCGGTCTGCAGCCGCCGCAGCGACGCATGCGCCGACTCCATGATGTGCTTGCGGGACAGCCCGCGGTCGTTCGGGCCCGGGCCGGTCGGCCAGTAGACCTTCGTGAAAATCTCGACCGATTCGCGGCGGACGCCGTGCAGCGCCCGGCCCATGACAGCCTCGGCCTTCGTGCCCGCGTAGACGTCGGCGGTGTCGAAGGTGGTAATTCCCTCGTCGAGCGCCGCCGCGACGCATGCCTTCGCGGCGTCCTCCTCGACCTGCGAACCGTGGGTGATCCAGTTGCCGTAGGCGATCTCGCTGATCTTCAGGCCGCTCCGGCCCAGGTGACGATGTTCCATGCTCCGACCCTAATGCGGGTCCGGCTCAGAACGTGTCGCCGGGCTTGACCCTGGGCGCGGGCATCCGGAGCCTGCGGATCTGGATGGCCCGCAGGCCCGCGTAGAGCTTGACGCCGCGGGTGGACTCGCCCGGGTACCGCTCGGCCGCGAGCTTGCGGATCTGCCGGCCGAGGAAGGTTCCCTCGGCCAGCATGATGAGCACGACGCCGAGTACCAGGTAGTCGACGATCAGCCGGGTGGCGGGCAGGAACAGCAGGACCACCAGCACGCCCAGGCCGTACATGTAGTACTCGCTGATCCTGCGCCGCGAGTCCACGTAGTCGCGGGCCAGCGCCCGGACCGGCCCCCTGTCCTTGGCCGCGAGTGCCCACTCCTCGCCCCGCCGCATTGCCGCGTACTTACGGCCGCGCTCCTCCCTGTCCCGGCCGCGGGTCTGCCGGGAGGCTGCCTTCCGGTCGGCCGGGGCGGAGACGGGCCGGCGGCGGCGCTCTGACTCGCTGCGCTTAGGAGTCGGCCTGCCCTTGCCAGCGGTCACGCTGGCCCGGTCGGAGGTGCCGTTGGAGGTGCCGTTGGAGGTGCCCACCCGGACCGCGCCGGCGCCGTCGGGCGAGTCAGGATCGGGGCCGGCCGCCGGGTCCTGCCCGGAGGTGCCTGCTGCGTCAGCGCTGCGTCGTCGGAACACGCGCACAGCTTACCGGGCCGGGGCAGCATGGCCGCTAGGCCTCATGCGCGGAAATCACCGGCTTGCCAGGACAAATCGCTGGCCGCCTGCCCTGGTTCGCGTCGCGATGAGCGGGCGGCCGCCCGGACGCGCGGTCTCGCCCCGGCCGGCCCGCAGGCCGGGCTCCGCTACCGCGGACCGGCTCTCCCCGGCTGGGCTGCGGGGGCGCGTACCTCTTGGATGACGCCCGCTTGCGCCGCGCGTAGGCTGGGGGCCAGACCACCGGTCGGTAACGTCCGCAGTCGCGCAGTAGCCGGTTCGCGGCGCCGCCCGCGCTGCGCGGCAGCGGCATATACATGATGAGGGGATGGTCGCGCCCTATGAGCGTGATGAAACGGTTTTCGATGATCTTCAGGGCCAAGGCCAATAAAGCCCTGGACCGGATGGAAGATCCTCGGGAGACCCTGGATTACTCCTATCAGACGCAGCTTGAGCTACTGCAGAAGGTCCGGCGCGGCGTCGCCGATGTGGCCACCTCGCGCAAGCGCGTCGAGCTGCAGATGAACCAGCTCGAGCAGTCGTCGAACAAGCTGGATAAGCAGGCCCGCGATGCGCTCTCGGCCGGCCGGGAGGACCTGGCCAGGGAGGCGCTGTCGCGCAAGTCCGGCGTGCAGGGCCAGCTGGCCGACCTGAACACGCAGTACACCTCGCTGCAGGGCGAGGAAGAGAAGCTGACGTCCGCCTCGCAGCGGCTGCAGGCCAAGGTCGACGCTTTCCGCACCAAGAAAGAGACGATCAAGGCCACCTACACGGCGGCGGAAGCGCAGACCAGGATTAACGAGGCCTTCACCGGCATCTCCGAGGAGATGGGCGATGTCGGCATGGCGATCCAGCGCGCCGAGGACAAGACCGCTCAGATGCAGGCCCGGGCCGGCGCGATTGACGAGCTAATGGCCTCGGGCGCGCTGGATGACGTTGTCTCCGGCCCGCGCGATGACATTCAGGCCGAGCTGGACCGGATGGGCGCCAGCCACGACGTGGACAGCGAACTGGCGCGGATGAAGGCCGAGCTGAGCCAGGGCAGCGCGCCGCGGCAGCTGGAGGGATCGGCCGACGGCCAGCCGACCCAGGCTGCGCAGCCCGCTGACCATCAGGCCGGTGAAGGGCAATGATCGTCCGCATCCTTGGCGAGGGCCAGCTTGAGGTCGACGACTCGGCTGCGGATGAGCTCAATGGCCTCGACCGCAAGCTGGAGGCCGCCGTCGAGAAGAACGACGAGGCCGGCTACCGGACGGCCCTTGACGCGCTGCTTGACCGCGTCCGGTCCATCGGCACGCCGGTAAGTGCGGATGCGCTGCAGCCATCGGCGCTGATCCTGCCGCAGGCGGACCTGACGATGGACGAGGTCCGCAAGCTGCTCACCGACGAAGGGCTCATCCCCGGCTGACCGGGTCAGCTAACTGGCCGGTTAGCCGCGAAGCCCGGGCCGGGCGGCGCGGCTTGCGGCCGGCCAGCCGCGCGGGCAATTCCGGTGTGAGCGAACGCGGGAACGCTGACGGGCATCCGGCCGTTGGACTGGTTTGCCGGTGCAGTTGATCCGGCCGCCCGGCACGCACGTCTGGGGACCGCCCGGTCTTGCGCGAACCACTCACGCTGCTGCGGTGTAATGAGGTAGCACGGCTCGTCAGCTGAGCCGCAACGAAAGGGAGGCGCCGCAAATGGCGCGCACTCGCTACGCGACCGACAGAGGCCTGATCGTGCGCATGGGCGGGACGATGTTCCTGCTCGGGCTCGTGTTCACCGGATTCGTCATCGCCTTGTACCTCGTCCTGCGTTACTACAGCCGCGGCGGCAGCAGCGGATCCGGTGCCGGCCTCATCTTCTTCGTCGCGCTGATCGGCATCGGCACGGCATTCGCCTCGTACTTCTGGTCGGACAAGATCGCGCTGAGGACCTCAGGCGCCCGGCTGGTCAGCCCCACCGACTCGCGTGAGGCGGCCCGGCTGCACGCGGTCGTGGACCGGCTGTGCGCGCTCGCCGACATGCCGAAGCCACGGGTTGCCATCGCGCCGACCAGCATGCCGAACGCCTTCGCCACCGGGCGCAGCAGCAAGGTTGCCGTCTTGTGCGCCACTCAGGGCCTGCTGGACAAGCTCGACGACAACGAGGAGCTTGAGGGCGTGCTCGCGCACGAGATGTCGCACGTGGCGCACAAGGACGTGGCGGTCATGACGATTGCGTCGTTCCTGGGCATCATCGCTGCGCTGCTGGTCCGGTTCGCCTTCTACTCGGAGCTCTTCGGCGGCGGTGGCGGCCGGGGCCGTGGCGGCAACAACAGCGGCAACAACAACGGCGGCGGAGTGCCCATCATGCTCATCGTGATGGTGGTCGGCATGGTGGTATACGCGGTCAGCTTCCTGCTGATCCGGCTGCTGTCGCGGTACCGGGAGCTGTCCGCCGACCGGTCCGGCGCGCTGCTGACCGGGCAGCCGTCCAAGCTGGCCAGCGCGCTGGTCAAGGTCACTGGCGACATGGCCAGGATCCCGACTAAGGACCTGCGGGCGGCCGAGCCGCTGAACGCCTTCTACTTCGCCCCGGCGCTCGCTCCCCGCAAGGGACAGCTAAGCCTGTCCACGATGTTTTCCACGCACCCGTCGCTGGACAAGCGGCTGGCGCAGCTGGACAAGATCTCCAAGCAGCTCAGCAAGTAGCCTCTCGGCGCAGGCCCAGGCCGCCGAACGCAAGGGAGTAGCAGGTGGGGTTCCTCGACGCGCTGCTCGGCAGGACCAAGCCCGTTGCGCCCAACCTGGACGCGCTCTTCGCGCTGCCGGGGGCGGCCATGACCCTGCAGGCGGCCACCGACTTCACCGCCACCGGTACCGGGTCGGTGTGCTTCCGGGCTGCCGAGGGCAAGGCGTTCAGCGACATCGAGCATGACGTCCGTGACTTGCTCAACATGGGAGAGAACAAGACGCCCGTGCAGGTGTCCGCGGATTCCTACGGCTTCACCTGGCTCGTCTGCAGCCACTCCGCGGACGACATTGAGGGCCTGGTCACCGACCTGCATGCGGTGAATTCGTCCCTGGAGGCAGGCGGCTTCGGCCCGCAGCTGCTCTGCACCATTCTCAGCTTCCGTGATTCCGCTGGCCGCCGTCTCGGCCTCGTGTACCTGTACAAGCGCGGCACGTTCTACCCCCTCGCCCCGCAGTCCGGCGAGCGCCGGGACAACGCGCTGGAACTTCAGGTCCGCGGGGCGCTGGGCGATGACCTGAAGGTCGAGCCCGACCTCAGCCGCTGGTTCCCGGTCTGGGGGGCACCCGGCCTATGACGCGCCGCGGCGGCGCCCCCCGGCGGGGAATGACCGCAGAGGGCATATCGTTGTGCAGTAGGCAGCGCCGGGACCACGGCGGCCCGTCAGACGCAGGAGCTAACTGAGATGACTGTTCAGGACGAGACCACCACGCAGGGCATCAAGCTCACGGAGGGTGCAGCGGTGAAGGTTGGCCAGCTGCTCGCCCAGGAGGGCCGCGATGACCTGAGGCTGCGCATTGCCGTGCAGCCGGGCGGCTGCTCCGGCCTGAAGTACCAGCTGTACTTTGACGAGCGCCAGATGGATGGCGACGTCGTCAGCGGCTTCGGCGGAGTCCAGGTAGTCACCGACAAGATGAGCGCCCCCTACCTGAGCGGCGCGACGATCGACTTCGTGGACACGATCGAGAAGCAGGGCTTCACCATCGACAATCCGAGCGCGACCGGTTCCTGCGCTTGCGGCGACTCGTTCCACTGATCGCCGCCCCCTGTCGCTGATCGCCCGCGGCTGTCGCTGACGGGCGCCGAAATGGTAACCGCCGGCCGCACGGCCAGCGGCTGCGGGCCGCGCGGTAGCCTGTGCCCTCCGATCCCAGGCCGCTGAGAGATCCAGGCCGCTGAGAAGGGCGACTAGCCGTGCGCATAGCCGTGACAGGGTCGATCGCCACCGACCATCTGATGACCTTTCCCGGACGATTCGTCGAGCAGCTCATGGCGGACAAGCTCGACAAGGTCGCGCTGTCCTTCCTGGTAGACAAGCTGGACATCCGCCGCGGGGGAGTGGCCGCCAATATCGCGTTCGGCCTGGGCTGCCTCGGGCTGCGGCCGCTGCTGGTCGGGACGGTGGGGAAGGACTTCGCCGAGTACCGCGGCTGGCTTGAGGGCCACGGCGTGGATACCGCGGGCGTCGGCGAGTCAGCGCTGCAGCACACCGCGCGGTTCGTGGCCACGACGGACCTGGACATGAACTCGATCGCGTCGTTCTATCCGGGGGCGATGGGCGAAGACTCCGACATCGACCTGGGCTCGGTGGCCGGCCGGCCGGCGGCTTCGATCTGGCCCTGATCGGCGCGAGCGACCCGGCGGCGATGACTGCCTTCACCGCGCAGTGCCGCAAGCACGCCATCCCGTTCGCCGCCGACACGTCCTGGCAGCTGGCCAGGCTCGACGGTGAAGAGGTACGTGACCTGGTGGAGGGCGCCGCGTACCTGTTCTGCAACGAGTACGAGGCCACCCTGACCGAGCGCAAGACCGGCTGGACCGGCGGGGAGATCGTCGAGCACGTCGGGGTCAGGGTCACCACGCTCGGCGCGGCCGGGGCACGGGTGGACCGGCTGGGAGAACCTCCGGTTATCGTCGGGCCGGTGCCGGGCGTGGTTCCGCAGGAGCCGACCGGCGCCGGGGACGCGTTCCGGGCCGGCTTCCTTGCCGCGATCGCCTGGGGGCTGCCGCTGGAGCGGGCGGCCCAGCTCGGCAACATGATGGCCGTGCACGCGCTGGAGACGGTCGGCACCCAGGAGTACGAGCTGACCCCGGCCCTGCTGGCCGAGCGGCTCACCGCCGCCTACGGCCCGCAGGCCGCCGCGGAGGTCGCCGAGCACTACCGCTGAATCGCGACGGAGTACGGCCGCCGCAGCCAGCGGCCGGGGTCGCGGCATCAGACCTGGCGGCTGGCGCCGAGGCGGCGCGCGCAGGTCCGCAACTGAGCGGGCCGGCCGTGCGCGGTAGCGTGGCTGGCATGCCTGTCGCTCCCGCCGTTTACCACGGGCCGCCGGAGCTGACGCCACTGCGCGCGCTGACCGAGTGGACCCTCGATCCGTGGGCGCTCGCGTTCGCGCTGCTGCTCGGCGGGCTGTACCTGGTCGGGGCGCGCCGAGTCCGCGGCGCCCCGGACGGCCACTGGCCGGCCGGGCGGGTCATCGCCTTCTGCGGCCTGGGGCTCGGGTTCGGCCTGATCGCCACGGTGTCCTTCGTCGGCGTCTACTCCAGCGTGCTGTTCTACATGCGCGCGGTGCAGACCGTCCTGCTACTGCTGCTGGTGCCGCTCTTCCTCGCCCTCGGCCGTCCGCTGTCGCTGGCCATCGCCGCGCTGCCGCGCCTCGGGCCGAGGATCGAGGCGCTGATCCGCTGCCGGACTGCCCGGATCCTCACGTTTCCCGCGATCAGTGCCCTGGTGCTGGTCGTCACGCCGTTCGTCATCTATTTCTCGCCGTGGTACGCGGCGGGCTTCCACAACGCCGGTGTCAGGGAGCTGACGTACCTGGCGCTGATGGTCCCGGGATTCGTGTTCTTCTGGACGCTGCTGCGCGTCGACCCGGTGCCCAAGGCATACCCCTACCTGGTGGCGCTGTGGGTCACCGGAGCCGAGGTGGTAGGTGACGCCGTCCTCGGCCTAGCCGTGATCGCCGACAACAGCCTCATCGCCGGGGCTTACTATCACGCGCTCGGCCGGCCGTGGGGACCCAGCCTGCGGACCGATCAGGTCCTCGGCGGCGGCGTGCTCTGGATCCTGGGTGACATCGTCGGCCTGCCGTTCCTGGCTGCCGCCCTGATCCAGATGATCAGGGAGGACGAGGCGGAGGCGACGGTGATCGACGCGGAACTCGACGCGCGGGACGCCGTCGCCGCGCCGGGCGGCCCGGCCGGCGGCGAGCAGCCGTGGTGGCAGGCTGATCCGCGGTTCGCCGGCCGCTTCGGCCCGCCCGGCAAGGCACCCGACTAGCGGTCCGCGGTGCACCGGCCGCGGTCACCCGGTGCGCCGGGGAGGTCAGTAGCAGCGCTTGACCAGGAACGCCCAGCCGCTCGGCAGGTCCACTGCGGTGACGAATTCGTGCGACTTGATCGCGCACCAGGCCGGCAGGTCGGTCCTGGCCGCGGGATCGTCGGCAAGCACGGCCACCACCTGCCCGATCGGCACCTCCCTGATCCGCTCGGCCAGCATGATGATCGGGATCGGGCATTTCCTGCCGAGGGCGTCAATCGTGAGGGCAGCGGCTGACGCGGGCGCGCCCGCGGGCGACGTCGGCCGGGTCACCCGGTCACCTCCACGTCGTGAACTCTCGGCGGCACGCGCCCTGGGTCGTCAGCTGGCACAGCGGTCAGCCCGGGCGGTGATGCCCGGCACCCGACCGCGGTACCCGGGCGGGACGGCGGGTCCTGCATTGTCCTCCCCGGGTATCACGATAGCGATACCCGGGCGTCGCCGTGCGTAAGCGCACTCATCGCCTCGCGCCTGCCGCCGTGAGCGCCGCGGCACCCGGCGGCCGCCGCGGCCGCCCCGCCCCTGGGCCGCGGCCGGACACACCAGGGGTCCCTCCCTGGCGCGTCAGGGCTGCGCGGTACTGTTTTCCACGACAAGCCGTAGGACTGCAAAATGACCGGCCAGTGGAGCCGGGAGTCATCCGCTGGGAAGGCAATCTGTGAGTCCCAACCGCAGCGCGCCACGCCGAGATGGCGCCGAGGGGCCAGGCGGCGCGGCGAGCCGCTCGCCGGGCCAGGCAACGGCCGGCGACCGGGCGACGCCGCGCCCCGGCAGCCCGCGCCGCCTACGGCGCCTGGCACCGCGCGCGGCGCTGGCCGCCGTGCTGCTCACCGTCATCACCGGGTGCAAGTCCACCGCCTTCACCCGCCTGGGCATGCCGCCCCCTGTCACCAAGCAGGCCCAGGTGACGCTGACGCTGTGGCAGGGCTCCTGGATCGCGGCGTGGGCGGTCGGCGCCATCGTCTGGGGCCTGATCATCTGGGCGGTGATCTTCTACCGCAAGCGCTCCGACCGGGTACCGCAGCAGGTGCGTTACAACCTGCCGATCGAATTCCTCTACACGATCGTGCCGTTCGTCATGGTCGGGGTGCTGTTCTACTTCACGGCCCGGGACGAGAACTACATCGACAAGCTGTCACCGCACCCCGACGTGATCGTGAACGTCACCGGGTACCAGTGGAGCTGGCAGTTCCAGTACCCGCAGTACAAGGTGCCGGGTTCCGAGACGCACTACGTGACTGAGCACGGGTATAGCTGGCCCGGCAGGCTGCCGGTGATGGAGATCCCGACCGGCGAGACGGTCCAGTTCAACCTCAGCTCGACGGACGTGATCCACGCCTTCTGGGTGGTCCCGTTCGCGTTCAAGCGCGACGTGCTGCCTGATCACCCGAATCACTTCGAGGTCACGCCCATCAAGACGGGAACGTTCACCGGCCGCTGCACCGAGCTCTGCGGCCTTTATCACAGCCGCATGCTGTTCACCTTGAAGATCGTGACGCCGCAGCAGTTCCGGCAGTGGATAACGACGCAGCAGGCACAGCAGGAGCTCCAGGTAACTTCGCAGAACGCATCTGGGGGTGCTCAGTGAGCACGATCAATCCGCCGGTCACCGCGCCCCCCGCGCCGGTCGCGGCGCCGCCGGGCGGCTACCAGAAGGGCTCGGTGCTCGCTGACTGGCTGTCGTCCACCGACCACAAGATCATCGGCCACCTGTACCTGATCACCTCGTTCTTCTTCTTCCTGGTCGCCGGGCTGATGGCCATGATCATGCGCGCCCAGTTGTTTGAGCCGGACAACCACCTGGTGAGTGACCAGCAGTACAACGAGCTTTTCACCATGCACGGCACGATCATGCTGCTGCTCTTCGCGACGCCATTGTTCGTCGGGTTCGCCAACGAGATCATGCCACTGCAGATCGGCGCGCCGGACGTGGCGTTTCCGCGGCTTAACCTGCTCAGCTACTACATGTTCGCTTTCGGCGGCCTGATCCTGCTGCTCAGCTTCATCACCCCGGGCGGCGCGGCCGCGTTCGGCTGGTATGCCTACTCACCGCTGACCAGCGCGCTGTACTCGCCGGGGATCGGCGGCGACATGTGGATCATGGGCCTGGTGCTGTCCGGGCTCGGCACGATCCTGAGCGGCGTCAACTTCGTCACCACGATCATCTGCATGCGCTGCCCGGGCATGACCATGTTCCGGATGCCGATCTTCACCTGGAACATCCTGCTGACCAGCATGCTGGTGCTGCTGGCATTCCCGGTGCTCGCCGCCGCGCTGCTGGTCCTGGAGATCGACCGGAAACTCGGCGCGCAGGTGTTCAGCGCGAACAGCGGCGGCGCGATCCTGTGGCAGCATTTGTTCTGGTTCTTCGGCCATCCGGAGGTCTATATCGTGGCGATACCGTTCTTCGGTATCGCCTCGGAGATCCTGCCCGTCTTCTCCCGCAAGCCGCTCTTCGGGTACAAGGGCCTGGTCGCCGCCACCATCGCGATCGCCGGGCTGTCGCTGACCGTGTGGGCACACCACATGTTCACCACCGGCGCGGTGCTGCTGCCGTTCTTCTCCTTCATGACCTTCCTGATCGCGGTGCCGACGGGAGTGAAGTTCTTCAACTGGGTGGGCACCATCTGGCGGGGCCAGCTCTCGTTCGAGCCCGCGATGCTGTTCATCCTCGGCTTCATGATCGTGTTCCTCTTCGGCGGCCTGACCGGGGTCATCCTGGCGTCCCCGCCGCTGGACTTCGCCGTCAGCGACTCCGACTTCGTCGTCGCGCACTTCCACTACGTGCTCTTCGGCACCGTGGTGTTCTGCATGTTCGGCGGGTTTTACTTCTGGTGGCCGAAGTTCACCGGCAAGTTCCTGGACAACCGGCTAGGTAAATGGCACTTCTGGGCGGTCTTCATCGGCTTCAACATGACGTTCCTCCAGCTGCACTGGGCTGGCGTCGAGGGGATGCCGCGCCGCGTGGCGAATTACCCCGACCTGCCGGGCAATGTCACGACGCTGAACCAGATCTCCACGATCGGCTCGTTCATCCTGGGCGCTTCCACGCTCATTTTCCTTTACAACGTCTACAAGACGTGGAAGCACGGGGAGAAGGTCACGGCTGACGACCCGTGGGGCTTCGCCAACTCACTGGAATGGGCGACGTCCTGCCCGCCGCCGCGGCACAACTTCACGTCGATACCGCGAATCCGCTCCGAGCGGCCAGCGTTCGACCTGCACTACCCGCACATCAGAACAGGCCGGGACCGGGAACTGGATCATCGCCGTGCGATCGATGCGCCCAAGTGACGGCACCCGGTCCGGGCGCCCGCCTGGGCGGGGGCGCCCAGGCGGCGGCAGCCGGCCGGGCCGGCCAAGTGACGGCAGGGGTTTCTTCATGAAGGTCGAGGGTTATCTGTTCCTGGGCTGCGCGGTATTCTTCGGCGGCTCTGACCTCGTTTACTGGCATTTCTCCCGTGACCCGACGGGAACGACCGCCCTCGCGCTATCCGTCGCGCTGGCGTTCCTTACCGGGTTCTACGTGCTGTTCACCGGCCGGCGGCTGCCGAAGCGGCCGGAGGATGACCTCGAGGGCGAGATCGAGCAGGGCACCGGCGAGATCGGCTTCTTCAGCCCGCACAGCTGGTGGCCGCTCTTCATGGGGCTGTCGGCCGCGACCGCGGCCCTGGGCGTGGCGATCGGCTGGTGGATGTTCCTGATCGGGCTGCTCTTCGTGATCTTCAGTGCGATCGGCTTCGTCTTCGAGTACTACCGCGGCCACTACGCCCACTGATCCGGGGCATACGCCGGGTCAGGCCCCGGGCTTTACCACCGCCACGGACTGTGTCACCGTGTGCGGGCCATGAGCGATGAGATCGGCGGCCTGCTGGCGGGCTTGGACGCGGCGACGGGAATGGCTGACCGGATAGCGGCCGTGCAGCAGGCGGCCGCCCGGGGCCAGGGCCTCATGCTGTATGAGCTGGCATCCGCGCTAGCCAGCCATATCGCTGACGCCGCGATCCCGCGCCAGCCCTACCGCGGGCTCCTGGAGCACATCTCGCGGGTGCTGGCGCTCACCCCGGGCGCCGCGAACGCTGAGTGGGCCGCGCGGCTGGCGTCTTCGAGATCCTCTTCGCGGCCGCATCCAGAGGCGGGGCCTACGGCACCGGCCTCGGCGGAGCCTACGGCCGCCTGGCCGCGTGGCCATCACTGGCCGGGCTTACCGGCGCAGCGGCGCCCGGCACCGGCGCCGGGCACGGGGCCGGCCTGCCGGGCAATGGCAGCGTGGCCGGCATTGACGGTGCGGCTGCCGCCGCCAGCGCAGCCCGGTACCTCATCTTCAGCGCCAGATCCCGCTGGTACCGCCAAGTCGCCTGGGACATCGGCATCGCGGCCCTGCGGCCTGATGGCCGCACCCTCGCGGTCCTGACAGCCACCGATACCGACTAAGCAAACACCTCAGCCGGCCCGGGTTGCATGAGAGGTCTGCTGCCGGACTGGCTCATGTCAGGCCCTCGTCGATGAAGGTGAGGGTGAGCTCCTCGAGGTGACGGCGGGTCGCGTCGGGGACGTCGCGCAGGGGACCTTGCCCGGCGAGCACGGCCAGCCCGTGCACCGCGGACCAGATGGGGTATTCGATGCCGTCGCGGCGCGGCCGCGGGAGCACGCCGGCGTCTACCAGCTCGTCGAGCGCCGTGCGCAGATGACCCAGCGGCGTGCGCTGCTGCCCGGTCCCGCCGTCCGGGGCGCCGTAGGCGTGCTGCTGCGGCAGGGCGAATGCGGTTGCGAACAGCCCGGGTTCCTCGTGGGCGAACTCCAGGTACGCCGTGCCGATCGCGCCCAGCCGGCGGCGGGCCGCGGCGGGATCGCCGTGCTTGCCGCGCACCAGGGCGACGCCAGCGGCCATGCGGCCGGCGAGCTCGCGCATCGCCGCCGCGCAGACCGCGGCGAGGAGCTCGTCACGGCCGGCGAAGTGCCGGTAGGCGGCGTTGGGTACCACGCCCACCATCCGGGTCGCCTCACGGAGCACCACGGCATCCGGGCCACCCGTCCTGGCCAGCTCGAGCCCTGCGGCGACGAGGCCGTCGCGGACGGCGCCTCGCGGCCGCCGCCGCGGCTCCGCCTCGGGTATCGCGCCTGCTGACCGGCGCGCCTCCGCTTCGGGTATCGCGCCTGCTGACCGGCTGGCTGTCACGCCGGACAGGATAGCAAAGTGGACAGCGTCCACAGACCTGTTTATAGTGGACAGCGTCCACTAAATGACGAGGGAGCTCCCCGATGAGCGGGAACAGGACGGCACGGCCATTGCTGCTCGCCGCAGCCATCCTCGACATAGCCGGACGCCACGGCGTGGGCACCCCGGCCGCCGCCAGCCGGTAGCACCTGAACGAGAAGGAAGCCACCATGACCAGGATGACCCCCCTGCTCGAGCGCAACGAGCAGTTCGCCCGCACCTACACCCCCGTGGCCCTGGGCATACCCGCCCGGCAGGTGCTCATCGTCACCTGCCTCGACCACCGGGTCGACCCCGCGATCGTCCTCGGACTCCAGCTCGGCGACGCTCCCGTCATCCGCAACGCCGGAGGGCGCGTCACCCAGGCCGTCATCGACGACATCGCCTACCTCGCCTTCCTCGCCGGGCAGCTGTTCGGCGGCCAGGGCGCGGCTGACACGCTCTTCGAAGTCGCGGTCGTCCACCACACGCAATGCGGAACCGGCTTCCTCGCCGACCCCGGCTTCCGGCACCAGGCCGCCGAGGCGACCGGCCTCCCCGAGGCAGCCCTCGAAGCCTCCGCCGTCGCCGACCCGCACACCACCGTCAGCGCCGACGTCGAGCGCCTGCTCACGTCACCCTCGCTGCCCCCGAAGGTCAGCGTCTCCGGCCACGTATACGACATCGCCACCGGACACCTCACCACCACTCATGACGCTCGGTACCCATAGCGGGGAGCGCGGCTCGCCTGCAGAGATCAGGATGCCGAGGTTGGCCGCCCGGCCCGGTCAGCGATCGCTTGCAGGCGCTGCGCCTCAGCCGGCCGGGTGTTCCGGTCGGCGATGCGGGCGCGTGCCACCCTGGCCATCTCCGGCCCCGGATCGTCGTGCACGAGCGCGCGGAATCTGCGCAGCAAGACGGCCCGGACCGAGGAGATGGCCGGCCGCAGCAGCAGCGGCGCCGCGTCGACCTCGGATGTCGCGATGATCAGCCAGGCCATCGCCACGTCGGCGGCGGGCGAGCCCGCCGCGACGTTGCTCCAGTCGATGACGACGGGGCCCGCCGCGGTCAGCATCACGTTTCCCGGATGCAGGTCGAGGTGCAGCATCCGGTCGCCGGGCCCGAACTGTGCCCGCAGCGACGGCGGCGCGGCGATCGCGTGCAGCCGGTCATGCAGGCCGGCCAGCGTCCGCGCGTGCTGGCGGGCCAGCCACGGCCGGCCCGCCAGGTCCGCGAGCATGTCGCGGCCCGCAAGCCGCTCCATCACCAGATCCGGGCCGCTGGCGTGGTAGACCCGGGGCACCGGGAAGCCCGCCTCAGCCAGGTAGGCCATCACCCCGGCCTCGCGCTCCGCGCTGTCCCCGTTCCGGTACCTGCGCAGCACCTGCTGCCCGCCGAGCGCGTAGACATCGGCCGCCCGCCCGGCGCCGATCAGCGCCCCTGGCTGATCGCCGGAGGACATCGCCCCACTTCCCGGTCGTCACCATGGCAGGCGCTCCGACCGGAATCAGGCGCCCCCGGAAATCATAACGGCGATGAGCACGCGAGCCGGCGCCAGCAGAACAGAACTCGTGCTCAGCCTTCCGCGGGCCGTCCACCGCGTGAAGAAGTGCAGGCGGGGAGATCAATCGCGCACGCTCAGCGCGGTCAGGCGCGGCGGCGGCCGATGAACAGGTTGCGGGGCTTCCCGCCGCTATCGTCCTGCCCGCCCATGGCATCCTGCCCGACGCGCGCTTCCGGGTCGAAGCCAGCGCCCGCCAGCAGGCGGAGCCAGGCATCGCGGCTGAACGCCCCCAGGCGATGTGCCTCGTGCACGACCTGGACGGCGCCGTCCGCTGCGCGCAGCACGAACTCGTACTCGGCCTGGATCCAGTCATCGGCCGGATCCGGATCCCAGGTCCATTCGCGGAAACTGGCCTGCCGGCCTGTCGCGTCGCTACCGCCGCCGCCGCCCTCACGGTGGCCATCGTTCGCGCGGAAGGTCTCCGCGGTGTGGTCGGGAACAAAGACCGCGATGCCGCCGGGACGGCAGTGCGCGAACGCCGTCTCGATCACCTGTCGCAGGTCGGCTTCGCAGGTCAGGTAATCGACCGCGTCGTGGATCAGCACCGCGTCGAACACGCGGCCCAGCCGGATGGTCCGCATGTCGCCCTGAACGTGAGCGCACCCGGGGTTGAGCCCGCGCGACACTGACAGCATTTCCTGCGACCGGTCGACGAGCGTCAGGGCCAGCCGCCCGGTCAAGTGCACGGCCACGTGGCCGCCGCCGCTGCCCAGGTCCAGCACCTCGCGCACCGGCACAGCCGCCGAGCCGAACACCCCGGCCAGGTACCCGGCCTCGGCCGCATACTCCTGCGGAGGCGAGATCAGCGGCCACCACCCGGCGAGATCCCGGTAAAGGCGGTACTCCCGCGGCGCTTCCGTCATGGCAGCCATCTTCGCTCACCACCTGATGGTCGTGCCGCCGCGGCACGTTGCTTGCCCGCGACGGCAAATAACCTAGCTTGGGAGTACGGAAGGGCGGGCATGAGCGAGCACACGCAGGATCTGCGCCTGGCCGCTTCAGGCGGTTCGTGATGCCCACCCTCGGCACGGCCAGCCTGGTCACCGGCGTGGTCAGCATGGTCCTGCTCACGGCCGTGGTCGTGCTCGGCGTCCTGGTAAACCGGCAGGGACGGCTGCCGGGACTGCCCCGCTTCGCGGGCCTCAGCCTGCACCGCTACCTCTCGCTGCTTGCCGTCGGCTTCCTCGCCGTGCACATCGTCACGGCGGTCGCTGACCCCTTTGCCGGCATCAGGCTAGCTGCCGCGATTATCCCGCTGGCCTCCGCCAGCAAGCCGGTCTGGATAGGCCTGGGTGCGGCCTCCTTCGACCTGATGGCCGCCCTCATCCTGACCAGCCTGCTGCGGCGTCACATCGGCCGCCGGGCCTGGCGCGCAGTGCACTGGCTGGCCTACGCGTGCTGGCCGGCTGCGCTGGCGCACAGCATCGGCTCCAACCCTGACATGCGCAGCGGGCGGCTGCTCGACCTCACGGCCGGCTGCATCCTGGCTGTCCTTGCCGCCGCCGGCTGGCGGCTTACTGCCGCACTGCGCGGTGTGCCACGGGCACGACGGGTACCCGAGCTGATGGCGGCACTGGATCGCCGGTCCGGCGATGGATAGGCCGGCCGCGGCGGAGCCGGCTTCCCGGTGCACCGCAAGCTCGCCGCCGTCGCCGGGCACCGGCCCGGCCGGGCCATCGTGACCGGGAACGGGGCAGAGGGCGAGCCCGCCAGCGACAAAGACAAGACCCTGCTGCGCGAGGTGCCGCACCTGGTGCTCGACGGGCGGCGGGTGGTGCCCGCCGGGGCAGTCAGTCCTCGAGCGCTACTGGTGCGCCGGGTGCCGGGCCCGTGATGGGAACTCCGCGCAGGGCCAGCAGGACCGCGAGCACGGCGCCGCACGTCAGGCAGCTGTCGGCGATGTTGAAGTCGGCGAAATGCTGCAGCGAAATAAAGTCGACGACGGCGCCGCGACCGATGCCGGGTGCCCGCAGCAGCCGGTCACACAGGTTCCCGATGGCGCCGGCCAGCAGCAGGCCGAGTGCCGCCGCCCAGCCGGCCGACCGTAGCAGCGGCACCTTGATGACGATCAGCACGGCGACGGCGACCGCCATGCCGGTGAACACCACCGTCGCGGCTGGGGCGAAGGAGAAGGCGGCACCCGGGTTGCGGGAGACATAGAGGGTCAGCACCTGGCCGATCAGGCGAACCGGCGGTTTACCCTCGCGCGTCGCGACCATCAGCGCCTTCGTCGCCTGATCAAGGCCGATACCCAGCAGCGCGGTCCCGGCGAGTATCACCACGCAGCGAGTATTCACAGGCACCGGGCCAGTATGCCAAGCCGGCGTTCGGCATGGGCGCCATGCGCTAGTACGCGATGATGGGCCGTGGCCGCGGCGAGACCAGCTACCCGGGCCTGGCGGCAACGCTGCCGTCCCGGAAAGGGCCGCCGGTCCCCGGCGGCCGGAAGACGTCTAGACAGGAGCCAACATGATCGAGCACACCACCGGAGGCAAGCTGTCCCTCGCGGGGCTTGCCGACCAGCACAAATCCCAGCCGTCCGCGATCCTGCGGCTGACCGCCGAGCACAGCCCAGGTAACGCCTTCCCCGCTAACGTCGCCGCCTACGTCAACGGCGTCTTCCGCGGCACCATCGCGGCCCACGACAACATGCCCGCCGGGCTGCACCTCTACCTGCCGTAGCGGCAGTCCCGCCGCGCATGCCAGCCTGGCGATGACGAGGCATGGAGGAGGCAGCAGGTGAATATTTACGAGGCGCTGTACACGACGCGGGCCATGCGCCGGGTTCGTCCTGACCCGATCCCGGATGAGGTCCAGGCCCGCATCCTGGATGCCGCGATCAGGGCGCCGAGCGGCGGCAACGCGCAAGGCTGGCGGTTCCTGCTGGTGGACGATCCGGACGTCAAGGGCCGCCTCGGGCCGTTGTACCGGGACAGCATCCGGCAGCTGTGGGCCACCGCCTACCATGACCGGCTGGAACGGGCCCGGCAGGCGCCGGAGGAGCCGGCCCACGCGTCCATGCTGCGGGTCACGGCCTCCGCGCAGCATCTGGCCGACCACTTCGAGGACGTGCCGCTCTTCATGATCGGCTTTTCCCGCGGTGACCGGACCGGGGGGTCTATCTTCCCCGCGGTCTGGAGCGCCCAGCTGGCGGCCCGCGCCGAGGGCGTCGGGAGCGCCCTGACATCCGTCCTCGGGATCTACCACGGCGCGGAGGCGATGAGCATTCTGGCCGTGCCCGAGGACAAGGGCTGGACGATGGCCTGCTGCGTCTCGTTCGGATACCCGACCGGCCGGTGGGCAGTAGCGGCCCGGCGTCCGGTCCATGAGGTTGCCAGCCGCAACAGCTGGGACGGGGATCTCGGGCTGGAGATTCCCGAGCCGCTGTGGCCGGGCGCGGACCAGCCGGACTGACCTGAGCAGGCCTGCTGCTGGGCCTACCTACTGATCAGGCTCGTCGTGACCGGCGCCATGGCCGGAGCCGCCGGCGGCGGGGGAGGACTCGGCCCCGCCTGATTCCAGCGAGCCGTCGGACTGGGTAGTACCGGCCTGGACGGTGGCGTGCGCAGGCTGATCCTGGCCGCCGCCGGGCCCGCCATGGCCGTTCCCGTCGCCATGGCCGTTCGGGTGCCCGTTGCTGCCCGGCAATTCTGCGCCCTCGGTGAGTATCGTGTTCAGCCGCCCGCGTACCTTGCCGAGCGCGCCGCGGCTTCCCGGCGCCGGGATCCCGTTATCGTCGGCCGGCTCGAGGGCGGGCAGGCTGGGCGGCGGCGTCCTGGCCGCCAGCACCGCATGCTCGTCCTCCGAGACCGGCCGGGTGATCTCGATGAACTCGCCGCTCGGGAGCTGCCGGATGATCCCGGTCTCGACGCCGTGCTCCAGCAGGTGATTGTCCTTGCGCTGCAAGCCCAGGCAGATCCGTTTGGTCAGGATGTACGCGATCACCGGGCCGACGAACATCGCCACCTGCGCGATACGGGTCGTGGTGTACAGCGCGATATCGAGGTGCTCCGCGAGCAGGTCGTTGGCGCCTTCGAGCCAGAGCACGCCGTAGAACGTGATCACGGCGATCCCGATGGCCGTGCGCGTTGGCGCATTGCGCGGCCGGTCGTTGACGTGGTGCTCGCGCCTATCGCCGGTGATCCACTGCTCGATGAATGGCCACAGCGCCGCTCCGGTAAAGATGATGCCGAGCGGTACCAGTGCGGGCAGGAAGACGTTGAAGCTGAACGTGTGCCCGGCGACGTTCCATTCCCAGGGCACCATCACCCGCAGCGCGCCCTCCAGCATGCCCATATAGAAGTCGGGCTGCGAGCCGGCCGACATGGCCACCGGGGTATACGGGCCATACAGCCACACGGGGTTGATCTGGGCGAAGGTGGAGGCCAGCGAAAGCGCGCCGAAGGTGAAGAAGAAGAACGCGCCGGTCTTCGCCATGAAATACGGGTACGTGGGCGCGCCGACGACGTTCTGATCGGTCCGGCCCTTGCCCGGCATCTGGGTGTGCTTCTGGTGGAACATGATGAACAGGTGCGCCGTGATCAGCGCCAGGATCAGGCCAGGGACCAGCAGTACGTGCAGGATGTACAGCCGGGGAATGATGAGGTGGCCAGGGAACGCCCCGCCGAACAGGAAGTACGCCAGGTAGGTCCCGACGATCGGGATGGACTGCATGACGCCTTCGAGGATCCGCAGGCCGGCACCGGACAGCAGGTCGTCGGGCAGCGAGTAGCCGAACAGGCCCTCCAGCATGCCGAGCGTCAGCAGCACGATCCCGATCAGCCAGTTGACCTCGCGGGGCTTGCGGTAGGCGCCGGTGAAGAAGATCCGCAGCATGTGCGCGAAGATCGCCGCCATGAACAGGTCCGCGGCCCAGTGGTGGATCTGGCGCATCAGCAGCCCGCCGCGGACATCGAAGCTGATGTTGAGCGTCGAGGCGTAAGCCTCGCTCATCCGGACGCCGTCCAGATGCGTGTAGGAGCCGTGGTAGATGACCCCGGTCATGCTCGGCTGGAAGAAGAATGTCAGGAACGTGCCGGTGAGCAGCAAGATGATAAAGCTGTAGAGCGCGATCTCGCCGAGCAGGAATGTCCAGTGGTCGGGGAATACCTTCTTGAAGAGCGTGCGGAATCCCTTGGCGCCGCGGAACCTGTCGTCCAGGAAGCCGCCGACACCCTCAAGCGCTCGTTCGATAGCCATGGCCTATCCCCGCTCCCAGAAGCTCGGCCCGACCGGCTCGTGGAAATCGCTCATTGCTACCAGGTATCCCTCGGCGTTGGTCGTGATCGGGAGCTGGGGCAGCGGCCTGGCGGCGGGTCCGAAGATCACCTCCGCGCCCTTCGGCGCGTTGAAGGTCGACTGGTGGCACGGGCAGAGAATGTGGTGGGTCGTCTGCTCGTACAGCGACACCGGGCAGCCCACGTGAGTGCAGATCTTCGAGTAGGCGACGATGCCCTCCACCGTCCAGTTCAGCACCGTCGGCGGCTGGAGCTCGCCGGGGTCGAGCTTGATGATGATCGTCGCGGCCTTGGCCAGGGCGTCGTCGTCGTCCTGGTACCCCTCGGGTATCACGGTGATCATGCTGCCGGGGAAGGGCTCGCCGGGCCTGATCGGCATGTTGGTGACGTCCTCGATCAGCCGCGTGCCCTTGCGCCACACGGTGTGCCGCAGGCTGGTGCCCGGCAGCGGCCCCATGTCCCGGAGCAGCACGACGGGGGCGACCGCGAGCGGCAGGGTCGCGGCGATCAGCGTGCGCCGCAGCAGCGGCCGCTTCACGAACTGACTCGCGTCGGCGCCCTCGGCGAAGGTCTCAGCGAACGCCGCCCGGTCTTCCGCGGACGAGGCCAGTGGCTTGCGCGCCTCGGTGATCTCCACGTCCGGCATGAGGTGGCGCACCCAGATGGTGGCGCCGAACGCCAGCCCGAGGAACGCCACCGACAGGGTGGTTCCCAGCGCCAGGTTCGAGCGCAGCACGGCATCGACCGAGTGGACTTCCAGGCCGATGTAGGCGGCGATGAAACCGATGCCGGCCAGCATGGCGATGATGAAGCACGCCGCGACGATGCGTTCAGCGGCCTTTGCCTTGCGCGGGTCAGCCGGGTCGGCCGGCAGTTCCCGGGGGGCAGGCTGGCCGGGGTCCGGCTGGCCGGTGCCGAGCAGGGTCCTGGCCGTGGCCGGCGGCGGCGTGCCGATGACGCGGCGCGGGCCGGCCGGCACTTCCTCCGGCTCGTCGCCGGGCAGCTCGCTGTGGCCGTTGATCTCACTCATTTGCTTCGGTCTTCCCGTGCTTCGCGGTTATCCACAAGGCTGCCAGCACCATGAAGAACAGCAGCCCGAGGAAGGCGACCAGGCCCTCAGTGACCGGGCCGATCCGGCCCAGGCTGAAGCCCCCTGGATTCGCCTCTGACCGTGTCTGGGTGACGTAGGCGATGATGTCGCGCTTATTTTGCGGGGTGAGGGTGGCCTCGTCGAACACCGGCATCGCCTCGGGGCCGGTCAGCATGGCCTCATACAGCTGGGTTGGCGTTGCCTCGGTCAGTGCGGGCGCGTACTTGCCGTAGGTCAGTGCGCCGCCGGCGCCGACGAAGTTGTGGCACTGCGCGCAGTTGGCGATGAACAGTTGCTGGCCGACCGCCACGTTGCCCTCGGCGGGGTTGACCTGCTCGGCAGAGGGGATCGGCGGCCCGCCGCCCAGCGAGTCGATGTACGCCGCGACGGCGTGCGTCTCGCCGGGGCTGAGCTGCACCGGCTTGCGCGGGTTCTCCGGCCCTGGCTGCTTCGCCGGCATCCGGCCGGTGCTGACCTGGAAGTCCACGGCGGCCGCGCCGACCCCGATCAGGCTGGGCGCCACCGGAGTGCCCTGCGCCTCCAGGCCATGGCAGCTCGAGCAGTTCTTCGTGAAGATCTCCTGGCCCTGCGCGATCTGCTGCTGGTTGGCGGGCGGTGCCGCCGCCGACGCCGAGCCTCCGGCCCCGGTAATGGCCGCATAGGCCATTCCGATCGCGACGAGCGTCAGTAGGACGATGGCATAGGCCGCCGCCGGGTGCCTTCGCCTCGCGGTGATCCAGCGCACTGCGGTCCTCGGATTCCGGTCAGTGGATCAGGTAGATGGTGGTGTACAGGCCGATCCACACGACATCGACGAAGTGCCAGTAGTAGGACACGACGATGGCGCTGACCTGCTGTTCCTGGGTGAAGCGCTTGGCCGCGAAGGTGCGCCCGAGCAGGAAGATGAACGCGACGAGGCCGCCCATGACGTGCAGGCCGTGGAATCCGGTGGCTATGAAGAACACTGAGCCGTAGTTGCTGGACTGCAGCGTCACCCCGTCCCTGATCAGGGCGAGGTACTCAATCCCCTGGCCGCAGACGAAGTACAGGCCCATCAGGAACGTCAGCACGTACCACTCGCGCAGCCCCCACCGGGACATGTTCCAGATCCGGCCGGTGCGCCTTATCTGGCCTTGCTCGACGGCAAATACGCCCAGCTGGCAGGTGACGCTGGACAGCAGCAGCACGGTCGTGTTGATCGTGGCCAGCCTCAGGTCCAGGTGCGCCATCGGCCAGGGCTCGCCCTGGCCCTTGTCGACCGAGCGGATGGTGAAATACATCGCGAACAGCGCTGCGAAGAACATCAGCTCGGAGGACAGCCAGACGATAGTTCCCACGCTGACCAGGTTTGGCCTGCTGGCCGGCGTGCGGGGGGCTACCTCGGTCGTTGCTGTCGCCACGAGGGCCATTATTACGACACCGCGTAGGCGGACGTCGCGCGACCCCCCGTGTCGGTAGCATCCACTTCTATGAAGGTCGTTGTTTACAGCCATGATGCAGACGTGCGCAGCCGGATCAGGCTCGCGATCGGCCGGCGCCCCGCTCCTGACGTGCCGGAAGCGGAGGTGATCGAGGTAGCCACCCAGCCTGCCCTGATCCGGCTGCTGGACCGGGGCGGTGCGGATGTCATGGTGCTGGACGGCGAGGCCCAGCCAGCCGGCGGTATGGGTGTCTGCCGTCAGGCCAAGGACGAGGTCTACAACTGCCCGCCGGTGCTGCTGATTATCGGCCGGCCCGACGACGGCTGGCTAGCCACCTGGTCACGGGCCGACGCGGTGACCAGTCACCCGATTGACCCGAAGGCGCTGGCGCAGGCGCTGGCCGGGCTGATGCGCCAGCGCGCGGCAGGTAGTGCCGTGAGCCAGGCCTGACCGCTCCGCTACCGACCCGGAACCTGACCCCGAGGGTGCCCCATGGATTCCCGCACCGCCTGGCCGTCCCTGATCAGCGCGCTGATCAGGGGAGAATCGCTCACCCCGGACGAGACCACCTGGGCGATGAACGAGATCATGGACGGCGCGGCTACCCCCTCCCAGATCGCCGGGTTCGCGGTCGCGCTGCGGATGAAGGGCGAGACGGCGGCCGAGGTGAGCGGGCTGGCCGAGGCGATGATGGCGCACGCGTCGCCGATCAGCGTCCCCGGGCGCCTGGTCGACCTGGTCGGAACCGGCGGTGACGGCGCGCGCACGGTCAACATCTCCACCATGGGAACGATCGTGGCCGCGGCGGCGGGCGCCCGGATGGTCAAGCACGGCAACCGGGCCGCGTCCTCGGCCTGCGGCGCTGCGGACGTGCTGGAGGCGCTCGGCGTCGTCATCGACCTGCCGCCGCCGGCCACCGAGCGGCTGGCCCGCGAGACCGGCATCGCGTTCCTGTTCGCGCCGCTGTATCACCCGGCGCTCCGGTACGCCGCGGTTCCGCGCGGCGAGCTCGGCGTGCCGACATTCTTCAACTTCCTCGGGCCGGTGGCGAACCCGGCCCGGCCCGCCGCGCAGGCGGTCGGCGTGGCCGATCCGCGGCTGGGCCCGATCCTGGCCGGCGTGCTGGCCGGGCGCGGCTGCTCGTCCCTGGTATTCCACGGTGACGACGGGCTGGACGAGCTGACCACCACTGCCCGTTCCACGGTCTGGATAGTGCAGGGCGGCACCGTGAGCCAGACGTCCTTCGACCCGGCGGCCCTCGGCATCAGCCGGTCAGCGCCCGGTGACCTGCGCGGCGGCGACGCGGCGCACAACGCGGCGGCTGCCCGCGCCATGCTGGGCGGCCAGCCTGGCCCGGTGCGGGACACCGTGCTGCTGAACGCGGCCGCCGCGCTGGCCGCCGAAGCCGGAGTTCCCGGTCCCGAGGAACTGCAGGCAGCGCTCGCGGACGGTTATGCCAGGGCCGCGGCCGCCGTCGACTCGGGCGCGGCCGCCGCGCTGCTCGGCCGCTGGGCGCAAGCCAGCCAGCGGCTGGCCAGGCCAGCCGGCTGACCCGGCAGGCCGCCGCCGGCCGCGCGGCAGCTCAGGTGTTGTCCGCGTACCCGAGCGCGAACGCCGCGTCGAGGTCATGGCGTGAGTAGGTGCGGAACGCGATATGCGTCTCGGTGTGAGTCACGCCGGGAACCTTGTTCAGGTTGCCGGGGATGACATCGCCGAGTTCCTCGTGTCCCCGCACTCGTACCATCGCCACCAGATCGAACTCACCAGTCACCGAGTAGACCTCGCTGACCTGCGGTATCTGCGCGATCGTCTCGGCAGTCTCGGGAATGCGCGCCACGTCGGCCTTCACCAGAACGATAGCGGTGACCACTTGCGCCTCCTCGGCCGCCGGACGGTGCCCCGGCGGTGGCCGTAGCGTACCGCTCAGCTGGCCCTGTCTCCTCAGCTGGCGCTGAGTTCCGCTAGCGTGCGCACGCCGGCCACGGCCAGCCTGCGCAGCAGGGCCTGCAACACCTCCGCGGTGGCCATGGCGTCGGGCAGCGCCCGGTGACACGGCATCGTCGCGGTCCCGAAAAAGCTCGCGAGCGTGCTGAGCTTGCGGTCGGGTACCTCCGCGGCGCCGAGGACCAGCCGGGCCAGCAGCACCGTGTCCAGCACGGGAAAGGCCGGCCAGGGCACCCCGCTGTTCCCGCAGGCCGCGCTGAGGAAGCCGACATCGAATGCCGCGTTGTGCGCGGTCAGCACGCAGCCGCGGGCGAACGTCAGGAACGGCGGCATGACCGCGCTGATCGGCGGCGCCTGGCCGACCATCGCATCGGTGATGCCGGTCAGCGCCGTGATGTCCGCCGGGATCGCGCTGCCCGGGTTGACCAGCGTGCAGAACTGCGACCGGACCTGTCCGCGGCGGACCAGAACCGCCCCGATCTCGGTGATCCCGGCTTCCTCGGGCAGCCAGCCGGTGGTCTCCACGTCGACGATGACGAAATCAAGCTCGGCGAGCGGCTGCGGCAGCTCAGTGAGTTCCCGCGGCAGCTCAGCGAGTTGCTGGTGCGGCGGGCCCGGCGGATCGAGCAGCCGGGCCGGCCCGGCCGGGACCGGGCTCGTCACGTGGTCAGTTGTCACGCGTTTCACGGTAGAGCGGCCCACTGACAGTCCGCCCCAGGCGCGCCGGGCCCGCGGATCCGGTCCCGTTACGGTTTCGTGATCCCATGGGCTGGTCAAGAACACCGGTCAGAGTCAGCGATTCGGTTGAATACCGCAGCCGATCTTCACTAGTGTCAGGCTCCGAGCCGCATCGCTCAGCAGTCGCCACGTTGGCGACGGCGGTCGGCCCACTGCCGAGTTCTCTTGCTGGCACTAGCCAGCACGAGAAGCCGGGGAACCACCGGATGATTGCCAGGCCCAGAGCCGTGGTGTCTCCTGGGGTGAATCGGCCAGCAGCCTGTCCGGATCTGGCCGTAGGGCGTTTCTTCCACAGCCCGAACCCGTCAGCTCACCCGGTAGGCGGATCGTGGGAGAAGGAGCGTGTCACCTACGTGGGTACGCGACCGTTCGTCAGCACGACCTTCAGACGCGGCACGTCGGCCATCGCGGCAGGGGCACTTGCCATCGGCGTGCTCATCTCACTCGGCGGGCCAGCCGTCGCGGCGCCGAAGCCGACAGTCGCCCAGGTACAGGCCAAGCTCAGCCAGCTGAACACCCAGGCCGAGAAGCTCGACCAGCGCTACAACCAGGTCCAGCAGGAGCTGACGGCAGCCAATCAGCGGCTGAAGCTGGTGGACCGCGAGGCAGCCAGGTACCAGGCGCGGTTCAAGTCGATGCGCACCGAGATCGCCAGGATCGCGACGATCGCCTACGAGAGCGGCAACATGACGTCGGTGGCGGCGCTGCTGACCTCGGGCGACGCGCAGGAAGTCCTGAACCAGTCGTCGATACTGATGGAACTGTCCTCTGCCAACAGTGCCGAGATGACCCAGTTCATCACGGCCGCCCGGCAGCTGGCCGGCGCTCAGCAGGCGGCCCGGCACGCCCAGCAGGCGATCGTCGGCCTGCGGAACAACCTGACAGGCCAGCGGAAGACGCTCGACAAGCTGATCACCCAGCAGAAGACGCTGCTGGCGCAGCTCACCCCGGCCCAGCAGCAGACCGTCGGCCCGGGCGGCGGCGGCGGCACCGGCGGCGGCACCCCTCCTGCCTACAAGGGCCCGACCAGCACGCAGGCGGGGAAGGCAGTCGCCTTCGCTTACGCCCAGCTCGGTAAGCCGTACGTGTTCGGCGCGTCCGGGCCGGACTCCTATGACTGCTCGGGGCTGACCATGGCCTCGTGGGCGGCCGCCGGGGTGTCGATCCCGAGGACCAGCTACGCGCAGTGGGCTGGCCTGCCGCACGTGCCGGTCTCCCAGCTCGAGCCCGGCGACATCCTGGTATTCAACGGTGCCGGGCACGTCGGGATCTACGTAGGCGGCAACGAGCTGATCGATGCCCCGCATACCGGCGCCGTCGTCGAGAAGATCGCGCTGAGCGGCTGGTATTTGTCGACGCTGGACGGCGCCGTCCGGCCCTGACCCAGGCGGCCCGCGCCGCACGCAGGCTAGCGCGGCCCGGGCCGTTAGGATCACGGGCACGGGAGCGCCATGCCTCAGGTCCTGATTGTCACCAACGACTTCCCGCCGCGCCGCGGCGGGATCCAGTCGTTCGTGCACGCGCTCGCGACCCGGCTGCCGGCCGGCACGGTCACCGTCTACGCGCCCGCCTGGGAGGCCGCCGCCGGGTACGACGCCCGGCAGTCGTTCCCGGTGATCCGGCATCCCGGCTCGCTGATGCTGCCGGTGCCGTCGGTGGCCCGCCGCGCGGCGGAAATCCTGGCCGCCCACGGCTGCGACACGGTGCTGTTCGGCGCCGCCGCCCCGCTCGGGCTGCTGGCGCCGGGGCTGCGCGCGGCCGGCGCCCGGCGCATCGTCGCGGTGACGCATGGCCATGAGGCAGGCTGGGCGGCCCTGCCCGGTGCCCGGTCGCTGCTGCGCAGGATCGGCGACCAGGTCGATGTCGTCACCTATCTCGGCGAGTATTTCAGGCTGCGGCTGGCCAGGGCGCTGTCACCGGAGGCCGCCCGGCGGATGGTCCGGCTGGCGCCCGGCGTGGACACCGCGGTGTTCCGGCCCGGCGCCGGCGGCGCCGCCATCCGGCAGCGGCACGGGCTGGCCGGCCGCCAGGTCGTCCTCTGCGTATCCCGGATGGTGCCGCGCAAGGGCCAGGACACGCTGCTCCGCGCGTGGCCGCAGGTTCTCTCCGCCGCCCCGCGCGCGGCCGGCGGGCCGGTGCTGCTGCTGGTCGGCGATGGGCCTTACCGGGCCGAGCTCGGCCGGCTGGCCGCCCGGCTGGGCGTGGCCGGCTCGGTTGTGTTCACCGGGCCGGTCTCCCGGGAGGAGCTGCCGGCGTACTACGACGCGGGTGACGTGTTCGCGATGCCCTGCCGCACCCGGCGCCACGGCCTGGATGTCGAGGGACTGGGGATCGTCTACCTGGAGGCGTCCGCGGCCGGCCTGCCGGTCATCGGCGGCGACTCCGGCGGCGCGCCGGACGCCATCGCGCCCGGCGAATCGGGTTACGTCGTGCCCGGCGGAGATGCGGCAGCGGTCGCGGCCCGGCTGACCGGGCTGCTCGCCGACCCGGCCGCCGCGGCGGCCATGGGGGAAAAGGGGATGGCCTGGGTGCAGCGGGAGTGGCGCTGGGAGCTTGTCGCCGACCGGCTGGAACGGATCCTGGCCGGCTGATCCACCGCTGCTGCGCCAGCCGGGCCGGGCCGGCTGCAGCGGGCCCGGGCGGGCGGGCCAGCTAACGGCTGGGCCTGCTGCGCGGCCTAGCTGTACAGGGCCTCGATGTCGGCGGAGAAGTCCTTGGCCACGACGTTCCTGCGGACCTTCAGGGACGGGGTGAGGTGCCCGGTCTGCTCGGTGAAGTCCGTGCCGAGAATCACGAACCGCCTGATCGACTCGGCCCGGGAGACCGCTTTATTGGCGTCGTCCACGGCATCCTGGATCTCCGCGATCAGCTCCGGGTCAGTGGCCAGGTCCGCGGCGCTGGCCGACGCTGGCCGGCTATGGCGTTCCTTCCAGAAGCCGAGCGCGTCCGGGTCGAGCGTCACCAGGCAGGCGATGAACGGGCGCCCGTCGCCGACCACCATGGCTTGGCTGACCAGCGGGTGCGCGCGGATCCTGTCCTCGAGCACGGCGGGCGCGACGTTCTTGCCGCCCGCGGTGACGATCAGCTCCTTCTTGCGGCCGGTGACCCGAAGGAAGCCCTCGTCGTCCAGCTCGCCGATATCGCCGGTGTGCAGCCAGCCCTCGGCATCGAGCACCTCGGCGGTCGCCTCGGGGTTGTGCCGGTAGCCGGTGAAGACGTTCGGCCCGCTGATGAGGATCTCGCCGTCATCGGCGATCCGCACGCTAACGCCCGGCAAGGGCATGCCGACGGTCCCTATCTTGTTGCGCTGCGGCCTGTTCACGGTCGAGGCGGCCGAAGTCTCGGTCAGCCCGTAGCCTTCCAGGACCGGCAGGCCGGCGCCGCGGAAGAAATGGCCGAGCCGGTCGCCGAGCGGCGCGCCGCCGGAGATCGCGTACTGCACCTTGCCGCCCACTGCCGCCCGGAGCCTGGCGTAGACCAGCCGGTCGAACAATGCGTGCCGCAGCCGCAGCTGCGCGCCCGGCCGGGTGCCGCCGCCCGCGGACTTGCTCCACGCGATGG
Organism: uncultured Actinomycetes bacterium; assembly: GCA_963707065.1. Classification (GTDB taxonomy): domain Bacteria; phylum Actinomycetota; class Actinomycetes; order Streptosporangiales; family Streptosporangiaceae; genus Palsa-506. The sequence continues at coordinate 214,391 of CAVPPJ010000005.1, forward strand.
CGGTATCCGCCGCGGCGGCGAAGATCATGCTCCTGGCCTTGCTGGCGGACGCCTGCTGCTGCGCGCCGTTGTAGACCTTCTCGAATACCCTCGGCACGGCGAGCAGGAAGGTGGGCTGGAACCCGGCCAGCCCCTGGACCAGCGTGCCGGCGTCCGGCCAGTGCCCCAGGATGGCGCCGGACTCCAGGCAGCCGACCTGGATGATCCGGGCGAAGGAATGCGCGAGGGGCAGGAAGAGCATGGTCGAGCAGCCCGCGATCTCGAAGATGCCCGAGAGCGACCCGGCGACCGCGTTGCGCACGTCGGCGAGCAGGTTACCGTGCGTGAGCTCGCACCCTTTCGGGCGCCCGGTCGTGCCCGACGTGTAGATGATCGTTGCCAGGTCGGCCGCGCGGCGCTCGGCCCGCCGCCCGGCGAGCTGGTCGCCGCTGATCGCCGGGCCGCCCGCGGTCAGCGCAGCTAGCTCGTCGAGTTTCCAGATGCCCAGGTCAAGTGCGGTGAGCCGGTCCCGGACGCCGTTGATGGTCTGCGCGTGCGAACCCGTCTCGGCGAACACGGCGCGGGCGCCGGAGTCGCCGAGCATCCATTCGACCTGCTCAGCCGATGATGTCTCGTATACCGGCACCGTAACGGCGCCCGCCGTCCAGATGGCGTAGTCGATCAGCGTCCACTCATAGCGCGTCCGTGACATCAGGGCGATCCGGTCACCCGGCTCGATTCCGGCCCCGATGAGGCCGCTGGCGAGCGCCGCTACCTCATCGCGGAAGGTGCTCGCGGCGACGTCCTGCCACTGGCCGTCGCCGGTGAGCCTGCGCATGATGACTGCGGCAGGCTCAGTGTCGGCGCGGGTGAAGACGACATCCGCGAGACTGGCGGATTCCGGCACCTCCGCCACTGCGGGAGCGCTGTAAGTGCGCACGGGTTCTCCTCGGCAGACCGCGTAGTCCAGATCTCCCTGGACCGTACCGTGCCGGCCGTCGCCGCGCCCAGCGCGGGTGCGCTACCACCCGGGCGGCGGCACGGGACCGCGCCGTGCGGGCGCGTACCCCGGCTAGCCAGCCCGCTTAGAGTGGCGATCATGCGGGTTCATGTCGTCAGCGACGTGCACGGCCGGACCGACGCGCTGGCAGCGGCCGCGGACGGAGCGGACGCGTTTTTCTGCCTGGGTGATCTGCTGCTGTTCGTCGACTACACCGATCACCGGCAGGGCATTTTCCCTGATCTCTTCGGCGCGGAGGCGGCGCGGCAGTACATCGAGCTGCGCACCGCGCAGCGGTTCGACGAGGCCAGCGCGCTGACGGCGCGGCTCTGGACCGAGCGGGGCGGTGATCGCGGCAGCCATATCGAGGCCGCGGCGGCACGGCAGTACGCGCAGCTGTTCGCGGCCCTGCCGGCGCCGTCGTACCTGACCTACGGCAATGTCGATATTCCGCGCATGTGGGACGCGCACCTGCGGCCCGGCCAGCGGGTGCTGGACGGGGAGCGGGTGGAGCTCGGCGGCTGGTCGTTCGGCTTCGTCGGCGGCGGGCTGCGGTCGCCGTACCGGACGCCGTATGAGATCGACGACGAGGCCTACGCGGCCAAGGTGGCTGCCGTCGGCGAGGTCGACGTGCTGTGCGCGCACATCCCGCCCGCCGTTCCCGAACTGCTCTTCGACACGGTCGCCCAGCGGATGGAACGCGGCAGCGAGGCGTTGCTCGACGCGGTCCGGCGGACGCAGCCGCGGTACGTGCTGTTCGGCCATGTGCACCAGCCGCTCGCCAGGCGGCTGCGGATCGGCCGCACGGAATGCATCAACGTCGGCCACTTCCGCGCCACCGGAATCCCGCACGTGCTGGCCTGGTAGCGCTGGCCTGATCGCGGCCGCGCTGGCGGTACGCTCCGAGCATGGCGGACAGGACTACGTCGAGCATCACCATCGCGCTGCCGAGGGCGTCCGTGATGGCTGTCATTGCTGACTTCGCCGCTTACCCGCAGTGGGCGACCGGCGTGCGGGCCACGGAGATCATTGACCGTGGCGCTGGCGGCCGGGCCAGCCGGGTGCGCTTTACCCTGGACGCGGGGCCGATCAAGGACCGGTTCGTGCTCCGCTATCAGTGGGACGGCGACGCACAGGTCCGCTGGGACTTCGATCCGGCGGAGCCTGGTGCCAAGATTTCCGAGCTGTCCGGCGGGTACCTGCTCGCCGAGCGCGGCAGCGCCACCGACGTGACCTACGACCTCACCGTCGGCGTCCGGATTCCGATGATCGGGATGGTCAAGCGAAGGGTGGAGAAGAGCATCATCGACACCGCGCTGAAGGGCCTCAAGAAACGGGCCGAATACAGGGAAGGCACCACGACGTGACCCAGGACTCAAGGCCGCAGGGCAGCGACCCGGTCGGCGACTTCCAGCGATGGCTGATGCGGTCCGGCGCGCGCGGGTTCGGCCGGGAGATGCGCGGCAATATCCGCAAGACATTCGGCTCCGGCCAGGCCAGCCGCGAGGACGTGTGGGAGAGCGCCACGAACGAGCCGGAGGGCGGCGGCGAGCCGCCCGAGTGCGAGTGGTGCCCGCTCTGCCGGGCCGCCCGCAAGATGCGCGATTCTGGCCCTGGGCTCGGCTCGCACCTGTCCAGCGCAGGCGGCCTGTTCGCCTCGGTCCTGCAGGACGCCGTCAGCGCCTTCGAGGCTGTCGTCGCGACGGGTCCTGGCGCCGGGCCCTCGCCGGCCGGCACGGCCGCCTCTTCGCCGCCCGGCTCCCCGGGCGCTCCCGGGGAGCCGCCGGCCACGACAGGGGAGCCGCCCGCCACCACCGGGGAGGCGCCCGCCGCCACCGGGGCCACCTGGGAGGCGCCGGCCACCACAGCAGAGCCGCCGGGCACGACAGGGGAGCCGCCCGCCACCACCGGGGAGGCGCCCGCCGCCACCGGGGCCACCTGGGAGGCGCCGGCCACCACAGCAGAGCCGCCGGGCACGACAGGGGAGCCGCCCGCCACCACCGGGGAGCCGCCCGCCGCCACCGGGGCCACCTGGGAGGCGCCGGCCACCACAGCAGAGCCGCCGGGCACGACAGGAGAGCCGCCGGAAGGGCCGGCCGGTGGGCCTGTCGATCGGGGTTGACGTCGGGGGCACGAAGGTAGCCGCCGGGGTGGTGGATAAGCAGGGCAAGATCATTGAGAAGCTGAAGCGGTCCACCCCGGCCGCCAGCCCGGAGCAGACGGCGCGGGTCATCGGCGACACGGTGCTCGAGCTGCTGGGCCGCCATCAGGTCGACGCCGTCGGCCTCGGCACGGCCGGCTTCGTGGACAGAACCCGGTCCACCGTGCTGTTCGCGCCGAACCTTGCCTGGCGCAATGAGCCGGTGAAGAAGAAGGTCGAGGACCGGATTGGCGTTCCGGTGCTCGTCGAGAACGACGCCAATGCCAGCGCCTGGGCGGAGACGGTGTTCGGCGCCGCCCGGGGCTACCAGGACGCCGTGCTCGTCACCGTCGGCACCGGCATCGGGGCGGCCATCGTGATCAACGGCCAGCTCTACCGCGGCCGGTGGGGCGTAGCGGGGGAGCCAGGGCACTACCGGGTCGTGCCGGGCGGGCGGCTGTGCGGCTGCGGAAATCGTGGCTGCTGGGAGCAGTACGCGAGCGGGAACGCCCTGGTCGCGGAGGCGAGTGAGTTCGCCGCGCGATCGCCGGGCGGGGCCGTCCGCCTGCTCCAGCTGGGCCGCGGCACTCCCGGCGGCATCACCGGCCCGGCGATCACCCAGGCGGCCCGCGAGGGGGATCCGGCGGCACTGCGCTGCTTCGAGATCGTCGGCAGCTGGCTGGGCCAGGGGCTGGCCGATCTCGCCGCGATACTTGACCCTGGCTGCTTCGTGATCGGCGGCGGCGTGTCCGAGGCCGGCGACCTGCTGCTCAGCCCCGCCCGGGCGGCCTTCGAGGCCAGCCTGACTGGTAAGTACTACCGCCCGTTCGCGGAGATCAGGCTGGCCGAACTCGGCGAGAACGCGGGCCTGGTCGGCGCCGCGGATCTCGCCCGCAGGGGCTGACCGGGCCACTCGCCGTGCTGGCCGGCCAGGGCCGGGCTACAGCACCGCGCCGTTATCGGGCCCCGAGCCTGACGGCCTGTCACCCATCCGCATGACGATCACGGCGAAGCCGCCGACGAACGCCGCGACGGCAGCGAACGTTGCCCAGCCGGGCATCGCCCAGCCAGTCATCGTGGCCGTGAGCAAGTAGGCGGGCCCGCCGAAGAGCGCCGTCCACGCGCCCTTGGCCACCGGGTCCAGCGTAGGCAGCGGCGGCGGCGGGGGCGGGATGTAGTGATCGTCGGGATCCTCGTCGGAATCCGCCGGCTGCTGAACCGGGACGGCGGGCTTGATAACCCGGGTACGGTCCACGAGCGCGGATTCTGATCCGCCGGCACAGTCGCCGACCGGCTGATCGTCGTCGTGGTCCGGTACGTCGGCGCTGCCCGGCTCCGGGATGTCGGCACTGCCCGATTCCGGCGCTTCGCCCGCCGCCGGGCCTTCCCGCGCCTCGGCGCCGTGCTGCGGCCGGCGGTGCCGTGCGGTGAGCAAGTCCTCGCGCTCCGGCCACGGCGGCGGCACCCCGTCGGGGTCGCCGGGCAGGTCAAACCGTGCGACAAGATCGCGCCAGGCCGCGTCCTCGCCGCTGATGTCCTCTGCCCGCTCCCTGTCCGCCAACCCCTATTCCTTACCCGCGTGGGTGTGTGCCCGAACGAACTCCAGACTGCCAGTGAAGATGGCTTGGGCGTCGTTGTCCAGGGTTGCGACATGAAAGCTGTTATCGCAGTTTCGTACAGTCAGCTGGTCCGGCGGCAGCGCCCGCCGGAGGACATCGAGACTGGCGGCACCGACGACATGATCCTCAGTGCTGTGATAGACGAGGACGGGCTGCGTTATATCACTGAGCCGTTCTTTCGTGCTGCGCCACAGGCCTGGCAGCGTCGCGGCCGCCCGCACCGGTATCCGGTCGTAGCCAAGCTCGGTGACGCCTTCCTTCTTGATGTCGCTGGTGATGCCCTTCAGCGAGGGCACGAACAGCTTCAGCACGGGGGCCAGCGCGAACAGCCTGGTGTCGGCGGTCACCGAAGGGTTCACCAGCACCAGCCCGCTGATCGCGGCGCCCTGCGCCTCGGCCAGCCGCAGCGCCAGGCAGCCGCCCATCGACAGGCCCATCACGAAGATCTGGTCCGCCCGCCCGCGAAGCTCGTTATAAGCCCGGTTGACCTCGGCATACCAGTCTTCCCAGCGAGTCCGCGCCATCTCCTGCCAGGTCGTCCCGTGTCCCGGCAGCCGGGGCAGCGACACGCTCAGGCCAGCGCCGGCGAGATACTCCGCCCAGCCGCGCAGGGAATGCGGGCTGCCGGTGAAGCCATGGCAGAGCAGCACGCCGGTGCTTGACCCCTCGTGGCTGTAAGGCTCGGCTCCGGGCAGCACTGGCATGGGCAGGAAATCCTCTCCGCGTTACTGCGTCATCTCGATCGTCGCATGCCGCCGCGGCATCCCGCCATCTCCAGCCGCCAGCGCCATCCCCACCGGAGCCATCACGTGGGAACATGTGAGCGTGTTCTACTGGGTGGTCAAGGCAGTCCTCGGGCCGGTCCTCCGCGCGGTCTTCCGGCCGTGGGCGGAGGGCACGGACAATGTGCCCCGGCAGGGACCGGCCATCATTGCCAGTAACCACCTGTCGTTCTCCGATCACTTCTTCGCGCCGCTGCCCATCCCGCGCCAGGTTGTCTTCCTCGCCAAGTCCGAGTACTTCACCGGCCGCGGGCTGAAGGGCCTGGTCAGCAAGGCCTTCATCGGCGGCGTGGGCGGGATCCCGGTGGACCGGGCTGGCGGCGAGGCGGGCGAGCGGGCGCTGCGGACCGGGCTGCGAGTGCTGGCGAACGGTCACCTGCTCGGCATTTATCCCGAGGGCACGCGGACTCCGGACGGGCGGCTGTACCGGGGCAAGACGGGAGTGGCCCGGCTGGCGCTGGAGGCCAGGGCGCCGGTTATCCCGTGCGCCATGGTCGGCACCTTCGAGCTGCAGCCGCCCGGCAAGATCGTGCCCCGGCTGCGGGTACGCCCCGGGGTGCGGTTCGGTGCGCCGCTGGACTTCTCGCGCTACTACGGCCTTGAGTCGGACCGGATCGTGCTCAGGGCGATGACCGACGAGATCATGCACGCCATCATGAAGCTGTCCGGCCAGGAATACGTGGACGAGTACGCGAAGCGGTCCAGCGCCGGCCCCTCCGGCGACTAGCGGTGCAGCCTCGACCGGACACTGTCGGTCAGGTCGGTCAGCTCGGTAATCGCGAATGCCTTGGCGAAGAGCACGTAGAGCAGGACCGCCCCGCAGCCCGACAGCGTCACGGTCACAATCGCGTTGAGCAGCCCGGCTGGCAGGATTACCGCGACCATCAGCGTCGAGGCAACGGCGAAGAGCACGCTAGGAATCACCGCCAGGTGCATCCGGATCAGGGCGCTGCGGATCACCGCGCCGTGCAGGCCGCCGATCCGCCGGGACAGTACCCACCACGCCGCTATGGTCCCGGCCAGGTTCGCCAGCCCGAATCCCGCACCCAGCCCCGCGACCACGTGCCGGGGCGGCAGGATCGCGAGCGCGGCCAGGTTGGCCGCGATGTTGACCGCCATGGTGACCACGCCGATGAGGGCAGGCGTCCGGCTGTCGCGCATCGCGTAGAAGACCCGCAGCAGCAGCTGGAACAGCATGTAGGGCAGCAGCCCGAGGGAGAAGACGGCGAAGATCTCGCCGAGATACCGGGCGCTCGCGGCCGAGGTACTGCCGTATCCGAAGATGGACTCGGCAAGCGGTGCCCCGAGCACGGCCAGGATCATGGCCGCTGGCACCACGATGACCGACGCGAGCCGGGTGGCGATGGAGAAGTCATCGGAGACGAGCCCGTATTTGCGGGTGGCCGCGTGCGCGCTCATCCTCGGCAGCATGGCGGTGATCACCGAGATCCCGACGATCGCGTACGGCAGCTGGAAGAGCTGCCAGGCGTTGCTGTAGGCAGCGAATCCCGCGCCCGCTCCACGCTGGGAGACCCTGGCGCCCGCCTCGTTGGCCACCACCGTGGTCACCAGGAAGGCGACCTGGGTGGTGAGGACGTATCCGAACATCCAGCCGCCCATCCGGCCGATCTCGGCGACCTCGGTACGCCGGAAGTCATACCGCGGACGCCAGCGGAACCCGACCGCCCGCAGCGACGGGATCAGCGCGGCGGTCTGCAGGACGATGCCCAGGGTCGTGCCCAGGCCCAGCAGCGCAATCTCGCCTGCCGAGATGTCGGACGGAGTGCGGTTCAGGCCCGCCGTCGCGATGAACGCGATCCCGACCAGGATGACGACCACGTTGTTGATCACGGGCGTCCACATCGGCGCGCCGAAGCGGCCTCGCGCGTTCAGGATCGCTCCGGCCAGCGAGCTGACCCCGTAGAAGAAGATCTGCGGGATGAAGAAATAGGCGAAGATCACCGTGAGGTGATGGGTGGCGGCGTTATGCAGGCCGTGCCCGTACAGGCCGGCGATCGGCGCGGCGGCAAGCGTCGCGATCACCGTGATGCCGCCAAGCATCATCACGCCCAGCGTGAATATCCGCTGGTCATAAGCCTCGCCGCGGTCGCGTTCCCGTTTGGCGGCAGTGACGAGGAGCGGCACTACGACACTGGTGAGAATGCCGCCGAGGGCGAGGTTGTACACCGCATTGGGAAGCACATTGGCGATGTTGTAGGCGTTGCCGAGATCGTGCGTGCCGACGGCGAAGAGCAGGATGGCGGTGCGGAGAAAGCCGGTCATCCGCGATGCGAGCGTCCCGGCGGCCATGATCCCGCTGGAGCGGACCAGGTTGACGTCAGCCGGATCCGGCGACCCCGCGCCTTCCATGGCCCCGGCGGGATCGCCGGGCGGAAGCTCCGGTTCGAGGCCGATACCGATGCCGGTTCCAGCCGACTCGGCCTGACTCCCGGGCGTGGTCATCGGGTTCCTCTCCTTGTCGCGCATCACCATGTCGCCGGTGGCGGCTTCGCGAGCAGGCTCCGGCGGCTCCGCGGTCCGCGGTCGCGGGGTCCCGCGGTCCGCAGGGCTAGGAACGACGCTATCTGCTCGGCGGCGCCGCGCGCCGCCCGTCTGGCAGCCTCCTTCGAGTCTGGCAGGTCAGGCCCGGACACGCGGGATCGCGGGCTAGCGGGCCCAGCCCTTGGTGCGCTCGACGGCCTGCCGCCAGCGGGCATAGCCCGGCTCGTCGCTGGCACCGGGGGCAAATCTCCGGTCCAGCTTCCAGGTGGCGGCGAGTTCCGACGGCGAGGACCATATGCCGGTGCCGAGGCCGGCCAGGAAAGCCGCGCCCAGCGCCGTGGTCTCCGCCACGACGGGCCGCTCGACGGGCACCTGCAGCTGGTCGGCCTGCAGTTGCATCAGCAGGTCGTTGGCGCTTGCGCCGCCATCGACCCGGAGCACGGCGCCGGCGCCGTGCCCGGTCTCCGCGGCCATCAGGTCGGCGACATCCCGTACCTCGAAAGCGATCGCCTCCAGCGTGGCCCGGACCAGGTGCGCCCGTGTCGTTCCCCTGGTCAGGCCGAACACCGCTCCGCGGGCATCCGGATCCCAGTCCGGCGCGCCCAGGCCGGTGAGCGCGGGCACGAATACCACGCCCCCTGAATCCGGCACCGTCCGCGCCAGCGCCTCGCTCTGCGCCGCGTTGTCCAGCAGCCCGAGCCCGTCACGCAGCCACTGCACGGCCGCGCCGGTCACGAACACGGACCCCTCCAGCGCGTAGGACAGGGTGCCGGATGAGTCCATCCAGGCCACCGTGGACAGCAGCCCGGCGGACGACCGGACGATGGCGCCGCCGGTGGCGGAGAGCACGAACGAGCCCGTGCCGTACGTGCACTTGATATCCCCCGGCACAAAGCACGCCTGGCCGAACAGCGCCGCTTGCTGGTCGCCCGCGATCCCGGCTACCGGCAGCGACAGGCCGAGGAAGGCGGCCGGGTCGGTGTGCCCGGCAACGCCGCAGGACGGGACCACCTCGGGCAGCGCGCGCCGCGGCACGCCGAACAGCTCGCACAGTTCCGCCGACCATTGCCCGGCTTCGATGTCGAAGAGCAGCGTGCGGGACGCGTTGGACGCGTCGGTGACGTGCCGCCGCCCGCCGGTGAGCCGGGCGATCAGGTACGAATCCACGGTGCCGGCCGCCAGCGAGCCATCGCCGATCCCGGCCCAGACGGCCGGATCATGCTCCGCCAGCCACATCAGCTTCGTCGCGGTGAAGTACGGGTCAAGGCGGAGGCCGGTCAGCGCGGTGACCCGTTCCTCGTGGCCCTGGTCGCGCAGCCGGGCGCACAGGCCGGCCGTCCGCCGGTCCTGCCAGACGATCGCCCGCCGGGGCGCCGCGAGCGTGGCGCGATCCCAGAGGACCGCGGTCTCCCGCTGGTTGGTGACTCCAATGCAGGTCACGGCGGCCGCCCCGGCAGGCCCGAGGGCCTGGCCGCACGCGGCCAGGGTTGCCTGCCAGATGCTCTCGGGCAGGTGCTCAACCCATCCCGGTTCCGGGTAGTACTGGCGGAATTCCTGGTATCCGCGGCTCGCCACGGTCCCGTCAGCGGTAACGACCAGGGCGGTGACGCCCGTCGTTCCCGCATCGATCGCGAGGACGCTCATGGGTACTAGTGTGGCGGGCGACAGAACACGAGAGGGAGCCCCCATGCGAGTCGGAGTCCTCACCGGCGGCGGTGACTGCCCCGGGCTGAACGCAGTTATCCGCGCTATCGTCCGCCGAGGAGTTACCGAGTTCGGCTACGAGTTCATCGGGTTCCGCGACGGATGGCGCGGCCCGCTGGAAGGCGACACCGTGCCGCTGGACGTGCAGGCCGTCCGCGGCATCCTGCCACTCGGCGGCACGATCCTCGGCTCGTCGCGGACGAATCCGCTGGCCGAGTCCGCGGCGAGCGGCGGCCGCTCCGGCATTGCCCGGATCTCCGGCAACCTGGACAGCCTGGGCGTCGACGTGCTGATCGCGATCGGCGGCGAGGACACCCTCGGGGTCGCCACCAGGCTGCATGAAGCGGGCGTCAGCATGATCGGCGTGCCCAAGACCATCGACAACGATCTCGGCGCGACCGACTACACGTTCGGCTTCGACACCGCCGTGAACATCGCGATGGAGGCGATCGACCGGCTGCACACCACGGCGGAGAGTCATCACCGGGCGCTGATCGTGGAGGTAATGGGCCGTCATGCGGGCTGGATCGCGCTGCACGCCGGGATGGCGGGCGGCGCGAACGTCATCCTGATCCCGGAGAAGCGGTTCGACATCGAGAAGGTCTGCGCGTACGTGGAGCACCGGTTCCAGACCCGCTACGCGCCCATCGTGGTGGTGGCCGAGGGCGCACAGGCCGCCGACGACAGCATCTCATCCGGGAACCAGCAGCTGGACGCCTTCGGCCACGTACGGCTGGCCGGGATCGGGATCGGGCAGATGCTGGCCGACGAGATCGAGAAGCGCACCGGCAAGGAAGCGCGCTGTACGGTACTCGGGCACATCCAGCGCGGCGGCACGCCAACGGCATTCGACCGGGTGCTGGCCACTCGTTTCGGCTTGCAGGCGATCGGCGCGGTGCACGATGGCGCCTTCGGCATGATGGTGGCCTTGCAGGGCACCAAGATCGTCCGCGTGCCGCTGGCGGAGGCTACCCGCGAGCTGAAGGTCGTGCCGGCCGACCGCTATGACGAAGCCGAGGTGCTGTTCGGCTGACCGCCGCTAGCTGAAGATCATCCAGTCCCGGATGGCGTCCAGCCGGTCCGGCGGCAGCTGCGCGTAGGTACTCACCTCGTCCGCGCTGCTGAAGCTGCCGAGCTTGGCGCGGGCGGCAAGGACGGCGGCCGTCTCGTCGGCTGACAGCCCCAGCTGGGACTGGAGGATCCCGCCCGGCACCTGATTGACGTCGACCAGCCCGCCGTCGTCGTACATCTCGGCTTCCCCAGCATCCGCTCCCGTGGCCGGCCACGGATAGAGCTTGCCAGCAGGAGCAGGAACGCCCTGCCTAGCTGGCAGACTAGGGGAATGCCCGTCTTGCCCATAGCTGATCACGTCACGCCGGAGCAGCCAGCCGGCCTGCACGAGCCGTGCGTGCTGCTCAAGCTGGGCGAGATCGTGCTCAAGGGCAAGAACAGGCAGCAGTTCGAACGGCTCCTGCAGGACAACATCAAGCGTGCCGTGCGCGATCTTGGCATCCCGCTGCAGCTGCGGCAGCGGGAGGGCGTGATCGTGCTGACCCTGGCCGGCGGCACCACACCGGGCAGCGCGACGCCGGCCGGCGCCGCGGACGGCGCGGCCGCGGAAGCCGCGGTCGACCTGATCGCGGACCGGATGAGCACGGTGATGGGCATCGCCCGGATCTGCCGTGCGGTCCGGGTCGCCAAGGACCCGGCGGCGGCCATTGCCGCGGCGGTGGAGCTGACGGCCGGCCGTCAGGGCTCGTTTGCCGTCCGGGCGAGACGCCGCGACAAGCGGTTCCCGGTCGACTCCGCCCAGCTCGCCAGGCTCATCGGCACCCGGATCCAGCAGGAGTACGGCTACCCGGTCAACCTGCGCCGGCCAGACACGACGGTCTTCGTTGAGGTCGATCAGTCCGAGGTGTTCGTCTTCACCGAGGGGATGCCGGGCCAGGGCGGCTTGCCGGTGAACATGAGCGGCCGCGCGCTGGTGCTCATGTCCGGCGGCATCGACTCGCCGGTCGCCGCCTACCGGATGATGCGCCGCGGCCTGCGGTGCAGCTACCTGCATTTCTCCGGCATGCCGCTGACCGGCCCTGAGTCGGTGTACAAGGCATACGGCCTGGTGCGCGAGCTGGACAAGTTCCAGGGCGGGTCGCGGTTGTTCGTGGTCGCGTTCGGCAAGGCGCAGCAGCGGCTCGCTTCCTCCGGCGCGGGCCGGCTGCAGATCATGGCCCAGCGCCGGCTGATGCTCAAGACCGGCGAGGTGATGGCCAGGCGGCAGCGCGCCGCGGCGCTCGTCACCGGGGACTCGCTCGGCCAGGTGAGCAGCCAGACGCTGACCAACATCACCGCCCTGGATGACGCGGTGACGATGCCGATCCTCCGCCCGCTGATCGGCCTGGACAAGGCGGAGATCATGGCGGAAGCGCGCCGCATCCGGACGCTCAGCATTTCCGAGCTGCCCGATGAGGACTGCTGCAGCCTGCTGACGCCGCGCCAGGTGGAGATCCGGGCAAGGATCGAGGATCTGCGCCGGATCGAGGCGCGGCTGGACGTCGACGACCTGGCCGAGGAACTGGCGGCCGCCGCGCAGGAACATACCCCGGACCGGCACTGACCTTCCTTTTTAACGAGCACGCCCGGCCAGCCGCCCGCCCCTGACCCCGGTCACCCACGGCGCCGGCCGGCCGGCGCGACGACCGTGCGCTGCGTGTGGAAGGCTCATCGGCGGAGGTAACAAACGTGAAAATCGGATTGCAGATCCCTGACTTCACCGGGCCCGGCGCGGCCCGGCTCGGCGCCGACATCGCGACCGTCGCCAGGACCGCCGACGATGCCGGGTTCGAGTTCATCAGCGTGATGGATCACTTCTTCCAGATCAACATGGTGGGGCCGCCGGAGCACGACATGCTGGAGGCGTACACCACGCTGGGGTACCTGGCCGGCTGCACGTCCCGGGCGAAGCTGGTCACCCTGGTGACCGGCGCCGTCTACCGGCATCCCGGAATCCTGGCGAAGATCGTGACCACGCTCGACGTGCTGTCCGGCGGCCGGGCCTGGCTGGGCATCGGCGCCGCCTGGAACGACGAGGAGTCCAGGGGCCTGGGCATCCCGTTCCCGCCGGTCGCCGAGCGGTTCGAGCGGCTGGAGGAGACACTCCAGATCTGCCTGCAGATGTGGCGCGGCGACGAGTCGCCCTATCAGGGCAAGCACTATCAGCTGGAGCGGCCGCTGAACTACCCGAAGGCGCTGTCGGCACCGCATCCGCCGATCATGATCGGCGGCTCCGGCGAGCAGAAGACGCTGCGGTTCGTCGCCCGATACGCCCAGGCCTGCAACCTTTTCCCCGGCCCGGACCTGGCCCGCAAGCTCGACGTGCTGCGCGCGCACTGCGACGCGGAGGGCCGCGACTACGACGAGATCGAGAAGACCTGCTATTTCATCTTCGATGTCGGTGCCAAGGGGGAGCAGGCCGGCCAGGTCGTGGACCAGCTCGGCGATCTCGCCGGGCTGGGCATCGGGGCCGCGATCGGCGCGGTGGCAGGTGTCTGGGACGTCACTCCGCTGGAGATCATCGGGTCCGAGGTGATCCCGGCGGTGGCCGGGCTCTGACCCCGCGCGGCCGGCCCCGGCGGCCTCAGCCGGCCGGGGCGGCGCCGGGCGCGGGCGGCATCACCCGACGGTCAGCGGATCTGCCGCCCGGCTCAGCGTGCGGCCCATCAGTTGCGGCATGGTCGCCATCACCGCGGCAAGCTCGCGGATGTCGGCGTCCACCAGTGCCTGGTCACCGTCGCACAGGGCGACGGCGGGCTCCGGGTGCACGTCCACGATGATCCCGTCTGCGCCGACCGCGATGGCGGCCCGGCTCAGCGGCACCACGAGGTCGCGCCGGCCGCCCGAATGGGACGGATCGACGATCACCGGCAGGTGCGAGAGCCGCTGCGCGACCGGCACCGCGCTGATGTCCAGGGTGTTGCGGGTCGCCGTCTCGAAGGTCCGGATCCCGCGCTCGCAGAGCACGATGTCCAGGTTCCCGCGCTGGGCGATGTACTCGGCGGCCATCAGCCACTCCTCGATGGTGGCGTTCATCCCGCGCTTGAGCAGGACCGGCTTCCCGGCGGAGCCGACCGCCTGCAGCAGCGTGAAGTTCTGCATGCTGCGGGTGCCGACCTGCAGCATGTCGGCGTAGGAGCAGACGAGATCGACGCTGGCCGGGTCGATGACCTCGGTCACGACCGGCAGCCCGGTCTCGGCCCGCACTTCGGCCAGGATCCGCAGCCCGGCCTCCCCGAGGCCCTGGAACGCGTACGGCGAGGTGCGCGGCTTGAAGGCGCCGCCCCGCAGCATCGACGCGCCCGCCGCCTTGGCCATCAGGGCCGATGCCAGCGTCTGATCCGGGGTCTCGACCGTGCACGGGCCGGCGATGACCGTGACGGTATCCGGGCCGATCGGCACGCCGCCCACGGTGATCACCGACCGGCTCGGATGATGCTCCCTGCTGACCAGCTTGTACGGGACGGATATCCGTACGACGTCGCCGACGCCGGTCCTGCTGCGCAGGTTCAGCGTGCCGAACTGGTCGACGTCGCCCACCAGCCCGATGATCGTCCTGGCGACCCCTCGGCTCACGAAGGCTTCCCCGCCGGCGGTCTGCACCAGATCCACAATCGCGTTAACGTCCGCCTGCGTGGCCTCTGGGGCCATCACGACGACCATGTCACCACTCCCTGTCTCCCGAAATGACGAAAGCCCCGGGCCGAACGGCCCGGGGCTTTTCTTACGTCGCTCGCGTCAGTGCAGCAGCTGGCGGGCGACCGTCCGAAGGCCGGGGCGGTAGCCATAAAAGAACCAGTACTGGTGACGCACGGGCGCAAGCTTAGCGCACGTCCTGCGCCCGCCACGGCGGCGGGCGCAGGATCGGCCGCAGTGGCGGGGTGGCAAGATAGCCCCACCTGCGGGACTCGACGGTAGGGGTACCGTGCCCGGCATGGTGTGAGGGCAGGAAGGGCAGGTCAGCCGGATGAGGCAGCCGGAGGCAAACGGGCTCGCAACGGGCTCGGGCCTGTCCGCGGTCGGCATCAGCGAGCCGGGCCAGCCCCGCGCCGGATCGCCCCGCGCCAGGTCGTCCCGCGCCAGGTCGTCCCGCGCCAGGTCGCCGGAAAGAGGGCTGCCGCCCGGTCAGTACGTGCCCGCCAACTGGCCGGTCCTGCACTATGGCCGGGTCCCGGTCTTCGATCCGCAGAGCTGGAGCCTCCAGGTGTTCGGCGCAACGGAGAGCGGCCGCGATCACCGCTGGGGATGGGACGAGTTCGGGACGCTGCCCAGCCGCCGGGTGATCGCGGACTTTCATTGCGTGACCAAGTTCAGCATCCCCGACGTCGACTGGGAAGGCGTGCCCGCGGCAGCTTTGCTGCAGGCAGTGCCGCCCGCGGCGACGACGACGCATGTGATGGTCTGGGCAGACTTCGGTTACAGCGCCAATGTGCGGATCGCGGATTTCGCCGCGGACGACACCCTGCTGGCTACCCATCGCAACGGAACGGAACTCACTCCTGAGCACGGGTACCCGGTCCGGCTCGTCGTGCCCGGACTGTACGCATGGAAGAGCGTCAAATGGGTCAGGGCCGTGGAGTACCTGACCAGGGACCGGCGGGGATTCTGGGAAGAGCGCGGCTATCACAACACGGCCGACCCGTGGCGCGAGCAGCGTTACTCCTACCAGGAGCGCCCCGGCGAGGGCCCGCCGCTCTGACACCGCCACGGACGGCAGCCGCGAACCCGCGAGGATGAGGACCCGGCGGGCAAACCTACGGAAAACCGATGCCGAACCCTACGAAGATCGTGATCGTGCTGCCTTGCGGGGCCTGGCCTGCCGGGTTGTAGTTGAACACATGATGGCCGGGGCCCACGTCGTTGACGTTCACCTGGAATCCGGCGGCGTGCAGGATGCTGATCGCGTGCTGCACCCAAAGACCGTCCACATTCGGGACGTTGATCATTTGCGGCCCCGCCGAGACCCGGACGGTCACGACCTCGCCAGGAGTGATCGGGGTTCCTGGCTTCGGTGACTGACTGGTGATAGTCCCGGCGCTCTGATTGCTCTTCGCGTCCTGCTCCGGGTTCAGCTGGAAGCCGTCCTGCTGAGACTGCTGCTGAGCGGCGGACTCCTGCTGGCCGACCAGGGCGGGCAGCGGTATGCCGGAACTCTCCACGATCGTCACCGGCCGTGGCTGCGGCCAGGACAGTCCGGCGATGGGATTGGTGCTGATCACGACGCCGAGCGGAATGGTGGTGGAAGTCGCGCTGCTCACCCGGCCGGGAGTCAGCCCGGCCCGCCTGAGCGCCGTCTCGGCGTCGGCGACTTTCATGCCAGTCACCGACGGGACCTGAATCAGGACTGGCCCGAGCGACGGTATGAGCGTGACGGCACTGCCACGATGCGCCCGTGATCCGATTGCCGGATCGGTGCGAATGACCTCCCCGCGGGGGACGGCATTGTCACGCAGGCCATGTGCGGTCTTCACGGTGAAACCCAGATTCCGCAACTCGGTCCTGGCAGTGGATTTCGCCATCCCGTCCACCCGGGGGACCGCGACGTACTGCCCGTCAATGACCCACCAGGTCACCGCGCCGAGGATCAGCACGACAGCCAGCGCCAGGGCCAGGTAGGCCAGCCTGCGGCTGAAGAGCCACCGCTGCAGTCCCGGCTCCCGGCGCCGGCCGATGCCGGCCGGGCCGTGCACCCGGCCGGTCAGCGGCTCGCCCCCGTAGCCGCCGGTCAGTTCGCCGCCCGTCACGATGAGGGTGTGATTAACGCCGTCGTACGGCTCGCCCGGCTGTCCCGTGGTCACTGCGGGCAGGATCTCCACGGCCCGGCCGCGCCCCGGCTTCCCGTGCCGCGGTTCGCTGCGGCCGCCCGGCCCGCCGGGCGACGATGTGCCGGGGGAAGCCGGGGCGCCGGACAGCGCGGATGCCGGCAGCGCGAACGCGGCGGGAAATGCGGATGCGCCCGGCAGCGGCGGCGCGCCCTGCGCCCCCGGGACGGTTTCTCCCAGTGGCCCGGTCACGGCGGGGGCGCCGGGACCGGCGCTCGCGGCCGGGAACGGTGACGACGTTCCCGGCTGTCCGGCCGCCATCGGGCCGGATGCCGACTGGCCGGGCGCAGACTGCGCAGGGTAGGACTGGCCGGGCGCAGACTGCGCCGGCAGCGGACTGGCCGGGCGCAGACTGCCCGGCAGCGGACTGCCCGGGCGGCGACTGGCCGGGCTCAGTCAGCGCGGAGGCTGGCTGGCCAGCTGCCGGCTCCCAGGATGTCGGCTGGCCGGATACCGGCTCCCAGGACGCTGGCTCCCAGGACAGTGGCGGGGCGGAGGCTGGCGGGGCGGAGGCTGGCTCCCAGGACGCCGGCTGGCCGGGTGCTTGCTGGCCGGATGCCGGATCCCCGGGCGCCGGCTGGCCGGGCGGGAAGCCCGGCTCGTACCCGCTGCCCTGGCTGCCGGACGGATCCGGGGCGTGCGGCACGGCGATCGGCAGTCCGCGGCGCACCTCGGTAATGGCGCGCAGGAACTGACCGGCATCTGCAGGGCGCAGATCCGGATCCCGGCTGGTGGCCAGCGCCACCAGCGCGTCCAGGGCCGGGGCCAGCCCGGGCGTGATGCTGGACGGCGCCGGCACGATCTCATTGACGTGCTTATAGGCGATCTCGAGCGGCGACTCGCCCTTGTGCGGCTGCACGCCGGTGAGCAGCTCGAACAGCATCACGCCGGATGCGTAGACATCGGTCCGCGCATCGGAGACGCTGCGTGACACCTGCTCGGGCGCAAGATAGGCGGCGGTGCCGATGATCATGCCAGTCTTGGTCTGGCTGGCCCTGGCCGCGGCCCTGGCTAGCCCGAAGTCCGCGACCTTCACCGCATGACTCGGGGTAAGCAGCACGTTCTCCGGCTTCACGTCACGGTGCACAATGCCCGACTGATGCGCAGCTGCCAGCCCGGTGAGGACTCCCTCGATGATGTCGAGCGACTCGCGCGGGCTGAGCCTGCCGCGCTCGACCAGCAGCTCGCGCAGCGTCCGGCCGGGGACGTACTCCATGGCCAGGAAGAGGATGTCGCCGTCCGAGCCCTGGTCATACACCGCGACCACGTTGGGGCTGGACAACCTGGCGACGGACCTGGCCTCTTCGATGAAACGCCGGACGAAATCCGCGTCAGTGGCCAGCTCCGGGTGCGCGATCTTGAGCGCCACCGTGCGCTCCAGCCGCGTGTCGGCGCCAAGGTAGACGGTGGCCATCCCGCCGCGCGCGATCCGGGAGTCCACCCGGTAGCGGCCGTCTAGCAACTGCCCGATCGGCAGCCGCGCCAGGGTCGTATCCATCAGGACGAGTGTATTGGTGCTATCTCGTCCCCGCCCAGGTAACGGCGCTGCTGGCTCAGCTGGCGGCTGGCGGTGAGGAAGCAGTGGCGTATCGTCGCCGCGGCACCCGGCCGGCCCGGAAGGCGAGCCGCCCGGCGATGACCGCCGCGCGCATCGCCTCGGCCATCAGCTCGGGATCGCGCGCCCTCGTTACCGATGTCGCCAGCAGCACCCCGTCGCAGCCCAGTTCCATCGCGATCGCCGCGTCGCTGGCCGTGCCGATGCCCGCGTCCAGGATGACCGGGACGCCAGCGGCCTCGACGATCAGCTCGATGTTGTGCGGGTTCCTGATCCCCAGCCCGGATCCGATCGGCGCGCCAAGCGGCATCACCGCGGCGCAGCCCGCCTGCTCAAGCCGCCGGGCCAGCACCGGGTCGTCGCTGGTGTACGGCAGCACGGTGAACCCGTCCGCCACGAGCAGGTCAGCCGCGTCGAGCAGCTCGACGGGATCGGGCAGCAGCGTGCGCTCGTCGGCAATGACCTCGAGCTTCACCCAGTCCGTTTCCATCGCCTCCCTGGCGAGCCGCGCCGTGCGCACTGCCTCGGTGGCAGTGAAGCAGCCCGCCGTGTTCGGCAGCACGCGGATACCGCGCGCGACGAGGACGTCGAGTACTGACCCTGAGGCGGCGGGATCGACCCTGCGCATCGCGACCGTCGTCAGCTCCGTGCCGGAGGCGGCGAGGGCCCGGTCGAGCACGTCCAGGCTCGGTGCGCCGCCGGTGCCCATGATGAGGCGGGAGCTCATCGCCGCGCCTGCGATCACGAACGGGTCGTCCATGGTCAGCCTCCCTGCACAGCCGTAATCACCTCGACGAGGTCGCCCTCGGACACCTGGGTCGTGTCCCAGCAGGCCTTGCGCACTACCTCGCCGTTGACAGCGGCCGCGACCCCGCTGCCCGCTGCCGTTACCAGCCGGACGGCATCACCGACGCTGGCCGCCGCGGGCAGCTCGCGCGGCGTGCCGTTAATGGTCACCCTCATGGCCTGGCGCCCTCGTCCGCCGTGCTCCGCCGGCCCGGCCGCGGCGGCTGGCCGTCCGGGCGCTGCCGGGACGCCGGCGGTGCGGCGGCCTCGAGGGTCGGCGGTGCGGCGGGCCGGGCGGTGCGGCGGCCGGGCGAAACGCCCCGCCGTGAACGGGGACGCGAGATCCGGCAGCCGCTGCGTCGTCAGGTAGCTGGTGATGACGTCGGCGGTCACCGGTGCCAGCAGCACGCCGGCCCGGAAATGGCCGGTGGCCAGGACCAGCCCGGGCAGCGCGGACGGGCCGAGCACCGGCGCATTGTCCGGAGTGCCCGGCCGCAGGCCCGCCACTGCCTCCGCGAGCTCAAGCTCGGTGATCCCCGGCACGATCGTCCGGGCGTCCCGGAGCAGCTCCCAGATTCCGCCGGCCGTAACCCGCGTGTCGGCGCCGAGCTCCTCCTGAGTGGCGCCGATGACGAGCTCGCCGCTCTCCCTGGGCACCAGGTAGACCGAGGAGCCCCGGACGATGCCGCGCACGGCCCGGGCGAGCAGCCCGGGCGGGCAGCCGGATGCGGACCGCAGCCGCAGGATCTGGCCCTTGACCGGCCGCAGCGGCGGAGCCGCCCCGGCAGGCAGTCCCTCGATCGATGCTGAGTTCCAGCCCGCGGCGAGGACCACCCAGCGCGCGAGGACCCGGGTACCGTCAGCCAGCCGGGCGCCGGCGGCCCGGCCGCCGGCGCTGAGGATCTCCGCGGCCGGCTGCCGGATGATGTCCGCTCCTGCCATCGCCGCGGCCGCCAGCAGGGCACTGGTCAGCAGCCGCGGATCGACGGACGCGTCGCCCGCGGCCAGCAGGCCGCCGCGGATAGACGGGTCGAGCATGGGCTCCTCGTGGCGGCATTCGCGCGCGGTGAGGCGGCGCACCGGTATCCCGAAGGACTCCTGCAATGCCTGGTACTCGCCGAGAATGGCCAGGTCGTCGGCGTCATAGGCGACCTGCAGCGTGCCCGCCTGGCGATATCCGACCGGCTCGCCGGTGATGCTGGTGAGCTCGGCCGCGAACGCCGGATACCGCCGCTGGGATTCGCGGCCCAGCCGGAACAGTTCCTTCTCCGCGTAGGCAGCCTCCGAGATCGGAGTAATCATCCCGGCGGCGGCATGCGAGGCGCCGCTGCCCGGCGCAGGATCGGCGAGGGTCACCCGCATGCCGCGCTGCGCGGCCCGCCAGGCGATGCTCAGGCCGATGACCCCGCCGCCGATGACCAGCACGCTGTCGCTGGCTGAGGTGCCCATCTTCGCTCCCTTCGCCGGCATGACCCGGATCAGGTTCCTGCGGTCGGCGGCTTCCAGCCGCCCTCTCAGTCCGGTCAGTACCGGACTCCCGCGCGCTGCTTCTAGCCTAGGTGATCGTGCGGATAGAGCGAGTCGTGATAGCCGGAGCCGGGCTGGCGGGCCTGCGCACCCTGGAGGAGCTGCGGGCCCGGGGCTACGGCGGCGCGGTGACCCTGGTCGGCGCCGAGGACCGGCCGCCGTATGACCGGCCGCCGCTGTCCAAGGGCGTACTGTCCGGCGCGGTGGATGACACCACGCTGCGGCACGACCTGTCGGCGCTCGGCGCCGACGTGCGGCTTGGCGAGCCTGCTACCTGCGTTGCCGACGGCGTGCTGCGCACCGGACGCGGCGAGTACCCGTTCGACCGCCTGGTGCTGGCGACCGGCGCGGTGCCCGTGCCGCTGCCCGGTCCGGGCCCGCAGCGCATGCTGCGGACCCTGGACGACGCGCTGAGCCTGCGGGCGCTGCTGCGGCCCGGCCTGCGGCTCGCGGTGGTGGGCGCCGGGTGGATCGGCGCCGAGCTCGCCACCGCGGCAGCCGCCAGGGGATGCCAGGTCACCGTGGTGGAGGCCGGGCCGGCCCCGCTGGCGGCGGCTATCGGCGCCGAGGCGGGCGCGAAGACGGCTCCCTGGTACGCCGCCGCCGGGGTGGAGTTGCGGCTCGGCGCGGGAGTGTCCTCGGTGCAGCCCGGCGGCCTGGCCCTGGCTGGCGGCGAATGGCTGCCTGCCGACGAGATCGTGACGGCGATCGGGATCCGGCCGCAGCTGAGCTGGCTGGCCGGAGCTGGCGTGGCGGTGGACGACGGCGTTATTACTGATGAGCAGCTGCGCGCCTCGGCACCGGGTATCTTCGCGGCCGGCGACTGCGCCGCGTTCTGGTCGCTGCGGTACCGGCGGCTGCTGCGTTTCGAGCACTGGGATGTTGCGCTGCGCGCACCCGCGGTGGTGGCCGCCAACCTGCTAGGCGGCAGCGAAAGCTACGATCCGGTGCCGTATTTCTGGTCGGAGCAGTTCGGCCGGATGCTGCAGTACGCCGGGTACCACGGCGGCGCGGACCAGCTGATCTGGCGCGGTGACCCGGCGGGGGAGCGGTTCGCCGCGTGCTGGCTGGCCGGCGGCAAGCTGGCGGCGGTGCTGACCGTCGGGCTGCCGAGGGACCTGCGGCAGGGGCGGCGCGTGATCGCCTCCGGGCAGCCGGTCGACGCAGCCGGCCTCGCCGATCCGGCCGTTCCGGTGCGGGATGCCGTGCTCCGCTGACCCGAGCCGGGGCGACCCGGCTGTGCCCGGTACTGCCGCGCGTCGCCGGGTTCGCGGTCCGCGTCGCCGGATGCCTGGCCGGCGGTGCCGGGCCAGCGGCAGCGGGAAGCTGGAACGCATGAATCCGATCTGCCCGGTGTTGCCCGCGTTTGGATTGAGCGCTGGTGTGGGAAGTTTGGAGGTGTGGCGCAGATTGACCCCCTGGCCGACCAGATGATCGGCAACTGGCTCACCATTCCTGAAGCTGCTGACCAGCTCGGCTTGTCCATCAGCCGGGTCCGGCAGTTGCTCCGCGATCGCAAGCTGCTCGCGGTGCAGCGCCCGGACGGCAAGCTCTGCGTGCCCGCGGCACTCCTTGATGGCAATCAGGTCGTCCGGGGCCTGCATGGCACGCTCACCCTGCTCTTTGACTGCGGGTTCGACGAGGCGGATGCGCTGCGCTGGCTGTTCACGGCCGACGAGACGCTGCCCGGCACGCCGATCCAGGCGATCAGCGAGAACCGCCGTACCGAGGTGAACCGCCGGGCGCAGGCGCTCGCGTTCTGAGTGCTGCCCGGCGAGCGCCGCTGACCAGTGGCGAGCCCGTGCCGGATGGTGCTTGCCGCCCGGTGCTGAGCGGTGGCTGCCGTGGCCGGTGACCTGCGGGCACGGCTGTCCGCCGCCCGGCTCTACCTGTGCACCGATGCGAGGCAGCGGCAGGGAGACCTGGCCGGGTTCCTCGATGCGGTCCTCGGGGCCGGCGTGGACATCGTCCAGCTGCGCCATAAGGGCCTTGAGGCCGCGCATGAGATGACGCTCCTTGCCGCGTTCCGCCGGGCCTGCGACCGGCATGCCGCGCTGCTCGCGGTGAACGACAGGGCCGACATTGCCCGCGCGGTCGGTGCCGACGTACTGCACCTCGGCCAGGACGACCTGCCGGTCGCGATGGCGCGGCAGATCGTCGGGCCCGGGACGCTGCTCGGGCTGTCCACGCATTCGGCGGAACAGGCCGCCGCGGCCGCCGCCGACGCGGATGTCGACTACTTCTGCGCCGGGCCGGTCTGGCCGACCCCCACCAAGCCGGGCCGCCCGGCGCCCGGGCTCGGCCTGATCAGGTACGCGGCATCGCGCACCGGGCCGGCGCCCTGGTTCGCCATCGGCGGCATCGATGCGGGCAACCTCGGCGAGGTGCTCGACGCGGGAGCGCGCCGCGTCGTGGTGGTGCGGGCGATCACCGAGGCGGCCGATCCCGCGGCCGCGGCCGCGGCTCTTGCCGCCAGGATCCGCGCGGCGGGCACCTAGCCCGCCGGCCTCTAGGCCCGCTGCCCTAGCCCGCGGGCTCTAGCCCGCTGCCCTAACCTGCGGGTCCTAGGCCGCCGGCCGCCAGCCGGTGGCTGGCGGGCCTTGGAGGTTCCCGCGGAGAGGTCTCCGGCGATCCCCTGCTGGGCCGGCCGGTTATGCGGATGGGTGGCGGAAGTAGTGGCCCTTGCCGAGGTCGTCGATGAGCCCGGGCTGGGTCGGGTGCCATCCCAGTAGCTCACGGGTCAGCGTGCTCGAGGCCGGGCTGTCGGCCGCGAGGAAGCCGGCCAGCCAGCTGAAGTGCCCGGCTGCGTCCTCGGGTGAGATGGAGACCACCGGGACGTCCAGGTGGCGGCCGATCACCTCGGCGATGTCGCGGATCGGCACGCCCTCGTCGGCGACCGCGTGCAGCGTCGATCCGGCCGGGGCGTTCTCCAGCGCCAGGCGGAAGAGGTACGCGGAATCGAGCCGGTGCACGGCGGGCCAGCGGTTGGACCCGTCGCCGATGTAGCCGGAGACGCCCTTGTCGCGGGCGATGCCGACGATGGTCGCCATGAAGCCGTTATCCCCATCGCCGTGATTCGTCGGCGGGAGCCGGACGACCGACGAGCGGACCCCGCGGGAAGCGAGGGAGAGCACCAGCTCGGCGGTGGCGTGCCGGGTCTGCGGGCCGCTGCCCATAGCGGCCAGCGCCGCGGTCGGACTATGCCCGTCCCGTTCGGTCGCCACCCGCCCTGGCGCTGCCCCGAGCGTCCCGGAGGCGATGAGGAACGGTCGGCCGGAACCCGCCAGCACGTCACCGAAGGCCTCGACGGCGCGGCGGTCCGCGTCGGCAGCGCCCTGGAAGTCCCCGGTGAAGGCGAGGTCGTGCTTGAACGCGAGGTGGATCACGCCGTCGGAGGCGGCAGCCCCATCCCGCAGGCTGCCGAGATCATCGAGAGTGCCGCGATGCACCTGCACCCCGGCGGCGGTGAGGGCAGCGGCCGAGGCATCCGAGCGGGCGAGTCCGGTGACCTGATGGCCCGCGCCGATGAGCTCGGGCACGACGGCGGAGCCGATCCAGCCGGACGCGCCGGTGACGAAAACACGCATGAGAAGACCTCCAGGTAATTGACCGTCCTCGGCACGGGTTGTGCGCCAGGGACCGATGTCAGTTGCTGTCATCACTATAACACCTGATGTCAGTCACTGCCGTCAAGTATGATCGGGGCATGACCCGATGGGAGCCGAACGCGCGCGGCCGGCTCGAGCGGGCGGCACTGGAGCTTTACGGCGAGCGCGGGTTCGAGCAGACCACGGTGGCGGAGATCGCCAAGCGGGCCGGGCTCACCGAGCGGACGTTCTTCCGGCACTTCGCTGACAAGCGCGAGGTTCTGTTCTGGGGCGCGGGCGCACTGCAGGAGCTCCTCGTGGGCACCGTCGCCAGCGCGCCTGATTCCGCCGTGCCGATCGACGCGGTCGCCGCCGCCATCGAGGCTGCTGGCGTCGTGCTCCAGGAGCGCCGTGAATACGCCCGGCAGCGCCAGGCCGTCATCGCCGCGAATGTAGAGCTGCAGGAGCGCGAGCTGATCAAGCTCGCGTCGCTCGCCGCGGCGATGGCCGGCACGCTGCGCCAGCGCGGCGTGCCGGACCTGGCCGCGAGCCTGGCCGCCGAGGCGGGGATCGCTGTCTTCAGGATCGGGTTCGAGCGCTGGGTCAGCGAGACCGGCCAGGCAGACCTGCCGCGGCTCATCCGGGAGTCGCTCGATGAGCTCAAGGCCGTGACCGCGGGCAAATGACCGTCGGCGGCAGTACGGGCACGAAGCCAGGCCGGTAGCCGTTCCGCCGGTAGCCGTTCCGCCGGTAGCCGTTCCGACCGCCGCCGATTCGCCGGCCGCCGGTCGGCCGCCGCCGGGAAGCGCCCGGTCAGTCGGCCCGGTCGACGGCAGTTGCCGCGAGCTCGGCCAGCGCAGCCTTGGCACCGTCAGTGAACGGCGCATCCGCCAGCGCGGCGAGTGCCTCGCGGACGCTGCCGCGGATCATCCGCTCGCACTCCGCCAGCGCGCCGGTATCGGTGAGCACGCCGCGGACCTGGGCGGCGGCGGCCTCGCCGAGCTGTGGATCGCCGAGATGCCGGTTCAGCGTGCTCGCCTGCACGGTATCTGCCCGGTCCGCCGCGAGGGCCACCAGCACGGTCCGTTTCCCCTCGCGCAGATCGTCGGTGACCGGCTTGCCCGTCTCGGCCGGATCGCCGAATACCCCGAGTACGTCGTCGCGGAGCTGGAACGCCACGCCGAGCGGGATTCCGTATGCGCTGCAGGCGGCCGCCACCCGGCTCTCCGGCCCGGCTGCGCCGGCCAGCGCCGCGCCGAGCAGGAGCGGGCCCTCGACCGTGTACTTCGCCGACTTGTACCTGACGACCCGGAGCGCGCTGGCCACGGTACCGGCGCCCGCCGCCTGGCCGAGCAGGTCCAGGTACTGCCCGGCGATCATCTCGGTGCGCATCGCGTCGAGCACCGGCTGACCGCGCCGCAGCGCCGCGGCCGGCAGCCCGCTGGCCCGCAGCAGCTCGCCGCTCCAGCCGAGCAGCAGATCGCCGAGCAGGATGGCCGCGCCGGTGCCGAACGAGTCAGCGGAGCCGCGCCAGCCGCCGGCGGCGTGCTGCGCGGCGAACCTGCGATGCACGGCAGGCTGACCCCGGCGGGTCGCGCTGCCGTCCATCACGTCGTCGTGCACGAGCGCGCCCGCGTGCAGCAGCTCGAGCGCGGCCGCGGCAACGAGGACGGGCTCCCGGCCGGCGGCGCCGTCCGGCTCGGCGTGGTCAGAGTCGGCAGCTTCAGAGCCGGCGGCAGGAGCGCCGCCCCCGGCCGCGCGCCAGCCCCAGTAGCAGAAGGCGGGCCGCAGCCGCTTGCCGCCGGCCAGCAGGTCGCTGATCGCGTCGAGCCCGGGCGCCAGGCCGCCGTCAATGCCGGCCAGCGCCGCCCGCTGCCGGCCGAGGAAGCCGGCCAGCGCGCGGCCCACCTGCTCCCGGACGTAGCGGAGGTCCGCTGGGCTGCTCGTCATCCTCGCGAGAGTATCCCGGCAGGGCTCGTATTCGATGACTGGCGGCCGCTGTCATGCGGCTAACCTTGGACGATGCAACAGTCTTCGCCGCGCCGCGCGCCTGCCATCCGCGACCTGCTGGCTGCCGGGGACAGGTCCTTCTCGTTCGAGTTCATGCCGCCCAAGACGGCCGCTGAGGAGCGGCGGCTCTGGCTCGCGGTGCGCCAGCTTGAGCCGCTGCAGCCCACCTTCGTGTCCGTCACGTACGGGGCCGGCGGCTCGACCCGCGACCGGACGGTCCGGATAACCGGCCAGATCGCGGCGGAGACGACGCTCACTCCGGTCGGGCACTTCACCGCCGTCAATCACTCGGTCGCCGAGCTGCGGCACGTCATCGGCTCCTACGCGGCGGTAGGGGTGCGCAACGTGCTCGCACTCCGCGGCGATCCGCCGGGGGCACCGGACGGCGAGTGGGTGCCGCATCCGGACGGCCTGTGCTACGCCGACGAGCTGGTCCGGCTGATCAAGGCATCCGGGGACTTCTGCGTCGGCGTGGCGGCATTCCCCGAGGGCCATCCCCGGCGGGTGAGCATGGCATCCGACCTGGCCAACTTCGTCCGCAAGTGCCGGGCCGGCGCCGACTTCGCGATCACCAACATGTTCTTCTACCCGGACGACTACCTGCGGATGCGCGACCGCGTTGCCGCGCTCGGCTGCGACGTGCCGATCATTGCCGGGATCATGCCGATCACCAGCGTGGCGATGATCGAGCGCGCGGCGCTGCTGTCGGGGGCCAGGTTCCCGCCGGAGCTCGCTGAGCGGCTGCGCTCCCGGGACGGCGACAAGGCGGCGTTGCGGGAGATCGGCGTGGACTATGCGACGGGCATGTCCGAGCGGCTGATCGCCGAGGGGGCACCCGGGCTGCATTTCTACACGCTGAACGGGTCACGGGCGACCCGCGAGATCTATCAGCGGCTCGGCCTCGGCAGGTCGGGTGCCTTGTACCGCAGCGGCAGCGCGGCCCCCATGACCGCGTAGAGCGGGCCGTTGCCGGGGAAGCTGAATCCTCGCAGCAGGTCCTTGAATCCCATCGCGGCGTAGAGCCACCGGGCCGGCGATTCCGCGTCCAGCGTGGAAAGCACGGCGGTCCGGTGCGGGCAGCCCGCGGTGAGGCTGAGCAGCATGGACCGGCCGATGCCCTGACCCTGATAATCCGGCCGCACGTGCACCTCGGCGATCTCGAAGCAGTCGGCCAGCCAGGCGGCGGCGGTGCGCTCTCCGGCCGCGGCCGTGATGCCCGACCGGACCACGTCTTGCCACCACTGACCGGCGGCCCCGCGGAAACCGTAGGCGAAGGCGATCACCGGGCCATCGCCGCCATCCCCGCTGCCAGCTGCGCCGTCGGCGCCGCCAGCCGCGTGGTCATCGCCGCTATCCCCGGCGGCGCCGCCGGGGGCGGTCACGGTCACCGCCCGGAACGCCGGGTTGCCCGCGTGCCGCTCCATGATCGAGCGCCGTCCCGGCAGCTGCTGCGGGGGCGGGCGCATAGCGAGGCCGTAGACAGCGACCAGCGCGTCGAGCCTGGCCAGGTATCCGGCCCGGCCGAGCACCCGCGGGGCGGTTCTGTCACTCACGGCGGCAAGCGTATGCCACCCGGCGCGGGCCGCGGGCAGCCGTTTTGTCGGACCCGTCTTGTAACTTCGAACGCAGATACAAAGAGGTGGACGTGGACACGAATTTGTGTTCGAATAAACCTGAGCGAAGCCACCCGGCTGCCTTCCCCGAGGGCTTGGCCGGGAGGCCCGCCGGGCGGAGCGCGGGGAAGCGCTCGCCCGGCCGGGCTGGCAGTCGATGGGAGGAACGGTCATGAACTCGGTCGCGCAGGTGCACCCTGACAAGCCACGATGCAGGGTGGCGCCGTCGGCGCTGGCGATGCTCGCGTCTGCCCGGCAGGGACTGGCGGGCGCCGAGGATGAAGGCTCAGCTGGCGGCCGCTACGTTGCCGCGCATCTGGCGGCGCTCCGGGCGGCCGCGGCTGTCGTTGCCGCCCGGGCCGAGCCGGCCCCGTCGGCGCGGCGGAAGAGGCCGCAGAGCGTCTGGGAACTCCTGCCGCGGGTAGAGCCGGCGCTGTCCGAATGGGCCGCGTTCTTCGCGGCCGGCGCGGGCAAGCGGGCTGCCGCTGAGGCAGGACTGCCGCGCGCTGTCTCCCCGCGCGAGGCCGATGAACTGCTGCGCGATGCGGAGACGTTCCTTTCGCTAGTCGAGAGCGCTCTCGGGGTACCCGGCCAGACGCTGCTGCCGCTCCGGACGGCTGGGTAGGCCGTCCGGAGCGGGCGGATGCCAGCGGGCGGGTGCCAGCGGCGGCTCAGAAGGTCTCGACGGCCCCCCGGGCCTCGGCGTCCAGGATGCCCCAGCCGATCAGTTCCTCGGTCAGGTCAGCAGGCGACTTGTCGTAGATGACCGCCAGTGAGCGCAGGTCTTCCTGGCGGATCGACAGCACCCGGCCGTTGTAGTCCCCGCGCTGGCTCTGGATCGTGGCGACGTAGCGGGCAAGCGGGCCGGTCTTGTCCTTCGGCAGCTGGCTCATCCGCTCGAGATCGATCACGAGCTTGGGGGAGGGCGCGAGGAGGGCAGGCATCACGTCGCCGGGCAGCAGCTCGGACACGGGGACTCCGTAGAACTCGGCGAGCTCAGCGAGCTTCTGCACCGTCACCGAGCGGTCACCGCGTTCGTAGGAGCCCACGACGACGGCCTTCCACCGGCCACGCGACTTCTCCTCGACTCCGTGCAGAGAGAGGCCCTGCTGTGTGCGGATGGCGCGCAATCGCGCGCCGAGGGTCTTGGCGTACTCAGATGGCATGTTCGTCGGCCCCCAGGCCAGTTGTCTGATCAGCAGGATGGTTACGCTCAGTGACGGTAGGCCGCGATGGCGACAAGGTCAAGCCGAATGGCAAAAAGCGGTCGAACTTACCCCCGGTACCCCATGGCCGCCGGCTGGTTTCGGTCATGCGTTCCCGGCCAGGAAACCTGGCCCTTCCGGGCCTGGCGCCGTTCCCCGCAGGCCACGCCGGGTCTTTGCCGGTTTGTGATGCTGGCGGGAATCAGGAAAAATGTGACATTTATCACTTAACTTACGGCAAGCGCCGGCCGGCCCATGGCCCCGCCTGGCGCAGCGGGTCCGCCGGGAGGCCGCCGGCCGCCGCAGGCGGGGTTCGCATCCGCCGGGATCGCTGTCGCCGTCCGCGACAGACCGTGCATGTCCGGGGAGAATTCGCCGGGCCGGGGAGCGGCGGCCTGGCTGGCGCGTCGGGCCGATGCCGGGTCAGTCCAGGCTGGTACCGTGGTCCGGTCAGACGTCCTTTAAGGCCCGTCCAGAGAGGCGGGAAAGGGGGTCCTTATTCATGCATGTAGCTCATCAGGACGGCTCCGATCCGGGTTCAGCTGCCGGCGCGTCCGGCGGCCCTGGCGAAGGTTCCGGTGGCACCCATGCCGGGCGCGGCCAGGCCGGGGGCGCCGGAACCGGGGGATCCGGGGCGGAGAGCCGGAAATCGGTCTTCGAGCCCGCGGACATCGGCCGGGCGCTCACCAGGATCGCGCACGAGATCCTGGAGCGGACCAACGGCGCCGGAGACGTCATCCTGCTCGGCATCCCGACCCGCGGAGTGCCGCTGGCGCACCGGCTGGCCGCGCGGATCGAGCAGGTCGAGGGCCATCCCGTCCCGGCAGGGTCGCTGGATATCACCATGTACAGGGACGACCTGCGGCTCCGCCCGGCCAGGCCGCTCGGTCACACCGCGGTACCCGCGGCCGGCATCGATGGCAAGATCGTCGTGCTGGTCGATGACGTGCTCTACTCGGGCCGCACCGTGCGGGCAGCGCTCGACGCGCTCGGCGACATCGGGCGCCCGCGCGCCGTGCAGCTTGCCGTCCTCGTCGACCGCGGCCACCGGGAGCTGCCAGTCCGGCCCGACTACGTGGGCAAGAACCTGCCCACATCCCAGCGCGAGGTTGTCCGGGTGCTGCTCACCGAGGTGGACGGAGAGGATGCCGTGCTGCTGAGCGACAGCCCCGGCCCCGGCGGCGGGAGGGCGGGCCGGTGAACCGGCACCTGATCTCCGCCGGGGACCTGACCAAGGATGATGCCCTGCTGATCCTCGACACGGCCGATGAGCTGGCCCAGACAGCGGACCGGCCGATCAAGAAGCTCCCCACCCTGCGCGGCAGGACGGTCGTCAATCTCTTCTTCGAGGACTCCACCCGGACCAGGATCTCGTTCGAGGCGGCGGCCAAGCGGCTGTCAGCCGACGTGATCAATTTCTCCGCCAAGGGCTCCAGCGTGGCGAAGGGGGAGAGCCTCAAGGACACCGCGATGACGCTGGAGGCGATGGGCGCTGACGCGGTGGTGATCAGGCACAGCGCGTCTGGAGCGCCGTACCGGCTGGCCGGCTGGGTCAAGGGCAGCGTGGTGAACGCGGGCGATGGCAGCCACGAGCATCCCACCCAGGCGCTGCTGGACGCGTTCACCATGCGCCGCCGGCTCGGGCGGCTCGGCGGGCTCCGGGTCGTCATCGTGGGAGACGTCCTGCACAGCCGGGTTGCCAGGTCAAATGTCCTGCTGCTGAGCACGCTCGGCGCCGAGGTGACGCTGGTCGGGCCGCCGACGCTGCTGCCAGTCGCGGTCGGCAGCTGGCCATGCGAGGTCAGCTACGACCTCGACGCCGCGCTGCCCAAGAGCGACGTGGTGATGATGCTGCGGGTGCAGCAGGAGCGGATGAACGCCGCCTACTTCCCGAGCGTGCGCGAGTACAGCCGCCGCTACGGCCTGGACGCGGTCCGGATGGGGACGCTCCCGGAGCATGCCATCGTCATGCACCCGGGGCCGATGAACCGGGGGGTCGAGATCGCGGCCGAGGTCGCGGACTCGGCCAGGTCGACGATCGTGGAGCAGGTCGCCAACGGGGTCAGCGTGCGCATGGCGGTGCTGTACCTGCTGCTGAGCGGCTCGGAGGGGCAGTCATGACCGGAACGAACGGCGCGGCGGATCCGCGGCCCGCGCCCGGCGAGGGAACCTGGCTGGTCAGGGGCGCGCGGCCGCTGGGCGGCGATCCGGCCGACATTCTCATCGCCGGCGGGATGCTCGCCGAGATCGGCCCGGCCGCGAGCGCCGGGACGGCCGCGGGACCGGGCCCGGCGACCGGGCGCGGCAACGTCATCGAGGCGGATGGCCTGATCGCGCTGCCCGGCCTGGTGGACCTGCACACGCACTTGCGGGAGCCGGGCCGCGAAGACGCGGAGACCGTCGCCAGCGGCACGGCGGCTGCTGCGCTCGGCGGGTTCACGGCCGTGCACGCGATGGCCAACACCGAGCCGGTGGCCGATACCGCCGGCGTCGTCGAGCAGATCTGGCGGCTCGGCCGCCAGGCCGGCCGGTGCGATGTGCAGCCGGTCGGCGCGGTCACCGCCGGCCTCGCCGGGAGCCGGCTGGCCGAGCTTGGCGCGATGGCCGACTCGGCGGCCCGGGTCAGGGTGTTCTCCGACGACGGCCGGTGCGTGTCCGATGCCGTCCTGATGCGCCGGGCGCTTGAGTACGTCAAGGCATTCGGCGGGGTCATCGCCCAGCACGCGCAGGAGCCCAGGCTGACCGAGGGCGCTCAGCTGAACGAGGGGGAGGTATCGGGCATCCTCGGCCTCACCGGCTGGCCGGCCGTGGCCGAGGAGGCGGTCATCGCCCGGGACTGCCTGCTGGCGGCGCATGTCGGGTCGGCGCTGCATGTCTGCCACGTCTCCACGGCCGGCTCCGTGGAGATCATCCGCTGGGCGAAGTCCAAGGGATGGCAGGTGACGGCGGAGGTCACGCCGCACCATCTGCTGCTCACCGACGAGCTTGCCGTCGGCTACGACCCGGTGTTCAAGGTCAATCCGCCGCTGCGCACGGCCGCCGACGTCGCGGCGCTGCGAGCGGGCCTCGCGGACGGCACGATCGACTGCGTGGCCACCGATCACGCGCCGCACGCGGTGGAGGACAAGGAAACCGAGTGGGGCGCGGCCGCGTTCGGCATGACCGGGCTGGAGACCGCGCTGCGCGTGGTGCACGAGGCGATGGTCGGCACCGGCCTGCTCGACTGGGCAGGCGTCGCCGACCGGATGTCGGCCCGCCCGGCGGCGATCGGCCGGCTCGCCGCGCACGGCCGCCCGCTGGCCGCCGGCTCCCCGGCGAACCTCGTCCTGTACGACCCGGCGGCGCGGGAGACTGTGGACCCGGCCGCGCATGCGTCCAAGGGCCGCAACTCGCCGTTCGCCGGGATGGACCTGCCGGGCCGGGTGGTGGCCACGTTCCTGCGCGGCAACCCGACGGTGCTTGACGGGAAGCTGGCGCGATGACAGGTTCGGCGGACGACCGGCCGGCCATGCTGGTCCTTGAGGACGGCACGACCTTCCGCGGCGCGGCGTTCGGCGCCGAGGGGGAGACCTTCGGCGAGATGGTTTTCAACACCGGCATGACCGGCTACCAGGAGACGCTGACCGATCCCTCGTACTGCGGCCAGATCGTGGCGATGACCGCGCCGCACATCGGCAACACCGGCGTCAACGACGAGGATCCCGAGTCCGGGCGGATCTGGGTCAGCGGCTACGTGATCCGCGAGCCCGCCAGGGTCACGTCGAGCTGGCGGGCGGTGCGGACCCTGGAGGAGGAACTCCGCGCCCGCGGCGTGACCGGGATAGCGATCAGCGGGACCCGCGCGCTGACCCGGCACCTGCGCGAGCGCGGCGCCATGCGAGCCGCCATCAGCACGGTGCTGCCGGACCAGGGGAGCCTGCTTGAGCGCGTGCTCGCCAGCCCGAAGATGGCCGGCGCCGACCTGGCCCGCGAGGTTTCCACCCCGGCCGCCTACACCATCGACCCGCCATCCGGCGTCCAGACCCGGTTCATGGTGGCCGCGGTCGACCTCGGCATCAAGGCCGCGACCCCGCGCCACCTCGCCCGGCTCGGCTGCCGGGTGCGGGTGCTGCCGGCCGCCAGCACGGCCGCGGAGATCCTGGCCGCCAGCCCGGACGGGGTGTTCTTCTCGAACGGGCCCGGCGATCCGGCGGCGGCTGGCTACGCCGTCGAGGCGATGCGCGCCGTGCTCGACGCCCGCCTGCCGGTCTTCGGCATCTGCCTGGGCAGCCAATTGCTCGGCCGGGCGCTGGGGCTGAGCACGTACAAGCTTCGGTTCGGCCACCGGGGCGTGAACCAGCCGGTCCGGGACCTGCGGACGGGGCGGGTGCAGATCACCAGCCATAACCACGGGTTCGCGGTGGCGATGCCAGGGCAAGTGCCGGCCCGCGGGCCGGCACCGGGCCCGGGCGGCCCGCCGGGAGACGCTGGCCGGCCGGCGGCGGCTGGCGGGCTCGCTCAGGCAGCGCCCTTCGAGACCGCGTACGGCCCGGCGGTGATCAGCCATGTCAACCTCAATGACGGCGTGGTCGAGGGACTGCGCCTGCTGGACGCGCCCGCCTTCGGCGTGCAGTACCACCCGGAGGCAGCGCCCGGGCCGCACGACGCGGTCGGCCTGTTCAGCGAGTTCTGCGACCTGATGGCGGGTGCCCGGTGACGGCGCGCAGGAGCAGGAGAGGCTGGCATCATGCCGCGGCGCGCTGACCTGAACTCGGTCCTCGTCATCGGATCCGGGCCGATCGTCATCGGCCAGGGCTGCGAGTTCGACTACTCGGGCACCCAGGCGTGCCGGGTGCTGCGCCAGGAGGGACTGCGGGTCAGCCTGGTCAATTCCAACCCGGCGACGATCATGACGGACCCCGAGTTCGCGGATGCCACCTATGTCGAGCCGATCACCCTGGACGTGCTGGAGAAGGTGATCGCCAAGGAGCGCCCGGACGCCATCTTGCCCACCCTTGGCGGCCAGACGGCGCTGAACGCGGCCGTCGAGCTGCATGACGCCGGGATCCTGGCCCGCTACCAGGTCGAGCTGATCGGCGCCGACATCGAGACGATCAGGGCCGGCGAGGACAGGAAACGGTTCAAGGAACTCGTCATCGGGCTCGGCGCGGCGGTCCCGGACAGCCGCATCTGCCACGACCTCGGCGAATGCGAGCAGGCTGCCGCCGAGCTCGGCTACCCGGTGGTGGTCAGGCCGTCGTTCACGCTCGGCGGGTCCGGCTCCGGCATCGCGCGCGGCCACCAGGACCTGCGGCGGATGGCCGGCGCCGGGCTGGACGCGAGCCCGGTCTCGGAGGTGCTGCTGGAGGAGTCGATCATCGGCTGGAAGGAATTCGAGCTCGAGCTGATGCGCGACCGGGCCGACAACGTGGTGGTGGTCTGCTCCATCGAGAACATCGACCCGATGGGAGTGCACACCGGCGACTCGGTCACCGTGGCGCCGGCCATGACGCTGACCGACCGCGAGTACCAGCAGATGCGCGATACGGCCATCGACGTGCTGCGCGCCGTCGGGGTGGACACCGGCGGCTGCAATATCCAGTTCGCCGTGCACCCGCAGACCGGCCGGCTGGTCGTCATCGAGATGAACCCGCGGGTATCCCGGTCATCGGCCCTGGCCTCGAAGGCGACCGGCTTCCCGATCGCCAAGATCGCCGCGAGGCTCGCGATCGGCTACACGCTGGACGAGATACGCAATGACATCACCGGCGAGACGCCGGCCAGCTTCGAGCCCGCGCTCGACTACGTGGTGGTCAAGGTGCCGAGGTTCGCCTTCGAGAAGTTCCCCGGCGCGGACCCGGTGCTGACCACGCACATGAAGTCGGTCGGCGAGGCGATGGCGATCGGCCGCAGCTTCGCCGAGGCACTGCAGAAGGCGCTGCGCTCGCTGGAGCAGCCGGGCGCGCCGTTCAGCTGGCAGCGCCCGCCGGGGGCCAGGGCAGACCTGCTGGCCCGCAGCGCGGTGCCGCACGACGGCCGGCTGACCACGGTGCACCAGGCCCTCCGGGCCGGCGCCAGCGTGGCCGAGCTCGTCGCGGCGACCGGCATCGACGCCTGGTTCATCGACCAGATCAAAGGCATCGAAGAACAGGCAGAACGGATGACCCGTGGCCGGTCGCCCGGGCTCACGGCGGCCCACCTGCGGGCCGCCAAGGCCGCCGGGTTCGCCGACGGGCAGATCGCCCAGATCCGCGGCACCACCGAGGCCGCCATCCGCCGGCTCCGCCACGACCTCGGGATCCGGCCGGTTTACCACATGGTGGACACCTGCGCCGCGGAATTCGCCGCCAGCACCCCGTACCTGTACTCGACCTACGACGAGGAGACCGAGGTCCCGGCCGGGGACCGGCCGAAGGTGATCATCCTCGGCAGCGGGCCGAACCGGATCGGCCAGGGCATCGAGTTCGACTACGCCTGCGTGCATGCCTCCTTCGCGCTGACCGAGGCCGGCTACGAGACAGTGATGGTCAACTGCAACCCGGAAACCGTATCGACCGACTACGACACTTCCGGCCGGCTCTACTTCGAGCCGCTGACGCTGGAGGACGTCCTGGAGGTCGTGCACGCGGAGCAGGCCAGCGGAACGGTGGCCGGCGTCATCGTGCAGCTGGGCGGGCAGACCCCGCTCGGCCTGGCCAGGGCACTCGCCGCGGCCGGGGTGCCGCTCGTCGGCACCTCGGCCGACGCCATCCACCTGGCCGAGGACCGGGGCGAGTTCGGCGCGGTACTGGCGGCGGCCGGGCTTCCTGCGCCCCGGCACGGCACCGCCAGGTCGCACCAGGAGGCGAAGGCCGTCGCCGGGGAGATCGGCTATCCCGTCCTGGTGCGGCCCTCGTACGTGCTCGGCGGCCGCGGCATGGAGATCGTCTACGACGACGACACGCTGGAAGCGTACGTGCGGCGGGCCGCCCAGGTCAGCCCCGAGCATCCGGTGCTGATCGACCGGTTCCTCGACGACGCCATCGAGATCGACGTGGACGCGCTGTACGACGGCGAGGAGCTGTACCTCGGCGGCGTGATGGAGCACATCGAGGAGGCCGGCATCCATTCCGGCGACTCCGCGTGCGCGCTGCCGCCGATCACGCTCGGCCACGAGTACATCGACATGATCCGCGAGTCCACCGCGGCGATTGCCCGCGGCGTCGGCGTCCTCGGCCTGCTGAATGTGCAGTACGCGCTGGCAGCCGGGATGCTGTACGTGCTGGAGGCGAACCCGCGCGCGTCGCGGACGGTGCCCTTCGTGTCGAAGGCGACCGCGGTGCCGCTGGCCAAGGCGGCGGCCAGGATCATGCTCGGTGCCACCGTGGCCGGGCTGCGGGCCGAGGGCATGCTGCCCACGGCGGGCGACGGCGGCACGCTGCCGCTGGACGCGCCGATCGCGGTCAAGGAGGCGGTGCTCCCGTTCGGCCGGTTCCGGGACGCCGAGGGCAGGGGAGTGGATACGGTGCTCGGCCCGGAGATGCGGTCGACCGGCGAGGTTATGGGCATCGACGAGGTGTTCGGCACGGCCTATGCCAAATCCCAGGCCGCTGCCTACGGGTCGCTGCCGGTCAAGGGCAGGGCGTTCGTCTCGGTGGCGAGCAAGGACAAGCGGTCCATGGTGTTCCCGGTCAAGCGCCTCGCCGACCTGGGCTTCGAGATCTGGGCGACCAGGGGAACCGCAGAGATTCTGCGCCGGAACGGCGTCCATGCCACGATCGTCCGCAAGCACGGCGACGGCCGCGGGCCGGACGGCGAGCCGACCATCGTGGAGCGGATCATGGCCGGCCAGGTGGATCTCATCGTCAACACGCCTTTCGGCAGCCCCGGGCAGTCGGGGCCGCGGCTGGACGGCTATGAGATCCGCACTGCCGCGGTCCGCCGCGGTATCCCCTGCGTCACGACCGTGCAGGGACTGGCGGCCGCCGTGCAGGGCATAGAGGCGATTACCCGGGGCGAGGTGGGCGTGCGGTCCCTGCAGGAACACGCGGCGCGGCTGCGCGGCCCGGGCGCTGACCGCGCCGGTGCCAGCGCGGCTGGCGGTGCCCGGGCCGCAGGCACGGCCGGTGCTGGCGGCGGCGCTGACGGCAGGACTGGCGCGGCCGGCGGTGACGGCGGATGACGCCGCGGGACACCGAGGCCGACACCGGCCCGGTGCAGGTGCGGGGCACCGTGCTGACCGTCCGGCGGATTGATGCCTACCACGCCATGACCGTGGTGGCGCCGGGCATCGCGGCGCGCTTCCGGCCCGGGCAGTTCGTCGCCATCGCCGTCGGCGGCCCGGACAGCGCCATGCTGCTGCGCCGCGCTTTCTCGATTCATGACGTCCGCCCGGACCATGGCGGCACGGTCGAGTTCGTGTTCGCCGCCAGCGGCCCCGGCACGCGCTGGCTGGCGGCCCGGCGGGCCAGGGACGTACTTGATCTGGCCGGTCCGCTCGGGCGGCCGTTCCCCGTTCCCCGCGACCCGGTCAGCTGCCTGCTGGTCGGCGGCGGTTACGGCAGCGCGCCGCTGTTCGCGCTCGCGGGCAAGCTCCGCGACCGCGGCTGCAAGGTCGATTTCCTGCTGGGCGCGGCGAGCGGGGACCGCGTCTTCGGGGCGCTGACCGCGCGCCGGACCGGCCGCACGGCCACCATCACCACCGAGGACGGCTCGCTGGGCGCCCGTGGCGTCGTCACCGACATGCTCGGCCAGGTGATCCACGAGGCGAGAACAGACGTGATCTACGCCTGCGGGCCGATGGCCATGCTGCGGCAGGTGACCTTGCTCGCCCGCCGGTACGACCTGCCGGTGCAGGTCGCGGTCGAGGAGGCGATGGCCTGCGGGATCGGAGTGTGCATGACCTGCGTGCTGCCGGTCATCGGCAGCGATGGCATCACCCGGATGGTGCGCTCCTGCGTCGACGGCCCGGTGTTCCGCGGTGACCAGATCCGCTGGGACGACGTGGGCACCATCCCATTCGACGCGGTCGGCGCGCCCGGCTGGGAGCCGCGGTCGGGCCGCCTGCCGCGCGGCGGCGCGGCTGCTGCCGATGGCCAGCCCGGATCACCGGGAGCGGGCCGCGCGGCCCGCGGACCCGGCCAGGCCGGGTCCCGGGCGCAGGCGCCTGGCTCGCCAGGAAGGCCAGGCCATGGGCACTGACATGCGCACCAGGCTCGGCCAGGTCGAGTTGCCCAACCCGATTCTCACCGCGTCCGGCTGCGCGGGCGCGGGCCGTGAGCTCGCGCAGTTCCTGGACGTGTCCAGGATCGGCGCGGTGGTCACCAAGTCCGTGATGCTCGGGCCCCGGGCCGGGCGGCCGACGCCGCGGATGGCCGAGACGCCGAGCGGCATGCTCAACTCGATCGGCCTGCAGGGTCCCGGCATCGACGCGTTCCTGCAGCGGGACCTGCCCTGGCTGCTGTCGCGCGGCGCCCGCGCGGTGGTATCCATCGCCGGCGGCACCGTGGCGGAGTTCGCCGAGCTGGCCTCCCGGCTCTCCGACGCGGCCGGGGTCACCGCGATCGAGGTCAACATCTCCTGCCCGAACGTCGAAGACCGGGGGCAGGTGTTTGCCTGCGACCCCGGAGCCGCCGCCGCGGTCATCGAGGCGGTGCGCGCCCGCACGCGCTTCGACATCCCGGTGTTCGCCAAGCTCTCGGCCGATGTCACCGACATCGTGGCGGTCGCCAGGGCCTGTGTGGCGGCGGGCGCGGACGGGCTGTCGATGATCAATACCCTGCTGGGCATGGCCATCGACCCGACCGCGATGCGCCCGGTGCTGGCCAGCCTGACGGGCGGCCTGTCCGGGCCCGCGATCCGGCCGGTCGCGGTCCGCTGCATCTGGCAGGTGCGCGCGGCGCTGCCCGACGTGCCGATCATCGGAATGGGCGGGGTGCGGACGGGTAGGGACGCCCTGGAGCTGATCCTGGCCGGGGCAGGCCTGGTCGCGGTCGGCACGACGATCTTCCATGACCCGACGGCCTGCGAGCGCATCCTGCGCGAGCTTGACGAGGAACTTACCCGGCGTGGCATCGACCGCCTACCCGACGTCGTCGGGCTGGCGCACGAGCCGCGCGGAAGGAGGAGGCCGTGACTGCCCGGGCACCTGTTGCCGTCGCCCTCGACGCGCCTGACCTGGAGACCGCGGCACGCTGGGCTGACCTGGTCACGCCCTACGTGAGCACCGTCAAGATCGGGCTTGAGCTCTATCTGCGCTACGGGCCGGAGGCAGTAACCGTCATCCGCGGTGCCAGCGGCGTCGAGGTATTCCTGGACCTGAAGCTGCACGACATCCCCGCGACGGTCGCTGGCGCGGCCCGTGCGGTGGCGCGGCTGCGTCCCGGGATACTGACCGTGCATGCCGCAGCCGGGCCCGCGGCCATCCGCGCCGCTGTGCAGGCCGCCCCCGATACCCAGATCGCGGCCGTCACGGTACTCACCTCGCTCGGCGATGACGACCTGGCCGGGATCGGCATGGCCGGCCCGTCCGTGATGCCGTGCGCCGCCTCGCGGTCCTGTCGGTAGCGGCCGGGGCCACGGGCCTGGTCTGCTCGCCGCGCGAGGTGGCCGGGCTCAGGGCCGAGGTCGGGCCGGACATCAAGCTAATCACCCCGGGGATCCGGGCAGCCGGGTCGGACGCCCAGGATCAGGCGAGAGTCTCGACGGCCGAGGAAGCCCTGAGCGCGGGGGCTGACCTTCTGGTCATCGGCAGGCCCATTACCGGCCTGCCGGACCCGGGCGCCGCCGCGGCCGCCATCGGCGCGTCGCTGCGGCGGCTGGCGGCGCCCGCTGGCTGAATTCCGGCCCCGCGCGGGCGCCGTACCGCTTCGGCGGGCATCCTGCTGACCGGGACGCGTGGCCTCATAAATGGCTACTTTCAGTATCGGATTGTGTTCGGAGCGTAGTATCGGATAAATTGTGGCAGCACAAACGGGGGTTTGCATTGCCGTGACGGGCTGAACTCGCTAGTTTCCCCTCGCGGAGCGACTTTTTCGATACGAAACCCGAGGTGACCACGCGTGGCTCTTCCTCCACTTACCCCCGAGCAGCGGACAGCAGCCCTGGAAAAGGCTGCCAAGGCACGCAAGGAGCGGGCCGAGGTCAAGAACCGGCTCAAGCACGGTTCGACGACCCTGCCCTCGGTCCTCAAAGAGGGCCAGACTGATGACGTCGTAGGAAAGATGAAAGTGTCGGCGCTGCTCGAGTCCATGCCGGGCGTCGGCAAGGTCCGCGCCAGGCAGATCATGGAACGGCTCGGCATTGCGGAGTCGCGGCGTGTCCGCGGCCTCGGCGCCAACCAGCGGACCGCTCTCGAGAACGAGTTCGGCGGTGATATCTGACCGACGCTGGGGAGCCCAGGGGCGGGGGCGAGGGGCAATGGTCCGTGGCCGATCCGTCGGCTGACCGCGCGCGCGGTGCGGGCCTGGTCCAAGCCTCTGTCCCTGCACGGCTCACCGTGCTCTCCGGGCCCTCAGGCGTCGGCAAGAGCACAGTCGTCGCCAGCCTGCGGCGGGCGTCGCCCCGGATCTGGCTCTCGGTCTCCGTCACCACGCGGGCACCGAGGCCAGGCGAGGTGGACGGCCGTGAGTACCGCTTCGTCAGTGAGCGCGACTTCGATGCGATGATCTCCAGCGGCGAGCTGCTCGAATGGGCGCAGTTCGCCGGGAACAGGTACGGCACGCCGCGGGCGCCGGTCGAGCAGAGGCTGGCGTCCGGCGTGCCGGTCCTGCTCGAGATCGACCTGGCGGGCGCACGGCAGGTACGCCGTGCCGTGCCCGGTGCCCTGCTGGTATTCCTGGCGCCGCCGTCCTGGGCGGAACTAGTCCGCAGGCTGACCAGCCGGGATACCGAGCCCCCTGAGATCATCCAGCGGCGGCTGGAGGCAGCCCAGGTGGAGCTCGCCGCGGGCAGCGAATTCGATATCACGCTCGTCAACACATCCGTCGAGGACGTCTGTCACCAGCTGGTAGCCTTGACCGAGGCCCCATCGGGCCAGTGACGCGGCCCTGGCCGCGCCCCCGAACATGGAAGGCACAACGTGGCTGGCACTTCCGCCCCGGAAGGCATCATCAACCCGCCCATTGACGACCTGCTGGATGTGGTGGACAGCAAGTACGGCCTGGTCATCATGGCGTCGAAGCGGGCGCGTCAGATCAACGCCTACTACGCCCAGCTCGGCGAGGGCCTGCTGGAGTACGTCGGCCCGCTGGTCGAGACCCGCGTTCAGGAGAAGCCGCTGTCCATCGCGCTTCGCGAGATCAGCGAGCGGCTGCTGACCGGGGACGCGGCGGAGTCCTGACCGCCTGACTCCCGGCCGGGCAGCTGCCGATGCGCATCGTCCTCGGGGTCAGCGCCGGCATTGCCGCCTACAAGGCGTGCGAGCTGCTCCGGCTGCTCACCGAATCAGGCCACGACGTCCGGGTCGTGCCCACCCCTGACGCGCTCCGGTTCGTCGGCGAGGCAACCTGGGCCGCGCTATCCGGCCACCCCGTCACGGCCAGCGCGTGGAGCGAGGTACACGAGGTTCCGCACGTCCGGCTGGGCCAGCAGGCTGACCTGGTCATGATCGCGCCGGCCACCGCCGACCTGCTGGCCCGCGCCGCCGCCGGGATGTCCGGCGACCTGCTGACCGCGGTGCTGCTGACGGCGCGCTGCCCGGTCGTCTTCGCGCCCGCCATGCACACCGAGATGTGGGAGCACCCGGCTACCCGGGCGAACGTGGCCACGCTGCGCGAGCGCGGCTGCGTGGTCCTGGAGCCCGCAGCGGGACGGCTCACCGGCAAGGACACCGGGCCCGGCAGGCTGCCGGAGCCCGCCGAGCTGATGCGCATCGTCATCCGGGCCGGCGCCCGCGGCGCCGCCGGGCTCGCGCCGGATCTCACCGGGCGCCTGGTGGTGGTATCAGCCGGCGGTACCAGGGAGGAACTCGATCCGGTCCGGTTCCTCGGCAACTGGTCATCGGGACGGCAGGGCTACGCCCTGGCCGCCACGGCCGCTGCCCGCGGCGCCAAGGTCACCCTGGTGGCAGCCAACGTGACCCTCGCCGACCCGGCCGGGGCCAGCGTCGTGCACGTCACGTCCGCGGCCCAGCTGCGCGATGCCGTGACGGAAGCGGCGCGGGACGCCGACGCCCTGATCATGGCCGCCGCGGTCGCCGACTACCGGCCGGCGACCAGGAGCGAGTCGAAGATCAAGAAAACTCCGGCGGCGCCGGAGCCGATCCGCCTGGTGCGCAATCCCGACATCCTCCGTGAGCTGTCCGGCCGCCGGCTGCGGGCAGGCCAGGTCATCGTCGGCTTCGCCGCGGAAACCGGGGACCTGCTCGGCAACGGCCGCGCGAAGCTCGCGGCGAAAGGATGCGACCTGCTCGTCGTCAACAAAGTGGGGGCCGGAATAGGGTTCGGCGTCAGCGACAACGAGGCCGTGATCCTGGCTGCTGACGGAACGCAGACCCGCGTCCCCCTCGGTCCCAAGGAGGCACTCGCCGACGTGATCTGGGACCTTGTGGCGGCGAGATTCGTTGGTTGAGGGGCCGGCCCGCGGGCAGCCGCTACACTTCGGGCTGAATCTCAGCCCTGCGGAAAGGGAGTCCGGTGGCTAGTCGTCTATTTACCTCCGAGTCTGTTACGGAAGGCCATCCGGACAAAATGGCCGACCAGATCAGCGACGCCATTCTCGATGGCATGCTCAAGGGCGACCCGCGCAGCCGCGTCGCCGTGGAGACGATGATCACCACCGGCATGGTCCACGTCGCCGGCGAGGTAACGACCGCGACTTACGTCGACATCCCCGGGATCATCAGGGAGAAGATCCTCGAGATCGGCTACGACTCCTCGGCGAAAGGATTCGACGGGGCCTCCTGCGGGGTTTCGGTGTCCATCGGGTCCCAGTCACCCGACATCGCCCAGGGCGTCCGCGAGGCATTCGAGCACCGCGAAGGCGAAGGCACCGACGAGCTTGACCGCCAGGGCGCGGGCGACCAGGGAATGATGTTCGGCTACGCCTGCCGGGAAACCCGCGAGCTCATGCCGCTCCCGATCATGCTCGCGCACCGCCTCTCCCGGCAGCTGTCGCTGGCCCGCCGCAGCGGCGCGGTGCCGTACATCCGGCCGGACGGCAAGACCCAGGTGACCATCGAGTACGCCGGGATCGAGCCGGTGCGGCTGGACACCGTGGTGATCTCCACCCAGCACGCCCCGTCCATCGACCTGACCGAGCTGCTGGCCCCTGACGTGCGCGACCATGTGGTGGAGCCGGTCCTGGCCGGGCTGGAGCTGGACACCGCCCATTACCGGCTGCTGGTCAACCCCACCGGCCGGTTCGAGGTCGGCGGCCCGATGGGCGACGCCGGCCTGACCGGCCGCAAGATCATCATTGACACCTACGGCGGGATGGCCAGGCACGGGGGAGGGGCGTTCTCCGGCAAGGATCCCTCCAAGGTGGACCGCAGCGCCGCCTACGCCATGCGGTGGGTGGCCAAGAACGTCGTCGCGGCAGGCCTGGCTGACCGGTGCGAGACGCAGGTCGCCTACGCAATCGGCAAGGCAAAGCCGGTCGGCGTCTTCGTCGAGTGCTTCGGCACCGAGCAGGTACCGGTCGAGCGCATCCAGGACGCGGTGCTCCAGGTCTTTGATCTCCGCCCGGCGGCGATCATCAGGGACCTGGACCTGCTCCGCCCGATCTACTCGCAGACGGCCACCTACGGCCACTTCGGCCGCGAGGAGCCGGACTTCTCCTGGGAGCGAACTGACCGCACCGAGGCCCTCAGGTCCGCCGCGGGCCTCTGACCGGCTTCACTACGTTTCGTGCCGGGATCGCGGCGCTGCTTCCAGCGAGAGGGCTGACCTTCCGAGTGGAGCGCGGCGCAGCCTCGGGTTGCCCCGGCTGCCGGACCTCTCTGGTAGGACAGAGCCGTGGCAAGTCCAGCACGGCCGGGCACCGGCACGCGGCCGCGTCGGCCCACCGCGGCCAGGGCCGTCCCGGCCGCGGCCGTCAGCCTGCCCGTCGCGCGGGTGGCCGTTGACGTTCCGCTGGCGCATCTCGACCGCCCTTTCGACTACCTGATCCCGGAGCGGCTGACACGCGCCGCGGTACCTGGCTGCCGGGTCCGGGTCCGGTTTGCCGGCCGGCTGACTGGCGGCTACCTGCTCGGACGAGCCGATACCAGCGATCATCAGGGCAGCCTGGCCTTCCTGGAGCGGGTGGTGTCCCCCGAGCCCGTCCTGACCGATGAGATCGCGGACCTGGCCCGCGCGGTCGCGGACCGCTACGGCGGAACGCTGGCCGACGTGCTGCGGCTGGCCATCCCGCCGCGCCACGCCCGGACGGAGGCGGCCGGCCGGGCACAGCGCGACGAGGCGGCGGACGGTCCCGCACCCGATGACACCGCGCCGGCGCCGCGGCCCCCGGACCCGGGCCCGGGCTCGTGGGCACGCTACCCGGCGGGCGCGTCCTTCCTCGCGGCGCTCGCCGACGGCCGGCCGCCGCGTGCCATCTGGTCTGCCCTGCCCGGCCCGGACTGGCCGGAGGAGATCGCGCGCGCGGCGGCGACAGCGGCCGCCGCAGGCCGCGGTGCGCTCATCGTCGTTCCTGACGGCCGGGATCTCGACAACGTTGATGCCGCGCTCGCCGCCCTGCTCGGCAGCGGATCGCACGTCTGCCTGTCGGCGGGCCTCGGTCCGGCCGAGCGGTACCGGCGCTGGCTTACCGTGCTGCGCGGCCGGACGCTCATTGTGGCCGGCACCAGGTCAGCGATGTTCGCGCCGGTCACCGACCTGGGCCTGGTCGTGCTGTGGGATGACGGGGACGATCTGCATGCCGAGCCCCGGGCGCCCTATCCGCATGCCAGAGAGGTTCTCGCGCTCCGGGCGCACCGGCGCGCCGCGGCCGCGCTGATCGGCGGCTTCGCCCGGACCGCGGAGGCCACCCAGCTGG
Source organism: uncultured Actinomycetes bacterium (assembly GCA_963707065.1). Classification (GTDB taxonomy): domain Bacteria; phylum Actinomycetota; class Actinomycetes; order Streptosporangiales; family Streptosporangiaceae; genus Palsa-506. Next base: position 259,205 of record CAVPPJ010000005.1, read on the forward strand.
TCGCCGGCGGCTGGGCGCACGCCCTCGGCGGCGACCGGGCCGCGGTGCGCCGCCGCGCGCCGCTGGTCACCGCGGCCGGGGAGGATACGGAGCTAGCGCGCGATCAGGCGGCACGCTCGGCCCGGCTGCCCGGGCTCGCGCTGCGCACCGCCCGGGATGCGCTGGCGCGCGGGCCGGTGCTCTTCCAGGTGCCGCGGGGCGGCTACGTGGTCGCGGTCGCCTGCGAACGGTGCCACGAACGGGCCCAGTGCACCGTGTGCGGCGGCCCGCTGGCCCTGGCGGGGCCGCGGTCGGCCGCGTTCTGCCGCTGGTGCGCCGCGCCCGCCGCTGGCCGGGCGTGCTCCCGGTGCGGTCACACCGGGCTGCGCGCACTCATTACCGGGTCCGGCCGCACCGCCGAGGAACTCGGCCGTGCCTTCCCGTCCCTGCCGGTACGGATCTCCGGCCGGGCCGAGGTGATCACCGAGGTGCCGTCCTCGCCGGCCGTCGTCGTCGCGACGCCGGGTGCCGAGCCGCGGGCCGAGGGCGGTTACGCGGCCGCCATCCTGCTCGACGGCTGGATGCTGCTCGGGCGCGCCAGCCTCCGCGCTGCCGAGGAAGCCCTGCGCCGCTGGATGAACGCGGCCGCCCTGGTCAGGCCGGGACCCGAGGGCGGCGCCGTGGTACTGGTCGCCGATTCCGGGCTTCCGGCCGTGCAGGCGCTCATCCGCTGGGACCCGGTGACGCACGCGGAACGGGAACTGGCCGACCGGACGGCGCTCCGGTTCCCGCCCGCTGTCCGGATGGCGGCACTCACCGGGCCCGCCTCAGCAGTCCGGGCGGTGCTGGCCGCCGCCGTCCTGCCAGACGGCGCGGACGTGCTCGGGCCGGTGCCTGCCGCAGAAGACTCCGGCCCGGCCAGCGTCGCGCCGGGCGAGGAACCGGTCAGGGCGCTGATCCGGGTGCCAAGGCCCGGCGGCATGGCGCTGGCCGCCGCCCTGCGGGCCGCGCAGGCAGTCCGCAGCGCGCGGAAGGACGCCGGCGTCGTGCGATTGCAGCTCGACCCGGCCGAGCTGATCTGAGGCCGGGCTGATCGGAGTACGGCGCCGGAGGCCGTAGGGTTGCTTGGGTGGCCACCTCACGAAGGACCCCGAATGCGAGGGCCGGCCAGCCGCATCCCGGCCGCGCAGCTGCCGAGGCCGCCCGCGGCATCGGAGCATCGCAGCGCCAGCGTGACCAGATTCCGCGGCTGCCGCCGGTGCGCCTGGCGCCGCGGGAGGAACTTGCGGCTGCGGCCCGCGTCGCGCCGCTGCTGCGGGCTGCACGCGACCTAGCGCGCTGGGCAGCCAGCGGCCGCGGCATCGCCGCGGGCAGCGCATTGCCCCCCGACGCTGCCGCTGGTGCGGCCGCTGACCTGGAACTGACCCCCGGCGAGGTGGACGCGGCCTGGCGGGTGGCCACCGCCACCGGGATGAACCGCCGGCCCGGCGACCCCGGTGAGCTAGCGGTCCGCGCGGACGTGCTCGCCTCAGGAGACGCAGAGGAAGTGCTGGCCGCCTGGCACGGCGCGCTTGACGTGATGCTCGGCGCCGAGGACCTGGACGGGCTGGCGACGGCGCTGTACACGGTCGGCGGGCCGGTCCGGATGGAAGGCCTCTTCGACGCTTATGCGGCAGCGGCCGGCACCGGCCGCAAGCCGGGCGAGCCGCAGCACGAGGCAGGCCACGATGAGGCGGCGGCGCTGTCCTGGGCGCTGGAGGCGCTCGCCGACCTCGGCGTCGTGGAACTCGGCACCGATGAGTCGGCAGGCGGGCTGACCGTCACCTTGTCACCGCTCGGCATCTGGGGCGTGCATCGGAGGCTCCGGTCGCAAGGCTGGCATGTGCCGGTCCTCGGCGGCGGCGGCCGGGACGGCGCGCCCGGCCTGCTGGCCGCCCTGGCCAGCTGCGACGCGGAGGACGGCGAAGCGGAGATCGCCGCCTGGCTGCGGGCGCGGACCCCGTCCCGGGCCGCGGCCGAGCTGATCCGGGCGGCCGGCGGCGGCTCCCCGGGGCTGCGGGGGGCTGCATTCGCGGTACTGGACCGGATCGGCAGCGATGCGGTCCCGGCCGTGCGGGCGGCCATGGACGAGCCCGTGCTGCGCGCGCACGCTGCGGTCTGGCTGCACGAGCACGGCGAGGAGGCTGACCTGGGACCGGAGGACCGGACCTGGCTGCTCGTCGACCTGGGGGCGGGCCTGCTCGAGGAGGCAGATCCGCGGGACGTGGTAGCCGAATTGCTGCCGGAACTGCCGCCGGACGCCCAGGCTGAGATCGTGGCCGGCCTCTGGCAGGTCAGCCATCCCGGCGTGACCGACCTGCTGACGGCACTGAGTGATCATCATCCGAATCCGGCCGTTGCCAGAGCCGCCCGCAAGGCCGCGTTCAAGGCCAGGTCGCCATCGGCTGGCGCGGGCCGCCAGCCTTCGTAGACTGAGCGGCTAGCGATTCGTAGCTATCGTCCTCCGGAAAGGGAAGTCTGTTGAGCGTCATGCCGATACGCCTGTTCGGCGACCCGGTGCTGCGCACGGCGGCCGAGCCAGTGCGCGACTTCGATGCCGAGCTGCGCAGGCTGGTCAGGGACCTCACCGAGACCATGCTGGACGCGCCGGGGGTCGGCCTGGCCGCACCGCAGATCGGGGTAGGACTGCGGGTTTTCACCTACTTCGTCGACGACGAGCTTGGCCACCTGATCAACCCGTCGCTTGACCTGTCCGCGGAGCAGGAAACCGATGATGAGGGCTGCCTGTCCTTTCCCGGTCTCGCCTACCCGACCCAGCGCGCCCTCGGCGTGGTGGCGACGGGATTCAACATGCATGGCGAGCCGGTCAGGCTGGAGGGCTCCGGGCACCTCGCCCGCTGCGTGCAGCATGAGACCGATCATCTCGACGGCGTGCTCTTCATCGACCGGCTCGACGCGGCCCAGCGGAAGCTGGCCATGAAGGAGATCCGCGCCGCGCAGTGGTGGGGAGAGCCCATGCCGACGGTGAAGGCCTCGCCGCATCCCATCCGCGGCAAGGCCTACTAGCCAGATGCGCCTGGTCTTCGCCGGCACCCCCGAGGCAGCCGTCCCCTCGCTCGCCGCGCTGATGGATTCCGGGCACGAGATCGCCGCCGTGGTCACGCGGCCGGACGCGCCCGCCGGCCGGGCCGGCGGGTCGCCCCGAGCCCGGTCGCGCAGCACGCCGCATCGGCTGGCCTTGAGGTGCTCAGGCCAGCCAGGCCGCGGGATCCTGACTTCCTGGACCGGCTGCGCCAGATCGCGCCTGACTGCTGCGCGGTGACCGCCTATGGCGCGCTGATCCCGCAGGCTGCCCTGGACATCCCCGCGCATGGCTGGGTCAACCTGCATTTCTCGCTGCTGCCGGCCTGGCGCGGCGCCGCGCCGGTGCAGCACGCCATCATGCACGGAGACGACATCACTGGTGCCACCACCTTCCGGCTCGTCGCGGAACTTGACGCCGGCCCGGTGTTCGGGATGGTCACCGAGCCGATCCAGCCCGCCGACACGGCCGGCGACCTGCTGGCCAGGCTCGCCCAGTCCGGCGCGGCGCTGCTGGTCGCGACGATGGACGGGATCGAATCAGGGCAGCTCACGGCGCGGCCGCAGCCGCCGGACGGGGTAAGCCTGGCGCCCAAGATCACGCCAGAACGCGCGCGAGTCGACTGGGCACAGCCGGCCATGGCGATCGACCGCGTGATCCGTGCCTGCACGCCGCAGCCGGGCGCGTGGACCGACCTGGCGGGTACCAGGCTCAAGCTCGGGCCGCTGGCGAGCGCTGCCGCGGCAGACGCCGGCCCCCCGCTTGACCCGGGGGAGCTGCGGGTCAGCAGTTCCCGGGTCATCGTCGGCACCGGATCCCGGCCAGTCGAACTCGGTGACGTGCAGCCGGACGGCAAGCGGCGCATGCACGCCGCCGACTGGGCCAGAGGGCTGCGCGGGCTCTCGCCGGCCGGGGCCAGGCTGGCATGACGCCGCCATCACGCAAGCCTGCCCGGCGCGGGAGCCCGGCCTCCCGCCCTGCCAGCCCGGCCGACCGGGACGCAGCCCGGTCCCGCCGGGCTCCGCAGGACCGGCAGGCAGCCCGGCCCCGCCCGGCGTCTGCGAATCAGTCCGGCGCCGCCCGGTCCGCTGCGGCGGCCCGGGCCACCGGTTCCCGGCGCCCGACGGCGGACCCGGCGCGGTCGGCCGCCTTCGACGTCCTGCGGGCCGTGGCCGAGCGTGATGCCTACGCGAACCTGATGCTCCCGTCCGTGCTGAGGGAGCGGCGGCTGGCCGGCCGGGATGCGGCGCTGGCCACCGAACTCGCCTACGGGACGCTGCGCGGCCAGGGCACCTACGACGCGATCCTGGCCGTCTGCAGCGACCGTGGCCTCGATCAGATCGACCTGCCGGTCCGCCAGGTACTCCGCCTCGGCGCGCATCAGCTTCTCGCCACCCGGATCGGCGCCCACGCAGCCGTTGCGACCTCCGTCGATCTCGCCAGGGACGTGGCCGGCCACCGCCCGGCCGGGTTCGTCAACGCCGTGCTCCGCAAGGTGGCGACGCGCGACCTTGACTCCTGGATCGAGATCGCCGCGCCCAGCCGGGCAGCGGATCCGATCGGGTACCTGGCCATCAGGTACAGCCACCCGCGCTGGATCGTGGCCGCGCTGCGTGACGCGCTGGGCGAGGACGCTGGCGGCGACATGGCCGAGACGGAGGCCGCGCTGGCGGCGGACGGCACCCGGCCCGCCGTGACCCTTTGCGCGACGCCCGGCCTCGCCAGCCAGGAGGAACTCCGCACTGCTGGTGCCGGACTGGCCAGGTGGTCCCCGTTCGGCGCATATCTGGCGGAGGGAAACCCGGCCGCCATCGCCGCCGTGGCGCAGGGCCGCGCGGCGGTGCAGGACGAGGCAAGCCAGCTCGCGGCGCTGGCACTGACGCGGGCGGATGCGCACGGCCGGGACAGCCGGTGGCTGGACCTGTCCGCCGGGCCGGGCGGCAAGGCGCGGCTGCTGGCCGGGCTGGCGGCCGGGCGGGAAGCGCGCCTGCTCGCCGCGGACGTGCGCCCGCACCGGGCCAGGCTGGTCCGTGCCGCCACGGCCGGCACCGGCCGGGCCGGGGTCGTGGTGGCCGACGGGACCGTGCCCGCCTGGCCGCGCGGGACGTTCGACCGGGTGCTCGCCGATGTGCCGTGCTCAGGGCTCGGCGCGCTCCGCCGCCGGCCAGAGGCACGCTGGCGGCGGACGGCGGCGGATGTCGCTGAACTCGGCGCGCTGCAGCGCGGGCTGCTGGCCGCTGCCCTCGACTCGGCCAGGCCCGGCGGCGTGGTCGCCTACGTCACCTGCTCCCCGCACCTGGCCGAGACTCGCGGCATCGTGGCCGCCGTGCTGGCGGCACGCGGCGGCGTCGAGGTAATCGACGCGCCCGCGCTGCTCCCTGAGGTGCCCGGCCTGCGCTGCCCGGCTGCTGACGGGCTGTACGCGCAGTTCTGGCCGCACCGGCACGGCACCGACGGGATCTTCCTTGCGCTCCTCCGGCGGACCGCTCCGATGTCATGACCTCCGATGCCACGACCTCAGTGTCATGACGTCCGATGCCACGACCTCAGTGTCATGACGTCCGATGTCATGACCTCCGATGCCATGACCCGGGACTGCCCTGCCGCCGGGTGGTGACCGCCGGCGGCCGGGACGCCCGGCGCGCCGGGCGCCGTCCCGTCTGGCACCGGTTACCCCGCGTCGTGCCGGCAGTTACCTCTCTCCGTGCAGGCGCACGCGCCCAGTGAGACCCTCACCAGCAGCCGACCGCACTGTCCAGGTGAACGAGACTGACCCGGAGGCACCGCCGCGGCCGGTCGCGGTCACCTTCACCCGATGGGTCCCGGGCCGGTCAGGTGAGCCGGTGAGCCGGCCCCGGGTATGGACGGAGATCCCGGCCGGCAGCCCGCTCGCCGAGAACGACGGCCGTTGGCTCGGCACCGGCTCCGCGCGCTTCAGCAGCCAGTCGACCGGACGGCCCGCGGTGCCCCGCTGGTGCCCGGGATCGAGCAAGGCGATCACGCCCGGGTTGAGCTGATCAAGGTCGGTGTGCCCGGGGTCGTTAATCCCGTTCACGGTGCCGGCGCTGGTGTACTGCCAGATAGACCAGTGGCGCCACCCGGCCGGCAATGCGGGGCTTGCCGCGTTCGTGTAGTCGGGGTCCCACAGCGGGAGCCGCCTGAATCCGGTGCTGCCGCCTGCGCAAGTGCTCCACCACGACGGCGGAGTGTAGATGACCGGAAGCCGGCTGGTCTCGCGGTGGATCCTGGCGTCGAACGCGGATATCCAGGACACCATGGCCGCCCGGCTGAGGCCGTAGCACTCGTTGGTGTGGTCGCTATTGACGTAAGGGTCATATTCGATATCCAGCAAGATCGGCACGGTCCTGCTGTCGGTGCCCAGGTAACGAAGAAGATAGTTCGCCTGTGCCGTCGCACTCCGGCGGCCGCCGTTGCCATTCGGGATGGCGAACGCGTAGGCGTCCACCGCTAGCCCGGCGGCCTTGGCTTCCGCCAGGTCGTTGAGCGCATACGGGTTCCGGTAGTAGGTTCCCTCGGTGGCCTTGACCGCGGCGAACTGGACCCCGGCCGCGGCGACATTCGTCCAGCCGATCGCGCCTCCTCCCGGATGCTGGTAGGACGCGACGTCGACTCCCTGCGCGTCCCCCGCGATGCCCCCGGTGATTGCCGACGACGCCATCTGCCCGGAACGCGTCGGCGCGACGCCCCCCCGGGGGCCCGCGAGCTGGCGCAGCAACTGGGGCGAGTGAGTCGCCCCGACGTTTGAGCGGTCCGCCCGCCGCGGCTGCCCGGCCGCCGCCGCCCCGGCCGCCGCCTTGGCGGAACCTGCCGCGGCCGGCAGGGCAGTCAGCCCCAGCACGCCCAGCGCCGTGGCGGCGGCTAGCGCTGCCGCCCGCCGCGGGGACGCAGTTGCGCGCATCGATGCTCCTCAGTACTCGACCGTGCTCCCGCTTAGCCCCGACCGTGCTCCTGCCCAGTGGTGGCAGGCAGGAAACCGCACCCGAAGTAGCGGCCGGAGGCGCCTGCGCCATGGCCGAGGTAATCGGCGTGCTGCTACCGGAGCATCGCGACATACCCGCCGGCGTCCGATCGGGCGCAGTCATTCGGCCCGTTAGCTCAGCTACGGTGCCTGCGCACTCGCCGGTTTAGACCGAGTCTGGCCCGTTGCGAACCCTGCTCCTCACGGGGCTGGTGTTCTGCGCGGGACTGACCCGGTAGCCCCATCAGCTGGGCGCGCTGGTGAGGGACCGGCCCCGGCCGCCGGCCAGCTTGCTGCCGCCGATGTCGGCCCGCTGGCCCTCGGCGTAGCCGGCCCCGTAGCCGCTGCCGCTGTAGGTGATCCTGGCGTTGCGGGTCACCGGATAGGCCTGCTCGACATTGCGCCGGATCAGCTGGCTCCGGTCGGCAAGGACCAGGGCCGTCCGCGAGCCCGACGCGGTGCTCGGCGAGGTCGCCTGGCTGGTCGCCGCGTGCTCCGCCGCGCGGACCCGGGAGATTACGGCGGTCGCGAAACCGAGCAGCCAGCTGCGCCGCCAGGCTCGCGGGCTGCTGCTCCAGGCCGGCACCTGGGCGCCGACCAGACCGTGCCACATCTGGACGAGTACGGAGGTGTACAGCAGGTCCGTCCGCTCGATGTCCGATGCATAGCCGAACATGTGGATCCTGGTGCCCGGCCTCGTCCCGGTCAGCACGATGCACTGGCAGCGCAGTGCCGATCCGAGCCCGCACAGCAGGTGCGCCTTCACCCGCGCCCAGGGGTTGTCGATATCCAGGATGCGGTTATCCGGCTGGTCGGTCTCCGGCTGGTCGGCGGCGAGCAGTGCCCGGTCGATCCCGTACTTGGCCATCAGCTCCGCGGCCTTGGCCGTCAGGGCCTGGGCCTCGGGCGGCGTGACGCTCTCGTCCTCTGCCTTCGCGAGCAGCTTGCGAACGCGGTCCAGCAGCCTGCTCGGTGCCTCGGGGCTGACTGATGCCTGAGAAGTCAAAGTCGCGGCCTCCTCGCCGGAGTGGGGATTCGAATACAGGATCGAACGCTATCCCGGGGCAGTGACATTTCCCGGGCGCCAGCTCGCCGCTGCTGGGCCGGGCAGCCAGTCTCGCATGCCGGTCCCTACACTTGCCGGTGAGATGACCATGCAGATCGCGCCCAGCATTCTGGCCGCAGACTTCGCCAGGCTTGCCGACGAGGCCGCGGCGGTGGCCGACGTGGCCGACTGGCTCCATGTGGACGTCATGGACGGTCACTTCGTGCCGAATCTCACCATCGGGCTGCCGGTCGTCGAGGCGCTGCTCAAGCACGCGGAACTGCCGGTGGACTGTCACCTGATGATCGAGGACCCCGACCGGTGGGCGCCGGGCTATGCCGAGGCCGGGGCACGGAACGTGACGATCCATGCCGAGGCGGCCAGCGGACCGGTGCGGACGCTGCGGGCGATCAGGGCAGCGGGCGCCCGGGCCGGGCTCGGGATCAACCCGGCCACTCCGGTGGAGCCGTACGCCGACCTGCTGCCCGAGCTCGACATGCTGCTGCTGATGACCGTCGAGCCCGGGTACGGCGGGCAGCCCTTCCTCGATCTGGTGCTGTCCAAGGTCCGCCGGGCCCGTGAGCTCGTCGCGGGCTACGGGACGGCGATCTGGCTGCAGGTGGACGGCGGCGTGAGCGAGGAGACGATCGGGCGCTGCGCCGAGGCGGGCGCGGACGTGTTCGTCGCGGGCTCCGCCGTCTACTCGGCCGACGATCCGGCGGCGGCCGTCCGCACGCTCCGTGCACTAGCCGAGAGCAACGGCGCGACCGGCAGCACCGGCCCGGCGGCAGCGCCGGCGGGCCGGACTGAGCGCTAGCCGGCGGTCCTGGCCTGCCGGCTGCGGGCGCGCATGCTGGCGACCAGGTCACGCGGGGCTTTCCCGGGGGAGCCCGCCATGTAGGGCGGCTGCGGATCGTACTCGATGCCCAGCTGGATGGACTGCGCCAGCTCCTTGCCGCCGATCCGCCCGGCGAGCCCCAGGGCCATGTCGATGCCCGCGGAGACTCCCGCGGCGGTGATGAACTTCCCGTCGATCACGACGCGCTGGCTGACCGGCGTCACGCCGAGCTCGGCCAGCTGGTCCAGGGCCAGCCAGTGCGAGGTGGCCCGGTGGCCGGCCAGCGGCCCGGCGGCGGCCAGGATGAGCGAACCCGTGCAGACCGAGGCCGTCCAGCTGCTCGCGGCGTCGGCCGCCCGCAGCCACTCGTGCACCGCGCCGTCGGTCATCTGATCGTCGGCGCCGGGGCCGCCTGGCACCAGCACGATGTCAGGGTGCGGTACGTCGGCGAGCGCGGCGTCGGCAGTCAGCGCGAGCATCCCGGTATCGGCGCGCACTGGGCCCGGCCGCTCGGCCGCGAAGACCACGGTTGCCCCGGGCAGCCGGGCCAGCACCTCATAGGGCCCGACGGCGTCCAGCGCGGTGAGCCGGTCGTACAGCAGGATCGCGATCTGCACGGGGGACTTCCTTTCCTGTGATGGCCAGGACTCTGCTGGCCGGGACCTTCCGGAATGTCAGAACCGGTCGCGGTAGCCGGCCGGCGAGACGCCGAGCGCGCTGACGAAGGCGCGCCGCATCGCCTCCGCGGTCCGGTAGCCGCAGCGGCGGGCGACCTGCCCGATCCCGTCGCCGGTGTCCTCCAGCCGCCGCCGCGCGGCCTCCAGCCGGACCCCGGCAACGTACTTGCCGGGCGTCATGCCGGTCTCGGCGGCGAAGGTACGGGCGAACTGCCGGGGAGACAGCCCGGCCCGGCTGGCGAGGCTGCCGACGGACAGGTCCGCGGCCGGCCGCTCGGTGATCCATTGCTGCACATCGCGCAGCGGCTGCCGCTGCGCCACCTGCGCCCGCAGCTGCGCGCTGAACTGGGCCTGGCTGCCGGGGCGCCGCAGGAACACGACCAGGTGCCTGGCCACGGTCAGCGCCGCGTCCCGGCCGAGGTCCTCCTCGACGAGCGCCAGGGCGAGATCGATCCCGGCCGTCACCCCGGCCGAGGTCACGATGTTGCCGTCCCTGATGTAGATCGGCTCCGGGTCGACCGTCACCTCGGGAAAGCGCCGCGCCAGCGCATCGCTGGCTGACCAGTGGGTCGTCACCCGCCGGCCCGCCAGCAGGCCGGCCTCGGCGAGCAGGAAGGCCCCGGTGCAGACAGAGGTGATACGAGCCATCTCCGTTGCATGCCTGCGCAGCCAGCTGATCAGCTCAGGTTCCGGATCCAGGGTTCCCTCCCCGCCCGGCACGACGAGTGTGTGCGCCGCCCGCACAGTCCGCAGGTCGGTGCCGGGAACGATGGTGAGCCCACTGGAGGTGCGAACCGGCAGGCCGCCGAGACTGGCAACCTGCACCTGATAGCCGGGCAGGCCCGTCCCGCGGGCCGCCGCGTAGCGGCCGGCCCCGGTGAACACCTCCAGCGGCCCGGTCACGTCGAGGCTCTGCACGCCGTCGAACGCGGCGATCAGGACGGTGCGGGTGAGCATGCTCCCATCGTCGGTGCTGCCGGTTATGACGGCAATGACGTTAATCCCACTTTTCCTGCCATTCGCGGGCCGCCGGGCGCAGGCCTGGGCAGTCGCCCGGATCAGCGAGAATCTTGACAACGTCTTGTCGATCCGGGCCCGGCCGTTCGTCGTAGAAGTACGGGCCGGAGCCGCCAGCGCCCGGTCCGGCACCGAGAGACTGCGAAGGAGATGGCATGACCCAGTACGTGATCCTCATCTACGAGAACGAGAGCTCATACGCGGATGCGTCGCAAGAGGTGTGGCAGACCGCGATGGAGGCGCACGGGCGCTTCGCGGAGCAGGTCGGCGAGAAGGGCGGGAAGATCCTGGGCGGCGAGGCCCTCCAGCCCACTCCCACCGCCACGTCGATCCGCGGCGACGTCGTCACCGACGGCCCGTTCGCCGAGACCAAGGAGGCGCTCGGCGGCTTCTACCTGATCGAGGCCCGTGACCTGGACCACGCCCTGGACATCGCCAAGCTCTGCCCGGCGCCGTATGGCGGCGTCGAGGTGCGTCCGGTGATGGACACCTCCGGCGGCTGAGTCCTGCTGTCGTGACCGGCATGGCCGCGGGCGGGGATGCCGCAGGCGGGGACGCCGTGGCCGGCCCGGCCACGGCGGGTAAAGCCGTGGTGGCCAATGTCGTTGCCGACGCCGTTGCCGACGCGCACCGTCGCGAGTGGGCCTTCGTGCTCGCCGCGACGGCGCGCGTCGCGCGCGATATCGACCTCGCCGAGGAATGCGTTCAGGACGCCTACGTGGCCGCGCTGGACGCCTGGTCGAGGCAGGGCATCCCGCGTAACCCCGGTGCCTGGCTGACCACGACAGCCCGGCACCGGGCGCTCGACATGCTGCGCCGCGACCGGACACTGCGCTCGAAGCTTCCGCTGCTGATCGAGCCTGACTCGCCGTCGGCCGGAGGCGCGCTGACCGGTCCGGGCGGCGAGGCCGGGACGGGCGGCGAGGTCCGTGCAGGCGGCCAGGCGGAGGATGACGTGATCGCCGACGACCGGCTCCGGCTCGTCTTCACCTGCTGCCATCCGGCCCTGGCCAGGGAGGCGCAGGTGGCGCTGACCCTGCGGCTGGTCTGCGGCCTGACGACGGCCGAGATCGCCCAGGCCTTCCTGGTGTCCGAGCCGACCATGGCTGCCCGGGTGACCCGGGCCAAGAAGAAGATCTCCGCCGCCCGCATCACCTACCGGGTGCCCGCCGCCGCGGAGCTGCCGGACCGGCTGGATGCCGTGCTCACGGTCGTCCACCTGCTGTACACCACCGGCCACACGGCCCCGGCGGGGGAGAACCTCGTCCGCGCCGACCTGGTGGACCGCGCCATCGGGCTGGCCCGCATGATCGGCGCGCTTATGCCGGACGAGCGGGAGGTACGCGGGCTGCTGGCGCTGCTCCTGCTGACCGACGCGCGCCGGGCCACCCGCGCCGATGCGGACGGCCGGCTGCTGCTGCTTGAGGAGCAGGACCGCTCCCGGTGGGATCGCGCGGCGATCGACGAGGGCGCCGCGCTGGTGCCCGGTGCGCTGCGCGGCGGCTGCCCCGGGCGGTTCGCGCTGCAGGCCGCGATCGCCGCGCTGCACGCCGAGGCGCCCAGCTACGGCCAGACCGACTGGCCGCAGCTGCTCCAGCTGTACGGGGAGCTGCTGCGCGCCTGGCCCTCGCCGGTGGTCGCGCTGAACCGCGCCGTCGTCCTGGCCATGGCCGACGGGCCGGAACCGGCGCTGGCCGAGATCCGCGAGCTTGAGCTGGACGGGCGGCTGGCCGGCTACCGCTACCTTCCGGCGGCCAAGGCGGACCTGCTGCGCCGCCTCGGCCGCCGCGGCGAGGCAGTATGCGCCTACCAGGCGGCGCTGGAGCTGACTGACAACTCCGCCGAGCGTGACTTCCTCACCCGCCGGATAGCCGAAGTCTCCGCGCCGCCGGGATGAGAGATACCGCCGGGGCCAGCAGTGCCGCCGGGGCGAGAGGTGTTGCTAGGGCCAGCGGTGCCGCCGGGGCCAGCGGCGTCGCCGGGATAAGAGGCGCCGCCGGGATAAGAGGTGCCGCCGGGATGAGCCCGCTGCTGGCGTGACCAGCGCCGCCGGGGCCGGCCCTGCGGCCCCGTGCCCGGGGTGAGCCTGGCAGGCCAGTCGGCCGGGCTGAGTGGCGCAATAGCGGCGGAATAGCAGCCGTGGCAGACTGGTTCCTGCAAACAACGCGTGCTCCGGGGTCGGTGTAACTCCGAGCCGGCGGTGATAGTCCGCGACCCGGCCGATGCCATCGGCCGGCTGATCCGGTGGAATTCCGGGACCGACGGTGAAAGTCCGGATGGGAGGAAGCACGCGCACGGCGCGGCCCGCGAGGGCCTGTCCGCCGTGCCTGCGCATCTTTGCGTCCCCGGAGCCTGCGTCAGAACTGGCAGCTCCGAGGAGGACGCGGTGTTCACCGGAATCGTGGAAGAGCTCGGCGAGGTCGTCGTGCTGGAAAGGCTCGGTGACGCCGCCAGGCTCACCGTGCGCGGCCCGGGGGTAACGGCCAGCGCCGCGACCGGTGACTCGATCGCGGTCAACGGCGTCTGCCTGACGGTCACCGCCATGTCCGGTGGCACGTTCACCGCCGACGTGATGGGGGAGACCCTCAGCCGGTCCGGGCTCGGCGAGCTCGGACCCGGGGCGGTGGTGAACCTGGAGCGGTCGCTGCGGCTGGACGGCCGCCTCGGCGGGCACCTCGTGCAGGGCCATGTCGACGGCACGGGCACGATCACCGGCCGCAGGCCGGCGGCGCACTGGGACGTCGTCCGGATCAGCATGCCGCCAGGGCTGCTGCGCTATGTCGTCGAAAAAGGCTCGGTGGCGGTGGACGGGATCAGCCTGACCGTCTCGGCGGCCAGCAGCGGCCCTGCCCAGCCGGGCGGCCCTGCCCAGCCGGGCGGCCCTGCCCAGCCGGGCGGCCCTGCAGCCCTGCCCAGCCCGGCGAGCCTGCCCAGCCCGGCGAGCCTGCCCAGCCCGGCGAGCCGGGGTGGATCGAGGTCAGCTTGATTCCCGAGACGCTGGCGCGGACCACGCTCGGCCGCAAGCAGGCCGGCGAGACTGTGAACCTGGAGGTCGACATGATCGCCAAATACGTCGAGAAGCTGCTCGGCGCCGGGGCCAGGTCATGATCGGCGGGGCGCCGGAAGCGGCCGGTACCAGGCTGGATGACGTTGAGCGGGCCATCGCGGATATCGCCGCCGGGCGCGCGGTCGTCGTCGTCGACGACGCGGACCGGGAGAACGAGGGCGACATCATCTTCGCCGCCAGCAAGGCGACCGCCGCGCTGATGGCGTTCACCATCCGGCACACCAGCGGCGTGATCTGCGTGCCGATGCCAGGCGAGGAACTCGACCGGCTCCAGCTGCCGCTGATGACGGCGCAGAACAAGGAGCGCATGCGGACCGCGTTCACCGTCAGCGTGGATGCGCGCGACGGGGTCACCACCGGGATCTCGGCGGCCGACCGGGCCAGGACCGTGCGGACCCTGGTGGACTCGGCGACCGAGCCCTATGAGCTGGTCCGGCCGGGGCACATTTTCCCGCTGCGGTATCACGAGGGCGGCGTGCTGCGCCGGCCCGGGCACACCGAGGCGGCGGTCGACCTGGCCAGGCTGGCCGGGCTTGCCCCGGTCGGCGTGCTGGCGGAGGTGGTCAACGATGACGGCTCGATGGCCAGGCTGCCGGCCCTGCGGGCCTTCGCGGACGAGCACGGGCTGGCGCTGATCTCGATTGCGCAGCTGATCGAGTACCGGCGGCACTCCGAGCGTATGGTCCGCCGCGTCGTCGAGACGAGGATGCCGAACCAGTCCGGCGAATGGCGCGCGTTCGGGTACCTGAGCTCGGTCGACGGCATGGAGCATCTCGCCCTGGTCCTCGGCGACATCGGTGTCCCCGGCGAGGGCAGCACGACGCCTGGCGGCCTGCCTGTCAACGGCGGCCTGCCTGTCAACGGCGGCCTGCCTGCCAACAGCGGCCTGCCTGCCAACGGCCGCCCGCCTGCCATTGGCGCGCCGGGCCATGGGGACGCGCCCGCGCACAGCGGCGGGCACGGTGCGGACGGCGTACTTGTGCGGATGCACTCGGAGTGCCTTACCGGGGACGTGTTCGGCTCGCAGCGCTGCGACTGCGGCGACCAGCTGGCGGCGGCGATGGCGATGATCGCAGCCGAGGGCCGCGGCATCGTGCTGTACCTGCGCGGCCACGAGGGCCGCGGTATCGGGCTGGTCAGCAAGCTTCGCGCTTACCAGCTGCAGGATGGCGGCGCCGACACCGTGGACGCGAACACCGAACTCGGCCTGCCGGTTGATGCGCGCGAGTACAGCACGGGCGCGCAGATGCTCGCCGACCTCGGGGTCCGCTCGCTGCGGCTGCTGACTAACAATCCGGCTAAGGTCAGCGGGCTGTCCGGGTTCGGCATCAAGGTGACCGGCCGGGTGCCGCTGCCGGTAACCCCGACACCGGACAACCTGCGCTATCTCAAGGCCAAGCGCGACAGGCTGGGTCATGAGATTGACAACCTCCCCCCGGACCCCGATGCCCGGCCGTTGCCGAACGCCGGCGCCGCGACGGTCACCGCGCCACGGCCCAGCCCGGCGGGGACGCGATGAGCGGCCAGGGGCGCCCGGCAGGCCAGGTGGTTGAAGGAGCCGGGCTCAGCCTGGCCATCGTCGCCACCCGGTGGCATGCCGCGATCACCGACAGCCTGCTGGACCGGGCGGTAGCCGCCGCCGCTGCCTGCGGGATCGGCAACCCGCTGGTCATCCGGGTCCCCGGCGCGGTCGAGCTGCCCGTGGTTGCGGCTGAGCTCGCCACCAGGAACGACGCCGTGGCTTGCCTCGGAGCGGTGATCCGCGGTGGCACGCCGCACTTCGACTACGTCTGCGACGCGGTGACCTACGGGCTGACCCGGGCAGCGCTTGATACCGGCACGCCGATCGGCAACGGCGTACTTACCTGCGACACCCTGGATCAGGCAGTAGACCGGTGCGGGCTCGCGGACAGCAGTGAGGACAAGGGCTGGGACGCGGTCGTAGCCGCCCTGGACACGGCCCTCGCGCTGCGCAGCATCCGCGCACCCGTCGCCCCGGCCGGGGCTAGTCGCGGGGCCAGGTGATGACCGGCCCCCGCGCGCGCACCGTGACCGGGGACCCGGGCGCCAGCCGGATGCCGCCGACGGTCCTGACCACGATCACCGGCGTGCCGGAGTCGTTCTCGGGCTGGACCCGCACCACGGCATCGTGACCGTGGTAGCCGTACGACAGGACCGTGCCGGACAGGCAGCCGGGACCGCCTGCCCCGGACGGCTGGAGCTCCAGCTGCTCGGGCCGGATCAGGACGGTCACCGGGCCGGGTGACGACGCGGCCCGGCCGCCGGGTGATACGGGGAGCCGGCCGAAGACGGTGTCAACCTCGGCAGCCGCGGAACCGGCTGGCCCGGCCCCGTCGGGGTGCCCCGCGGATCGGGCCGGGCCCGCCGGGCCGGCGGACTCTGCCAGCTTCCCGTCGATCAGGTTCGCATCGCCGATGAACCGGGCCAGGTCGGCGTCCACCGGGCGGACGTAGAGGTCCTGCGGCGCGGCGCACTGGGCGATCTTCCCGTCGCGCAGGACCGCGACCCGGTCGGCGATGGACAGCGCCTCGTCCTGGTCATGGGTGACCAGGACGGCGGTGATGCCGGTTTCCCGGAACAACTGCTGCACGTCGGCACGGACGCTGGCGCGCAGGTTCGCGTCGAGCGAGGCAAAGGGCTCGTCGAGCAGCACGATCTCCGGCCGGATCGCCATGGCCCGGGCCAGCGCCACCCGCTGCTGCTGGCCGCCGGAGAGCTGATGCGGATAGCGCTTCGCGAGGCCGGCCAGCCCGACCGCGTCCAGCAGGTCGGCCGTCCGGCGCCCGCGGCGTTCTCTGGCCGGGATCCCGAATCCGACATTGCCCTGGACGGTGAGGTGCGGGAAAAGGCTGCCCTCCTGCGGGACGTAGCCAATCCGCCGCCGTTCCGGCCCCATGTGCACGCCCGGCCCGTCCGCCATGATGTCGCCGATCGTGACCGTGCCGCCGTCGGCGCGCTCGAAGCCGGCCAGCACCCGCAGCAGCGTGGTCTTCCCGCTGCCGGACGGCCCGAGGATGGCGGTCAGCGACCCGGCCGGCACCTCCAGATCCACGCCGGTCAGGACCGGAAGGCTGCCAAACGCCTTGTACAGGCCGGTCACGGCGAGCTGTGTCATGCCATCTATCTTCGCGCGTGCGCGGAGCGATCGAAGAACCGCCCGAGCACATAACTCGGCACCGCGGCCACCGCGATCATGACGAGCGCGAACGGGGCCGCCTGGCCATAGGAAACGTTCTGCTCGTAGACCCAGAACTGGGTGGCCAGGGTCGCCGCGCCGGTCGGGATCAGCAGCAGGGTCGCGGTGAGCTCGGTGACCACCGACAGGAACACCAGGCAGAACGCAGCCGCCAGGCCCGGTCCCGTCAGCCGGAGGGTCACCCGCCAGAGCACGGCCAGCCTGCGCTGCCCGAGCGAGCGGGCTACCTCGTCCAGGCTGACGGGCGCCCGCGCCAGGGATGCCTTGACGCCGACCAGCGCGAGCGGGAAGAACATGATCGCGTAGCAGAGGATCAGCAGCGGTGCGCTCTGGTACAGGAACCCGTTGCCATAGCGCTCGGTGAAGTAGGACAGCGCGAAAGCGATCACCACGCCGGGCACGGCGAGCACCAGGTACGTACTGCGCTCCAGCATGTTCCTCGCGCGGCCGGGGTACCTGACCGCCAGCATCGCGACGGGAAGGGCCAGCACAGTATCGATGACACCGGCCCCGCCGCCGTACAGCGCGGTCTGGCCCGCTGCCGCGGGCAGTGATACGGCGTCCAGGGAGTGCGCGCCGCCCTCGAAGATCCAGTAAATGCTGGCGCCGACCGGTACCCCGAGCGCTAGCGCGATGAGCAACGCGAATCCTGCCAGCACGGGGGTCGCCGCGCGGCCGAGCCGGTGCGGCGAGATCTGCCGCGCGGCAAGTGCCCCCGACCGGCTCACCCGCCCCCGGCCACGGAGCACCCCCTCGGCGGCCAGCACGATCAGGCTGAGCAGGACGAGCACCAGGGAGAGGGCGCTAGCGGTGGACAGGCTGAACGAGGTAGAGAGCTCGCTGAAGATCTCGGTCGTGAAGGTCTGGTAGCCGAGGATCTCGAACGCGCCGTACTCGGCGAGCATGACGAGGGCGACCAGCAGGCAGCCGCCGAGGATGGCCCCCCGCGCCTGGCGCAGCGTGATCCGGAAGAACGTGCGCACCCGGCCGGTGCCCAGGCTCCGCGCCACCTCTTCCTGGCCCGGGTCGGCGGCCCGCAGGCTGGCTGCTACCGGCAGGTAGACCAGCGGGTAGACGGCAAGCGTCATCACCAGGACCGCGCCGCGGAAGCCCTGCACCCAGCTCCAGAGCGACACCCAGCCGAAGCTCACCACGAAGTCCGGGATGGCCAGCGGCACCACGACCAGCACCGCCCAGATCCGCCGCCCGGGCAGGTCAGTCCGCTCGACGCACCAGGCCGCCGCGGTGCCGAGGACGGCGCAGAGGGCCGTGACCACCAGGGTGAGCCGGATCGTGTTCCAGAGCAGCTCGCGGGTCAGGCCGCGGAAGATCAACCGGGTCACTACCGACGTGCCGGCCCCGTGCGCCTCGATCAGCAGGAAGACGAGCGGGAGCGCGAGCAGCGCCGCTACGGCGGCGCTGGCGACGATCAGGGCCACCGGGCGGCGTGCCCGCCGGGCGGCAGGCGTCCTGGCGTCCTGGGGCCGGTGCCGCAGCGGGCCGGGCGTGGCGAGTACCGGCGGCGCGGCCACTACGGCCGCCCGGCGCCGGACGGCGGCGTCACAGCAGTCCGGCTTCGCGCAGGATATTGATGGCCGTGAGCCCGTCGCCGAGCTCGCCGACCGTAATCGGATAAGGCTGCAGCTGAGCTAGCGGCGTCTCCGGGGCCAGGGTCGTCACGCCGGAGGCGATCGGGTACTCGAAGCTGATCGACTTGGCCGGGTTGCCGATAATCTCCTGCCCCTGCTTGCTGACCAGGAAGGCCAGGAATTTCTGCGCCGCGGCCTGGTTCTTGCTCGATTTCAGCACCGCGGCGCCGGAGACGTCGATCACGTAGCCGGGATCATGCGCGGCGAAGTGAGTAATTTTCGAATGAATCCTGTCCGCGCCGATCTGGGCCCGCAGGCGGTACCAGTAATACTGGTTGATGACCCCGAAGGCGACCGTGCCGGAATTGACATCTGCCGCGATCGTCTCGTTGTCGGGGTAGACGTGACCGCCCGCGTTCGCCTTCACCGACTTCAGCCAGCTCAGCGTGGCGGCCTTGCCGTCAGCGTGGAGCACTGAGGTGACGACGGACTGAAAATCGGTCTCCGAGGGCGCGATCGCGAGCTTGCCGCGGTATTTCGGCTCGGCGAGCTGGCGTATCCCGGTCGGCAGCTGGCTCGCCGAGATCAGGGCCGGGTTGTAGATGAGCACGCTCACCCGTGCTGATACCCCGACCCAGTCCCCTTGCGGTGAGTTGTACTTCGCCGGCGTGCGCGCGAGCGTGGCCGGGTCGACCTGCGCCAGCAGTCCCTGCTGCTGGAGGTGCTCAAGCGGCGGGCTGTTCTCGGTGAAGAACACATCCGCGGGGGAATGGGATCCCTCGGTCACGATCTCGTCGGCCAGCGTGTCCTCGTCGTTAGGGCGGATATTGACGTCGATCCCGGTCTTCTGCTCGAACGCGTTGACCAGGGCCTGCGTCGTCTGCGGGTGCTGGCCGCTGTAGAGAGTGATCGACTTCCCGGCTGATCCGGCAGCGCCGCCGCCGCATCCGGCGAGCAGGCTGCAGGCCAGTGCGAGCAGAGCTGCCAAGGGCAGCAGGCTCCGCCTCGTGCCGTTGCGGGGCGGGCGGAGATTCCTCGACCTGCTGACCACAGCGGCTGCCTCCCTAAACTGCCAGAATCCGGTCCATGGCGGGATTCCCGGCCAGGAGAATGTAGCTTAGGCTAACCTAACAAACACAGTCAATCTGGGTCCGCAGGGTCTCCGCAGGTCTCCGCACGGCGTCCTGGCGGACCCCGCGAGAGCCCCAGGCGGACCCGCCGAAGGGGGCCCGTCGGCGGTGCCCTGGTGGCCGCCGCTGTGGCCGGAATGAACCCGCGGGCGATCGCGGGCATCGCCATCGGCGGTGCCCTCCGCGTAACCTGGGATTACTGCGACAGAAGTGCCGAGGGGACCGGCG
Organism: uncultured Actinomycetes bacterium; assembly: GCA_963707065.1. Taxonomy (GTDB): domain Bacteria; phylum Actinomycetota; class Actinomycetes; order Streptosporangiales; family Streptosporangiaceae; genus Palsa-506. Next base: position 279,053 of record CAVPPJ010000005.1, read on the forward strand.
TGCGAGACATCCTGGATCCGATCGTGAAGTGGTGGACGGCCGGAGAGACGTTCGGCCTGGCCACTGTCGTGCGCACGTTCAGCAGCGCCCCCCGCGAGCCAGGTGCGGCGCTGGCCGTGTCCGGCGGCGGCGAGGTCGTCGGCAGCGTCTCCGGCGGCTGCGTCGAAGGCGCCGTCTACGAGCTCACCGGCAGTGTCATCGAGAGCGGGCAGCCGGTCCTGCAGACCTACGGCGTGAGCGACAACGATGCGTTCGCCGTCGGCCTGACCTGCGGTGGCATCATCGACATCTTCGTCGAGCCGATCAGCCGCGAGCGCTTTCCTGAGCTGGGCGATATCGCGGCGGCCGTCCGGGGCGACAGGCCGCTGGCCGTGGCCACCGTGATCGACGGCCCCGGCAAGACCGGTGCCCGGCGGGTGATCTTCCCCGCGGGTGATCAGGGGGTGGGCACTGCCGAGACGCTCGGATCCGGCGACCGGCTGGATCAGGCCGTGGACGACGACGCGCGCGGCATGCTGGCCCAGGGCGTCACGGGCGTGCGCCGCTACGGCCCGGACGGGGAGCGGCGCAGGGACGAGCTCGGCGTCTTCGTGCAGTCGTTCGCCCCGCCGCCGCGGATGCTGGTGTTCGGCGCGATCGACTTCGCCGCGGCCGTCGCCAGGGCAGGCAAGTTCCTCGGCTACCGGGTGACCGTCTGTGATGCCCGGCCGGTCTTCGCCACTGCCGCGCGCTTCCCGGACGCGGATGAGGTGGTGACCGACTGGCCGCACCGCTACCTGTCCAGGATCACGGTGGATGAACGCACCGTGATCTGCGTGCTGACCCACGATCCCAAGTTCGACGTTCCGCTGCTGGAGGTGGCGCTGCGAACGCCTGCCGCCTACATCGGGGCCATGGGCAGCAGGCGCACGCACGAGGACCGGCTGGAGCGGTTGCGCGAGGTCGGCCTGGCCGAGGACGAGCTGGCCAGGCTCCGCTCGCCGATCGGGCTTGACCTCGGGGCCAGGACGCCGGAGGAGACCGCGGTGGCGATCGCCGCCGAGCTCATCCAGCTGCGCTGGGGCGGATCCGGCAAGCCGCTCACCGGCACCACCGGGCGGATCCACCACGGCTGACCGCCGCCGGCGCTGGCCCTGACGCTGGCCGGTCCGGCACCTTAGGGTGGGCAAGCGTGGAGCCTTACGTCGCCGGCGTCCTGCTCGCAGCGGGCGCCGGGAGCCGCCTCGGCCAGCCCAAGGCAACCGTCGAGGTCCGCGGCGAGCCGCTGGCCCGCCGGGGGGTCGCGCTGCTGCGTGACGGCGGCGCGCAGCCCATCGTGGTCGTTACCGGAGCGGTGGCCGTCGACCTGCCGGGCGTACTGGTCGTGCACAACCCCGGCTGGCGCAGCGGCATGGGCTCGTCGCTGGCGGCCGGGCTGGCGATGGTCCCGGACAGCTGCGAAGCGGCCGTGATCGCCCTGGTGGACCAGCCGCTGGTCGGGCCGGAGGCCGTGCGGCGGCTCATCGCCGCCTACCGGGCGGGCGCCAGGGTCGCGGTCGCGGCCTATGACGGCAGGCCGCGCAACCCGGTGCTGATCGCCCGCGAGCACTGGCCGGAGGTAACTGCCCTGGCTGTCGGCGATACCGGCGCGCGGCCTTTCCTCCGGGCGCACCCGGCGCTGGTTACGCCGGTGGAGTGCGGCGACACCGGCAGCCCCGACGACGTCGATACCCGTGCCGACCTCGCGCGCATCGAAGGGCTGGCCGGGCAACGAGGACCCAGCACCGGGAGATCCAGTACCGGGGGATCAAGTACCGGGGGATCAAGTACCGGCGGTGCCGCCACCGGGGGAGCCGGGCCGGGCCAGGGCTAGCTCACCTGGATGCCCCACTCGGTCGTCACGCTGCTGCCCGGCTCCAGCGTGATCAGGTCCAGGCCCGTAACGAAGGCGTTCGGCGGGCACGTCATCGGCTCGACGGCTAGCGCGCGCCTGCGATGCGGCGCGGCCAGCGCGTCCCCGGTGAATACCTGCAGCCAGTGATAGCCCTGGCCGGCCCAGAACGACACCTGCCTGCCCGCCGTGCTGAGCCGGGCCCAGGCCAGGCCGTCAGCGTCCCTGTCGAGGCCGGTGAACGCATGGTCGAGGCTGGTCGCGCCGATCGTGCGGGACATCCGGAAGTCCTGCGGCGTGCCGTTGACATCCTCCGGCGCCGCGGCCGGTATCCCGCGGGAGTCGGCCGGCAGCCACCGGGCCGCGGGCAGCACAAGCTCGCACTCGTCGATGGCGGGCGTGCCCGCGGTCAGGTACGGGTGAGATCCGGTGCCGTAGGGGGCCGGCCTGGTGCCCGCATTCCGCGCGGTGATGCTGACCTGCAGCCCGCCGTCGGCGCTGAGCCGGTACTCAGCCCCCAGGTCCAGGCAGAACGGGTAGCCCGGCCGACCGTGCAGCAGGTGCCTGAGCAGCACGCGGCCTGGCTCGTTCTCGCTGATCTGCCAGCCGGCCCAGCGGGTGAGGCCGTGAATCGCATTGCCGTTGGCGGGCTCGCTCAGATCCAGCTGGCGCGTCGTTCCGCCGAAGCTGTAGCGGCCGCCGTCAACGCGGTTCGGCCAGGGTGCGAGCAACTGGCCCGCGCCGGCCGGCGGCAGCTCATCGGGCTCGTATTCGGAGATGACCGGCTGGCCGCGGTAACTCAGCTGGCGCAGCCCGGCGCCGAGCTCGGTAATGGTGGCGCGGTAGTCACCGGCGGAGATCTCGTACTGCGCACCGGTCAGCGGAATCAATGTCTGCTTTGCCATGGTGCCTATCATGCTTGCCGGGTCGGCGGCGCCCGGTACTAACTCTGGCAATAAGTGCCGGCGGGACTGCTTGGGGAGCGGGGGACCGTCAGCCCCGCCAGCAATTGCACGATAACTTCCCCGCCTGCCCACGCGGGCGAACTTGACCAACACCGTGCGTTCTGGGCAGCCCCGGCCGGTTTTCCGGTGCGGCATGATCAAGTTTCCGGCGAGGCCCGGCGTGCGGAGCTTGCGCGATGCCTGGTCGCGATGCCTAGTGTCGGCAGCAGGGACTCACCGGCCAGGCCGGTGCCGCCAATGCGGAGGAGAACACGACATGCGCGGACCGCTGGACGGGATCGTCGTGCTCGACATGACCAGGGCGCTGGCCGGGCCGCACGCGACGATGATGCTCGGCGATCTCGGCGCGCGGGTGATAAAGATCGAGCAGCCCGGCACCGGGGACGAGTCACGGCACTGGGGGCCGCCGTTCGCCGCTGCCGGGCCGGGTGCGCCGCGCGCGGCGGGCCAGCAGGCCGGGACCGGCGGAGCGCAGTCCCATCCCGACAGCACGTACTTCCTGTCGTGTAACAGGAACAAGGAGTCGGTGACCTGCGACCTCCGCGCCGATGAGGGCAAGGACCTGCTCTGGCGGCTGGCGGCTCGCTGCGACGTGCTGGTGGAGAACTTCCGCCCGGGGGTGCTTGACCGGCTCGGGTTCTCCTGCGAGCGGCTGCACGAGCTGAACCCCCGGCTCGTGATCTGCTCCATCACGGGGTTCGGCCATGACGGCCCGGAGGGAGCGCGCCCCGGCTATGACCAGATCGTGCAAGGCGAGGCGGGGCTGATGAGCGTCACCGGCATGGACGCGGATCATCCGGTGAAAGCCGGGCTGTCCATCGCGGATGTGCTCGCCGGGGTGCACGCGGCGCTCGGCATTGTCAGCGCGCTGCACGAGCGCACGGCTACCGGGCTCGGGCGGGTGGTCCGCACGTCATTGCTGGCGTCGATCGTCGGCGCGCACGCGTTCCAGGGCACCCGCTGGACGGTCGCGCGCGAGGTGCCGGTGGCGACGGGCAATCACCACCCGTCGATCGTGCCGTACGGGGCCTTCCGGTGCGCGGACGGCATGATCCAGGTGGCCGTCGCCAACGAGGGCCAATGGCGGCGCTTCGCGCCGGTGGTCGGCATCGACCCGGCGGACGGGCGGTTCGCCGCGAATCAGCTGCGAGTCGCCCGGAGCGGCGAGCTCATTGCCGAGATCGAACGAGCACTGGCGGCGGGCGGCCGAGCCCACTGGCTCGCGCTACTGGCGCAGGCAGGCGTGCCCGCGGGCTCGATCCGGGCGATCGACGAGGTCTACGAGTGGGATCAGACCCGGTCCCAGGGCCTGGTCATCTCGGTTGACCACCAGCTACTCGGCCGGATCGAGCTGCCCGGGCCGGCCCTGCGCTTCGACGGCGTGGCCGCGCGCGATCATGCGCCGCCGCCGGTTCTCGGCCAGCACGACACTGCCGTGCGCGCCTGGCTCGACGAGGCGGCCCCGGCCGCGCCAGCAGGCTGAGCTTGGCCGATCAGCCCGGGCCGTCGCCCGACGGCCGGCCCGCGTTCGCCGCGGCCAGGCGAATCGTGAAGTTCACCGCGGCAGGTTATCGGTGCGGGATAAGCAGGCCAGTCCTGACTGCTTCCGCGGCCAGGACGCCGAAGAGGTAGAAATAAGCTGACTCTTCGTCCTCGAAGAAGCGCACTTCGTGCCTGGCCCCGCCCGCGGCGCTGAAGACCTCATAGCCAGCGGCCGTCTCGATCAGGCAGAGCGCGCCGTCCACTTCCTCGCCGACCGCGTAGGCGGCGGCCGGGATGGCCGCGAGGGCGGCGAGCTCGGTGAAGATCCGCTGGGTGGCCATCCGGGACCGGGCCGACCTCCGGCGGCGAGGCGATGCAGCCGCCAATGGGGTCGCCGGCGGCTCTGGCGTGGCCGGTACATCTGCTGGCACCAGTGCTGGTGGCGGCGCTGGTACCGCCGGCATCTCCAGCCCGGGTGCTGCCGCCGGCGCCGCGAGCAGGTCCGTCGCAGCGGCAGCGAAGACCGGGGCCTGCGGAGGCTCCGTGGCCAGCGGGGCGCCGGTGGCGGCAGGCGCCTGAGCCAGGATGTCCTGCAAGGTCAGCGGTGCCTGCGTGGCGAGAGGTACCTGCGTCTGAGTGGTGAGGGGTGCCTGCGTGGTGAGGGGTGCCTGCGCCTGCGTGGTGAGGGGTGCCTGCCTGGCCGCGGGAACTTCGGCGGCCAGTGGTGCCTCTGCGGCTAGTGGTGCCTCCGCGGCCAGCGGGGTCGGCATGGCCAATGGCGCCTGCGTGTCCAGCCGGTTGCGGCCGGGGCGAGAAGCCGCGGAAGCCGCGCGCAGTGCCGCCGCCTCAAGCGGCAGGGGCGCCTCACGGGGCGACGGGCCGCCGTTGAAGTCGGGCCGGTGCGTGGCGGCCGAGCGGCCGGGCAGCGCGGTCGTGCCGAAGTCCGGCGGCGGTGCGGACGGGGAGCGGTCTGGCGGTGCGGTGTCGCCGAAGACGGGCACCGGCGCCAGCCCGGCGGCCGGGAAGATCACGCCGAAGTCAGTCGTGGCCGGGCCGTAGTCAGTGCTCAGCGGGCCGTAATCTGCCGTCGCCGGGCCGTGATCGGCAGCAGCGGGGCCGTAGTCGGCTGCCGCGGGGCCATAGCCTGCCGCGGCGGGGTGATGACCGTCGGCGGCGGGCCCGTAGCCTGCCGCGGCCGGCGGCTCAGCTTCGCTGCTGGCCGGATGGCCCGGGTAATCCGCGCGCTCCTCGGTGAGGTCAGTCACCTCGTCCCGCGGCGTGACCAGCTCGAACACGCCACGGTCCACCTGCCAGTAGCCGAGCTGCTGCGCCTGGAAGGAATCATGGCCGAGGTAGGCAATGTGCAGCCGGTCGCCAAGATCGTCGAGCACCATGCAGCGCTGGCCTCGGTAGGTGGCCATCGGCCTGGACTCCCAGAGCGCCTGCACGTCCTGGACCCGAAGCTGCTTACGCCAGTGCCCGGTGGCCGGCTCGAAGCCGAGTTCCTCCGGCGGCGGGCACGCCGCGAACAGCACGACATCGCCGTCCGACGGGCCGATTCCCGCCTCGTAAGGGGCGCCCTGATAGGTCGCCATCAGCCGGTAGCGCATGATTCAGATCCCTCCGGACGGACGCAGCCACACCTGGCCGTCGAACCGGGCGATGAACTCCTCGGCACCGTGGGTGATCCGGTACATCTCGGCACCGACGGGCACCGGGATCGGATCGGTGTAGTACTCCGCCACTCTGTGCGCCCGTGACGACGTGAAGCCAGTGCCGGTGAATGGCGGCTTGCCGCGCCAGTCACCGCCGCGCTCAGGGGAGTAGGGCACCTGATAGGTCCCTGTCCCCACGGCGCTCCAGCGCATGACGTATACCTCCGTCAGGTCCGGCCCGAAGTCTGAGCCGTCGTAGCGGAGGTCCAGCGCTTCGTAGAACTCGGCAGGGTCATCAAACGAGCTGTCCTGCACTCGGTAGACGAAACCGGCGATCACCGAGCGCCGGCCTGTCAGATAAGGCTCCACCAGCCGGGGCGGGATGGCCTTCTGCATCAGCGTACCCGGCTGAATCGGCATGGATGCTGGATCGACCTGGCGCACGCGCTCCCCTGAGTCAGACTCCGGTGCAGTCTAAAGAGAGTCTCATATCGGGAAATACGTCCTCAACAGCTTCGCCGGACTGGCCGGCCGCCACGGCGGCCGAACTACAGTGGACTCGTGCCGGAGCCGACCAGCGTGGTGCGCCATTTCGGCGCTGACGAGGGCTCCGCCGATCCGGCGGCGGCGGCCGCGCTGGCCGCGTTCGCCGCGGGCACCGGCAGCGAGCACGCCGCCCTGACGTCGCTGGCCGGCGTGCGGCTGCTGGTGCCGGTCGTGGCAGCCACGGCGGACGAGGCCGGCGATCGCGTGCCCGGCGTCGGCCGCGTGCCCGGCGTCGGCCACGCGCCCGGCGTCGGCCACGCGCCCTCCGGCGGGCGCGCCGAGAAGGCCAGTGAGATGAGCATCCCCACCCTGGTCGGGACCGACGGCCGCCCCGCTGTTCCCGCGTTCACCTGCCTGGATGCGCTGGTCAGGTGGCAGCCAGCCGCTCGTCCGGTGCCGGTGCAGGCGAGCAGCGTGTGGCAAAGCGCCGTGGCGGATTCCTGCGCCGTGGTGCTGGACATTGCGGGCCCGGTTCCGCTCGCCATTGACGGGGCGCGGCTGGCGGCGCTCGCGGGCGGGCGCCCGGTCCCGCTGCCGCATGAGGATCCTGATGTGCTCGCTGAGCTGACGGCCGCCGTCGCCGGGCAGCCCGCGATCAGCTGGGCCCGGCTGGCTGACGGCGGCACTGACGGCGACCTGGCCATTGAGCTCGCCTTCGTGCCCGGCAGCGAAGGGTCGTCCCGGGAACTGGCCCAGCTGGTCGGAACGGCGTTGCTGGCCAGGCTCGGCAGCCGGCTGCGCAGCGGGATCAAGGTCGTGATCAGGCCTTCGTCCCCGGCCGGCGGATAAGACGCCGACGCACCGTGCCCGCCTGCGCGCATGGCAGGATCGGCACCATGTTGCGCTGGCTTACCGCGGGAGAATCGCACGGCCGGGCGCTCGTCGCGATCTGCGAGGGGATGCCCGCCGGAGTGCGGATAAGCACGGCCGACATAGCCGTGGCGCTGGCCAGGCGGCGGGCCGGATACGGCCGTGGCGCGCGGATGAAGTTCGAGCAGGATGAGACCGAGATCACCGGCGGCGTGCGGCACGGCTGCACCCTCGGCGGCCCGGTCGCCATCCGGGTGGCCAACACCGAATGGCCGAAATGGGACGTGGTGATGTCCCCGGATCCGGTAACCGCGGCTGAGCTCGCCGAGCTGGCCCGCGCCGCCCCGCTGACCCGGCCCCGCCCCGGCCACGCCGACCTGGCGGGCATGCAGAAATACGGTCACGGCGACGCTCGCCCCGTGCTGGAACGGGCCAGCGCCAGGGAAACCGCGGCCCGGGTAGCGCTCGGCGAGCTCGCCCGCCGGTTCCTCCGGCAGGTCCTCGGCATCCAGATCGTGAGTCACGTCGTGTCCATCGGCACCGTCAGCGCCCCTGACGGGGTGCTGCCAGGCCCGGCGGACACCGCCCGGGTCGACGACGATCCGGTGCGCTGCCTGGATCCCGCCGCGGCCGCCGCCATGCGGGCGGAGATCGACACGGCCCGCAAGGATGGTGACACGCTCGGCGGCGTCGTCGAGGTCGTCTGCTACGGTCTGCCGCCTGGGCTGGGCAGCTACGCGCACTGGGACAGGCGGCTGGACGGCCGCCTCGCCGCGGCCCTGATGAGCATCCACGCGATCAAGGGAGTCGAGGTTGGCGATGGATTCGCCACGGCCCGCCGGCGCGGTTCCGCGGCACACGACGAGATCGACGGCGGCCCGGACGGGATCCGCCGCCGCACCAACCGGGCCGGCGGCATCGAGGGCGGCATGAGCACGGGCGAGGTGATCAGGCTCCGCGCGGCGATGAAGCCCATTTCCACGGTGCCCCGGGCGCTGGCCACCGTGGACGTGCGCACCGGCGAGCCAGCGAAGGCCATCAACCAGCGCAGCGACGTGACCGCGGTTCCGGCCGCTGGCGTCGTCGCCGAGGCCATGGTCGCGCTGGTGCTGGCGGACGCGGCGATCGAGAAGTTCGGCGGCGACTCCGTCGAGGAGACGGCGCGCAATCTGCGCGGCTACCTGGAATCACTGGTGATCACATGAACGGGCCAGCCGCCGGCGGGCCGCTCGCGGGCGACCCGGCCGTAGCCGGGCCGGCCGTAGGCGGGCCGGCTGTAGGCGGGCCGGCCGCGATCCTGATCGGGCCGCCGGGCGCGGGCAAGTCGACTGTCGGGCCGCTGCTCGCCGGGCTGCTGCGGGTCACCTTCCTCGACACGGACAGCGATATCGAGCAGGCGGCGGGCAAGCCGGTCAGCGATATCTTCATCTCCGATGGCGAGCCGGCCTTCCGCGCGCTGGAACGCGAGGCTGTCGCCCGCGCCGTCGCCGCGCACCCCGGCGTGCTCGGCCTCGGCGGCGGCGCGGTGCTCGATCCCGGCACCCGGCGGCTGCTGGCCGGCCAGCAGGTCGTCTACCTGGAGACCGGATTCGCGGCGGCGACGAAACGGGTAGGGCTGGACAAGGCACGGCCGCTGCTGCTCGGCAACCCGAGGGCGCAGCTGAAAGCACTGCTCGATCAGCGGCTGCCGATCTACGCCGAACTCGCCTGGATCACCGTTCGCACGGACAGCAGCTCCCCGGCCGAGGTGGCTGACGAGATCGCCCGCCGGTTCGAGAGCGCGGACGCGCGCGGGTGAGCGTCACCCGCATCCCGGTTGGTGGCGAGCGCCCCTATGAGGTGGTTGTCGGCACCGGCGTGCTCGGCGAGCTGCCGTCACTCGTCGGCAAGGATGCCCGGACGGTCATCGTCGTCCAGGCCCGGGGCCGCGGCGAGATCGCCCGGGCCGCCTGCCGGGTACTGCAGGACGCGGGATACGAAGTGCATGCCGAGGCGATCCCCGACGGCGAGGCAGCCAAGGACATCGAGGTCGCGACCGGGCTGTGGTCACGGCTGGCCGGGCACCGGGTGACCCGCAGCGATGTGCTGGTCGCGGTGGGCGGCGGGGCGGTCACCGATCTAGCCGGGTTCACCGCCGCCACCTGGCTGCGCGGCATCCGCCACGTTCTCGTGCCGACGACGCTGCTGGCCATGGCCGACGCGGCGATCGGCGGCAAAACCGGCATCAACATCCCGGCCGGCAAGAACCTGGTCGGCGCCTTCCACCCGCCCGCCGGAGTGCTCGCCGACCTCTCCGCGCTGGCGTCGCTGCCGGCCGCGGAGTACCGCAGCGGGCTCGCAGAGGTGATCAAGGCCGGCTTTATCGCCGACCCGGCGATACTCGGCCTGATCGAGGCCGACCCGCCGGGCTCGGCGGCCCCGGCCGGCCCCGCCGAGCGCGAACTCGTCGAGCGGGCGGTCCGGATGAAGGCAAACGTGGTCTCGGCTGACCTGCGCGAGGCCGGGCAGCGGGAGATGCTGAACTACGGTCACACGCTCGGCCACGCGATCGAGCGCGCGGAGCGTTACCGGCTCCGGCACGGCGAGGCGGTGGCGATAGGCATGATGTACGCGGCAACCGTGGCCAGGCTCGCGGGCAGGCTGGATGCCGCCACGGCGGACCGGCACCGGCAGGTGCTATCCGCCGTCGGGCTACCGACCGGTTACCGGCCCGGCGCCTGGCCGCAGCTGCGCGAGGCGATGGCGGTCGACAAGAAGGCGCGCGGCGGGCGGCTGCGGCTGGTCGTGCTCGACGGGCTCGCCCGGCCGGGCATTCTCGACGACCCGCCGGAGGAACTGCTGGCGCGGGCATACGCGGAGGTGTGCGGGCCATGACCCAGGTGCTGGTGCTCAACGGCCCGAACCTCGGCCGGCTCGGCTCCCGCGAGCCCGAGGTCTACGGCACGGCGTCCTTTGCCGACCTGGCGGCGGCCTGCCGCCGGACCGGGCGGGAACTCGGGCTCGATGTGCAGGTCAGGCAGACCGACGACGAGGCCGAACTAGTCCGTTGGGTGCATGCCGCGGCCGACGCGAGGACACCGATCGTGCTCAACCCGGCCGCCTTCACCCACTACTCGTACGCGCTCAGGGACGCCCTGGCGATGCGCACCGCGCCGCTGATCGAGGTGCACCTGTCCAACCCGGCCGCGCGCGAGTCGTTCCGGCACACCTCGGTCGTGGCCGGCGTGGCGGACGGCACCGTGGCCGGATTCGGCGTTCTGTCGTACGAGCTCGCGCTCCGCGCCATGGCCGCCCTGATCTCCGCGGCCGGCTAGCCCGGCCGGCGCTGCCGGCGCTGGCCCGATCGCATCTACGAGGGTGCTCGCCGGCCCGATCGGGCACGATCGCGTCTGACATCGCACCATGCGTCGCATTAGGCACGGCAGTTTCAAGATCGATTTAGTGGTTACGACTTAGCCGGTGATCGCCGGTCGGATCTTAACCACTAACAGCGGGAGCCCGCAGGCGCGGCTGGCGCCCATGTTGCTTGCTCCGGTGCGGTTGGCACCAGTGCGGCTGGCGCCGGGGCCGGTGCGGCTGGCGCCGGGGCGGTGCGGCTGGCGCCGGTGCGGGCCGGTGCGGCTGGCGCCGGGGGCCGGTGCGGCTCACCTGCCGTCACGACGGCCGATGTGCTGGCTGGCCTGCGCCGGGCGGCCCTGCTGACAGACTGGAGACGGCGTACTTACGCTGGACGAGCATGCAGGCTGGCCGGGCTGTGATCCGGCCGCGGAAGGGTATGGCGGAATGCGCATCGGGATGTCCCTGAACTACGCGGGCGGATTCGCCGAGACCGTCGTCGAGCTGGCCGACTACGAGAAGGCCGGGCTCGATATCGTCTTCGTTCCCGAGGCATACAGTTTCGACGCTGTCAGCCAGCTCGGTTTCATCGCCGCGAAGACCGAGCGGCTGCAGATCGCCTCGGGCATCCTCCAGCTGTACTCAAGGACCCCGGCACTCACCGCGATGACGGCGGCCGGGCTCGACTATGTGTCCGGCGGCAGGTTCGTGCTCGGCATCGGGGCATCCGGGCCGCAGGTGATCGAGGGCTGGCACGGTGTGCCTTACGACTCGCCAGTGGGCCGGACCCGGGAGATCATCGAGATCTGCCGGACCGTGTGGCGGCGTGAGCGGCTGCAGTACGCCGGGCGCCACTACACGATTCCGCTGCCACCGGACCAGGGGACCGGGCTGGGCAAGGCGCTGAAGCTGATCAACCACCCGGTCCGGGAGCGCATCCCGATCGTGGTGGCCGCGCTCGGCCCCAAGAACGTCGAGATGGCGGCGGAGCTGGCCGAGGGCTGGGAGCCGATCTTCTACTTTCCCGAGAAGGCCGCGTCCGTGTGGGGAGCACCGCTCGCGGCCGGCGCGGCGCTGCGTGATCCGTCGCTAGGCCCGCTCGACGTGGTCGCGCAGGCGGCACTGGCGATCGGCGAGGACGTGAGCGGATACCTGGAGCTGGGCCGGCCGTTGCTGGCTCTCTACATCGGCGGGATGGGCGCCAGGGGCCGTAATTTCTACTACGACCTGGCGGTACGGTTCGGCTACGAGGCAGCGGCCGCCGCGATCCAGGATGCCTACCTGGCCGGGCGCAAGGACGAGGCCGCCGCGCTGGTGCCTGCATCGCTGCTGGCCGGGACGTCGCTAATCGGCCCGCGCGCACTGGTTGCCGAGCGGGTCGCGGCAATGCGCGAGTCCGGCGTCACGACGCTGAATGTCGCGCCAATTGCCGCCACGCATGCTGAGCGCGTCCGGCTGATCGAGCAGATCCGCGATATCGCCGAATGAGCGCCGGGTAGCCGGTGCCGGCGCCGAGGCGCCGCGGGGCCGCGGGCCGCCCGCTGGCCTCACCACGGTGACCGGTGCTGGCTGTCAGATCTGGCGGGAATGCCGCATTTCGGATCGCGGGTATGTTAAGAATGGCTGCGCTCATCGTCTCGCCGGGCAACGGAGGTGGCGGTGCTTGAACCGAATGTCACCCAGGAACTTGCCCGCGAGGCTGCCGGGCTGCTGAGCATCGCCGACGCATCGGACGTCAGGTCGCTGCACAGGCTCACCATCCTTGCCTCCCGCCAGGTGCCTGCCTGCTCGGGAGCAACGGCAGCGCTCTGGCGTGACGGCGAGCCGGTAGAGATGGCCGCTACGCACCCGGATCTGGCCGAGCTGTTCGAGCTGTCCTGGCAGCGGAGGACCGGTCCCTGGGCGGAGGCACTGGCCACCGGCGAGACCGTCTACTGCCCGGACAGCCTCGCGGAGGATCGGTGGCCTGAGTACGCAAGCGCGGCATTGTGCCGCGGTGTCCGGTGCTCAGTCACGCTGGTCCAGCCGCTGCGCCCGACGACTGTAACGTTGACGCTTTTCGGCGCACGGCCGCGTTCGCTGGATCCGGACCGGATCGCCATGGCTGAGCTGCTCATCGCGTTCGGCGGCGCGACCATGGGCAACGCGTCAATGTACGGGGACTCACAGCGCACCGCGCTCCAGCTGCGCGAGGCTGCCGACTCAAGAGCCGTCGTGGATCAGGCCAAGGGCATCCTGATGCATGCACTCGGCTGCAGCGCGCAGGAGGCATTCGACCGGATGCGCGAGACCTCTCAGACTCGTCACGTCAAGGTGACCGAGGTAGCCAAGACGATCATCAAGGCACATCGCTCGGTGAGCGGACCGCGGCCCGCCGGCCAGGCCAAGGCCCCGCCGGCCGGCCAGGCTAAGGTTCCGCGGGCCGGCCAGGCCAAAGCCCCGCTGGCCGGCCAGGCTGAGGTTCCGCCGGCCGGCCAGGCCGAGGTTCCGCCGGCCGGTCAGGCCGCGGCTAGCGACCGCTCATAGACCGAGAGCGTCTCCTGGCCGATCCGCTCCCAGGAGTAGCGGGCGCGGGCGCGATCGGCGGCGGCGATGCCGTATCCCTGCAGCAGCATGGGGCTGCCCAGCAGCTGGCGTATCCGCCGGGCCAGCAGCGCAGGCTGCCCGGGCCTGACCAGGACGCCGGTAGTCCCGTCCACGATGGCGTCCTGATGGCTGCCGCCCGCGGCCGCCATTACCGGGGTGCCGCACGCCATCGCCTCCAATGGGACCATGCCAAACGGCTCGTAAAGCGTGGTGTGCACCAGCAGGTCCGCCGAGCGGAGCAGGGCCGGCATGCGAGCCCGGCTGACCTGCCCGGTGAACACGACCCGGTCGCCAATCCCCAGCGTCATGATGAGCCGGACCAGCGCGCGGTAGACCGGGTCTTTGCTCAGTTGCGCCCGGGGCGGACCGCCGGCGATGACGAGTTCACAGCGGGGTACCTCGGCCATGGCCCGCACGATGACGTCCAGTCCGGAGCGCTCTTCCAGCGGGGCGACCGCCAGCAGCCTCGGCCGGCTGCTGCGCCGCGCCACCGGACCGTTGGGGAGGAACTCGTCGGTATCCACGCCGTAGGGCACCACCCTGATGGCATTCCGCGGCACGCCGAGGCGCGCAAGTTCCGACACCTCGCCGGAGGAGCTGGCCAGCACGGCGCTGACACTCCGGGCGATAAGAGCCTCAAGCCGGAGCCTGGCCGCCGAGCCGTCTGCCGAGGCGCCGTAGTGCCGCTGCTCGGCGGTGCCGAGCGAATGGAAGGTCTGCACGACTGGCACGCGGACATCGCGGGTTGCGGCCAGCGCGGCAAGACCGCCGGTCCAGAAGTGGGCGTGCACGATGTCCGGCGCGGACTGCTGCCATCGCTGCGCCAGGTGACCGCTGAACGCCGCCATGTGCGGCAGGACCTTGTCAGCCTGCAGCTTGGCTGCAGGCCCGGCCGGCAGGTGCTCGACGGTCACCCCCGGGGCCACGGCCGCACTGGCCGACAGTGCCGGGGCGTCCTTGCGCGCATAGATGGTGACCTGGTGCCCGAGCCCGCCCAGCGTCCGGGCAAGAGTGGACAGCCCGAGACCCTGGCTACCGGAATCGGTAGCTGAGGTGCCGCGGGCGGGAGTGAGCTGACTGGCCTGCTCGGCGACGAGGGCAATCTTCATGGGGCCGTCTCCTTCAGGATTGCCACGACGATGACGCCGCAAGTCGCGAAGGAGATGAGGGAGGCCAGGCGACGACAGGTCCGCCGCACAGCGAAATGCCCACCAGCAGGCACGCTCCGCGACCACGCCGTGGCGGCGTGGGGGCGTGCCTGCGTCGTAGGCACCGTTAACTTCCCTCATTATGTCCCAGCGCCGATGCGCTCAAACCGGGGGGGGCCGCATATCCGGATCGATCGGCCGTCAGCGGGCCTAAACTGGCCTATCCCGCTCGCTGATCCGGGTGGTTCCCGGCGAACGCGCAGATTGGATCGAGCTATGCCGCATGCCAGGGGCATCCCCTTGCCTGAGCGGGAAATCGCCGAGCTCAGGGACCGGTCAGGCGCGCTCCGCCAGTCCGCCACCCTGCCCGGGGCGCAGCTGCCGCAGCTGCTTGATGCCGCTCTCGCCGAGCTGGACGGTGCCATTGATACCGCGGCGGCGCTGCAGGCCGGCCTTGATCCCGGCGCAGCAGGCGGCCCGCAGGCCGATGCTTCCGGCGGAGAGCGCCGTCTGCTGGGCGCGATATTCTCCAGCGCTCCGGTGCCGCTGTTCGTGCTCGACCGGGACGGAACCATCCGGCGCGTCAACAGGTGCGCGGCCGACCTGCTCGGTGCCGGGGCCGGCTACGCCAACGGGAAACTCTTCACCGCATTCGTGGCCCTCCCGGCGCGGGCGGCCGTGCACGCCCAGCTTGCCGCCGTGGCCAGGACAAGGAAGCCGCGCCGCGTTTCCTGCCCGCTGCTGGGTCCGGATGCCGCGGCGCAGGTGGTGCTCGCGCTCGACGTGCTGGACCTCGCTGGCGAGTCCGGCCTGCTGATCGCCGCGGCTAGCACCGCGGCCGCCAGCACCGGGCCCGATGCGGCAGGCGGCACGGCCAATGCCAACGGCCGCGGCGCCGGTGACGCCTGGCCGCGCGGCGGGCGAGGCAGCCGATGCAGGCGGCAGCGCAGCTGCCCGGGCCGTCGAGGCGATCACCCACCGGCTGGATCTGGTGACCGCGGCGACCAGGCTGCTGCTGGAGAATGCCACGTTCAGCGAGTCGGTCGCCTTGCAACGGTGTGCCCGCCTGCTGGCAGCGGAACTGGCCGCATGGGTCATCGTCGATGTGGACCGCAGGCAGCGGCTCAGGCGGCAGATCGTGATAGGCCCGGCCGACCGCGAGTCCGAGCAGCTCGCGCGGGCGGTCACCGCTGTCGATCCGCAACCGGGATCAGCGCCGCGCCAGGTGCATGAATCGGGCAGCTCCATGCTGATCGCGCACGCGGAAGACGCGGGCCTTCTCGGTACCGGCGTAGGCGATGTGCCGCTGCTGATGCAGCTCGGCGCGACGTCCGTGCTCTGCGTGCCGCTGACCGACGGGGAGCAGAGCTACGGGGTGCTGACCCTGGCCCGGCAGGCGAATGAGCCGCATTTCGAGATCGCCGACCTGGGCCTGGTCGAGGAACTCGGGGAGCAGCTTGCACTGGCCATCAGGGTGGACCGGATGTTCCGGCGACGCACCGAGATCGCCGACTCGCTGCAGGCAAGCCTGCTCCCGCGCGAGCTTCCGGCCGTGCCGGGCGTCGAGATCGCCGCTGCTTACGTGGCCGCCACCGAGGGACTCGAGGTGGGCGGCGACTTCTACGACGTCTATCGCACCCCGGAGGGCTGGGGCGTATCGATCGGCGATGTCTGCGGCAAGGGCGAGCATGCGGCGGCGGTGACCGCGGCCGCCCGGCATGCGGTCCGGGTGTTCGCGCACACCGATCCTGATCCGGCCGGGGTGCTGCGGCAGGCCAACGAGCTCATGCTGGCGGAGGAGTACGACGGGCGGTTCGTCACCGTGTGCGCGGCGCATTTCCGGTGGCGCGGTGACGGGCTGCATGCCGTGCTCGGCAGCGCAGGCCACCCAGGCCCCGTACTGATCAGGGCCGACGGGCGGGTGCGGATGCTGGAGGGCGGCGGGATGCCGCTCGGCCTCTTCCCGGACGCGGAGCCAGCCGGGCAGGATGTCGAGCTGAGCCCGGGCGATTTGCTATTCCTGTTCACCGATGGCGTCACCGACGCGCGCAGCCCCGAGCTGGCCTACTTCGAGGAACGCCTGACCGATGCGCTCGCCTCCCTGGCCGGCCGCCCGCCGGCCGAGGTGGTTTCCGCGATGCAGACGCTGGTGGTCGAGTTCAGCATGAACGACCTCCGCGATGACATGACCATGCTGGCGCTGCGCGTGGGCGCCGTGCCAGCGGCCTGATCACCGCGGCCGGCGGACGGGGCCGCCCCGGATCACCGCGGCCGGCGGACGGGGCCGCCCCGGCCTTCGAGTGGCTCATCGAGCGAGACGGGCGCAGGATCCACCCAGCCGTCGACCCGGGTCCCGGCCGACAGGTCGGCTCCGGCCTGCGGGTCATCGTCCGGGCTCCCGGCCAGCTCCGCGTCACGCAGGATCGCCGAGGCCAGCGCGGCCGGATCCCGCAATACATAGTGCGGGTCCGCCAGGTCGGCAGCCTGGCCGCCAGTTGGCCTGCCGGAACCGGAGATGCCGGGCGTGCCGGAACGAAGCACGCCGGAACCGGAGGCGCCGGAACCGGGCTTGCCTGAGCCCGTTCGCACCAGGACGCGGCTGCGCAGCCAGCCGGACGCGCGCCGGGGGATGAGGAAGCCGGCCACGCCCGTCAGCATGACGATCCAGCCGACGACATTGATGTTCACTCCGGGCGGGCTGGCGCTGACGGCGAAGGCGAGGATGGCGCCGATCGCCACCAGGCTCAGCCCGGTCGCGGTTTTCATGATCCTCCTACTGCGGTCAGCTGCTCCTCGGACCCGAGCAGGCACTCCCGCAGGTAGTTAAGTGACTGGGTGAGCAGCCTGGACACGTGCATCTGCGAGATGCCGAGCGTCTCGCCGATCTCGGCCTGCGTCTTGTTGCCGTAGAAGCGCAGCAGCAGGATGCGCTGCTGCCGCTCGGGCAGTTCCTTCCAGTGCGCCGAGACCGCGGCCATGTCCAGCGCATGCTCGACCTGGCCGTCCTCCTCGCCGAGCAGGTCGGCGAGGCTCGCCGTCTCGTCGTCGCCGGCCAGCGGCGCGTCTAGCGACCAGGCGTGGAAGCCGAGGTCGGCGCGCCGCGCATCCCGCACTTCACTGGTGCTGACCCGCAGGTACGTGGCCAGCTCGGCGTCACCGGGAGCCCGGCCGAGCCGCTGGGTAAGGTCCCTGGCCGCCGTCCGCAGCTCAAGCACGAGTTCCTGGGCGGAGCGCTTGACGTGCACCTGCCAGCAGCGGTCCCGGAAATGCCGTTTCAGCTCGCCGCTGACGCTCGGGAAGGCGTAGGCGGCGAGACTGCCGCCGACTTCGGGGTCGAACTTGTTGATGGCCTTCATCAGGCCGACGTAACCGACCTGCATGAGCTCGTCCGCGGATTCCGGCCCGTTCCAGTATTTCCGTGCGCATGACCGGACCAGCGGCTGGTAGCGGGTGACGAGCACCTCGCAGGCAGCAGCCCGGCGCTGGTCGCCGGGCGGCCGGGTGCGGACAAGGCGGAGCAGGTCGCTGTCGCCCCACTGCGCGAGATTGCCGCCGTGCGTGAGATCGTCACAGTGCTCGAGATCCCGCGCCGGCTCGGCTGCGGGTGCTGCTGCCGTGTCAGCTGCGGGCGCTGTCGCCCGGTCGCAGATCGACAGGTTCGTCATGGCTACCTCCGTGCAGCCCGGGTGGCTGACTGATCGCCAGCCTGCCCGCCCAGCGGGAAATAAACATGGCGCTGCCGGGCATGGTGCCGGGCAGGGACAAGCCGGGAGGTCACTATGCCGGGTGCTGGGCAACGGAACCGGGACGCGGAATCCGCGGCCCGGCCACGCGTGGTCGTCGTCGGCGGCGGATTCGGCGGGCTGTCGGCCGTCGCCGTGCTCGCGCGCTCCGGCGCGCGAGTCACGCTGGTCGACCGCAACGCCTACAGCACGTTCCAGCCGCTGCTCTACCAGGTAGCGACCGCGGGCCTGACGCCATCGGATATCGCCTACCCGCTGCGCGCGGTCACCCGCAGGAAGGCCGCCAGGTTCCGCCGGGCCGGCCTGGCTGGCATCGACCTGGCGGATCGCCGGGTCACGCTGACCGAGGGCGGCAGCCTGCGCTACGACTACCTGATCCTCGCCACCGGCGTCGCCGCCTCGTTCTTCGGCATCACCGGGGCGGAGCGGCATTGCTTCAGCCTGTACACCCGCCACGATGCCATCGCGCTGCGCGACCAGCTGGTCAGCGAGCTCGAGCGGCGCAGCATCCCCGGTCAGGCCGGGCGGCTGGCCATCACGATCGTCGGCGGCGGGCCTACCGGCGTCGAGCTGGCCGGCACGCTGGCCGACCTGCGGAACATCGCGCTCGCCGCCGCCTTCCCGGACGTGGACCCCGGCGACCTGCAGATCCGCCTGATCGAGCAGGGACCGTCGCTGATCACGCCGTTCACCCGGGCGCTGCGCGACTATGCCTACCGGCAGCTGCGCGGCCGGGGCGTCGAGGTGCGGCTGGGCACCGGCATCGCCGCGGTGTCCGCGCACAGCGTCCGCCTTGCCGATGGTACGGAGCTGCCCAGCGACATCACCGTCTGGGCGGCCGGCGTCAGCGCGCCGGAGCCGGTGGCCGCCCTGGGCCTGGCGCAAGGCCAGGGCGGCCGCGTCGTCACTGAGCCCGATCTGCGGGTGCGCGGGCAGGATCGCGTCTTCGCCGTCGGTGACATCGGGCTGATCGACGGCCAGCCGCTGGCGCAGCTCGCCCAGCCGGCCATCGAGCAGGGCCGGCACGCCGCGGCGCAGATCCGGCGGCTGATGGCGGCCCAGGACACGGTCCCGTTCCGCTATCACGACAAGGGCACCATGGCCACCATCGGCCGCCGCTCGGCCGTCGTCCAGCTGCCGTACCACGTGCGGTTCCGCGGCACGCTCGCCTGGCTCGCCTGGCTCGGCCTGCACCTGGTGACCCTGCTCGGCGGCCGCAACCGGATTGCCGCGATGGTCAACCTGGCCTGGCGGTACCTGACCTGGCGCCGGACCGGCGGCGTGCTGGCCGGCGACGAGCCGGCCGAAACCGGCTAGCCGGGGCGCGCCGTACAGTCATGCCATGCCCGACATTCATGCCGCCCGCAGGGCGCGGCTGCAGGAGCAGGCAGCCGCGCTCGGCGCCGACGCCGCCCTCATCACCAGCCTGGTCAATGTCCGCTACCTGACCGGCCTCGCCAGCTCGAACGCGGCACTGCTGCTGCCGGCCGCCGGGACCGCGGGCGCGGGGACAGCCGTGCTGGCGACGGACTCGCGCTATACGCCGGCGGCGGAGCGTGACTGCCCGGACGTCGAGCTGATCATCCAGCGGTTCACCGAGCCCGCGCTCGCCGCGCTGGCCGCCGCCCGCGGCTGGACCACGGTGGCGTTCGAGGAGCACGAGATGACCGTCGAGCGCCACCAGGCGCTGGCCGGCGGCGGCGGCCTGACGCTGATCCCGCTCGGCCGCCTGGTGGAAGGCCTGCGGATGGTGAAGGACGATGCCGAGATCGCCCTGCTGGCGCGAGCCTGCCAGATCACCTCCGGTGCGTTCGAGGCCGTCGTGACCGCCATCAGGCCCGGCCTGACCGAGCGCGAGTTCGCGATCATCCTGGAACGCGAGATGACCGACCGCGGCGCGGAGGGACTGGCCTTCGACACCATCGTGGCCAGCGGGCCGAACGGCGACACGCCGCATCACGTGCCCACCAGCCGGCCCTTCGCCGCCGGGGATCTCATCACCATCGACTGCGGTGCCCGGCATGCCGGGTATCACGCGGACATGACCCGCACCGTCGCGATCGGCGAGCCGGCCGGCTGGCAGCGGGAGATCTACGACCTGGTGGCCGCCGCGCAGCGGGCCGGGCTCGAGACCGTCACCGTCGGCGCCGAGGTGGCGGCCGTTGACGCGGCGGCCAGGGACCTGATCAGCGCGGCAGGCCACGGCAGGCACTTCGGGCACGGCACCGGGCACGGCGTCGGCCTGGAGATCCACGAGGCGCCGATGATCTCCTGCGGCCGGACGGGTACACTGGCGGCCGGAGTTCCCGTCACCGTCGAGCCTGGCGTCTACCTGCCAGGCAGGGGCGGAGTCAGGATCGAGGACACTCTCGTGGTGCGCGCCGGCACTGGCGCGATCCCGGGCGAGCTGCTCACCACGGTAACGACCGAACTGCTGGTCCTCTAGCCAGATCGCCCGTCCTGCCAGCAGGACGCCCGCCGCGGCCCGAACTACAGGCCCCCCATGCAGGAGACACGACAGACTTGGCCACGACGAACGACCTCAAGAACGGCATGACCCTCAACCTCGACGGCCAGCTCTGGGGCGTGGTGGACTTCCAGCACGTGAAGCCGGGCAAGGGCGGGGCCTTCGTGCGCACGAAGCTCAAGAACGTGCTCACCGGGAAGGTCGTCGACCGGACCTTCAACGCCGGGGTGAAGGTCGACGTGGCCAACGTGGACCGGCGCGAGATGCAGTACCTCTACCGCGAGGGCGACGACTACGTGTTCATGGACGTCCAGGACTACGAGCAGCCGCGGATCCCGGCGGCCACCGTCGGCGACGCCGCGAACTACCTGCTGGAGGAGCAGACCGCGACGGTGGCCTTCAACGACGGCGTGCCGCTGTACGTGGACCTGCCCGCGTCGGTGGAGCTGACGGTCAGCCAGACGGACCCCGGGATGCAAGGGGACCGGTCCACCGGCGGCACCAAGCCGGCCACCCTGGAGACCGGGGCGCAGGTCCAGGTCCCGCTGTTCATCACCACCGGCGAGAAGGTCAAGGTCGACACCCGCACCGGCGATTACATCGGCCGGGCGTGACTCCCGGACTTTCCGGCCCACGGCAACCTGACGGCCGTCATGTCGGCACGCGGTAAGGCCAGGAAGCGGGCGCTCGATATCCTGTTCGAGGCCGAGATCCGCGGCGAGCCGGTCCTTGACCTGCTGGCCGAGCGGTCGGAATCCGCGAGCCCGCCGGTGCCCGAGTACGCCGCGGAACTCGTCCGCGGCGTCCAGGAGCACCGCGAGCAGATCGACGAGATGCTCGCGGAGCATGCCCGTGGCTGGACGCTGGAGCGGATGCCCGCCGTCGACAGGAACATCCTGCGGATCGGCACCTACGAGCTGTTCTGGGCCACCGGCGTACCCGACGGCGTCGCGATCAGCGAGGCGGTGCTGCTCGCCCGCGAGCTGTCGACGGACGCGTCACCGGCCTTCGTCAACGGCCTGCTCGCCCGCCTGCTGGAACTCAGGCCGACGGCCGGCGGCTAGGGCCGCCGGCGGGCGGGCCGCGGCGGCCGGATTTGTCGGTGCCCCGGGTTACAGTCGGGAAGCATGCCGACGCCGCGAGGAGGCGCCAGTTGACCGGCGACCGGGTTCCGGGGACCAGGGACGACGCGGGCTGTCACATCCTGCACGTCGACATGGACGCCTTTTACGTGAGCGTCGAGATCAGGGACCGGCCGGATCTGGCCGGCGTGCCGGTGATCGTGGGCTCTGCCAGCGGCCGCAGCGTGGTGCTCTCGGCCTCCTACGAGGCTCGTGCCTTCGGGGTGCGCTCGGCGATGCCGATGATGCGCGCCCGGCGGCTCTGCCCGCAGGCAGTGATCATCCCGCCCAGGCACGGCCTGTACGCCGCCGTGTCCAGGGAAGTCATGGCCGTGTTCAGGTCGGTGACCCCCGAGGTGGAGCCGCTCGCGCTGGACGAGGCGTTCCTGGACGTCTCCGGTGCGCTGCGCCGCCTGGGCCCGCCCGCCGAGATCGGCGAGCTGATCCGGGCAGCGGTCCGCGGGCAGCAGGGGATCATCTGCTCGGTGGGCATCGCGACCTGCAAGTTCGTCGCCAAGCTCGCCTCGATCCAGTGCAAGCCGGATGGCCTCCTGGTCATCCCCGCGGGCGGCGTCCTGGATTTCCTGCACCCGCTGCCGGTCTCGGCGCTGTGGGGCGTGGGGGACCGGACCGCGCGGGTGCTGGCGGGTCTCGGCCTGCGGACGGTGGCCGACATTGCGCATGCGCCTCCCGCTTCTCTGGAACGAGCACTCGGGCGCAGTGCCGGCGCTCACCTGACGGCGCTCGCGTGGGGCCGTGATGACCGCAGGGTGCAGGCCGGCGCACTGGAGAAGAGCATCGGCGCCGAGGAGACATTCGCCAGCGACGTCGAGGACCCCGAGGTCATCCGCCGGGAGCTGCTCCGGCTGTCCGGGCGGACGGCGCGCGGCCTGCGCTCGGCGGGCTGCGCGGCCAGGACGATCGTCGTGAAGCTCCGGCTGGCTGACTTCACCACGATCACCCGGTCCCGGACGCTGCCGGAGCCGACGGATGTGGCCCAGCAGGTCTACGCGACCGCGTGCGCGCTGTTCGCGGCCGCCGGGCTCGATGCCCGCGCGAGGCTGCGCCTGGTCGGCGTCCGGGCTACCGGCCTTGTCCCGGCGGCCGCCGCTGAGGAGCAGCTCGCCTTCGGCGACCGGCCCGCGGCCTGGCGCGAGGCTGAGCAGGCGGTGGACCGGATTGCCGGCCGGTTCGGGACGGATGCGGTGCGGCCGGCCGCGCTGGTCAACGGCCACCCGCAGCGGCCGTGAGCCCCGCCCGCGCGGCACAGTTGCCCAGCTGCCACGGGGGGCTGGCGCGGCCCCAGGGAGCCCGGCCGGCCTGGCTGTTCCCGGCCGAGGTCGGTGTACTCTTTCTATTGACGCACTCGCGCTCGTATTCTGGGCATAAGCCAGGCCGTGAGGCGAAGGTCAGACCCTATCGCCGCGTGCGAGTTTCATATGGGAGGCAACGTGCCGCTTTCTGAGCACGAGCAGCGTCAGCTCGAGCAGATCGAGCAGTCGCTCTACGCCGATTATCCGCGCTTCGCGCATGCGGCCCGCCGCAGTGATCCGCGTGTGCACTACAAGCGCAGAGTCGTCGAGGCGGCGTTCGGGTTCCTGCTCGGCATCGGCATGCTGCTGGGCGGAGTCGTGTCCACGTACATCTGGATCGGCGTGGCAGGCTTCGTGGTCATGCTGGCGTGCGCGATGTGGGCGCTGAACAGCTGGCGGCACATGACGGGCACGGCCACCAGCCGTGCTGCCGCCGGGCCGCCGGACGCCGGTACCGTCACGGACATCGGCACCGCCACTGGCCGCCGCGGCAAGGGCCGCCGCGGCGCGGCCGGGCGGCGCGGCGGCAAGGACCGCCGCAGCGGCCGCGCGCAGCATCCAGGGCTGATGGCGCGGCTGGAGGAAAGGTGGCGCCGGCGCCAGGAGCGGGACCGCTAGCCGTCAGCCCGGCCCGCTCAGTCAGCCGGCCCCGCCCGGCAGCGCGCCCCGCCCCGCTCAGTCAGCCGATCCGCTCGTCAGTCCCCCGCTCGTCAGCCGGCCCTGCTCGTCAGCCGCCCCCCGGGCAGCCGGCCCCGTCCGGCAGTCCCCCGCTCAGTCAGTCGGCCATGCCTTCCGGCCCCAGCTGACGGACCTGGCCGCGTACCCGCAGCCCGGCCGCGTCGAGCCAGCCAAATATGTCCAGCGCGTGCTGCAGGCCCGCCCGCATCGGCACCAGGGCCGACGGCGGCAGCAACTTTGCTCGCCAGCGGGCGGGCGCGGGCGAGTTCGCGGCGACAGCCCGCCGGATGGTATCGACGTCCGCACGCAGCGACTCCGGCGCCTGCGCCACCTTCGCGTAGCGTGCTCGTTCCTCCGCCTGGGCAATACGGTCAAGCGCCTGCTGGGCGGGCGCGTCCAGCCCGAGGGTGGTAGCCAGCCGGCGGGATACCGCGCGCGGAGACTCGCTGACCCGCCAGCCGATGCCGTAGTCGGCCAGGTCGTCATGCAGTTCCCGCCAGGCGGCATGTGCCCGTGCGCTGTCGTCCCTGGCGGCTTGCCAGCGCCGCCGCCGGATGGCCGTCCTGGTCGTTCTCGGCACCACCGCCAGCAGCGCCAGGATGATGATGGTGATCGCGGCGACCGGGACCTGGCCGCCGTGCGCGCCCGCCTTCGTGCCCGACTTGCCGATCTGGGGGGCTACCTTCCTCGCCAGTGCGTTGCCGCCCACACCAGTCTGGGTGCTGCCGGGCGTTCCGCCCGTGCCCGGCCCGGTCGTCGTCCCGCCAGGCCCGGTCGGCGTGCTGGACTGCGCGTAGACCGGCACGGTGGCCGTGCCCTGGCCGCCAGGCCCGCCCGGGGTCGGCTCGAAGCGCAGCCAGCCGACCCCCTGGAAGTAGAGTTCGGGCCAGGCATGCGCGTCGGCCTCGGTTACCTTCCAGGTGCCGTCGTGCTCGGGCGTGCCCGCGGTGTAGCCGACAGCGACCCGGGACGGTATGCCGACCAGGCGGGCAAGCGCGGCCATCGCGAAGGCGAACTGCTGGCAGTAGCCGCGCTTGGTCTTGGTCAGGAAGTCCACCAGGCCTTGCGCGTTGTTCTGCACGTGCACGTCCAGGCTGTAGGTGAAGTGCCCGCCGGTCAGGAACCAGGCCTGCAGCGCCAGTGCCTTCTGGATGGCGGTCGGGTCGCCGGCGGTGATCTGCTTGGCCAGCGCCAGCAGCTGCTTCCTCGCGGGTGACGGGAAGGGCAGGTACTGCTTGGCGATGCTGGCCGGGGGGGCCGTGGCGTGCTCCAGCTGCTGCAGCGAAGGCTCGATGTCATCACTCGTCGCGGTGTAGCTGAGGCCGGACAGCTGGGCGTGGGCCAGGAAAACCATCAGGGTCGAGGGGTCGTCCTGCCAGCTGCCCTGGATCCGGACATCCTGCGGCGCATACGGCAACGGCAGGAAGGTCAGTGGCGATGAGTAGCCGGTGACCCCGCTGTTCACGGTAATCCGGGTGCGGAAGGACTGAGCCGGGATGGCTGCGCTGAGACCCGGAATGGCGGGCAGCGCCACGCCCTGGCCCAGCTGGCTGCCCTCAGTCGGCACTACCGGGACCCAGATGCTGGTCCCCGGGGCGTAGTTCAGTACCTGGTCCTGCAGGTACTGGTATTTCGCCTTGGGGTTGGTGGTGCGATAGGTCAGCACGGTGGCATTGCTGCCGTGCGTCAGCATGCCCGCCATCTGGACTATCGGGTCGGTGAGCACGATCCGCGCGGTGCCGCTGCCCGGGCCGGCATCACCGTGGCCGCTGAAGAGCTTATGCACGCGGAGCCCGGGAAGCAGCAGCGGGATGAAGATCGCGAGGCTGACCGCGGCGAGGCCGATGCGCCGTCCCGACGCGGCCAGCGCCCGGGTATCGGGGGCCCTGGCCGGCTCGTCGTCATCCGATCCGCTCTGCCAGAGGGTGACCAGGCGGCCCCAGATGCGGAGCCGTTCCCGCCCATCGGCGGCCAGCAGCGCCAGGTAGCCGGTCATGCCGAGACAGAAGGTGATCGTGGCGCCAACCGCGCCCTGCCGGGCGCTTGTCGTGATCGGCACGCTGAATAGCGCCAGCAGCGGCAGCCCGGCGATGGCCGGGCTGCGCAGCCGTACCGCGATCAGGTCGGCCGCGACTGCCATCAGCCCGATGCCGGCCGCCGCGAGCAGCTCGACGCCGTGGATCCCGGGTACCGGCGGCCGGAAGATCCGCTCGCCGGCCCCTGGCCGGCCAGGTGCCACAGGTGCAGGAGCGAGTTCTTCGTGGGCACGATCCAGCCGACCGACTCGGGTCCGGCGAACAGCAGGTTCAGGTACAGCAGCAGGCCGGCCAGGTAAGTGATGAGGCACGCCACCGTCGGCAGAAACCGCAGCCGGGTCACGCTGGCGGCAGCGCAGCCGACGACCACCAGGCCGAGCAGTTCCCAGTACCAGGCGGGGTTGGTCAGCAGCGGCGCGGTCGCGCCGAGCGCCAGTACGGTGGCGATCACCCCGGCCGGCAGTGCGGGCAGCCGGGTGGCGGTACCCGCGGCGGCAACCACGACGATTGCCCCGACCCCGGCCCAGAACCAGCCGATGCCCCTGAACAGCGGGTACAGCGCGATCGACGCCAGCAGGACGGCCGCGGCCGTGGTCAGCGTCAGCCGGTGGTTCATACGGCTGCCCCCGGCATGTCACTGACCTTGGCCGGCCGCGCGGCCAGCCCCGTGCCCGCCACCCGCCGCCATGCGGTTGCGAGCGGCATCGCGGCGTCCACGGTGATCACCCGCCAGCCCGCCCCGGCCAGGATGGCAGCGGCCTGGCGGGTGTCCGCATGTGCGGCCGCGCTGCTGGCCGCCGCCTTCGCGCTGCCGCGCCGCTGGCCGCCCTGCTGCTGCCCCGCCCCGTCCGGCTGCTGGCCCGCTCCGCCAGCCTCCCGGGCCGGCCCGGCCTCGGCATCCGCGTCCTTCCTGGCGCCCGGCGCGCCCCAGGTGGACACCGCGAGTAGCAATGCGATCGCCGGGCCGCCGTCACGCCTGCTGGTGGCAAGCTGCCGCGCGCTCGCCGCGGACAGTCGGCCAGCGATCACGATGAGCAGCCCGCCGCCACTTGCCCGGATGCCGGCCAGTCCGCCGGACAGGTCAACGCCACGGGACGGCTTGACGACGGCGAGGGAGTCGAGCAGCACGTCCTCGAACATGCCGGCCGCGGCGACCGCCCCGGCGTCGGTGATGAGCTGGCCGTCCATGCCGCTCCGCGCGACGTCCACGCCGATCGAGGCGGCGGCGCTGACGGCGAATTCGAACGAGGAGGCAACGCCTGTTCCGGCGTGCGCCGACCGCCGTGTATCGAGGAGCAGCAGCGCGCGGTTCCGCCACCGCTGCTCCTCGCGGCGGACCATCAGCTCGCCGTACCGCGCCGTGGACCGCCAGTGCACCCGGCGCAGCTCATCGCCGTCCCGGTAGGCACGCGGGACCACGTCGTCCTCTCCGGCGGCCACCGCGGCGCGGGCCCTGCCGTCGCCTTCGCCCACCCAGGTTGCGCCGAGCGTCGTCCGGTCCAGCGGCACCACCCTGGGCGTGACGACCAGCGTGGTGGTGGTGGCGAACGAGCGCCCGAGCTCGACCAGGCCGAACGTGTCAGCGATCCGCACCTCAAGCGGCCCGATGGGGAACTTGCCCCGCAGGTCCGAGCGCAGCGGATACGTCAGCTCGCGTATGCCGCCCCGCTCCACCCCGTCCAGGACGTATCTCGGCCGGGTGCCCAGCGCGTAAGGTATCGCGTCCTCGGCGAGCAGCAGGCCGGTCGGCAGCCGCGAGACGTTCTCCAGCCGGAGTGTCACGCGAGCGGTATGGCCGGCCGGCACCCGGGCCGGGGACACCTGCCGGACGCAGCTGAGCCGGTACCTGGCCCGGCCAGCCGCAAGCGCCGACAGCAGCGGGAGAATGAAGAGCAGCGCCCCGACGCTGACCAGGTCACGCTCGCCGAGGGCCAGGCCCGCGATGGCCGCGGCCAGCCCGGCGGCCAGGAATGACGTGCCGCGTGTGGTGAATCCCGCGAGCAATGACCGCATCTAAGGCCCTTCCTTCCGCCCTGCCCGTCCGATCTGCGACGTCGCGGTGACCCGGGCCACTGGCCGCCGGCGGCGCCGGCGGCGCTATTTCAGCGGTAGCGGCAGCCGCTCGATGAGTTTCGTCAGTACCCGCTCGGGAAGCTCGCGTTCCACCATGGCCTCGGGAGTGGGCAGCAGCCGGTGTGCGAGCACCGGCCCGGCGAGCGTCTGGACATCGTCGGGGATGACGAAGTCCCGGCCGTCCAGGGCCGCGTAGGCCCGGCTGGCGCGCAGCAGGTGCAAGGTAGCGCGCGGGGAGGCGCCGAGCCGCAGTTCCGGCGATGACCGGGTGGCGCTGACCAGGTTGATGACGTACTGCTTGATCGGCAGCGCTACGTGCACGGCCCGGACGGCCGCGATCAGGTCGCGGATGTCCGTCGCATGGGCAGCCGGCTGCAGGCTGTCAAGTGGCGATGACGACCCGTGCGTGTCCAGCATCTCCAGCTCCGACGCCTTGTCCGGGTACCCGATGGAGATGCGCGCGGTGAAGCGGTCCCGCTGCGCCTCCGGCAGCGGGTACGTGCCTTCCATCTCGACCGGGTTCTGGGTCGCGATGACCATGAAAGGGAGCTCCAGCGGGTAGGTGGAACCGTCCACCGTGACCTGGCGCTCTTCCATGCATTCCAGCAGTGCGGACTGGGTCTTCGGGGACGCCCGGTTAATTTCGTCGCCGATCACGATGTTGGCGAAGATCGGCCCCGGCTTGAACTCGAATTCCCTGAGTTCCTGGTCGAAGGCGCTGACCCCGGTTAGGTCGCTCGGCAGCAGGTCCGGGGTGAACTGCACGCGCCGGATGGAGCAGTCGATCGACCGTGCGAGAGCCTTGGCGAGCAAGGTCTTCCCGACGCCGGGAACATCCTCGATCAGCACGTGTCCCTCGGCGAGCAGGACCGTGAGGGCCAGCCGGATAGCCTCCGGCTTGCCCTCGATGACGGTCTCGACGGCCGTGGTGATCTGGTGCGCCACCGCCACCAGGTCGTCTAGCGTACGGTCCGCCCGACCCGTATCAATTACCACATGTCCTCCTCGCGTCACCTGCGGCGCGATTGTCGAGTCCGCCATGCCAGGTAGCTCCCATGTGATGTAAGGACCATGCGTTCAGACATTACGTCGTGAAATAGCCTGCGCGCGATGCCGCTTCGGTATCGGCGGTGTAACGAGGTAGGCGCGGCCGGGGTTCACCGGCCGCTGCTGGTGCGCGTGCAGCCTCCCGTTCATACGCCCGGGCAGTTCCCCGCACGCCCCGGCACCGCATGCGGGCCCGTGCCCTTGTGTACTGCGCTCCACTTCACTCCACCCTCCTGACCTTGTAACTCCCCGCGATAGGGAACCGGTTCATCCGGTCTGTGTCGTTGACGGTGGGGGATTGTGGAGTACAGTGGTGGACCGTGGAGCGGATGATGCTCCACAGCGCACCGCAGGTGGGGAATGGGGAGGTGAGCGCAGGTGTTTCTCGGCACTCACGCGCCCCGCCTGGACGAGAAGGGGCGGCTGTTCCTGCCTGCTAAGTACCGCGAGGAGCTCGCATCCGGGCTGGTGCTGACCAAGGGCCAGGAGCGCTGCCTGTACGTCTTCCCCGAGCCGGAGTTCGGCCGCATCACCGAGGCCCTGCGCGCCGCTCCGGTGACCGCCAAGGCCGTGCGCGACTACAGCCGGGTCTTCTTCGCCAGCGCCTCCGACGAAATACCGGACAAGCAAGGGCGCATCACCATCCCGCCCAGCTTGCGGAACTATGCGGCCCTGCAGCGCGACTGCGTGGTGATCGGCGCCAACACCCGGCTGGAGATCTGGGATGCCACGGCCTGGAACACCTACCTGGAGCAGCAGGAGGACGCCTTCTCCGACGCGTCCGAGGAGGTGCTGCCCGGGATTCTCTGAGGGCGCCTGGATCCAGGCGCCGGTGCCCGGCGAGGTCTCCACCCGCGCTGCGTGGCCAGGCCAGCTGACGCCACTTCCCCGGCGCCAGGCGGCAAGCAGGCCATCAGCGCATCGCGCGGATGGGGACCTGGCCGGGCACCGGAGGCAGTTACCGCCACCGCAGCACGCGGCGGCCGCTGGCTAGGAAGGGCAAGGGGGTTCCATGGGCACGACGGGCACGGGGCACCGGCCGGTCATGACCGACCGGGTGCTTGCGCTGCTCGCTCCCGCGCTCGAGCCTGCTGGCGCGATCCTGGTGGACGCGACGCTCGGCCGGGCAGGCCACGCCAGCGCGCTGCTCAGCGAGCACCCCGGGCTCACCCTGATCGGGGTGGACACCGACGATGCCGCGATCGAGGCATCGCGGCTCCTGCTCGCCCCCTACCGCGAGCGGGTCACCCTCGTCCATGCCGTCTACGACGAGATCCCGGCGATACTGGCCCGGCTCGGCCAGCGCAGCGTGCACGGCATCCTGTTCGACCTCGGGGTGTCCTCGCCCCAGCTTGACGACCCCGAGCGCGGCTTCGCCTATTCCTATGACGCGCCGCTCGACATGCGGATGGACCGGACCGGGCCGCTGACCGCCGCGGACGTCGTCAACACTTACTCGGCCGCCCGGCTGGCCAGCGTGCTGCGCGAGTACGGCGAGGAGCGGTTCGCGCGCCGGATTGCCGATGCGCTCGTGCGGGCGCGCTCGCAGGCCCCGCTCACCTCGACGACGCGGCTGGGCGAGATCGTCCGTGACTCGATCCCGGCGCCGGCCAGGCGGCATGGCGGCAATCCCGCCAAGCGCACATTCCAGGCGCTGCGGATTGAGGTGAACGGCGAGCTCGACGCACTGCGCCGGGCGCTGCCCGCCGCCATGGACGTCGTGGCCGTCGGCGGCCGGATCGTGGTCCTCGCGTACCACTCGCTCGAAGACCGGCTGGTCAAGCGGGCGTTCGCGGAGCGCGCTACCGACACGACGCCACCCGGCCTGCCGGTACTGCTGCCCGGCAGCAGGCCGCAGTTCCGGATTCTGACCAGGGGCGCCGAGCGCCCGGCGGCTGACGAAGTGGCGAGCAACCCGCGCGCGGCCTCGGCCCGGCTCCGGGCGGCCGAGCGGATCGGGGCCGCGGCATGAACGCCGCCCGCGGGTCAGCGCGCGAAGAACAGGCCCGCGGGGTCAGCGCGCGAAGAGCAGGCCAGGCAACAGGGAGGACGGGCGCAGCCGCATGGATACCGAGGTAGGCACACGCAGCCGCCGGACGCGCCAGGAAACTGGCAGCCACCCGACGGCACCGCAGCACCCGGGCCAGCCGACCGGGCGTTACCCCCGGGCCGATCAGGGCGCCGGCCGCCCGGCCGGCGCCAGCGCGACAGCACTCCTTGCCCCCGGCGCCCGCGGGGCGCCCGCCCGCCCGGCTGGGCGGGCGCCGGGGCCCGTGCGCCAGCCCGCTGTCCGGCGCCCCCTGGGCCCGCCGTCCGCCGCTGCCGGTACCGCCGTGCGCGAGCCGGGCGTGCGCCAGCCCGGCACCGCCCGGCCCGCAACCGCCCGGCCCGCAACCGCCCGGCCCGCTCCCGGCCAGCGCGGCCTGACCGGGCCCGGGGCCGGCCCGGAGGCCGGCCGCGCGCCGGTCACCGCGGCGCGGGTGCCGCGCACTCGATTCATCCTGCTCGTGCTCGGGATGCTCGGCGGCGGGCTGGTCTGCCTGCTGGTGATTAACACGACGCTGGCCACCGCTTCGTTCCGGATCAACGCACTGCAGCATGGCAATGCCGCCCTCGCCCAGCAGGTGCAATCGCTCCAGCAGCAGGTGGCCACCGAGGAAACCCCGTCCTCGCTTGAGCAGCGGGCCCGGAAGCTGGGCCTGCGAACGCAGCCGCTGCTGAATGTGCTCAACCTGCGGACCGGCCATATCTATCGGCAGCCCGCCATCCTGCCGGGGATACCCAATGTCCCCGGATACGCTCCGTGACGGCTCGCAACCGCGGCGACGACGGCGCGCGGCCGAGGCCAGGGAGCCGGCCGGGAACAGCCGGGGGACCGCGGAGCCCCGGCAGGTCGCCGGGACAGGGCGCGAGCAGGCGCGCGCGCGAGGGTGACAAGCGCCCGGATGGCGCCCGGCGGGCACCGGGTGCTCAACGGCCCGGTGCCGGGGAGCCCGGTACCGGGAGAACCGGTGCTCAGCGATCCGGTGCTCAGCGGCCCGGCGACGGCGG
This sequence comes from uncultured Actinomycetes bacterium, assembly GCA_963707065.1. GTDB lineage: Bacteria > Actinomycetota > Actinomycetes > Streptosporangiales > Streptosporangiaceae > Palsa-506. Next base: position 310,980 of record CAVPPJ010000005.1, read on the forward strand.
CCCCGGCGCCCGGCGCCCTGGCGCCGCGCAGCCGGCCGGCCGAAGCCGCGGTAGTGACGCCGGGCGGCACATCGGTGCCGGGCGAGGGAGCGGTGCCGGGCCGGGGAGCGGCACTGGCCGGCGGCCTGGCGCCGGCCGTGGCAGTGGCGCCGGCCGGCGGCCCGGCGCAGGCCGGCGGCCGCCGCATCCGTCGTTGCGGCCAGTCCTGCGCCGCGGCAGTCCGACCCGGCGGCTGAACGTCACGCTCGTCTGCATCATCTTCGTGGCGACGCTCTTCGCTGGCCGCCTCGTGCAACTGCAGGGCCTGGACTGGTCGAAGTACCGGACTCTGGCCCAGGCCCAGCAGCTCACCACGATCTCAATACCGGCGGTACGCGGGACCATCACCTCCAGCGACAACAAGGTGCTGGCCATGACCCTGCAGACCGACCTGGTCTTCGCCGACCCGGCGCAGATGCCCGCGGCGAAGCGGCCCGCAGTCGCCGCCGCGCTGGCTGGCCCGCTCGCGATGCCGCCTGCCCGGATCCTGGCGCTGATCAATGCCCGGGGCCCGTCGCCGGAATACGTCATGCTGAAGGCGAGCGTCCCGGCGACGACCGGCAGCCGCATCACCAGCCTCGACCTGCCCGGCATCGCCGAGAAGCCGGGCTACACCCGCGTCTACCCGAACGGCAACCTCGCCGCCAACCTGCTCGGCTTCACCAACACGAACGCCAAGACCGGCGAGCTGTACGGCGGGGCCGGCCTTGAATACCAGTTCAACTCCCTGCTGGCAGGCAAGGACGGCAAGGAAGAGGTCGAGATCGGCTCCCAGGGCCAGCCCATCCCGCTCACCCAGGACAAGGTCCACCCGCAGGTGCCGGCCCGGAACCTGCGCCTGACGATCCAGTCTGACCTGCAGTACGAGGCGCAGAAGGCCTGCCAGGAGCGGGTCGCGTTGACCCATGCCGCCAACTGCTCCGTGGTGATCATGGATCCGAAGACGGGAAAGATCCTCGCGATGGCCCAGTGGCCGGAATTCAACCCCAACTCGCCCGCGACCGTGGCATCGACCAGGGACATCCCGGTGTCCAACGTTTTCGAGCCGGGCAGCACGGCGAAGGTCGTTACGGTCGCGGCCTCGTTCGAGCGCGGCGGCCAGACGCCGATGAGCGTGTACCGGGTCCCGGACGCCATCAGCGATCGACGGATTCCCGTTCCGCGACGCCGAGATTCACCCGACCGTCAATTACACCATCGCGGGCATCCTGGCGAACTCGAGCAACGTCGGCATGGTCCAGGTAGTCCAGCACGTCAGCCCGGCCATTCAGTACCAGTACTTCAGGAAGCTCGGCATCGGCTCGCCGACCGGCCTCGGCCTGCCCGGCGAGAGCGCCGGGCTGCTGCCCAGGCCGTCGCAATGGAGCGGGGACACCCGCTACACGCTCTCGTTCGGGCAGGGCGTCGCGGTCAACGCCGTCCAGATGGCCAGCCTCTACTCGGCCATCGCCAACAAGGGCATCCGGGTCCAGCCGACGGTCATCGCCGGCCGGACGGACACCAGCGGGAAGTTCGTGCCGTCCCGGCAGCCGCGGGGGAAGCGGGTGCTGAAGGCCAGGACGGCGCACCGGCTGATGAACATCCTCCAGCAGGTGCCCCAGGTCGACGTCGCGGGCGGCGAGCCGTGGGGCGTCATCGCCGGCTACTCGATCGCCGCCAAGACCGGGACCGCGCAGCTGCCGGATCCGCACCGCGGCGGCTGCCTGTGCGAATTCGGCTCCAGCTACATCGGGATAGCCCCGGCCAGCGACCCGCAACTGGTGGTGGCCGTGCACGTGCAGGACCCGAAAACACCTGACTATTTCGGCGACGAGGTAGCCGGGCCGGTGTTCAACGAGGTAATGAAATTCGCCCTGCAGACCATGAAGATCCCGCCTGATGGCGGCAAGCGGCCCAAGGTACGGCTCACGGCGCCGTGAACAGGGTAATCTCTGCGCGTGCCAGCGGCCCTGCGTCCAGCCCATGTCCCTGCGCGCCCGCTCGCCGGGCTCGCGGCGCTGCTCGGGCTGAAGACAGCCTCCCGGCCGCCGCCCGGCGCGGGTTCGGATGCCCCGGACGGCTCCGGCCCGGGCAGCCATGGTCCGCGCGGCCCTGATCCGGGCGGCTCTGGCCTGCTGCGCGGCATCACCCATGACTCACGCCGGGTCCGGCCTGGTGACCTGTACGCCGCGCTGCCGGGCAGCAGCCACCACGGTGCCCGGTTCTGCGGGCAGGCCGCGGCGGCCGGCGCCGTCGCGGTGCTGACCGATCCGGACGGCCGCGACCTCGCGGCCGGCTGCGGGCTGCCCGTGCTCGTAGTCGCTGACCCCCGGGCCAGGCTGGGCGAGGTGGCGTCCTGGATTTACGGGAATCCGTCCGCCCGGCTGCAGCTGATCGGCGTGACCGGCACCAGCGGCAAGACCACCACGACCTACCTGATCGAGTCGGGGCTGCGGGAGGCCGGCCACCTGGCCGGTCTTGTCGGCGGCGTGGAGACCCGGGTGGCGGGCGTCACGGCCGCGAGCGAGCTGACCACCCCGGAAGCCACCGACTTGCAGGCGACTTTCGCCGTGATGGCCGAGCAAGGCGTGACGGCAGCCGTGATGGAGGTGTCCAGCCATGCCCTGGCGCTCGGGCGGGTGGCCGGCACCTCTTTCGAGGTGGCCGTGTTCACCAACCTGTCGCAGGATCATCTTGATTTTCATGCCAGCCTCGACGACTACTTCGCCGCTAAGGCCGAGCTGTTCACCCCCGAGTACGCCAGGGCCGGGGTAGTGAACATCGATGATGCCCGCGGGCGGCAGCTGGTCGGGTCGCCGCGGATACCCCTGACCTCGTTCTCCGCCGGCGGGAACCCGGCGGCCGACTGGCACGCCGAGGATGTCCGGTCCGGCGCGGACGGCAGCACCTTCCGGGTCATCGGCCCCGGCGGCGTGGAAGCCGACGCGTCGGTGGCGCTGCCCGGGCTGTTCAACGTCTCCAACGCGCTCGGCGCCATCGTGGCGCTGGTGGAGACGGGCGTCGGGCTGACGGCCGCGGTGACCGGGGTCGCCGCCTGCGGCGGGGTGCCCGGCCGGATGGAGCGGGTGGACGCGGGCCAGGATTTCACCGTGCTCGTCGACTACTCGCACAAGCCGGGCGCGGTCGAGGCGGTGCTTCGGGCACTGCGTCCGGTCACGGCCGGCAACGTCACCATCGTGCTGGGCTGCGGCGGCGACCGGGACAAGGCAAAGCGCCCGCTGATGGGCGCCGCCGCGGCCAGCCTCGCGGAAACGGCCATCTTTACCAGCGATAACCCGCGCTCGGAGGATCCGCTGGCGATACTTGCGGAGATGCTCGACGGCGCGCGCGGGGTACCGGTGGCCGGCCGGGCGCACGTGATCATCGAACCGGACCGCGCCGCCGCGATCGGCCTGGCCATCTCGGGCGCGGGCAAGGGCGACGTAGTGCTGGTCGCGGGAAAGGGACATGAGCGTGGCCAGTACGCGGGCGCGTCGGTGATTCCGTTCGACGACCGCGAAGTGGCGGCCGAGGCCATCGGGCGGCGGCTGGCAGCCAGCGAGATACGGCTGGCTGACTCCTCTGTCGCGCCCCGCGTGCAGCGAGCCGATCCGGAGGAACTGTGATCCCGTTGTCCGTGCGGCAGATAGCCCGCCTGACCGGCGCGACCGCGGACCTCCTGGCCGATCCGGCCGCCCTGGTCACCGGGCCGGTGACCATCGACTCGCGGCAGGCAGTTCCCGGCGGCCTGTTCGCCGCCCTGCCGGGAACCCGGGCGGACGGGCACGATTTCGCGGCCGCGGCGGCCGCGGCCGGGGCCGTCGTGCTGGCGGCCCGCCCGGTCGGCGTGCCCGCGCTGCTCGTCGCGGACGTGCCCGTCGCGCTGGCCAGGCTGGCCAGGGCCGTGCTGGACAGCATCAGCGGCTGCACGATCGCGGGCATCACCGGCTCCTCCGGCAAGACCACTACTAAGGACCTGGCCGCCCAGCTGATCGAGACGCTCGGGCCGACGGTCTCGCCGCACAATTCCTATAACAACGACATCGGCCTCCCGCTGACCGTGCTGCGCGTCACCAGCCAGACCCGCTACCTGATCGCCGAGCTGTCCGCCCGCGGCCCCGGCCATATCGCCAGGCTCTGCCAGGTGGCGCCGCCGCGGCTGGGCGCGGTGCTGTGCGTCGGGTACGCGCATTCCGGCGAGTTCGGCAGCATCGAGGACGTCGCGCGGGCGAAGGCAGAGCTTCCGGCGGCACTGCCGGCCGATGGCGTGGCCCTGCTCAATGCCGATGACCCGCGGGTGCTGGCGATGGCCGGGAGCACGGCCGCCCGGGTGGTCACGTTCGGCCGCGCGGCCGCGGCCGCCGTCCGGGCGGAGCGTGTCACGCTGGACGAGGCAGGCCGGCCGGAGTTCACGCTGATCACCGGGGGAGGCTCGGCCCGGGTGCGGTTGCGGCTGCACGGCGAGCACAACGTCACCAACGCCCTCGCCGCCGCGGCGGTGGCCACCGAGCTCGGCATGAGCGTGGCGGCCATCGCGGCCGGGCTGTCCGCGGCCGTCGCGCGGAGCCACTGGCGGATGGAGTTCACCGAGCGGCCGGACGGCGTGACGGTGATCAACGACGCGTACAACGCGAATCCCGAGGCGATGCGGGCCGCGCTGAGCACGCTGGCGGTGCTGGCCCGCCACCGCCGCGCGTTCGCCGTGCTCGGCCACATGACCGAGCTGGGCAGCCGGTCCCGGGAGTTCCACGAGCAGGTCGGCCTGCTCGCGGCGGAGGCAGGCCTGGCGGGTCTTATCGCGGTGGGCGAGGACGCCGCGCCGATCCTGGCGGGCGCCAAGGCCCATCATTCCTGGCATGGCGAGCTGCTCGGGGTGCCCGACGACGCCGCCGCGGTCGAGGCACTGGGCCAGCGCCTGCAGCGCGGCGATGTCGTGCTGGTGAAGGGATCCCGGGCGGCCGCGATGGAGAATGTCGCGCTCGCGCTGACCGGAGACCGGCCGTTCCCGCAGGGCAGTCGATGAACGAGGAGCTGCCGCAGTGAAAACCATCCTCGTCTCGGCCGGGGTTGCGCTGATCCTTTCGCTGTTCGGCACCCCGCTGGCGATCAAGGTCTTCACCAGGCGCGGCTACGGCCAGCTGATCAGGGAGGAGGGCCCGGCCGCGCACGCGACGAAGCGGGGCACGCCCACCATGGGCGGCACCGTGATCGTGGTCGCCACGCTGATCGGGTACTTGGTCGGGCACGTGGTGACGAATGACCCGATGTCGGCGTCCGGCCTGCTTGTCCTGATGCTGATGGCCGGGCTCGGCCTGGTCGGCTTCATCGATGACTTCATCAAGATCTACAAGCAGACCAGCCTCGGGCTGCGCAGCGGCGCCAAGCTGGCCGGCCAGGCCGTAGTGGGCGGGCTGTTCGCGGTGCTGGTGGTCAACTCCCGGCTCGCGGACGGATTCGACCTCACTCCCGCCGACGCGCACCTGTCGTTCCTGCGGGATTTCGGGCCGTCGCTCGGCGTGGTGCCGTTCGTCCTGTGGATCATGTTCCTGATCGCCGGCACGTCCAATGCGGTGAATCTGACCGACGGGCTCGACGGCCTCGCCACCGGGGCAGCGACGCTGGTGCTCGCCGCGTACGTGCTGATCGCGAACTGGCAGCTGCGCAACGACTGCACCGTCAACCTGACGCCGCACTGCTATCCGATAGCCAGCCCGCTTGACCTGGCGGTGGTGGCGGCGGCCGCGCTGGGAGCCTGCTTCGGCTTCCTGTGGTGGAACGCGCCCCCGGCCCGGATCTTCATGGGCGACACCGGGTCGCTCGCGCTGGGCGGGGTACTCGCCGGGCTTGCGGTGACCACCAAGACCCAGCTGCTGCTCGGAATTCTCGGCGGGCTGTTCGTGGTCATCGCGCTCTCGGTGATCATCCAGGTGGGCTCGTTCAAGACGACGGGGCGCCGGGTATTCCGGATGGCTCCGCTACAGCATCATTTCGAGCTGATCGGCTGGGCGGAAACCACCATCGTGATCAGGTTCTGGCTGATCTGCGGCCTGTGCATCGCGCTCGGCCTCGGCATTTTCTACGTGGAATGGCTGCCGGGATAGCGGCTGGGACCGCCTCAGCGGCGGCGGCCTAGCCGCGCCGCAGCACGGTGATCATCCGCCAGGCGGCCGGGCTGCCCGGCGGCACCCCGTCGAACGAGCCATAGCGGCCGGCCACCGTGAGCCCTCCGGCGAGCCGGACCGCGGCGGCCAGCTCAGTCGGCGGCCAGAATCGCGTCGGCTGGACCTCCTCGATCGTCACCCGGTCAGCGTCGCCGGCGACGTAGTCCATGGTCACGCTCACCCGGGTGATCAGGGTGACCGGATCGATCGAGTCACCACTGCCGCCCCACCGGACGCTGACCCGCCGGCCAGCATCGGCCACGCTCCACTCGGTCACGGTCCGCCGGTCCGGCGTCAGGTAGTCCGCCGGGTGACTCATCTCGATGATGTACGAGCCCGCGTCGCTGAGGTGACGGCTGACGGCACTCAGATGGGCGACCATGTCATCAAGTTCCAGCAGGTGGGTCGTCGAGTCGAGCATGGTGATGGCCAGGTCAAAACGCCGGCCCAGCGAGAAATCCCGCATATCGGCCTCGGCGACGGCCAGCGCGACGCCACGTTCCGCGGCGCGCTCGCGGGCCCGGTCGCACATCCGGGCGGAGAGGTCGAGCGCGGTGGCGTCGGCGCCGCGGGCCGCGAACTCGATGGCGTGCCAGGCCGGCCCGGCCGCCAGCTCGAGCACGGAGGCCGGCGGGCGGCCTGAGACCGCGGCTGCCCACCCGGCCAGGGCACTGACCTCGGCAGTGAAGTCGCGGTAGCCGAAAGCGAGTTCGTAAGCCGCTGGCACCGCGTAGATCCCGGGCTGACTGGTCATGGCCGGATTGTGCCACCGGACACGCCGCGCGGTGCCCCGCCCATCCGCCCCGAATGTGGAATGGTCGGAGGCAACGGCAGGAAAGACGGTGAGAGGTTCCGCAGTGATGGCACAGACGACGCGGCCGGCCAGCGAATTCTCCGGGCTCAGCGTGTGCGTGGCCGGGCTCGGGGTGTCCGGCCCGCCCGCCGCCCGGGCGCTGGCGGCGCTCGGCGCCACCGTCACCGCGGTCGACTCGCGCGCCGACGAGCCGCGCCGCGAGCTGGCCGCCGAACTCGCTGATGCCGGCATCACGGTCCTGCTCGGGGACGGCCCGGCCGGGCCCGCCGCGGTGCTCCCGGCCGGTACGGACCTGGTCGTCACGTCGCCCGGCTGGCGGCCGGACGCGCCGCTGCTGGCCGCGGCCGGCGCGGCGGGCGTGCCAGTGATCGGCGACGTGGAGCTCGCGTGGCGGCTCCGCCCGGTGCTGCCGGGCGGCACCAGGCAGCAGTGGCTGGCGGTCACCGGCACGAACGGGAAGACCACTACGGTCCGGATGCTCGCCGCGATGCTCGCCGCCGCCGGTCATCGCAGCATCGCGGCCGGCAACGTCGGGACATCGGCCGTGACCGCGGTGACCGAGGCGGAGCCCTATGAGGTGATCGCCATCGAGCTGTCCAGCTTCCAGCTGCACTGGAGCTCGACGCTGCGCCCGTTCGCCGCGGTCGTCCTCAACGTCGCCGCCCATCACCTCGACTGGCACGGCGATATCGGCTCCTACGCGCGGGACAAGGGCCGGGTCTACGCGCCGGGAGCGGTCGCCGTGTTCAACGCCGATGATCCGCGCTCGGGCGAGCTGGCCGCGATGGCCCGCGAGCCCGCCAGGGTCGTCGCGTTCCGGCTGGGCGCGCCGGGCGCCGGCGAGCTCGGCATCTCCGGCGGGTGCCTGGTCGACCGTGCGTTCGGCGATGGCGACGGCGAAGGCGTCATCCTGGCCGCCGTCAGCGACGTGCGGCCCGCAGCGCCGCACAACATCGCCGATGCCCTGGCCGCCGCCGCGCTGGCCCGTGCCTACGGGGTGCCGCCGGAGCCGGTCGCCGCCGGGCTGACGGCCTTCCGGCCCGATCCGCACCGGATCAGCCTGGTCGCCCGCGTCGGCGAGGTGGACTACATCGACGACTCCAAGGCGACCAACCCGCACGCGGCAGCTGCCTCGCTGGCCGCCTACCCGTCCGTGGTCTGGGTGGCCGGCGGCCTGTTCAAGGGCGCCGACGAGGACGTCGACGAACTCGTCAGCTCGGCCGCGCCGCGGCTGCGCGCGGTCGTCCTGCTGGGCGCGGACCGGGCCAGGATCAGGGGCGCGCTGGCGCGACACGCGCCGGATGTCCCGGTCGTGGAGGCTTCGGGCACCGACACTGGAGCTATGGACACAGTGGTGGCAGCGGCGGCCAGGATGGCCGGCCCGGGCGACACGGTGCTGCTCGCGCCCGCCGCCCAGTCGTTCGATATGTTCCGGGACTATCCCGCGCGCGGCGACGCGTTCGCGGCAGCGGTCAGGCGGCTGGCAGGGCTGTCGTGAGCGTCACCAGCCGGGCGGACGGTGCCACGCAGTTCCGCGACGGCCGGGCGGCCAGGCTGCCCCGGATCAAGGGCCGGCTGTCCGGCCGGCTCGGGCTGCTTGACCGCCCGCTGACGTCCTACTACCTCGTTCTCGGCATCACGATGCTGCTGCTCGCACTCGGCCTGGTGATGGTGCTCTCCACCTCCTCGGCGGCGGCCCTGGACAGCGGCGGCTCGCCGTACGCCGGGTTCCAGAAGCAGCTCCTCGGCGTCGCGATCGGGCTGCCGCTGATGTGGCTGGCGGCACGGTCGTCGCCCGCCGTCTTCCGCGCCGCCGCCTATCCGCTGATGATCGTCTCGGTGATCGGGCTGCTGCTCGCCATCACCGTCGGGGTATCTAACGGCGGTGCGGCGCGCTGGCTGCAGCTCGGACCCGTGCAGCTGCAGCCGTCGGAGTTCGCGAAGCTCGCGTTCGTGCTGTGGGGAGCGGACCTGCTGGCCCGCAAGGAGAAGCTCGGCCACCTTACCGACTGGCGCCAGCTGCTGATACCGCTGCTGCCCGGCGCGGGGATTCTCTGCATGCTCGTGATGCTCGGCGACGACCTGGGCACGACCTTCCTGCTGCTGACCATCTTCCTCGCGCTGCTCTGGGTGATCGGCACGCCGGGCCGGGTCTTCGTCGGGATCCTCGCCCTGATGGCCTTCGTCATGGTCATCCTGATCATCGTCGCCCCCTACCGGCTGGAGCGCATCACCGGCTTCCTGAACCCGCAGGCGCAGGCGTCGTCGGCCGGTTACCAGCCCACCCAGGGCAAGTACGCGCTCGGCTCCGGCGGCTGGTTCGGCGTCGGGCTGGGCGCCAGCAAGGGGAAGTGGGGCTGGGTGCCGAACGCGCCGACCGACTTCATCTTCGCCATCATCGGGGAGGAACTCGGTCTCGTCGGCACGCTCTGCGTGGCCATGCTGTACAGCGGGCTTGCCTACGCCGGAATCCGGATCGCCCGGCGCGTCCCCGGCACCTTCATGCGCCTGGCCGCGGCCGCGGCCACCGCCTGGATCGTGGTGCAGGCGCTGGTCAACATAGGCGCGGTGATCGGCCTGCTGCCGATCACCGGCGTCCCGCTGCCGCTCGTGTCCGCGGGCCTGTCCTCGCTGATCGTGACCATGGCGACCCTGGGCATGCTGATGTCCTTCGCCAAGCGTGAACCCGGTGCGAGCCAGGCGCTTGCCGCTGCTGGCCCCGGCGTGCCGCGGCGCATCCTAAGCTGGCTGGGCCTGGCAGGCCGGCGCGACTGAGCGCACCGGGCACTGCCCGCGCGAGACGAGCGAAGGGAACCTGGCCATGAGCGTGATGCTCGCTGGCGGCGGCACGGCCGGTCACATCGAGCCCGCCCTCGCGCTCGCCGATGCGCTGCGCCGCGCCGACCAGCGGATCGCGATCACCTGCCTGGGCACGGAGCGCGGCCTGGAAACCCGGCTGATCCCGAACCGCGGCTATGACCTGGCGCTGATTCCCGCTGTCCCGCTGCCGCGTGCCATCACGCCGAAGCTGCTCTCGGTGCCCGCCCGGCTGGTCGATGCGGTCCGCGCGGCCGGGGTAGCGCTTGATCAGTGCGGTGCCGAGGTCCTGGTCGGCTTCGGCGGCTACGTGGCCACGCCGGCCTACCTGGCCGCGAAGCGGCACCGCTTGCCGATCGTCGTGCACGAGGCGAATTCCAGCGCCGGGCTCGCCAACAGGCTGGGCGCCCGGCTGACGAAGCACGTGTTCACCGGCCAGCCGGCCACCAAGCTGGCCCACGCCACCTGCATCGGCATCCCGATCCGCCGCGAGATAGCCGGGCTGGACCGGCTCGCGCTGAGCGACAAGGCACGCGCGCATTTCGGCCTCCGGCCAGACCTGCCCGTGCTGCTGGTGACCGGCGGCTCGCAGGGCGCCAGGTCACTGAACCAGGCGGTGCTCGGCGCGGCGGCGTGGATCAGGGACGCCGCCGTGCAGGTGCTGCATATCGTCGGGCCGCGGGCGGACATCGATGCGGGGCCGCCGTCGCCGGACGCGCCGTACATCACGGTCCGTTACGTCGACCGGATGGATCTCGCCTATGCGGCAGCGGACTTCGCGCTGGTCCGCGGCGGCGCGATGACCTGCGCGGAACTTACCGCGGTGGGCCTGCCCGCCGTCTACGTGCCACTTCCGCACGGTAACGGAGAGCAGCGGATGAACGCCGCCCCGATCGAGCAGGCCGGCGGCGGGCTCATCGTGGCCGACGCCGAGCTGAACCCGGCCTGGATCCGCGACACGCTGCTGCCGGTGCTGCTTGACCCGGAACTTGTCGCCGCGATGTCGGCGGCGGCCGCCGGGATAGGCCACGCGGACGCTGACCGCCGCCTGGCCGCGGCGGTGCTCGATGTGATGGCCGGCCGCGGCGGGCAGTCGGCCTGGCGCCGGTAATGATCCGCGAGAACGGGAGAGATGCCTGATGGCGCTGGTGACGCCGGTAGAGCCGGTGCCAGTCGGTGAGCTCGGCCGGGTGCATTTCGCCGGCATCGGCGGGGCGGGCATGTCCGGCATCGCCCGCATCCTGCTGGCCAGGGGGGTCGCCGTGTCCGGCAGCGACGCTGCCTCGTCGGATCTGCTCGACGAGCTCGCCGCGCTCGGCGCCGTCATTCACCTCGGCCACGATGGCGCCCATGTCGGTGACGCCGACACGCTGGTCGTGTCGTCCGCCATCCGGCCGGACAACCCGGAACTCACCGAGGCACGCCGCCGCGGAATCCGGGTGCTGCACCGGGCGGCGGCGCTCGGGTCGGCCATGCTCGGCAGGCGCGGGATCGCTATCGCGGGCACCCACGGCAAGACGACCACCACGTCGATGCTCACCACCATCCTGCGCGGCTGCGGCGCCGATCCGGCCTACGTCATCGGCGGCATCCTGGCCGAGACCGGGCTCGGGGCCGCCGACGGCAGCGGCGCCGAGTTCATCGCCGAGGCTGACGAGAGCGACGGGTCCTTCCTGATGCTCTCGCCGCAGGCGGCGGTGGTCACCTGCATTGAGGCCGACCACCTGGACAACTACGGCAGCCTGGCCGAGATCGAGGCGGCCTTCCTGGCCTTCGCGCGCCGGATCAGCCCCGGCGGCCTGCTGGTGACATCCGCCGACGACCCGGGCGCGCGCGCGCTCGCCGCCGCGGCAGCCGACCTGCCGGTGCGGCAGCGGACCTACGGCGCGGCCGCCGGCGCGGATTACCGGGTCAGCGACGTCACGCCGCACGGCATGGCCACCCGGCTGACGGTGACGCCCGGACGGCAGGCGCCGGTCAGCATCCCCGGCGGCATTCCGGTGCAGATCCGGGTACCCGGCCGGCACAACGCCATGAACGCGGCGGCGGCGCTCGCCACCGCGATCGAGCTCGGCTACCCGGCCGGCCAGGTCGCCGACGGGCTCGCCGCCTACGGCGGCGCGCGCCGCCGGATGGAGTTCAAGGGCGAGGCCGACGGCGTGCGGGTGCTCGACAGCTACGCGCACCACCCCACCGAGCTGACGGCGGATCTCACGGCCGCCAGGGACGTGGCGGCGGGCGGCCGGGTCATCGCCGTCTTCCAGCCGCACCTGTACAGCCGCACCCGGATCTTCGCCGCCGGTTTCGCCGCCGCGCTCGGCCTGGCCGACGAGGCACTGGTGCTCGATGTGTACGCGGCCAGGGAGGATCCCGAGCCCGGCGTGACCGGGCACCTGATCGCGGCCGCCGTCCCCGGCGGCGCGCATTACCTGCCCGACCGCGGCGAGGTGCCCGCTGCTGTCGCCAGCCTGGCGAAGCCGGGTGATCTCGTGCTGACCATGGGCGCGGGCGACGTGACGGCACTCGGCCCGCTGATCGTGGCGGCGCTGCGTGCCCGGACGGGCGAGAACTGGTGATCCGCCGCCGCCGCGGCTCAGCGCGCCCGGCCGCGGGCCCGCCCCCCGCGGGCCCGCCCGCTGCGGACCCGGTCGCGGGCCCGCCCGCCGCGGACCCGGCCGCCGGCCCGGTCGCCGGCGCCAGCACCGGCCCGGCCGCCGCGGGCGATGCGGCCGCGGGTCCGGTCGCCGGCACCGGCACCGTCGCCAGCCCGGCCGTCGCGGGCTCCGGCGTTTTCCCGGCCGGCGTCGCGTCTTCTTCTTCTTCTTCTTCTTCTTCTCTTCCTCCTCCTCCTCCTCCTCCTCCGCCGCCGCCCGATTTCCCCCCCGGCTCCGGTTCCGATGCCCTGCCGCGGCGGCGCGGAATCGACCGGTGGAAGGCTGCCTTCTTCGGGCTCGTGGCGCTGGCCATCGTGGCCGGGGCGGCCTGGGCACTGCTCGGCTCCAAGTTCTTCGTCGTGCGCTCGGTGGCCGTCACCGGCCCGCCTGCCGTGTCGCGGGCCGAGGTGATCACTGACGCCGGCATCCGGCTGGGCACGCCGCTCATTCGCATTGACCCGGCTGCGGTGGCCCGCCGGGTCGAGCGGATTACGCTCGTGCAGTCCGCGCAGGTCCGCCGGTCATGGCCGGACAAGATCGTGATCTCCGTGGTGGAACGCAAGGCCGTGTTCGTGATGGCGAGCGGCCACGGCTACCAGGAAGTCGACCGGTTCGGCGTGATACTGCGGCACGTCGGCGCGCGGCCGCGCGGCATGCCCGTTCTCGATACGTCAGGACCGACGCTGCGCGGCAGCCCGGCCGTGCTGGCCGCAGCCGCGGTCCTGCATGAGCTGCCCGCCCGGCTTGCGCGCTCGGTCCGGGCGATCGACGCGGCCAGCGCGACAGCGGTGACCCTCCGGCTGCACGGCAAGATCACGATTGTCTGGGGCGGCACCGGCCAGCCCGCGGCCAAGGCAAGGGAACTCGCGATCCTGATGCGCGGGCATGCGCGCTACTACGACATCAGTGATCCGCAGACGGCCGTGACCGGGGGGTGAGCAGCCACGGGCAGGAATGTCGCGACACGCCGGGCGCTTAACGCCTAGTTAGTTGACCCTGGTGGCGGACAACCCTACTGTCCCTATCAATCGGCAGCTTGACATAACTCTAAATCTCAACTTGAGGGTGAGAGTTGACTCGCTGGAACCGCGGAACATGCCCTGCCGATGCTATTGGGGGCGTATTTCGGCAAGCTGCTGAGCAGGAAGTTTCCTGCGCTTCACGACGTAAAAGGTAACTGGCCGAAAGGCAGCGGGCGGAAACTCGATAGACGCAAAACGAGCGGAAAGGTTCCTCCTCGTGGCAGCACCGCAGAATTACTTGGCGGTCATCAAGGTCGTCGGTATCGGCGGGGGCGGCGTCAATGCCGTTAACCGGATGATCGACGAGGGACTCAAGGGCGTTGAGTTCATCGCGATCAATACGGACGCGCAAGCGCTTCTCATGAGTGACGCCGACGTCAAGCTGGACGTCGGCAGGGAACTCACCCGCGGGCTCGGCGCAGGCGCCAACCCGGATATCGGCAGCAAGGCGGCCGAAGATCATCGCGAGGAGATCGAGGAGGTCCTCAAGGGGGCCGACATGGTCTTCGTCACCGCGGGGGAGGGCGGCGGCACCGGCACCGGCGGGGCGCCTGTCGTCGCCAGCGTGGCGCGCTCCCTCGGTGCGCTCACCATCGGCGTGGTCACCCGGCCATTCGGTTTTGAGGGAAAGCGGCGGGCGGCGCAGGCCGACACCGGCATCGAGCGTCTCCGCGACGAAGTGGACACGCTGATCGTCATACCGAACGACAGGCTGCTGTCCATCTCCGACCGGCATGTCAGCGTCCTCGACGCGTTCAAGGCGGCGGATCAGGTACTGCTCTCCGGCGTTCAGGGAATCACCGATCTGATTACCACCCCAGGGCTGATCAACCTGGACTTCGCCGACGTGAAATCGGTGATGTCCGGGGCCGGCTCGGCGCTGATGGGGGTCGGCTCGGCTCGCGGCGATGACCGCTCCGTCGCTGCCGCGGAGAACGCGATCTCCAGCCCGCTGCTTGAGGCGAGCATTGACGGCGCGCATGGCGTCCTGCTGTCGATCCAGGGCGGTTCCGATCTGGGCCTGTTCGAGATCAACGAAGCGGCCCAGCTGGTAGCGAACTCGGCTGCGCCCGATGCCAACATCATTTTCGGCGCGGTCATCGATGATGCCCTGGGCGATGAGGTGCGAGTTACCGTCATTGCCGCTGGATTCGACGAGAACAGGATCCCCCGGCCGCGGCCGGGCCGCGCGCTCGCCGGCTCGAGTCAGGCGGCCGCCGCTCCCGCTGCCGCTGGGGCCGCCGGAAACGGCGCCAGCGGAGGCTGGCGTTCCGTTAGCTTTCCTGATCGCCCGGCTGCTGCGGAAGCTCCGGCCGGCGCCCAGGCCGCGGACGGCGAGCTTGCGGCCGCCGCGGAACCAGCCGCCGGACTGACCGCAGGCGGCGGCGAGCAGCGCGCGGCCGCTTGTCCGGTCCGTGTCCGCGCCCGGCGACTATGGGAGCACCAAGCACGATGGTGCCCCCTCATCCCGTCCGCTGGATGCCCCGGCCACGGGATCGCCGGCCGATGGCGGCCGGGCGGCTTCCGCGCCGCGGGCCGAGCCTGCGGCCGCCGCGCGCATCTTCGATCCCGCCACCACCAGGCGCCGGTCCGTGGTCTTTGAGGAGGACGACGAGCTCGACATCCCCGACTTCCTCAAGTGAGGGCACACCGCGCCGAGACCGCGGCTGATCCCTGGCTGCCCTTCGAGCTCGCTCCCGGCGTGCTGGCCGCGTTCACCAGCCGTCACGGTGGCGTGAGTGCCCGGCCCTTTGACACCCTGAACCTGGGTGGCGGCGTTGGCGACGATCCGGCCGCGGTGATCAGGAACCGGCAGCTGACCGCGGCCGCGTGCGGTCAGCCGGCCGGCGCAACTGCCTGGATGCGGCAGGTCCATGGCGCCGACGTGGCATACGCGGCGGCGGGGCCGGCCCCGGCAGAAGGCCCGCACCCGGCCGTCGACGCGCTCTTCACCGATGCCCCGGCCCGCATTCTGGGAGTGCTGGTGGCGGACTGTGCCCCCGTCCTGATCGCCGATCCGCGGGCACGCGTCGTCGGCGCGGCCCATGCCGGCCGGGAGGGAATGGCCGCTGGGGTCGTCCCGGCACTGGTGCGGGCGATGACCGGAGCCGGAGCGGATCCCGCGCGGATGCATGCCGTGATCGGGCCCGCCATCTGCGGCGGATGCTACGAGGTGCCCGCGCAGCTCAGGGCACGGATCTCGGCCGTCGTGCCGGAGGCCGGCTGCGTTACCGGACGGGGCAGCCCGGGCATCGACATCAGGGCGGGAGTCGGCGCGCAGCTGGCCGCGGCCGGGGTACGGGCGGTCAGCCGCGATCCGCGATGCACCGCAGAGGACACGGCGCTGTACTCCTACCGGCGCGACGGCAGGACCGGGCGATTCGCCGGCCTTGTCTGGCTCGCGTGATGATGAGCTGGTGACAGCCGCCCCGGGCACCCCCGGCCCCTCCGGTACTGCCGGTACGCCGGGCACGTCCGGTATCCCGGGCACGTCCGGTACTGCTGACGAGGTGCGCCGCGCTGAGATCAGTGCAGGCCTACGCGCCGTGCGCGCCCGGATCGCGGCGGCCTGCGCGGCGGCAGGCCGCAGCTCCGCGGACGTCACGCTGATCGCCGTCACGAAAACCCGGCCGGCCTCCGACATCCGGCTGCTCAGCGACCTCGGCGTGACCGACATCGGCGAGAACAAGGCCCAGGAGGCGGCGGCCAAGGCCGCCGAGTGCGCCGCGCTGGGCCTCAGGATCACCTGGCACTTCGTCGGGCAGCTGCAGGTCAACAAGGCCGCCAGGGTGATCTCTTTTGCCGACGTGATCCACTCGGTCGACCGGCTGCGGCTGGTCAGCGCCCTCGGCTCGCGGGCCGCGGCGGCCGGGCGCTCCGTCACCTGCCTGGTGCAGGCCAGCCTGGATGACGATCCGGGGCGCGGCGGCGCGGCCGCTGACCAGGTAATGGCGGTCGCCGACGCGGTAGCGGCGGAGCGGGGCCTCGTCCTCGGCGGGCTGATGGCCGTTGCCCCGCTCGGGGCCTCTCCGGCCAGCGCGTTCGCGAAGCTCGCCGAGTTGTCGCTGCATGTCCGGTCCGTGCATCCGGGCGCGGCGATGATTTCCGCCGGGATGAGCGGCGATCTGGAGCAGGCGATTGAGGCCGGCGCAACACATGTGCGTGTTGGTACGGCGTTGCTCGGCGGCCGGCGGACGTTCGTCAGGTAATGTCCGACGCGTGGCACGCGGTGTAAGCGAGGCTGCACCATAGCGCGACGGAGGACTGAAGGATGGCCAGCGCGATGCGCAAGATGGCGGTCTATCTCGGCCTCGTAGAGGACGACCACCGCTACGACGACCGATACACAGACGAGCATGCCTCTGACGAGTATGACGAATACGGCGATCAGAGCGACTTGCTCGATCCGGATGACGGGCTGGAGATCCATGCTGGCCACGGTGACGTCAGCCTGGAGAACGGCCGGGCCGCCCACGAGCGGCAAACCGTCACCGTGACCCAGACCACCGATCTGGCCCGGATCACCACCTTGCATCCCCGTACGTACAATGAGGCTCGTACGATCGGAGAGCATTTCCGCGACGGCACTCCGGTGATCATGAACCTGACCGAGATGGTCGATAGCGATGCGAAGCGTCTGGTCGACTTCGCGGCGGGCCTGATCTTCGGACTGCGCGGGAGCATCGAGCGCGTGACTAACAAGGTGTTCCTGCTCTCCCCGGCGAACGTTGAGGTCGCTGCCGAGGACAAGGCACGTATCGTGGAGAGAGGCTTTTTCAACCAGAGCTAGACAGACAGTGACAAACTACGCATCGCGGTAGCCATCTGGGCGCCACTCGTGCGGGCAGGGCAGGGAAGTGACGCTCGTAAAGATCATTTTGTACTACGCTCTCGCGATCTACCTGATCCTCCTCGTCGGGCGCCTGATTCTCAGCTGGATACAGTCCTTCTCGCCCTCGTGGACGCCGACGGGGTTCGTGCTGGTGCTGGCGGAGGCTGTCTACACGCCCACAGATCCGCCACTGAGATTGCTAAGGCGCTGCATTCCAACGGTTCGTCTCGGTACTGTGGCCTTGGACCTCAGCTTCATGGTGCTGTTCCTGGTGGTTTTCGTCCTGTTCCAGGCCGTGCAGCTGATCTGATCGGGTAGCGTCCAAAGGGGATCCTGTCCAAGCGCGCCAAGGAGAAGACATGCCACTGACGCCCGCGGATGTGCGGAACAAGCAGTTCAGCACGACCAGGCTCAGGCCCGGCTACGACGAGGAAGAGGTCGATGCCTTCCTCGATGAGGTCGAAGCGGAGCTCGACCGGCTGATCCAGGAGAACGAAGAGCTCCGGGGCAAGCTGGCGGAGGTGCTGCGCGGCGGCAAGGCGCCGGTGGCTCTGAACGCCCCCCACGTCGACCCGCCGTCGGAGCTGATCGCGCCGGAGCCACCTCGCCTCGAGCCCGAGCGCAGGCCGCAAGAGGCCGTGATGATGGGCATGAAGCCGGTCGAGGACAACATGGACACGGCAGCGCGCGTGCTCGCCCTCGCCCAGCAGACCGCCGACCAGGCCATCGCCGACGCGCGACGGGAGGCCGACGAGACCCTCGGTCGTGCCCGGCGCGAGGCTGACGAGATCCTGACCAAGGCCAGGCGGCAGTCCGAGCAGATCACCAGCGATGCCAGGGCGCGGGCCGAGAGCCTGGAGCGCGACGCGCAGGAACGGCACCGTCAGGCGATGGGCTCGCTCGTGCAGTCCCGTGAGGAACTTGAGCGCCGCGTCGACGACCTGCGTGCATTCGAGCGTGAGTACCGCAGCAGGCTGAAGGCATACCTGGAGGGCCAGCTTCGCGATCTCGAAGCGGGTGCATCCGACAGCGGTGCGTTCCCTGCCATGGCAACCGGGCCGCAGCCGGCGGTTCCTGCGGGCATGGGGCGGATGGATTCCCGCAATGGCGGCCAGCAGACGGTCGCCAGTCCGTACGCGCCGCAGCCTGAGCCCGTGCCGCATACAGGCGGGTTCCACCCGTCTGATTCCGCGCAGCACGATCGCCGCTAAGCGCGCGGATAGCGCAAGCTTCTTCCGCGGAGCCTGCCAGTGATCCGGTTCGGCGTCGTTCTCGCCGTCGTCGTGGCAGCGCTCGGCCTGCTGGTGGGGGGAATCCTCACCAGCAGCCTGCTGCTCGTCTACCTGGCTATCGGTGTCAGCGCGCTGGCGGCGGTGCTGCTGGTCATCGGGGTCGTGATCTGGCGTGACGAGATCTTCAGCGATGCCCCGGCCGGAAGCGCCGACCGCGCCGACCGCCAGGAAGCCGGGCAGCTGGCGGTGCCGGCCGTAGCGGACGGCGCAGCGGAGCTGGCGGCAGCCGGGCCCGCCGCCGCCCCGGCAGCAGAGACGGCCAGCAAGACCGGGACCAGCAAGCAGCACGGGACTGCCAAGTCAGCCAGCGTCGGCGAGCGGCGGGCGACCGCCGAGACGGCCGTCACTGCGGGTTCGGCAGGTAATGGCAATATGCAGCCGGCCGCCGAGCCCGCTGGCGACGCCGGGCCGGCCGATGGCGGCAAGCGGCTGGTTACCACCGAGCAAGCCGACGCCGGTAAGCGGCGCGGGGACACCGAGCCGGCCGCTACCGGTGCGCCGGAGCCAGCCCGTCACTCCCCGCCGGAAGGCCCGCCCGCCGGGCCGGAACCCGCAGCGCAGCCGGGCCAGGCCGAGCGCGAGAAAAGCGCCCAGGGCAGGCCGGCCAGCAGCATCAGCAGCACCGGGCGATCCATGGCGGCGGGCAGAGAACCATCTTTCCCCTGGCGGCCCGGATGACGCCGGTCAGCGGGAGGCCGATCAGCCGCAGCGGCCTGCTGCTGCCGCCGCCGCGGCGGCGCCGCGGCCGCGGCCCAAGTTGCCGGACGCCCATCCGTTCCGTCCGCAGGCTCCCCGGCGGATGCTGCTGCCGGGCGCGGGGCGGCAGCCAGTGAGCCGCCCGCACGGACAGAGGAGGGCAAGAGCGGCGGCGCCGCGCCCGCCGCCAAGCCGGCCGAGGCGAGTCCTGCCGGGAGGGCTGGCGCGACCGCGCCAGGTACGCAGCCGAAACCCGCCGCAGCCGCCGCGACGCAAGCAGCGCGGCCGCCCGCACCGGCCCCATCCAGGCCAGTATCGTCGGCAGCGCCGTCAGCACCTGCGCGAACACCGGCCGGCCCGGCACCCACCGTGCCCGTGCCGGCCGCCTCAGCACCAGCCGCGCCAGCGCCAGCCGCGCCAGCGAAGACGCCCGCCGGGCCGGTGCCGTCCGTAGCAGCGTCGGCCGCGCTCACGCGCCGGCATCGCCAGTACCTGCGTCGCCTGCGCAGCCGCCTGCCACGCCCGCCGCGCCAGCGCCAGCCGCGCCAGCGCCAGCCGCGCCAGCGCCCGCCGCGCCAGCGAAGACGCCCGCCGGGCCGGTGCCGTCCGTAGCAGCGTCGGCCGCGTCCACGCCAGCATCGCCAGTACCTGCGCCGCCTGCCACGCCCGCCGCGCCTGCATCTGCTGCGCCGGCATCGCCAGTGCCTGCGCCGGCTACGCAGGCAGCTGCCGCGCCTGTCGTGCCCGCGCCGGCGTCATCAGCGCCTACGCCTGGTACCCAGGTACCCGCTGCGCCACCGCCAGCGTCGTCAGCACCTGCGCAGGCACCTGCTGCGCCAGCGCCGGCGTCGTCAGCACCTGCGCAGGCACCTGCTGCGCCAGCGCCCGCCGCGTCGGCAGCGCCTGCGCGGTCACCCGTTGGGCCAGCGCCCGCCGCGTCGGCAGCACCTGCGCGGTCACCTGCTGGGCCAGTGCCCGCCGCGCAGTCGCCGGCCACGCCAGGGACCACCGGACCCGCGGCCGCCGCGGCATCGGAAACTGCACCGCCTGCGCCAGCCGCGGCTGTGTCCGCGCCGCCAGCAGCGCCGTCGCCATCAGCATCGCGAACCGGGGAGCCGCCGCCGCAGGCACCGTCCTTGCCGCCAGCTGAAGCCGCGCCGGCGCCGGGGCCGTCCGCGCCACGCGCCGGGACCGGGCCGCCAGTACAGCCCGCATCCCCGGCGTCCCCGGCCGGGGCCTGGCCGCCACCCGTATCGCCCGCCGGAGCGCTGCCGCCGCCGGCCAGGCCCGCGCCTGCTGCCTCGGCTGTCCCGAGGCCCCCGGCCGAGCAGGCCGCCCGGCGGGAGGCTGCCAGCGACACAGGCACCGCCGGCCAGGCGGTCAAGCCTGCTATCCCAGTTCCGACCGCCTCCACCCCGGCTGCGAATGATGGCCCGGCTGCCGCCGGAGATGACAGCCCGGCTGCCGCCGCTGACGAGCAGCAGCCCAGCCTTGAGGTCACTGTGGTGCCCGGCATCACCAGATACCACCGTGACGATTGCATCCTTATCCGCTTCCTCAGCGACGACGACCTTGAGCGCATGACCAGGGAAGCGGCCGTGGCAGCAGATTGCGTGCCGTGCAAGGCCTGCCAGCCCGACACAGCCCTCGCCGGAGCATAGCCTCGCGTTATCAGTTCGGTTTTTGCACGCTATAGCGTGCAAAAACCGAACTGATAATCGATGCGGGGCGTGTTAGTGCCAGTGCCGCAGCCGGGGCGGCTCTATCCGGCTGGGGCCGGGGGCACCCGGCGAATCCAGAACGTCAGGCCCAGGTCTGGGTCGGCGTGCTCGCCAGCACCGGAGTCAGCCTCCCCGCGAGCGCCAGCGCCAGCGACGTCAGGCTCGCTAGCGCCAGAGTCCGCCCCGTCGCGAGCGGCAGCGGCAGCGACTTCAGGATCGCCCGTGCCGGCACTGGCACTAGCGCCAGCGGCGGCATCATCACCGGCGCCGGCGTGGGCCTGAGTGAGTGCACCAGCCTGCTCGGCGTAGTCGACGGCCAGTACCTCACTGCTGATCAACTGCCCGTGCTCGGCGAGCGCGGCGGCTAGGTCCGGGTCCGCCGTGCTCCAGCGCAGCGAGATCCGGTCGCTGACGTCCAGGCCGTCACTCTTGCGTGCGTCCTGCACGAGCCGGACAACCTCGCGGGCCAGTCCTTCGCGGCGCAGTTCCGGCGTGATGGTGACCTCCAGCGCGACCGTCTCGCCGCCATCGGACGCAACGGCCCAGCCAGACCGGGGCGTCTGCGTGACGATGACGTCGTCCGGCTCCAGGGTCACGGGCGCGCCGTCGGCCAGTACCGACGCCGTCCCGGCTGAGCGAAGCTCGCCAGCCAGCACGGCAGCATCGGCTGCCGAGATCGCCGCCGCGACCGCCGGGGTGCCGTTGCCGAAACGACGGCCGAGCGCGCGGAAGTTGGGCTTCACCGTGACGTCCACCAGGTCGTCGCCGACGCTGGCCAGCGTGTCGAGCGCCCGGACGTTGAGCTCCTCGGCGATCTGCGCGCGCAACTCCCCGGGCAGGTCGCCGAAACCAGTCGCGCTGACCAGTGCGCGCGCCAGTGGCTGCCGGATCCGGACCACCGCTGCCGAGCGTGCCGAACGGCCAAGCTCGACCAGTCGCCTGGTCAGCGCCATCTGCGCGGACAGCTGGTCATCGATGAGCCCGGCATCCGGCACCGGCCAGGTAGCGAGGTGCACCGACTCCGGCCCGGTGCCGTCGCGCAGGACCCCCCACACGTAGTCGGTAAGGAACGGGACCAGCGGCGCCATCAGCAGGGTCAGCGTTTCCAGGCACTCAAACAGCGTGGCGAACGCCGCTGCCCCGCCGGTGGTGCCGGGCCCTTCCCAGAAGCGCCGCCGGGACCGGCGCACATACCAGTTGGACACGTCGTCGATGAACGCGGCCATCCGCCGTCCGGCCGTGCCGGAGTCGAACGCCTCCATGGCCGCCGTCACGTCGCGCACCAGCGCGTGCAGCTCACTCAGGATCCACCGGTCGAGCACCGGCCGGCTGGCGACGGGAGGCGCTTCGGTTGCTCGTTCTGGACCCCAGGCATTGTCCTGGGCGGCAGCGGCATTCGCGTACAGCACCAGGAACGACGTGGTGTTCCAGTAGGTCAGCAGGACCTTGCGGACGATCTCCTCCAGCACGCCCGCCCCGATCTTCCTGGCCGCCCACGGCGATCCGCTCGCCGTGAAGAACCAGCGCAGCGCATCCGCGCCGTGCTTGTCCATCAGCGGGATCGGCTCCAGCACGTTGCCGAGATGCTTGCTCATCTTGCGGCCGCGATCATCGGCGATCAGGCCCAGGCAGAGCACGTTCTCATACGCCGACCGGCCGAAGACCAGCGTGCCGACCGCCATCAGCGAGTAGAACCAGCCCCTGGTCTGGTCGATCGCCTCGGCGATGAACTGCGCCGGGTACGCGCGCTCGAACTCGGCCTGGTTGTGCAGCGGGGCGCCGAGCTGCGCGAACGGCATGGATCCCGAGTCATACCAGCCGTCGATGACCTCCGGCACCCGGTGCGCCTCGCCGCCGCATTTCGGGCAGCTGATGACGACGTCGTCGACGAACGGCCGGTGCGGGTCGAGGTCGGCCAGGTCGCGGCCGGCCAGCTCGGAGAGCTCGGCCAGCGATCCGGCGCAGGTGACGTGCTCATCGGCGCAGATCCACAGCGGCAGCGGGGTTCCCCAGAACCGGCTCCGCGACATCGCCCAGTCGACGTTATTGCGGAGCCACTCGCCGTAACGGCCGTGCTTGATGGTCGGCGGCTGCCAGTTGGTCTTCTCGTTCTCCGCCAGCAACTCGTCCTTGATGGCCGTGGTCCGGATGTACCAGGAGGGCTGCGCGTAGTAGAGCAGGGGAGTGCCGCAGCGCCAGCAGTGCGGATAGCTGTGCTCATGCGGATGGGCGCGGAACAGCAGCCCCCGGCGGTCCAGGTCAGCGGCCAGCGGCGGGTCGGCGTCCTTGAAGAACATCCCGCCGACGAGCGGCACGTGGGACTCGAACCGGCCGTCCGGCTGGACCGGGTTGACCACCGGCAGGCCGTGCGCCTTGCCCGTCTCCATGTCGTCCGCGCCGAAGGCCGGCGCGAGGTGGACGAGGCCGGTGCCATCCTCCGTGGTGACAAACGCCCCGGTCACGACCCGGTGCGCGCCGGGGATCTCGATCAGGCTGAACGGCGGACGGTAGCTAGCTCCCGCGATTTCCGCCCCGCTGACCCGGGCGGCGATGTCCCAGTCCTCGCCCAGGACCTGGCCGAGCAGCGCTTCCGCCACGATCACGCGGTCCGCGCCGCCGCGCATCGCGGCGACCACGTAGGTCTCGTCCGGGTGCACGGCGACGGCGGTGTTGGAGACCAGCGTCCACGGCGTGGTCGTCCAGACCAGCAGGTCCGCTCCCTGCAGCCGCGGATCGGCGCCGTCCGGCAGGGTCAGCAGCGGGAACCGGACCGTCACCGAAGGGTCGGTGACGACCTGGTAGACATCCGGCTGGCCGAGCTCATGGTCGGACAGCGGGGTGCCGCACCTCGGGCAGTACGGGCTGATCCGGAAATCCCTGACCAGCAGGCCCTTGTCGAAGATGACCTTGAGCGACCACCAGACGGACTCGATGTAGGAAGGGTTCATGGTCAGGTAGGCGCTGGCCGTGTCGACCCAGTAGCCCATCCGCTCCGTGAGCACCTCGAACGCGTCGACGTGCCGCAGGACTGACGCGCGGCACCGCTCGTTGAATTCCCTGATGCCGTAGGCCTCGATGTCCTTCTTGCTGGCCAGGCCGAGTTCCTTCTCGACGGCCACCTCAACTGGCAGGCCATGGCAGTCCCAGCCCGCCTGGCGGGGCACGTGGTATCCCCGCATGGTCTTGAAGCGGGGAAACGCGTCCTTGAACACCCGCGCCTCGACGTGATGCACGCCGGGCATGCCGTTCGCGGTCGGCGGGCCCTCATAGAAGGTCCAGAGCGGTCCGGTGGCGGTCTGGTCGAGGGAGCGCTGGAACACGTTGCCGTCCCGCCACCTGGCCAGGACCTCGTGCTCGATGGCCGGCAGGTCGACGACCGCGGGCAGGTCGGGGAAATGCCGGCGCCGCGAGCCTGCCGCCGGGGAAGCGGGGCGGCCAGGGCCTGGCTGCTGGGGGTGGTCTGCGCTCGTCATGGTCGGGCGGCCTTCCGCGGGTCAGCGAGCCAGCGTGGCCCCTGATCCGGAGTCCGGTCCAGGGCCCGCAGGCACGGCGTTTCGCGGAGGGACGAGGCGCGCCGGCGGCGGCCCCGCGGTACCACCCTCCTTGATCGCGGTCCCGTGCCTTCCGGCCCGGTCGGCGACCCTCTCGGTTGAGCTTCTGCGGCCGGTTCTACTTGGCGTGGTCCGCTTGGAGGGATGCCGTCGCCGGTACCATCCCCGCCTGGCGGGTGCCGTTCTTCCGGCGGCTCCGGGGTGATCTGGTCCGCTGTGCGACGCCCGGGCTCGCACCAATCCCGGGTTGTTCGTGGCCGCGACAGCGGCAGCTGTCCCCATCAGCGCCGTGCAGGATCACAGGATAGCCGACGGGCACCGGCACTTCGCCGGCCCCGCGGGCGCGCGTGTTTGCGGTCCCACCCGGTGACCACTTATCCTCCGGTGACTGCCCGCAAATCAAGATCGTTAAATAGCCGGGCCGAGGAGGCGTCGATGGTGGCTTCAGCGCGGCCGGGTGCTGCCGATCTTCCTGTTCGCCAGGGGGAGCAGCGGTGGACCGAGGCTGAGCTAGCCAGCGTGCACGACGAGCTGTCCGCCGAGGTCGCTGAACTGCGCGCCGAGATCGACAAGGCAGAATCGGGCATCGCCGAACGGCTCCAGGACGCGATCGCCGACGCCGGGGATGACCAGGCGGATGTCGGCGCGAAGACATTCGAGCGCGAGCACGAGCTTGCCGTCACCCACAACGCCCGTGAGCTGCTCGCGCAAAGCGAGCGAGCGCTGGCCAGGATCGATGAGGGAACCTATGGCACCTGCGAATCCTGCGGCGAGCCGATCGGGAAGGCGCGGCTGCAGGCGTTCCCGCGGGCGACCCTGTGCGTAGCGTGCAAGCAGCGCGAGGAACGCCGCTGACCGGCGCTGCGGGGGGCACCGCGCCGCCGCAGCGCCGGATGGGGGTGCTGCTTGCCGTCGCCGTCACGGTACTGGCCGCGGACATCATCTCGAAGGTGATCGTCGTCGCCACGCTGTCCAGCCGGCCGCCGGTGCGGCTTCTCGGCGGGCTGCTGACGCTGCGGGTGGACCGCAATCCGGGCGCCGCGTTCAGTATCGGCACCTCCATGACGATCGTGTTCTCGGCCATTGCGCTCGGCGTGATCGTCTTCATCCTGCGCACATCGCGCCGGATTCGCAGTACGGCGTGGGCCGTCACGCTCGGCCTGCTGCTCGGCGGCGCCACCGGCAACCTGATCGACCGGCTGCTGCGGTCGCCCGGGCCACTGCGCGGTTACGTGGTCGACTGGATCCAGCTGCCGCACTGGCCAGTGTTCAACATCGCCGATTCGTCGATCGTCTGCGGCGGGATCCTGGCCGTGCTGCTGGCCGCGCGCGGGTTGCAGATCGACGGGACGCTGCCGCAGCGTGCTGCCCGCATGCCGGGCGGTACCGCAGGTCCGGGCGACGCAGGCGGGGCCGGGCGGTCCCGCCGGGGGCAGCGGACCGGACGGTAATCCGGCGGGCGGCGACAGCACGTGACGCAGGAGGGCCAGCGCCAGGTGCCGGTTCCCGACGGGCTGGACGGCGAGCGCCTGGATGCGGCCCTCGCCCGCATGTTCGGCCTGTCCAGGGCCAGGGCCGCGGAGCTGATCGCCACCGGCGCGGTCCTCGTCGGCGGGGCCGCGGCTGCCAAATCTGCCCGCGTTTCCGCGGGTGACTGGCTGGACGTGACCCTGCCGCCGCCCGTGACCGCCCAGCCGAGGCCGGAGCCGGTGCCCGGCCTCCGGGTGGTGTACGAGGACGCCGACATCCTGGTCGTGGACAAGCCCCCCGGCGTCGCGGCGCACCCCACGCCGGGCTGGACCGGGCCGACGGTGCTGCAGGGCCTGCTCGCCGCCGGTCACACGCTGGCCACCAGCGGCGCCGCCGAGCGCCAGGGCATCGTGCACCGGCTGGACGCGAACACCTCGGGCCTGATGGTGCTGGCCAAGAGCGAGCCGGCGTACAGCGCGCTGAAGCAGGCGTTCCGGGACCGTGAGGTGGATAAGCGCTACCACGCGCTCGTGCAGGGCCACCCTGACCCGCTGCGCGGCACCGTGGACGCGCCGCTCGGCAGGCACCCGTCCGGCGACGGCAGGTTCGCCGTGGTGGCCAGCGGCCGGCCGTCGGTCACCCATTACGACACCATCGAGGCATTCCGGGCAGCCAGCCTTGTCGAAGTCATCCTGGAGACCGGGCGCACCCACCAGATCCGGGTGCACATGACGGCGATCAGGCACCCCTGCGTCGGTGACCGGCTCTACGGAGCGGACCCGGTGCTGGCCGCGCGGCTCGGCCTGACCAGGCAGTGGCTGCACGCGGTGCGGCTCGGCTTCGCCCATCCTGCCGACGGCCGCCGGGTGGAGTTCACCAGCGAGTACTCAGCCGATCTCGCCGCGGCGCTGGCCGTGCTCAGCGCGGAGAGCTGACTAGCAGGCGGCAGCTTGCTAGCCGGCCTCCGGCGGCTGGCCGGCGGCGGCACGGGCGGGCGCGATGAGCGCGGCCTGCAGCCGGCGGGCGGCGTCCAGATGGTCGCCGGTCCAGATCATCCGGACGGCGGTCGCGGTGGTCTGCCCGTCCTGGCCGCGCAGGTCGTGGCGCACCGCGTCGATCAGGCGGCCGTCGGCAAGCTTGTCGTGGGCGAGCGGCTCGCGCACTTCGCTGCGGCTGATGAGAGCGGCCGCGAGATCGTCATACCAGCCCCGGATCAGCTCGCTGGTGTTCAGCAGTTCCTGGCGGGCGGCCGCCCGGTCGCCGCCGGCCTGGCCGTCGTCGCGCTGCCACAGCTCCAGTACCGCATCAGCGGCGAGACGAAGGCCGGCGACGCCGGTGACGAGGCTGGTCACTTCTGCCATCGGCACCGGCTTGGCGCCGCGCTCGGCGAGGTAGGCGCGGAAGGTGTCATCTAGCCGCCGTCCGGCCGCGGCTGCCCGGACGGCGGCCGGAGCGGCGGCGGCGGCGGTAGCGGCCGGAGCGGCGGTAGCGGCCGGAGCGGCCGCGGCGTCGTGGCCGGCCGCGGTGCCTGCGGGGCCGGTCACGGCAGGCTTGCCGGCGTCGCAGCGGAGCATGCCGAACTCGACGGCCCTGGCCAGGTAGCCCGCGCTATCAGAGTAGGCCTCGGCCAGCGCCCGGTTCAGCGCCGCCGCGGCGCCACGCGGCCAGAAGAGCAGCCCCACGACGAGGCTCACCGCGCACCCGATGGCAATGTCCTCCACCCGCACCAGCCCGATCTGCCACCCGGCCGGCTGGATGATGTTGAACAAGATCACCAGCGTGAGGGTGAACGCGGCCTGACCCGCCGCGAACGAGATGACGGCGGGAGCGACGCCGGCCAGCAGGATGGCCAGCGGCAGCAGGAACCACAACAGTGCCGGGTTCGTGCCGATGGGGGCGAGCACGGCGGCGCCGATGACCAACCCGGCAACCGTGCCGAGCAGCGCGCGCACCGAGTTCTGGCCAGTGTTCAGGGCGTTGGAGCGCAGCACCGACAACGTGCCCAGCACCACCCAGAACGAATGCTGCACGCCGGTCAGATGCGCCACCAGCACGGCGAGCCCCAGCCCCGCAGCGCCGCGCACGCTGTTGTGCAGCCACACCGAGTGCCGCTCGAAGTGAGCTGCCGCGCGTTCCCGTGCGGCTGGCAGCGTCCCGGCCAGCCCCTCGGGCTGGCGGCCCAGCAGCCGCTCCAGCCAGCTGCGCCGCTCGGCAGCCGCGGTCAGGTCGATGTTGCGTGCGATCGCCGAGACGGCGAAGCTCAGCTCCTGCGCCCGGAAGCTGGCGTCCAGGGACGTGATGAACTCGCTGACCCGCTCCTCGACGGCGACCGGACTGGATCCGGCCGGTAGCCGCCGGACCGGCAGCTCAACGGTCGCGCTTCGTTCCAGCTCGTCTAGCGTCCCGCGCAGGCCGGCCAGCGCTGAGCGCAGCTCCTGCGGGCTTGCCCCGGGTGCATCCAGCACGTCCGCTCCGCGCTCGAGCACTGCCGCGGCGGCGGACTTCACGGCGTAGGCCGCCCTATAGACACCCGCGCTGCCGGTCAGTGGCTTCGAGTGCAAGAGGATCGAGTTCAGCCAGCTCAGTTCGTCCACCAGCCGGACAATCGTCCTCGCGGCGGTGCTCAGCCCGGTCGGGCGATAAGGCGTGCTGAGGAACCCGCGGCGCAGCGCGCTGACCGCGGCAGTCGCGTCCGCCATGGCTCGTTCATGCTCGGCGGTCACCGCCTGGCCCATGCCGCCGAGCATGTACGCGACATCCGAGCGCAGCCGCGCGGCCAGCGCCCGGCAGGCAGCCGAGGCCGGCCCGCGCAGCGGGTCCCTGGCCGGCGCCGGCCATAGCAGTGCCACCGCGGCGAACGCGGCGGCCGCGGCCATGCCCCAGCCCGCCAGCCGGTCCGGCACCGCTGATGGCGGCCCGGCCAGTGAGACCGGCAGGATGAACGCCAGCAGCAGCGACGTGGTTGCCCCGGCCAGCACGGAGCTGACCACCCCGGCGAACAGCACGCCGAAGCCGACGACCGCCATCGCCGTGGCCGCGAGCCAGGCGGTACCCGATGCCAGTGTGCCGACGCAGACGAACACGGCGCCCACGACCGCGAGCGCCGCCTGCGCCTGCAGTCGTTCCCGCATCGGGCCGCTGAAGTCGACCAGCAGGAGCATTGCGAATGATCCGAATGCCGCGAACGTCGCCACCTGGCCATTGCCGATCACCTTGTCGCCCAGGGCGAACATCGCGGGCATCACGATCGCCGTCCGGCCCGCCCGGCGCAGTGCCGCAAAGCCGCGATCACGTTGACCCAGCCAACGCAAAGGGTGCATAGGCGATTGTCCCACCCGTCCGGTACGTGCAATGGCCCGGATACGCGAGATCATGTCGCCGCGCCTGCGGAGAACCCCGGGCAGGTCGCCGATGTCGTTGACGCCGTTGATGGTGGTGCCCGCCTCGCTCAGGCCGGCGTCAGTTCACGGCGGCGACACATGCCGGAATCACGACGGCAACGAGCGACCGGCACTGTCAGCAGCAGGAAATCTGGCAGCGGACGATCGGAGCCGGCAATGTGCGTGTGGAGATTCCGGATCGACCTGCAGGGCGGCCTGCCGAAGACAGCCGTCCTGGCGGCATCGCTGGACGGCTGCTCGGCCCGCCTGCTGAGCGTCTCCGCCGACCATGGCCGCGAGACGGCGGCCGGAGAGTTCATGGTGGACCTGCCGCACAATGAGGGCGTCGGCGCCGTGCTGGCCGCGCTGCATGAGATCAGTCCCAGGGTGCTCATCGGCCTGGCACAGACGTGCGACGGCAATCTGGCGGTCTGCTGACCCGTGCCCGTGCTCGTTAATCCAGGTTGTCACCAGCCCGGCGGCCGGCCGCCGGTCACCGGGTCAGGCTCGCGGTACTGTCCAGCGAGATCGTCCGGTGGGCGGGGTCGTAGCTGACGCCTCCGTAGCAGGGCTGCGCCCTGCTGGCCGGGCTGCCGACCACGACCTTCCACTGCCCGTATCCCGCGGCCCGGAGCGCCGCGCGGAACTTCCTCAGCACGACCCGGGTACTCTCCGGCGGGTGGCCGGCGGTGCATCGGCTGCGCGGCCGCAGGCCCGGCACCTGGACCGCCTCCACGCCCTGCCCGGGCACCGAGGTCACCAAGATCGTGTGACGCTCGCTGTCAGTGGCGAACATCGCGCAGCGGGTCCCCGGACCCGGCCGGTAGCCGGTGACCCGCCAGCCGGTGAACCCGTAGGCCCGCAGCGCCTGCCGCGCATAAGCCGTCGCCTGCGGCTCGGAGACGCATTTCGAGCGGCTGAGCTGCGCATCAAGATGGTCGACCAGCGCGCTGAACGCGGCCGCCGCCCGCTGGTAGCCGCCCGGCAGCGGTTGCAGGCGCAGGGCCGCGCAGCTCGTGTCCGGGAAGACCCCGACCGCGTCGCCGGCTGGCAGGACGCAGGACACCAGCGGCGGCACGTGGCTGCCATGCCTGCCGGGGATCGCTCCTTCCGCCCATATCTGCGCACAGACCATCGCGGGGGACTGGCCGGTGGCCGAGACGATGGCGGCTGAGGAGGGGAAGCGCGGCGCGGCATAGCAGGCGATGCCGTCGGTCAGCTGGCTGGCTGTCCTGCCGTGCGCGATGGCCCAGCCCGCCGCGGAGGCCGCGAGCAGCGCCGGAACGGCCACGAACGTGATCATTGCCCGGCGCCGCCGCGGGGCCGGGCGGCCTGGCCACCAGGCTCGTTCCCGCCGCCCGGGAGCCGGCCCCGCGATCGCCTGCGCCCCGATCCGCTCGCCGATTCCGGCGAGCCGCGCGATGGAGTCGCGGTCGAGTTCACCCTGGGCGGGATCCATGCCGGCGATCCGGTCCCGGATGTCCGCCATGTCGGAACCCGTCCTGGCCTTACGGAACATTGGGTACCTCCGGGACGCGGTCGGCAGTGGCGGGCCGGCCCGGGCACCCGGCCGCCCCGGCCGGGCTGTCATCGGGCGGCCGGCCATGGCGCGACCTGTCATCAGGTGGCCCGCCATCGGATTGCGAGCCGCCGCGCTGCCGGGTCGCAGGCGGCCGGGCCGCGGGCTGCCGGATCTCGGCTGGCGCGGCGTCGGGCTCGTTCAGCAGGGTCCGCAGCCGCCTGCGGGCGCGGTGCACGCGGGTCCGCACCGCGGTCGGGCTCAGCCCGAGAACGAGTCCGATCGCCCGCGCGTCCGTCATGCCCTCCCAGGCGACCAGGCGCAGCACCTCCTGGTCGGCGGCAGGCAGCCTGGCGAAGGCGCCGGCCACGGAATGGCCAAGGACAATCCCGTCGGCGGGGTCGGCCGTGTGGCTGGCCGTGCCCGCGGCCGTCAGGCGGGCGATGAGCCTGGACCGCCTGGCTGACCGCTGCTGATCACGCACCGCGTTGCCGGCGATGGCGTACAGCCAGGGCAGCAGCTCGCCGGTCGCCGGCCGCCGGTCCCAGTGCCGCCACGCGGAGGTGAAGGTGTCGGTCACCACGTCCCACGCCGCATCGCCATCGTCGAGCCGCCGCCGGGCGAACCGCAGCACCGATGGCGCGTAGCTGTCGAAGACCTCGGGAAAGCATTCCTGCGACTCACCGCCGCTCACGCTGGCTCCCTTCGCCGGTCACCCGCTATAGGGCCGGCAGGCGCTGGAGCGTTACCCGCTGGAGCGCTGTTCGCTCGGGCATTATCTAGTGTCCGGGCTACGGCGGCGTGCGATGTGTCAACGGCCCGTGCCGCTGACGTGGCGGCTGCATAGGATCTCGGCTTATGACGGGCGATCGGGTCCCGGCGTGCCCGCCAGCGCCGCGGACCGAACCTGACCAGGCGCTGGCGGAATTGCTCCGCCAGGGAGTCAGCTGGGGAGACAGCGCGGCCTGGCTGCCTGCCCTGCCGCCGCAGTCGGTCGACCTGTGGTTTACCAGCCCGCCGTACGCCGACGCGCGCGCCTACAGCCGGATTCATCCCGACCGCTACGTCGGCTGGTTCCGCCCGTATGCCGCGGCCATGCTGGCGGCGGCCAAGGACACCGGCTGGCTGGTGCTCAACATCAAGGAGCGGGTAGCCGCGAGCGGCCCGCTCCGGGGCCAGCGGCATCCCTACGTCTACGAGCTCGTCATCGACCTGCAGCGCCAGGGCTGGCGATGGCTGGAGACCTACATCTGGTCGAAGCCCAACGCCGTCCCCGGCCGGTTCGGGCCGCGGGCCAAGGACAGCTTCGAGTACGTCTACGCGTTCGCCAGCGGCCCGCGGCCCTACTTCGACCTCGACGCCGTCCGGGTGCCTTACAAGACGGCGCCGGAGGAGATCGCCCGGCGCAAGCTCGACACGCTCGGCCGCCGCAGCACCGGCGCGGGCTTCGGCCGCGACCGGACGACCACGTACCTGCGCGGCGGCGCCGACCCCGGCAACGTCGTGTCCGTGCCGCAGACCTACAACCAGCACAAGGGCGCCGGCGGCCACACCGCCGCGATGCCCGAGGGCCTGGCCGAATTCTTCGTGCGGGCGTGCTCGCCGGCAGGCGGCGTGGTGCTCGACCCGTTCGCCGGGTCAGGCACCACGGCGGTCGTCGCCCGGCGGCTGGGCCGGCAGGCGGGCGGCCTGGAGATACACCGCGGGTTCGTCGACGCCGCGCGCGAGCGGCTGCGCGCCGGGGAGCCCGACGGCACCCCTGTCACGATCCAGTCCGCGCGCTGACTGACCGGCATCCGGTGCGCTGACTGGCCGGCATCCGGCGCGCCACAGCCGGCAGCTGACACCTCCGGGCGATAGGGTCGAAGGCACCGGACCGGCGCGGCTGCCGGCGGCAAGGACGGGTGCAAAATCCGGCCTGGCCGACCTTGCAGCAGCCTGGTCACTTCCCCCGGTCCCGTAGATGAGCGCGGCCGCGGGGCGCTGGCGGGCCGTCAGGCCGGCCAGCGCGCTCGGGCGCACGGCAGCATGCCTGAAGGAGGCGGTACTTCATGGCGGCAGCCCCGTCCGGGAACCAAGCAGACGGCAATTTTGTGCATCTGCACGTGCATACCGAGTACTCGATGCTGGACGGCGCGGCCCGGCTGAAGGAACTCTTCGCCGAGTGCCAGCGCACCGGGATGCCGGCCATCGCGATGACCGACCACGGGAACGTATACGGCGCCTATGACTTCTGGTCGAAGGCCAACAAGGCCGGGGTCAAGCCGATCATCGGCATCGAGGCGTACGTGGCCCCGGAGAGCCGCGGGCACAAGAAGCCGGTCAAGTGGGGCGACCCGAGCCAGAAGGACGACGACATCTCGGGAGCCGGCGCCTACACCCACATGACGCTGCTCGCGGAGACGACCGAGGGCATGCACAACATTTTCCGGCTCTCCTCGCTAGCCTCCCTGGAGGGATATTTCCGCAACCCGCGGATGGACCGGGAGCTGCTGGCCCAGTACGCGAAGGGGATCATCGCGACCACCGGCTGCCCCGGCGGCGAGGTGCAGACCAGGCTCCGGCTCGGCCAGTACGACCAGGCCGTCGAGGCT
The DNA here is from genome assembly GCA_963707065.1 of uncultured Actinomycetes bacterium. Lineage (GTDB taxonomy): Bacteria > Actinomycetota > Actinomycetes > Streptosporangiales > Streptosporangiaceae > Palsa-506. The sequence continues at coordinate 344,521 of CAVPPJ010000005.1, forward strand.
GCTGCCGCCTACCGCGACATCTTCGGGCCGGGCAATTTCTTCGTCGAGATCATGGACCACGGGCTGGACGTCGAGCAGCGCACCAGGGAAGGCCTGATGCGGGTTGCGACCGATCTGTCGCTGCCCTACGTAGTGACCAACGACTCGCACTACACCAGGCCCGAGGACGCCCGCGCGCACGGGGTGCTGCTCTGCGTGCAGACCGGCACTAACATGGCCGACCCGAACCGGTTCAAGCTCGAGGGCGACGGCTACTACGTGAAGAGCCCGGCCGAAATGCGGGCCATCAGCACGGCGGAGGAGTGGCAGGCCGGCTGCGACTCCACCCTGCTCATCGCGGAGCGGGCCGACGTCACCTTCACCAAGTCCAACCTGATGCCCCGCTTCCCGCTGCCGGACGGCGAGACCGAGCAGAGCTGGCTGCGCAAGGAAGTCTGGGCCGGGATGGACCGCAGGTACCCCGACGGCTATGACGAGCAGCGCCGCAAGCAGGCCGAGTACGAGATCGGCGTCATCGAGCAGATGGGCTTCTGCGCGTACTTCCTGGTGGTCGCCGACTTCATCATGTGGGCCAAGCGGAACGGCATCAGGGTGGGGCCGGGCCGCGGCTCCGGCGCCGGGTCGATCGTCGCGTACTCGCTCGGCATCACCGACCTCGATCCCATCTACCACGGCCTGGTGTTCGCGCGCTTCCTCAACCTCGACCGCGTCACCATGCCGGACTTCGACATCGACTTCGACGAGCGCCGGCGCGGTGACGTGATCCGGTACGTCACTGAGCGCTACGGCGACGACCGGGTCGCGCAGATCATCACCTACGGCACCATCAAGGCCAAGGCCGCCGTCAAGGACTCGGCCCGGGTGCTCGGCTTCCCCTACGCGCTCGGTGACCGGATCACCAAGGCGTTCCCGCCCGCGGTGATGGGCAAGGACATCCCGCTGTCCGGGATCTTCGACCCCGATCACCAGCGGCACAGCGAGGCGGGCGAGCTCCGCGCGCTGTACGAGGCCGAGGCCGAGGTCCGCCAGGTGATCGATACCGCCAAGGGGCTGGAGGGACTGATCCGGCAGCCCGGCGTGCACGCCGCCGGAGTGATCATGAGCAGCGAGCCGCTGATGGACCACATCCCGGTCTGGAAGCGCCAGGCCGACGGCGCGATCATCACCCAGTTCGACTACCCGGCCTGCGAGGACATCGGCCTGCTCAAGATGGACTTCCTCGGCCTGCGCAACCTCACCGTGCTGGAGGACGCGATCGCCGGGATCGCCGCTAACCGCGGCATCAAGATCGACCTGGACACGCTGGGGCTGGACGACAAGCCGACCTACGAGCTGCTGGCCCGCGGTGACACCCTCGGCGTGTTCCAGCTCGACGGCGGCCCGATGCGGGGGCTGCTGCGGGCGATGCGGGCGGACAAGTTCGGCGACATCGCGGCGGTCATCGCCCTGTACCGGCCCGGCCCGATGGCCAGCGCGCCGGTCTACGCGGACCGCAAGACCGGCCGCAAGCCGGTCACCCCGATTCACCCGGAACTGGCCGAGCCGCTGGAGGAGATCCTCGGCGACACCTACGGGCTGATGGTCTACCAAGAGGACGTCATGTCCGCCGCGATGGTGCTGGCCGGCTACACGCCGGGCAAGGCCGACCTGCTCCGCTGGGCGATGGGCAAGAAGAAGAAGGAGATCCTGGACAAGGAGTACGAGTCGTTCTCGGCCGGCATGCGGGGCAACGGCTACTCCAAGGACGCGGTCAAGACCATCTGGGACACCATGGTCCCGTTCTCCGGCTACGCGTTCAACAAGGCTCATGCGGCCGGGTACGCGCTGATCTCCTACTGGACCGCCTACCTGAAGGCCAACTTCCCGGCCGAGTACATGGCCGGCCTGCTGACCTCGGTGGCGGGCGACAAGGACAAGTCGGCGCTGTACCTGAACGAGTGCCGCCGGATGGGCATCAAGGTGCTGCCGCCGGACGTGAACGCCTCCACCGCGATGTTCACGCCGGTCGGGCAGGACATCAGGTTCGGCATGGCCGCGGTGCGCAACGTCGGGGTGAACGTGGTGGAGTCGATCGTGGCGGCCCGCACTTCCAAGGGCGCCTTCGGCAGCTTCGCCGAGTTCCTGCGCAAGGTGCCGGTGAACGTCTGCAACAAGCGGGTGATCGAGTCCCTGATCAAGGCCGGCGCGTTCGACTCCTTCGGCAGCCCGCGCAAGGGCCTGGTGCTCATCCACGAGCAGGCCATCGACACCGTGATCGACGTCAAGCGCAACGAGGCCATCGGCCAGGACTCGCTCTTCGGCGAGGACACCGAGGCCGCGGAGACCTTCGACGTGCCGGTGCCGGACGGCGAGTGGGAGAAGCCCGCGCTGCTCGCCTTCGAGCGGGAGATGCTGGGGCTCTACGTCTCCGACCACCCGCTGCTCGGACTGGAACACATCCTCGCGGCGGCCACCGACTGCTCGGTGGCGCAGCTCGTCGGGTCAGCCGTGGAGGAGCCAGAACGAGCTTCGCGGGGCGACCGCGACGGCCAGCTGGTCACCGTCGGGGGAATCCTGTCCGGCGTGCAGCGGAAGGTGACCAGGCAGGGCAATCCGTGGGCCGCGGCCACCCTGGAGGACCTGGAGGGCGCGATCGAGGTGCTGTTCTTCCCCTCGACTTACCAGGCCGCGCTCACCATGATCATCGAGGACTCGATCATCGTGGTGAAGGGACGGCTGGACCGGCGGGAAGACCAGCCCAAGCTGGTCGCGATGGAGGTGAATGTCCCCGAGCTGCCCACCGGGGAGGACGGCCCTTTCGTGGTGTCGATCATGGAAGCCCGGTGCGTGCCGCCCATCGTCGAGCGGCTGAAGGAAGTACTGCGGACCCATCCCGGCCACGTGGAGGTTCACCTGCGCCTGCTGGCCGGCAACCGGGTGAAGAAGATCCGGCTGGATGACAAGCTGCGGGTCAAGCCGTCCCCGTCGCTGCTCGCCGACCTGAAGCAGCTACTCGGCCCGGGCTGCGTGGGCTAACCGCCGCTGGCCCGCGCGGGTCGGCCGCCGTGGGCCAGGCGCCGCTGGCCGTCGCGGGCCGGGCGCCGAGGGCTAGGCGTCGCGCCGCTGGAGCAGGTACCCGGCGGCGAACAGCAATACCGCAGTCCACAGGGCGAAGATGCCGAACCCCTGCCACGGCGTGAGCAGCTGGCCCGCCTGCTGATGCGCCTGCCCGATGAGCTGGCCAGCCTCGGACGGCAGGTATGCGTGAATGTGTTTCCCGATGCTGCCGGGGATCAGCTGCGTGAGGGGCGCGAGCACCAGCACGAACGCGATCACGCCGGTGATGGCGCCCGCGGTATGCCGGACGAGGGCGCCGATCGCGAGCGCGAAGAGGCCGAGCATGGTCAGGTAGAGCCCGGCGCCGAACACCGCGCGGGCGACGCCGGGGTCGCCGAGCGACACCGGCACGTGGCTGTGCAGTATCGCCGCGCCGAGGAAGAACGACGGGAACGTGACGCACTCGCCGATCACGAACACGACGGCGGCGAAGACCACGGCCTTGGCCGCCAGCATGGGTATCCGCTTCGGCACGGCAAGCAGCGACGCCCTGATCACGCCGGTGGAGTACTCGCCCGAGATCACCAGCACGCCGAGCACGCAGATGGTGAGCTGCCCGAACTCCAGCCCGGAGCCGAGGATCTGGGCCACCGGGTCCGCAATGACCTGGGCGCGCTGGCTCGCGCCGGACTTGTTCCACCCCAGGACCGTTAGCCAGGTGAACAGGCCAGTGAATCCCAGCGTCACGACGACGAGCAGGGTGAGCGACCAGACGGTGGACCGGACCGACCGGATCTTCGTCCACTCGGCCAGCAGCAGGTGGCCGAACCCGGGACCCCTGGTCGGCTGCCCGGCCGTCGCGGCGGGCTGGCGGGATACCGACGGGGGCGCGGTCATCTGCCGTCCCGGTCAGCTGCTGCCCGCGGATCCGCGTCGTGGGTGCCGAACTCGACGCTATCGGCCGTCAGCTCCATGAATGCCTCTTCCAGCGAGCCCCGCTGCGGGGTCAGCTCGTGCAGCACGATGGTGCCGGCCGCGGCGAGCTCGCCGATCCGCGGTGCATCCATGCCGGTGACGCGCAGCTGGCCAGCCTGATCCGGTGGCTGCCCGCCCGGTGCGTGCCCGTCGGGCGTTGCCTTGCCGCCGTCAGCGTTGATCAGGTCAGCCAGCCGGGTCGCGTCCGGGCTGCGCACCAGCACGGATTTCTCCGAGCTGCGCTCAATGAATTCCTGCGTGCTGCTCGCGGCGATCAGCCTGCCGCGGCCGATCACGATCAGGTGATCCGCGGTGACGGCCATCTCGTTCATCAGGTGGCTGGAGACGAAGACCGTCCGGCCCTCGGCGGCGAGCTGCTTGATCAAGTTCCTGATCCACAACACGCCTTCCGGATCGAGCCCGTTGACCGGCTCGTCAAGCAGCAGCACCCGGGGATCGCCGAGCATGGCCGCGGCAATGCCGAGCCGCTGGCTCATGCCGAGCGAGAAGCCGCCCGCCCGCTTGCGTGCCACCTCCTGCAGCCCGACCAACTGCAGCACCTCGTCTACCCGGCCACGCGGCAATCCCTGCGTCTGGGCGAGGAACAGCAGGTGATTGTAGGCGCTGCGGCCGGTGTGCACGGACCTGGCCTCCAGCAGCGCGCCGACAGTTCGCAGCGGCTCTGCCAGGTCACGGTATGGGCGGCCGTTGATGGTCGCCGTTCCCTCGTCCGGCCGGTCCAGGCCGAGCACGAGCCGCATCGTGGTGGACTTGCCCGCACCGTTCGGCCCGAGGAATCCGGTGACTGTGCCCGGCTCGACGGTGAAGGACAGATGATCGACCGCCAGCTTGTCGCCGTAGCGCTTGGTGAGATCGTGCGCCTCGATCATCCGCCTGCCTCGCCGGTAGTTCCGGAAGGTTCGCCTGCCTCCATTGCCGTCTTCCACCCTAGCAAGGGCGGCCTGCCCGCCAGGCGATGGCAGGCCGCCGCCGGGCTCACCCGGCGGCGGGCTCACCCGGCGGCGGATTCAGCACTCAGACTTGGCCGGCCGGGCCGCGCCGCGCCGTGCCAGGTGACGTAGCCTTCTGCGGAGAATGGCGGACACCGGCGAGATCCCCTTTCCCGCCCGGCCGGACTCCTCCCGGCCCGGTGGCGGTTCCGTCGCTTCCGCCAGCGGAGCTAGCGCGAGCCGGTCCGTCCTCACGGCTGTGCTCGTATTCACGGTCCTCGTCGCCGGCAGCGCGCTGGTCGGCCTGCTCGCCGGTTTCATCTGGACGGCGGTTGCACCGCATGCGCAGGTGGTGACCACCAGCAGCGGCGCGGCCGACGTGGTGAACCCGGAAACGAACGCGTTCATCGCCGCCGATGGCTGGTTCGCTGTGCTCTGCGCACTGGGTGGAGTAGCCTGCGGGCTCCTCGGGTGGGCATTCGCGGTGCGCAGGCATGGCGTGCCGGCCGTGCTCGGCCTGCTGGGCGGCGGACTGGCAGCCGCGCTGGCCGCGCGCTGGCTCGGCCAGCGTTCCGGCCAGGCCGCCTTCAACCATCTGCTGGCCGTCAGCAAGCCGGGCACGCTGCTACGGGCGCCGCTGTCACTGGGCGCGCACGGCGCGCTCGCGTTCTGGCCGATGGCCGCTGGGGCCGTGGTCGGCGGCATCGAGGCGATCTGCCTGCTCCGCGGCCGCCGCAATGCGGCGGCCGCCCTGGCGGGGCCGGCCATGGCGCCGGCTGAGGGCACGATGGGTGATCCGGCCGAGGGCCGGTGATGGGGTGACACGCAAGATCTCCACGGGAACGCCGTGGGAACCGGTCGTCGGGTACAGCCGCGCCGTGGCGGCCGGCGATTTCGTATTCGTCTCCGGCTGCACGTCGGTCGCGGGCGGGGAGTTCGTGCACGAGGGCGATGCCTACGCGCAGACAGCCCGCGCCATCAGCAACGTGGCCGTCGCGCTGACGGAGCTGGGCGCGGCGCTCTCGGACGTGGTGCGAACCCGGATTTACGTCACGGATATCGCGCGCTGGGAGGAGTACGGCCGCGCCCATGGCGCCGCCTTCGGCGACGTGATGCCGGCCACGTCCATGATCGAGGTAGCGGCGCTCGTCGATCCGCGCATGCTGGTCGAGGTGGAGGCAGTCGCCTACCACCCCGGCATCGGCAGCTAGCCCGCTTCCGGCTAGCCGGAACCCGCCCGGCCTGCTTCCCTGTCCGCTGCCCGCCGCCCTGCCCGCTGCCCCGCCCGCCCGGCCAGCTGCCCGGCCCGCTCACGGGGGCGGCGGCCGGGCGGCGGGATTGGCGGTTAAGATCGCGCCGGTTCCTGCCGGACAAATCTTAACCAGTACCTCTTCCGGGCGCGTTTACCTCTTCCGGGGCGCGTTTACCTCATCCGGGGCGTCTTCTCGGCACCGGCGATGGCGGCACCGGCGATGGCGGCACGGGCCATGGCGGCACCGACGATGCCGGCGTCGTTGTGCAGCGCGGCCGGCACCACCGGGGCAGTCAGCCCGGTCAGCAGCGGCAGGAATTTGTCCGACTTCCTGCTGATCCCGCCGCCGATGATGAAGAGCCCCGGTGACAGCAGCGCCTCCATGTGCATCAGGTACTCGTCGACCTGGCCGGCCCACTTTTCCCAGCTCAGGTGATGCGCTTCCTTGGCGTGCTCGGAGGCGCGCTTCTCGGCGTCCTTGCCCCGCATCTCGATGTGGCCGAACTCGGTGTTCGGCACCAGGACTCCGTCCAGGAACAGCGCGCTGCCGATCCCGGTGCCGAGGGTCAGCATCAGCACGGTTCCCCTGTGCCCGGCGCCGGCGCCGAACTTCATCTCGGCAACGCCGGCCGCGTCGGCGTCGTTGATCAGGCTGACCTGCAGGCCGGTGGCCTTGTCGAACAGCCCGCGCGCGTCCAGCCCCACCCAGGCCGGGTCAAGGTTGGCGGCGGTCCTGGTGATCCCGTCGGCGATCACGCCGGGGAACGCGATGCCGGCCGGGCCAGTCCAGCCGAAGCCGGTCACGAGCTCACGCACGACAGCGGCGACCGCGTCCGGCTCGGCCGGGTGCGGGGTCGGCATCTTGACGCGCTCAGCCACCAGCTGGCCTGTCGCGACATCCACCGGCGCGGCCTTGATCCCCGTGCCGCCAATGTCGACGCCAAGTATCTGCACGGCGGAGCCTCCCTCGTCTCGTGCCAGCCCTATGTACCCGCAGGGGACAGCGTAAGCGGTAGGCCGTTGCCGGGATTTGCGACGCCCCGGCAAGGACTCAGTTGAGATCTGCGAGGGCTTGCCGTCTGGCGGCGACTCATGCAAGGTGAGTCGTTGGCGGCTCACCGCGCCGCCGGGGCGATGGCCCGCCGGGCGCCAGGTCCGCGCCCGGCTTGGCCGGCCCGGGCGCAGGGGAGATCATGGCGACGCACACGGGCGGATCCGGGCAGCCGGCCGGCATTCGCGATGTCGCCCGGATGGCAGGGGTCTCCGTCGCGACGGCGAGCCTGGCGCTCAACGGACGGCCGGGCGTCGCGGACGAGACGCGGCGGCGGGCGCTGGCCGCTGCCGAGCAGCTCGGCTACCGCGCCAACCCGCAGGCGCAGGCGCTGCGGCGGGGACGCACGACGACGTATGGCTTCGTGGTCCGTAATTTCGCCAACCCGTTCTTCCTCGAAGTGCTGAGCGGCGCCCAGCAGGTCGCGGCCGAGGCAGGCGCGACCCTGGTCGTCCTGGACTCGCGTTACTCACTAGCACGCGAGCGTCAGCACGTGCAGGAGATGGCCGCGCAGCGCGTGGCCGGGCTGGCGATTGCCCCCGTCGGGAGCGGCGAGTCGATACGGCTCTGGCAGGATCTGCGGCCCGGAGCGCCGGTAGTGGCGCTGAACGGGTCGGCGGACGGCATCACTGGCGTCTCCCGGGTCTGCCCGGATGACACCGCCGCCGTTGAGCTGCCCATGCACCGGCTGGCTGAGCTTGGGCACGCCTCGGTCGCGTTCCTGTCGGCGCCGCGCCACCTGATGGCGGATCCGGACCGGCTGCGGCACTTCCGGCGCCTCGCCCGCCAGCTCGGCCTGCGGCCCTATGTCATGTACTCACTGCTCACCATCGCGGACGTCCAGCAGGCTGCAGTGGCACTGCTGGCCGGCCGGGACGCCCCGACCGCGGTCATCACTAACTCCGACTACACGGCGCATGCGATCTACAAGGCGGCCCGCGAGCTTTCGCTGCCGGTAGGCCGGGGCGTATCGGTCGTCGGCCACGACGACCTGCCGACGTCCGAGCTGCTCGACCCGCCGCTGGCGACTATCCGGATGGACCAGCGCGCCATGGGCCGCGCGCTGATGATGCGGCTGCTCGAACCGTGCCCGCCGGACGACTACATCGCGAGCGTCGAGCTGGTCCAGCGTGCCTCGCTGCAGCCGCCGGATATGCCCCGGTCACAGCCGCGTTCACCTGCCTCGATGAACAACAGATTGCCGCCGGCGTCATCTCGGTAACTTCTCTTGACACCCGCGCGCGGGGTGCGTCAGCATACCGAATGCTAAACGTTTTAAGCATTTGGGGCTGAATGGCGTTTTTGCGGGAAGGTCAGCCGGCCTTCAGGCATTGCTCAGCCACGGCCTTTACGAACGCGATGGGGATGGGGACGTTGACAGGAGGCATTCGCGTGAGGTTGCCACATCGAATTGGGCTCGCCGGGCTTACCGCCTTGGCGTTGCTGGCCGCAGGGTGCTCGTCAGGTTCCTCGTCGGGCTCGAGCGGCGGAACCAACTGGTCCACGGTCACCACCGCCTCGGCCGGCGGCGGCATGACCAAGCTGATCGCCGCGGCCAAGAAGGAGGGCACGCTCAACGTCATCGCGCTGCCCCCGACCTGGGCGAACTACGGCAACATCATCAAGGACTTCACCGCGAAGTACGGAATCAAGGTCAACTCGGCGAACCCGACCGGCACTAGCCAGCAAGAGGTCAACGCGATCAAGCAGGAAAACGGCACCGCCGCGGCGCCCGACGTCGTCGACGTCGGCCAGGCCGTCGCGCTGGTGAACACCAACCTGTTCGCGCCATACCAGGTCAGCACCTGGAGCTCCATCCCGGCTAGCCAGAAGCAGTCGACCGGTCTCTGGTACGAGGACTACGGCGGCTACATGGCGGTCGGCTACTCGTCCAAGTTCGGGACGATCACCTCGCTGAACCAGCTGCTCGGCCCGAAGTTCAAGAACGCGGTCGCGCTGAACGGTGACCCGACCTCGGCCAACGCCGCGCTGAACGGCGTGATGATGGCGAACCTCGCCGAGGGCGGAACGGCCGACAACATCGCCAAGGGCGTCGACTTCTTCCACAAGCTCAAGGTGGCCGGAAACTTCTCCCCGGTATCGGCGACCGGCGCCTCGATCAAGGCCGGCACTACCCCGGTCGTGTTCAACTGGGACTACCTCAACCTGCCGAGCTACGTGGGCGTGCCGAACTGGAAGGTGTTCGTTCCGGCGAACGCCGTCCTGGGCGGCTACTACGCGCAGGCCATCAACAAGAACGCGCCGCACCCGGCCGCGGCCAGGCTGTGGGAGGAATTCCTCTACTCCCAGGGCGCCGGCGATGGCCAGAACCTCTGGCTGCAAGGTGGCGCCCGTCCGGTCGAGGAGGCAGCCATGACCTCCAACGGCTCCATCGACAAGACGGCGGCTGCCGCGCTGCCGCCGGTCAACGGCACACCGGTGTTCCTCACCCAAACCCAGAACACCGACGCCGCCAATTACCTGGCGGCGAACTGGGCCAAGGCCATCGGCTAGCGAAAGCCGAAGCATTGTGGCCGCCGTAGCAACGACTGACACCGGCGCCCGGCCTGTAAGGGCCGGGCGCCGGCCTTCGATCCCCGGCTGGGTCGGCGTTGTGCCATTCTTCGCCTACGTCGGCGTCTTCCTGCTGTTGCCGACCGGGATCGTGATAGTTAACGCGCTGAAGAACGCCACCGGCGGGTGGCAGCTCTCCGCCGTCACCGAACTCGGCAACCCGCTGGTGCGCGGCTACTTCATCGGCTCGCTCAAGCTGTGCGTGATCACCTCTGTGGGCGGGGCGGTGTTCGGCGCGATTCTGGCGTATGCCGTGGCGTGCGGAAATCCGGACGGCCTTGTGCGCCGGCTGTACCTGGCCGTCTCGGGCGTCCTCGCCCAGTCCGGCGGGATCACGCTGGCATTTGCATTCCAGGCACTCCTGGGCCCGGCCGGCCTGCTGTTTCACGCCGGCTGGTTCTATAGCTTCCCCTGGGGCATCTCGCTGATCTACGCGTACTTCCAGATCCCGCTGATGGTGCTGGTCTTCATGCCAGCGATCGACGGGCTGAAGGCCCAATGGCGCGAGGCGTCGGAGAATCTCGGCGCATCGGCGTGGCAGTACTGGCGGCATGTCGGCGGCCCGCTGCTGGCCCCGGCCTTCCTCGGCTCGACGCTGCTGCTGTTCGCCAATGCGCTGTCTGCCTTCGCGACGATCGAGGCGTGGGAGAGCCAGGTCGCGTATACCGTGCCGCAGCAGATCAGCACCTCCCTGAACAGCGAGGTCGGGCTGTCCAATATCAACTATGCCGACGTGCTGGCCCTGGGCATGATGATCATGGTGATCGTCATCATGACGGGATACGCCTTGCTGCAGCGGAGGGCATCACGATGGCTGCGCTAACGTCGCTGGGCGAGTCGGGGCTTTCCGAGCCGGCCGCGCGGCCGCGGGCCATCCAGGCCCGCCGACGTCGGCGGCTGAACGTGTTCCGTTATCTGGTCTTCACGATATTCGGGCTGTTCTTCCTCTTGCCGCTGCTGGCAACGGCCCGGTATTCCCTGGAGGGAAACCGGCTCGGCACGTGGTCGCTGAGCGCCTGGAAGCAGATCGTGACGTACAAGGGCCCGCCGCCGCTGCTGCCCGCTATCGAGATCCAGCTGGAGCTGGTGGTCATCACGTGTGTCGTCGTGCTGGTCCTGCTGGTGCCGACGATGGTCTGGATCCAGCTGCGGGTGCAATGGATCAGCCGGGTGTTTGAGTTCCTCTGCCTGCTGCCGCTCACCATCCCCGCGATCGTCCTGGTGGTCGGCCTCGCCCCGGTCTACAACTTCATCAGGCGCTCCGAGCTGTCCGCGCTCACGCTGTTCTGGGCCTACGCGATCCTGGCGCTGCCGTACGCCTACCGGGCGCTGTCGGCCGGGCTGACCGCGCTAGACGTCACGACCCTTTCCGAGGCCGCCCGCAGTCTCGGGGCAAGCTGGTTCACCGTGATCACCCGGGTGATCGTGCCGAACATAAGGGCGGCGATCCTCAACGCGTTGGTGCTGACGGCGGCCCTGGTGCTCGGCGAGTTCACCATTGCCTACCTGCTGCTGTACAACAATCTGCCGGTGACGCTGTTCTTCATCAGCCGGAGCACGCCGAACGCCTCGGTGATCTTCTCCACCTCGCTGGCATCGCTTCTGTTCGCCTTCGGCCTGCTATTGATCCTCTCCTACGCCGGCCGGCGCCGCCACCGCGGCCGGGGATGAGGTAACCCATATGACATCACCTATGACCAGAACGCAGGACGGCACGGCAAGGACCGGGGTCGAGGTGCGGATGGACGGGCTGAGCCGCCACTACGGCCCGGTCGTCGCGCTGGATAGCCTCGACCTGACCGTGCGGGCTGGTGAGCTTATCGCGCTGCTCGGCCCGTCGGGCTGCGGCAAGACCACCACGCTCCGGCTGCTCGCCGGGCTAGAGGACGCCGACGCCGGCCATATCACCGTCGGCGGCAAGGACATCACCCATCTGGCGGCCAACAAGCGCGACATGGGCATGGTGTTCCAGGCCTACTCCCTGTTCCCGCACATGACGGCGCGGCAGAACGTGGCCTTCGGGCTGCGGCTGCGCCGGATCGCCGCGGCCAAGCGGGACCAGCGGGCAATCGAGATGCTCGAGCTGGTGGGCCTGTCCGCACAGGCAGACCGGTTTCCGCACCAGATCTCCGGCGGGCAGCAGCAGCGGGTCGCGCTGGCCCGCGCGCTGGCCATCGAGCCGCAGGTGCTGCTGCTCGACGAGCCACTGTCCGCGCTGGATGCCAAGGTCCGGGCGCAGCTGCGGGACGAGATCCGGCGGATCCAGCTTGAGGTGGGCACCACCACGCTGTTCGTCACCCATGATCAGGAGGAGGCGCTGGCCATCGCGGACCGGGTCGGCGTGATGAAGGACGGCCGGCTCGAGCAGCTCGCATCGCCTACCGATGTCTACTCGCGCCCGGCGACCTCGTTCGTCGCGGAGTTCGTCGGCCTCACCAACCGGCTGGCGGGCACGGTCAGTGGGCAGACGGTGACGGTGCGGGGACGCGACCTGCCGCTGGTGGACCCCTCCACCCCGCCCGGGCCGGCTATCGCGCTGGTGCGGCCGGAAGCGGTCACCCTGGCGTCGGACAGCTCGGGTGATTCCGGGCCGCTGACCGGCACTGTGATCGCCGTAACGTTCCTGGGCGCGACCAGCCGCGTCACGGTCGACCTGGGCGACACCACGATCCTGGCCCAGCTCACGACCGCAGACGCTAGCGAACTGCCAGCAGGCAGCCACGTCACGCTGACGATCCGCCCGGATCCGGTGCTCGTGTCTGGTGACGCACCGGCCGTGACCGAGCCATGAGCGGGGGGCGCCCGCCGCTGACCACTGATCGTCGGCTGGCGCCCGGTGCAGTACTGCGCCGCGGGGCCAGCGCGCCCTACCGGGCGGTCGAGATTACCGCGGGCGAGCCGCACATCACGCGCAACGAGTTCAGCGGGCCCGATCCGGCGTCCCGCCGAGGTGACACACGGCCGTTGCTCAGCCTGGTCCACGTCACCGACCTTCAGCTCGCTGACGTTCAGTCGCCGACGCGGTTCGAGTTCCTCAACCGGTACTTCGACGATCCGAGATACGCCAAGATCGTGCCAGTACAGCGCCCGCAGGAGGCACTCACCGCGCACGCGATCGACGCCACCTTGCGCACGCTCAACGCCGTACTCGGCCCCGTGACCGGGATGCGGCCCCAGCTGGCGGTGACCACCGGTGACGCCATCGACAACGCGCAGTGGAACGAGATGCAGAACTTCCTCGCGCTCTTCGACGGCAGGCTCGTGAAGCCTGATTCCGGCGCCCCGGGTTACACCGGAGTCCAGTCGCCGGACTGGCCCGACGATATCTTCTGGAAGCCGGACGGTCCCGGCCCTGATGGCGACGACATCTTCCGGCGCGAGTTCGGCTTCCCGCATTACCCCGGGCTGCTGGCCCGCGCGCTGGAGGAGTTCTCCGCTACCGGGCTGCACATCCCCTGGCTCTCCTGCTTCGGCAATCATGAGGCACTCAACCAGGGCGTCGCGGCGCTAACTCCGGCCCTCGCCGATGCGCTGGTCGGCGGCAAGAAGCCGCTCGGGCTGCCGGCCGGCTTCGACCATGACCGTGCGCTGGAGATGTTCACCGAGCGGCCGGAGATCTTCATGGCCGGCCCGGTCAAGGCCATCGCACCCGATCCCGGCCGCCGGCCGATCACCAGGCGGGACTTCGTCGAGGCGCATTTCCAGCCGGGGTCACGCCCGCTCGGGCACGGGTTCAGCGAGCAGAACCGGCTCGACGGCACGGCGTACTACGTCCATGACACGCCGGCCGCCCGGTTCATCGCGCTGGACACCAACTGCCTCGCCGGCGGCGCCGATGGATGCGTCGATCGCGATCAGGCGCGGTGGCTCGAGGCCCGGCTCGCCGAGGTGCACTCGGCCTACCGGGGGGCGGACGGGCGCGAGGTACGCACCGGTCACGATGATCGGCTGGTCATCCTCTTCTCCCACCACGGGATAGACACGCTGACCAATACCCGTCATTCCGGCCAGCCAGGTGACGGCTCGGTGCTCGGCTCGGGCGAGGTTCTCGCGCAGCTATACCGCTTCCCCAACGTCGTGCTCTGGCTGAACGGTCACACCCACACCAACGCCGTGCGCGCGCGCCGCGACCCGGGCAACCCGGCACGCGGGTTCTGGGAGGTCACCACGTGCGCCATCGTCGACTGGCCGTGCCAGGCCCGGCTGGTCGAGCTCATCGACGCTGGCGGCTGCCTGTCTATTGTCTGCACCATGGTTGACCACGACACGCCGGTCGCTCCCCGGTCGCTGGAGACCATCGACGGCCTCGCCTCGCTGCACCGGGAACTCGCCGCCAATGTCCCCTTCGGCGGCGCCGAATCGGGCCTGCCCGGCGTGACCGCTGATCGCAACGTGCAGCTCCGGATAGTGCCGCCGTTTCCGCTGGACCGCGTCGTCGCCGGTTAGCCAGCCGCCGGTTATCCGGCCGCCGGCTATCCAGCCGCCGGCCGGTCCGGTTCGCCGCGCGGGTCCGGTTCGCCGCGCGGGTCCGGCTTCGCGGGCCGCGCCGCTACACGTGCCTGCGGGACGCGCTGAGCGCGCTGACGTCCGCCTCGCTGCCGTCGAGCCGGACCCGCGCGGCGGTTGTCCGGCCGAGCGCCCACAGGGTCAGCTCGGCCGGGGCGCCGGTGACGGTCACGACGGGCGTGCGGGCATTGGCCGTCAGCCGGATGCTCGGCGGGCCGGACCGGGTCGGGGCCGGCTCGTCGGACCTGACGAATTCGACTCCGACCGGCGCCTTGCGCAGCAGCAGCCTGGCCATCTTGAGGCGCTGCCAGAGCGCCTCGGGCAGGCCGGGATCAGTCTCGCGCGGCTCCCAGCCGGGCTGCGCCCTGCGTACATCCTCGTGATGCACGAAGTACTCCACCATGTTGGTCCGCTCGTCCATGCCGGGCAGCCCGAACAGTGACAGCCGCGGCGGCCCGTTCCTGATGGTCTCGACCAGGCGCGGGTAGGGGGTCCGCTTCGTGATCTTGCGCTGCACCCGCCGGGTATGACCGGCCAGCGGCCCGCCGAGCACACCAGCGCCCGCGTCCGGCCGGTGCTCCCTGAGCACCAGGTGGGCCGCAAGGTCGAGGGTGGCCCAGCCCTCGCACAGAGTCGGCGCGGCAGGGCCAGTCTCGTCCAGCAGCGCGCACAGCGCGGCGCGCTCATCCCGGGCATAGCTCATCCGGTGATCGTAGGTCACCCCCTGACGCCGGGGAACGGCGCACAGTGCCCTCGCCGCGGCCATGGCGGGCCCGCCATGCCCGATCCCGTGCTATCCGGCCTATCCTGGCGGCGGCCGCAGGCGGCGCGGAGGATACGGTGCCGGTAACGGCCGCTGGTGCCGTGGCGATGACCTCGGCACCAGGCGCAGGCAGGATTCGCGCGCCGGATCAGGGTGCCACCAGGTGCACCCAGGACTAGCCAGGCGCACGCAGTGCTTCCGGCGGAACGAATGGCTCTGCGGGCAAGGCCCGCAGAGCCGTGAAGGGAGGAACGATGAGCGCGAGCAGGCTCCGCCGTCTTTCCCCGCGCCGCGAGCTTCTGCTGGCGCTGCTGCTCGGCCTGGCAGGCGCGGGGCTGGTGCTGCTGGCCGTCCGGCAGGGCTGGGCGCACGTGCGGACGGCTGCTCCGCGGCCGCTGCCGGGCAGCAATGTCGCCCTCACCGGCCAGGATCTCGTGCCGGCCGCCGGGGCGCTGGCGATAGCGGCGCTGGCCAGCCTGGCGGCCGTACTGGCGACCCGCGGCCTGGTCCGCAGGGTGGTCGGGCTGCTGCTGGCCGCATTCGGCATCGGCATCGCCGCGGCCGTGAGCGCGGGCATCACCGCGGCGGACGCGATCGCCGCGGCAGCCGGCAATGCCGGGTCGGCCGGCAGCGCCGGATCGGCCGGCACCGCGGGCTCAGTCACCGCGGGCTCAGCCGCGGCCGGCGGCGCACAGGGCGGCGCACCGCCCATTGCCGGGTTCCCGGCGCATGTGGTCATGACCAGCCTCCCGTGGCGCGCGCTGACGCTCGTCGGCGCGGTGGTCGTTGTCGCGGCCGGGCTGCTGGTCGCGTGGCGGGCGGCGAACTGGCCGGCCATGTCCAGCCGCTTCGACCCGCCAGAGCGGGCCAGGCCGCGTCAGGCCGCGCTCGCGGCGCGCCGGGCACCGGCCGTCGGCGACACCGCCACCATCTGGGAGTCGCTCAGCCGCGGCGAGGATCCGACCGACGGCAGGCCGACCGACGGCAGGCCGACCGACGGCAGGCCGGCGCGGCCGGGGGAGCGGCAGGCTGAGGGGAGCGGTACTAGGTGAGCGGCAGCCGGGGGAGCAGCGCAGCCGGGGGAGCAGCCGGCCGGGGGAGCGGCAGCTGGGGGAGCGGCAGCCTGGGAACGGGAGCCGGAGGATCGGCAGCCGGGAGAACGGGACTGGATGAAGCCGGCCGGGCATGAGGTCAGACGCGAGTAGGGCCGCGCGCGCCAGGCCAGGCTCAGCGCGGCACGCCGGCCAGGTCCCGGATCGGAAGATCCGGTGGCCGGTGCCGGGTTACGCTCCTATTAGCCGGGTGTGCCGTCCGAGGATCGCGGAGGTGGGCAGTGAGCCGAGCGGAGCGCGCAGCAGGGCACTGGCCGGCCCGCGCGGCCCGGCGCCGCGCACGCGGTGAGCGGCATGAGCTAGTGAGGCTGGTGACGCGCCTGGTCATCGCGCAGACCGGGCTGGCAGCAGCGATCGGACTGCCGTACAGCCGCCGCCACCTGCCGTCGATCGTGATCACCCTCATGCTGGTGGCAGCGCTGTGGGGACTTGCCCTGGTGGTGCGGTCCGGCACCCATGCGGCCTGGACCCTAGCGATCGGATTCGAGACCGCTTTCATCCTCTTCGGCCTGTTCCGGTTCTTCACCTCGCGCTACCTCGGCGGCACCCTCTTCGCCATCATTACCCTGGCAACCCTGCTCCACCCGGCGGTCGCACGTGCCTTCGCGGGCCAGCAAGGACACGGCCGGCCGGATATCAGCGAGACGGGACTTCCGGACGTCGCCGAGGGAGCGCTCGACGGCGGCACCGGCAGCTGACATCCGGCTCCCCGCATGGGGGGCATGCCAGGGCTCGCGACACGCTCGGTACGATCGGGGACGTCAGGCATCCCATCCGAGGGGGCGGCAGAACCGCGTGAGCGTGCTCGACGAGATCCTCGACGGAGTCCGCGCCGACCTCACGGCACGTCAGCGGCAGGTGCCGCTGGAGCGGCTGAAAGAGGCCGTGTGCAGGGCCGCGTCGCCACCTGACGTGGTGGCCGCGCTCAAGGGCGAAGACGTCGCCGTGATCGCCGAAGTCAAGCGGGCCAGCCCGTCCAAGGGCGCGCTCGCCGCCATCGCCGATCCGGCCGCACTGGCGATGGACTACGAGGCCGGCGGCGCACGCGTGATCAGCGTGCTCACCGAGTCGCGCCGGTTCGGCGGCAGCCTCGAGGACCTCGCCGCCGTCCGTGCGGCCGTCCGGGTGCCGCTGCTGCGCAAGGACTTCGTGATCAGCTCCTACCAGCTCTGGGAAGCGCGCGCGCATGGCGCCGACATGGTGCTGCTGATCGTGGCCGCGCTCGAGCAGAACGCGCTCGTCTCCCTGGTGGAGCGGGCGGAATCGATCGGCCTGGTCCCGCTGGTCGAGGTGCACGCCGATGACGAGCTGGACCGGGCGGTTGACGCAGGAGCGAAAGTCATCGGCGTCAACGCGAGGAACCTGGCCACGCTCAAGGTTGACCGGGGAGTGTTCGCGCGGGTCGCCCCCCGGATTCCGGACGGGATCGTGAAGATCGCCGAATCGGGCGTCCGCGGGCCGCACGACCTGCTCGCCTACGCCGCCGCCGGCGCCGACGCGGTACTCGTCGGCGAGAGCCTGGTGACCGGCCGCGATCCCAGGTCCGCGGTCGCCGACCTGGTAACGGCCGGCTCGCACCCGGCACTGCGCGGTGACCGCGGATGACCACGCCGGGCACCGTGTCCCCGCCAGCAGGGCAAGGCTCGCAGCAGCCAGGCTCGCCGCATCCGGCGGTAGCGCCAGGGCCGCCGCCGGTGCCCGACGCAGCCGGCCATTTCGGCCCGTATGGCGGTCAGCTGGCCCCCGAGGCGCTGATGTCGCCACTCGCGGAACTCACCGCTGCCTACCTCGCGGCCAAGGCCGATCCGGCTTTCCAGGCAGAGTTCGCCGCGCTGCTGCGGGACTACGCAGGCCGGCCGACGTTGCTCACCGAGGTGCCGCGGTTCGCCGCCGAGGCGGGCGGCTGCCGGGTATTCCTGAAGCGCGAGGACCTTACGCACACCGGCTCCCACAAGATCAACAATGTGCTCGGCCAGGCGCTGCTGGCCCGCCGGATGGGCAAGACGAGGGTCATTGCCGAGACGGGCGCCGGCCAGCACGGCGTAGCGACCGCGACCGCGTGCGCGCTGCTCGGCCTGGAGTGCGTCGTCTACATGGGCGAGGAAGACACCCAGCGGCAGTCGCTGAACGTGGTCCGGATGCGGATGCTCGGCGCCGAGGTGGTGCCGGTCACGGCCGGCAGCCGGACGCTCAAGGACGCGATCAACGCGGCCTTCCGCGATTGGGTATCGACGGTGGGCAGCACCCACTACTGCATCGGCTCGGTGATGGGCCCGCATCCGTTCCCGGTGATGGTCAGGGACTTCCAGCGGGTCATCGGAGCCGAGGCGCGGGAGCAGGTCATCAGCGCTGCCGGGCGGCTGCCGGATGCCGTGCTGGCGTGCGTCGGCGGCGGGTCCAACGCCATCGGGATCTTTCACGAGTTCATCCCGGACGCGGCCGTGCGACTGATCGGCTGTGAGGCCGGCGGGCAGGGGCTGGCCAGCGGCCGGCATTCGGCCACGCTGGCCAGCGGATCCGCCGGAGTGATCCACGGCATGCGCACCTACCTGCTGCAGGACTCAGACGGCCAGACCAGCCAGACGCACTCGGTCTCCGCGGGCCTGGACTACCCGGGCGTCGGCCCCGAGCACTCCTGGCTGCACGACTCGGGACGGGCTAGTTACCGCGCGATCACCGATGCCGAGGCGATGGACGCGTTCGCCATTCTCTGCCGCACGGAGGGGATCATCCCGGCGATCGAGTCGGCGCACGCGCTGGCGGGCGCACTGCAAGCAGGCAGGGAGCTTGGTCCCGACAGCGTGCTGGTGGTGAACCTATCCGGGCGCGGTGACAAGGACATGGATATCGCGGCCCGCTGGTTCGGGCACGCAGATCAGGCCAGCCAGCCAGGTCAGTCAGGCCAGTCAGACCGCGACGGCCACGCAGCTCAGGACGGCCACGCAGCTCAGGACGGCCACGCGGACCCGGCTGGCGATCCTGGCGGCAATGGCGCGGCGGCCGACGGGCCGCGCCGGTGAGCGCGGTCACCGGCGCGTTCGAGAAGGCAGCCGGGGAGAACAGGGCCGCGCTCGTCGGCTACCTGCCTGCCGGATTCCCGACGGTAGACGGCGCGATCGAGGCGGCACTGGCGATCGCCGACGCCGGCGCGGACATCATCGAGATCGGCCTGCCGTACTCGGATCCGCTGATGGACGGCCCGGTGATCCAGGAGGCCGTGCACCGGGCGCTGACCGGCGGCGTCCGGGTGGCGGACGTGCTGCGGACCGTCGAGGCGGTGGCCGCGGGCGGCGTGCCGGTACTCGTGATGACTTACTGGAACCCGATCGACCACTACGGCGTGCGGGCCTTCGCGCGGGATCTCGCGCGGGCTGGGGGCAGCGGCATGATCACCCCCGACCTGACCCCGGAGGAGGCGCAGCCCTGGCTGCAGGCGGCCGCCGAGTACCAGCTCGACCCGGTTTTCCTGGTGGCGCCCAGTTCCTCCGATCAGCGGCTTGAGCTAATCACTGCCGCCTGCGGCGGATTTGTCTATGCCGCCTCGCTAATGGGCACCACCGGCGCCAGGGCCACGGTGGGCAGCGGCGCGGCCGGCCTCGTGCAGCGGGTCCGTGGCTGCACCAGCCTGCCGGTGGCCGTCGGCCTGGGGGTCAGGGACCGGGCGCAGGCCGCTGAGGTGGCCGGCTTCGCGGACGGCGTCATCGTCGGGTCGGCGTTCGTCAGCCGCATGCTGGCGGCCGCCGACCAGGCTGCTGCCGTCGCGCAGGTCCGTGCACTGGCTGCCGATCTTTCCGAGGGAGTACGCAGCCGGCCGGCGCCAGCCGCCTGACCAGCGCCGCTGCCCGGAGGCCCGGTGCCGGGAGGCACCTGGCGCGGGCAAGCGCCGCGAGATGACAGGCGGCCCGGCTGATCTTCTCCGGCCGCGCAATCCCAGGTAGTCTCTTAGAGCATCGATCAGCCAGCGGGCGCAAGCGCCGCGGCAGGGCCGACGTCGTCCCAATCGGATTAACCGTTCGTTAACCGTTCGCGCTACCGGATGAGACGGCAGGAGTACGGATGGCACCTGCGGCAACCCCGTTGACCGAGGGACTCTACGATCCCCGCTTCGAGCACGACTCCTGTGGCGTGGGCTTTGTCGCCGATCTATCCGGACGCTGTGGTCATGACATCGTGACCAGCGCGCTGACCGTCCTGCGCAACCTGGAGCACCGGGGCGCGAAGGGCAGCGATCCTGACACCGGGGACGGCGCGGGCATCCTCACCCAGATCCCGGACGCCTTCTTCCGCGCCAGCTGCGACTTCCCGCTGCCCGGGCCGGGCGCCTACGCGGCCGGGATGATCTTCCTGCCGCCAGACGGCGGCGACGGAGATGGCAGCGCTCGGGCGCAGGCGATGACGGCCATCGAGCGCATCGCCGCGCGGGAGCACCTGACCGTTCTCGGCTGGCGTGACGTTCCGCATGACCGGAATTCCTGCGGCGAGGGTGCCCGGGCGGTGCTGCCGCACCTGGCGCAGCTGTTCGTCAGCGGGACCGGCGGCGAGCGGGGACTGGCGCTCGACCGCCGGGCGTTCTGCCTGCGAAAGCAGGCCGAGTCCGAGACCGGCGCGTACTTCGCGAGCCTGTCGTCGGCAACGATCGTGTACAAGGGGATGCTGACCGCGCCCCAGCTTGAGCAGTTCTACCCGGACCTGTCCGACGCCAGCTACGCGTCCGCGCTGGCACTGGTGCACTCCCGGTTCGCCACGAACACCTTCCCGTCCTGGCCGCTGGCCCATCCGTACCGGCTCACCTCGCACAACGGCGAGATCAACACGATCAGGGGCAATCGCAACTGGATGCGGGCCCGCGAGGCGAGGCTGGCCACCGATCTTTTCGGGACGGACGCCGACGGGCGGGGAATCGAGCGGCTGCTGCCGGTACTCGACGACGCCGCGAGTGACTCGGCGAGCTTTGACGCGTGCCTGGAACTGCTTTACCTGGGCGGGCGGTCGCTGCCGCACGCGGTGCTGATGATGATCCCGGAGCCGTGGGAGAACAACGCGCAGATGGATGCGGCCCGGCGGAACTTCTACCGGTTCCACGCCACGCTGATGGAGCCGTGGGACGGTCCTGCCCTGATCGCGTTCACCGACGGCACCATGATCGGGGCAGCGCTGGACCGGAACGGGCTCCGGCCCGGCCGGTACTGGGTGACCACGGACGGCCTGGTGGTACTGGCCAGCGAGGTCGGCGTCCTCGACATCGACCCGGCCGCGGTCGTCCGCAAGGGCAGGCTGCAGCCGGGCCGGATCTTCCTTGCCGACACCGCGAGCGGCCGGATTATCGAGGACGAGGAGGTGAAGGCCTCGCTCGCCGCCGGGCAGCCGTATGAGGACTGGCTGCACGCCGGGCTGCTGCACCTCGACGACCTGCCGGACCGGGAGCACGCCCGCCCTGACAGCGGCACCCAGGCCGGCAGCGGCACCCAGGCCGGCAGCCGCACCCAGACCGGCAGTCGCACTAAGGCTGGCAGCCGCGCTCAGGCCGGCAGCACCGCACGGGCCGGCAGCACCGCACGGCCCGGCAGCCAGCCGCTGCTCACGCAGCAGCAGGTATTCGGCTACACGGAGGAGGAGCTGCGGGTCGTTCTCGCCCCGATGGCGCGCACCGGTGCCGAGCCGATCGGCTCGATGGGCGATGACACGCCCCTGGCCGTCCTGTCCGACCGGCCGCAGCACATCTATGACTACTTCTCCCAGCTGTTCGCCCAGGTCACCAACCCGCCGCTGGACGCGATCAGGGAAGAGCTGGTTACCTCGCTGGCATCGTCGACCGGGCCCGAGCACAACCTGTTCGATCCCGGCCCTGCCTCCTGCCGGCAGATCGTGCTGCCGTACCCGGTGATCAGCGACAGCGATCTCGCGAAGATCATCCACATCAACGACGATGGTGACCTGCGGGGATTCGCGGTCCACGTGGTGGACGGCCGTTACCAGGTCGCGGGGGGCGGTGCCGCGCTCCGCGGCCGCCTACGCGAGATTCAGGCCGAGGTGTCCGCCGCGATCACGGGCGGCGCCCGGCTCATCGTCCTGTCCGACCGGGGCACAGCCGCGGGCACCGCCGGCGCAGCGGCCGACGGCGCAGCGGCCGACGGCGCAGCAGCCGACAGCGCAACGGCGGACGGCCCTACGGCGGGTCGCAGCGCGCCCGCCGGCGTCCTGGCCCCGATTCCCTCCCTGCTGCTGACCGGCGCCGTGCACCACCATCTGATCAGGGCGAAAACCCGCTCCATGACGGGCCTGGTGGTGGAGAGCGGCGATGCGCGCGAATGCCATCACATCGCCCTGCTCATTGGCTACGGCGCCGCTGCGGTCTGCCCGTACCTCGCGATCGAGTCGGTCCAGGACATGGCGCACCGTGGCGTGCTTGACGGGGTCACGGCGCGGAAGGCCGGCGCCAACGTGATCAAGGCGCTCGGCAAGGGCCTGCTGAAGATCATGTCCAAGATGGGCGTGTCCACGGTCGCCTCCTATACCGGGGCGCAGATCTTCGAGGCGACCGGGCTCGGCGCCGACGTCATCTCGGAGTGCTTCACCGGGACCTCCTCCCGCCTCGGCGGCATCGGATTCGACGTGCTCGCCGCCGAGTCCGCCGCGCGGCACGCCCGCGCTTTCCCCGCCCTCGGCGCCAGGCCGCCGCACCGGCGGCTGGAGACCGGCGGGGAGTACCAGTGGCGCCGCGACGGTGAGCCGCACCTGTTCAACCCCGAGACGGTGTTCAAGCTTCAGCACGCCACCCGCAGCAGGCGCCGGGACGTCTTCGCCGAGTACACGCGCCTGGTCGACAGCCAGTCCGAGCGGCTGATGACGCTACGGGGGATGCTGCGGATCCGCGGCATCGACGACGAGCCGGCCGCGCAGCGGCCGCCGGTGCCGCTGGACGAGGTCGAGCCGGCCGCCGGCATCGTGCGCAGGTTCTCCACCGGCGCCATGTCCTACGGCTCGATCTCCGCCGAGGCGCACCAGACGCTCGCCATCGCGATGAACCGGCTCGGCGCCAGGTCCAACACCGGCGAGGGCGGCGAGGATCCCGGCCGCTACCTGCCGGACGCCAACGGCGACCGGCGCAGGTCCGCGGTCAAGCAGGTCGCCAGCGGCAGGTTCGGCGTGACCAGCGAGTACCTCGTCAATGCTGACGACTTGCAGATCAAGATGGCGCAGGGGGCAAAGCCGGGGGAGGGCGGCCAGCTTCCGGGCAACAAGGTGTACCCCTGGATCGCCAAGACCAGGTACAGCACCCCCGGCGTCGGGCTGATCTCGCCGCCGCCGCATCACGACATCTACTCGATCGAGGACCTCGCCCAGCTGATCCATGACCTGAAGAACGCCAACCCCGCGGCGCGGGTGCACGTCAAGCTGGTCGCCGAGGTCGGGGTGGGCACCGTGGCGGCCGGGGTGGCCAAGGCGCACGCCGACGTGGTGCTGATCTCCGGCCACGACGGCGGCACCGGCGCGTCACCGCTGACCAGCCTCAAGCACGCCGGCGCGCCGTGGGAACTCGGGCTTGCCGAGACCCAGCAGACCCTGCTCCGGGGCGGACTGCGGGACCGGGTCGTCGTGCAGGCCGACGGGCAGCTGAAAACCGGCCGCGACGTGATCATCGCGGCGCTGCTCGGGGCGGAGGAGTTCGGCTTCGCCACCGCGCCGCTGGTCGTCGCGGGCTGCGTGCTGATGCGGGTCTGCCACCTGGACACCTGCCCGGTGGGCGTCGCCACCCAGAACCCCGAGCTGCGCAGCCGGTTCACCGGCAAGGCGGAGTTCATCGTCAACTTCTTCGAGTTCCTGGCCGAGGAGGTCCGCGAGTACCTGGCCAGGCTCGGCTTCCGGACCCTGGCGGACGCCGTCGGGCACGCCGAGCTGCTCGACGCCGCCACGGCGCTGCAGCACTGGAAGGCCGCCGGGCTCGATCTCGCCCCGATACTGCACGTGCCGCAGCTGCCGCCGGGCGCCGCCCGGCGGCACGCGACCAGTCAGGATCACGGTCTCGACCGGGCCCTGGACAACACGCTTATTGAGCTCGCAGAGGGCGCGCTCCGTGACGGCCGGGCAGTGACCCTCGACTTGCCCGTTCGAAATGTTAATAGGACTGTCGGCACGATGCTGGGTCACGAGGTGACGAGCCGCTGGGGCGGCGACGGGCTGCCCGACGACACGATCGATATCTCCTTCCGGGGGTCGGCCGGGCAGTCATTCGGCGCCTTCCTGCCGCGCGGTATCACGCTGCGGCTGGCCGGGGACGCCAACGACTATCTCGGCAAGGGGCTGTCCGGCGGCCGGATTATCGCGGCGCCCGACCCGGCCGCCGCGTTCGCCGCCGAGGAACAGGTCATCGCCGGCAACGTGATCGGCTACGGCGCGACGAGCGGCGAGATGTTCCTGCGCGGCGTGGTCGGCGAGCGCTTCTGCGTGCGGAACTCCGGCGCCACCGCGGTCGCCGAGGGAACCGGCGATCACGGCTGCGAGTACATGACCGGCGGCCGCGTCGCGGTGCTCGGGCCGGTCGGCAGGAACTTCGCGGCCGGCATGTCCGGCGGCATCGCCTACCTGCTCGATCCCGACGCGCGCCAGGTCAACACCGAAATGGCCGACCTGGAGCCGCTCGGTGCCGGCGACGGCGAGTTCCTGGCGGGCCTGATCGGGCGTCATCTCGCCGTGACGGGCTCGGCGGTCGCCGCGCGGCTGCTCGCGGACTGGGATGCCGCGCTGCGCCGGTTCGCCCGGGTGCTGCCCAAGGACTACAAGCGGGTACTCGCCGCGGCCCAGCGGGCCGAGCGCGAGGGGCGTGACGTGCACGAGGCGGTCATGGCCGCGGCGCGCACCTGACCCGGCCAGCCGGCGATAGGAGGCGATATGGCAGACCCCAGGGGATTCATGACCACGCCGCGGCAGACGCCGCACCGGCGCCCGGTGGATATCCGGATCCAGGACTGGCGGGAGGTCTACGCGGATTTCGGCCACGCCGAGCTCGAGCGGCAGGCGGGGCGCTGCATGGACTGCGGTATCCCGTTCTGCCACGGCGGCTGCCCGCTCGGGAACCTGATTCCGGAATGGAACGACCTGGTCTGGCGCCGCGACTGGCAGGAGGCCGCCGAGCGGCTGCACGCGACCAACAACTTCCCCGAGTTCACCGGGCGGCTCTGCCCGGCTCCCTGCGAGGCTGCCTGCGTGCTCGGCATCAACGCCGAGCCGGTAGCGATCAAGCAGGTCGAGGTGGAGATCATCGACCGGGCCTGGGCGGAGGGCTGGGTGCCGCCGCAGCCGCCGTCTGCGGCCGCGCTGGCGACCGGCCGGAAAGTCGCCGTGATCGGCTCCGGGCCCGCCGGGCTTGCCGCCGCGCAGCAGCTCACCAGGGCCGGTCACGAGGTGACCGTGTATGAGCGCGCGGACGCACCCGGCGGCCTGCTCCGCTACGGGATCCCCGAGTTCAAGCTGGAGAAGCGCCAGCTGGACCGGCGGCTGGAGCAAATGCGGGCCGAGGGAACCAGGTTCCGCTGCGGGGTCAATGCGGGCGTGGACCTGACCGCCGGCCAGCTGCGCGCCGCCAGCGACGCGATCGTGCTGGCGGGCGGCGCGACAGTGCCGCGCGGCCTGCCGGTGCCCGGCGCGGACCTGGACGGCGTTCACCAGGCGATGGCGTACCTGCCGCTGTCCAACCGCGCGGTCGCGGCGGGCGGCGGCGGTCCCGCCGAGCCCGCCATCTCCGCCCGCGGCCGCCACGTGGTGATCATCGGCGGCGGCGACACGGGCGCCGACTGCCTCGGCACCGCGCTGCGGCAGGGCGCGGCATCAGTCACCCAGCTGGAGATCATGCCCAGGCCGCCGGCCCGGCGGCCGGCCGGCCAGCCGTGGCCCACTTACCCGGTGGTCTACCGGGTGACCAGCGCCCACGAGGAGGGCGGCGAGCGGGTGTACGGGGTCTCCACCCTGGCCTTCGCTGCCGATGAGGCAGGCCGGGTGCGGGCGCTGCGGCTGGTGGAGGTGGAGCCCCCGGACGCGGGCCTGCGCCCCAGGGAGGGAACGCAGCGGGAGATCCAGTGTGATCTCGTCCTGCTGGCGATGGGGTTCACCGGCGCTGAGCAAGGTGACCTGCTGGCCGGCCTGGGCGTTGGCATGGACGCGCGGGGCAATGTGGCCCGCGACGGGTCGTACGCGACCTCGGCCGCCGGCGTCTTCGCGGCCGGCGACATGGGCCGCGGCCAGTCGCTGATCGTATGGGCCATCGCCGAGGGCCGGTCGGCCGCGGCTGCGGCGGATGAGTACCTGCGGGGGGAGACGATGCTCACCGCCGCGATCCGGCCGTCCGCCGCCCCGCTCCGGTAGCGGGCCTGCCCTGCTCCGGTAGCTGGCCAGCCGCCGGATGAACTAGCCGGCCCAGCGACCCGGTAACGTCACTCAACATGCCGTCGGCCTTCCTACCGAGCCCGTCGCGGGCAGTGTGGCATCTGGGCCCGGTCCCGGTCCGCGCATACGCGATCTGCGTCGTCCTCGGCGTCCTGATCGCCTTGCTGGTCGCCGACCGGCGCTACCGCGGGATCGGCGGCCGGCCCGGCCTGATCCTGGACGTGGCCACCCTGGCCGTGCCGTTCGGCCTGATCGGCGCCCGCGCGTACAGCGTGATCACCAACTACCAGCTGTACGTCGGGCACCGCCATGACTGGACCGACATCCTGCGGATCTGGGACGGCGGCATCGGCATCCCGGGAGCCGTCGCGGCGGGCGCGCTCGGGGCCTGGATTGCCTGCCGGCGGGCGGGCGTCGCGTTCGCTCCGGTGGCCGGCGCGGCGGCGCCCGGCCTGGCGTTCGGCCAGGCGGTCGGCCGCTGGGGCAACTGGTTCGACCAGCAGCTCTACGGCCGCCCGACGACGCTGCCCTGGGGAGTTGAGATCGCCCCGGAACAGCGCGTCAGGGGCTATGAGAACTTTGCCACCTTCCAGCCCGCGTTCCTCTATGAGTCCATCTGGGACGTGTTCGTAGGCCTGCTGGTGATCTACGCGGTCCGGCGGTTCCTGCTCACCGGGGACCGGGCCTTCGCGCTGTACGCCGGCGCTTACGCGATCGGCGGGTTCCTGGTGCAGTCGCTGCGGATCGACCCGTCGCACCACGTCCTCGGCCTGCGGGTCAACCAGCTGGTACTGGCGGTCGTGTTCGCCGCCGCGGTTGCCTACCTGTACCTGACCAGGCACAAACGGGGGCCGGACAAAATCGTCGCGATGGCCGCGCCCAGCGGCACCGCGGACAACGCCGGCCGGGAACTCCCGGCGGTCGGCTAGCCGGCCAGGCAGGCCGCGGCGCCGGGCAGCCCGCGGCCGGACGGCGGCGGCACTCGCCAGATGTGCTGGTGCCGGGAGCGGGACTCGAACCCGCACGCCCTTTCAGGCAGATGCTTTTGAGGCATCCATGTCTGCCTATTCCATCATCCCGGCATATCCGCGCATCCTCCCCAGGCTCGATTACGCAGGGGCGGCCGGAGGCCAATCTACCCCGGCCCAGGTACGCTCGGCGCGTGAGCCAGCCGTCCTTTCGCGTCGTCATTGCCGAAGATGAAGCACTGATCCGGCTTGATCTCAAGGAGATGCTGGAGGAGGAGGGCTATGTCGTCGCAGGAGAGGCGGCCGACGGTGAGACGGCCGTCTCGCTGACCGAGAGCCTCCGGCCTGACCTGGTGATCCTGGACGTCAAGATGCCGGTACTCGACGGGATCTCCGCCGCCGAGCGGATCGCGGCGGACCACCTGGCCCCGGTCGTGATCCTGACCGCGTTCTCCCAGCGCGAGCTCGTCGAGCGGGCCAGGGACGCGGGCGCGATGGCCTATCTGGTCAAGCCGTTCACTAAGGCAGATCTCATCCCCGCCATCGAGATCGCCGCGAGCCGGTTCCAGGAGATCACCGCCCTTGAGTCCGAAGTCGGTACCCTGCGGGACCGGCTGGAGGTGCGGAAACTGCTCGACCGCGCCAAGGGCCTGCTGCAATCCGAGCGCGGGATCACCGAAGCTGAGGCGTTCCGCTGGATCCAGAAGACCTCGATGGACCGGCGGATGACCATGCGCGCCGTGGCAGCGGAACTGCTGGACGGCAGCCAGGCCAGTCAGCGCGGTGCCGCGGCTGCCGCCCCTGGCCAGCCCGCCGGGAAGCGCCAGGCTGCCGCACCGGCTCAGGCCGCACCGGCTCAGGCCGCACCGGCTCAGGCCGCACCGGGTCAGTCCGCGGTACCGGGGCCGGCCGTTGCGGCACCGGGTCAGGCTCCCGCAGCGGCCGGATCCGATCAGGACCCGGCGCCAGCCGAAGGCTGACGCCCGCCGCCCGCAGGAGCGCATCGTGCGTTGGCCCGTACCCGTGACGCAGGCGGGCGGGGCCGGACGCACTACCCCCGTTGAGCCCCGGCCCCGCCGCATGCGCCGCAGCCCGCGTGAAACGAACGGCGGCAAAGAGCCCGGAGGACCTTTGGTGCCATGTCGGCCTTCCCCGGGCCGGCACGTTCTCTACTCGGTCACTCCGGGCTCTGGCACACCACGGTAGCGACGCCCGGGCGCGTGGTGCAAAGCACGGGCATTCACTGGCCGATATGTACGGAAGGTCCGTTAAGAAGTTCAGCACGCAAAGCGCCCAGGGGAGGCGTTCCCGGGACACAAGGGGCCGTCGGGACCCGGCGTTCCCGGGATACAAGGGGCCGACGGGACCGTCGGCGTTCCCGGGACGCAAGGGACCGCCGGGGGGATCGCCGACGGTCCCGGCCTACCCGCCGGCGGCCTGCCCGTCGGCGGCCTGCCCGCCGGCGGGCGGCTGGCCGGGAACGGCGTCCCGCAGCAGGCAGCTGAGCCTCGCGGTGCACGCCCGCCTGCCCGTCTCGTCCGTGATGACGATCTCGTACGTGGTCATGGTGCGGCCGCCGTGCACTCGCGTTGCCACGCCGGTCACCTCGCCCGCCGAGACTCCCCGGTGGTGCGTTGCGCTGATCTCGATGCCTACGGTGAAGCGGTCCGGACCCGCATGCAGGGCGGACCCGAGCGAGCCGAGCGTCTCGGCCAGCACGCAGGAGGCACCCCCGTGCAGCAGCCCGTACGGCTGCGTGTTGCCGGGCACCGGCATGGAGCCGACCACCCGCTCCGCGGAGGCCTCCAGGATCTTGATGCCCATTCGCCTGACCAGCGTGTCGGTGGCCGCATTGGAGAAGATCTCCCTGATCTGCCGCTCGCGATCGGTCTCCACCGGCACCTCCGAGTTCGTGGCGGACGACTGTTCGCCGCATCAGGCAGCCTAGGATTCAGGGGTGGCTGCCAAGAACCCGGCCCGGCCGGTAGATCCTGACCCGCAGCGCGACAGGCTGCTTCTGCTTGACGGGCATTCCCTCGCCTACCGGGCGTTTTTCGCGCTGCCCACCGAGAACTTCTCGACCACGACGGGGCAGCCGACCAACGCCGTCTACGGCTTTACCGCGATGCTCATCAACGTGCTGCGCGATGAGCGGCCGACCCATGTCGCGGTGGCGTTCGACCGGAGCGAGCCGACGTTCCGGCACGAGCAGTACGTCGAGTACAAGGCGAATAGGCGGGAGACCCCGGCCGACTTCCGCGGGCAGCTGAGCCTTATCTTCGAGGTGCTGGACGCGCTCGGGATCCGGCGGCTGTCGCTGGCCGGCTATGAGGCCGACGACATCATCGCGACGCTGGCCACCCAGGGCGCGGCCGACGGCATGGGCGTGCTCATCGTGACCGGCGACCGGGACGCGCTGCAGCTCGTCACCGACGACGTGACGGTACTGATGACCCGCCGCGGGATCAGCGACATGACCCGGTTCACGCCCGAGGCGGTGGTGGAGAAGTACGGGCTGACCCCGGTCCAGTACCCGGACTTCGCGGCCCTGCGCGGGGACCCGAGCGACAACCTGCCCAGCATTCCCGGCGTCGGCGAGAAGACGGCGTCCAAGTGGGTATCGGAGTTCGGCTCGCTGGCACAGCTCGTGGACCGGGTCGGCGAGGTCAAGGGCAAGGCGGGTGACAAGCTCCGCGAGCACCTCGGGGACGTGCTGCGCAACCGGCAGCTGACGGAGCTGGCCCGCGATGTCAAGCTCGAGGTCGGCCCGCACGAGCTGCGCCCGGTGCCATGGGACTGGGAGCAGATTCACCAGCTTTTCGACACCTTGCAGTTCCGCGTGCTGCGCGAGCGCCTGCAGACGACGCTGCCGGACGGGATCACCGGGGGACCCGCGAGCGCGGCAGAGCCCGCCGCCCCGGGCGAGGGCTTCGACCTGGACCTGACCGTGCTCGGCCCCGGCGCGGTGACCGCCTGGCTGGCCCAGCATGCGGCCGGTGACGGGCGGGCCGGCCTGGCGGCGAGCGGCCACTGGGCCCGCGGCACCGGCGCGCTGGACGGGCTGGCGATCGCCGCGCCGGACGGCGCGGCCGCCTTCGCCGACCCGGCGGGCCTCACCGCGGAAGACGACAAGGCGCTGGGCAGCTGGCTCAGCGATCCCGGCATTCCGAAGGCGCTGCACGACGCCAAGGGCCCCCTGCACGCGCTGGCCGCCAGCGGCCTGGAGCTGCGCGGGCTGACCAGCGACACCGCCCTGGCGGCCTACCTGGCGCTGCCCGGCCAGCGGTCCTTCGACCTGGCCGACCTGGCGCTGCGCTACCTGAACAGGGAACTGCGCGACACGGCGACCCCGGCCGGCCAGCTTGCCCTGGAGATGCCCGGGGAATCGGAGACCGACGTGGCCGCCAGCCTCGCGATGCGCGCCGTCGCGACCGCCGAGCTCGCCGACGCGCTGGACGCCGAGCTGGAGCGGCGCGGTGCGACGGCGCTGCTGCGCGACGTGGAGCTGCCGCTCGTCGGCGTGCTCGCCGAGATGGAGCGGGCCGGGATCGCCGCCGACGTCGATCTCCTGGCGGGGATGTCGGCCAGCCTCGGCGGCGAGGTCAAGGCCGCGGAGCAGGGCGCTTACGCCGTCACCGGGCACGAGTTCAATCTCGGCTCGCCCAAGCAGCTGCAGGAAGTTCTCTTCACCGAGCTCGGGCTGCCGAAGACCAAGCGGATCAAGACCGGGTACACCACCGACTCCGAGGCGCTGACCAGCCTGCTGGCGCGGACCGAGCACCCGGTGCTCGCGCACCTGCTGCGGCACCGGGACGTGGCCAGGCTGAAGAGCATCGTCGACTCGCTGATCCCGATGGCGGACGTAGACGGCCGCATTCACACCACCTACAACCAGATGGTCGCGGCCACCGGGCGGCTTTCCTCCACCGACCCGAACCTGCAGAACATCCCGATCCGGACCGAGGAAGGCCGCCGTACCCGCCAGGCATTCATCGTCGGTGCCGGGTACGAGACGTTGCTGACCGCCGACTACAGCCAGATCGAGCTGCGGATCATGGCGCACCTGTCGGAGGACCAGGCGCTGGCCGAGGCGTTCGGCTCAGGCCACGACTTCCACGCGGAGACGGCATCCCGCGTGTTCAGCGTGCCTGCCAGCGAAGTCACGGTGGAGCTGCGCAGCAAGATCAAGGCGATGAACTACGGGCTGGCCTACGGGCTGTCCGCTTATGGCCTGTCCCAGCAGCTGCGCGTCACCACGGACGAGGCCCGCGCGTTCATGGACGACTACTTCGCGCAGTTCGGCGGCATCAGGGACTACCTGCATGAGGTCGTCGTCCAGGCCCGCCAGGACGGTTACACGGAGACCATCCTCGGCCGCCGCCGGTACCTGCCCGATCTCACCTCCGACAACAGGCAGCGCCGCGAGATGGCCGAGCGGATGGCGCTCAACGCGCCGATCCAGGGATCCGCGGCGGACATCATCAAGGTCGCCATGCTGGCCGTGGACCGCGAGATCCGCGGCAGCGGGCTCCGGTCCCGGATGCTCCTCCAGGTCCACGACGAGCTCCTGTTCGAGGTGGCGCCCGGCGAGCTCGGCCAGCTCACGGAGCTGGTCAGGTCCGCCATGTGCGGCGCGTTCGACCTGACCATCCCGCTCGAGGTGTCGGTCGGCACCGGCCGCAGCTGGGCCGAGGCCGCGCACTAAAGGGCGCCGCCCCGGGCACCCCTGAGCGGCCATCGGCCGGGCACCCCGAGCGGCTCAGGCCGGCCCCGGCAAGGCGCCAGGCCGCCGGCAAGGCGCCAGGCCGGCCCGGTGCCAGCCCGGATCCGGCCCCCGGGGGGAGCGGTCGCTGCGAGACCGTGACCTGCGCGAGATTGACCGGCTGGCCAGGCTCTCATATCCTGATCGCTGCGCTATGTTCGCGCGTAGTCCGCCATGGTCAGGCAGCGCAGCTCGCGGAAGCCGTCTTTTTCGGTAGGCCGCGGCCGGTCCTGCGGGCCAGGCAAGTCCAGTTACTCCTGGTCTCCCGTGGCGGGTGCGTCGTGCACAGTGCACGCCCACTCATCCCTGTCCGTATCCGGAGCCCACCTACACATGACCACGAGCAGCACCGAGACTCACTCGACCCCCAAGGTAGCGGTCAACGACATCGGTTCCGAGGAGGATTTCCTCGCCGCAATCGACGAGACCATCAAGTACTTCAATGACGGCGACATCGTCGAAGGAACCGTCGTTAAGGTCGACAGGGACGAGGTCCTGCTCGACATCGGTTACAAGACCGAAGGCGTCATCCCCTCCCGTGAGCTGTCGATCAAGCACGACGTCGATCCGCATGACGTCGTCAAGACCGGCGAGCACATCGAGGCCCTGGTCCTGCAGAAGGAGGACAAGGAGGGCCGGCTGATCCTGTCCAAGAAGCGCGCGCAGTACGAGCGCGCCTGGGGCACGATCGAGAAGATCAAGGACGAGGACGGCGTGGTCACCGGCACGGTGATCGAGGTCGTCAAGGGCGGTCTCATCCTCGACATCGGGCTCCGCGGCTTCCTGCCCGCCTCGCTGGTGGAGATGCGCCGCGTCCGCGATCTGCAGCCGTACGTGGGCAAGGAGATCGAGGCCAAGATCATCGAGCTGGACAAGAACCGCAACAACGTGGTCCTGTCCCGCCGTGCCTGGCTGGAGCAAACCCAGTCCGAGGTCCGCCAGAACTTCCTGAACACGCTGCAGAAGGGCCAGATCCGCAAGGGCGTCGTATCGTCCATCGTCAACTTCGGCGCGTTCGTCGACCTTGGCGGCGTGGACGGCCTGGTGCACGTCTCGGAGCTGTCCTGGAAGCACATCGACCATCCGGGCGAGGTCGTCGAGGTCGGCCAGGAGGTCACCGTCGAGGTGCTCGACGTGGACATGGACCGCGAGCGCGTGTCGCTGTCGCTGAAGTCCACTCAGGAGGACCCCTGGCAGCAGTTCGCCAGGACGCACCAGATCGGCCAGGTCGTTCCCGGCCGGGTCACCAAGCTGGTTCCGTTCGGGTCCTTCGTCCGGGTGGAGGAGGGCATCGAGGGCCTGGTGCACATCTCCGAGCTCGCGGACCGGCACGTGGAGATCCCCGAGCAGGTCGTGCAGGTGGGCGACGAGATCTTCGTCAAGATCATCGACATTGACCTGGACCGGCGCCGGATCAGCCTGTCGCTGAAGCAGGCGAACGAGGGCACCATCGGCGAGGCGGTCGGCGGCGAGGACTTCGACCCGACCCTGTACGGCATGCCGGCCACCTACGACGAGCAGGGCAACTACGTCTACCCGGACGGCTTCGACTCCGAATCGGGCGAGTGGCTGGACGGCTTCGACACGCAGCGCGAGGAGTGGGAGCGCCAGTACGCGGAGGCGCGCTCCCGGTACGAGGCGCATCAGAAGCAGGTCGTCGAGGCGCGCAAGTCCAACGATGCCGAGGCAGAGACCCGGACCGAGACCTCGCACGAGTCCGCCACCCCGCGGCCTGCCGAGGCGGAGGTCACCGGCACGCTCGCATCCGACGAGGCGCTCGCGGCACTGCGGGACAAGCTGTCCGGCGGCCAGAGCTGACGCTCCAGTCGCGCTGATCGCCGTCGTGGCGAGTTCCCCGCGGGCTACGCGGGGAACTCGCCACGATCATCTCTGGAGTAGCGGATGCTCAGGGTAGGGCTGACCGGCGGAATCGGCGCGGGCAAGAGCGAGGTGTCGCAATTGCTCGCCGCGCAGGGCGCGGTGGTGATCGACGCCGACGCGGTCGCCAGGGAAGTCGTCGCGCCGGGAACGCCGGGTCTCGCCGAGGTCGTCGCGGCCTTCGGCCCGGGCGTGCTGCGTCCCGACGGCAGCCTGGACCGGGCCAGTCTCGGCGAGATCGTCTTCGCCAGCCCGGAGTTGCGCGCGAAACTGAACGCGATCGTGCACCCGAAGGTCCGCGCGCGGATGGGCGAGCTGGAGCAGGCGGCCGGAACCGCCGGGATCGTCGTGCACGACGTCCCGCTGATCGCCGAGAACGGGCTCGCGGGCGATTATGACGTGGTCGTGGTCGTCGACGCGCCGCCGCGGGTCCAGGTGGACCGGCTGATGCGGCACCGCGGGATGACCCGCGAGCAGGCCGCGGCGAGAATGGCCGCCCAGGCCAGCAACAAGGAGCGGCTGGCGATCGCCGGCATTGTCATCGACAATTCCGGCTCGCTGAGCGAGCTTGACCGCCAGGTCGGCGAGCTATGGACCGAGCTCAGGCGGATGGCGCAGCCTGCCCAGCAGTGATCCGGCTGGCTGCAGGAACGGCACCGGGCAAGAACGAGCAATCCCGCCCCTGCCTGCTGCCGGGCGGATCCTGTCGGACCCGGGTCCTACAGTGGCAAGGGTGGGTAAGCAAACGACCAGCGCCGTTGTTACCAGGGGAGTGGAAGACGCGTACCTGACCCGGCGAGCGAGCTGCCGCCGGCCAGCGCATCCGGAGGGGGTTCCGTGCGCCCGGTAACTGATCTGCAGCGCCGCGTCGCCCCGTTCGAGGTCATCACCGACATGGTCCCGGCGGGTGATCAGCCGCAGGCGATCGCGGAGATGGAGAAGCGAATCCGGGCCGGCACCAAGGACACCGTGCTGCTCGGCGCGACCGGTACCGGCAAGACGGCGACCATCGCCTGGCTCGCCGAGAAACTGCAACGGCCCACTCTCGTGATGCTGCCCAACAAGACGCTCGCCGCGCAGTTCGCCAACGAACTGCGCGAGATGCTGCCGAACAACGCGGTGGAGTACTTCGTCTCCTACTACGACTACTACCAGCCCGAGGCTTACGTACCGCAGACCGACACTTACATCGAGAAGGACTCGTCCATCAACGACGAGGTGGAGCGGCTCCGGCACTCGGCGACGAACTCGCTGCTCACCCGCAGGGACACGATCGTGGTGGCGTCGGTGTCGTGCATCTACGGCCTGGGCACCCCGCAGGAGTACGTGGACCGCATGCTCAGGCTGCGAGTCGGCGGCACGATGGACCGCGATGCCCTGCTCCGCAAGCTCGTCGGCATGCAGTATGCCCGCAACGACCTGGCCTTCACCCGCGGCACTTTCCGGGTACGCGGCGACACCATCGAGATCATCCCGGTCTACGAGGAGCTCGCCGTCCGGATCGAGATGTTCGGCGATGAGGTGGAGCGGCTGATGACGCTGCACCCGCTGACCGGCGAGGTGATCACCGAGGACGAGGAGCTGTACGTCTTCCCGGCCACGCACTACGTCGCCGGGCCGGAGCGGATGGAGCGCGCGATCGCCGGCATCGAGGCCGAGCTCACCGACCGGCTCGCCGAGCTGGAGCGGTCCGGCAAGCTGCTGGAGGCGCAGCGGCTGCGCATGCGAACCACCTACGACGTCGAGATGCTCCGCCAGATCGGCAGCTGCTCCGGCATCGAGAACTACTCACGGCACATCGACGGCCGCGCCCAGGGCTCGGCGCCGAACACGCTGCTCGACTACTTCCCCGAGGACTTCCTGCTCGTGATCGATGAGTCGCACGGCACGGTCCCGCAGATCGGCGCCATGTACGAGGGCGACGTGTCCCGCAAGCGGGTGCTGGTCGAGCACGGGTTCCGGCTGCCAAGCGCGATCGATAACCGGCCGCTCACCTGGGAGGAGTTCGGTGACCGGATCGGCCAGACGGTATACATGTCGGCCACCCCGGGCCCGTATGAGCTGCAGCGGGTCGGCGGTGATGTGGTCGAGCAGGTCATCCGCCCGACCGGGCTGATCGACCCGCAGGTGATCGTCAAGCCGACCAAGGGCCAGATCGACGACCTGGTGCACGAGATCAGGGCGCGGGCCGACCGCGATGAGCGCATCCTGGTCACCACCCTGACCAAGAAGATGTCCGAGGACCTGACCGACTACCTGCTGGAAGGCGGCATCCGGGCCAGGTACCTGCACAGCGAGGTCGACACGCTGCGCCGGGTCGAGCTGCTCCGTGAGCTGCGCCTCGGCGAGTACGACGTGCTGGTCGGCATCAACCTGCTCCGCGAGGGCCTCGACCTGCCCGAAGTGTCGCTGGTATCGATCCTGGACGCGGACAAGGAGGGCTTCCTCCGGTCCGGGACCTCGCTGATCCAGACGATCGGCCGGGCCGCCAGGAACGTGTCCGGCCAGGTACACATGTACGCGGACAAGGTGACCCCGTCGATGCAGCGGGCAATCGACGAGACCGACCGGCGGCGCGCCCGGCAGGTCGCCTACAACACCGAGCGCGGCCTCGATCCGCAGCCGCTGCGCAAGCGGATCGCCGACATCCTCGACCAGCTCGCCCGCGAGGACGCCGACACCGAGAAGCTGCTCGGCGGATCAGGCCGGCAGCAGAGCCGGGGCAAGGCGCCAGTTCCCGGGCTGTCGTCGCGAGCCCGGGCGGGCGGCCGCGCGGCCGCCGGCGGCGCCGCGCCGGACGCATCCGGCGGCGGCCCGCCGCGCGAGGAGCTGGTCGCGCTGATTACCGGACTGACGGAGCAGATGCACACTGCCGCGGCGGAGCTGCAGTTTGAGATCGCGGCCCGGTACCGGGACGAGATCAGGGAGCTGAAGAAGGAATTGCGCGGCATGCAGGCCGCAGGCGTCTGACCCGCACCGCTCAGCAGGCCGGCGGCCTGCCGGGAGCGGCGGAAGCATGCGGCATGCGTCTGACCGGAGGTCAGTCGCCCGCAGTGCCGCCGGCAAGCCGGCGGGCATTTCCGGGAACCAGCGACGGGCCTGCGCCGTCCAATGTGTGGTTGGGTAACACGGACCTCTACGATGACCGGCTACCGCCACGCGGGACCGGCCAGGGAAAGAGAGAGTCATGGGTTTGTCGAATTCGCGGAGCGGCGCGGCCGGCAGGCGGGGACTTGCGCGCGCTGCCCTTCTTCTCATTCCGCTCGCACTAGCCGCTTGCGGCAGCGTCGCGGCAGGCAGTTCCGGCGCGGCCGGGCCGGCCGCGTCACCGAGCGCGGTCAGGGCGGCGCAGCCGGGATCCCTGTGCGCTGACCAGGGCGCCGTCAATCACCTGGTGATCACGCGCAAGGGCATCGTCACGCACGTGCAGGCGCAGCGCTTCGCGTTCCCTGCGGTGGTCACGGTCACGTCGCCGGCCCAGGCCCAGGCGGTAGCCAAGGCACTGTGCGCGCTTCCGCCGGGGCCGACGGGCATCACGAACTGCCCGGCCGACCTGGGCATCAGCTACCAGCTGCGGTTCGCGGCGGACGGACGGCACTTCGGCGTCGTCACTGTCGCGTCGACCGGCTGCGAGATGGTCTCGGGCGCAGGCAAGATCCGCACGATCTCCGCCACGCCAGGCTTCTGGGCCGTACTCGGCAAGGCCATGCGGCTGCAAGGCCCGGTAGCCCAGAAGGCATTCGCCGGCACTCCCAAGGGCGGCAAGCACTGCGGGCCGGCCTCGACCGCGATGGCCCAGTCCGGCAACTGCCCGGGCAGGAAGCAGCCTGGCTGACCCGATCCGGCGGCCGGCCGCGCGGAACCCGCGCGACCGGCCGCGCGGGTGCACGGTCCCCCGCGTGGTCCCGCGGGTACCCGTGCAGAGCCGCGCGGCCGGCCCCTGACCCCGGCCGGCCTGCGCGGCGCCCGCCCGTCACCTGCAGCGGCCCTCTCGCCGCCCGCCGCGCCCCCAGCGCCGCCCGGCCCGCGCCTTCGCCAAGGCCCGGGCAGAACGCCGGGCCAGCTACCCAAACTGGTGCAAATGAGGTGACTGGTATCTGACTGGGCCGGCACCATGCAGATGCCCTGGCCGGAATGACCCCGCGATTCCGATGCGTCAGATAACGTCCGTTGTGGAACGGGATCGAGGTCGGCCCGCCCGCGTCCGGCTGCACCCGCAGCAGGGTGTCAGCGCCGACAGCGGGGAGCCTGCGTGGCGTGGGTGATGTTCGACTATGGCGGCGTCATGTCCCGCTGGCCGTCGGAGCAGGATATGACGACGATCGCGGGAGTCGCCGGTACCTCGGTCCGGCGCCTTGTGGACGCCTACTGGCAACGACGGCCGGCCTATGACCGGGCAGAACTGACGGCGGATGCCTACTGGCAGCAGATAGGCCTGCTCGTCGGCCGCAGCCAGGCATACAGCGCGGCCGAGGTCGCGGAGCTCAGCCGGCTGGATACCGACTCCTGGCTTCATCTCGAGGGCGAGACCGTGGCGCTGATCGAGGAACTGGCCCTCGCCGGGCACCGGCTCGCGATGCTGTCCAATGCGCCTGCTGACATCGCTGAGGCGATTGCCGGACTCCCGGTTGCCCGGCACTTCGAGCATCTGGTCTTCAGCTGTCAGCTGAAAACGGCCAAGCCGGCTACCGAGTGCTTCGTCGGCGCCCTGGCGAGGCTGGGGGCGACCCCCCCGGAAGTGATCTTCATCGACGACCAGCCCGATAACGTCGCCGCGGCGGTGGCCTTGGGGATGCAGTCCATCCGCTTCACCGGCCCGGGCCAGGCGCGTGCGCTGCTGACCCAGCTGCTGGCCCGTCACCGGTGGTAGCGGGCAAATCGCCTTCGTGACGGAAGGTGACGCCCGTCTGGGTGTCGCGGAGCTAGCCGGCGAGGCTGCGGCGTAGGGTCGTAGTCGTGCTGGCGAGCCTCGTAGCTGCCATGGTGGCTGCGCTTTGCTACGGAATCGCCGCGGTGATGCAGGCAATGGCTGTTCGCGCGGCGAGCCTCCGGCCTGCTCATTCGTCAGCCGACACGATTCTGACCGGCGTCGATCCCGGGCTTGTGGTGCGGATGCTGCACCAGTGGCGATTCATCGCCAGCCTTGGCATCGACCTGATCGGTTTCCTGGCCCAGCTCGTGGCACTGCGGCGGCTGCCGCTGTTCGCGGTGCAGGCCATAATCGCGGCGAATCTCGCGGTCACGGCGGTATTCGCTTCCTGGCTGATGCACATCATGCTCACCTGGCGGGAATGGCTGGCGGTCGCGGGCGTGGTGACCGGCGTCGGCCTGCTGGGATCCTCGGCGGGCTCCGAGGGCGCGGCCCGGGTGAGCTCGGCCTTTCAGCTGGCCCTGATCGTGGCGGTGGCAGGCATCGCGCTGGCTGGCCTGGCAGCTGCCCGGCTGCCGAATCCGGCGCGGACCCCGGTGCTCGGGGCGGTGGCCGGGCTCGGATACGCCGTGCTCGCGGTCGCGGCCAGGATCCTGCCCGGGTTCACGCCGCAGCAGCTGGTCCGCTCCCCGGCCAGCTATGCGCTGGCGGCGGCCGGAATCGTGTCGTTCATGCTCTACGCCGCGGCGCTGGAGGGCGGCAGCGTGACGGTAGCGACGGCCGCGGTAGTGCTCGCCGAGACAACTCCGCCCGCCATCGTCGGCGTGATCTTCCTCGGCGACACGACCAGGCACGGGCTGACCGGCGTTGCCGCGCTCGGGTTCGGCCTCGCCGTGGTGTGCGCGGTCGCGCTGGCCAGGTTCGGCGAGGCGACCGAGCAGCAGCGGGCCGAGCCGGAGTCGGAGTCGGAGTCCGAGTCGGCGGCGGCGCAGCTGCGGGCCGCCGGGCGCGACCCGAGCGCATCGACGGCCTGCTGACCCGCCATGGCCGCCTGGCCGGCCCGGAATTGCCGCGTCAGCCCGTTGCGCTAGCCGCGCCAGCATGGCCCCGGATCCACCACGTCAGCCGGACGGATCCGCTGCCGGGACCGGGGTGAAGACCGGGTAGCTCTCACCCTCGGGCGGATGCACGAAGCTTGCGGCCACGCGCTGCCCTGCGCGCAAGGCGGCGATCGCAGCAGGGCTGGTGCTCGTCAGGCCGGTGTGCAGCCACGGTCCCTCGTCCAGCTCGACCAGCGCCAGCACGGTGCGGGCCGGCTGGCCGGGCGGGCTGGCCCGGGGGTGCAGCACAGCCCAGCTGACGAGCGTCCCGTGCCCGCTGGCCGCCGCCCAGCCGGGATCCTCGCCGTCGCAGCCGTAGCAGCCGCCGGCCTCCGGGGCGAGCCAGCGTCCGCACTTCGCGCAGCGGCGGATCAGCAGCCGGTCCGCCGCCGCCGCGTCGAAGAACGGGGCGGATCGTTCATCCCGCCTGATGATCCCGGCCGGCGCCGCGGTGACCTGACCTTCCCGCCCGGCGGCGGCGCTTGCGGCCTTCGGCCCGCCGCCTGCCGTGCTGGCTGTCCTGGCCGTGCCCGCTGGTGCTCGGCTGGCTGTCCCGTCAGTGCCCGCTGTGCTGGCTGTCCTCGCCGTGCCCGCGGTGCTGGCCGCCCCGGCAGTGCCCGTTGCCTCAGCCGCGGGCATGCGAGCTGCGGGCATATCAGGTCCGGGGATACGGATTCCGGCCTGCGAGCCGCGGGCATGGGGGCTCAGGATCAGGGTCGCGTGGTGGTCCAGGATGCCGCCGTTCCCGCTCACCAGGATCACGTCCGTGCTGGCCGACTGGCGCGCGCCGCCGTCGTTCCTGGCCTGGATGACCGCCTCAGACAGCGGCGTGAAGCCCCACATGTAATAAGCGGACAGCTGGCCGCCGCCGGTATTTACCGGCAGGGAGCCGCCGGGCCCGAGCGCGCCGCTGGCCGCGAGCCCGCCGCCCTCGCCTTTCGCGCAGAACCCGTAGTCCTCCAGCGAGACGAGCACCGTGTAGGTGTAGCAGTCATAGAGCTGGCACATGGATACGTCGGCAGGCCCGATCCCGGCCATGCCCAGCGCGGCCGGACCCGCCTGGGCAGCTCCCGTCACCAGCCCGAACCCGCTGCCCCGGGCCGGCTGGTACCCGGGGTGGCCCTGCCCCCAGCCCCAGACGTGCACCGGCGGCCGCGGCGCGGCGGCGGCCCGCTCGGCGGTGGTCACGATGACCGCGATGCCGCCGTTGGAGACCAGCGAGCAGTCGAGCAGGTGCAGCGGCTCGGCGATCCAGCGGGACGCCTGATGGCCGGCCAGCGTCAGCGGCTCGCGCAGCTGCGCGAGCGGGTTCCCGGCCGCCCACTGCCGCTGCGCGACCGCGATCGCGCCCAGCTGCCCGCTCGTGGTGCCGAACCTTTCCATGTGCCGCCGCGCCGCCAGCGCATAGCGGGCGGTGACACTGCGGTACCCGTAACCGGCGGCCAGCCCGGCCAGGCCACGGCGCTCGGCCGGCTCGCCGGCCCCGCCGGTGGTGCCGAATGCGGTTCCCGCGGGCACCCCCCGGCGCCGTGGGGCATCAGCGAAAACGCAGGCCACGTACCTGGCCGCGCCGCTGGTCACGGCAAGCGCGGCAATCTCGACGGCGGCGCAGGCGGACGCGCCGAAGCTGCTGACCGTGGCCAGCAGGCGCAAGTCCCGCAGGCCGAGCGCGGCGGCAAGGCTCACGTCGAGCCCGCCGGTGATGCCCGGGCAGATGAGCAGGCCGTCGAGATCGGCGGTTGCCAGCCCGGCGTCCGCCAGCGCCCGCCGCACCGCGTCAGCGGCCAGCCGCCGCGGGCTCCGGCCGTAGACCTTGCCGAGGTCGGTCATGCCGAGGCCGGTGATCGCCGCGCCCGCGTTCCGCTCGCTCACGGGTACCGCCTTCCTGGCCCGCGGCCCCCGTAACGGCACGTCCTGCTGCAAGCACCGCCAAGATACATAACGAGCACGCCCCGGAGCCCTCCCGTCACCAGCGAAATAAGTGAGGTATTTAGTCCTAGTTTGTCCAGTGCGGCGGACCGGTGTCGTGTCGAAGCGCGTCCTGGCCGGCAGCTGGCTGATATTCTGATGGTCCGTGGACCTGCGGAATTTACCGCATCGTTAACAACCACGGGAGCATCACTTGGCTGCGGCACCGTACGCATCACGGCCAGTTTCCACCAAGCATCTCTTCGTCACCGGGGGCGTGGCGTCCAGTCTCGGCAAGGGCCTCACCGCCTCGAGCCTCGGGCGGCTGCTCAAGCTGCGGGGACTGCGGGTCAGCATGCAGAAGCTCGACCCGTATCTCAACGTCGATCCCGGCACGATGAACCCCTTCCAGCACGGCGAGGTGTTCGTCACCGATGACGGCACGGAGACCGACCTGGATGTCGGGCATTACGAGCGGTTCCTCGACATCCAGCTGCGCGGCTCGGCGAACGTCACGACCGGGCAGATCTACTCTCATGTGATCGCGAGGGAACGGCGCGGTGACTACCTGGGCGACACGGTCCAGGTGATCCCGCACATCACCAACGAGATCAAGTCCCGCATCCGGCAGATGGCCGGCCCTGATGTGGACGTGGTGATTACCGAGGTCGGCGGCACGGTCGGAGACATCGAGTCGCAGCCGTTCCTGGAGGCGATCCGCCAGATCCGGCACGAGATCGGCCGGGACCGCTGCTTTTTCCTGCACGTGTCGCTACTGCCCTACATCGGGCCCTCGGGTGAGCTGAAGACCAAGCCGACGCAGCACTCGGTGGCCGCGCTGCGCAGCATCGGCATCCAGCCCGACGCGATCGTGTGCCGCTCGGACCGGCCGATCAGCGGCGGCCTGAAGCGCAAGGTCAGCCTGATGTGCGACGTCGACGAGGAGGCCGTGGTGTCGGCGCCGGACGCGCCGTCGATCTACGACATCCCCAAGGTGCTGCACGCCGAGGGCCTGGACGCCTACGTGGTGCGCCGGCTCGGGCTGCCGTTCCGCGACGTCGACTGGACCGACTGGGATGATGTGCTGCGCCGGGTGCACAACCCGGCCCACGCGGTCACGATCGCGCTGGTCGGCAAGTACGTCGACCTGCCGGACGCTTACCTGTCCCCGGCCGAGGCGCTGCGCGCGGGCGGGTTCGCCAACGATGCCCGCGTCAACATCCGCTGGGTGACCAGCGACGACTGCCAGACCCCCGAGGGGGCGGCCCGCCAGCTCGACGGCGCTGACGGGGTGCTGGTGCCCGGCGGTTTCGGCGTGCGCGGCATCGAGGGAAAGATCGGCGCGGTGCGGCATGCCCGCACGCACGGCATCCCGGTGCTCGGGCTGTGCCTCGGCCTGCAGTGCATGGCCATCGAGGTCGGCCGCGACCTGGCCGGGCTGGACGGGGCCAATAGCGCGGAGTTCGAGCCCGGGACCCCTTACCCGGTGATCGCGACCATGGCGGACCAGGAGGACGTGGTGGCAGGGGAGCGGGACATGGGCGGGACCATGCGGCTCGGCCTCTACCCGGCCCTGCTGGCCGAGGGCAGCCTGGTGCGCGAGCTGTACGGCACCGATCTGGTGCAGGAACGGCACCGGCACCGCTACGAGGTCAACAACGCCTACCGGGAGGTGCTGGAGCAGGCCGGGCTGGCCTGCTCCGGGACATCACCGGACGGGCGGCTGGTCGAGTTCGTGGAACTGCCGCGCAGCGTCCACCCCTACTTCGTGGCCACCCAGGCGCATCCCGAGTTCCTGTCCCGGCCGACCCGCCCGCACCCGCTGTTCAGCGGGCTGGTGGCCGCGGCGCTGGTGCGGGCCGGGCTGGTGGCCGCGGCTGACCCGGCCGACGGGGCAGCGGGCCAGAGGGCGGCTGCGAGCGCGTAGCCGCGGCCGGGCAGGACAGAGCCGCATCAAAACCATGAGGCAGGAGTGCCTGACGTGACCGATGCCGCCGGCGCCGCGGACATCCGCGATGTGCCTGAGCACTGGCCGGTTGCCTCGTCGGCTGAGCTGGCCCGCGGCTCCCTGCTGCGGATGCGCACGGACACGGTACGCATGCCCGGCGGCGGGACGGCGGACCGGGAGATCGTCGAGCACCCGGGCGCGGTGGCCGTGCTCGGCCTGGACGAATCCGGCCGGGTGCTGATGATCCGCCAGTACCGGCACCCGGTCGGCCGCCTGCTCTGGGAGATCCCGGCGGGCCTGCGGGACAAGCCGGGCGAGCCGCTGCTGGCGGCGGCCGAGCGCGAACTGCTGGAGGAAACCGGTTACCGGGCGGCGGACTGGCGGGTGCTCGTCGACTTCTTCACCTCGCCGGGATTCAGCACGGAACGCCTCAGGATTTTCCTGGCCAGGGGCCTGACGCAGGTCCCGGAGACCGGACGGGAGTACGTTCGACGCGACGAGGAGGCGCACCTGGAAGTTGCCTGGGTGCCGCTGGAAACGGCACTGGCCGGGATTCTGGCCGGTGACCTGCATAACGGCGTGGCTGCGCTGGGTATCTTGTCCGCGTATGCCGCCCGGCGCGGCGGCTTCGAGGCGCTGCGGTACGCGGCTGCGCCGGAGCGCTGACCGGGCGGCCGCGAGTTGGGCTCGGAGGGGATTGGCCCGGCAAGGAAGCCGGGCAGCCCTGCGCAGGAAAGGACGGTAAGCCATGAAGGTGGGCGTTCCCAAAGAGGTCAAGAACAACGAGTACCGGGTCGCGATCACGCCGTCCGGCGTGCACGAGCTTGCCCGCGCCGGGCACCAGGTCTATGTCCAGCAGGACGCGGGCACCGGTTCGGCCATCCCGGACGCGGACTTCGTCACGGCCGGGGCGCA
The DNA here is from genome assembly GCA_963707065.1 of uncultured Actinomycetes bacterium. GTDB lineage: Bacteria > Actinomycetota > Actinomycetes > Streptosporangiales > Streptosporangiaceae > Palsa-506. The sequence goes on from CAVPPJ010000005.1 coordinate 389,469, forward strand.
GATCCTGCCGACTGCCGATGACGTCTGGCAGGCCGGTGACCTGATCCTGAAGGTCAAGGAGCCGGTCGCCGAGGAGTACCACCGGATGCGCAAGGGCCAGGTGCTGTTCACCTACCTGCACCTGGCGGCCTCCCGCCCGTGCACGGATGCGCTCCTTGAGTCCGGGATCACCTCGATCGCCTACGAGACCGTCCAGCTGCCCGACGGCTCGCTGCCGCTGCTGGCACCGATGTCGGAGGTGGCCGGCCGGATGGCCCCCCAGTGCGGGGCTCATCACCTGCAGAGCGATGGCGGCGGCCGCGGGGTGCTGATGGGCGGCGTCTCCGGCGTCTACGCCGCCAAGGTCGTGGTGCTCGGGGCCGGCGTCTCCGGCATGAGCGCCGCCGCGATCGCGCTCGGCATGCAGGCCGAGGTCCTGCTGATCGACAAGAACATCGCCAGGCTGCGCCAGGCTGACGCCATCTACCAGGGGCACTGCCAGACAGTGGCATCGAACAGCTACGAGATCGAGCGCGCGGTGATCGACGCCGACCTGGTCATCGGCGCGGTGCTGGTGGCGGGCGCCAGGGCGCCGATGCTGGTCTCCAACGAACTCGTGTCCCGGATGAAGCTGGGGTCGGTGCTGGTGGACATTTCCATCGACCAGGGCGGCTGCTTCGAGGATTCCCATCCGACGACGCACGCGGACCCGACCTACCGGGTGCACGGGTCGGTGTTCTACTGCGTGGCCAACATGCCGGGCGCCGTGCCGCATACCTCCACCTATGCGCTGACTAACGTGACGCTGCCGTACGTGGTGGAGATCGCCAGCCGGGGCTGGCGGGCCGCGCTGCGTGCGGACCAGCCGCTCGCGCTCGGGCTGAACACCCATCTGGGCGCCGTCACCTGCCCGCCGGTGGCCGAGGCGCACGGCCTGCCGCTGACGCCGGTCAGCGAGGTGCTCAGCTGACCAGCGTCGCCAGCGCGGTCCGCCGGTACCTCGATCACCTGATGGTCGAGCGCGGCCTCGCCGCGCACACGCTGGAGGCCTACCGCCGCGACCTGGACCGGTACGCGGCCGCGCTCGCGGCCCGCGGCCGGATGGTGATCGGCGAGGTCACCACCGGCGACGTGGCGGCGTTCCTGGCCGGGCTCCGCGCGGGCGACGCGGAACACCCGCCGCTAGCCGCAAGCTCGGCCGGGCGCGCCGTGGTCGCCGTGCGCGGACTGCACGCGTTTGCCGCGGCGGAGGGGCTGACCAGGGAGGACCCGGCCCGCCCGGTCCGCCCGCCGGCCCCGCCGCGGCGGCTGCCGAAGGCGATCTCCGTCACTGAGATCGAGCGCCTGCTCCAGGCGGCCGGCGCGGGCGACGGCCCGGCGCCGCTCCGGGACCGGGCACTGCTGGAGCTGCTGTACGGCACCGGGGCGCGGATCTCCGAGGCGATCGGCCTGGACATTGACGACCTGGACCTGGTCCTCGGCGACGACCCGGCCCGGGTGCCCGCCGCGGTCCGGGTGCCCGCCGCGTTCCGGCTGGCGGGCAAGGGCGGCCGGCAGCGGATGGTGCCGGCCGGCAGCTACGCCCGGGAGGCACTGGAGGCGTACCTGGTCAGGGCCAGGCCCACGTTCGCGATGGCGGCCCGCCGCGGGCCGGCCAGCCCGGCGGTGTTCCTGAACGCTCGCGGCGGCCGGCTGACCCGGCAGGGCGCCTGGGCGGCACTGCGGGCCGCGGCCGGGCGGGCTGGCCTGGCCGAGGTATCGCCGCACACGCTGCGCCACTCGTTCGCCACCCACCTGCTGGACGGCGGTGCTGACGTCCGCGTCGTGCAGGAACTGCTCGGCCACGCCTCGGTCACCACCACGCAGGTCTACACTCTGGTGACGGTGGACAGGCTCCGCGAGGTGTATGCGGCCGCGCACCCGCGTGCGCTCGGCTGATCAGGCCGCATGCCCATTTTCGCGGAAACGGTGAGTCGGCTTGCCGTGACCTTGGCCAAAGCCCTAGAGTCCCGGGCATCGGCCGCATTGCGTGCGGCTGCCGGGGAGGTGCAGCAGCTGTGGCAGCATCCCGAACGATGGAGTACAGGCCTGGCGTGCTAGGCCCCACCGGTCGGCCGGTACCCGCGTTCCCTGATCCTGAGCCACTTCTCCAGCACGGACCGGCCCGGGTAGTGGCGGTGTGTAACCAGAAGGGCGGGGTGGGCAAGACCACCACGACCATCAGCCTCGGCGCCGCGCTCGCGGAGCAGGGCCGCCGGGTGCTGCTCGTCGATTTCGACCCGCAGGGCGCGCTGTCGGTGGGCCTCGGCTTCCAGCCGCATGAGCTCGATGCCACCGTCTACAACCTGCTGATGGAGCGCGGCATTGCCGCCCGTGACGTCCTGTTCAAGACCAATATCGACGGCATGGACCTGCTGCCGAGCAACATCGACCTGTCCGGTGCCGAGGTGCAGCTCGTCCACGAGGTCGGGCGTGAATTCGTGCTCGGCCGGGCGCTTGAGCCGATCATTGCGGACTATGACGTCATCATGATCGACTGCCAGCCTTCCCTGGGCCTGCTCACCGTGAACGCGCTGGCCTGCGCGGACGGCGTGATCGTGCCGCTGGAGTGCGAGTATTTCGCGCTGCGCGGGGTTGCCCTGCTGATGGAGACGATCGAGAAGGTATCCAGCAGGCTGAGCCCGAAGCTGGCCCTGGACGGGCTGCTGGCCACCATGTATGACTCACGAACGCTGCACAGCCGCGAGGTGCTGGCCGGCGTCGTGAAGGGATTTGGTGACAAGGTCTACCACACGGTGATCAACAGGACCGTGCGGTTCCCTGACGCTTCCGTCGCGGGAGAGCCCATCACCCGCTTCGACTCTACGTCCGCGGGGGCGAACTCCTACCGGGAGCTCGCCAAGGAGGTACTGGCACGGTGGCAGCAGGCAGAACCCGCGGCTCGCGGTCACGGCGGGTAAGCCTGCCGGGCGTCGCTGAGCTGCTCCGCCCGGCCGCGCGCAGCCCGGCCGCGGAATCACAGCGCCAGGCCAGCGGCCGGGAGCCGCATTCCCAGAAGATCACCGTCTACCTGTCCAGCAGCGAGCTCATGGACCTGGAGCGAGCCCGGCTGTCCTTGCGGGCCTACGGCATCGCGATTGACCGCGGCCGGATCGTGCGCGAGGCGCTCGCCGTCCTGCTGGCCGACCTCGATGCCGAGGGGGAGCGAAGCCTGGTCGCGCGTCGCCTGCGCGAGGGGGCATGAGCTTCTGCCGCGAGCGCGGTGCGCCGCGGCGGGAGGCGGCGCCTGGCCGCGAGGCGCGCGGGCCGTGCCGCTGCCCGGCATCGGGTAACGTCGTGTCCTCCGGCGGCGGTTGCCGTGCCGGGCTGGCTGCGACGGGCTCTGAATGACCACCATGGTGATCGGCGAACCTGGGGACGCCCCGCAGGCTCAGGCCGGGGGCGATTTCGAAGTGCACCTCGATGTGTTCGAGGGCCCGTTCGACCTGCTGCTGGCACTCATCTCCAAGCACAAGCTGGATATCACCGAGATCGCGCTGTCGAGCGTGACCGACGAGTTCATCGCGTACATCCGGGCCCGTGCCGATGGCTGGGACCTGGATCAGGCCAGCTATTTCCTGGTCGTGGCCGCGACGCTGCTCGACCTCAAGGCGGCCAGGCTGCTGCCGGCCGGCGAGGTCGAGGACGAGGAAGACCTTGCCCTGCTGGAGGCCAGGGACCTGCTGTTCGCCCGGCTGCTGCAGTACCGCGCGTACAAGGAGGTCGCGGCGGTGCTGGCGGCCCGGATGGCCGTGCAGTCGCGCAGGTTCCCGCGGCGGGTGGCCATGGAGCCGCGATTCGCCGGGATGGCGCCGGAGGTGCAGCTCGGCCTCGGCCCGGCGGAGTTCGCCGCGATCGCCGCGCGCACCCTGACGCCCAGGAAGCCGCCGGTAGTCTCGACGGAGCACTTGCATATGCCCCAGACCAGCGTGCGCGAGCAGGTCGAGATACTCGCCGGGCGGCTCCGGGAGCTGCACCGGGCCACGTTCCGGCGTCTCACCTCGGACTGCGCCGGCACCTACGAGGTCGTGGCGCGGTTCCTCGCGGTGCTTGATCTTTACCGGGACGGCCGGATCTCGCTGGACCAGCTCACGCCCCTCGGTGATCTTTACGTGAGCTGGACGGCCGGCGACGAGACGGCCGCGGAAACGATAACGGAAGGCGACGGGTAGCCATGCACGACGGATCCTTCCCCCGTCCGCGCGAACCCGGTGACATCCCCAGCGGCAGCACGCGGCTAGCAGACGTCCAGCAGGCGCTGGCGGATGACCAGGATTCTCCCGGGCTGCGCAGCAGCCTGGAGGCGATCATGCTGGTGGCCGACGAGCCGGTGTCCGATGTGGTCATCGCCCAGGTGCTGGAGCGGCCACGCGAGGAGATCGCGGCCGTGCTGACCGAGCTGGCCGCCTCCTATACCGCCGAGGGCCGGGGTTTCGACCTGCGCGAGGTGGCCGGCGGCTGGCGCTATTACACGCGGGCGGAATACGCGCCGGTCGTGGAGCGATTTGTCAGCGATGGCCAGGAGGTCAGGCTCAGCCAGGCCGGGCTTGAGACGCTGGCCGTGGTCGCCTACCGCCAGCCGGTGAGCAGGGCGCGGGTTTCCGCGGTCCGCGGGGTCAACTGCGATGGCGTGATGCGGACGCTGGTGCTCCGCGGGCTGATCGAGGAGGCCGGCCTGGACCCGGACACGGGCGCGATCCAGTTCCGGACCACTGGCTACTTCCTCGAGCGGCTCGGCCTGCCCGGGCTGGAGGAGCTGCCGGAGCTCGCGCCGTTCCTGCCGGACGACATGGACGATGCCGAGGAATCAGGTCATGAGCCCGCGGGGTCGTGACGAGCGCGGCGCCGGCCGTGCCCGTGGCGCGAGCCAGCCGCGCAGCCGTGCCGAGGCCGGCGGCAGCCGCGGCCAGGCCGGGAGCCGCGGCCAGGCCGGCAGCCGCGGCCAGGGCGGGAGCCACGGTCAGGGCGGGAGCCACGGTCAGGGCGGCGGCAGCGGGAGTGCCCGCGACCTGGGCAAGGCGGGCGGCCGCAGCCAGGGCGGTAGCCGTAGTCCGGCGGGCGGCCGGGGTGATGGCGCTGACCGCGGCCAGGGCGGTAACCGTGGCCAGGGCACTGACCGCGGCCAGGGGGGTAGCCGCCGCCCGGCGGGCGGCCGGGGTGATGGCGCTGACCGCGGCCAGGCCGGTAACCGGAGCCAGGGCGCCGATCGCAGCCGGGGCGGTACTCGCAGCCCGTCCGGCGGCCGGGCGCAGCGCCCGCCGGCCGCCGCCGCTCCCGTCGCCGACTTTGATCTGGCCGACGGGGAGCACGACTCCCTGATCGACGTCCCCGGCGGGGTGCGGCTGCAGAAGGTGCTCGCCGCGGCCGGCGTCGGCAGCCGCCGGCACTGCGAGGAGATGATCGGCGAGGGCAGGGTCGAGGTGGACGGCGAGATCGTCCGCAGGTTCGGGGCCAGGGTCGATCCGCAGGTCCAGATCATCAGGGTCGACGGCCGTCGTATCCCCGGCCGGGAGGACCTGGTGTACCTCGCGCTGAACAAGCCCGTCGGCGTGCTCACCACGATGTCGGACAGCCGCGGCAGGCCGACCATCGCGGACTTCCTCGGCGACCGCGGCGAGCGGCTGTTCCACGTGGGCAGGCTCGACTATGACACCGAGGGCCTGATGCTGCTGATGAACGACGGCGAGCTCGCGCACCGGCTTGCCCATCCCAGCTTCGGCGTGCTCAAGACCTACCTGGCCGATGTGGCGGGCCCGCTGCCGCGTGACCTGGGCCGCCAGCTGGTAACCGGGATCGAGCTCGACGACGGGGTGGCCAGCGCCGACAAGTTCCGTGTCGTCGAGCGGGCCGGGTCGCGGGCGCTGGTGGAGATCACCTTGCACGAGGGGCGCAAGCACATCGTGCGGCGGATGCTGGCCGGGGCCGGGCATCCGGTCAGCCGCCTGGTCCGCACCCAGGTCGGCCCGGTGCTGCTCGGGCCGCTGCGGCCGGGCACCACCAGGCGGCTCACCGTGCGGGAAATAGGCGAGCTCTACGCGACGGTAGGTCTATAGCCTGGGGTGTCCGGGCCGCGCGGCGGGCAGGGCGCGGCTAAGCAAGGAGGGATATCTGGTGGCGGTCAGGGCGATCCGCGGAGCGGTCCAGGTGGCTGCGAACGAGCGCGCGGCGATCCTCGAAGGAACATCCGAGCTGGTGACTGGGGTGATGAGCCGCAACCAGCTCACGCCGGCCGACGTGATCAGCGTCGTGTTCACCGCCACCCAGGACCTGACCGCCGAGTTCCCCGCGCTGGCGGCACGCAAGCTCGGCTTCCAGGATGTGCCGCTGCTGTGCACCACCGAGATGGACGTGCCGGGATCGATGCCCCTGGTGGTGCGGCTGCTGATGCACGTCGAGACCGGGCAGCCGCGGTCGGCGGTCCAGCACGTGTACCTGCGCGGCGCGATGGCGCTGCGGCTGGATATCGCCCAGTGACATCCGCGGCGGCGGTGCCAGCGGCGTTCCCGCACCGGCTGGTGGTGGTTGGCACCGGGCTGATCGGCACCTCGGTCGCGCTCGCCGCCCGCGGGCTCGGCGCGGCCGTCTGGCTGGCCGACCGTGATCCGGCCGCCGTGCGGTTCGCGGCCGGCCTCGGCGCGGGCGATGAGCTGCCCGTGGCCGGACCGCCCGGCGGCCCGGCCGATCTCGCCGTCCTGGCGATGCCGCCGGAAGCGGTGGCTCCAGCGCTCGCGGCCGCGCAGGAACGCGGCCTGGCGCGCTGCTACACCGACGTCGCCAGCGTGAAGGAGCTGCCGCTGGCCCGCGCCCGCGAGCTCGGCTGCGACCTGGCCGCCTTCGTTCCCGGGCATCCGCTGGCCGGCCGGGAGCGGTCCGGTCCCGGCGCGGCCCGAGCGGACCTGTTCCTCGACCGCCCCTGGGCGATCTGCCCGTTGCCGGGAACCTCGCCCGGCGCGATCAGCACGGTGACCGCGCTGGCCATCGCCTGCGGCGCCCAGCCGGCCCGGATGCTGGCGGCCGATCACGACCGCTGGGTGGCACTGGTCTCGCATCTCCCGCATCTGGTCGCCGCGGCGATGGCGGCGCGGCTTGAGCTGGCGGAGGACGACGCGCTGGCCCTGGCCGGGCAGGGGCTGCGCGACGTGACCAGGATCGCGGCCGGGGATACCGGCCTGTGGACGCAGATCCTGGCCGCCAACGCCGCGCATGCCGCCAGCCTGCTGCCGGCGATCGCCGAGGATCTCACCGCCGCGGCCGCCGCGCTCACGGCTATCGCCGAAGGCGACGAGGAAGCCCTGAAACGCCTGACCGGCCTGCTGGAACGCGGCGGAGCGGGGACAGCGCGGATCCCGGGCAAGCAGGGCGGCCCGCCGCCGGCCTATGCCGTGGTCCAGGTGGTCATCGGCGACCAGCCGGGTGAGCTGGCCCGGGTCTTCCAGGCCGCGGGCGACGCGGGGATCAACATCGAGGATGTGCGGATCGAGCACTCGCCCGGCCGGCCGGCCGGAGCGCTCGAGCTCTCGGTCAGTCCGGGGGCTGCCGCCGGGCTCACAGAGGCGCTTGCGGCCGGAGGCTGGCCGGTTCGCCGGTAACATCGCCTGCGTGACCAATTCGGCTGAACCCGTCCAGCACCCAGGGCTCGTTATCGCGGTAGATGGCCCGGCGGGGTCAGGCAAGTCGACCGCCGCGCGCGAGGTTGCCCGCTATCTCGGCCTGCGCTACCTCGATACCGGCGCGATGTACCGGGCACTGACCTGGTGGCTGCTGGAATACGGGGTGGACACGGCCAGCGCCGCGGCCGTGGCGCAGCACCTGCAGCGCGCGGAGATCGAGGTCGGTACCGACCCGGGCGCACCGGCAATCCGGGTCGGCGGGGCCGATGTCGCTGGCCCGATCCGGTCCCGCGAGGTATCCAACGCGGTCAGCGCGGTGGCGTCCGTGCCGCAGGTCCGGGCGCACCTGATCGCGATGCAGCGGGAGATCATCGCCAGGGCCATCGCGGCCGGCCAGGGAATCGTGGCCGAGGGCCGCGACATCGGCTCGGTCGTCGCCCCCGAGGCCCAGGTCAAGGTGTTCCTGACCGCCAGCGAGACCGTCCGGGCGCGACGGCGCAGCGCCGATCTGGACGGCGACCCCGGCGTGACCGTCGCCCTGACCAGGGCCGAGCAGGCGCAGCGTGACCGCCGGGACGCACCGCAGATGGCCAGGGCGGCCGATGCCGTCGAGATCGACTCGACCGGCATCGGCCTGGACGAGGTAGTCCGGGAGATCGTCTCCCTGGTCGCGAGCAGGACAGCGGGTGCCGCATGGACGAGCTGAGCAGCCTGCCCGAGCTGGCCGGCCTGACCGGGCCAGGCGGCGGGTACTCCGACGGCGACGGGGATCAGCCCGACGTGCCCGCGCCGGTCGTCGCGGTGGTCGGCAGGCCGAACGTCGGCAAGTCCACTCTGGTGAACCGCATTCTCGGCAGCCGCCAGGCGGTCGTGGAGGACACTCCGGGCGTGACCCGTGACCGGGTCGCCTACGACGCGACGTGGCGGGGGCGCGCGTTCACGCTGGTGGATACCGGCGGCTGGGAGCCTGCCGTGGAGGGCTCCGAGGCACTCGCGGCCCGGGTGGCGGCCCAGGCGCGCGTCGCGGTTGATGCGGCGGACGCCGTGCTGTTCGTCGTCGACGCGGTGGTCGGCGTGACCGACGCCGACGCCGCCGTGGCCGCGGTGCTGCGCCGGTCCCGCAAGCCGGTCGTGCTCGCCGCCAACAAGGTGGACGACGGGCCGGCCGAGGCTGCCGCGACCTCGCTCTGGTCGCTCGGGCTCGGCGAGCCCTGCCCGGTCAGTGCGCTGCACGGGCGCGGCAGCGGAGACCTGCTCGACCTGATACTCGGCGCGCTCCCGGCAACTCCCCAGGAGCGCTTCGGCGAGACCGGCGGCCCGCGCCGGGTGGCGCTCATCGGCCGCCCGAACGTGGGCAAGTCCAGCCTGCTGAACACGCTGGCCGGCGCCGAGCGCGTCCTGGTCGATGCGGTCGCTGGCACCACCAGGGACCCGGTGGACGAGCTCATCGAGCTCGGCGGGAGCGTCTGGCGGTTCGTGGACACGGCCGGGATCCGGCGGCGGGTACGCGAAACGCAGGGCGCCGACTACTTCGCGGCCCTCCGCACCGAGCGGGCGCTGGAGCGCGCGGAGGTCGCGGTCGTGCTGGTCGATGCCAGCGAGCCGCTCGCGGAGCAGGACCTGCGGATCGTGTCGATGGTGATCGAGGCGGGCCGGGCGCTCGTGATCGCCTACAACAAGTGGGATCTCGTCGACGAGGACCGCCAGCACTTCCTGAACAAGGAGATCGACCGGCAGCTGCATACCGCGCGGTGGGCGCCGCGGGTGAATATCGCGGCCGCGACCGGCTGGCATACGGACCGGCTCGTGCCGGCGCTGGCGCGCGCGCTGGACGGCTGGGAGACCCGGGTGCCCACGGGGCGGCTCAATGCCTGGCTGGCCGCGCTGGTGGCGGCGACGCCGCCACCCGTGCGCGGCGGCAAGCAGCCGAAGATCCTCTTTGCCACCCAGGCCGGGATACGCCCCCCGCACTTCGTCTTGTTCACGTCGGGTTTCCTGCAGGCCGGCTACCGGAGGTTCGTCGAGCGCAGGCTCCGGGAGGAGTTCGGCTTCGAGGGCAGCCCGGTGCACGTGACGATGCGGCTGCGGGAGAAGCGGGCGGCCGCCAGCCAGGGCCGCCGGTCCGGCCCTACCAGGCGCTCCTAGGCATCCCGCTCCCGGGCGCCCCGCTCCCCGGGCGCGCGCAGCCAGAGCCAAACCGTGGTCCCGGTCTCGTCGCGAACGTAGCCCCACTGCCCGGCCAGGGTCCGCGGCGTGCTGACCTGGTGCGTGCTCAGGCCGGGCCTGGCTGCCCGAATTCGCCGTCCCCGGCGCCGCCGAGGAATGCCTCCCACTCGGACCGGGTGAATATCAGCGCGGGCCCGTCCCCGTGCCTTGAATTGCGCAGGGCGACGTCGCCTCCGGTGAGGAATGCGACCTCGACGCAGTTATCCCCCGTTGATCCGCCACGACGGCTCCTGATCCAGCTGACAGCGGCCAGTTCGGCCGCGGGCATGCCGTTGCGGATGCTGCTCACAGGGATCCCTCCGTATCCTCGAGCATTTTCGCATGATGTCAGGCCAGTCCCAAACTTACGGGCGCCTTATGATCTTCGCCGGTGCCTTCGCCTGATCTCCGCCCGGCTATCCTGCTCCGCCGGCGCGTCCTGCTTCGCCCGAGGGCGCTTCGCTACGATCAAGATCCGGCAGGACCGGTTTCGGCGAAAGCGGGATCATGCGCTACAGGTCACTAGGTGAGTCCGGGCTGCTCGTGTCGGTAGCAGGACTCGGCTGCAACAACTTCGGCCGCAGGCTGGACGTGGCAGCGACCCGCGCCGTCGTCGACGCGGCGATCGACGCGGGAATCACCCTGTTCGACACGGCGGACATGTACGGCGCCGGCGGCCGGTCCGAGGAGATCCTCGGCGAGGTGCTGGCTGGTCGGCGTGACCAGATAGTGCTGGCTACCAAGTTCGGGCATCAGAGCGTGGACATGGGCTACGGGCCCGCGGCCGGCGCCAAGGGCGGCCGTGCCTATATCCGGCGCGCGGTCGAGCACTCGCTGGGCCGGCTGCGTACCGACTACATCGATCTCTACCAGATCCACACGCCCGACCCGGTGACGCCCATCGGCGAGACCCTGGCGGCCCTGGGCGAGCTCGTCACCGAGGGCAAGGTCCGCTACATCGGGCACTCCAACTTCTCCGGCTGGCAGGTCGCCGAGGCAGCCGCCACGGCGCGGGAGCTGGGAACGGCCCCGTTCATCTCGGCCCAGAATCACTGGTCGCTGCTCGAGCGCGGCGCCGAGGCGGAAGTGGTGCCCGCCGCCCTGCATTTCGGTCTCGGCGTGCTGCCATACTTCCCGCTCGCCAACGGGCTGCTGACCGGCAAGATCCGGCGCGGCCAGGACGCGCCGGCCGGCACCAGGCTGGCCGGCCGGCCCGAGTACGTGACTGAGCAGAGGCTCAGCCGGGTCGAGGCGCTGGCCGAGTGGTCGCGCCAGCACGAGGTCACCGTGCTGGAGGTGGCCATCGGGGCGCTTGCCGCGCAGCCCGGATGCGCATCGGTGATCGCCGGCGCGACATCATCCGAGCAGGTCAAGGCGAACGCGGCGGCCGCCGACTGGGTTCCGTCCGCTGGCGAGCTCGCCGACATCGACGCGATCGTGCCCCCGCCGGCCAGCTCGGGCTGACCGCCGGCCCGAGCACGGCTACCGGGTTGCGTGCCTCCGTCATGCCTGCCGCCGCGGTCAGTGAGATGATCGCCGGAGCGGACTGACCATCGGGTTCCACGGGAGGCGAGACCATGAGAGCCGCGCTCTACGATCGCTACGGCACGGCCGGCGATGTGCTGCGGGTCGAGGAGATCGAGCGTCCGGGGCCGGGCCCGGGCGAGGTCCGCGTCAAGATCGAGGTCTCCGGCATCAACCCGACCGACTGGAAGTCCCGTACCGGCGCGACCCCCCGCCCGATCGACGGATTCCAGATCCCGCATCATGACGGCGCAGGGGTGATCGACGAGGTAGGCGAGGGCGTCGACCCGGGCCGTACCGGCGAGCGGGTCTGGCTCTGGATGGCCGCGGCCGGGCGGCGCTGGGGGACGGCCGCGCAGTGGTCCGTGGTGCCGGAACGGCAGGCCGTCAGGCTCCCCGACGGCATACCGGCCGAGCTCGGCGCGAGCCTCGGCGTGCCGGCCATGACGGCGCACCGCTGCCTGTTCTCCGACGGCCCGCTGGACGGCAAGACCGTCCTGGTGGCGGGCGGTGCCGGCGCGGTCGGCCATTTTGCCATCGAGCTGGCCAAGCTCGCGGGCGCCACGGTGATCACGACAGTCAGCGGCCCGGCGAAGGCAGAACTCGCCACCAGGGCAGGCGCCGACTATGTCGTCAACTACCGGGATGCTGATGCCGCGGACCAGATCCGCTCACTCGCGCCGCCGGTCGACCGGGTGATCGAGCTGGCGCTCGGCGCGAACCTGCAGCTCGACCTGGCCGTCAGCCGCCCGCACGCGCACGTTGTCACGTACGCCGCCGAGCCGGCCGATCCCGAGCTGCCGGTCCGCGCCTGCATGACGGCCAACGTGACGCTCAGGTTCGTGCTGCTGTACGGGATTCCGCCGGCGGCCTTCGATCACGCCGCGCGCGACATCACCACGGCGCTGACCGGCGGCGTGCTCACCGGGCTGCCCGTCACCCGGTTCACGCTGGATGACGTCGCCGCGGCGCAGGATGCCGTCGAGGCCGGGGCGCTCGGCAAGGTGCTCATCGACCTGCCGTAGCAACTGCACTAACGCCCCGGCTGACAGTGGTTCGGTTCTAGCCGGTCGCGACCGGCTAGAACCGAACCGTTACGAGATAAGCACGTGCGGGCAGTTAGGCGTGCTTCTTCAGGTAGTCCAGGTACAGCGGCCGCAGCGAGTCGACGAGGTCGTCATCGCCGGAGTCCAGCGCGTCGGAGATCAGCGACGAGATCTTCACCGCGTCGGCGGCGGCGTGGTCCGGGTGCCCGGCAGCGGCCTCACCTGCCGGGAGGGCCCGGAGCAGTTCCCACAGGAACCCGACATCCAGGTGATGCAGTGCGCGGCGCACCGCGCGGTCGTGCAGCTCATGCGAGGACAGCGCGTCCAGGTCGTCCGGCTCCGTCATGCGACGACCTTACCGGGCGCCGGGGGCGCCGCGGCGCCGCGGCGCCGGTCATGGTGAGGTGTCGGGCATGAAGATTCTCGTTTTCGGCGCCAGCGGCGCCATCGGCCAGGAGATCACCGCGGAGCTGTTGCGGCGAGGGCATTCCGTTGTCGGCGTCACGCGGACCGGCGCGCCGGTCGACGGGCAGGACGTTCAGGTCATCTCCGGTGATGCGGCCGACCCGGCATCGGTGGCCACCGTCACCCAGGGTGTCGACGCGGTTGTTTCCGCGGTCGGCCCGCGGCGCGGCAGCGAGGACGATGAGAAGAGCCTGGTCGGCGCGGCCCGCGGCCTGGTCGACGGGCTGCGCATGTCGGGTACCCGCCGTCTGGTCGTGGTGGGCGGGGCCGGCAGCCTCGAGGTCGCGCCCGGCCAGCGGCTGGTCGACACGCCGGATTTCCACCCGGCCTGGAAGCCGACCGCGCTGGCGCACGCAAAAGCGCTGGACGAGGTCTACCGGGCAGCCGATGACCTGGACTGGACCTATGTCAGCCCGGCGGCGCTGATCGAGCCGGGCGAGCGCACCGGCAGTTACCGCACCGGCGGCGACCAGCTGCTGACCGACGAGGCGGGGAACAGCAGGATCACCATCAGTGACTACGCGATCGCGATCGCCGACGTGGTGGAGAGCGGCGACGCGGTCCGCCGCCGCATCACCGTCGCCTACTGACTACCAGGACACCAGGCACCTGCCAGGACACCAGGCACGCGACCGATGCCGCCGGGCTAGAGGCCGAGCACCCGGCGGAGCCCGACGTTGACCTCGCGCATGACCGAGTCCGGCACCGTGCCTGCCTGATCGCCCAGGTCAGTCCGGCTGAGCGTCACCAGCGCAGTCACGTTGACCACGGAGTCGCGCGGCAGGCCGACGGCGACGGCGGGCAGGAAGACGTTTCCCGGCATCGCCGCCAGGCCGGTATTCGACGTGATGACGGCAGCGACGATCGTGGCCAGCTTGCTGGCGTTGAACGGGTCAGCCTGGACCACCAGCACGGGGCGCCACCTTGCCTGGCCGCTCCCGTCCGGCTCGCCGAGATCGGCCCAGCAGACGGATCCGCGTGTGATCACCAGGTGTCCTCATCCCGCGCCAGGATTCGCCGGCCGGCGGCGGCGGCCATGGCCGAATCGTCGTCGGCGAGCAGCGCGATCGTCGCGTCGATCTGATCGGTGATCGACTCGGCGTCGAGTTCCTCCAGGTAGCGCCGGATAGCCCGGGTGACGAACTCCGACCGGCTCAGTCCGAGCTCGGCGGCCCGGCCGTCTGCCCGGGCGAAAGTGTCGTCCGGAATGGAAATGGCCGTTTTCATAAGGCGAGTATAACCCGGTATAACCGCTACTGGGTCAGGCCGCCGCCGGCCGGGCGCCCGGGATCCCTCAAGGGCTGAGGCGGCGGGCGTCGCGGGGGAACAGGGTGACCGACCGGACGTTGGCGGCGCCGGTCAGCCGGGCCGTCCACCGCTCCAGCCCGATCGCGAACCCGCCGTGCGGCGGCATCCCGTGCGCGAATACCTGCAGGTACGCCGCGTACGGCCCGGGGTCCTCGCCCCGCTCCGCGAGCGCGGCCAGGTAGTCGGCGTGCCGGTGCAGCCGCTGCCCGCCGGTGACCAGCTCAAGGCCGCGGAACAGCAGGTCAAAGCTGTTCGAGTAGCCGGGCCTGGCCGGGTCGGGGTGGGTGTAGAACGGCCGTTTCGCCATCGGGTAGCCGGTCACGAACAGGAACTCGCTGCCGTGCTCGCGCAGCGCCCACTCCGACAGCCACCGCTCGTGCGCGGGCGCGAGGTCAGGCTCGCCGCGCGGGTCCTCCGCGGAGCGGCGGGCCAGCAGCTCCTGCGCTTCGGCGAAGGGAATCTCCGGGATCTGCCCGGGTACTGAAGGCAATGTCAGGCCCAGAAGATCGACGGAATAACGAGCATTGCCCGCCACTGCCGCCACCATTCCGGCGATCGCGTCCCGCAGCACCGACATCACGTCGTGGTAGCCGGTGATGAAGCCGAACTCGGCGTCCAGGCTGGTGTACTGCGCCAGGTGCCGGGCCGTGTCGTGCGGCTCGGCCCGGAAGACCGGCCCGACCTCGAACACCCGCTCGAACACGCCGACCAGCGCCTGCTTGTAGAACTGCGGCGACTGCGCCAGGTAGGCCGGGGTGCCGAAGTAGTCGATGCCGAACACGTTGGCGCCCGACTCGGTCGCCGATTCCACGATCTTGGGCGTGTGGATCTCGGTGAACCCGAGGTCGCCAAGGGTGCGGCGGAAGCCGGCCGCGCTGGCCGCCGAGATCTCGAACGGGGCCCGCAGCCGGGGATGCCGCAGCGTGGTCGGCGCGCCGTCGAGTATCGCGGGCAGTGCTGCGGTGACCGACGGCCGGTAGAGGTCGAACGGGGGCGCCGCCGCCGGGCCGGACAGCTGCGTGATCACCGGCTCGGTAATCTCCGCCCCGCCGGGCGCCTGCGGGCTGGCGGTGACCGTGCCCTCGACGGCGATGACGGTCTCTTCCGGCAGCGCCGCCGCGGCGGCGATCGCGGCCGGGCCGGTCAGCACGGCCTGGGCGAGGCCGGAGCGGTCCCGGACGATCAGGAAGGTCATCGACTTGAGCTGGCGCTTGCGGTGCAGCCAGCCGGCGATTCCGATGTGCTCGCCGACGTGGGAAGGCAGGTCGGCGGTCAGGGTTCGGGAGATCATCCACACTCCTCGGGGAGTTGGCGACCCCTTGGGAGCGCGGGCGAGAAGGGAACTCGCGGTGCCACCGCACTTTCGCCGCGGTCCGCCCTGGCGGGGCGGGGCCGCGGCCTCGTTCATGCCCGGTAACGAGGGCAGGCCGGCGGGGCATTGGGCTGGCCACGGACGGCGGCCGCCGTTCCTCCCCGCACTCGGGAGGGTCTTCACCCCGGTCCGCGAGGCCGCCTTCTCAGCTGGTGGCGGCTCTCTCCGGCTCGCGTGATCCCGGGCTACTCGTCTCCGTCGTCGCGTTGCCGTCCAGGATACCGGCCGCCGGGCCGCGGGGCTGGTCCGCTGCGCCGATGATCGCCGCGCTGATCTCCCGCAGCTGGCTGAGCTGCTCCGGGGTGAGCACGTCGATCAGCGAGCGCCGGACCTGGGCGACGTGCCCTGGTGCCGCGGCGGCCAGCGCGGCGAATCCCTCGTCGGTGAGCTGGGCTACCTGGCCGCGGCGGTCGGTGGGGCAGTCGGTGCGAAGGATCCAGCCGCGTTCCTCCAGCCGGGCGACGGCGTGCGACAGGCGGCTCTTGCTGGAGGTCGATGCCTCGGCAAGCTGGCTCATCCGCAGCGCCCGGCCGGGCGTCTCGGAGAGTCGGACGAGAATCTCGTAGTAGCCGTGCGGTATCCCGGCGTCCTGCTGCAGCTGCCCTTCGACCGCGCTGAACATGGTCTGGCTGGCGGTGATGAATTCCCGCCAGGCCTGCTGCTCGCCGGCGGTCAGCCACCGGGTCTCTGAGGTGCTCACGATCCCAGGATACCCGAAATGGTTGAGCGTTTGACAAGATGTGGCAAGCCTGATACTAATTGAGTGTTCAACAACTTAGCTACTAGCAATCGGGAGCACTCCATGACCGCAGCGACTACGCAGACCGCCGTTCCCGGCTACGTTGCCGGAACCTGGAACATCGACGCGGTGCACTCCGAGGTCGGCTTCTCAGTCCGGCACATGATGGTCAGCAAGGTTCGCGGCAGGTTCACGACCTTCTCCGGCCAGCTGGTCACGGGCGAGAACCCGCTGGACTCCTCGGTGACCGCCGAGATCGACCTGGCCTCGATCAACACCGGCAGCGAGCAGCGCGACGGGCACATCCGGTCGGCCGACTTCTTCGACGTCGAGACCTACCCGACGATGACCTACCGCAGCACCGGCGTCCGCCAGCACGGCGGCGATTACGTGCTGGACGGCGAGCTGACGCTCAAGGGCGTCACCAAGAACGTGCCGCTCACCCTGGAGCTGAACGGCTTCGGCCCGGACCCCTTCGGCGGCACCCGCGCCGGGTTCACCGCCACCGGCGAGATCAACCGGCGTGACTTCAACGTCAGCTTCAGCGCCCCGATGGAGACCGGCGGCGCCGTGGTGGCCGACAAGATCAGCCTTCACCTGGAGATCGAGGCCGTCCTCGAGGCCTGATAGCCAACCCAGCCTGATCACTAGCCGGAGCCCTGGCCGCCTGCGCAGTTTGCCGCAGGCAGCCAGGGCTCTAGCGCGCTTCCAGCACCGCGAGATCGCGTACCGCGGAGGGTGCTCGCATTCCTCCTGCATCACCACGCGGCCGGATTGACGCGTTGCGCTAGTGCCCGGCCCAGCCGGCCAGCAGCCCGGCCTCGCGTTCCGGCGCCAGCCCTACGCCGTCGGGGATGGGCGCGGGGGAGTGCAGCCCGGCTTCGCGGATCTCGCCGATGCTCTGGCGCAGTGGCCGGGGGGCCAGCCCGGTTGCCAGGGCAGCGGCGGGGCTGGCTGCGTTAATGTCACTTTCGCTGTCGCCGCCGGGCCACAACGGCAGGGCGCTGTCGTCCAGGCCGCTGGCCAGCAGGTAGTCCTTGCCGACCCAGGTCAGCGTGGTGCCCGGCGGGGCCACCTGCGCGGCGATCGTCTCCAGGAGCTCGCCGAAGCCGAAGGGCGGCGGCGGGCTGGCCGCATGGAAGGTGCCGGGCACCGAGTTCTCCAGCAGCGATACCGCCCAGCTGGCCATGTCGCGGGCGTCGATGACCTGGATGGGATCGCCTGCGCCGCCGGGCGCCAGCACCTCGCCGCCGCGGGCAATGCGGTTGACCCACCACGGGAACCTGCCGCTGCGGTCGTGCGGGCCGATCACGTAGGTCGGCCGGATCACCGTGGTGCCCGCTCCGTGCAGCTCGGCGGCGGCCCGCTCGCAGGCCACCTTGAGGCCGCCGTACGCCTCCAGGGTGAATTCCTCCACGATGGGCTCGGCCAGCTCGATCAGCGGGGCATCCTCGCCGAAGCCGGCCGCGACCGGCGTGCGGTAGACCGAGGTCGAGGAGATGAACAGCTGGTGACCGCCCCGGCCGTCCAGCACCCCGGCCAGCGCCCGGACCTGCCGTGGCAGGTAGCCGCAGACGTCGACGGTCGCGTCCCACTGGCCGCTGCCGAGCACGGCCAGGTCACGGTCGCTGTCGCGGTCGCCCAGCAGATGCGTGGCCTCCGGGAACAGGTCCGCGCCGGTCCGGCCGCGGTGGAAGAGCGTTACGTCGTGCCCGGCATCGATCGCAGCCTGCGCGATGTGCCGGCCGACGAAGGCGGTGCCGCCCATGATCAGGATCCTCATGCCGCGATCCTGCCAGATCGCCCGCCATTGCGGGCCGGCCGCTAGCTGGCAGACTGTGGTACGCGCAGCAACCGCGACACCCTGAGTCGAGATCGGGGCGAATGTTGAAGGCAGTCCGTTTCAGCCAGTTCGGGGGCCCGGAGGTCCTCGAGATCGTGGATCTCCCCGATCCGCATCCGGGTCCCGGCCAGGTCCGGATTGCGGTGCGCGCGGCCGGCGTCAACGCAAGCGACTGGAAGAAGCGCAAGGGCCTGATGGATGGGGAGCTCCCGCAGACCATGGGCCACGAGGCGGCGGGTGTCGTCGACGAGCTCGGTGAGGGCGTTGCGGACGTGGCCGTCGGCGATCGCGTGTTCGGCTTCTCCGCCGAGGGTGCGGCCCAGGCCGAGCTGGCGGTGCTGTCCTACTATGCGCCGATCCCGCCGTCGGTTGACTTCCCCGGCGCTGCCGCGCTGCCGGCCGCCATCGAGACGGCTACGCGCGCGCTCGACCAGCTCGGCGCCGGGAGCGGCAGCACGCTGCTCATCAACGGCGCCTCCGGAAGCGTCGGCAGCGCCGCGGTTCAGCTCGCCGTGGTGCGCGGTGCGCGCGTGATCGGCACCGCCAGTCCCGCCAACCACGAGTACCTGCGCTCGCTGGGCGCCGAGCCCGTCGCCTACGGCGAGGGCCTCGCCGGGCGGGTTCGCGCACTCGCGCCTGACGGCGTCGACGCCGCGCTCGACGTCGCCGGGAGCGGCGTCCTGCCCGAGCTCATCGAGCTCGCGGACGGCCCGGAGCACGTCGTGACGATCGCCGACTTCGGTGGCGCCCGCGAGCACGAGGTGAGGTTCAGCAGCGGGGACGCCGGCCGCGCGGTCCACGCGCTCGCCGGGATCGGCGAGCTGATCGAGTCCGGGCGCTTCTCGCTCCCGGTCGCGCGGACCTTCCCGCTCGCCGAGATCGCGGCGGCGCACCGCGTCAGCGAGTACGGTCACGTGCGCGGGAAGCTCGTGCTGGTGGTCGGCTCTCCTATGCGCGGGTCCAGGTGATGCACGCGGACACGACGACGGCTGCTAGCTGGCCAGGGCCGCCAGCTGGGCGGTGATGGCCTCGGTCTTGGGGAACGTCAGGCCGACGAGCGTCACGTGCTTCCAGCGGAGGATGCCCTCGCCGTCGATCACGAAGACCGACCTGCGCAGGCCGGCCCGGCCAGGCCGATGCCGTACTGCCGGGTGACCGCAAGCCCGGTGTCGGCGAGCAGCGGGAAGGCCAGGTCGTACTTGCGGGCGAACCCCTCGTGGCTGTCCACATCCTGCGGGCTGATGCCCCACACGGTCGCGCCGAGGCCGGTGAAGCTGTCCAGGCCGGAGGTGTAGGAGCACAGCTGCTTAGTGCAGACGGAGGTGTTATCACCGGGGTAGAAGGCCAGCACGACCGGCCTGCCGCGCTGCGCTGACAGGGTGTAGTCCGCCCGCGCCGCCCCTTCGCCGGTCACCAGCACGCCGGGGAGGGTGAAGTCGGGAGCGGTCTTGCCTACCGCTGGCGTCTTGGCCATGGTCAGCTTCCTCTAGTCAGCGTTCCGGATGCTAAGCACGGGCCTCAACGCACCCGGGCTCCGCCCGCAGAGTACTTTCGGCCGCAGCGCCGTTGCGCCGCGGGGTGTTCCGTTACGTTGCCGGTGCATGACAGGATCGCGGCCATGATCGGGCGCCTGCATCACGTGGTCATCGACTGCCCCCACCCGGCCGCGCTCGCCGCCTTCTACTCGGAGCTGACCGGTTTGCCTCTCACCTGGCAGCAGGACGACTTCGCGGTGATCGCGGCAGACGGCACATCGTCCGGCATAGCGTTCCAGCTAGCGCCCGGCCACCAGCCGCCCCGGTGGCCGGATCCGCGCTGGCCGCAGCAGTTTCACCTGGACGTCATGGTCGACGACGTTGATGCGGCCGATCCGAGGGTGCTGGCACTCGGCGCCCGGCGGCTGGCGGCTGACGGCAGTGCCCGCGTGTACGCCGATCCGGCCGGTCATCCGTTCTGCCTGATACCGCGGCCGGCCTGGGCGCCTCCGATCGGTGACGTGCAGGAAGGGAAACCCGGAACTAGCAGTGGCTGATCACAAGCCCCCAGCGGACGGGCCGGGAGCGGACGGTCCGGTCCAAGAGCCCGCGGCGGAGACGCCGGGCGAGCGAGTGCCGCTGGCCACGATCGCCGCCCAGTGGGCGCGGATGGGCGTTATCGGGTTCGGCGGCCCGCCAGCGCACATCGTGCTGCTCCGCACCCTGTGCGTGGAAAGCCGGCGGTGGCTGTCCGCGCGCGAGTTCGAGGACGGCCTCGCAGCCGCGAACCTGATGCCCGGCCCGGCCTCCACCCAGCTGGCGATTTTCTGTGCCTGGAAGCTGCGGCGGGCGGCCGGCGCCGTCGTTGGCGGCGTCTGCTTCATCGTCCCCGGCCTGGTCATCATCCTCGCGCTGGCCGTGCTCTTCCTGGCGGGCAGCCCGCCGCTGTGGGTACGGGGCGCTGCGGCCGGAGCCGGCGCCGCGGTGCCTGCCGTCGCAGTCCAGGCAGCGGTCAGCCTGCTGCCTGCCAGCCGGAAACGCATGGCGATGAGACGCGCGGCCAGGGCGAGATGGCTCGCCTATCTCGCCGCCGGCGCGGTGGCCTCCGCCACCGCGGGCCCGTTCGTCGTGGCGGTCCTGCTCGCGTGCGGTCTCGCCGAGGTCGCGGTGCAGCTGAGGGCCGCGCCCGGGCCATCATCCGGGCTGCCGGCCGGGGGATTGCTTGGCGGGCCGCCGTTTCTCGCCGGGCCGGCGATCGCCGCTGGCGGCATCGGCGCGCTGGCCTGGGTAGCGATCAAGGTAGGCGCCCTGTCCTTCGGCGGCGGCTTCGTGATCATCCCGCTGATGCAGCACGACGCGGTCGTCACCTATCACTGGATGACCGGGGCGCAGTTCCTCAATGCGGTTGCCCTGGGCCAGGTAACTCCCGGCCCGGTGGTGCTGACCGTCGCCGTCGTCGGCTACGCCGCCGCGGGCATCGGCGGCGGACTGCTCGCGGCGCTGATCGCGTTCCTGCCGTCGTTCATGTTCGTCATCGCCGGCGGCCCGCACCTCGGCCGCCTCCGGGCCAGTGATCGCGCGCAGTCGTTCCTGTCCGGGTCCGGGGCTGCGGCCATCGGGGCAATCGCGGGGGCGGCGATCCCGCTCGGCCTCGAACTCAGCCACTGGTGGCAGGCCGCCGTCCTGCTGCTGGCCGGCGTCTGGCTGCTGGCCTTGCGCCGGGGCACTGTCACCGCGCTGCTGTGCTCCGCCGGGCTGGGCATCATCGCCGCGCTGGCCGGCGCCCCCGTCGGCCACTGACGAAATGCGCTGAGGACCGCTCAGTCGCGACGCCCAGTCCATGCTCACGGATCTGCAATGGCACTGGGAGGACGCATACAAGATCACTTGCCGGGACGGCGTGTGGCTGGCCGTGCCGCTGGCTGATCCGTTCGTGACTATCTCGCGCGACAGTTCCGGTGCGCTTCGCGAGGCGCTCAGGCGGGACTACGCAGCGCGGCGCCGTCAGCGTCCGGCAGGCAGCAGCACCTAGCGCACGCCAGGGCAGCTGCCCGGCACAGCCGCTTGCAAATCCGGACTGGCGCGCCCGGCGGTTACTGATGATAGGTCTGCAGGAACGTGCCGAGCCGGCCGATGGCGTCGTCCAGCACATCCACCGGGGCCAGGAACACCAGCCGCAGATGATCGGCCGTGGGCAGGTTGAAGCCCGTGCCGTGGGTGAGCAGCAGATGCTGCTGTTCTAGCAGCTCGATGACCATCTGCTCGTCGTCGGCGATCTTGTGCACCTCGGGGTCAAGGCGCGGGAACAGGTACAGGGCGCCGAGTGGCTTGACGCAGTCCACCCCGGGAATCTCGTTCATCTTCCGCCAGGCGCGGTCGCGCTGCTCGCGCAGCCGCCCGCCCGGCTGCAGCAGGTGCGCGATGCCCTGGCCGCCGCCGAGGGCGGTCTGGATGGCGTACTGGGCCGGCACGTTCGGGCACATCCGCATATTGGCCAGCAGTTCCAGCCCTTCGAGGTACTCGGCTGCGTCCTGCTTAGGCCCGGAGACCACCAGCCAGCCGGACCGGAATCCGGCCAGCCGGTAGGTCTTGGACAGCCCGCACATCGTCAGCACCAGCAGGTCGGGGGCCAGCGCGGCGGCGCACTCGTGCACCGCGTCCTCGTACAGGATCTGGTCGTAGATCTCGTCGGAGAGCACCAGGAGCCCGTGCCGCCGGGCCAGTTCCAGCAGCCCGAGCAGGGTTTCCCTGGAGTACACCGCGCCGGTCGGGTTGTTCGGGTTGATGATCACCAGCGCCCGGGTCCGCGGGGTAATCTGCGCGGCGACGTGCTCGAGATCGGGTGCCCAGCCGGCTTCCTCGTCGCAGCGGTAATGCACGGCGCGGCCGCCGCACAGGCTGACCGCCCCGGTCCACAGCGGGTAGTCAGGGCTGGGGATGAGCACTTCGTCGCCGGTGTCCAGCAGGGCCTGCAGGGCCATCACGATGAGCTCGGAAACTCCGTTGCCGAGGAACACGTCGTCGGGCCCGACCCCGTGCACGCCGCGGCTCTCATACGACTGCGCGACCGCGAGCCTGGCCGGGTGGATGCCCCGTGCGTCGCTGTAGCCCTGCGCGTCGCCGATGTTCTGCACGACGTCGTGCAGCACCGCATCGGGAGCCATGATGCCGAAGTGCGCCGGGTTGCCAAGGTTGAGCTTGAGGATCGGATATCCCTGCGCCTCAAGCTGCCTGGCCCGTTGCAGTACCGGCCCCCTGATGTCGTACCGGACGTTCTGCAGCCTGCTGGCCTGCGACACCATTTGCCCCGTGCCTCCTCGTCTCGAAGGGTCTATCGTGCCCGAAGAAGGCGTGCCGCGCTCGGATTAACCCGCGGCCACGCCCGGCATGGGCTGCTGCCGTTACCCGGCCTGGTCTCTCACGGGCCTGCTGGCCTGCTCCGCGGGGAGCTGCGGCAACTCGGTAACGGGCGGGTCATGATGCCCGGCCAGCAGATCCTGCAACCGGATTTTCACCCGCTCGACGGGCCGCCGCAGCCGGCGCTCCCGGTACTCGGCCTTGGCGAGTTTCCTCGGCCGCGCGCAGTAACGCCATCGCGCCCAGGGCGATCCGGGCCGGGCGATCCTGATCGCGCCGACAAAGAACAGCGGGGGTACGAACAGGCCGACCAGGCCGGTCCAGATCTTTCCCTTGAGCAGGGTGACCGCCGCCAGCAGAAACAACACGACAATCACGAGAACGAGCCCGGCAGCCGCGTCCCCGGCACTGGGCAGCCGCAAGTAGCGGGCGATGTCGTGCAACCCCACCGGGGTAACTCCGAGCAGCAGCAGCGCGGTGATCCCGGCGGCGACGAAAACAGCGTCGATGGACAGCCGGCCCGCGCTTGTCCAGTACACGTCGCGCAGGTGCAGCATGACCGCGAACTCGTCCAGGACGAGCGCGGTGCCGAGGCCGAAGATCGCGGCAGATCCCCCTCGCCAGTCCACCGAGGCGATCGGGGCGGCCAGCTGGGCCACCCCGCCCACGACCATGAAGACGACGCCGAAGACCATATGGTGCACGTGCAGGTCGCCAGGCGTCACATTGCCGAACCACCAGCGGACCTTAGCGCGGATGAGCCGGACCGACAGCCGGGTAAAACCGAAGCTGGTGACGAAGGCGACGAAGAAGCAGAACAGCGGCAGCCGCCCGGTATGCACGATCTGCGATGTGAACCAGCCAGACACGGGGCACCCTACTTGCCGGGGCGGGAGATGACAGCCAGCAGCGCCGTCGCCGGAGTACCTCGTGCTGCCACGTTGAGTCACATTAGGGTACCGGGCGTGCGGTAAGGACGAACATTGCCGCCCGCTGACTACCTCGACAGCACAGCGTGGCGTTTAGGCGCCTTGGTGTCCCCAGCGCGGCATCGGTACCTTGACATCATGCGGAACCGGCCCCGGCAGTGCCATCAAGGGCGCATTCCAGCTCGCTGCCGCTAGGTCATAAGGAGTTCCGGCCGATGCCCGATCGCCTCTTGCCGGACATGTCGTGGGCGCAGGTCAGCGCCAGGCGCCTTGACCGGCACGGGCTCTCGGCGCCGCTGACGGACGCCGAGCCCGCCGATGCCGTCGCCGCCATGTGCGGTGCGCATGCGCAGTTGCTGACCGCGGCCGAGTGGTCCGTCGGGCTGCGGCTGGCCGGCGTCACCCGCGGCGACGTCCAGATGGCCCTGTGGACCGGGCACAGCCTGGTGAAGACCTTCGGGCCGCGCGGCACCGTGCACCTGCTGCCCACCCGTGACCTGCCCCAGTGGACCGGGGCGCTATCGGCGCTGCCCTCGGCGCCGAATTCCTCCGCGACAGATGTCCGGCTGACGCCCGGGCAGACCGATGCGGTTATCGAGGCCATCGCCGATGCGCTGGCCGAGGCCGATCTGACGACCGACGAGCTGTCCGATGCGGTCGTTGCCCGGGCCGGCGCCTGGGCCGGTGACCTGGTCGTGCCCGCGTTCCAGGGCATGTGGCCGCGGTGGCGCCAGGCCCTGCCGCTCGCCGGGATGCGGGGCGCGCTGTGCTTCGGGCCCAACCGGGGCCGGAAGGTGACCTACACCAGCCCGCGCCAGTGGCTGCCCGGCTTCCGCCCGGCAGCCGCACAGCCCGCCCTGGCCGGGCTGGTCCGCGGCTATCTGCAGGCCTACGGGCCGGCCACGCCCGCGCAGTTCGCGCAGTGGCTGGGGGCGCCGCGGCGGTGGGCCGCGGAGCTCTTCAGCTCGCTGGCCGGCGAGCTTGCGCAGGTGCAGCTCGGCGGTATGCCGGCCTGGCTGGCCGCCGGGGACGGCGCGAGGCCGTCCGCGCCGCCCCGCGGCGTACGGCTGCTGCCGTACTTCGACGCCTATGTGGTGGCCGGCCGGCCCCGCGAGCTTCTCTACCCCGGCCGTGCCGCTGAGCGGGCGCTGACCCCGAGCGGCCAGGCCGGGAACTACCCGGTGCTGCTCATCGACGGAACCGTCGGGGGAGTGTGGCACCACCGCCGCTCTGGCCGGCAGCTTGACCTCACCGTCGAGCCGTTCGGCCAGCTGACCGCGAGGCACCGCCGCGAGCTCGACGACCAGGTGCAGCGATTCGGGGCGTTCCTCGGCGGCACGCCCCAGCTGGTCATCGGCACGGTCACCGTCGGCGCCCACGCATGACCCCGCTCCCGGAACCAGCGGGGGAGCCGGTGACCGCGGACGCGGGCCGCATATTCGCGAGACCGGAAAGCCTGGCGGGCGTCGTTCGCGCTGCCTTCGGCCCCGGTCCCCGGCTCGCCGCGGTGGACCGGCTGCGCGGCGGCAGCAAGAAGGGGGTGTACCGCCTCACCTTCGATGACGGCGCAACCGTCATCGGCTACCTATGGAACGCGGCGGAGAACTACTGGCCGGCCGGGCGGCGCGAAACCGGCGAGAGCCACGCGGACCCGTTCTCGGATGCTTCCGGCGCCGATCTCTTCAGGCCAGCCACGCATCCTCGGTGGCGTCCGTGGCCATGAGAAAGTGGTTCTGATCCACGGCGGGTGCCGGGGCTGCGGATGATGGTCCTTGCCGGCCAGGACCGGCTGCGGTGCGGCATTCTGGCCGCCCCTAGGTGAGGGTACGGAGGTCAGGGCATGCTCTTGGCGGTGGTGTTCGCCTTGGCCGCCGCATTGTCCAACGCGGTCAATTTGCTGACGCAGCACAAGGCGAGCATCGGCGCACCGAGACGGGTAAAGGGCTGGCGGCTGGTGCTGTACCTGCCGCGGCAGCCGCTGTGGCTGCTGGGTGTCGCCGCGGCGGTGGGCTCATTCGTCTTCCAGGCCCTGGCCTTGCTCAACGGCCCGATGTCGGTGGTCCAGCCGCTGCTGATCACCGAGCTGATCTTCGGCCTGGTCCTGCGCCGGGTGTGGATTCACCAGGACGTGGCCCCGGCCGCGTGGGCATCGGTCAGCGTCGTCTGCGTGACCCTGGCCGTGTTCCTCGCCGTCGGCGAGCCCACCGGCGGCCACCCCTACCCGGCGGCGGCACACTGGCTGTCGGCCGGGCTGGTACTCGGCGGTGCCATCGTGGTGCTGACCTTGCTGGGCTTGCGGGGCTCGCCGGTGCGCCGGGCGGCTGCGCTGGCGGCGGCGACGGGGCTGATGGCCTCGCTGGAGGCGTCGTTCCTCAAGACGGCGACCCAGACGCTGTCGGTGTCCGGCATTGGCGGCATGCTGATGGCCTGGCCGGTGTATGCGTTTATCGCCGCCACGATCATAGGCGCGGTGCTCCAGCAGGGCGCGCTGCACGTCGGACCGCTGAGCGTGTCCCAGCCGCTGCTGGTCATCATCGACCCGTTCGCCAGCATCCTGTTGAGCGTCTGGCTGTTCGGCGAGCGGTTCACCGACAGCCCGGCGAAAATCGCCATCGGCGTCGTGGCGTTCGCGGTGCTGGCCGCCGGGGTCGTCATGCTGACCCGGACAGCGCCCCAGGATCTCACTCCATCCAAGCCCGCCAGGCAGGCCGGTGCAGGATCTACGCCGTAGGGCCGTCTTCGCCGTCTTGACCGGCGAGGGCGCGGGCGGCTGCGGTCTCGTGCTCGTTCATGCCCTCGTAGTGCAGGCTGGCGTGCTGCTGTGCCTGCTGGTCGATCCACCGGCTGTGCGCCTCCCAGGCGGACTGCTTGCTCGTGCCGAGAGCCGCGCCGATCTGCGACCAGGAAGCGCCTGCTATCCGGGCGGACCGGACCGTCAGCTGGCGGCCGTAGGCAGCCTTGCGAGCGATCACCTCGCCCAGGGCCAGCAGCTCCAGCGCCTCCTGCCGGGGTAGCTGCCGGGGACCGAATGGGTCGTCGTGGTCCATGCCCGCTGCCGTCGATGCGAGCAGGTCACGGGCCCGGAGATCGTCGTAGCGGGCGACGGCGGTGGCGAGGGTGTGCTGGCGTTCGAGGCTGCCGGGCGTTGTCATAACCTCACTCTTTTCGTCAGGATGACCTGACGTCAAGCAAGCCTGACGATATTTCGCTCACGGCGAAATATCGAGGGCAGGTTCCCGCGGTTCTCCCCGGTCTGGCATTCGGGGTGCCGCGAAAACGGATCGCACCGGCGTGCGTTCCTCCGTACGGTTGCTGGGTGATCACTTACGAGTGGCGCGGGCGTTTCGGCAACGAGGCGCTCAACGCGCTGCATGCCGAGGGCTTCGGCCATCGGGTCATGGAAGACGATGACTGGTGGGCACAGGTGAACCGGCACAGCCTGGGCTGGGTGTGCGCCTGGGAAGACGATGACTTGGTCGGCTTCGTCAACGTCGCCTGGGATGGCGCCGTGCACGCCTTCATCCTGGACACCCTGGTCACTGCGAGGGTGCAGCGGCGGGGAGCCGGGAGAGGGCTTGTCGCCCTGGCCACGGCGCGAGCGCGCGAGGCCGGGTGCGAGTGGCTGCACGTCGACTTCGACGATGACCTCGGCCCGTTCTACTTCGGCGCGTGCGGGTTCAGGCCGACGAATGCCGGGCTCATCGCCCTGTAGCCGTGGGTAGCTGCCGGGCCAGCAGGCTTCGCCTGTCATCCGGCAGGTCCTGCTGGGCGATGACCGTGAACCCGGCGGGCAGCAGGGAGGCTGGCTCACCGGGATCCAGGCACCAATCGGCGCGCAGGCCGGGCCGCGCGCGCCGCGCGTCAGCCGTGAACGCCTCCCAGCTGAGCAGGCCGCCCGCCGCGACGGCATCCGCGGCGGCCGCGAAGACGGCGCTGTCCCAGTAGCCGGTGCACACCACGAGCGAATAGCTGCCCGGCTCCGGGCGCCATGTCCCCAGGTCGGCCTGCACGAGAGTTATCAGATGGCCGAGCCTGCGCCGCTGCGCCTCGGCGCCGAGCAGGCTGAGTGCGACTTCGGAGACGTCCACTGCCGTGACCCGGCGCCCGGCCTCGGCGGCGAGCAGCGCGCTGCCGGATGTCCCGCAGGCCAGATCGAGCACCGGCCCGCCCGGCAGCTCAAGGGACAGCGCCCGGACCGCCAGCGGATGGGGGGCAAACGATCCGCCGAAGCCGTCCTCGTACCGGGCATTCCACCTCAGCCGGTCCGGATGACCGGCCAACCCCGCGGGAACGTGGCGCGTGCCAGGTACTCCCTGCGGCGCATCGCTCGGCTTCGCCTGATACTCCGCATTCCAGCTCATAGCGAAAGACTGGCACGGCGCCAGTTCCGTGGCGCTGCTGGCCGGGACGGCTAGGTCTTATGCCCGGCGAGACGGTCTGGCTACGCCGCGACGAACGACGAAACGCTCTTTCGCCAGGTCGATCAGCTCAGCTGGTGAGGAAGGACCAGACGGCGAGGATCCGGCTGCCGGCGATGGGAATAAGATCTTGGAAATTGGATCGAATTTGTGTTCGTTTATAGTCCAATTCTGTCGGCGTTGTTCGCTAGTCTGGTCGAAGACGGATTGTTCAGGATGAGGTCCCGGACCTGGCGGGCCTAGCGGAGGAGGTGACCCAATGCCAGCAGACCCGGCAGACGCAGGAGACGCCGAAGACGTCGACGGCGAGGGTGCCCCGCAGGGCCTGTCCTGGTCGTATGAGCTGGATTTCGGTGCCCTGATCGCCGCGCTTGCCGGTGTCGACCTGCCGGGTGCTGCTGACACGGACGCGGCGGACGCGGCGGACGCGGCTGGCGGCTCAGGCGCCGGTACCCCGGCTCCCGGCTCGGTCGAGGAAGAGGCCGCGCAGGAAGCCATCCTCGATGAGCTCGCGGAGCTGGATGCGCGGGCAGCGGCGGAGGGCCGGGTAGACGGGGGCCGGGTTCCGCTATCGGCGGTGGCGGGGCGGGTCGCCGAACGGCTGGCGCCGGGCCCGGACCTGGCCGCGTGGCTGGCTACCGCGTCGCCAGCCGGCCTCGATGACGGTGACCTGGCGGCGGTGGCGGGGTCGTGGCGGCGGGTGGCGTCATGGGCGCAGGCCCGGGAACTAGCCGCGGTTGCGCAGATGACCTCCCGCGCCGCCGCCCGGGATGAGCACGCCGGCATCAACTGCGACGGGCGTCCCTCGCAGGTCACGGCGTCCGCGGCGGCGGAGGTGGCGCTGGAGCTGACGATGTCGCAGTACGGCGCGTCGGCGTGGGCGGATCTGGCGGTGCAGTTGTCGTGGCGGCTGGCGGCAACGGGTGCGGCGTTGGACAAAGGAGTGATCGACGTGTCGCGGGCGCGGCTGATCGCCGAGGCGACCGGGATGCTCAGCGATGAGACCGCGCGGGCGGTCGAGGAACGGGTACTGCCCGCGGCCGGGGGCCAGACCACGGGGATGCTCCGCGCCGCGCTGCGCCGCGCGGTGATCGCGGCTGATCCTCGCGGCGCGGAGGAACGGCGCAAGGACGCGGAGCGGCGCGCGCAGGTGGTGCTGTATCCCGATCAGGACTGCACCGCGACGCTGGCCGGGCAACGGCTGCCCGCGATACACGCCGCTGCTGCGATGGCGCGGATCACTGCGATGGCCTGGGCCATGAAGGCATCCGGCGCCGGCGGGGGTATCGATCTGCTGCGTGCTCAGGTCTTCGTCGGGCTGCTGCTCGGCACCATGCCGGTCATCCCGCCTGCCGAAGGCGCACCCCCCGACAACCCGCCCTCTGGCGACCCGCCGCCTGGCGGCCCGTCCGGTAGTTACGGCCCGCCTGGCGATGCTGGTAGCGGCCCGCGCGATGACTCTGGTAGCGGTTCCGATGACGATTCCGGGGTGGACCAGCCTGGCGATGGCCGACGGCATGGCGCGCTGCCGGAGGACGGCGTGGCCAGTGACGTGCCACCGCCAGGTGACCAGGACGCGCCCCGCTCTGAGGATGACTATCCCTGCCCTGGCGGCCCGGCACGCGGCTCGCGGCCTGGCTACAGCGATGGTGATCATGATGATGGTGGCTGGACTATCCCCGAAGACATCCTGACCCACCCCCGCCCGGGCCGGAATCAGGAACAGGCCCGGATCGGCCCGACGGGATCTTGCGCAGGGTCATCCAGGCCGCCGCCATTGCCGTGGCCCGCGCGCGGGTCACCCAGGCCGCTGATGCCGCGACCATCTGGACTGGAATCAGGGCCTCCCGGATAGCTAACCTCAGCTGCCCGCCGCTCAGGGGCCGAGATCCCAGAGCAGGCGGTAGTACCTGGTCCGGTCCGGGTCCGGGGCTACCCCGTAGGCGTCCAGGAGTAGCTGCTCCCAGCCGGGCCCGTAGTTCCAGCCGGTGCTCCAGGTGGCGACCGCAAGATCGGCCCAGCGATCGGCGACGCCGAGCTCGCCGAGGTCGACATGCCCGGACCAGCGGCCGTCGTCGGTCAGCAAGGTGTTCGGCGCGCAGCTGTCGCCATGGCAGACGACCAGCCGGTCAACCGGGGGAATGTCCGCGAGCAGCTCGAGTGCCCGGCCGAGTCCGAGCGGCTGGTGGTCCTCATGCCAGCGGGCGGGATCGATCAGGCCCTGGCCCGCCCGCTGCCGGGTGTCGGCCAGCCGGCTGGCCGCCATCCACGAGAACGGGCACGCGGCGACGGGCAGCGCCTCGTGCATCGCCCGCAGGCCGGCGCCGATGGCCGTCACCGCGGTGGCAGGCTCGGCCGTCCACCGGTCCGCGACGGCGAACAGCCCGGGCAGCGCGGCCGTCACGATCCACGAACCGTCGTCGTCCGCGCCCTGGCCCAGCAGCCGCGGCACCGGCGTGAACGAGACCGCCCAGGACAGCCGGGCCGCCTCCTCGGCCAGGTCGATCCCGCTCGCCGCGGGCGACCATTTGACGAAGCAGCGGTCGGCACCGGCGCCTACCTCGAAGGTGAGGCCGCCTAGCTCGTTCTCCCAGACGGCACGAGCCGGCCGTCCGGCGGCGACCGCCTGCACCGGCGCGGGCACCGCCACGTCCGGCAGTACCGGCCCGGCAGCGGTGTTCCACGGGGTCGGCTGCTCGCTCATGTCGCGGACTGCAGCAGCGCCGACTCAGGCAGCATTCCAGCGATGCTAGCCGCCCCGCCGTGGCCGAGGCCGCCTGCCTCAGCCGGCGGCCAGCGGCAGCTCGGCCAGCATCCGCCAGCCGCCCGGCACGTTCCGCCCGGTCATCAGCCACGCGCACCGGACCCGCGTCCGGACCGGCAGCTCGCTCAGCAGGCTCTGCTCGGCGGCCTGCAATGCGCCGTCGTCACCGGCGTCGATGATGCCGACCGTGAGGTGCGGCACCACCTCGTCATGGATGCCGTCGTAGGGCAGGTAACCGGGAAACGCCGCCGACACCGCGCCGGTCAGCGCCCGGAAGGGAACGTCCGGCCGCGGCGCCAGCCACATCACCCGGTCGCCGAACCACCGGGTCCGCGGGAACTCGCAGTCGAACGCGGTGACCGACGCCACGGCCGCGGCCAGCGCCTCGATCGCGGCGCCGGTGATGGCGTGCGGCGGGACGAACGGGGCCAGCACGGTGACGTGGGCCGGCACGCCCCAGGCGGCGAACGGGTCGAGCCGGGCCCGGTGCGGGCCGACCGCTGCCTCGGCCTCCGGCACGGGAATCACCACGGCGCTGCCGGTGGCAGCGGGCGCCGGCGATGCCGAGGTCATGGGCACATTATGCCGGAGCCTGCCCTGGACAGGCCGGAGCGACCAGCACCCCGAGCGAGCCTGCAGTCCTGGCCAGCGTCAGGTGAAGCCAGGCCTGGCTGGCAGGCAGCCAGATCACCCGGCAGCACGGCCGGACGTCATACCCTTGGGCAATGTGCGCTGACGACAGCCCAGGCGGCTATCCGCCGGCCGTGCTGCATGACACCGAGTCGACCGTCCAGATTGAGCTGGAGCCGGTCGACTCCGTCGTGGTGACCACGCTCATGGACAACGTCACCGACATCTTCATGCCCGACCAGGGGCCCGCCCGACGGGCCGGCCCCGCGGGCGGCAGCCGCCCGGCCGCGACGATGGCCGGCGGCCAGGCTCCCGACGTGCTGATCGCCGAGCACGGCTTCTCCGTGCTGGTCACCGTGGCCAAGGCCGGGCGCGAGCACCGATTCCTCTTTGACGCGGGAACGAGCCCGGACGGCGTGGTCACCAACATGAGCAGGCTGGACATCGATCCGGGCTCGATCGAGGCCATCGTGTGCAGCCACGGCCATTTCGACCACACCACCGGGCTCGACGGACTCATCCGCGTGCTCGGCCGGACCAGCATGCCGGTGCTGATCCACCCGCATTTCTGGCGGCGGCGGCGTATCGCCCTGCCCGGCCGGGAGCCGCTGGAGATACCCACCACCAGCCGCCGGGCACTGACCGGAGCGGGCTTCGACATCATCGAGGAGCAGCAGCCGAGCTTCCTCTTCGAGCGATCCGTGCTGGTGACCGGGGAGGTTCCGCGTACCACCGGCTACGAGCCCGGCTTCCCGCCGCAGCAGGCGTGGCTCGACGGCAGCTGGCAGGCCGACCCGCTCGTCCTCGATGACCAGGCCCTCATCGTCAACGTCACGGGCAAGGGCCTGGTTGTGCTCACCGGCTGCGGTCACGCCGGGGTGGTGAACATCGCCCGCTACGCCCGGCGGCTGACCGGCGGGCAGCCGCTCTACGCGCTGCTCGGCGGGTTCCACCTCAACGGCCCGCTGTTCGAGCCGCTGATCCCGCGCGTACTCGACGACCTGGCCGCGATGAACCCGGGCGTCCTGGTCCCGGCGCACTGCACCGGCTGGCGCGCCCAGCACGCCATGTCCGCGCGGTTCCCGGCCGCCTACATCCCGAACACGGTCGGCTCCAGCTTCCACCTCTGACCCGCTCGACGAGGTGAGGCCGGCCGGAGGACGAGGTTTCAATGCGAAGAGTGCCGTGGTGGGGCGTCCTCTCATCGGCTGCCGCCCCGGTGCTGATGATCGGCGGCTGGACAGCTGCGGCCGCGCTGCAGCCGGGCTCTTTCGATCAGGTAACCGGCACCATCAGCGCCCTGGCTGGCTACGGCGCCACCGACCGGTGGGTAATGACGCTGGCGCTGGCGGGCGTCGGAGTCTGCCATGTCGGCACCGCGCTGGCGCTGCGCCCGGCGGCCACGCCCGGCCGGCTGACGCTGGCGGCCGGAGGCCTGGCCACCGCGCTGGTCGCGGCCAGCCCGCTGCCCGCCGGCGGCGGCGGCTCGGAGCGGCACACCATCGCCGCTGCCATCGGCTTCATAACGCTGGCGTTCTGGCCGGTCCTGAGCGCGCGGCGGGAGCCTTCGGTGCCATCGGTATTGCGCCCGCGAACGTGCGCGGGCGCCACCGTGGTCCTGTTCGCGTTGCTGGTGTGGTTCGGCGCGGAGCTGATGGGCGGCGGCCAGGTCGGCCTTTCCGAGCGGGTCATCGCCGCCGCCGAGTCACTGTGGCCCCTGGCGGTGGTGCTGACGTGCTACCTGGGACAGGCACCCGCCGCCCGGCGCGGTTTAGCCTTACCGGGTGAGTGACCTTGAGGATGCCCGCCGGTTCGCGCTGTCCCGGATTGATCACGAAGGTGAGGCCTGAGGTGGACCTGCGGAACTGGCTGGACCGCGGCGTTGAGGCGGTTGAGCACTGGCAGGGCTCGTTCTCGCCATTTGAGCCTGATCCGTCCCTGCGGGTCAGTGATGAGCGGCTGGCCAGCGTGTTCGAGGAGTTCACCGAGCGGCTCCGGGACAACTACCCGTTCTTCCACCCGTCCTACGCGGGGCAGATGCTCAAGCCCCCGCACCCGGCCGCCGTCGTCGGCTACCTCACCGCGATGCTGGTCAACCCGAACAACCACGCGCTGGACGGCGGCCCGGCCACCGCCCGGATGGAAAAGGAAGTCGTAGCGCAGCTCGCCGCGATGTTCGGCCTCGCCACCCACCTGGGCCACCTCACCACCAGCGGCACGATCGCGAACCTCGAGGCCCTCTACGTGGCGCGGGAACTGCATCCCGGCACGGCCGTCGCCTACAGCGCGGAAGCGCACTACACGCACGGCCGGATGTGCGGCGTGCTCGGCATCGAAGGCATTCCGGTCGGGGTCGACGATGCCGGCCGCCTCGACCTCGCCGCGCTCGATGAGCTGCTCGCCACCGGCCGGGTCGGGACGGTCGTCGCGACCGCGGGGACGACCGGCCTGGGCGCGATCGACCCCGTGCACGAAATCCTGGCCATCGCCCGCAGGCACGGGGTCCGGGTCCATGTGGACGCGGCCTACGGCGGGTTCTTCATCCTGCTGGCCGGCGGCGAGGGCCGGACCGGGCTCGATCCGGCGCCCTGGCGGGCCATCGGCGACTGCGACTCGGTGGTGGTCGACCCGCATAAGCACGGCCTGCAGCCGTACGGGTGCGGCGCCGTGCTGTTCCGGGACCCCGAGGTCGGGCGGCTGTACCGGCATGACTCGCCCTACACCTACTTCACCTCCGACGAGCTGCACCTCGGCGAGATCAGCCTGGAGTGCTCCAGGGCCGGGGCGGCGGCCGCCGCGCTGTGGCTGACGTTCCGGCTGCTGCCGCCCGTGCCGGACGGGCTCGGTCAGGTCCTCGCTGCGTGCCGGGGGGCCGCGCTGGACTGGGCCGGGCTCATCGGGGCCGCTGGCCGCCTGATCCTCTACCAGCGCCCGGAACTCGACATCGTCAGCTACTTCCCGGTCACCAGCCCGGCCAGCCTGTCCGCGATCGATGCTGCCTCCGCGCGGATGCTGGCCGATGGCATGGCCGACCGGGCTGACCCGGTGTTCCTGAGCACCTTGCAGGTTCAGGCCGGCGAGTTCGGCCGCCGCCACGGCGGCATCGCGGCCGACCGCGACGGCGCGCGGATCCTGCGCAGCGTGCTGATGAAGCCCGAGGCGCAAAGCCATGTGACCCGGCTGCATGCCCGGGTCGAGCGGCTGGCCGGAGGCTGATGGCGCGGGCCCGCCGGGCGGGATCTCTGACACTTGTGGTGACGATGGGGAGCTGAGAGGGCCGGGATGGCGGTACAGCGTGGCGAACGGCGATCAGCGGGCGAGCGGGGTGCCCGGTGAGCGGGCAGCAGGGCCCGGCAGCCGGGCAGCGGCGGCGGGTGGCGGTGATCACTGGCGCGGGGACCGGGATCGGCGCGGCGGTGACGCGCCGGCTGGCCGCCGACGGCGGCGCGGTGGTGCTGGTCGGGCGGCGGCCCGCGCCGTTGCATGAGGTGGCGGCCAATTTGGGAGAACGAGCACTGGTGGTGGCCGCCGACGCGGCCTCCGCCGACGGCATGGCGGGCGTGGTGGAGGCCGCCAGGACGCGATTCGGCGGCATCGACACGCTCGTCGCGAACGCGGGCGGCCCCGGTGCCGGCACTGCCGCCGAGATCGCCGACGACGCGTGGGCGGACAGCCTGCGGGTCAACCTGACGAGCTGCCTGGTCTCGGCGCGCGCCTGCCTGCCGGACCTGATCCGCCGGCAGGGCTCCGTGGTGGTCATCTCGTCCATCGCCGGCCTGGCCGCGGCGCCGGAATCGGTGGGTTACGTTACCGCGAAGCACGGTCTGATCGGCCTGGCCAGGTCGATGGCACGGGACTTCGGCCGCCGTGGCGTCCGGGTCAATACCGTATGCCCCGGCTGGGTGCGCACTCCGATGGCGGACGAGGAAATGGACCAGCTCGCCGCCCTGCGCGGGCTCCCGGACCGGGACGCGGCGTACGCGCTGGCCACCGCCCAGGTGCCGCTGCGCAGGCCCGCCGAGGCCGACGAGGTCGCCGCGCTGGTGGCGTTCCTGGCCAGCAGCCAGGCGTCCGCGGTGACCGGGGCGGTCATCACGGCTGATGGCGGGGCCACCGCGGTTGACCTGCCGACGACCGCCTTCGATCAGTCCTGACGTCGCCGCTCCGCCCGTCCAGATCTGCATGCACTGGCCGGCCGGAGTGCCACGTACCATCGCGGTATGCCCCGTCGCCTCGCCGCTGGCAGCGCCCGCGACCTCGTGCGGGCCGAGCGTGACATCCGTAACCGGATCGGCGATCAGCACCTCGACTTCGCCGCCATGGCCGCGGTCTCCAACATCTACCGCGCGGCCAACGTGGTCCGTAACCACATGGAGCGCAAGGTGCTGGCCGACGAGGACCTGTCGTGGGCCGCGTTCACCGTGCTGTTCGTGCTGTGGATCTGGGGCGACCAGCAGACCCGGCATCTCGCCGCCGAGGCGGGCGTCACCAAGGGGACGCTCACCGGCGTGCTGAAGACCCTGGAAAAGCGCGGCCTCGCCCGGCGGCGGGCCCACGACGACGACGGCAGGCTCGTGCTGGTCAGCCTGGAGCCCACGGGCCTCGGCGTGATCGAGCGGCTGTTCCCGGCGTTCAACATGAGCGAGGCGCTGGTCAGCGCCAGCCTCACCGAGCAGGAGCAGACTCAGCTCGCCTCGCTGCTCCGCAAGATCATCCGGTCCGTCGAGGAAGGCTGACCGCCGCTATCGCGGTGCGTCCGCCGCGTCGCTGACCAGCGAGCCGGGCGCGGCCGCGGCGATGTGCAGCGCAGCAGCGACCAGCCGGTCGGCCCGGTCCCGCGAGGCAGGTTCCTGCGCGACGGTCTCGGCGAGGAGCAGGTCCGGGTCATGGCCTGCCCGCACGGCTTCGCCCCGCCCGCCCGCATCCAGCCACAGCTTGAGCTGCGCGCCATCGATCTCCGGGTGGAACTGGACGGCCAGGTGCCTGCCGACGGAGAACGCCTGAGTCCCGATCTCGTTGCGGGCGAGCAGCCTGGCCCGCGGCGGGAGGAGGCACCGGTCACCGTGGAACTCCAGCCAGGGGCCTGGCGGAATCAGCTCGTGATCGAGTGAGTCAATCACGGTCCAGCCGATCTCCTTACCGGCCGCGGCCTCGACCCGGCCGCCGAACACGGTGGCGAGCGCCTGCGCGCCGAAGCAGATGCCGAGCACGGGCAGGCCGGCCAGGTCCGCCTGCCGCAGCCAGGCCAGCTCGTCCGCGATCCAGCCGCGGGCGGGCCCGTCGTCGTACACCGAGCAGATGGCGCCCAGCAGCACGACGTGATCAATGCCGTCCGGTGCGGGCAGCGGGCCGTCGGCCGGGAACATGTGCGTGCTGAGCTCGGCGCCGCGGGCCTCGAACGCGGCGCCGATGAGGCCCGCTGAGTCCTCTTCGTGGTGACGGATGACGAGAACTCGCATGAATCAACCTCCGCTGCGCGGCGCCGCTGATCAGGCGGTCACATCTCAGGCGGCCGCTGATCAGCCGGTAACGCCTCTGGCACGACGTTACCGGCCGCGGCAGTGCGCCGCATTCCCGCCATTGCCCAGACGCTCGTTTGGTGCCAAACTATCTGCCATGGCCGGGGCTGTCGACCTTAACGATCTCGACATGTGGGCACGGGGAGTGCCCTATCACGAGTTCGCCCGGCTGCGCCGCGAGGCGCCGGTCGCCTGGTTCGGCGAGCCCGCGCCGAATTCCGGTTTCTGGTCCGTCCATTGTTACGAGGACATTGTCGCCGCGAGCCGTGACGTGGCGACATTCTCCTCAGCGCGCGGGATCTCCTTCGAGGAACCGACCGACGAGGACATGACGGCGCGCCGCACGATCATCGATACCGACCCGCCGGACCACACCAAGCTCCGCAAGATCGTGTCGGGCAGCTTCTCGCAGCGGGCCATCGCGGTCTATCAGCATTTCGTCGAGGGACTCACGGAGCAGGTGCTGGACGCCGGGCTGGCCGACGGCGAGCTCGACTTCGTCGAGGCCGTGGCGAAGGAGGTCCCGATCCGCGTGCTCGCCCGGATCATGGGCCTGCCCGGGGCCGACCTGGACCAGTTCATCGACCTGGGCGACCGGCTGATCGCCAACACGGACCCGGACGTGACCGATGTGGTCTGGGGCCGGGACGACACCGACGCCTTCCGCCGGTTCCCGTTCCGCAGCCCGTACGGCAAGCAGCTGTGGGACCTCGGCCGTCAGGTCGTGGCCGGCCGGCTCCGCGAACCGGGTGACGACCTGCTGTCAACCCTGCTGCGCGCGGAGGTCGATGGTGACCGGCTGAGCGAGGTCGATCTCGACAACTTCTTCTCGATTCTCGTGGTCGCCGGGAACGAGACCACCCGCATCGCCATCGCCCAGGGGATCCTGGCCTTCTGCCAGCACCCGGAGCAGTGGGACCGGCTGCGCGCCGACCCGGCGGCGGCGGGCACGGCCGCCGATGAGGTGCTCAGGTGGACCTGCCCGACGCACTTCATGCGCCGGACGGCGACCGCGGATACCGAACTGGGCGGCGCGGCGATCCGGGCCGGCGACAAGGTGGTGCTCTGGTACGTCTCGGGTAACCGCGACGAAGCCGAGTTCGCCGACCCGGATGTCTTCGATATCGGCCGTGCTCCCAACCGGCATCTCAGCTTCGGCCGGGGCGGCCCGCACCTGTGCCTGGGCGTTCACCTGGCCCGGCTGGAGGTGCGCGTCGTGCTCGCCGCGCTGGCCCGGCGGGTGGCACGGTTCGAGCTGGCCGGCCCGCCGCGCCGGATCCGGTCGAATTTCACCAACGGGCTGCGGGAGCTCCCGGTCCGGGTGCGGCTCGCCCGGCCCGCGCCCGGTGCCCGGCCCGCACCGTTCGCCACGTCCGCGCCGGCGCCAGACCCTGGTCCCGTGCCGCGCCCCGGAGGCGGAACGTGAGGAAGATCGACGCTTTCGCGCACATCCTGCCGCCCGGGTACGCGGAGCGGCTGGAGTCGATCACCTCCGGCGCGGGAACCAGCGGCCGGATCCTCGGCTACCGGCAGTGGATCCGTGAGGACCCGGCGCTGATCGACCTCGATGCGCGCTGGCGGACGGTGGATCAGTTCGGGGACTACGCCCAGGTGCTGACGCTCGCGGTGCCGCCGGTCGAGGAACTCGGCGGGCCGGACGCCGCCCGCGATCTGGCCCGCGCCGCCAACGACGAGATGGCCGCGCTGGTCGCCGCGCACCCGGATCGCTTCGCCGGCTTCGCGGCCGCACTGCCGATGAGCGACGCCGACGCGGCCGCCGCCGAGCTCGGTCGCGCGATGGCTGAGCTGGGGGCTCTCGGCGCGCAGCTGCACACGAACGTCAGCGGGATGCCGCTCGACGACGCGCGGTTCGATCCGGTGTTCGAGACGGTCACCCGGTGCGACGGCGCGATCTGGCTGCACCCCACCCGCAGCCCGATCTGGTCCGACTACCCGGCGGAAAGCCGGTCGAAGTACGGCATCTGGTGGTCGCTCGGCTGGCCGTACGAGACATCCGTCGCGATGGCGCGCCTGGTGTACTCGGGCTGCCTCGACCGTCATCCCGGCCTGCGCGTGATTGCCCACCACGCGGGCGCGATGGTGCCGCATTTCGCCGGCCGCCTCGCGGCGCCGCTGGAGGATCCCGACCGCGACGCCATCATGGCCGGCCTGACCGGCGGCTCCCTGGACTATTTCCGGCGCTTCTACACCGACACCGCGCTGTTCGGCGCCGCGCACGCCGTCCGGTGCGCGGTGGAGTTCTTCGGCAGCGATCACGTCCTGTTCGGCACCGACATGCCCCTCGGCGGCCCCACGGTCATCGCGGACACGATCGCCGATGTCGAGGCGCTCGGCCTGCCGGATGCCGACACGGCCGCGATCTTCGCCGGCAATGCGAAGAGGGTGCTCCGGATCCCCGGCTGAGACCGCCCGCCCTTTTACCGCGGTCCTGACTACGCCTTACCACAGCCGTGACTATGAAGGAGGAAACGATGGGGAATTCCGAGCCAGCGTACGAGCGCCTGGGCGCGAAGATCCTGTCGCTCCCTGATGTCATCGCGCAGTCCGTCGGGTTCATGGGCCCGGTGTTCTCCGCGGCCTTCGTGATCCCGCTCGTGGTCGGCGTGATCAGCGCGTCGGGCAAGGGCGGCGGGGTCGCGTCACCGCTGTCGGTGCTCATCGCCGCGGTCGGCGTCTTCGGGCTCGGCTGGATCGTCTCGCGCTACGCGAAGGAGATCCACACGGCCGGCTCGCTCTATGACTACGTGACCCGCGGGCTCGGCGAGCGGGTCGGCACGGCGGCGGGCTGGCTGTACTACGGCGGCATCATCGTCCTGCTGAACGGGCTGCTGCTGCTCATGGGCGGCTACCTGCAGAGCACGATCGCGGCCGAGTTCGGCGTGAGCCCGCTGCCGTCCTGGGCCTGGACGCTGCTGCTGATCGTCCTGATCGGCGTTATCTGCTACTTCGGCGTGCGGCTGTCCACCCGCAGCCAGCTCGCGCTGGCACTGGTCTCCATGATCGTCGTCACGATCTTCTTCATCACGGTCATCGTCAAGCTCGGCTCCGCGAACAGCCTCAAGCCGTTCAACCCGTCGTCGGCGGCCGACGGCTGGTCCGGGATCATCTTCGGCGTGCTCTACGGGGTGCTGCTCTTCGTCGGCTTCGAGACGGCGGCGAACCTGGCCGAGGAGACGCCCAACCCGCGCCGGGAGATCCCGGTCGCGGTGATGACCACGGCCGGGATCGCCACGGTCTTCTTCGTGCTCGCCGCCTACGTCGAGGTGGCCGGCTTCCACTACAACCTCAAGACGCTGACGGCCGCCGCCAGCGCACCGCTGTTCGCGCTCGGCGCGCCGAAGAGCGCCGGCGGGTACGGAGGCACCTGGACTGACCGGCTGCTCGAGCTCGTCGTGCTGTTCGACATGCTGGCCGTCGCGATCGGCTGTGCCGTGTCGTCGACGCGCGGGATGTTCGCGATGGCCCGCGATCGCAGGATCCCGGCTCCGCTGGCGATCGTCTCCAAGCGGCACGGCTCGCCGCTCGGCGCGACCATCTTCCTGCTCGGCACGGCGGTGGTCACCCTGCTCGTCAACCAGTTCTGGACCGGCCTGTTCGCGCTGCCGCAGACGCCGCACTACTTCGCGCTGTTCGCCTGGGGCTCCACGTTCGGCGGCTTCGCGCTGGTGGTTGTCTACCTGCTGATGTCGGTCGGCTCGCTGCGCAACTTCGCCGGGTCGCAGCGGCGGGTATCGCTGATCGTGGCGGCAGTCCTCGGCATCGTGATCACGGGCGGCGCCATTTACGGCTCGTTCTACAAGGTCACCAGCCCGACCATCCTGGCCCCCTGGTTCGCGCTCGCCCTGTTCGCGATCGGCCTCGCGTCCACCTGGGTGCTGCGCGCGCGGGAGTCCGCGAGCACGCACCTGGCCGACCTGAGCACGGAAAGCGCGGTGTGACGGGCAGCGCGGTGTGACGGGCAGCGCGGTGTAACGGGCAGCGCGGTGTAACGGGGGGTGTAACCAACGGCGCGGCGAGTAGCTACAGGTGATAGGCGTACTCGCGGAACTCCCAGTCGGTGACGAACCGCTCGAACCGCTCGATCTCATGGCGCTTATAGCTCAGGAAGGAGGTGACGAAGTACTCGCCGAGGATCCCGGCGAGTTCCTGGTCGGCCTCCAGCGCGTCGAGGGCGGCGCCCAGCCGGGCCGGCAGCATCGGCGACCTGCCTGGGTCGTAGCCGTACCCTTCCAGCTTGGCCGGCGGCTCCGCCTTGTCCCGGATACCCAGGTAGACCGCCGCGCCGACGGCGGCCATGGCGAGATAAGGGTTGGCGGTGGCGTCCCCGAGGCGGACCTCCATCCGGGCGGCGGCGCCGCGCTCCGGCGGGACCCGCACCATGGCGCTGCGGTTATCCAGGCCCCAGTCGATCAGCCAGGGCGCCAGCGTGTCCGGCCCGAATCGCTTGTACGAGTTGATCGTGGGGTTCAGCAGCGCGCTGAGCGCGGCCGCATGCCGCAGCACGCCGCCGATCGCGTGCCGGCCGACCGGCGACAGCCCGTCCGGACCGCCGGGGTCGCCGAACACGTTGGTGCCAGCCTCGTCGTTGACCGACGCGTGCACGTGGAACCCGGAGCCGCCCTCGTCGTTGAACGGCTTGGCCATGAAGGTGGCCATGAGGTCGCGGTGGCGGGCGATCTCCTGCACGGCGGACTTGAGCCGGAACGAGCGGTCCGCCGCGTCGACGAGCTCCGAGTGATCAAGGTTGATCTCGAACTGGCCCGGCGAGAACTCATGGTTCGCTGCTGTCACCCGCAGGCCGGCGTCCCTGAGCTGCCGGAGCATATGCAGGAGCAGACCCTGCGGATCACCCTTGCGGCCGACCACGTAGACGTTACCCAGCTCGTTCGCATAACGCCGCCAGCCCCCGGCACCGTCCCGCTCGCATACGAAGAACTCCAGCTCAGGGCCGCAGGCAAGCTGGTAGCCGAGGCCGGACAGCTGATCGGCTACCCGCCGCACCACGGTCCGCGGCGACTCCGGCGCGGGCGAGCCGTCGGTCGTGCTGGCGTCGCCGAGGCACCAGGCGGCGTTCGGCTCCCACGGCAGCGGCGTCAAGGTCGCGAGGTCCGGGCGCACGGTGATGTCGGGCAGCCCCGCGTCCAGGCCGCCCTGCACCGGGACCACGTCGCCCATCGGGGAGGTGTGGTAGACGGCCCGGCAGAACGCCAGCCCGTGCTCGGTCACCGACGCCAGCTCGTCCAGCAGTACGTCGCGGCCGCGGTCGATGCCGATCATGTCCGGGTAGGAGACCCGGATAACGTCGATGCCCTGGCCCCGCAGCCGCTCGGCGACGGCGGCAACGTCCGATGGGTGCGTCACGGCGGCTCCCCGGCGGCGTCATCGAAGGAGAACGTTCGGATACAAACGACCTGTCGCAGCGTAACCGCGGCGAAGGGTGCAGGCAAGATCCTGGCGGGAATGTTCCCCGGCGTCTAGCATCCGAATTCGTATGGGTACGAACGATCTGGGGAGCGCGCGTGACTGAGATGGCCGGGTTCTTCTACCCGAGGACGGCTACCGGGCGGTCCTCGCTGCTGCCGGCGCCGCCATGGCACTATTCCGGCGACCTGCTCACGGTGGAGTACCGGACCGATCCGGCCCGGGTCGCCGAGCTGCTGCCCGCTCCGCTGGAGCCGGCCCCGGCGGACCCGGGCGCGGTCGCGCTGATCTGGGCGGACTGGCAGTCCTGCGGTGACGGGGGAGAGGAATTGCTCGATCCGGTCCGGGCGCAGTACAAGGAGTGCTTCGCCGTCGTCCGCTGCAGTCTCGGCGGCCGGGTCTACTCACGCTGTGTCTACATCTGGGTCGATTCCGACTTCGCGCTGGCCCGCGGCCTCTACCAGGGCTATCCGAAGAAGCTGGGCTCGATTCACCAGACCAGGCCGCATCCGTTCGGGCTCGCCGCCCCGCGGATCGCGGCCGGCGGCCTGTTCGCCGGCACGCTGGCCGCGGCTGACCGCCGGCTCGCCCAGGCGGTGGTGACGCTGCGCGAGGAATCGCCGGGCAACGGGTTCGTCAACGCTCACCCGATGGCCCACCACCGGTGGATGCCGTCGATCGAGAAGGGCGCCGCGGATTCCCTCGACGAGCTGATCGGCTCGGGCAGCGCCCGCTTCGAGGGCGGCCAGGCCTGGCGCGGCGATGCCACCCTGGAGCTGTTCGGATCGCCGACCGAGGAACTGGCCAGGCTCGAGGTCACCGAGATCATCGGGGGCTACTACCGCCAGGTCGGGGTCACCTGGGATGGCGGCCGGGTGCTCGCCGAGCGTGGCGTCCCGTCCGGCGAGCACTGACCTCCAGGGCGTTAACGCACGCTCCGGGCGAAGCGGGCGATGCAGTTCGCTACTTCGCGGTGGTTGCCCGCTTTGGTGATGCAGTGGCTGAAGCTGGTGAAAACGCTGGTGTTGCCGGCCACGAAAGTGCCGACCCGCATGGAGAACGCGATACTGACGGCCACCGCCAGAATGCCGCAGATGAGCCCGGCTGCGGCCTGGCCGGGGTTCGCCGTCCCGCCCGCCCGCCCGCGGGTGAGTGCGGCGACGCCGATCGCGGCCGCGACGACGCCTCCCACCAGGCCCAGCGGCAGCAGCACGAACGACAGCGAGGCGACCAGGCTGGCGACGCCCAGCACAAGGGCGGCCGTGCCGAGGCCGTTCTTCGACCGGGCGGATGGCGACATGACGGGCGGGCTAGGGGACTCGATGCTCACCATGGGCCCGCCTCTCAAGTGCGCAGCCCGGCAGGCTCTGCTCCGGTCACGCGTGGCCTGCCGCACCGCCGCTTAAGACCATTGTTACGCGCGAAGAGAAGGCAATGAAAGAGTCAAGCCGGTACAACGGGAGGCCAGCGGCGTGGCATGGGTGATGATGATCTCCAGCCGCCCGCATGGGGCAACCTCGGCCGGGGCGGCGGGCATGACCCCGCGGCCTCTTGACCGCAGCCATCCCCGAATATAATTTGGCTCCAAACGATTGCGGACGAGCACCGGGACGGCGATGAGCACCGGGACGGCAATGGCGAGTGCAGCGAACGTGGCCGGCGTCGAGGTCGACACCAGGCACTGGATCGGCGGCCACCGGATCCCGAGCGCCCGGACCTTCACCGACGTGTCCCCGATCGATGAGCAGCCGATCGCCGAGGTCGCCCGCGGCGGCGCGGCCGAGGTGGCCGCGGCGGTCACGGCCGCCAGCGCGGCCTTCCCCGGCTGGGCGGCGGCCAGCCCGGCTGACCGGGCCGGCGTCCTGCGCGCGATCGCGGCCGGCATCGAGCAGCGGGTCGAGGACCTCGCGCAGGTGGAGACCCGCGACAACGGGTCACTGCTCCGCTCGCACCGGCGCGGCGTGATGCCCCGGGCCGCCCACAACTTCCGCTTCTTCGCG
Organism: uncultured Actinomycetes bacterium; assembly: GCA_963707065.1. Taxonomy (GTDB): domain Bacteria; phylum Actinomycetota; class Actinomycetes; order Streptosporangiales; family Streptosporangiaceae; genus Palsa-506. The sequence goes on from CAVPPJ010000005.1 coordinate 434,133, forward strand.
GACTGGCTCGGCGAACTCGACGCCGGGTGACCGGGAGATCTCCGGCCACCGGCAGCAGGTGACCTGGGCGCCGTCCGGGGTGACCGCGGTGATCACGCCGTGGAATGCGCCGCTGATGCTGGCCACCTGGCGGATCGCGCCGGCGCTCGCGGCGGGCAACACGGTCATCGCCAAGCCGCCGGAGTGGGCGCCGCTGACCGCGAGCCTGCTGGCCGATATTGCCCGCGACGCCGGGCTGCCGGACGGCGTCCTCAACGTGGTGCAGGGCCTCGGCGCGGAAGCCGGCGCGCCGCTGGCCGCGCATCCCGGCCTGGCGAGGATCTCCTTCACCGGCTCGGTCGCGACCGGCCGCGGTGTTGCCGCCGCGGCCGGCGCGCAGCTGACCCCGGTCTCGCTCGAGCTGGGCGGCAAGTCCCCGCTGCTCGTTTTCGCTGATGCGGACCTGGACCTGGCCGTCGGCACCGCCGTCGGGCAGTTCGACAACGCCGGGCAGGTCTGCCTGGCGGGCACCCGGCTGCTGGTGGATGAGCGGGTCGCCGCCGAGTTCACCGAGCGCTTCCTGGACCGCGCCGTGGCGCTGCGCCAGGGCGACCCGCGGGACGAGGCCACCGACGTCGGGCCGAACATCACCCGGGCGCACCTGCAGCGGGTGGATGGCTTCGTCCGGCGCGCGGTGGCCGCGGGCGCGCGCCCGCTGACCGGCGGCGGGCCGAACGGCGAGCTCGGCGGCCTCTACTACCAGCCGACGCTGCTGACCGGCGCGGCCCCCGGCGCGGAGATCCTCACCTCCGAAGTGTTCGGCCCGGTGCTCACCCTGCAGACGTTCGCCGCCGAGGATGAGGCGGTGGCGCTGGCCAACAGCACCCGCTACGGGCTGGCGGCCACCTTGTTCACCGGCGACCAGCAGCGCGCCGAGCGGGTGTCGGCCCGCCTCGTCGCTGGCACTGTCTGGGTCAACTGCTTCTTCGTCCGCGACCTGCGGGCGCCGTTCGGCGGCACCCGGCTGTCCGGTATCGGCCGGGAGGGCGGCACCTGGAGCTTCGACTTCTACGGCGACGTCAAGAACACGGTCTATGCCCCGGAAGGCTGGCGGCGCGATGGGTGAGGTTGTCGGAGCGGGACTGCTGGCTCATGTCCCGACGATCATGCTGCCCCGCGAGCAGCGTCTCGAGCTGAACGAGGGCAAGGAGATCAGCCTCGTTACCGGGCTTGAGCGGCTGCGGGCCGAGATCTTCGAGACGCTCGACTACGACACGGTCGTGGTCCTCGACTCGCACTGGTTCACCACCGTCGAGTTCGTCGTCTCCGCGCACGAGACCCGGGCCGGGCTGTTCACCTCCGACGAGCTGCCGCGCGGGATGTGCCGGGTCCCGTATGACTGGCGCGGCGACCCGGAGCTCGCGCAGGCGACCGCCGCGCTGGGAGATCAGCACGGTACCTGGATCACCGCCATCGACGACCCGTACCTGCCGGTGCACTACGCGACGGTCAACCTGTGGAGCTACCTCGGCCGCGGGCTGGGCAAGCGCTGGATCTCGGTCAGCAACACCGCGCAGACCGGCGACACCGAGGACTTCCTGCGGGCCGGCCGGGCGCTCGGCCAGGCGATCGCCGGATCCGGCCGCCGGGTCCTGCTGCTGGCCTCAGGTGCCATGTCGCACACCTTCTGGCCGCTGCGGGAACTGCGCGCGCACGAGGCCAGCGACCCGGTGCACATCCGCACCCCGGCGGGACGTGAGGCGGACACCGAGCGGATCGGCTGGCTGGAGGCCGGCCAGCACGCGCGGGTAATCGACACCATGCCGGAGTTCCTGAAGGTGCGGCCGGAGGCGAAATTCGCCCACTACCTGATGATGGCGGCGGCACTCGGCGGGCGGAGTGTGACGGCGCCCGGTCGCTCGTTCAGCCGTTATGAGAATTCTGTTGGCACCGGGCAGATGCACTTGTGGTTCGACCGGCCGGCCGCGGGCTGGTCGGCGGCAGCCGGGTAGGGAGACGATGGCCGAGTACCGCAGGATCCTGCTGGACGGCGCGGTCACGCCGGTCCGGCGCGACGGCGGCGAGCTGGTCGCCGGGGACGGGCGCCGGGTCAGCGCCGCCGATGCGGTGCACCTGCCGCCGGTGACGCCCACCAAGATCATCGCCGTGCACCTCAACCACCGCAGCCGGGTGGCCGAGTTCGGAGTGCGGCTGCCCGCCGCGCCGACCTACTTCTCCAAGCCGGTCTCGGCACTCGTCGGGCACGGCGGCGCGGTGGTCCGCCCGGCCGGCTGCAAGTACCTCAACTACGAGGGCGAGGTTGCCATCGTGATCGGCCGCAGCTGCCGCGGCGTGCCGCGGTCGCAGGCGGGTGAGTACATCGCCGGGTACACCATCGCCAACGACTTCGGGCTGCACGACTTCCGTGACACCGACGCCGGGTCGATGCTGCGGGTCAAGGGCTCGGACACGATGGCTCCGCTCGGCCCCGCGCTGGTCACCGGCTGGGATTTCCGCGGCAAGCGGCTGCGCACCTACGTCAACGGCGACCTCGCGCAGGACGGGTCCACCGACGAAATGCAGTGGGACATGCACTACCTGGTCGCCGACATCGCGCGGACGATCACGCTGTGCCCGGGCGACGTGCTGCTGTCCGGGACGCCGGCCAACTCCCGCCCGGTCCAGCCCGGCGACGTGGTCGAGGTGGAAGTCGACGGTCTCGGCAAGCTGACCAGTCACATCGCCGCCGGGCCGCTGCCGGTGCCGGCTGATCTCGGCGCGCAGCCCACCGAGAGCGAGGAAGTCGTCTCCACCGCATTCGGCGGCGACTGGGAATTCCGCGGTATCCGCCCCCCGGCCCGCGGCTAAACCCATGGCCAAGCCGAGAATGTGCCTGATCCTGAGCGAGAACTGGACCATGGCCCCGGGCCGCGACCTGCCCGCCCTGGTGCGCTGGGCGCGCGAGGCCGAGGACGCCGGGTTCGACTCGGTGATGATCAGCGAGCACATCGTCCTCGGGCCGGCCGCGGCCAGGAACGGGCTGATGGCCAATCCGCGCGAGTACGCGCTGCCCGGCAACCAGGACCCGGCGACGCCGTGGCCGAGCTCGGTCGTGCTGCTGTCGGCGATCGCGGCGGTGACCGAGCGGATCCGGCTTGTCGCGGGCGCGGTGATCGCGCCCTTGCGCCATCCGCTGCTGATCGCCCGCGAGCTGGGCTCGCTCGACCTGATCAGCGGCGGCCGGCTGGTCGTGCTGCCGACGGTGTCCTGGCTGGCGGAAGAATACGCCGCGCTGGGCGTGCCGTTCGGCCGGCGCGGCGACCTGCTGGATGAGCATCTGCAGGCGTGGGCGGTGCTCTGGCGGGATACGCCGGCCTCGTTCGCGGGGGAGCACTACTCGTTCCGTGACGTGTACTTCGAGCCGAAGGCGTTCCGGCCCGGGGGGCCGGCGCTGTGGCTCGGCGGGGCCGGCATGCACCGGCGGATGATGGCGCGCATCGTCCGGCACGGCGACGGGTTCAACCCGCTGGGCCTGCCCACGGCCGACGAGATGCGGCGCCTCGATGAGGCGATGCGGGCGGCAGGCCGTGATCCGCGCGGGCTGGAACTCGTCGGCGGCACCCGCGGCGTGTTTCCCGGCAGCGACAGCGTGGCCGATCTCGGCCAGGCACTCGCGGTGATCCCGCCGCAGGCAGCTGCCGGGTTCACCACATTCTGCATCAAGCCGTCGCAGTTCACCGATGATCCGGGCGACGTGGGCCGGCTCTGCCGGGAGATCATGCGCCGGGTCGACGGGATGCTGCCGTAACCGGCGGCCCGGGCGAGCCTGCCCGGAACCCGCCGCCCGGATTGCCGCCGCCACCGCCAGGCGCGCTAGGGCCACTAATGTGTCCGGCATGGCACAGACACCCGACGACATGCTGACCGCGGTGAGCATGTCGCTGGCCGAGCGCACCGGCCGGTCGCTGAACGAGTGGGTCGCGCTTGTCCGGGCCTCCGGCATCGACCCGCTCGACCAGAACGCGGTCCGCAAGTGGCTGCGGTCCACCCACGGCATACCGCAGAACAGCCAGTGGGCGATCGCCGACGCGGCGGCCCGGGACGCGGGCTGGGTCCGGCCGACCGTCGCGGAGTACGTGGACGGCCAGTACAGCGGCGCGAAGGCGGCGCTGCGGCCGGTCTACGATGCGCTTGCCGCCGCGATCGGCGACCTGGGCGGCGATGTGACCGTCGAGGGCCGCAGCACCTATACGCCGTTCGTCCGCGGCCGCCAGTTCGCCGCGGTCGCGGCCGCCACCAGGGACCGGGTGGATCTCGGGCTGCGTTTCACCGACCCGCCAGCTGCCGCCCGGCTGCAGCCGGCCACGGCGCCCGGGCAGGCCACCCACAAGATCTCCCTGCGCAGCGTGCAGGACCTGGACGACGAGGTGCGGCACCTGCTGCGCATCGCCTACGAGCAGAACGCCTAGCGCATCAGGTCCGGTTGCCGAGGGCAAGAGCAAGAATCTCCTCGGAATTCATGGCCCGCCCCGCGGCATACTCGGCCGCGAACGCGCCGGCTCCCATGGCGGCGCGGAGGCGCTCGCGGTCGAGATCGCGCAACCCGCCTTCCAGCGGCTCGACGGTCTCGCCCAGAACCTCCAGTGCGCAGTCGGCTGCGCCGTGCAGCCGGGCGGACCGGACCGGCCCGGCCCCGCCGCCGGCCAGCGCCAGGCCGATCAGCGCGTACGCGGTGCTCGCCTGCATCCGCACGCGGCTGGCCAGGCCAAGTGATTCCGCGAAGAAATCCCCGGCCGTGCCCGGGGAGCCGCTGAGGTACTCGGCCAGGCCGAGGTTGAAGGTCTCGTAGACGACGCCATAGTGGTCATGCAGCGCGCGGGCGATGTCGAGCGACTCAAGAAGATGGCCGCGAGCGGTCTCCAGTTCGCCCATCGATAGCTCGGCGTACCCGAGGTTGCCCAGCATGGTCCCGACCTGCCGCCGGTCACCTACCTGGCGGTAAAGCAGCAGGGACTCGGTGGCATCACGGGTCGCGCCGGCGTGGTCGCCGCCGACGTCCAGCGCGAACGCCCGGACGGCCAGCAGGCGGGCGGTGAGATGAGGCTCCGCCAGCCTGCGCGCCAGGCCCAGGCCCAGCTCGATCAGCGGCAGCGCGGCGTCCGGCCGGCCCTGGCGCAGCAGCACGAAGGCTTGCACGTCCAGCAGATCAGCGATCAGGTAGTCGTCCCCGGCGGACCGGGCAATGACCAGCGCCTCATCGCAGTAATCCCCGGCCATCGCGTAGCCGCCGGTTTGCTCAAGCAGGTAGGCCGCCGTGGTCAGCGCCCGGGCGCGCAGGAGCGTGGCCGCCGGGGCAGCCGGTACATCGAGGAGTTCCCGGAGGGCTTCGACTCCTTCGGTGGCGTGCCCGCGTGCCTTCCAGAACATCCGCAACGAGGCCACCAGCCGGATGCCTGGCGCCGGGTCCGCCTGGCTCAGGCTGAACGCGATCGCGGCGCGGAGATTGTCGAGCTCGAGATCGAGGCGGTCCAGCCACTCGGCCTGATCGCGGGCCACGAGCTGCGGAGCCGCGGCTTCGGCCAGCGCAAGGTAGTGGTCGCGATGGGCAATCCGGGCATCGTTCTCCGCCGCCGGATGCTGCGCCTGGAGCTGCCGCGCCGCGTACTGCCGGACGGTTTCCAGCAGCCGGTAGCGCACTGGCCCGGCGCCGGTGTCGTCGAACTGCACCAGGTTCTTGTCGACCAGCGCCCCGAGATGTCCGACCACCTCGTCCGGGGGCACGTCACCGCCAGCGGCGACCGCCTCGACGGCGGCCAGGTCGAACCCCCCGGCGAACACGGAAAGGCGGGCGAGCACGGGCCGCTCGGCGGCGTTCAGCAGCTCCCAGGACCAGTCGACCATGGCAAGCAGCGTCTGCTGGCGGGGGAGAGCCGCCCGCGAGCCGCCGGTCAGGATGGCGAAGCGCTGATCGAGCCGCGCGTCCAGCTCGGCCGCCGACATGACCCGCAGGCGGGCCGCGGCCAGCTCGATGGCCAGCGGTATGCCGTCCAGCTGCCGGCAGATACGGCCGACGACCGAGGCGGTCCGCTCGTCCCAGCCGAGCGTTACCCCGTGCTGCGCGGCGCGGTCGGCGAAGAGCCGCACGGCCTCCGTGGCGGCGATCGCGTCCACGTCATCGTCATCGGCCGGGGTGTCGAGGGACGGGACCAGGTGGACGCGCTCGCCGTCGATGCCCAGCGGCTCACGGCTCGTCGCGAGCAGCGCGATGTTCCGGCAATTCCGGAGCAGGGCGTCGGCCAGCTTGGCGCAGGTGTCGACGACGTGCTCGCAGTTGTCCAGCAGCACGAGCAGGCTCCGCGGGCCGACCGCCTCGACGAGCGTGTCGAGAAGAGGGCGGCCCGGGTCCTCCGCGATGTCGAGCACCTTGGCCACGGTGACCGCGACCAGGTCCGCGTCCTGCAGCGGGGCGAGATCCGCGAACCACACTCCGTCGCCGGTGCCGTCCGCCATCCCGGCCGCGACCTGGAGCGCGAGCCGGGTCTTGCCCGCGCCGCCCGGGCCGGTGAGCGTCACCAGGCGAGAGCTGGCGATCAGCCGGCGCACCTCGGCGAGCTCAGCGTCGCGGCCGATGAAGCTCGACACCTGTACCGGGAGATTGTTCAGCAGCCTCGGGTTATCGAGCGACTTCAGTGCCGGGAAGGCCGCCGCCAGGCCATCGGCCTCAAGCTGGAAGATCTGCTCGGGCCGGCCGAGGTCCTTCAGCCGGTGCAGGCCAAGGTCCCTGAGCGAGGCACCCGCCGGCATCGAGTCGCGGAGCAAGGCGGCCGTGGTGGCGGAGAGCACGACCTGCCCTCCGTGAGCGACGGCCGCAACGCGAGCGGCGCGGTGAACGTCCAGGCCGACCAGGCCGACTGCCGTCTGAGCCGCCTCGCCGGAGTGCATGCCCATCCGGACGCGGACTTCACGGCCGGCCGGCCACGGGTGCGAGGCGAACGCCCGCTGCATCTCGATCGCCGCGGCCACGCACGCGCGCGGCGAGGTAAATACCGCGAAGAACGCGTCGCCCTGGGTGTCGATCTCCCTGCCGTGATGCCCGGCGAGCCCGGCCCGGATGATCCGGTGGTGATCGGCGAGGACCTCCGCGTACGCGTCACCCAGGTTCTGCAGCATCGCCGTGGAGCCCTCGATGTCAGTGAAGAGGAAGGTGAGCGTCTGCGTAGCCAACAACCTAGGCTTTCCTGTGAGGTCACTGATAGCGCCGAACGGAGGCCACCGGCCCGAGATCACTCCGGCGGCGGCCACTGCAGCAAGCGTGTCATAGTCACCCGCCGGCCTGCCGCTCATCGGCGGCGTGCGCGGATGTCCCGCTGGTCGCCACCGGGCAGACCAGGCGCGCGACTGCCTGGTTAACTGTTCGACCGGCAACGGCGCGGCGCCCTACGCTGGCTGATCTCGCCTGCGTGCATTTCAGCGCAGGGCCACACCGCAGCTTCATCGCGGGACTTCGCCGTTTCCCGAGCCGAAAGGATGTCACGGTGCCAGCAGCACAGTCACGATCGGCCGGAGCGGCCATTTCCCCGACCCGGGCAGACGATTTCGCCGGCTGGTACCAGGAAGTGGTGCGGGCCGCGGAGCTGGCCACGATGGCGCACGTCCGGGGCTGCATGGTGATCCGCCCGTGGGGCTACCGCATCTGGGAGCTCATGCAGGCCGAGCTTGACCGCCAGATCCGGGCCCGGCGGCACGCCAACGTATACTTCCCGCTGTTCATCCCGCTGAGCTACATCCAGTCCGAGGCCGATCACGTCGAGGGCTTCGCCAAGGAAATGGCCGTCGTCACCCACCACCGGCTGGAGAACGTCAACGGCGTTCTCGTCCCGGCCGCGCCGCTGGAGGAGCCGCTGATCGTGCGGCCGACGTCGGAGACAATCTTCGGCCGGTCGATGTCCGAATGGATTCATTCCTACCGCGACCTGCCGATGCGGCTGAACCAGTGGTGCAACGTCGTCCGCTGGGAAATGCGCCCGCGGGTGTTCTTGCGCACTACCGAGTTCCTGTGGCAGGAAGGGCACACGGCGCACGAGTCGGAAGCAGCCGCCATGGCCGACACCCTCGACGCGCACGAGATGTATCAGGCATTCGCCGAGGACTTCCTCTGCATCCCGGCCGTGCCCGGCGAGAAGTCGGCCAGCGAGCGATTCCCCGGGGCGGAGCGGACCTACACGATCGAGGCCATGATGCAGGACGGCCGCGCACTGCAGACGGGCACGTCGCACTATCTCGGTCAGAACTTCGCGCGAGCCGCCGATATCGACTTCCTCGACCGCGCGAATGAACGGCAGTACGCGCACACCACGTCCTTCGGGATTTCCACTCGCCTGGTCGGTGCGGTGATCATGACTCACGGGGACGACGACGGGCTGGTGCTGCCCCCGGCCGTAGCCCCGTCTCAGGTCGTGATCGTGCCGATCCTGCGCGGCGAGAGCAGCGTAGCTGTGCTGGCCTATGCCCAGGAGGTCGCCGCCGCGCTGACCGGGCCGGGCGGGATCGACCCGGACCGCGTGCTCGTGGAGACCAGCGAGCAGCGGGCTACCGACCTGCGATGGAGCTACATAAAGAAGGGCGCCCCCGTCATCGTCGAGGTGGGACCACGGGACCTGGCCGCCCGCACGGTCTCCTACCGGGTTCGCCTCGATCACCGCACTCTGCGCACGGCAGGCTTCGGTGACGCGCTCGACGCGATGACCGGAGCGCTGCGTGAGGTGCACGAGGGATTGCTAGAGCAGGCCCGCACCAGGCTCCGGGAAGGCATCCACACCGGCATCACCACGCTGGCGGAGATGGAGCAGTTCTTCCGTGACCGGCGCGGATTCGTACTCGGGGCGTGGTGCGGGGAGCCGGACTGTGAAGCGCTGCTGAAGCCGCTGGCCGTCAGCATCCGGTGCCTGCCGCAGTACCTGGAGGCGCCGGGTGACATCTGCGTCGTCGACGGCCGCCCGGGGCGATTCTCGGCACTGTTCGGGCAGTCCTACTGAGCCTTCTCGGCTACGGGGGCCTTCTTTCTTACTCGGCCTTCTCGCCCAGCACCGCCCGGCTCCCGCGAGCCCCCGGCCGGAGCACGACCAGCGTCGCGAGGCAGGTACCCGCGAGGAGCGCGTACGGGACGACATCAGACGTCGCCTGGGCCAGCGCCCCGCTCGCCCCGGCGGCGATGCCCTGCCCGCTGGCCCAGGCGAGATTGGCCAGCCCGAACGCCAGCCCCTGGTTGAGCTGCAGGCGGTGGGCGCCGGCGCTCAGCAGCGCCGTGGCCGGGGTAAACAGCGTGCCGTAGGCGGGCAGCCCCAGGATCAGCAGGACCACCAGTACGGACGCGGGCTCCACCAGCGGCGCCAGCAGGCTGACCACTACCGCGACGGCCAGCGATAGACGGACTGGCAGCAGCGCGCCACGGCGGTCCGACAGCCGGCCGATCAGCGGCGAGAGCGCTGACTCGATAGCCGCCGCCCCCAGGAAGGCCGCCCCGATGACCGTCGCCGTGGCGCCCAGCTGGCTGAGGCGCAGCGGGGCGAGTACATCCAGCACTCCGAAGGCCAGGCCGGCCAGCATCGTGAGCCACATGCCGGTGCTGACCTGCCGGTCATGGATCGCGGGCCAGGCCGCCCGCAGGCCCTGCGGGGCCGAGGCGTGCGGACCGGGCACGAAGAAGGCGACCACGAACAGGGCGGTGCCGGCTACCGCGGCGGCGGAGAACGCCGGTCCGGTCCCTATCTGGTCGGCGACCGCTCCGACGACCGGGCCGAAGAGCGCACCGACAACCGCGGCGCCCAGCGCGGTGCCCAGCAGCTCACCGCGCCGCTCTGGCGGGGCGGCCGTCGCCAGCCAGGCCATGCCCGCGGCCCAGGTGCATGCTCCGCCGAGACCCTGGGCGAAGCGCGCGGCAACCAGGACGGCCGGGGCCGAGGCCCAGCCGAACACCAGCGTCGATGCGCTCATCAGCGCCAGTCCCAGCAGCACTACCCGCCGGTCTCCCAGCCGGGAGGCGAGCAGCCCGCCCGGCAGCGCGCCGACGAGGGTGCCGAGCGGGTAGGCGGCGACCAGCAGCCCGGCCCCGGCCTTCGATAGCCCGGCCGTGCGGGTGTAGTACGGCAGCAGCGGGGTCAGCGCAGTGAAAAATACCGTGTCCACGAGCACCAGCGCGCAGACGAAGCCGAGCAGCACAAGCACCGGGCGGGCCAGCCGCAGCCGGCTCAGCGCCATGCGGGCTCCCTCCGGTAACCGCCCGGGTTGGCGCCGGTCACGCGCCGGTGAATCGCGGCGCCCGCTTCTGGGTGAAGGCCAGGACTCCCTCAGCGAAGTCGGCGGAACCGCCGGCCTCCTGCTGGATCTGGGCCTCAAGCTCGAGCTGCTTGTCCATCCGGTCGTAGAGCCAGCTGTTCAGCTGGCGCTTGGCGCCCGCGTAGGACCTGGTAGGGCCGGCGGCGAGCCGGCCGGCCAGGCTGTCGGCCCGGTCGGCGAGCTCCTCGTCCGGCCAGACCTGGTTGACCAGGCCCCACTCCAGCGCGCGGGCGGCCCCGATCCGCTCGCCTAGCATCGCCATCTCGGCCGCACGCGCAAAACCCACGCGAGCAGGCACGAAGACCGATGATCCGCCGTCCGGCACCAGGCCGATGTTCACGAACGCGAGCAGGAAGTACGCCGACTCGGCGGCGACCACCAGGTCGCAGGCGAGGGCCAGCGACAGGCCGATCCCGATGGCGCCGCCGTTCACCGCGGCTATCACCGGCTTGGGCATCTCCCGGATCCCGACAATGATCGGGTGATAGCGCTCGGTCAGCACGCTGTAGAGGTCCGGGTCGCCGGCCGGCGTCCGGTCGAGGCCCGCCTTGAGGTCCGCGCCGCTGGAGAACGCGCGCCCCGCGCCGGTGATCGTCACCGCCCGTACAGCCGGATCGGCGCCGACGGACCTGATGGCGGCGAGCAGGTCGATGCCGAGCTGCCTGTCCCACGAGTTCAGGCTGCCGGGACGGTTGAGCTCCAGTTTCGCGGCGGCGTCCCGGCGGTAGAGGTTGATCGTCTCGTACTCATGGGCCAGTTCGTAGTCGCTCATGCAGCCATGCTAGGGAAGCCCGCTCAGCAGCGTCGTGCCCGCCCCGGCTGAGTCAGCCGGGGCGGGCACGGGGCACTAATTGATGCTGATCAGATCATGCTGGTGGCGTTACTGCCTCGGGCCGAGCGTGATCGGAACCGTTGACCCTGACCGCTCCCACGCTACGGCGAAATTGGGACCGCTCAGAGCACTGGGAGCAGCAAGCGAGATAAACCCGCCGCTCTTCAACGGGTTGACCATGAAGATCGGCACGTTGCTGAACCCGCCGATACCCTTGACCTTCCCGCCGGACACCGAGGCCCGTGCCTTGGTCATGGTGGCCAGGTGGAAATCAGCCAGCGCGGTGATGAAGCACTTGGTCTCCGTGTTGTTGCACAGCGCGGGCCGCTCGATGATCCACTCAGCCGATGCCCGCTGGCAGATGGCGCAGCCCTTGCTGATCGAGAAGCTCTTGCCGCTGGTCGCATCGGCGATGGAGATGTGGAACTTGCCGCCGGTGAACTTGACCGCGGTGTTGATAGTGTCGCCTGGCTTCACCCTGAACACGTTCACCGAGCCCGCCGGGAACATCTCGTACCAGGCCTCGTACTGGGGGGTCATGTTGGCCTTGCCGCCGCAGAAGGAGAAGGTGCCGGTCTGCTCCACGGTGTCGGTGGTGAACCCGTCCAGGCCGACCCATTGCGACGTCCAGCGGTTGGGCTTGCCCGTGCAGGTGACCGCCGGCTGCACGAAGCGGCTGGAGACGAAGTTGAACTTCTTCGCGGCCGTGGCCGCGTAGCCCGCCCAGTTGAAGGTGATCGTGGGAAGCCCGGAGTTGTTGCCGGGAGCCCGCAGGATCGTCCCGCCGGGATTCGCGTGACTCCCGCCGGCGCTAGCGCTGGCAGCCCCCGCGGCCACGAGTCCGGCCCCCATGATCATGCCGGTCGTGGCCACCAACGTGGCAAGTCTGAAAAACCGTTTCATAAAATACTGTTCCTTTCTGGTGCGATACCGGCCACGATAGACCCGCCCAGACAATGTCTGTCAAGGAGCGGCACCATCACAAACTGGTAGACGTTCTGCCCGTCTGCGGGGTTTACGCTGGATCGGCCCGGATCGTGCCCGGCAAAGCGCGAGCAGTGCCCCGGCCGTGGCGGCCCTGGCCGCGGCTCGCCCGTTTCGCTTTCTTCATTACAAATCAGAATGCCGGTGCCCAGTATCGGAGCTTGATATCGCGCTTATCCGCGAGCACGCCGTTATTGTCGCCAGCTCGGCTGGTGGCCGAGCCACCGGGCAAGGCGCTCGTCATGCGGCCGGTAGTGCTCCTCCAGGGCGGTCCGCACTTTCCTCGTCATGGGCGCGCGCGAGCGGGAATTGCGGCGCTTGAAGACGGGACGGCCGCTGCTGGGCAGCCCGAGGAACTCAAGCACCCCGTCATAGACCGGCCCGGGGTCGGCGAAGAAGGCATCGCTGTCGACGACGTGGATCCGCTCCCGGCCGAAAACCCGTTCCAGCCGCTCAAGCTGCCGGGCGTACTCCCCGCGGGCCCGGTAGGCGTGGTGCTGGTGGCTACGGCTGATGTACGCCGGGTCGGCCAGGATCCGTTCGACCTCGCCTTCGAGGCGGGCGGGTTCCAGTTCCAGTGCTCGTTCAAATGTTTCTGTCTCGAAGCCCAGGGAGCTTTCGTGGGCGTGGCCGGAATAGGCCCGTTCCACCGGGTCGCGCAGGAGCACGAGCAGTTTCACCCCCGGCAGGTCGCGGGAGATCCGCTCCGCGGCCAGCGGGTGGAACATGTAGTAAGGGCTCGACTCGAAGGCCACCGGGCTCGCCCCCGCCGCGCGGGTCGCCAGCCGGGCGGACGCCCGGAGCGGGAAATGGCTCCGGTACCAGGCCAGCCCGCGATTGTAGGCACCGTCGAAGTAGTGCACTTCCAGGTGCATCGCGGCACCGAATATCGCCGGGTGCTCGCTGAGCGCACGGGTCATCGAGGTAGTGCCGCACCGCTGGCCGCCGACGATCAGGAAGCCGGGCAGCATCCCGGCCGCGGCCGCCGGCATGCGGGCGAGCATCAGGGACGAGCGCCCGGCCCGCCTGGCCGACGACAGCAGGAACCGGGGATCCCGCAGCCTGGCCAGCCCGGTGGGGCGGCCTTCCGCGATCCCGGCCGGGGCACCGGACCTGGCACTGGTCGTGGCCTGGTGTCCCGGACTCATGCCATGACCGCGCCGGGCATGACCGGGCCGGCTGCACCGGGGCTATCCATCAGTCATCTCCTCATCCCCGCGCCATCTCCGGACATGAATACGGCCGCGCGATGAGCATCCCGGACCCATGCGTCCGGGTTGTGAACGGCGGCCGAATTCTCGGTTTCCGGCGGTACCGGGATGCTGCGGTAGTTGGCTGCCGCGCGGAGCTCAGTCGGTCAAAGATCGCCGCGGCGATGCGGATCCCGGCTTATCCGGCGACGCGCCGGTACATCCACTTGTGCCACGGCCGCCGGTCGGCGCGATGGCCATTGCGGGCCATGGCGGCCAGCATCGGGGCGTTCCGGACGTCGACATCGGACAGCATGCCCGCCCAGCCCCGGGAGCGGGCGGCGCGGTTCGCGAGCCGCAGCAGCTGGTCGATGTAGCGGTGACCGCGCTGGCCGGCCACGACCCCGATATGCATGATGGTGCCAGTGGCGTCCTCGTCGAGGGCGCCGACCGCGACGTAGCCGGCCGGGTCACCGGCCGCGTTCTCGATGATGAAGCAGATGTCTTCCTCGTCCGGCCGGGCCGCCTCGCCGATCAGCGCGGCAGCCCACCCGGCGCCGCCCATCGACGCAATCGCGTCCGCGTCGATCCGGTCGAGCGTCCCGGCGGTGCACGCGGCGATGACCCCGGCGTAGCGCTCGCGGCCAATCTCGGCGAGCGTGCGCACGGTGACGCCTTCGGGCGCGGGCAGTTGCTGCCCCTCGTCGGCCCACCAGAAGCCTTCCTTCTCCTGCCACAGCGTGAACTCCCGCGACCTGAACAGCGCGAGCCGCTCATCGAGCCATTCGTGCTCCTCGGCGCTGGCTATCAGGTGCAGCTCGGTGCCGGGCGCGGCCGCGCGGACCGCGGCGTCGATGACGGCGCCCGCGGCCGCGGCCTGGCCCTCCGCCCACCGGACGCGGATGAGCCGGCCGGTCTCGTCGCCGAGGTGCGACCAGGTCAGCAGCTCGCCGCTGGCGAGTTCCCGGCCGCCGTCCGCCGCGGCGAACCGGATCGCGCCGCTGACGGGAGACCGGTCGGTAAGCGTGGGAAGCCTGGTCACGGTAAGCATGGTTCTAGGACTCCCGCCGGATCCACGTCGCCGGGCGGGCTCACGGGCGGTGCCGCGGTTCGCCGGCCAGCGCCGAGACGGGCATTCCGGGGCCGGGGCGGAAGTCGATGTCGTCGCGGGCCAGCGGCACCGAGCATGCCGAGCAGACCACCGTCGCGGTCGTGTCGTGGCCGCAGGTCCGGTGCGAGAACAGGATCGGGGGACCGTCGTCGGCGGTCCAGCGGTCGCCCCAGGCGACCAGCGCCAGCAGGGCCGGCACGAAGTCCGTCGCCTTGCCGGTGGGCAGGTACTCATAACGGTCCGGGTGCTGCTGGTAGCGGCGGCGGACGATCATGCCGCTGTCGGCGAGGGTGTCCAGCCGGGCCTTCAGGATGTTGCGGGCGATGCCGAGATGGTCATGGATCTCGTCGAAGCGGTTCCAGCCGAAGCAGATGTCCCTGAGTACCAGCAGCGTCCACCACTCGCCGACGATCTCCAGGGTCCGGGCCAGCGAGCAGGGCAGCGCGGCAAGGTTTGTCCTGTGCATTGCATCATGCTACTAAGGGCTGTTACCGTCGCCAATGGCAAGATGCTACTCGCGTGATACCGGCCTGGCGTGTTCGAGAGCGGCATGCGCCGCGGGTTCAAGCTCGAAGCCAAGGCGGGGCCCAGCCACCAGGGAGTGCAGCGTGATCAGCAGCGTCGTCGTCAGCTACAAAGTGCGGCCCGAGGCCGTCGCCGAGCACGTGCGCCTGATCGAGGCGGTGTTCGAGCAGTTGCGGGCTGAGCAGCCGGGCAACGTCGAGTACAAGGTCGTCCGCCTCGACGACGGCGTGTCGTTCGTGCACGTGTCGTCCGCGGATACGCCGGACGGGTCTAACCCCCTGCCTGAGCTGGCGGCGTTCCGGGAGTTCGGCCGCGACTCGGCGGCCCGGGTCGCCACGCCCCCGGTGCCCACGGCCGCCGACATCATCGGCTCGTACTACCCGGCGTCGCCGGTAACCAGTACGGCCGCCTCAGCTGGCTGACCGCGCGCTGTCGGTGCCGGACGGCCCGGTGCCGCCGGGAAAACAGGACCGTCACGGCAAACAGTGGCACGGTGTTTCGGCCCGTGGTGAACGCTGCTTTGACGGCGGATCGCCGCGGTTATCTTCCAGGCATGGCGGATCACTGCGCGGTCGAGTTCGGGGGAGTCCGGCTGGCTTACCGGGTCTGGGGTTCGCCTGCTGCCCCGCCGCTCGTCCTGCTGCATGCCCTGGGCGAGGGCGCGGCGGACTGGGGCGGCGTGGCGCCCGCCTTCGCCCGGCACTGGCGGGTGTATGCGCCTGACCTGCGCGGCCACCGGTCGTCATCCTGGCCGGGTTGCTACTCGGTGGAGGCCATGGAGGCCGATGTACTGGGGTTCCTGGACGCCCTGGCGCTAGACCAGGTGGACCTGATCGGGCACTCGATGGGCGGGCTCGTGGCCTATCTGGTGGCCGGCGATCAGCCGGAGCGAGTGAGCCGGCTGATCCTGGAGGACGTCGCGGCGCTGCTTCCCCGGCAGCGGGACATCCCCGCGAGGCCAGCCGGGGAGCTGCCGTATGACTGGCAGATGGTGCTGGCCATCCGGAGGCAGATTGACGATCCCGACCCGGCCTGGCTGGAGCGGCTCAGCCGGATCACCGCGCCGACCCTCGTCATCGCCGGCGGCCCGCAAAGCACCGTCCCCCAGGACCGGGTCGCCGAGCTTGCCCGGCTGATCCCGGGCGCCCGGCATGAGACCATCCCGGCCGGCCACCTGATCCACGCCGCCGAGCCGGAAGCGTTCACGAAGACAGCCCTGACGTTCTTGCAGCCCGGGGAGGCGACCGGCCGACCGCCTGCGCTCCCTATCAGCTAACCGTGGCTGGTGCCGGTGATGCCTGCAGGGCAGCCTTGACGATCTCGGCGAGCTCGTTGCGGCCCGGTCCTGTTGCCAGCCGGGGGCGCCAGCCGCTCGCGTAAAGTGCGCGGGCCCGCGGCTCGGCCACTCGCAGGCAGTCGGGCAGCTCGGTCATGCCGAGGTACCCGCCGATGACGGGGCGGATGCTGGGATCGGCCGCCGCGGCCGCGAGGATGAGGTCGGACGGCAGGGGCTGGCTGATATCCACGTCCTCGCCCGCCCAGCGGCGCCGGGTCGATTCGTCCATCTGGACGTGATCGTCGACCCACGGCTTGATCTGGCCGGCGCACCAGGCATCGAAGCTTTCGCCGACCGTGTCCGCGTCAGTGCCGTGCTCGTCGATGAGCTGCAGTAGTTGCTGGGCCTGCAGCATGGTAGTTGCGATCCCTCGGCCGAACGTCGGTGTCGTGGTGGCCACGGCGTCGCCGACGAAGACCAGTCCTGGCAGGGCGAGCCGCCCGTCGTGGCCGGTCTGGCCGCGGTAGGCATTGAGCAGCGGGCCGCCCGGAAGCACCGCCGTGATCGGCCGGGCCCGATCGGGGTCGACCCAGTCGGCCAGGCCGGGGATGGCCAGGCATGCGGCCGTGAAGGCAGCCTCGTGCCGGAGCTGGGACAAGACAGGGTCAGCGGTGGGCCGCACCAGGAGCACGGAGAAGACGCCGTGCTCGTGCAGGAAGATAATGGCCTGGTAACCGTCGAAGTCTGCCTGCCACGCGATCGGAGATACCAGCGGCCCGGGCTCGTCGCTGCGGTGAAGCTGGTACTGCCGGTCGACATAGGCGATGCCGCACGGCCCGCCGCTGGTCGGTGCGGGGCGCAGCGACCGCGTCGCTCGCCCGGCGCGTCCCGATGCGTCAATCACCAGGTCGGCAGGCAGCGCGGCCCCGTCGACCCGGATGCCGTCAGCCCGGCCGCGCTGGCTAGTGACGCCGTCGACATGCCCGCGGCGCACTTGCAGGCCGGGCACCTTCAGGGCCGATGCCCGTAGCGCGCGCTCGAACGTGGCCCGGCGGGACAGCATCGCCATCGGGACCTCGCGCCCATCCGGCAAGCGCATCTGGGCACGCTCAGCACCGGCGGCGGACCACCGCTGCAGGGCATCAGGTAGTTCCTGCTGCAGGGCCTGCACGACCTGATACCGGAACGCATGCGCGTGGTGGAATTGCATGACGCCGCGCCGCGGCCAGCTTCCGTCTGCGGCTGGTCCCGGGTCGCGCTCGACGGCGGTGACCTGGTGACCGCGGCGCGCCAGGCCCGCGCCGATGAACAAGCCGGCCGGACCCGCGCCGATGATCGCTACGCGCATGACAATCACCTCTTGCATTTGATACACTCAGAGTGTGATAACTGCACCTATAGTGCATCTAAATTTCGGGATCGTCAAGCCGGGTAGCGTGACGCGATGAGCCAGCCGGTAAAGCGCTACGCATCCGAGGTGCGTGACGAGCAGGCCCAGCGCACCCGGCGGGCCGTCGTCACCGCAGCCCGTGAGCTGTTTCTTGCCCGCGGCTACGCGGCCACGACAATCGATGCAATCGCGGCCGCGGCACGTGTTAGCAGGCGCACCGTCTTCAATTCGGTGGGCGGCAAGGTGGTCCTGCTCAAGCTGGCTATGGAGTGGGCGATCGTCGGCGATGACGAGCCGGTTGCGCTGGCAGACCGCCCGGGCGTTAAGGCGATCCAGGCCGAGCCCGATCCACGGAGGGCGCTCGCGCTCTGGGCGCAGATGGTCGTCGAGGTTGCGTCCCGGGTCGCGCCGATCAGCGCGGTTCTCACTGCCGCCGCCGACGCCGACCCGGCGGCTGCGCAGCTGTTCTCGGAGCTGGCCCGCAACCGGATGTTCGGCGCGACCGAGTTCGTCCGGTACCTCGCGTCGCTAGAAGGCCTGGCCGCCGGCGTCAGCGAGCAGCAGGCGGCCGACCTCTGCTGGTCCCTCATGGATGGCCACCTCTACCGCCTCCTGGTGACTCAGCGCGGGTGGACGGCGGTCAGCTTCGCGCAGTGGCTGGCTGACAGCCTGGCCGCGACCTTGCTGCGCCCGGCCGGATGACGTGGGTGCGCCGCTGGGTCAGGGACGCCGACATGGCGCCGTCAAGGCGGCCCCGGCGCCTCGGCCCGGTCCATGGCCGCCGCAATCCCGTGCGCGAACTCCGACACCCATCCGCAGTCTCGCCGCTCGTTCACGGAGAACCAGGCTTTGCCCTGCCACTCACTGAGCTCAAGCGTCCCGGGCTTACCCGGGCACGCCAGATGATAATGACGGCTTCCAGGGCGGCCGGCGAGCTCTCGCTCGGACCGGACCGCAAGGCCCTGGCGCAAGCACTCACCGAGAGCTCGCTCAACGCTCCCGGGCACCGGTATCTCGATCATTAGCGCGAGCGAGCTGACCTGCACCGGACGGCCCAGCGCTCGCTGCCTTTCCACGTCAAGCCTACGCGGACGAGAGCCGAAGCATCGAGAGGCGAGTGAGCGTAGCGGTACGCCCGATAGTGGCCAGGCCGCCGCACGCGGTGGCTGCTCCGGCCGGCTGGGCCGGCCGGAGCAGATTTCGTGTTCTCTGCCTGAAACTTGCTAGCCGGCTTCGAGCACGGCTAGGTCGCGGACCGCGAACCGGTAGTGCTCGATCTCCTCGTCCATCACCACGCTGACGCAGTCGATCACGGTGCGCTGCTCGTCCGGGTAACCGGGAGCGGGCGAGCGCCGGCACAGCCGTCCCAGGCCGGCGTCGGTCAGGCCGGCCACGATGCGCCGCATCACGGCCATCCGGTCGGCGCGGGCGGCCAGGATCTCGGCGTAGCCGGGCTGCGCAGTCAGGTCGATGCCAACCGCGGCCGCGTCCGCCGCCGGATACCAGCTCTGCGGCAGGCCGAGCGGGTGGTACGGCATTTCCTCGTCCAGCACCGTCCGGCTGGCCCATGCGTCGGTGATGAAGACCAGATGGCGCAGTGTCTGCGCGAATGACCACTCCTCGTTGACTTGCTGAGTCAGCGCCGCCGCGGGCAGCCGGCCGGCTCGCTCGATGGCCTGCGCCCACAGCCGTTCGATGGTGTCCCATATCGCGCGGACGTCATCGGCCGTCTGCCCGTCGCGGAATTGCACTCGCTCCGGGTGCCGGCGGTCCAGCTCGGCGCTGACGAAATCGCTCACGTCAACGCCGTTGACCGTGACATTGCTGAGGTAACCGGAGATGCTCACGTTCACCAGCCAGCCGTCCCTGATCGTGACGCCGGTCAGGTCGCAGTCGGTGAACCTGGCTCCGCGCAGGTCCGCGACGTCGAACCGGGCGCCCCGGAACTGCTCGCTGCCACCGCCCTCGCCGGCGTAGAACCGGTGCGGTCCGAACTGCGCATCCATCGGTTCATCGGGGGAGGCGGGCGCCGGGTCGGCCGAATCGTTGGTTGCTGTCATGGACGGCAAGATAGCGCTGATCCCGGACGGTCTGCTTCCGGAAATGGGGCCAATGATGAGGCGGCCGCCGGAGCCTCCCGGTAGTAGATGGACGTGCATCCGGGATCGCGGGAGCAGGCTCACGGGTGCCCGGGGGCGCCGGCCGGCGCCCCCGGGCCGGAGCAGTCGGTTGCGGCCCCTAGGCGATCACGACCCGGCCGGGCCGGGACCGCCGTATAGCAGCCCGATGCCGTCAGCTGGGCCGTAGCCGACAGGCAGGCCGTTTGGGTCAGGCGGAGTGCTGCTGCAGGTGTAGGAGCTGGTGTCGATGAGCACGAAGTCGGCCTGCTGCTGGCCCGAGAACTCGCCCGAGCTGAGCTGGAAATCGCCGACGCTGAGCTCGGTGCCCGCTGGCATGGCCGCCGGGTCAATCGTGATGGTGGGCTGCGCACCGTTTTGCGGCGTCGCGGTATACGGCCCCGCCGGAGAGAAGGACACGACCTGCGAAAAGCCGGCCGGTGCGGAATCTGAGGAGCAGAAGCTGCCGGTGGTGACCTTCGCCGGGATGCCGTGTTGCGCCAGGTCGCTCTGCAGGGCGGCGGGGTCGAGGAGCTCGCCGGGTTTGATGGTCAGCGTCGCCGTGCCGTTGGAGTTGCTGGCCAGCGTGAAGGCCGCGGTCCGGATCGTGCCGGGCGCCCGGGCCGGGCCGAGCGCGCCGGTCAGGCCGAGCGCCAGTGCGGTACCGGCGGCGACGCCGGCCACCGATAGGCCCGTGACTGCGGAGAGCCGGTGCCTCCGGCGCGCGCGGCCCCTGGCCATGATCGCCGCCACGTCCGGGGGGGTGGCCATGGGTATTGCGGATAGCGAGTCGGACGCGGCGCGGAGCACCTCGTTGTCGCTCATCTCATCGTGGACATTCATTGATCGGCCTCCATGTTCTTGGTCGGGGTGAGCTCGTGGCGCAGCGCCGTTACGCCCCGGGACAAGTGCATCCGGACCGTTCCGGCCTCGATCCCCAGCTGCCTGGCGATGGTGGCGGTGTCGAGATCAAGGAAGATGCGCAGCGCGATCACCTCACGCTGCCTGCGGGGCAGCCGCCATAGCGCCGTGAGCAAGGTGGCATCGAGGCCACCGCCGAGGTCGCCGGGAGCCGTCAGGTCGTGGTCAGCCAGGGGCAGTTCGCGGCGGCGCAGCCGCCACCACGACGCCCCGGTGTTCAGCGCGGTGCGCACTACCCATGCTCGCGGGGCCGGATGGCGGCTGACCTTCCGCCACGACACCCAGGCTCTGGCGAACGCCTCCGCCACCTGGTCTTCGGCCAGCTGCGGACGGCCGACGACCGTCACCACCGCCCGCAGGCAGGGCTCCCAGCTGGCCTGGAAGAACTCCGCGAACTCCGTCTGCTCGTTGCTCACAACCCGTTAACTCCGACAGCCCGCCGATCTGCATACCGCCGAGCAGAAATCTTCCGGAACTGAGATCGCTTGCGTCACGTGAGGCCCGGCCGTGCCGGAGCTGGCTCTCCCTTCGGCGGCTGCGGCACTGGCTGCCGGCGGCTAGTTCAGGTTCAGCGGCCCGCTGCCGCTGCTCAGCGCGGTCTGTATCTTGCGGGCTACGAGCTGGTAGGCGGCGACCTGCTCGGGGATGGCCTGGGTGATCATGACGGGCTGCCCGCGGTCGGCGTCCTGCGCGGCCCGGGTGCTGAACGGGATGCTGGCCAGCTTCGGGGTCCGCGTCCAGATCGTCTCCTCTAGCGGCGCCGGCGAGAATAGGGGTGTGGTCTGACCGCAGCTCGGGCAGATCTGCCCGGCCATGTTCTCGATGCCGCCGAGGGTGAGCGCCCGGCTCCGGTTCAGCTCGTGCAGCATCCGGTGCGCGTCCCGGTGCGCGACTATCTGGGGTGTCACCACGAGCACCGCGAATGTGGTCCGTGTCCCCAGGGCGAACACGAGCTGCTGGATGTCGGCGGTGCCCGGTGGCAGGTCCACGATCAGGCAGTCGAGATCATCCCAGCTAGTGCCAGAAATAAGCCGGTGCACTAGCAGCTGGGCGATCGGGGCCTGCACGCCGAGGCCCTGGCCCTCACCGATCAGGAACGCCGCGGAGGCGAGCTGGACTCCGTGCTGAGTTACCGCCTGCAGCCGGGAAGCGGCACTTCCGCTGGCGGCAAACACGGTGACGTGGGCGGCATCCGCCTTGCGGCGCAGGCCCATCATGTGCGCTGCGTCCGGCCCGTACAGGTCCGCGTCGACCAGGCCCACGCGAACGCCATCTGCGCTCAGCGCCAGCGCAATGTTCACCGCTGCCGTTGTCTTGCCGACGCCGCCCTTGCCGCTGCCAATCGCGACGACCGGCACGCGATCTGTATCACTGGACATGCTCGCTCCATCAGGGCGCCGCTGGCCTCGGGTTGCCAGCGTTTCGGAGGTACCGCTACTAGGAGGTACCGCTACTAGTCTGCCGCTATGCCTGATCGTCGCCTCAAAGCCGTATGGGACGTGCAGGTCCCGGTCATCCGGGAGCTCGCAGGAGTCCACGAGTACGACGGCGTCGTCATGGACCTCTCGCCGAGCGGCCACAAAGCGGCCCTGGAACGCCTCGGGTCCTCATCGCCGGGCGAGCGCCTCGCCGACCGCCACGACGAGAGTCATCTCAGCGCCGCCGAGCAGGCCGCCCGCGCCGAAGCCGAGACCGAGATCCTGCAGTGGAACCCACTTCCGCACATCCAGAACCTGGACCTGTCGTGCTACGACCGCGAGTACGCCCCCGAGCCGCAGCGCCGGCAGGCGCGGGAGGCACACCTTGCCCAATGGCCCGAGGCAGTCGACGCCTCCTTGGAGTCGCTGCGGGCCGTTCCGGCGCCAGTGGCCAGTGCGCTCGTTCAGACGGTGAGAGGACTCGCCGAGGGGATTAACGGCACGACCGACGTCGAGGTCGCCGCCCTGGAGGCGCACGGCAGGCTGCTTGGGCGAATCGAGGATGCCGCCGCCTCGGGCAACCCGGATGCTTCGCTCGGCGCGACGGCACTCGCCCGCCTGCTCGGCCCTGCGGAGTCGATGCCGGTCGATCTCGGCCGCCTGGAGGAGCGTGCCGACTCCGAGCGCGACCGGCTTCGCGCCAGACTCAATGAGGCGTGCGAGCGATTGTCGCCGGGGGTGACGCCGTCGCGGCTCGTACGGGAGCTCCTCCGAGACCACCCGGGCGAAGAGGGGATCTACGCAGCCGCCCGGGAGACGATCGACGAGGCCACGGCCTTCGTGATCGACAACGACCTCCTGCCGCCTCCGGGCGGCGCTTGCGAGGTCGGCCCGGCTCCCGCGTCCCGGCGATGGGCTGCGGCCACGATGTACTGGACCGCGCCCTTCGAGGACGACGCCCCGGCTCGCTACTACGTCAGCCCGCCCGACGAGTCCTGGGATGAGGAGGCCAGGCACGAGTGGCTGGCCGTCTTCAGCGCCACCAGGGGTCCCGCGGTCACGGTGCACGAGGTCACTCCCGGTCACTTCGCTCACGGCCGGATGCTCCGCCGGCTCGTCCGGGGAGACGTAAGGCGCAGCCTGTTCTCGGAGGCGTTCGTCGAGGGATGGGCACACTACGGCGAGGAGCTGATGGTCGACCAGGGCTTCAGGGCAGACGACCCCCGATTCGCCATCGGCGTCTACCTCGAGGCCCTCGTCGGGGTGACCGGGCTTGCCTCCGCCCTCGGCATCCATCAGGGGACGATGACCGTGGATGACGCCACGGCGCGCTTCGAGGCCGACGCCTTCCTGCTCGGCCCGGCCGCCAGGAGCGAAGCGACGAGGGCTACCTACGACCCCACCTACGGGCGCTACACGTGGGGCAAGCTCGAGATCATGTCGCTTCGGGACCAGGCCCTAGCCGCCTGGGGCACGAAATTCTCGCTCCGGCGCTTCCACGAAGCCCTCCTCGCCCTCGGAGCACCGCCGCTCGGCACGATGCGCGACGCCCTCGTCGCCTGGCCCAGTCCATCCCCCCGGCCTTAGATTGCCCCCACCTTCCACTGTCCGATATCGTTCCTGGCCTTGCCCGGCTGCCCGCAGAGTCTGCGGACCTGTGGGGCTGGCATCACCATGCGGCTCGTGGCAGTGCCCTGGCCCTGGTCACAGATGCGTGGAATAACGGATAGATGAGCCAAAGGCCCAGGCCCGGCGACCGGCGAGGGAGCCTGGCCGTTTCAGCCGCGTGGTATCGGCTCGGTGCTGTGCTGCGCCGGGACCGGGTCGGCTACCTGGCGATCGCACTGATAGTGGGAATCATCGGCGGGGTGGCCATGGGCAGCGTGGCCGCCGCTCGCCGGACTCAGTCAGCGTTTCCGCGGATCCTGATGGCGAGCAACCCGTCCAACCTGGACGTGGATCCCGGTGGGTACAGCCCGCAGGTGTTGCGCCGAATCTCGGACTTGCCGGGTGTGGCGTCCGACAAGGCGTATGTCGCCTTGTACGCGCTGCGCGCGCTGCGCTCGGGATTCGCTGACCGGCGGACCTTCTTCAATCAGCAGGTGGAGTTGGTTGGCTCGCTCGATGGGCTTTACTTCAGCCAGGACCGGGTGATCATCACGAGGGGCCGGCGCGCCAACCCTCGTCGGCCCGGTGAGGTGGTCATCAGCGAGCAGATGGCGGATCGCTTCGGCTTGCATGTCGGCCAGTCGCTGACCATCAATCTCTATTCCGGCCGGGACGTCAGCGATCCGCGTTTCAATCCGATGACCAGGCCGCCGGTCCACCGCGTCCGGCTGACGGTTACCGGTGTGGGGGTGTTCACCGATGAGGTTGTCCAGGATGATGTCGACCGGATCTACCGGATCCTGGCGACGCCCGCGCTGACCAGGCAGGAGCTGGACTGCTGCGCGGGTTACGTCTGGGTCGGATTGCGGCTGGACCGGGGTGACCGGGGTGTTGCGGCCGTACAGCGGGAGTACGTCAAGCTGCTCCCGCGCGGGACCCAGCAGGCATTCCGGGTCACCTCTGCTGTGGAAGGCCAGGGCGAGCGGGCGATCAGGCCCGAGTCGGTCGCGGCCGGCGTGTTCGGCCTGATCGCCGGGCTGGCTGCGATCGTGCTAACCCTGCAGGCCGTCCGTCGCATCATTGCCGGCGGCCGGAATGAGCGTAAGGTGCTGCGGGCGCTAGGGGCCTCGCCGCTGGTCATCGGGTTGGACATCTGCATCGGTGTGATGAGCGCGATCGGGCTCGGAATCCTGCTGGCTGTTGGCGTTGCCGTGGCCCTCTCGCCGCTGGCTCCGCTGGGACAGCTACACAGGCTCGAGCCAGACCCCGGCATCTCAGCCGACTGGACTGTGCTCGCCACGGGTGCGGCGTTCCTGCTGCTGGTGCTGGCAGGCGCGACTGCGCTGCTCGCCTATGCCGAGGCCGCACAGCGCTTCGAGCGCGGAGGTCAGGTCACCCGCCGTCCGGCTGTGGTGGCCGCTGCGGCACCACTGGGCCTCCCGGCTTCGGCGACGGTCGGCACCGGCTTTGCCTTAGAGCCCGGATCAGGCCGCAGCGCCAGGCGCGGGCGGCCGAGCATCACCGGCACCGCCGTAGCGCTGGTCATCCTGGTGGGCTCGCTGGTCTTCGGGGCCAGCCTCAGTAATCTCGTTTCGCATCCTGCGCTCTACGGCTGGACCTGGGACAGGGAGATCCTCGCTGCCAATGGCTACGGCTACATTCCGCTGCCGCTAGCTAATCGCCTGCTCGGTGGTGATCCCGATGTCGCCGCCTGGTCGGGCGCTTACTTTGACTCGCTCGAGATCAACGGCCGTAGCGTCCCGGTCATTGGCATGTTGGGTCGCCGGGTCTATCCGCCGATTCTGGCTGGTCACCTGCCAGTGGGGCCGAGCCAGATCGCATTGGGCGAGGAAACCCTCGCTCAGACCGGCGGGCGGGTCGGTGGCACGGTGCGGGTGTTCAACGGGGAGAGGACGCTGCACATGCGCGTCGTCGGGACGGCGACGATGCCGGCCATCGGCATCGGCCACGGGATTCACCCCTCGCTCGGCATGGGCGCCCTGCTGCCTGCCAGCGCACTGCCGCCGGATCTGCTCACCGGCAACATCAAGGACCGCGCCTTGCAGGGCCCGAACACGATCCTGGTCCGATTCCGCCAGGGGATCAACCAGGCAGCTGCCGTCCGGCGGCTCGATCGCATCGGCGCCAGGCTGTCCAGGATCCGGTCGACGATGAGCATCCAGGTAACGCCGGTCCAGCGGCCGGCCGAGATCGTCAACTACCGGACGATGGGCGCAGCGCCGCTGATCCTCGCCGGGATGCTCGGAGCCGCGGCCGTCGTGGCGCTCGCGGTGACACTTGCCACCGCGACCCGGCGGCGGTCCCGCGACTTTGCCCTGCTTAAGACGCTCGGTTTCGCCCGCAGGCAGATCGTCGCTGTAGTGATCTGGCAGGCAGCCGTTTCTGTCGCCATCGGAGCAGTGATCGGGATACCGCTCGGAATCGCGGTGGGCCGATTCCTCTGGGACCGGTTCGCCACCGAGCTTTACGTCGTGCCCGAGCCCGCCATCTCGCCGGTGACGACCGCAGTGGTTGGCGTATCTGCCTTGGCCCTGGCCATCCTGGCCGCCATCGTGCCGGGCTGGCTGGCGGCAAGGACACGCATTGCGTCGGCGCTCCGAGCGGAATAGCGGCCAACACATGCGGCTGCGCGGGTCAATCCCCTGCAATCGTGGTCAAGGTGCTGCCTTTCGTTATGTGGTGAGGTGTTGCGCGGCGGTGAGGTGCGCGGACAGGAAGTGTCCGGCTCTGTCCAGCGCCGCGGCGGCTTCGTCGAGGATTGGTGAGAAGGTCTGGAAGACGTGGGGTACCCCGGGGGTGATGTCGAAGGTGACGGGCACGGCTGACCGCCGTTCACGGGTGCTGGCGGACACCTGGCCAGGGCGTACTCTGCCTTGGCTCAGTCCCAGAGGATGGCTCCGCACGCGGCGCAAGTTCCGGTTTCGTAGTCCCGCGCGTCGGCTGGATGCGGGCACGCAGGCTGTGCCGGTGACTCATGCGCAGCAGGCATGGGCTCGCTGGCGTCAGGGGGGACAGCCGGGTCGGGCAACCCTGCGGCAGGGACCGGGGGCCCGGGAGCCGACGCTGCGGGTGGCTGGCTGGGTGATACGGACTGAGGGGTAGCGGGATTCCGGGCGGAGCGAGCCTGGCGGGGGTCAGGTGCCGGGACGTCTCCTACGTAGTACCGCAAGGCCGTCCGGATGATCTCCCTGCACCATTCAGAACGGGTCCACCCGGCAAACTCGGGCCGCGTCAGCACCTCGTCTATCCCCGTGGCGTCAGCCTCGGAGACCTTGAGCCTGATGGGGACCCGGGCCGAATCAGGCAGCCTCGGACGCGCCATGCATTCAAGGTACCCGGAACGGGTGGGCTGAAGCGCGAGCGCTGGCCGCGGGATCTCTGCCGCGAGTGTCGGTCAACCTGTGTGCACGGCCAGCCGCCGGTCGCATGTCGTTGTGGTCAGACTTGGTAGTCAATCCGATCATGCAGCTGATCGATGATCTCCTCGGTGCGAACCAGCGTCTATGGCATGCCAAGCGCGAATATGTAAGCTTCAATTCGAAGATAGCAATGAGGTGCGCTTTGAGTTCTCTTTGCTGCGCGAGCGTTTTGACCTTTGCTGCGCGAGCGTTTCGATCGGCTTATCTCCTAACTAAGAGCACGGTCCTGCGTCCGACCTGACGTCCTGGCGTTCATCATCACCGGACCTTCCCCTAGCGATGAAGGCCGAAGGCGCCCCTTGCGGCGCCCGTGACACTGGAGACGTGCAAGGAAGAGGACTGCGCAAACGCTCCGGCCTGCGTGCCAGATAGACCGTCTGTGACCGGCGCCATATTTCTGCTGTCTACTGGCGGCCGGC
The DNA here is from genome assembly GCA_963707065.1 of uncultured Actinomycetes bacterium. Taxonomy (GTDB): domain Bacteria; phylum Actinomycetota; class Actinomycetes; order Streptosporangiales; family Streptosporangiaceae; genus Palsa-506. Next base: position 461,678 of record CAVPPJ010000005.1, read on the forward strand.
CAGCGTCGTCACGGGCTGACTGCCACGTAGGTGTCGTGATATTTCTTCAGCGCCCGCCCGAGATCGTCCTGGAGGGCCAGCCGCTCGTCCCGCAACCGCGTGAACTCATTGCCGAGGGTGCCCGCTATCGCGGCCCGGGTCTCGCTCAGCCACGCGCGGATCTGGGCTGCCAGATCCATGTCTTCCAGCCGCGAGCACAGCATCATGGCGCGGGAGTAGGCCACCAGGTGGGCCGGCATGCCGTCGGCTGATGACATGGCCGTCAGGATGCCTTCCAGCTCACGTTCGTTCGTGTCAACGCCCAGCACCGGCGAGATCGCGTCCAGCTGCTCTTGCAGATCGGCGATGGTCTGGATCTGGAATGCCGCCCACTCTTCCTGCCGCTTGGCACGAGCCTCGGCCTCGGCCTTCCTGTCATCTCGCTGCGCGGTGCTGCGGTTCGTGAGCACCGTCGATCCATAGGTCAGCGCTCCGCCGGCAACGACTCCGGCCAGCGCCGAGTTGATCCAGTCCACGACACATAACGTAGCTTGGCCCCGTCTGTCACGGGCGCGCCCGGCCGGACCGGCCAGTGCTGTTTCCGGCGGCCGGGCCGGGAAACGCAGCAGTGGCAGGCGGGGCTGCCGGATTGCATCGGAGGCGGCTGAACCGGCTTGTCACGCTGCGCGGCGAGAGGTCGATGTGCCTGACGTACCCGAACCGCGGATCTGCGCGGTCGCCTGGGCGTGACTGCACTGCCTGAGATGGCCCAGATCAGGGGTGATCTACGCGCCAGCAAGCCCGGCGCGCGCACGGACCTGCATGATGAGAGTGCGCGCCGTGAACCGTGCTATTTGCGGTGGTACGTTGGCCGCGCGGCGACAACCGATCCGGAAGGTGAACGATGCCTGCGACCGTGCGGAATTTGGCGCCGTATGAGCAGTGGCGTACGTCGTATCTCAGCGACGGCAGGGAGCTGGCCGGCTTCTGGCTGTTACCAGAGGGTAAGGGTCCATTTCCGGCGGCTGTATTCAACCATGGAAGTGATGGGCTGCTTCCGATGAGCATGCCTGGGATCCAGGCGTTGCAAAGCATGGGGTATGCCGCCTTTCTTCCAGTCCGCCGTGGGCACAACGATCAACCCGGCACGTTCTGGTTGGACCGGGTGACCGCAGCGTGGGGCAGTCCAGAAATGGGTGATCAGCTGGTCTCGGCGTTGCGTGCGGAGTTGCGCGACGTGATGGCCGGGGTGAACTGGGTAGCCGAACGTCCGGAGGCTGACATCCGGCGGATAGTAATGCTCGGCTCGTCGTTTGGTGGCGTACTCACCGTGCTGGCCCTAGGAGAAAGCACCGAGTTGCGGGCGGGCGTCAGCTTCGCTGGTCCGTCGATGACCTGGCCACACGCCCCGGCGCTGCAGCAAGCCATGCTGGCTGCGATCGCCGCCGGGCAGGCACCGTTGTTTCTCGCTCAGGCATACAACGACAACAGTCTCGCCCCGACCTATGCAATGGGCGCCGAGTTGGCCCGGCTCGGGCGGCCGCACGAAACTCGTATCTACCCGCCGGTCGCACTACTCGGCCGCGATGACGGTTACTCGGCGGGTTGGCATCTGCGGAGCCGCGACTGGGTCGGGCTCGCGCGGTTCTGGCGGATGTGTGGCCGGTCGCGGCCCGGCGGTCTTTGTGCATCGCCGGACGCCTTCCCACGCTGCAAACGTTACCCTGCTGGCCACACGCCGGCCTCGCACCATTTCGCCCACGTGATAGCCGGCGACCAGACATCGGCCAGCATCGGCCACCGGAGCTGACTCCGCGCTTCACTCAGCCACGCGCCGGCCCCAGGCCACGCCATCCGCTCTTGCCGCCGTTCGCATCGGTCACTGTCCTGGAAGCGGCTGGACGAGATGGACCTCGATGATCTCAGTCTTCGCGATGAACCGGTCCCGTTCACCGGCGAGGGACTGCCGGCGCTCGTCCGTCATGAATTCATCGAGTGCCTGCGCGGAGGGGAACTCCAGCAGCTGGATCTCCAGCGGCTGCCCGCCGGCGCCGCTGCTCCTGGCTCGCAGCAGCACCCTGCACCCATGCCCGCCGGCGATGCCGAGGACCTGATCCTCGTAAGCGACCAGGCCGTCATCGGCGCCGGGCCGCGCCCACAGCAGGACGCACAGCGCCCGCCTCCCGCTTTCTGAGGGCTTCATGGCGGCCTGACTCTCGCTTTGCTATTGCTATTCGCTGCGCAGGATGAGCGCCAGCCTGATCCGGGCGGCAGACCAGCCGGGGCCTGCGGCGATGACGTTGGCCAGCACCAGGGCGGCGGGGATGGCAAGCAGCACGAGCGGCACCGGGACGTCGGCCTGGCCCGCGACTCCGACCGACGCGGCGAACAGTGCCCAGGACCAGCGGCCGGCGACAACGCCGAGTGGCAGCCCGACGAGCAGTGCCGCCGCGGCCAGGGCACTGGCCTGCCAGGACACCACCCTGATCACCTGCGGCCGCGTCAGGCCGAGGGTCTTGAGGACTGCTAGGTCGCGGCGGCGGCGGCGCACGCCGGTGAGCAGGACGTGGGTGAGCGTGCCGACGGCGAGCAGGGCGAGGACGGCACCCAGGAGGAGCGGGGTGTCGCGGACGCCTGCGTAGTTCTTGATGTCGGCCGGCCGCTGGCCGGTGGTCACTGTAAAGAATCCCTGACCGTGGCCGTGGCTTGCGGCCGTCACCGCGGTTGTCAGCCTCGCAGCCGCGGCGTGAAGGCTGGTGCCTGGCCGGTAGCGGATCAGGAAGAAGTTGTAGCACGTTGCGCCGTGAACGCAGCCGGTGGCCCGGAAAGGCGCGGACAGCAGCCTGGCGGAGACGAGTGCTCCGTTCCCCAGGTCCGTGGCCGAGGTACTGCCCTGGCTGAAGAACGGGAACACGGCGTCGCCGACGATGCGCATCCGGCGCCGGGTTCCCTGGACTATCACCGGGATCGTCTGCCCGAGATGCCCGCCGATCGCATGCAGTGTCCGCGCCCCGAGGACGATCTCGTGTGGGCCGACCGGCGGGGTGCCCTGCAGGAGCGTCAGAAAACTCCGGCCGTGCAGCGGGTCGATCCCGATTGCCGGCACTGCTCGCCCGCCGATCCTGACTGTCCCGTAGTCACCACCTGCATAGGCGGCCACGCGGCGCTGGCTAGACAGGATCCCGGCAGCCACCGGGGCCGGTGCCGCGCCGAATCCCAGGTCCAGTTCCTGGTCCCAGTTCTGGCCGTACCGGTGCGGCGTGCTGACCAGCCCGATCAGGCTGGTGCCGAAAACCAGGGCCGCCACTACCGCTGCGACCGCGACTGTGGTTCCTACCAGGGCGCTGCGCACGGGCACCGCGGTCCGGCCATGGCCCGGCTCGAACGCCATCCGTACCCCGATGCTGCCGGTCACCGACCCGGCCAGCCCGAGCGCTGGGCCCAGTCGCGAGGGCCGCGGTAGCGATGCCGGTCCGGTCACCCCCGGCGTCCGGGCCCGACCTGCAGCCCGCCAGGCCGCTGGCATGACCACGGCGAGGGGCAGCAGCACGATGGCGGCGAAGCCGGCCGCGAGTATCGCCAAGTTGACCTCGACTCCCGGACTTGGCTCCGCGAGCCGCGCAGCGCCGATCGGCATGAGCGGGGATGCCGCGATGGCAACCGTCACCGCGATGACAGCCCCGGCGAGCGTTAGCACGGCTATCCGCGCCAGGGACAGGACAACGAGCCTGGCGCGGGTCATGCCGAGGGCGCGCAGGATCGGGAACTCCGCTGCGTCCAGGATCAGCTGGCGGCTGAGCAGCTGTCCGATGATCGCGACCGCGATCAGTCCGGCGAGCACGGCGAAGATTGCCAGCGCCACCGCCTGCGGGCGGATGGCCCGCTCGGTCGCCGAGAACCCGCCGGATAGGTTGGTGACGGATAGCATCCCGCCGGTGTCAGGGAAGCGTTTCGCCAGCATGCTCGCGGCAGTCACGAACCCCGTCTTGCTCGCGCCCGGCCGCAGGCGCACCCCCGCGTAATCCCCGTAACCGAACGACCGGACCGCGGACGTCCGCGAGTAGGTCCCGCTCAGCAGCGCCATCGGCCAGCTGTTGACGACGTTCGCCGGCACGATCTGATTGTCGAAGGCGACGATTGCCGACACCCGGAAAGCCTGCGGCACAGCGCGCCCGAACTCGAACGCGCCCCGATCGTCGGTCGGGAGCCCGAGCAGGTGCAGAACGCTGCCAGGCCGCAGATTCTCCCGCCTGGCCAGCTGCTGGTCGACCATGACCTGATCTGCGGCCCCGGGGTCGAAGGGACGGCCCTGCAAGATCTTGACCCGGTCGGCGGAGGTGCCCAGCGTGGCATTAGGGCTGGAGAAAACCACCACACGGGTATCCGGCAACCCATGGCGCACAGGTATCGCCATGTTGAACCCGATCGCCGTGGACATCGATGCCACCTGCGGGAGGCCCGCGAGGGCGTTGTAGTACCCCGCGTCGTAATAGCCCTTCTGGCCGGTGCGGTGCGGCCAGATCTGCAGTTCCGCGGCACGGCTCGACTGCAGCAGCCGCGGGTACGCGGTGTCAGTACGGCGGGCGCCGGCTGCGGCTGTCAGGACCACGCCGCCGATCAGGCCGAGCAGCAGCGCAAGGCCAAGCAACGCCCGCCACCGCAGCCGCAAATCGGCGCGAAGGCTGAGCCACACCGATCCCATAAAGGAATTCAGCTACCAGCGCTGCCCGCAGTCAAGGATGCAGACATCACCACCGCAGTGGTGCTGCCCTCCACACCGCCTCGCCCGCCGCCGGCCATCCGCAGACCAGCGGATCCATTTCACCAGAAATAGCCTCCCCATGTTCACCCGCGCCGGGCCCGCAGGTATGCCCAGCTGACCGGCGGTGGATTGCCATGTTGCGGGCCATAAGGGCTGCGGCGGTCGCGCACGACGATGGATCTGGCTGGGTGCCGGGCCAGAATTTCCCGGCTGGAGGAGAATCAGGGTCATGGGTGAGCCAGAACAGGCGCCGGGCAACTCCGGCGGGAAGCCAGGACTCGATCCTGGCGTAGCGGACGAGGCGCGCGACGCTGCCTTGATGCGGGAGATCCTGCGCACGCAAGAACAGCACCGCGAAGGCGGGATCGAGCCGGAACTCGACGAGACGGGCAAGGATCCCCGGCCCGGGGCATAACCCGGCCACGCCCGCAGGGCATGATGTCCTGGCTGCTGAAGTAGGCGAATAGCGGCATCAGCGGCCCGGCGTACTGGTCTGCCAGGCTCAGACGGATGAGGCCGACGTGGATCCCGAACAGCTCGGCCGCCGCGGTGGCCGTCCAGAACAAATTTCTGTCGCCCGGGTGCTGGGGCGTAATCAAGATCGCTGGCCTAGTCCTGCCGACCTCCGAGTCCGTCGCGTGCATGCGTCCTCAGCGGGTTCTCAGTTCCTTGTCCTTGCCATCTCGCCCGGGTACGGGTAGCTGGCCGGTGAGGGTGGTGCCGTGTCCGGGTTGGGAGTGGATGGTGAGGGTGCCGCCGTGGGCGGTGAGGCGGTCGGTCATGCCTTGGAGGCCGGTGCCGTGGTGGGGGGTGGTGGTGTCGAATCCGGTGCCGTTGTCGGTGATGGTGAAGTGGAGGGTGGTGCTGGTGGAGGTGAGGTGGATGGTGGCGTGGGTGGCGTGGGCGTATTTGGTGATGTTCTGGAGGGCTTCGAGGGTGCAGAAGTAGATGGTGGTTTCGGTGTCGGGGGGGTAGCGGCCGAGGTTGCTGGTTTCGATGGTGACGGGTAGCGGGGTTTTGCGTGCCTGGGCGTGGAGGGCTGCGGCCAGGCCCTGGTCGGCGAGTAGCGGGGGGTAGATGCCGCGGGCCAGGTCGCGCAGGTCGTCGAGCGCGGCGCGGAGTGCGTTTTTGAGCTGGGCGGCCAGTTGCCGGAAGTGGCCGGGGTCGTCGGCGGTTTGCTCGAGGAGGCTGAGCTGGATGGTGGCGGCGATGAGCTGCTGCTGCGCGCCGTCGTGCAGGTTGCGTTCGATTTTGCGGCGTTCGGCGTCTTGTGTTTCGACGAGCCGGCGGCGGGAGGCGGTCAGTTCGTCGATGGTGGCCTGGAGTTCGGCGGTGAGCTGGACGTTGCGCAGCACGAGGCCGGCCTGGGAGGCGAGGTGCTGCAGGAGCTGGTCCTCGGTGGTGGTCAGCGGCTCGTTCGCTGGCTTGCGCAGGGACAGCGCGCCGAGCAGTTCGTCGCCGTGCCGGACCGGTACCGCGCGCGACGCGGCGTCGAGGGGGGGCAGGCCGGGGTGGCCGGTGAGGGTGACGGGCGCCGGCGCGGGGTGTCCCGGGCGGCCAGGTCGCGGCGGGGCGCAGCTCGGTTCCGATCCGGATCCACGCCGCGGCGCGGGTGGCGCCGGTCGCGCCGGCGAGCAGCGACACCATCTTGTCGAGGGCCTCGCCGTAGCCGGGCTGCCCGGCCATGTCCTCGGCGAAGTCGGACAGTACCTGGTACGGGGTGGCCCGCTCGCCGTATACCAGCCGGTTGGCGAACTGCCGGAAGCGGTGCCGCAGCGGCTGGAACAACAACGCGATGCAGACCGCCGCGGCGACCGTGAGCACCGGGCCGCCGCGGTGCCCGGCGAACGTGCCGATGCCCAGCACGATGCCCGCGTACACGGCCGTGAACGCGGCCGACAGCAGGCCGTACACCACCGCCCGGCTGATGATCACGTCAATGTCGAACAGCCGGTGCCGCAGAATCGCGATCGTCATCACCGCCGGAATCCCGAAGAAGACGACGATCGTCACCACCTGGTACGCGGCGTTGGTTACCCAGGTCTGGCCGGCCGCGATGCCCAGCAGCGCGATGACCAGGAAGACGGCGAGCATCAGGGCCGTCATGGCCAGCCATTTGATCTGCTGCCGCAGCAACGGGCCGCCAGCCCGGTACCGGACGACGAGCGACAGGATCGAGGCCGCGAGGAATGCGACGAATACCACCGTCATCCCGCTAAGAGTGCCGACCAGGACCACCCGCAGGACCGGCCAGAGACCGGCCACGCCCAGCGGGTTCTGGAAGGTCAGCGAGGTACCGCCCGGCGCCGGGATCTGCACCAGTCTCGGCCGCACCACCAGTCCGCTCAGCGTCAGGCCAGCCAGGACCAGGCCGGCCGCGGCCAGCGGGCGCCAGCGTCGCGACGGCAGCTTCCCTGACGGGAACAGCAGGAACATGAAGGCGATGGTGAACGTGCAGGGTACGAAGCTGCATTCGGCCAGCAGACCCACCAGCTTCGGCGCCGGGACCGCGCTGGGATAGGTCACGGCTCCGATCACTGCGTAGGCCGACGCCACCCCGAGAAACGCCAGCCCGGCGCCAACCCCCATCATGATCCAGCCGGTCAGGTTGTCCGCACGGCGGACGATCAGCGCGCCGAGCGTGGCATAGGTAACGGCCGCGACCGCCCCGCTCAGCTCCGAGAACCCGTCGTTCGCCGTCAGGTTGCCCCACACGACAACGGTCATGGCCACCGTGGCGACGGCCGCCAGCACCGTGCCGGCCCACAACCCGGCACTGACCCGCAGCCACCGGGCCCGGGCGGCGGCCTGCCCGGGCCGCGGCACCAGCATGTGAACGTCCGCACTCGCCGGCGCGGCGGCCTGGTTCATGATCGCCACCGGCGTGCTGTTGCGTACAGGAAGCCGGCGATGCCCAGCGCGAGCAGGCCGTCCAGGGCGTGCAGGCCGCCATACAGGGCGGCGTTGTCGGCCAGTCCGGCCAGCAGGCTCTGCAGCAGGCCGGTCTGCACGACGAGCACGCCTGCCAGGGCGAGCGGCAGCGCACCCGGCCGGGCGATGAGCGCGAGGATGAGGATGATGACCGCGGCGCCGCCCATCATGAAGCCGAGGCTGCGATGCGGGCCGAACGCGCTGTCCGTGCTGGCCCCGTGGCTGGTGATGCTGAAGACGCCGAGCCCGGCCAGGAAGATCTGGGCTGCGCCGGCCAGCAGGAAGACGAGCAGCAGCCAGCGGTAGGCGATGAGCGCGCCGCGCCGGACGCCGGTGAGGTCGGACAGGCTGCGGGTCTGGACGTTGGAAGCCATCAGATTCCCCCTCAGGAGTGCGTGGTCAGCCAGCCGGGAACGCGGCCTGCGGCCGCTGCGCGGTACGGCCAGGTCCTGGCCGAGGAACAGGTACCAGGGCCGGCATGATCAGTGTCGCCGGGTCGTCATCGCCGGGATCACGGAACACAGGACATCCACCGGGGCAGGCTTCGGCCACCGATCGAGATGGCGACGGCGGCCACGCAGACGGCGAGGATGGTCCACCACACGGTGTTCGACGACAGCCCGCCGCCGGATGCCGGGAACGTGCTGACCCGGCGGGCCACCTGGGGTAGGAGACTGGGCGCCATCAGGATCAGCACGACGGTGGCGGAGGTCGCCGCGCCCGGTTCTCCGGTCCGCGTCCGGGCCACGCACGCCGCGGCGAATCCGAGCAGCACGTTGCCGGCCAGCGCAAGACCGGCCCCCGTCCAGGGCAGCGCCAGTCCGCGCATTGCCGCTGCCAGCATTAGCAGCGCGCCGGCGGCGAGCGGGGCCAGCAATGCCAGGGCGCGGATCGCGGTGCGCCGGACGGGCCCGGTTGGCGTCACGTCGACGACCAGGCTGGCCGGCTCGTCGAGGGCGAACGCCGCGGCGGCGGCGAGCAGCGCGAAGCAGATTGGGAACAGCATGGTGGCGGCCGCGGGGAACGCGATGCCGCAGCCGCCTACCACGACTGCCACGCCGCTGAGGCCCACGACCTCCGGCCACGCCCCGGCCCGCAGCATCGACCGGACCATCATGCGTTGACCGCGTGGGTGAACCCGCCGGCGCTAGCCAGCACGAGCAGGATCGCCGCCAGCACCAGGACGATCTGAAGGGTACGGGTGACCCGGGAGCGCACCCGACCGTCGGCCCCGCGCAGCAGCGCCACCAGTACCGCGGTCGCGCACAGCGCAAGCTGCCAGCCGATGAAGAACCACGGGGAGCCGCGCCAGGTCGTGACGTCCGCGACGTTCTTCATGTAGGTGAAGAACGCGAACGGCGAGAACAGCCGCAGTGCCGTGAATGCCGCCGAGTCCGGATGCGACAAGGACCCCCAGGTCGCCAGGTCAATCCAGCCGTAGGTGACCAGACCCAGCACGAGCGCGGCGCCCGGGAAGCGGACCCAGCGGCCCAGCGCGACACCGAGCAGCGGGCCTCCGAGTGACGGGATGACGATCTGCCCGACGAGGACGGCGACCTGCGCCGGCGGGCTGAACGCCCCGTACACCCGGGCGCCGACCGGGTGGAAATGCAGGTACGCGAACAGGGCCAGCACGCCGCAGAGGAATGGCACGACCGCGACCGCGCAGAGGGCGGCGGTGCGCGCCGGCAGCGTGGTCGGGGTGACGCCGACGACCGGCTCGCTGTCGCGCATGGACCGGGTCAGCCAGAACGTGGCTATCATGCCGAACCCGCCCAGGAAGATCCACGGGTAAAAGTTCCCGGCGCCGACCGGGCCGGCCGGTGCGCTCCGGTAGTCCCACGTCGTCCACGCGGTCATCACCACGGCGAACAGGAAAACCGGGTTGACGACGAACCGGTGCATCTCGCGGGTGGCGAGTGCGATGAACGTGGTCCGGCCGGCGGCTGACTCAGGACGGGCGGGCGCGAGCATCGCGTTCACGACGCCACCTCCTCGGCCGGCTTGCTGTCCGGCAGCTCGCCGCGCAGCATCAGGTACGCGTCCTCGAGGGACGGTTCGACATGCTCGACGCCGTCCCGCGCGTGCGCGGCGACGTTGCGGTACCGGCCGGTGCCGGTCCGCCAGGAGACGGTCGCCGCCGGGTCCGGCTGGTCGGCGAGCCAGACCCGGCCGGCGGCCTGGCGGACGAGTTCGGTGACCTGGCCGTCGTACCGGACCCGACCCTGGTCCAGCACGATGACGCGCTCGCACAGGGCCGCGACGTCCTCGGTCTGGTGGGTGGACAGCACCACGATCGACGTACGCGCGATCTCCGCGAGCACCGTGCGCAGTGTGACCCGCTGTTCCGGGTCGACGCCGCTGGTTGGCTCGTCCAGGATCAGCACCGGCGGCGACCCGAGCAGTGCCTGCGCCAGCGCGACCCGTCGCCGCTGGCCGCCGGACATAGCCCGGATCCGCTTCGTCACGAGGTTGGACAGCCCGACCTGGTCGAGTACCCGGCGCACTTCCGCGTGCCGGGCGGCTGGCTGGGTCCACTCCTTGAGCAGTGCGATGTAGTCGACGAACGCGAACGCGGTGAAGCCGCGCGGGAAACCGACCTCCTGCGGCAGGTAGCCCAGCCGTCGGCGGATGTCGGTGCGTTCGGCCGAGGCCTCCGGGTCCCGGCCCAGCACGCGCACCTCTCCCTGGGTGGGCGGCAGCGCGGTGGCCAGCAGCCGCAGCAGGGTGGTCTTGCCTGCGCCGTTGGGGCCGAGCAACCCGATCACGCCGGGTTCCAGGTCCAGGTCGACGTCGGCCAGTGCCCGGGTGGCCCCGAACGTGCGCCCGACGCCACGCAAACTGATCGAAGCGGTCATCGCTACCTCCAGGGTCGAAGTTGGCGCAGGTGGCGTCGGCGTACCAGAAAAATTCCGAACGATGCCGCGGCCAGCACCAGGAAGGCCACCTGGATCCGGGCCTGGAGCACCGCCGCCGGCGAAGCCGACCAAGTGGCCACCAGCCAGACCGTCATGAGCCAGGCGGCGCTGACGGCCATGGCCGCGTTCAGCGGGCTGACCCAGGTGGACGCGGCCAGCACCACCGCGACGAAGCCGATCGCCGGCAGTAGCCAGGCGAACGGCGCCTCGCCCGGCACGACCAGCCCGAGCAGCAGCACGGCTGGCAGCGCGAGCGCGAGTACCGCGATCGTGCGCAGCAAGATCAGCCGGAGCGCCGGATAGGGCGTGACCATTTCCGGTTCGAGAGCCGGGTCCATCCGCCGGTCGTAGCTGAACGCGACCACCAGGCACGGCGCGAGCGGCGCCACGGCCAGGAAGAACCAGAGCCCGCGGGCATGCCCGACCGCCGCCGCGAGAGCGGCGAACGCGAGGACCGCGGCCACGCCCACCAGCCACACACCCCGGAACGCGCTGGCCACCGCGACCAGCCGCGCCTCGTGGGCCGGGAGGCCGGCGACGCGCAGCAGCCGCTCGAACACCGATGGCCGCGGCACTTCTACGGCGCCCCGCGTGCGGTCCCACACCGCGGCGAGGTCGATCACGTCGACCGCGGGTCTGACCCGCGCCCGGCACTGCTCGCAGGACAGCAGGTGCTGCTCGACCGAGGCTCCTTCGGCCAGCGAATCGGCCCGTTCGATGTAGCGCCGCAGTATGCCGTCGTCCAGATGCCAGCCGGTCATGACGATCCTTCCGCTAGGACGGCCCGCAAGCGCGCCTTGGCCCGATGGAGCCTTGTCTTCACGGTGCTCACCGGTACGTGCAGCAACTGCGCGGCCTCCTTGGCAGACAGGCCGTCCAGCACGACGGCCTGGATAACGGCGCGCATCTCCGGCGACAGCCGGGCCAGCGCCTGGCCGATGTCGCCGTACTCGACCGACAGCAGCACCTGGTCTTCCGCGGCCGGTGCGGCTTCGGCTTTCTCGAACACGGCGGCGACGCTGCCGCGGGTCCGCAGGCGGCTCACCAGCCGTCGGATCGCGATCCCCCACAGCCACGCCGCGATGTCGCCGTCGCCGCGGAAGCCCCGCGGTCTCTGCCAGACGGCGACGAAGGTGTCCTGGATCGCGTCCGCCACGAGGTCACGGTCGTTGCACCGCCGGGCGAGCCGGATCGCGAGCCAGCCAGCGTGGCGTTCGTAGAGCGTGCGGAAGGCGCCCATGTCGCGTTCGGCAACGGCGAGAAGCAGCGTCTCGTCGCCCGGGCGGCTGTCCATGTCCTAACTGTCGCGTCCCCGGGCCGGAAAAGTTTCACCTCGCGGTGGGGAATTTCCGCCGGGCCTTCCGCGTGACCGTACCCAACCCGGCCAAGGCCGCGGACGGCCCGGCGGATGCACACGCTCGACCGCGACCCCGAGGCTGCCCGCGTCGTCCGGCGGATCTTCGTCGTTAAGCAGCACATGGCCGATCAGCTGCCGCGGTGCGCCGGCCACGGCCGGCAGCTCAGGGGAGCAGGATCGTCTGGGTCGATTGGTTCTTCGGCGGGCAATGATCGCTCGGCTACTGTCGAGAGCAGAAACGTGAAGGGGCGGGTTGATGGGAGACGCTCTCGCTCCGCCTCCTCGCTCTTCGTTCGCTCGTTATTGGACGGCTGCCGCGATCAGTTCCTTTGGCTCGGCGGTAACCGCGGTTGCGATGCCTGTCCTGGTAATCCAGTTGCTCGGCGCGACGCCGTTCGAGGTCGGTGTTGTGAACGCCGCTCAGTTCGTGCCGTATGCGCTGCTCGGGCTCATCGCCGGCGTGTACACCGATCGGTGGCGCCGGAAACCCGTACTTGTATGGGCGAGCGTCGGGCGTGCTCTCTCCCTGGGCGCGATCCCGATCCTGTGGCTGACGGGCGTTCTGCAAATCTGGATACTGGTCATCGCCCTGTTGCTGTTCGGCGCGTTTTCCGTTTTCGGGTTCGCCGCGACCCAGTCGCTGCTTCCTCGCCTGGTGCCCCGGGCGAGATTGGTTCCGGCCAATGCGCGGCTCGATCAAACAGACGCCGCTGCTCAGACTCTCGGACCGGCGATCGGCGGCGGGCTGGTCGGGCTGCTGGGAGCCCCTGTAGCAATTACCGTCGACGCGGTCAGCTACCTCGTTGACGCAGCACTCAACGCGAGCATCCGGGTGGATGAGCCCCGGCCTGACTCCCGTACCCGCGATCTTCGCGCCGAGATTCGCGACGGCCTGCGATGGACATACGGACATCGCACGCTGGGCCCATTGGCGGTGTCGGCCCACGTCTGGTTCCTCGCCCAAGGAGCCGCACTGACGGTGCTTTCCCTCCTTGCCCTGCGATCGCTCGGGTTCACCGCGTTCACATTCGGGTTGCTGCTGGCGGTCTTCGGTATCACCAGCCTGATCGGCGCGTCGATCGCCCCATGGTGCGGTGCCCGGCTCGGATCGGGACGGGTGATCATCCTCGCGCGCGTGGCGTACCCGATCGTCTGGCTGCTCGTGGCCATCGCCCCTTCAACCGCGGTCGGTGATGCCCTGCTGTTCGTTGCGCTGTCCCTCCAGGGACTCGCCGCGGGCATAGAGAACTCAAACGAGATGGGCTGGTGGCAGGCACTCACGCCGGACGAACTTCTCGGCCGGACGAACGCCACCAGACGCTCGGTCAATCGAACGATGGCCGCACTCGGAGCTCTCATTGCCGGCCTCCTCGTCGGGCTGATCGGTGATCGCCCCACGCTCATCGGCGTGATCATCGCTTTCGCGGCCGCCGCGCTCACCGCAGCACTATCGCCGCTGCGCGAAGCATCCAACCAGGACTAATGCGCGTCCGTCGGGTACTGGACGCTCCGTAACCGGCAATCCGTAAGCCGGTCGGATGGCGGCCGTCCTGCGGGAGAAACCCGTTGGGCACGCGGCGGTGATACAACAACGAGTTGGTGCCACAAGAGCCCAGCACCGGCCAGACCGCGCTCGGGTGTCAGCGTTCGAACTCGGCGCCAAATGCTGGTCAGGCGGTCGGGGTACGGTGCGATGCAACTCGTCGGCTCGTACGCCTTTGGACCGCCACCTGACCGGGCATCGGCTATGGGCGTGCTCTAGGCCGCGGTCGCCGCGGGAGTCGATCACATCGACACGACCCAGTACTACGGCGGCGTCGTCAACGATCTGATCCGCGAAGCGCTCCACCCCTACTCCAACGGCCTGGCCATCGTCAGCAAGGTCGCGGTCCGACGAGACGATGACGGTGCTGTCCTCCCCGTTCGACGATCCGGACCAGCTGCGCGAGGACATCGAAACAACGGTGCTCGGGTCGGACGAATCACCGGGATCCGGTGACGCCTCCTCACCTGCCTGGCGGCGAGCCTGGGTAGTGGCCCGCCTCCCGGCAGGAAACTTCAGCAGCGGACTGACATGGGCGAGCGAGCCTGGGTGCACTGCCCAGCCGAACCGAAAGGAGATCCTCGGTGAGCACCGAGCAGAAAGAGAATCTCAAAGCGATCCTGCGGCAGTCAGCCTTCCCCGCCGGCATCGTTGTCGATCAGGTCGATGCTCTTGCTTGCCGCCTTTCGCCCGGCGCCGGGGTGAGGTGCGGGCCGGTTGCGAGGTGTGAGTGAGTTACGATCAGCTCGGCCGCGTGCTGGGCGTCCACGAGCCAGGGGGCGTGTCCGCCGGGCATCTCATAGAGCCTGGCGCCGTGGATCTGGTCGATCGACGGCCGTGCGCGCTCGATGGAGAGGTACGGGTCGTCGGATCCGATAATGAAGATCGTGGGTGCCGTGATCGCGGCGAGCTCCGCGCTGGTGAGGACACTCTCGGGGCGTGGGCGGCGGAACCGGTCGATCGCGTGCATGAGCGACGCCACGGTTCTCGCGTTCCCCGGCCGGCGTGCGGACAGGCGTAGCGCCTCGATCAGCGAGTCCGGTGCGGCCGCTATTTCGGCGGAGCCTTGCCCTTGGGCAAGCAGGGCGCGGTAGACACGACGCGGGCTGGGTGAGCGCAAGACAGCGGCGCCTAGTCCGCGGACGGTCAGCAGCGACAGCGGCATGCGCACGCGTACGCCCGGGAGCGCGACGGCGGGCTCTCCGATCGCGACCACCTCGCAGATCCGCCCGGAACCGGCGGCTACGTGCCACAGGGCGAACATGCCGCCAAGCGAGTGGCCGATCACCGGCACCTCGTCGAGCCCGAGTGCGTCTAGGATGTCATCGACCAGTCGGCGGGCGTGCTCGCGCACCTGCCCGCGCCGGAAGGCGACCGGGTCGGACAAGCCGTGACCGGGAAGGTCCACGGCGAGCAGCCGCAATTGACGGAGCTCCGTAAACAACGGCGCCCAGATGGCGGCGCTCTCCGAGGCACCGTGGAGCAGGACAACCGCCGGGCCGCGTCCATGCGAGAGCACTCGTACCCGCAGGCCGGTCCGCGCGAGGTCGAGGAAGAACTCGTCGACATCCGCGCCGACGGCGGCAAACAGGTTCCTCTCCGCGTCGTGGATGCGCCGCTCGAGATTCCCGGTCGCCCGGGCCTGATGATTCATGACTTCTCCTTTCGCTTGACCCCGGGCTTCTCGGGGCTCATGGTCATGGCCGCCATGCTGGCCAGCCACGCTCGTACGGTTCGCTCGTCCTCGCGGCCAAAATCCGCGAGCGCAGCGCGCTCCACCACGCGCACTCGGCGCGTTGCCGTCTCCAGGCACTTTCGGCCCCGCGTCGTCGGGCGCACAAGCACGACCCTTAGATTCCTCGCGCTGCGCTCAACCAGCCCCGCCGCCTCAAGACTGAGGATGGACGTGTGCATCGTCTGCCTGGTGACCTGCGAGATGCGGGCAAGCTCGGAGGTGGACAGCTCGGGCCTGGTCTCGAACACGCTCAGGATCCCGTACTCCTGCGCGGACAGCCCGAGATCCTCCAGTTCGCTGTCCAGCAGCGCCCGGAAGCGCTGGTGCGCGAGTCGGAACAGGTAGCCGAGATCCGCGTCCGGCTGGGGAAGCGGCCGCGCTGAAGTTGTCAGTCTTTTTGACATAGTGTCCACTGTACTGAGTTGTCAGTATACCTGTCAACTAAGGTCGCCACGGCCGCGTGGTTCTCGGCTGCCACCAGCCGCGGGGCCGCCGAGCGCAGCGCCGCGATCGCGACCGAGCGGGCGTCGCTGGGGTCGTTCTTGTTACTCGCCCCGGTCGCCAGCAGCCGCACCCGGGCGCCCGGCTTGGGCTGCACATCCAGCACTCGCTCGCCCGCGGCCACCAGCTGCTGGGCGAGCAGGTAACCCAGGCCGCCGGCGCCCTCGACTGCCCAGGTCCGCTCCGGCCGGGACGCCGCCCATGCCACCAGCCGCCCGGCCTGGGCCGCCGAAGCGCGTACGCGCAGCTGGCCCAGCGGTTCCCCGGACGCGCCGATCGCCACCGCCGTGTGCGAGGCCTTGTGCGGATCGACACCGATCATTGCTGCTGCCATCAGCCCGCTCCTTCGCCATCACCTGGGGGAGGACCGTGGCGGGCATGCCTGATTCCGGATCAGCGCGGTGGTCAGGCAGGTGCACTGCACGCAAGAGTGCTGTCAAGCAAGTCTTGACGGTGGGGTCCGGATATGGCGCGGCGACTCGGCTAGCGTCAGGATGTATCGATGGCATCTGATGTGGTTACCCTGCCTGACGGCAGACGGCTGCGCTGGTATGAGTTCGGTGATCCGGACGGGGCACCAGTTCTCTATACGACTGGGACACCGGTGTCGGGCCTGGGCGGAGCCTGGTATGACCAGACGGCCCGGGTATCCGGCCTGCGCTGGATTTCGCTGGACAAGCCTGGCTATGGCGGCTCCGATTACCACCGGAAGCGCAGCCTGGTCAGCTGGGCCGATGACCTGGCCGCGCTGGCTGATCATCTCGGCCTGGACAAATTCGCGCTGGCGGGCGATTCCGGGGGCGGCCCATTTACGCTGGCGGCTGCGTATCGGCTGTCCGACCGAGTGAGCGTGGTCGCCCTGATCGCGTCGGCAGGAGCGCAGCGGCCGCCAGGACACGGGTGGCGGCCTGGATCGATGAGTACAACACCATCCGGCGGCACTCCGCGATCGGGATGATCTCCCCGGCCGCCTGGGAAGCCACCCCAGGACGGCGGTCAGGCAGCATGAACGACCGCAGCCGGCTGGCCAGAAACCCGGGAGGCGGCTTCGCCGCTGCTCATCTCCGGGTGCGCCGCGCAGGGTACGGGTCCGCCCCTCCGGGCTCAAGGCTGCTGCGCATCGCTGACGCGACGGCCCCTCGGGCCGGCCCTGACCCCGGAGCCTCTGCGAACCCTCGGGCAGGAAGCGCGGGCAGGCCAGGGCCTGCCCGCCAGGCGCGGCGGACAAGCATCATCACCAAAACGGAAGTCTCCACGGTTCCAGGGGATTGCCAGGCGGCTCGGCGTGGCTGGGTCGGTTCTGTTGGTGCTGTTCCCGCCGCCTGCGGTCCTCGCTGCATGGCTCGTCGCGTCAATGGACGTTGGCAGAACTACGCCGAAGGCAACGGGAGCCGCATGATGACCTCGCCGTTTTCATCGAGTTCGCCGGTCGGCACGAACCCAAGCCGCTGGTAGAACCCAGCGGGCCCATCGTCCCCCTGTACGAAGCTGGTCAGCAGTTCCGCGGCGCCCTCGGCCCGCACCAGCTCCGCGATGTGCCGGACGACCGCCGCGCCGTAGCCGCGGCCCTGGTACCGCTCGTCGATCAGCAGCTTCCACAGGAACCACGGCCCGATGATCTCCGGCGGCTGCGGCTCGCAGTTCCAGCTGACCATCACGAACCCGACCGGCTCGGCTGGCTCGCCGCTGGCGAAGACCACCCGGTACCAGGGCTTGGCGTGCAAGTACTCGGCCGCCTCAGCCAGAGAGTCCTGCACCGAGCTCACGAACTGCTCCTGCCCTGGTGCTACGCGCAGTGCAAGGACCGCCTCGCGGTTCGCGTCGGTGATCTCCTCTAGGGTCACGGTCACAGCGGTCAGGTTACAGACCCCATGTCACTGACGTGACGCCCGCAATCCCGCCCGCGTCGTCGGCTGGCAGCGGGACTACCAGCGCGCCGAAGACGAGCTCGACGACCCGCGCTCACTGGCGCTGCCAGATTGGCAAGCGCTCTGCGACCTGGCTGCGGCGCTCGTCGCCCGGTCGGCCGATCACTTCGAAGGCTGGGGCAACGTTGTATCTTCACCGCTTGCACTGCGGCTCGGATCGGCGAAGTGTCCGGCATCCGGTGCGCCGACATTGACCGCGACGCCTGGACCTGGCCGGTCCGGCGGCAGACCACACCCAGCCCAGGTGGGTCATCGACAAAGGCACTAAAGGCAAGCGGGCCCACACCGTCCCGCTCATTGAAGAGGTCCGTCCACTGGTCGAAAAGCGCCTCCATGCTGTTGACAATGACCCATCGGCGCGGGTCTTCACCGGGCCGCGCGGCGGTCGAATCACCACGGCCGTGCTTCGCGACGCAACCCCTGGGACGAGGTCGTCACCCACCTGGGCTACGAGCATCTGCGCCGCCACGACTTGCGCCACACCGGCCTGACCTGGATGGCCGACGTCGGCGTTCCGGTCCACGTCCTCCGGAAGCTCGACAGCCTCACCAAGTCGCTCCTGTCGGACAGGAAGGCCATCCGCTTGCCTCGCGGCAGCTCAGAAAGCCACTGAACGTCGAGTTCATCAACAAGGAGCACGGCGTAGCCAGGTAGGAACTGCGTGTCCCCGATCACCGCGAATCCGGCAGGCAGTGCTATCACGCAGCGATGGAGGTCGCATCCGGAGCGACCGGTGACCGAGGTCGCCGACAGGTATGGGGTGCCACGGCAGAGCGCGCATGTCTGGCTGCGCCGCTACTGGAAACAAGAACCCTTCAGGGCTTGCGGATCGCAGTCACCAGGCGCGGGAGCATCCTTGGCGGAAGTGGCGGGCCGGTTGCTAACCGGGGCGGTCACGGGCTGCTGGCGGACGCATCACGAGTCAGGTGATGGCGTCACTTCATCTGAAGGCGAGCTCATGATGTCGGGTGCCGCGCGCTGTTGGTGCCTCGTGATGAACTGCATGAGGCTGTACCGGCGGAAGCCGGTCTTGATCGTGACGAACGGGTCGATTACGCGGAGGATCAAGTTCCAGGTGGGAGACCTGGTCGGCCAGGGGGGCTCCTCGTTCATTTTTGCCTCTCTGAAGCATCGGGAGCGGCCAGGTGCTCTCAGCGGAGACGCAAGATGGCCATGTACTTAAGACGCCGGCCACCGTCGAAGGGATGGCATCTGGGCGCTGCAACTCTGGCATTTCCGGCACCAGTGATGCTTCGCTAAGTCATGCTCCTCTGCCGTTTGCTGCTGAGATGCCCGATGCAGCCACCGCGCGGTACCGCTCGACACCTCGGTCACACGAAACCCGGGCGTGGTCCCCAGCTTCGAGTGGTCTAGCTCCTCTGATGAGGAGATTACGGATCTGTGGTGTTGTCCACGGCCCAAGGTTCGTGATCACACCGGGGATGTGAACCTAACGGATCCCTACAGGTGCCGGATGGCGGCCTGAGCGCGCACGTACGGCGGTCACGTCGGCGCACTTCACCGCCGAGAGGGTCGCCACAATACTCGTTCTTGCAGCCAGAGCCACCATTAGGCCCGACTGGCACCAGCCGTCGGCGGTCGCGCAAGGGGTCGGATGTTCACCCGCGTTGTGTCGGGGTGTGACGTTCGCCACATCTGATGTTCACGAGATACTGCAGAATGCCGCGAAATCCTGCGGTCAAGGAGCGGTCAAAAGATCTTGAGGCCACTTCACCGGGCTGGTGAAATGGCCTCTGACCTGCAACTTCTG
>CAVPPJ010000006.1:0-172410 GCA_963707065.1 uncultured Actinomycetes bacterium
CAAGCCATCGCGTAGCAACGCGGAGCGCTCTCGACGGGTTCCGGT
Organism: uncultured Actinomycetes bacterium; assembly: GCA_963707065.1. GTDB lineage: Bacteria > Actinomycetota > Actinomycetes > Streptosporangiales > Streptosporangiaceae > Palsa-506. The sequence goes on from CAVPPJ010000006.1 coordinate 46, forward strand.
CGACGCCGGACCATCGAGAAGCGGGGATGCCGCAATCTGATCTATGCTGGCTCGGCCCGTGAGAGTTAGCCAGCGTGCGGGAGAGTATCGCGTTCTCCCGGCAGCTGGCATTTAGGCGCCTGGCGCCGACGCGGGGTCAGAGCGGGACTCGAAGAATTCGAGCTGGATGTTGTCCGGGTCCCGAAAGGACAGGACTGCTGGGCCGACCGGGTCGTGGTGGAGGTCCGACGTAACCCCGGCCACGCTGAGCGCTGCGGCCAGCCGGTCCAGGTCGGCCCGGCTGGCGCCGAAGGCAACGTGGTCAAGGCCGATCCGGTACTCGCTGAACCGGTCCCTGTCAGGAGCACCGGGTGGAGGGCACAGCACCAGTCTGGCCCGAGACTCTCCGACTCGCAGACTTAGCTTACGGCCGGGGAAATCCTGGACGACCTCGAAGCCGAGGACGCCCTCATAGAATTCCCGGGCGCGCGGCAGGTCTGTGACGTTGAGGGTGACGTGATGGAATCCGGAGACCACAAGCCGATCGTAGCCGCCCGCCGTCGCTGCCGCCGATCTGGAAAATTTATCGGACCAGCCAGACCGGACCGCATGAGTTTGACAACGCCGCCCCGCCCCCGTAATACTTAGGCATGTGCCTAAGTATCAAGGTCTCGACCAGGTGTTCCATGCACTTGGCGACGCCAGCCGACGTGCCATGGTCGAGCGGCTGTCCCGCGGTCCTGCGTCAGTCAGCGAGCTGGCCCGGCCGTTCGATATGGCCCTCCCCACGATCGTCCAGCACCTGGGCGTCCTGGAGAAGGCGGGAATCGTCACCTCAGCGAAGGCCGGACGCATCCGCACCTATCAGCTGGTCCCCGGGGCACTGGCCCCCGCCGGGGAGTGGGTCAGCCGCCAGCGGCTGCCCGCCGAACGCCGGCTGGACCGCCTCGGCGCTGTGCTGAGCCGGTCCACCACTACCAAGGAAGGAACGACATGAACAACGTGACCGATCGCAGCCAGACCCACGCGACATTCGTCATCGAGCGCACCTACCCCGTGTCCGTCGAGGCGGTCTGGCACGCGCTGTCGGATAACGACGAGCGCGACCAGTGGTTCGGCGCAGGCGACGCGTTCGACGTGCAGGAGAAAACCCACGAGTTCCGCGTCGGCGGGCACGGCACTGAGGAGGGCCAGTGGCACGGCGGGCCGCGGTCCCGGTTCAATTCCGTCTACACCGACATCGTGGACCTGCAGCGGATCGTGTTCACCTACGACATGTGGGTCGAGGAGCGGCACATGTCCACGTCGCTGACCACGATCGTGCTGGAGCCCGATGGTGACCACACCCGGCTGACCTATACCGAGCAAGGCGTCCACTACGACGGCCTTGACAGCCCCGAGGGCCGGGAAGAGGGCACCAAGGGGCTGCTCGACCAGCTCGGTGCCTGTCTCATCCGCGGCCAGTGACAACCAGTAACTCCCGCTCCAGCGAAAGGAACAGATTCCATGACAATCGTGACGGCGCAGATATCGCTCTCGGTAGACGGCTTCTATGCCGGGCCAAAGGACACCGACATGCAGACCTGGCTTGAGGGCACCGAAGCCGCCGGGTTCTTCCGCGTCACCCGGTGGGTCATCGATGCCGAGGCATGGCGCCAGCGACAGGGCTTCAAAGGAGGCGAGCAGAGCACCAACTCCGACATCATCGCGGAGACCTTCGACGCTGCGGGCGCTTACGTGATGGGGCGGCGCATGGCAGACGGCGGCGAGATCCCCTGGGGCGAAGATCCTCCATTCCGTGCCCCGGTGTTCGTGGTCACCCACCGGCGCAGGCCGACCTTGCAACGCCAAGGCGGCACCAGCTTCACGTACGTCACCTCAGGCATCGAAAGCGCGATCGACCAGGCCCGCGCCGCCGCCAACGGCAAGAACGTAGCGATCGCCGGCGGCGGCACGCTGCTCCGCCAGGTGATCAAGCTCGGGCTCCTGGACGAGCTGGAAATCCACATCATCCCGGTGATCCTCGGGGAAGGCATGCGCCTGCTCGGCCCCGACCTCGGCCTGGGCGGAAAGGAAGCGATCGAACTCACCCCGGCCCGCGTGGTGGCCACCCCAGACGCCACCCACATCCGCTACAAGATCAACGGCAGGCGCTCGCTCGTTCTTGACAACCGGGGACGAGACGAAGAACCCGCCACCGCCTAGCCCTGGGGCTCGGCCGGATGACAGGAGGTTCCGGCCGGCGTGCCTCTTCTAGGCTGGGCTGATGAACCCGATCGCTGTCACAGCAGTCCAGGCGATGGTGGCGCCAGTGGTGCTTATCACGACGGCTGCGATCCTGTCCGGCGCCCTGCTGACGATGTACAGCTCGGTCAACGATCGCATGCGTGCCATGGATGGTGAGCGCCTGGGCATCTTGACCAGCGCCGCCGGGACACTGCTGTCAGCCGCCGAGGTGCCACCGGCTGGCCGGGAACGGCTGACCCAGATCGATACCCAGCTGCCTATGCTCTTGCGCCGTCATCGCCTGCTGCACAATGCCGTTCTTTCCATCTATGCCGGCGTGGCCGTGCTGGTACTCAGCGTGATCGCCATCGGGGTCGCCGTGACGGACAGCTCCGGAGCGGCAGGGACTACCGCCCTGGCTCTGGTTCTGGCCGGGACCGTGACGCTGCTCGGCGGGCTCTTGTTCGCCGCACGATCGATCATGATCTCCATGGACGCAATCGACTACGAAGTGCGCGCGCACTGTCACTCGAGTCCTGATCACGGCGGCTGCCGGTGCATGGCCAGCGGGATAGGGACCAGCGCCGCGGAAGGGATGGATCGGGTAGGTCTTCGTCTGGTATAGGAAATGGGCGGATGCCTTGGTCGGCCGCTGATGCTCCCGGATGGCCCGGAGGCCGTCAGCCTTCGGAGCCGAGATAGCTCCAGACTGGGGGGAAGCGTCCGATGCGAGGGACCGGCAGATCTTCTGCGCGGCCATGCTGACGCCCTCGGTGAAGGTAGGGAACGCGAGCTGGAGTTCGGCGATCTGCTCGACGGTCATCCCGGCGGCCATGCAGGCCGCGACCGTCTGCACGGTCTCGGCTGAGTATTCGCCGAGCACGTGCGCGCCGAGGATGGTGCGGGTCCGGTTTGGCACTGGTAGCGGCCCGTCGAGGCCGAAGGTGGCCCAGGAGGACCAATCGCGGGCCAGGCGGGCCGTGCGCGCCAGCGTTCGCACCGGCGCCGGGCCGCGGTTGAGGCCCGTGCCGCCGACCTGGCCTGCTTCGAGCACGGTGACGTGCGCGCCAAGCTCGCGGGCCTGGAGGGCGGCGGTGAGGCCGGCCGGTCCCCCGCCGATCGCCAGCAGGCTGCCAGGAGCGGTCACGGCGCCTTCGCCGGCCGCAGGATGGGCTTCTGGGCAGGATCGGTGAGAACGGCTGCCCAGGTCATATGCTCCCCTGATTAGCTGGTCACAGTCTGACCCGCAACGCCGGGATTGTCACCAGCGCGAATCTGACCGCAGTCGCACTTTGCCTTTCCGCGGCCTTCAGGCAACTGGAGTATTACTGCCTGGTCATTTTCCGGTCGCGTCCTGTTTACCTATGTGGGCCCCATATTGCCGACCAGACCTGGTGTTCTCAGAAAAACAGAGCAACCGCGGCAGACAGGTGCCTTGATGTCATGCGTATCACGGTGTATGCCTAGAAACACAGGCCGATGAGAATCTTGCGCCGTATGCCATATTCGCGAGATGGGCAGCCAAGCAGTGCTGCTGCAGTAGCTACGATCGTCGGGGGTGGCATGTCCAGGGATTCCGCCTACCATGACTGAACCCGGTGGAGGCACCTCGACCTCAGGCCGATGCTGCTTCATGAGCCGGGAGGAGCCTACCCAAGCGATCATTCTCGGCCCGTTCCGCTCCCCGGCAGCGAGTAAGCACTGGAAGAGGACATGAAGGCAGTCGCTGTTTTCCCCGGATCCCGTGAGGTCAAGATCGTCCACCACGAATTCCCCCGCATCTCCCTCCCGGACCAGGTCACGCTGCGGATGCTGGACATCGGTATCTGCGGCACTGACAAGGAGATCTGTTCCTTTGAGTACGGAACCCCGCCATCCGGGGATGATCACCTGGTAATCGGCCACGAGTCAGTCGCCGAGATCGTCCAGGTGGGGACGGCTGTCGAGCGCCTCCAGGTGGGGGACCTGGTCGTGCCATCCGTTCGCCGTCCATGTCCCAGTCCGGAATGCATTGCCTGCCGTTCTGGGCACCAGGACTACTGCTACACCGGGGACTTCAGCGAACGCGGCATTAAGGAAGCCCACGGCTATATGGCCGAGTACGTCATCGACCATGAACAGTACATGAACGTCGTCCCCCCAGATCTGCGTGAGATCGCGGTGCTGGCCGAGCCGCTCACTATCGCGGAGAAGGCACTGGCGCAGACGTTCTGGATGATGCAGGAGCGGCCGCCATGGATCGACCCGCAAACGTCCAGCGAAGAGCGGGGCAAGGGGCTCTCGGCGCTAGTGCTCGGTATCGGGCCGGTCGGACTGCTGGGAGCGATGGTCCTGGTTACGGCAGGCTTCACGACGTACATCTACTCACGCGAGTTGCCGCCCAGTGCCCGGATCGACCTGGCCACCGCGGTCGGGGCGACCTACGTCTCCTCCCAGACCATCACGTTCACCCAACTGTCGGAACAGATCGGTAACGTCGATCTGATCTACGAAGCAGCTGGGCAGTCGCATTTCGCTCTTGAGGCGCTAAGGATACTGGGCACCAACGGCATCTTCGTGCTGACCGGTGTCCCTGGCCTGCAGGCTTTTATCGAGGCGGATCCGGCTCGCCTGATGAGGGAAATGGTGCTGAAGAACCAGGTTCTGCTGGGCACGGTGAACGCCGGGCCGGAGGCTTTCGCATCCGCGCTCCGGGATCTTGACGTCTTCCGCCAGCGCTGGCCGGCCGTGGTACGGACGACTCATCGCCGGCCGCTACCCGCCAGAGCAGGCATCAGACCTGATTCTCGGGAGGCCAGCCGGCATCAAGAGCGTGATCGCCTTTGACGTGCCCGGATGACAGGCGAAGGAGTTGCCGTGTCGAGTATGGATCGAATGCTGGCCGCGATCGGTGGCCAGCGCTATGAGCTGCGGTCATGACCAGCGCGGCCGGGCGGCCAGCCATGACGGGGTCGCTGCGTAGGGTGCTGGTGCCGCTGGCTCTGGCCCAGTTCATCTGCAGTTTCGCGGGCTCGAACATGAACGTCATGATCAACGACATCAAAATCGACCTGCACACCACGGTCCAGGGTGTGCAAGTGTGCATCACCTTGTTCTTGCTGGTGATGGCCGCGCTGATGATTCCGTGTGGCAAGCTGACCGACCGCTGGGGGCGCAAGCGGTGCTTCATGATCGGGCTGGTGGTCTACGGGATCGGCGCCGTGCTCAGCGCGGTCTCGCCTGGGCTCGGCGTGCTGATTTTGGGCAACTCGTTCTTCGAGGGGGTCGGCACCGCGCTGCTGATCCCGCCGGTCTACATCCTCACTACCATTTTGTTCCGCGATATGAAGTCCCGGGCGTGGGCGTTCGGGGTGATCAGTGGCATGGGCGGAATCGGCGCCGCCGCCGGGCCGTTGATCGGAGGTGCGATCACCACCGCGATCACCTGGCGGGCCGCTTTCATCTTCCAGGCCCTCATCATCGTGATCATCGTGCTGCTCGCCCGCGGCATCACCGATCCGCTGCCCGCCGATCCCACCCGCCCCTTCGACACCGTCGGGGCGGTCCTGTCCGCCGTGGGCCTGGTCGTCCTGGTGGGGGGGATAATGGCAGCCGACAGCAATCTGGCGCTGATGGCGGTGCTAGTCGTCGTGGGGGCGCTCATCCTGGCCGGATTCTTCGCCTGGATCCGCAGCCGCGAGCACGCCGGGAAGGAAGCACTGCTGTCGACCGGCCTGTTCCGCAACCGCACCTCGAACCTGGCCATGGTCACTCAGAACGTGCAATGGGCGGTTCTCCTGGGCACGTCGTTTGTCGTGTCCGCCTACCTCCAGGTAGTGCGGCACTACAACGCCGTCCAGACCGGCGTGATCTTCACCGCCGCCACTATCGGCATCTTGCTGTCCTCGCTGGCCGCTGGCCGCCTGGCCAAACGATTCCAGCAGCGAACGCTCATCCTGACCGGTTTCGTGACCACCATCGCCGGGATCATCGTGCTGCTGGTCCTGGTGAAGGGCCACCCCGGCGCCTGGTACTTCGCCCCCGGGCTGTTCCTTATCGGCGTGGGCGTCGGCGTCATGCTCACCCCCTCGGTCAACGTCGTGCAATCCGCCTTCCCGGAAAACCTCCAAGGAGAAATCTCCGGGCTATCGCGCAGCGTCTCTAACCTCGGGTCCTCGCTCGGCACCGCGATCGCGGGCACCATCCTGGTCGCCGGTCTCGCCGACCCCAAACGGTCCTACGGGATCGCAATGATCGTCCTGGCGTTCATCGGCCTGATCGGCCTCGGCGCAACCATCTTGCTCCCGGCCGCCGAACCCGCACCAAAAACAGGTGCCCCGAGTTCGCAGCCCGAGATCGTTTAGCCCGGCTGAGCCCACACCTACACAGCGCACAAGTATGCAGGCGGCCTCGGATGCGTGGCAGCACGAGTACCGCACTGACCGTAGCCTTGCTCATGACGGGACTTATCCGTCGTCGGCTGGCGAGGAATAGGTGGGGCGAAGAAGCCTAGAATTCTCTGGCTGATGCGTTCGCCTATGGAGATTCTCTGGTGCCAGCCCCCCTGCTCGAGACGAAGTTCTATGTCCCGAGGCCGCGACGTGGCCTGGTGCCGCGTCCGCGGCTGAGCGAGCGGCTGGACCGCGGGGCCGCGTCAAAGTTGATGCTCGTCTCCGCACCCGCGGGCTTCGGCAAGACGACGCTGCTCACCGAGTGGCTGGCGGCGGGACCGGCCGCGGCGGCCGATGAGCGGCTGGCCGCGTGGCTGTCGCTCGATCGGACCGACAACGATCCCGCATCCTTCTGGACTTATGTGATCGCCGCGCTGCGGACGGTGGCAGCCGGGGTCGGCGAGAGTGCGCTGGCCCTCCTGCAGGCGCCCCAGCCGCCCCCGATCGAGACGGTGCTTACCGTTCTGCTCAACGAACTGGGCGCCATCGCGGCCGATATCGTGCTGGTGCTCGATGACTACCACGTCATCGACGCGCGCGATGTGCAGGACGGGATGGCGTTCCTGCTGGACCATCTGCCTGCGGGGCTGCATGTGGTGATCGCCAGCCGTGCTGATCCCGTTTTGCCGCTGGCACGATGGCGAGCGCGTGGCGAGCTGGCCGAGATTCGCGCGGTCGAGCTGCGGTTCACGCCCGATGAGGCGGCGGTTTACCTCAACGAGATGATGGGCCTTCAGCTGACGGCGCGGGACGTGGCCGCGCTGGAGGCCAGAACCGAGGGCTGGATCGCCGCGCTCCAGCTGGCGGCACTGTCGATGCAGGGGCGAGACGACGTCGCCGGCTTCATCGCCGGCTTCGCGGGCGATGATCGTTACGTCGTCGACTACCTGGCCGAGGAGGTGCTGCAGCGTCAGCCCGACGGTGTCCAGGCCTTCTTGCTGCAGACCTCTATCCTGGGCCGGCTGAGCGGCCCGCTATGCGATGCGGTCACCGGGCAGGGTGGCGGCAAGGCCATGCTGGAGGCGCTGGAGCGGGGGAACCTGTTCCTGGTCCCGCTGGATGACCGCCGCCGGTGGTATCGCTACCACCATCTGTTTGCTGACGTGCTGCAGGCGCGGCTGCTTGACGAGCAGCCCGGCCAGGTGCCGGAGCTGCACCGGCAGGCGAGCGCGTGGTACGAGCAGAACGGCGAGCCGTCGGTGGCCATCGGCCATGCACTGGCCGCCGGGGATTTCGGGCGGGCGGCCGACCTGGTCGAGCTGGCCATCCCGGCCATGCGCAGGACCAGGCAGGAGGCCACAGTGCGGGGCTGGCTCGAGGTGATCCCCGACGAAGTGATCCAGGTCAGGCCGGTGCTCAGCGTGCACTTTGCCGGAGCACTGCTGACTGGCGGCGAGTTCGAGGGAGTTGAGGGCCGGCTGCGGGACGCCGAGCGGTGGCTGGACGCAACCACAGCTCACCAGTGAGGGACCACCAGTCCCGGCCGGCCGGGATGGTGGTCACCGACGAGGAGGAATACCGCCGTCTCCCGGCGGCGATCGAGATGTATCGCGCCGGACAGGCTCTGGCCCGGGGAGACGCACCCGGCACTGTTCGGCACGCCCGGCGGACGCTTGATCTTGCGCATGAGGAGGACCACCTCTGCCGTGCCTCGGCATCGGGACTGCTGGGGCTCGCGTCCTGGGGGAGCGGGGACCTGGAGGCCGGGCACCGGGCTTACTCCGCGTGCGTGGCCGGGCTGCGGCGGGCCGGGTTCATCGCTGACATCCTGGGCTGTTCGATCGCGCTTGCCGACATCCGGATCACGCAAGGTCGCCTCGGCGAGGCGATGCGCACCTACGAGCAGGCCTTGCAGCTTGCCCCCGAGCAAGGCGGACCGGTTCTGCGGGGAACGGCAGACATTCACGTAGGGCTGAGCGAGCTGCATCGCGAGCGCGACGACCTGCATGCCGCCACGCAGCACCTGCTGAGGAGCCAAGAACTGGGCGAGCACAACGGGTTGCCGCAGAACCGGTATCGCTGGCGGGTGGCGATGGCCCGGGTAGCGGAGGCTGAAGGAGACCTGGGCGGCGCACTCGACCTGCTCAACGAGGCGGAGCGCCTGTATGTGAGCGACTTCTTCCCCAACGTGCGGCCGGTCCCGGCGTTGAAGGCAAGGGTGTGGGTCGCCCAGGGGAGACTCGGTGAAGCTCTCGGCTGGGCGCATGAGCAGGGCCTGTCCGTTGATGATGACCTTTATTACCTGCGCGAGTTCGAGCACATCACCCTGGCCAGGGTGCTCATGGCGCGGCATGAGGGCGAGCGCGCAGGGCGCTCCGTTCACGAGGCGACCCGACTGCTGGAGCGCCTCTTGTCGGCGGCGGAAGAAGGCGGGAGGACGGGACGCGTCATCGAGATCCTGGTGCTGCGGGCACTCGCGTACCAGACGCTTGGGGACGTCCCGGCTGCGCTTGCCGCCCTGGAACCGGCGGTAGTGCTGGCCGAGCCGGAGGGCTACGTCCGAGTCTTCCTCGATGAGGGCCCGCCGATGACCTCTCTGCTGAGAGCGGCCGCCAAACAGGCGACTACCAGGAACTATGTCCGCCGGCTCCTGGCCGCCGCGAGCGAGACCGGGCACGACGGCCCCAGCAAACAGGCATTGATCGACCCGCTGAGCGAACGCGAGCTCGACGTGCTTCGGCTGCTCGGAACCGAGCTGGACGGCCCGGCCATCGCCCGCGAGCTCACGGTGTCCCTGAACACCATGCGGACTCACACCAAGAACATCTACGCCAAGCTCGCGGTGACCAACCGCCGGGCAGCGGTCCGCCGGGCCGCGGAACTCGACCTGTTGTCGCGAACTCGCAGCCCCCGAGCCTGACCCGGCCCGCACGGATCCAGGCGCAGGGCGCTGCCGGTCACCCCGAAGGCGGACGCGCTCCGATGTGCCGGATGCCCGCAGCTGAGCCGGATGTCCCCGCAGCCGTGAGCGAGGTACCGGCGGCCCGGCATGGGCCGCCCCCAGCAACCGCGCCCCGTCGCCTGAATCACCACATCAATCACCAGGTGTGGTGATGCCTGCTCACCACATCCGCTCATAGCTTCCGATCAGACCTACGAACGGTCGCAACGCCGGCGGAAATCCGGCCAGGCGGGCAACGGCAAGAGGAGCACCATGAGCGAGATATCGACCGGCCGCTATCACGGCCCCGGATGGTACGAGATCCGCCTCAAGGGGCACCTCCACAGCCGGTGGTCCGCCTGGTTCGACGGCCTGAGCCTCACCAACGAGAGCGACGGCACCACCATCATCCATGGCCCGGTAGCCGACCAGGCCTCGCTCTACGGCCTGCTCCAGAAAACGCGCGACCTGGGCCTGCCCCTGATCTCGGTCAATCACGTCGACCCCGACCACCCTGAGGCGCCCGCCACCGAGACCCGATAACTCAGCAGTTTCACGAACAGGAGACCGACATGGCCACCACCGTCCAACCCCCAGCAACGAAACCGCCAGCGAGAGGAATCCCGATGACCTCGACAAGGAAGACCGCGCTCGTCGCGGGCATCTTCTACCTGATCACCTTCATCTCGATCCCCACCCTCGCCCTCTACGGCCCGGTGAAGAACCACCGGGACTGGATCCTCGGCTCCGGCGGCCACACTGCCGTGCTCGTGGGCGGCTTCCTCGAGGTGATCGTCGCCCTCGCCGGCATCGGCACCGCCGTCACGCTGTACCCGGTGGTCAAACGGCAGAACGAAAGCCTGGCGCTGGGCTTCGCCGCCACTCGCGTCGTGGAGGCCGGCATGATCTTCACCGGTGTCATCAGCCTCCTTTCGCTGGTGACCTTGCGACAGGACCTGGGCGCAGCGACCGGAGCAAACGCGGCCGCGCTGGTCACCACCGGCGCGTCGCACGTCGCGGTCTATAACTGGACGTTCCTGCTCGGGCAGACCCTCATGCCGGGCTTCAACGCACTGCTGCTGGGCTCCTTGCTGTACCGCTCCCGCCTCGTGCCCCGCATCATTCCCGTGGTAGGGCTCATCGGAGGCCCCTTGCTCATCGCCGCCGTCTTCGCCAAGCTGCTCGGCAGCGCTGGGTCGCCCGCAGGGGGCGGCGGGCTGGCCTCAATCCCGGTGGCTGCCTGGGAATTCTCGCTGGGCGTGTGGCTGGTCGTGAAGGGCTTCCGGCCCTCGCCGATCACCGCGGCGATAGACGCCGCCGCGCCGCCCGCCGAGCGCGGCGTCGCCGCCTAGTCCTCGGCACGGCAGCACGGCCGGGCCCTGGCCAGGGCCCGGCCGTGCTGCCGTGCGCCGGCGGCCCTAGCGCTCATCGGACATGCTTCACGGGCAGGATGGCGAAGGCTCCGATAATGGCGCATAGCCCGGCGACCGCGTATAGCACGCCGTAGCTGCCGCCGCCCACCGCCAGGATGGCCGGCGCGATCGCCGGCCCGATCGAAAAGGGCAGAGCACCGGCGATATTGAACACGCCCAGATCCTTGGCCGCGCTGCGCTTGTCGGGCAGCACGTCCACCACGAGCGCAAGGTCGACGGCCACGTACACGCCGAAGCCAAGGCCGCTGATGGCCATGCCGACTAGGAAACCATTGAAGCCGCTGGCGATGGCAATCACGAACAACGCCAGGCCGTACACGGTCGACGCGGTGAGTACGAAGATCTTCCGCCGGCCGGTTCGGTCAGAGACCTTCCCGCCGATGAGGGAGGCGGCGACCACGACGACGGACTGGACGAGTGTGCCCAGAAATATCTGCTGCGGCACATCGGACACCGTGCTGCCGATCTTGTCCAGCAGGTAGTAGGCCTGGTAGGTAACCAGGAACGCGTAGGCCATGACGAACATGAAACGGCTGGCGAAAGCCCAGGCGAAGTCAGGGCTCTTCCGCGGATTGACGTAAAAAGTGCTGGCGAATTCCCGCAGCGACCAGGCCGGCTTCTCCCCCTCGGCCAGCCGGCGATCTTTCAGGCTCACCGCGAAAAGGAGGATGAAAAACCCGCCGATCGCGCACGGGCCCAGGAACATGGCGAGCAGGTTGCCGGTGAACAGCTTGACCAGGAACGTGCCGCACACCGACGCGACGGGCAGGCAGACACCCAGGACACCGGAGACCAGGCCCCGTTGAACGGACGGGACCTGGTCCGCCATCACCGCCACCATGGCCGCGAGCAGTGCGTTGAAGAACAACTGGGCGATACACCACCCGGCCAGGACGACCGGGACGCTCGGCGCCAGCGCGACAATGAAGATGCCCAGGGAACCACCCGCCAGGCCGATGACCATCCATGGCCGCCGCATGCCCAGCTGCGACGCGGTGCGGTCACTCATCTTGCCGAAGAACGGGTTACCGACCATCGCCACCAGGGCGCCGATCCCGGCGACAAGCGCCAAACTGCCCGGCGCCCGTTCGATCCCAACCAGCGAGTTGATCTTCAATGCCAAGGTGACGAGCAAGGGCGCGATGAAGAGCAGGGAGGTGCTCATGTACGCCAATGCATACAGCGAAACAAAACCCCATCCCACCCGGTGTGCCGCGGGTGACTCGGGCTCCAGCGCTGCCTCGGCTGCGGTTCGGTACTTCAATCCGTCCAGCGCGGCCGTGGGAGGCAGATAGGGGCGGGCGGCGGGAGTGCCGCCCCCCGGCTCGGAAACGTCGGACATTGCGCTCTCCTCAAGGCGGTAGGGAGCTAGCTGGCGGCATGCCCGGATGGGAACCATGACGACCCTGATTGCCTGGAGCAACCAGGGCTCGGCCTACCGACCGCCGGCCGCGTCGCCGCGCTCGGCCACACCGTCTACCTCGGTGCCCGCGATCCCAGCCGCGGCGAGGAGACGCGAAGGCGGTCGGCGGCCGTTTTCGGGGCCTTCAGCGCTTCCGTCCAGGCCGCTGTCTGCGGTCACCCATGCCATGCTCCCGCTGCTCGGCAGGTCCGAGGCGCCGGTCATCGTGACTATGGCGAGAGCGGCGCCTTTCCGTCGAGTGCCCGGCCTGTCGTCACGCTGGTGCCTCGCTCGCATGCTCGCCTGTATGCCTGCCTGGTTCGGGTAACTGGGTGCCCATGCCCAGTGGACCAGGCATTATGCGGGTAGGTGCGCGCTGCCTTCTCCGGGCCGGATCAGGACTGCGCTTCCGGGAGAGGTCGATGCGCAAGATGAGAGCTGCGGCGGGGACTGCCGTGTTCCTGGTGATCGCGCCGGGGGTGGTCGCCGGGCTGATTCCCTGTGGCTGACCGACTGGCAAGCGGGCAGTACGTATCCGGTGCCGGTGCGCGTTGCCGGCCCGGTACTGGCCAGGACGTGCCCGGACGGCTGCCGAGGCGGCCGCACGCCCGGAAGATCCCGCCGCGATGAGCCCTGCGGGCAGATCCTGGCGGTTCGGTCATGGTCCGCTCATGCCAGGTCAGCGCCCGGCGGCCGTGGCGGAGGGGCAGGCTCAGCAGTCCCTGCACGCTGCATGGCCAGCGCTGGCCCGCTCAGGACCAGCCCGCCGGGTTCAGCGTCAGTCCCAGTGCCTTCATCCACGACGCGGCACCGGCTCGCAGGCGGTCCCCGTGCGGCGCGCAGAGCCCGATGCCGGTCTCCGCGGCCGCCACGCGGGCCAGCAGCCAGCGCTCAAGCACGATGCCGGCCTCCGCGCCGGCCACGCGGGCCAGCCACCAGCGCTCGGTGCCCGTCGAGGTGCAGGGGTAAGGCCAGCCGGGGATGGCCAGCACGCCCGTGGCAAGCAAGGCTCCAGCGATGAGGCTGGCCCCGCACCGGCCGGTGAAGTCCTGGCAGATGCCGCATAAGCGCCGCGAGACCAGCACTGGATCTGTCTCGGCCGCTCCGCAGCGCGGGCAGGTGAACGATTCACGATGCATCACGCTCACCGCCTTCTGGCAGATCACCGCACGTCAGAGGCAACTGGTCGGTAGCCAGGCGCCACTGCTGCGCTCTTGATAAGCCGTGCATGTCGATTCCTTCCCGCGCGCAGCGTGTGCGGTCGGGGTGGCCGGACTGGCCGCGCAGGCCATCCCTGCGCGGCCAGTCCCGGGGGGGCCGATCAAACTTCGGCACTGGATCGTGCCGGTAGTTGCACTACGAATACTTGTGCAGGTCTCAAGCAGAGACATCGGCCAGCTGACGGATCTATGAAGCCGCGAGCGCGACCAGAAGCCCGCGGGCCAGCCTCGCCGGTGTGAGATCGCTCTCCAAATCCAGCAATGCCCACGAGCAGCAGATCCTGGCCAACGAGCAGATCGGCGCAGGTCAGGCCTAGTACTTTCGCTGCATCAACCAGGCTCAGCCGATGCCGCAGGCAGGCAACTGGGCCACTTGCGTTCGCACTGCCGCAATATCCGGGTTACCGTGGCCGACGCATTGCCAGCTGACTACAAAGGAGCACCGAGATGACCACGGGGGGTAAGCACGCATACATCGCTGAGTAAAACAGGCGGCCCCGGCCAAGCGTGATTCCAGCACGCGGCCGGGGCCTTTGCATGGCACGAACCTCGGAGGTACAAAGCCATGACGTTCATCAGTATCGCAGGTGGCGGAGTCGCGAAGGCTCTTATCGCGGTCACGGTTTCGCTGCATCCAACGGCAGCTCACCACCACGGCCACCATGCCACCGTCCGGGCTGGCGACACACTCAGCTCGATCAGCCAGCGCGAGTACGGCAGCGCGTCCGACTGGCCCGCCTTGTGGTGGGTCAACCGGCACCGCGTCCCTGAACCGGGCACGGTCCGCGCGGGGCAGCGGCTTCGCGTGTCAGACTGGCACAAGGTCAGGCCGTGGCTCACCCGCGCCGCTCTGGCGGCGATGCCCGTCGCGGTTCCGTCGTCGCAGCCCGTCAGCATGGCCGGGGCCATCAGCGCCACGCCAGTTCCCGCGCAGTCCTCGGGGACATACAGCGCCGCTCCGGGCAGCTTCCAGAGCTGCGTGATCCAGGCCGAGAGCGGCGGGAACGCCCAGGCGGTCAACGCCTCCAGTGGTGCGGGCGGCCTGTACGGCTTCCTGCCGTCCACCTGGCAGGCGCTCGGACACTCCGGGCTGCCCGAGGATGCGTCGGTCTCAGAGCAGAACGCCGCATTTGCCCAGGAATACGCGCAGTCAGGTACTGGCGCGTGGGCGCCTTACGACGGGTGCTAGATCCCCAGGGGAGCCCCGGCCCGCATGGGCCGGGGCTTCTTCATTGCAGCACGTAGATCTGCTGGGTTAATGCCGCGCTGCCCGACGAGTCACCCATAATCGTTCTCGTCCGTTGCGTGCTTACGGTTTCACTGGCTGTCGTACTCGTCGTGGCGGCGCCACCAGAAGCCGGTTTCGTTGCGACCGAGTGACGCGCGGTCGAGCCACTGGTACATGCCCCAGAGGCCATCCAGCCCGCGCGCGTACGCCGAGTAGGTGTGGTAGACGACGCCATCCTCGAGCGTGAACGCGCTCACGCCGGGCCCTTCTCGCCGGTACGTCTGCCAGTCCGTTCCGACGATGCTCGATGCGAACTCGTCGAGCCCGGAACTGCCCTGATCGTCCGGCGGCCGGAAGTCCATCGCGCGGAAGTTGTACTCGACGGCTCCCGACTGCCACTGCTCCTTGGTGACCGCCGCCTGGAAGTCGTAGTTGAAGTCGCTGCCGGACGAGGACGCCCAGGGGAAGCTCCAGCCCATCCGCCGTTTATACGCCTGCAGTTTGGTGAACGGAGCACGCGACACCGCGCAGAGCGTGACGTCGTGATTCGCGAGGTGGACGACGGAGCCGTCGAAGCCGTCCGCGATCGCCGAGCAGGACGGGCACCCTGCGGTGTACTCGGGCCCGAACATGAAGTGATAGATGAGGAGCTGCGAGCGTCCTGCGAAGAGATCGGCGAGGGACGCTGTGCCCTCGCCGGTCTCGAAGCGGTATTCCTTGTCGATCCGGACCCAGGGCAGCTCCTGCCGCCACTGCGCCAGTTCGTCGCTACGCCGCGTCAGCGCCTTCTCGGCCTCGAGCAGCTCCAGCCGGGCCGCAAGCCACTCTTCACGGGTTCCGGTCTTGTGATCGGTCATTGCCTCTCTCCTTCTTGTCGTTACAGCCTGGAGTGTTCTTGTCACAGCTGGGCGTGGCCCGCCGCGCTGATGACGTCTCACATCGGCGGCATCAGCCCGGGGACCAACGAGGGCTCGATGACGATCAGGATTCCCAGTCCGACGATCGCTAGCGCCAGCGGCACATCCACGGCGGCTTTCGGGGGCAGGAGCTTCTGGGCGAGGACGAAGACCGTGATCACTGACATCCAGGTGACGCTCATGATGCTCACCGCCACCAGCATCAGCATCAGTCCGATGCTCGAGCCGACGCAGCAGAGCCCGAACTCGAATCCAGACCGGACGCTCTCGCGGCAGCGCTGGCGGAAGTGCCGCTTGAGCGGCGTGAACTCGTAGACACCTGCCGCGAGCACAACCGCGCCGGCGGCCAAAGACCCGTGCGGGCGGTACAGCGCATGCACGGCGACGCCCACGAGTGTCCAGACGGCAAGGTACGAGCCGACGAATAGCGGCACCGCGCGCGCACGACCGCTGGCATGAGCGCGTCTCAGGACTGCCGGAGCCGCGCCAGGCAGCATCATCGCCGCCATCATCGACACCCACAGGGCGACAAAGGACGCGGGCGAGCCGAGCCGGGTCTGGGCGCCCATGTCCATCCCGCTCATCTGCCGGACCGCCACGGCCCAGGATGCGGCGGCGAGCCCGAGCGTTGCCGTCAGCGCGGCTGCCGTCGCGGCTGTCCGAGCGCGCGTCGTGGCGGCGGCGCGGGAAGCCGGCGCCGCTTCCTCAGCTAGCGCCTGCCCGATACCGCGACTGGCCCCGGTGACCAGAACTGCTCTGTCCGCGGTTGTCATACATCCTCCTCATAATCTGGGGTTCGCCGCTTCGGCAGGGCTTCTCCGCCGTGTCGTGTGACGGGCCGGCTCTCGGCGGCTTCCGGCACGCCTCGGGCGGCACCGGCGCCCGTAACACCATCCGGTCGTCCTCGCGGCTCCTGCTGCCCTCACGAACTCAGATGCCGTCTGAGGGCGTCGAGGCTCGAGTCCCAGTCACGGGCCAGCGCGGCGAGAAACTGCTGCGCGACCTGGATGGGCGCCGACTGGAGCCGGTAGCGGACGCGACGCCGCTCGCCAGGCTCGGCGATAACCAGCCCGGCCTCAGTGAGCAAGCCGAGGTGTTTGGCGATTGCCTGCCGGGTGATCGGCAGGCTGGCCGCCAGGTCCGTCGCCGTGGCCGGCCCGCGGGACGCGAGCACGGCCAGGATGCTCCGCCGGCTGGGATCAGCCAGTGCGGCGAAGACCTCTTGGGCGACGGCCTCCGGGTCACGCGCGGGCATCGAGGTATTCGACGAGCTCGCCCAGCTCACTCTGCCACCCCTCGAAGTTGCCGCCGTACGCGCCGGAGTAAAGGCCGTCGGGCAGTTGCGCGAAGCCGGTTTCGACCACGGTGAGCCGGGTCCCTTCGGCCACCAGCTCAAGGGTGAACTCGACATAGGTACGGCGCGGATCGTCCGCCGGCAGGCCACTGATGCCCCAGGTGTAGCCGAACACGTGCGGCGGCTCGAGGCGCTCGATGCGCAGGTTCGCGATGTGGCCGCTCTCAAAGGTCAGCTGAGCGAGGCCGCCGACGCGCAGGTCGACGGTCGCCTGATGGCCGAACCACGTGCCCAATCCCTCAGCCGTCGTGATCGCTTCCCACACCTTCGCCGGCGGGTGGGCGACGCTGATGCTGCGCTCGATCCGATCGGGGAAGCCCATGACACACCTCCAGTTATAGCAACCATCTGATTGCCATGACTTTATAGCAACCAACTGGTTGCGTCAAGTCAGGCCAGGCACCTGGTACTGAAGGCGATGCCCCGTGCGGCGGCTTGTCATGACGCCGGGGGCAGGCCAGGAGAGCCGGTCGGACCCGACCTCCTAGAACGCCCGGGCAGCACCGGCGACGCGTTGGTCCAGCCCGCGCTGACCAGCGCAACATAGGTGTCTACCTGACCGGAGTAACTCCGGCCGTCATACGAGGAGGCGGTGCATTTGGTGATGACATCTTTCGGTCGCGGCAGCCGTTCTCCCGGCCTGACCGGCTTCCCCGCCAGCGCGCGTGACTTCGGATTGAGGTTGACCTCATCAAAGGACAGGCAGGCCAGGGTTCTTGGCATCGGCCCGATGCCTTCGGTGGCCAGCAGCGAGCCGGTGCGCGGGTCGATCACGATGGCCCTAGTGGGGTTGTACTCCCCGTAGCGCGGCTGCTCCGAGCCGGCCGCGAGCCCGTACCCGCGACGGCCGAGCGGGTCCGTCATCTCACCGAGCGACCGGACCCCGGGCAGCGTTGCCATGACCTTGAATGCCGCTGACCGTATCTGCGCGGAAACCGGGTCCTGCAGCAGCGACACTGCCTCGGCCCACACGATCTGGTCCACTGTCGAGCAGCCAGCGGCGGCGTGCTTGACGCACCAAGTCAGCCGTGCGTAATGGCGCAGCATCGCCCTGACCGGCGCCGGCCGACCCGGCATCCGGCGGAATTGCGCTGCGGTCAGCCCTGGCTCGTCACCTTCCACGTACCCCACGGTGCCGTCGCTGACCTGCCAGGTCGCACTCCGGGGCGACGCGGCAGCCGTGGCGGCGAGCCGGCCGTACCAGTCCAGCGGGTATCCCGCGAGCGACGCATCGCTGCGATAGGCCGGGTGACCGCTGCGCCAGGTCGCCGGCGACCCGGCCACGCGCCACGCGGCCGCATCCGCTGGGGTCGCGGGACGAGCACCGAGCCGCCGGGAGATGACCCATTCCTTGCGGCCTGCCGAACTCGGGTTCCACTGGTCAAAGCTGGTCGCCAGCGATATGTCGTACGGATCGGCCTTGGTCCCGCCCGGGAAGGTAATCCCGCCGATCTCCCTGACCCGCCAGTACCTTCCTGTCACCGGGGCGCTGGCGACATGGGCGGCCGCGGTCAGCAGGATCTCGCGAGCGGCTGCGGGCTGAGCTGGCCTGGCGTGTGCCCCGCGCACGGGCGCGGCGTCTGGAGCCGCATGCGGAGTCCCGCCTCGAACCGGTGACATCAGCACCGCGACCGTCGCCCCCACCGCCGTGAAGACGACGCAGGCCGTCACTATCGTCCACTTCCTGGCGTGGCGGGCCCGCGGGATGCGATCCGCCCGGCAATCTTCAGACGGCCGGGAGGCGGCGGCATGGGCGGCAGCCACGGTGCCGGCCGACCGCATTGACGGTGGTTCCAGGCTCGCCGGCCTGCTGGCCGCGAGCAACCCCATCACATCGCGCCGATGGGCGCGCGGCTCCTCACGACGCTGGTTCACTGCCGTTCCTCTCCCCGCGCATCTCGGTGCATGGCGTGCTCAACGGGGGCGAGGGGTGAGCGCGGGCCCGCCATCCGGTTCCCGCTTTCCCCGGCCGCGGATTCAGCGGCCCCGTCCATCGCATGCTCAAGGCGACGCCTGGCCCGATGCAGCCGGACAAACAGGGTGGGCGTCGAGCAGCCCACCACTTCAGCGGCCTGCCGGGGCGTCAGACCCTGCCAGGCCAGGAGCGTGACCAGTTCGCGGTCGGCCTCCGACAGCGTGGCCAGGGCGGTGAGCACGGCAAGCCGCTCCGTCACCTGGTCGGCCACGTCGGCTGCTGCGGCCTGCTGCCCCGACGTCCAAGCCTGCATCTCGGCGGCGACCGATTGCCGCTTCGCGGCGGCGCGGAATTGGTCAATCACCACATTCCGCGCGACCGTCAGCAGCCATGGCAGGGCCGGCACCGGCACATCAGCCAGCCGCCGCCAGGTGATCAGGAACACCTCGCTCACGACCTCTTCCGCCAGCTGGCTCCCGGCGCGGCTCACGGCATATGCATAGACCTGCCGGCAATGCTGGTCGTAGAGGGCCGTGAACCGCTCGATCGCCTCGGGGTCGGTCAAGTGGCGACCTCCTTTGCCGAGCGGATTCTCTGGGCCAGCCTTCACTGGGAAATGAGCCGCACAGCGGTTTTCTTACATGACCGAGGTAAAAGTAGTGGCGGGCGGCCCGGCCACGGCCGTGTCGTTGCCGTCAGCTGGGCGCACGCCTGCCCTCAGCCCAGCGGGGAGTGGAAGTACCAGAGCTGGCCTTCCGGATCCCGCGCGCCGTATTCGCGGATTCCGTAAGGCTGGTCGAGGGGCTCCTCGACGATCTGAGCGCCGGCCTGGACGCTGCGGGCGTAGTGGGCGTCAGCGTCATCGACCGCGATAACGGTCATGCCGGTCACCGCTCCCAGCGAGCGGGGCGACCGGAACCCGTCGGCCGCCGGATGCAGGCCTATCACCTGGTCACCGGCCCGGACCTCACGGTAGACCGCAGGACCGGCCGGGTCGGCCTCGTGCGGGCCGGGGGTCAGGCCGAACACGCGCACGATGTAGTCGTGCGCCGCGGCCGTGTCGTCGTACACCAGCATGCCGGTGGTGCTGCGGATGGCGCCGTCGAGCATGGTCATCTCCTCCAGGGTGGAAAACAGCTGCTCGGCGGACGGGTTGTCCTGCCGGGCGAGTTCGGCGGCCATGCTGGCCAGCCGGGTGCACAGCCGCGCGGCGATGGCGGCTCTGTGTTTGGTGTCGCTCAGGTGCCGGCCAACCGCGGTTGCCAGCTGCCACTGCGGGTCCTCAAGCACCGTGGCGATCTGCTCGAGCGGAAAGCCGAGGCGGCGAAGCAGGCTGATCCGGTACAGCCGCGCCACATCGCCGGCGTCATAGAGCCGGTGGCCGGCCGGAGTCCGCTGTGACGGCATCAGCAGGCCGATGTGGTCGTAGTAGTGCAGCGCCCGGACGGTCAGGCCGGCGGCGCTGGCCAGGGCGCCCACCTTCCACGCTTGCTCCGGCGCGCTGGCGGTCTCGAAAGCACCCATGAGGTGAACGCTAGGACCTCACGCCACGTCAGGAGCAAGCCCAAACATTGGCTAATACCCCCCCGGGGTATAATGCCTGGTGCTTGCCGAGCGGAGCGAGCGGCTACGGTCCTGGTCATAGCCTTCGCGGCGACGCGACGGCCAGCCGGGAAGGAGATGTCGTGAGGCTGCTGGATGCGCTGGGTCATGCCCTGGCCGTCAGCGGGTCGATGACCTGGCAGATCCTGTGGGCGCTGATCCTGGGCTTCGCCCTGTCCGCCGTGGTGCAGGCCGTGATCCGCCGCGCCACTATCATCCGGCGGCTAGGCGACGACCGGCCCAGGACGCTGGCCCTGGCGACCGGCTTCGGCGCCGCCTCATCGTCGTGCTCGTACGCCGCGGTCGCGCTGGCCCGGTCCCTGTTCCGCAAGGGAGCAAGCTTCACCGCCGCGATGGCCTTCGAGATCGCCTCCACCAACCTGGTCGTCGAGCTGGGCGTCATCCTGGCCCTGCTCATCGGCTGGCAGTTCACCCTGGCGGAGTTCGTCGGCGGCCCGATCATGATCATCTTGCTGGCGCTGGCGTTCCGGCTCTTCCTGCGCCAGCGGCTGCTCGACGCCGCCAGCGCCCAGGCCGCCAAGGGCGTGGCCGGGTCGATGGAAGGGCACGCCGCGATGGACATGACCATCGCGGCCGATGGCAGCCTGTGGCAGCGGCTCCGGTCGCGGCAAGGGCTCACCTCGGTGTCGCACATCTTCGTGATGGAGTGGGCGGCCGTCATCCGCGACATCGTGATCGGCCTGCTGATCGCCGGGGCGGTGGCCGCCTGGGTACCGGACAGCTTCTGGGGCCACCTGTTCCTGTCCGGGCATCCGCTGGCGTCGAAGCTCTGGGGGCCGCTGATCGGGCCGGTCGTCAGCCTGCTGAGTTTCGTCTGCTCCATCGGCAACGTCCCGCTGGCCGCGGTGCTGTGGAACGGCGGGATCAGTTTCGGCGGTGTCATGGCGTTCATCTTCGCCGACCTGATCATCGTGCCGATCCTGGTGATCTACCGGAAGTACTACGGCACGAGAATGATGCTGTTCATCCTGGCCACCTTCTACGCCACGATGGCCGCGGCCGGCTACCTCATCGAGCTGATCTTCGGCAGCCTCGGGCTCATCCCGGCTGACCGGAACGCCAAGGTCGTCGAGGCATCCGTCCAGTGGGACTACACCACCGTCCTCAACATCATCTTCCTGGTCCTGGCCGCGGCGCTGTGCTACCGCTTCGTTCGCACCGGCGGCATCCCGATGCTCAAGATGATGGGCGGCCCGCCCGACGAGGCGAGTGACCAGCATGATCACGCCCGGTCCGGCTGATACCCGGTCCCGTTCAGCGGCCCGGCGCGCTATCTGCCGGGGCGCGTCACTTGCCGGCGCGCCGCTCCTTGTACTGCGGCTGGGGATCTTTGGACGGGTCGACGTCGGCGACAAGCACGACCGGATCACCGGCCCGAGCCAGCTCGTCAAGAATTGCGGGCACCGCCTGGTTCATCCCGAAGACAATCCGGTAGGCGCCGTCGGGGAATCGGTGTCCCATGGCCAGGATCCTCCGTACTCCGGCCGCCGCGGCCGCGCCGGTCACCAGCGCGAACACCGAGGCGAGCAGCGGGATGGTCGTCAGCATGACCGCGGAGGCAATCACCTTGCCTACCGCGTTGCGCGGCAGCACGTCACCGTAGCCCACGGTGGTGGCTGTCGTGATCGCCCAGTACAGGCCCGTCAGCAGCGGATAGTGCTGGGTGGCGGCGAACAGGGCCGCCCCGGCCAGCAGGCAGGCCACGGCGGCGGCAAGCAGGATGGCCACGTGCCGCCGGTGGCGCACGCCGAAGACGCGGGCGAGAAGCATGATCACGCCGACATCGTCCCGCAGACGGAAGCGTGCCGGGACCGGATCTGCCGGCAGGGAACTGCCGGTCAGGCGGCGAGAGCCTGAATGAGGCTGTAGGTGCCGAATCCGGCCAGCGCCAGCGTGCCGGCCAACCGGACCCAGCGCTCGGGGATGGTTCCCAGGACCTTCGGGCCGACGAACACCGCAAGCCCGGACACCGCCCACAACGCGACCAGCGCGGCCGTGCCCACGATCAGCGGATCGTGATACCTGGCGGCGAAATTGGCGGTGGTGATCTGGGTCACATCGCCCCATTCACCGACGAATACCACGGCGAAACTGGTGGCAAAGATCCGGATCAGGCGGGGCGGCACGGCGCCTAGCCTGGCGGCGTCCGGACCGGGCTCGTTATCGTCGCTGGGCCTGAATCTCAGCATCCACACCGCTCCGCCGAAGAACAGGGCCGCGCTGGTGAACCCCACGACCTGGTGCGGCGCGGCCGTGAGCAGGCTGCCGGCCGTCACGGCCAGCACCACATGCACGGCGAACGCGGCCGCGACGCCCAGCCAGACAGGCCCTGGCTGGTAGCGGGTACCGAGCAGCAGCGACGCGAACAGCGACTTGTCCGGCAGCTCGACCACGAACGTGACGGCGAGCACAGTCGCGAACAGCGTAAGAGCGGGCACCGGGCGGAGGCCTTCCCGGTCCGTATCACCAGCGGGAGGCACCAGGAGACCCGCCAGATGAGCCGGACTCATCGGCGAAGGTCTCGTCCACCCTGTCCCGAGGGCCTGACGACCGGGTGCGATCAGCGCACCAGCATGTCGATCGGTCAGCGAAGGACTACTCCCCTTCGCTGCGAGTCTAGGACATGATCCCGCCGGGCGGCTGGGAAATGGCAGGCCCGGGCGGCGGCACGTCAGCGCCGGAGGCCTCGGCGAGCCGGGCGTGCAGCCGCTGCGTGATCTCCTGCGGGGTGTAGGCGCGGCGCTGCCGTTCGGCCCGGGCAATCACCACCCCGGTGGCGGCGACGCCCGCGAAGCCAGCCAGTCCCAGTACTTTCCACCAGCGCACCTGCCTATGCTACGACCGTGCCTGCGGCGAGCATCACCCTCGATAAGGCCCTTGACCTGACGCGCACGGGAGACGTGTGGCTCTTCCGCGGCCACACGCCCGCCGACCGGGCCATCCAGCTGGCCACCAACAGCCCGGTCAACCATGTCGGCATGTCCGTGGTCATCGGCGACCTGCCGCCGCTGATGTGGCATGCGGAACTCGGCAAGTCGCTGCCCGACCTGTGGTCCGGTGACCGCCACCGCGGGGTCCAGCTTCATGACCTGCGTGAGGCCGTACTCGTCTGGGCCACCAGATACGGGCAGCGGGCCTGGCTGCGCCAGCTGGATCACGCTGTCACGGCCGAGATGGAAGATGCCGTGCTGCGCGCCATCGCGCGGATGGACGGCACGCCGTTTCCGTCCACTACCCGGCTTGCGTCGCGGTGGCTGACCGGCCGGGTGCCGTCGGCCGGCCGCGGCACGCGGGACGCCAGCCTGGAGACCGCCTACTGCGCGGAAGTGCTCGCGGCCACTTACCAGGCCATGGGCCTGCTGCCGGGCAGGCGGCGGGCGAACTGGTATGACGCCGGCCGCTTCTGGAGCGGCGACGACCTGCGCCTGTCCGCCGGGTACGCACTGGGCGGCGAACTGGCCGTCCGCATCACTCCCAGCCCGCCAGGCCCGTCCAGCCCGCCACGCGCATCAGGAGCACGGGAGCCGGGTTAGTTGATGCCGGGCCCGATGGCCGCCTCGAAGCCGCTGAGCACTTCCTTATCGCCCGAGCAGTCAATCTGGCCGAGCGGCGGCCGGTGCCACAGCCAGCAGTCGAGGTCGGCGGCGCTGCCGCTGATCAAGGCCGGCGCATCGCCGCCCGGGTCACTGCCGGCGGCGTGGATGTCGGGCTCGTCATAGGCGGTCCCGTCAGGGTCGGTGCCGGTGAACCGTCCCAGCGTCACGAGCCAGGAGTCGCCGGTATCGGTGGCCTCGATCCGGAGCGTCTTAGCGTCATCGGGGGTGAACCTGCCCCACTCCGGCACGCCGCCGTACATGACCCGCAGCCCCTCATCGACTCCGTCGGCGGCCAGCAGCGGGTCGACCGGGGTACGGCGGCCCGCGGCTAGCTCGGCATCGATCCGGTGGATCAGCGCCTCATGCGCCTGGCGGCGGCGGACGAAGCCAACAGTCTGATCGTCTGACCAGGTCCAGGTCGGCGCATCCGGTGCCGCCGCCGCGAGAATCTGCCCGAGGTCGCGGCTGGCGCGCTGGTAGAACGCCTGCAAGGCGGCGCGGCCGGGCGGGCGTTCCGGCCGGCGGCTGTCCGCCTGCGGACCAGTCAGGTGGTCGCGGACGACCACTCCCCACCACCACTGCACCGAGCCAAGATGCCAGAGCAGGTCATCAGCGGTCCAGTCCGGGCAGGACGGCACCGCCGCGTCCGGGTCAGCCTCGCCGATCGCCTCGCCGAAGCGAGCCGACTCCCGGGCCAGGTGGGCGATGTAGTCCAGGTCCGTGCGCATGCAGCGAGGCTACTGCGCCGGGCACGTAGGCGTCATGGCCACGACGTCAGCTAACGGGTGAAGAACAAGTGAGTGGCGCCGCTGGGGACGGTGACCGTTTCGATGGAGTACGCCCTAGGTCAGCTGATGACGCGGACCGGTGATCCGTCCAGCCAGGCCGCGATGTCAGCGACGATGTCGCGGTAGAAGACCTCGTATCCCTGCGCGGTCACGTAGCCGATGTGCGGCGTGATCACGGTGTTCGGCAGCGACCGCAGCGGATGATCGCCGGGCAGCGGCTCGACCGCGAACACGTCCAGCCCGGCGCCCGCGATGACGTTGCCGCGCAGCGCGGAGATCAGCGCGGCCTCGTCCACGATGGGCCCGCGCGAGGTGTTGACCAGGTAGCCGCCCGGCCCGAGCAGCGCCAGCTCAGCCGCCCCGACCAGGCCGGTCGTGCGGGCAGAGAGCTGCAGGTGGACCGACACGATGTCGGCCTCGGCGAACAGCTCAGTCTTGGTGACGAGCCGCGCCCCGCACGAGCGGGCGCGGTCATCGGTGAGGTGCTGGCTCCAGGCGATGACGTCCATGTCGAAGGCGCGGGCGTAGCGCGCCACCCGCTCGCCGATGCGGCCCAGGCCGAGCAGCCCGAGGGTGCTGCCGGCCAGCTCGCGGCCTACGGTGGCCTGCCAGCCGCCTGCCCGGACGTGGGCATCCTCCTGCGGTATGTGCCGGGTGACCGCCATGATCAGGCCCCAGGCCAGCTCGGGTGCCCCCGGCCCGGATGCGCCGGTGCCGCAGACCGTCACGCCGCGGCGCCGGGCCGCGGCAAGGTCAAAGGATGCATTGCGCATGCCGGTGGTGATGAGCAGCTTCAGCGCCGGCAGTTCACCGAGCAGGGCCGCCGGGAACGGCGTTCGCTCGCGCATGGCGACGATCACCTCGTACGGCGCCAGCCGGCGGGCAAGGTCACCGCTGCCCGCAAGGTGGTCAGTGAACACCGTGATCTCGGCCCGGCCGGCCAGGGCAGACCAGTCCGCGCTGCTGAGCGCAACCTCCTGGTAGTCGTCGAGCACGGCAACCCGCGGAAGTGACATGCCAGCAACTCCTTCACTGTCCAGTGCCCCGGCGTCGTCACTCTAGAACGCCCCGGCTCCCGGGCCGGCCGGGCTTGCCCAATGCGTTAGTGGCGGCTAACGTGTTTAGGTGCCTGACCTGCTAGCTGCGGTAGCCGAACCGAACCGGCGCCGGCTGCTGCAGTTGCTAGGGCATGGCGAGCAGACCGTGACCGCGCTGGCCGGTAACTTCACGGTCAGCCGGTCAGCGATCTCGCAGCACCTCGGCGTGCTCACCGAGGCCGGCCTGGTCACCAGCAGGCGAGACGGCAGGTTCCAGTACTACCGGCTGGAGCCCGCGGGCATGGCGGCGCTGCGCGCAGAGCTCGATTCGTTCTGGACGCATGAACTCGACAGGCTCGCATCCGATGCGCTCACCATCCGGCCTGCCCCCGAACCGAAGGAGAATCCCGATGCCGTTCGAGAAAACCGTCGTCGTGCCGCTCGGCGCCGATGAGACCTTTGCCCTGATCACCGAGCCTGACCGGCTGCGCCGCTGGCAGGCCATCACCGCGCGGGTCGACCTGCGGGCGGGCGGCGGCTACCGCTGGACGATCATCCCGGGGCACTCCGCCAGCGGCACCTTCACCGAGGTCGAGGCGGGCAAGCGCGTCGTCTTCAGCTGGGGCTGGGAGGGCCAGACCGAGCTGCCTCCCGGCGCGTCGACGGTGACCATCACCCTGGAGCCCGCGGCCGGCGGCACGCTGGTCCGGCTGGTGCATGAGGGCCTGACCGACGAGCAGGCCGCCAGCCATGCCCAGGGCTGGAACCACTACCTGGACCGGCTGGCCGAGGCCGGCGCCAGCGGCGATGCCGGGGCCGACGAATGGGTCACCGCGCCGCAGGAACTCGACGCGATCAAGTCCGCCGAGGCAACCCTGGCCATCTGCCAGCAGGTGCTGCGCGGCGTCCAGGAAGGCAGCTACCAGAACGCGACGCCCTGCACCGAATTCACCGTCGGCCAGGTCGCCGATCACCTGATCGGGTCGATCACCTTCATGGGCGGCGCGGCCGGCGCGCAGTTCCGGCCGGCTGATGCGACCGCCCTGGAGTCCCGGGTCGCGACCGCGGCCCAGACCGCCCTCGAAGCATGGAGCATCCGGGGCCTTGACGGCACGGTCAAGGTCGGCCCGAGCGAGCTGCCCGCCGCAGCTGCCCTGGGTATCTTGTCGATCGAGTTCCTGGTGCACGCGTGGGACTTCGCGCGGGCGACCGGCCAGCAGGTGAGTGTGTCCGACGACGTGGCGGGGTATGTCCTGCAGATCGCGCACGCGAACATCACGCCGGAGATCCGCAGCGGCGGCGGCTTCGCCGGCGCGATCCCGGTCGGCCCGGATGCGGGCCTGCTGGACCGGCTGATCGCCTTTACCGGCCGCGCCGCGTAGCCGGCCGCGCCGCATGAGCCCGGCCGCGCCGCATAGC
Source organism: uncultured Actinomycetes bacterium (assembly GCA_963707065.1). Lineage (GTDB taxonomy): Bacteria > Actinomycetota > Actinomycetes > Streptosporangiales > Streptosporangiaceae > Palsa-506. The sequence continues at coordinate 27,494 of CAVPPJ010000006.1, forward strand.
CCGGCCGCCCGGAGGAACACGCTTACTACTCGCAAGACGCAAGGGAACTACTACCCGCAAGATGAAGGGAAACGTCATGCCAGCACGCACTTCCTACCTGCAGGGGACGCCGAACTGGGTGGACCTGCAGACCACCGACACCAGCGCCGCGAAGGCGTTCTACGGCGGCCTCCTCGGCTGGACCTTTGAGGACTCGCCGATGCCGGATGGCCAGGTCTACTCCATGGCGAAGGTCGGCGATGCGCACGTCGCCGCGATCGCCCCGCAGCCGCCGCAGGCGGCGTCCGCGGGCATGCCGCCGATGTGGAACACCTACCTCGCCGTCGACTCCGCTGACGACGCGGTCACGAAGGTCGAGGCGGCCGGCGGCCAGGTCGCGATGGCGCCGTTCGACATCATGGACGCGGGCCGGATGGCCTTCGTGATTGACCCCAGCGGTGCCCCCGTCGCGTTCTGGCAGGCCAACCAGCACATCGGGGCCGACCTGGTGAACGAGCCCGGCGCCGTCATGTGGAACGAGCTGATCACCGATGACCCGGCGGCCGCCGCCTTCTACGAACGCGTCCTCGGCGTGACCACGTCCAAGATGGGCGACCCCGCGTTCGGCGATTACACGCTGTTCCTGGTCAACGGCGAGATGGTGGGCGGCACCGTCGCGCCGCAGATGCCGGGCGTGCCCAACCACTGGCACGTGTACTTCGCCGTGGCCGGCGCGGATGCCACCGTGGCCAAGGCAGCCGAGCTTGGCGGCTCGGTGCTGGCCGAGCCGTTCGACACCCCGGTCGGCCGGATGGCGGTCATCAGCGACCCGCAGGGCGCCACGTTCAGCATCCTCCAGCCGGCCCAGCAGTCCGCCTAGCTCACCGGCTGCCAAGCAGGCCTCCGCCAGGCAGGCCGGAACACGTCAGGAGCGAGCGAATGGAAATGCCCAAGCCCAGCGAGGAAGACAAGCAGTACTTCCGGTCGCTGATCCCCGACGACCCGGCCGTCGAGGTCAAGCCGATGTTCGGCAACCTCGGCGCATTCGTGCACGGGAACATGTTCGCCGGACTGTTCGGGCCCGCCGTGGGCGTCCGGCTCGACGACGCGGCGCGGGCTGAGCTGGCGGCGATCGACGGGTCCGGCCCGTTCGGGCCCGCCGAACGCCCGATGGGCGGATACACCAGCCTGCCGGAGGCCTGGCGGGCCACGCCCGATGTCGCCGCCGGATGGGTCGACCGGTCCCTCTCCCACATCAGATCGCTGCCCCCGAAAGTGAAAAAACTGAAGACAGCCAAGAAGCAGTAACGGGGCACTCGCGGCTGGCCGCCGCGGCAACCGCGAGCCCTGCCCCCGGGTGTCGCTTGCCGTCAGATCACCGTAATCTGCGATCAAGACCTGCAGCCAGACGGGAGATCATGCGTGAGCGCACCGATGGTGACCCGCCCGACCGGTTCCAGCCTGCAGCGGCTGGCCGAGGAGTCGTGGGAACGGGTGGCGGCAGGCTCGGTGCTGCACTACGAGGGCGCGCAATGGACCGGCACGGAGCTCGCCGAGCGGATCCGCCGGGTGAGCGGCGGGCTGCGCGAGGCCGGGCTGCGCGAGGGCGAGCGGATCGTGGTCTGCATGGCCAACTGCCCGGAGGTCGGCATCACCTACCAGGCGGCATGGCGCGCGGGCGCGGTCGCGACCCCGGTGCTGTTCTTGCTGAGCGAGACCGAACTGCGGCATGTGCTGACGGACAGCGGCGCGACTTTCGTGGTCACCACGCCGGAGTTCCTGCCCAAGGTCACCGCGGCAGCGGCTGGCGTCGGCGGCGTCCGCGGCATCATCGTCTGCGGTGAGCCGCCGGCCGAGGACGGCGGCCGGGAGCTGCTTCGTTTCAGCCAATTGGAGGCCAGCGAAGCGGCCGGCCTGGTTGACGCTGATCCCGCCGCGCTGGCGGCGCTGCTCTACACCGGCGGCACGACCGGCCGGTCCAAGGGCGTGATGATCAGCCATGATGCGCTGTCCTCGGCATCCTGGGCGGCGACATCGACCTCGCACGGCGAGTCGCTGCGGTCCGCGCTGCTGCCGCTGCCGCTGTCCCATGTCTACGGGCTGATGGTGAGCGTGATGGCGCTGCACTCCCCCGACCCGGGCAGCACGGTGCTGATGCGCTGGTTCGACCCCGCCGGGTGGCTCAGGCTCGCCGCTGATCACCGGGTCAACATCAGCCCGCTGGTGCCTTCGATGCTGCAGATGCTGCTGCAGCAGCCGCTGGAGGACTACGACCTGTCCGCGCTGATGCGCCTCACCAGCGGCGCCGCGCCGCTGCCGCGCCAGGTCGCTGACGAATTCGGCCGGCGGCTGCCCGGGGTGGAGATCGCCGAGGGCTACGGCTGCACCGAGACCGCCGCCATCATCGCCACGTCGCCGCTCGGGCAGGCCCGGCCGGGCAGCGTCGGCCGGCCGGCCCCGGGCGCGGAGGTGCGGATCGAGCGGCCGGACGGGACGGTCGCCGGTACCGGCGAGGACGGCGAGATCTGCGTCCGCGGCCCGATGGTGATGACCGGCTACTGGCACGCGGAGCAGGAAACCGAGCACGCCATCCGGGACGGCTGGCTGCACACCGGCGACGTCGGCCGGCTGGACTCCGACGGCTACCTGTACATCGTGGACCGGATCAAGGACCTGATCATCCGCGGCGGCTACAACGTGTATCCGCGCGACGTCGAGGACGTCCTGCTCGGGCACCCGGCCGTGCTGGCGGCGGCCGTGGTCGGCCGGCCGGACGAGAAGTACGGCGAGGAAGTAGTCGCCTTCGTGCAGCTTCGCGAGGGGGCCGCCGCCGAGCCGGCCGAGCTCGTCGAGTTCGCCCGGGCCCGGCTGTCCGCGGTGAAGTACCCGCGCGAGGTGCGCATAGTCGATCAGGTCCCGCTGACCAGCGTCATGAAGACCGACCGCAAGCGCCTGCGGGCCACCCTCACCGGCTGACGCCCCGGCCGGCCGGGGCGGGGACAGGCTCCGCCGCCGGGCCGGGCTCGGTGTCCGCAGGCTGGCCGGGCGCCGCGGCCGTCAGCTGGCCGGGCGCGGTGTCCGCCGCCTGGCCGGGCGCCGGGTCCGCCGCCGGGGCGCGATGCACGTACTTCCCGCCGCGCAGCAGCGAGGCCAGCGCCGCGATCACGCACATGGCCGCGGCGAAGCCGAAGGCGACGGTGAGGCCGCGGGAGAAGGACGGCGCGATCAGGGTGGGGAAGAACGAATGGCCGGTCAGGTAAGCGGCGTGGGACGCGGGCAGCTGCCTGATCACGGGCCCGAGCAGCGTCTGCACCGGGTTGTAGCCGAGCAGCGAGGCAAACAGCACGGAGACCGCCGGCAGCGACGCGACCCGGGCCGCGTCGGCGGCAGGCACGCCCTGGGCGACCAGGCCGTGCTGCAGCGTGCCGGGCAGTGAGCCGGCCAGCCCGAGGATGATCAGCGTGAAGAAGATGCCGATCGACAGCACCAGGGCCGAGTTCTGGAATGTCGCGCTCATCCCGGCCCCGACGCCGCGCTGCTCCGGCGGCAGGCTGTTCATGATCCCGGCCCGGTTCGGCGACGCGAACAGGCCCATCCCGATGCCGTTGAGCAGCAGGATCAGCGCGAACTGCCAGTAAACGAAGTTGACCGGCAGCAGCAGCAGCGCCGCGAAGGAGAACGCCGCGACCAGCATGCCGCCGGTGGCGAAGGGCCGGGCCCCGAAGCGGTCGGACAGCCATCCGGAAGCAGGCCCGGCGATCAGGAAGCCGACGGTCAGCGGCAGCATGGCGATCCCGGCCCACAGCGGGGTCCGGGCGAAGCTGTAGCCGTGCCAGGGCAGGTAGATGCCCTGCAGCCAGATGATCAGGATGAACATCAGCCCGCCGCGGCCAAGCCCGGCCAGCAGGCTGGACACGTTGCCGGCGGTGAACGCACGGATCCTGAACAGGCTCAGCCGGAACATCGGCTCCGCCACCCTGGTCTCGATCAGGCAGAACGCGGCCAGCACCGCAATGCCGCCGCCGATGGCGCCGATCACCAGCGGGCTGGTCCAGCCCATCGTGTGGCCGCCGTAGGGCTGGATGCCGTAGGTGATCCCGGCTAGCACGGCGATCAGGCCGGCCGCGAAGGTCAGGTTGCCCCACCAGTCGAGCCGGGCGCGCCTGCGGATGCCCAGCTCGCGCAGCTTGAGCACGGACCAGACGGCGCCGAAGATGCCGAACGGAACCGAGACCAGGAAGACGTAGCGCCAGCCGATCGGGCCGAGCACGCCGCCGAGCACAAGACCGATGAACGAGCCCGCGATGCCGGCCACCTGGTTCAGCCCCAGCGCGAGCCCCCGCTGGTCATGCGGGAACGCGTCGGTGAGGATCGCGCTGGAGTTGGCCATCAGCATCGCGCCGCCGACGCCCTGCAGGATCCGGACGATGATCAGCCACAGCGCGGCGGCGGTGCCGTGCATCCAGGTCAGCGAGAGCAGCACGGAAAAGAAGGCGAACAGCGCGAAGCCGAGGTTGAACATCCTGACCCGGCCGTACATGTCGCCGAGGCGGCCGAAGCTGACCACGAGCACCGCGGTCACCACGATGTAGCCCATGATCAGCCAGAGCAGCAGGCTGGTGTTGCCCGGCTGCAGCGGGTCCACCCCGATACCGCGGAAGATGTCCGGCAGGGCGATCAGCAGGATCGAGGCATTGATCGTCGCCATCAGCACGCCGAGCGTCGTGTTGGACAGCGCGACCCACTTGTACGCTAGCCCCGGCCTGCGGGCACTGGACGGCATCTGAATCCTCCCGGAATGTGGCGGCCTGCTTGCACCGGGTCTCGTTCCCGGCCAGTCTAGGTACGCTCGATCTCTAATAGTTGCTTAATACAAACTAACATTAACGCGATTGTGTTCCCGGCCTGTCGCGGGCGCGGGATCATGGCGGAGGTGAGGGCGATCGCCGACCCCGAGTGCGATCTGGTGATCCGCGGCGGCACGGTGGTGACCGCGGGCAGTTCGGCCGAATGCGACGTGGGCATCGCCGCGGGCCGGATCAGCCAGCTTGGTGGCCCGCTCCGCGGCCGGCGCGAACTCGACGCGTCCGGCGCGCTTGTCCTGCCCGGTGGCCTTGACATGCACGTTCACCTGTCGTCGCCGGATCCGCCGGAGGCCGGTGAGCCTCAGTGGGTTGACGATTTCGGCAGCGGTTCGCGCGCCGCCATCGCGGGCGGCGTGACCACGATCGGCAACATGACCTTCGGTGCCGAGGGGCAGTCACTCCAGCAGGCACTGGCCCGCGACCTGGCCGCCGCCGCGGCGACCGCGGCCGTCGACTACGTGCTGCATCCCGTCATGTCCGCCCCGTCGCCGGAGGCGCTGGCCGAACTTCCCGTGCTGGCCGCCCAGGGGCATATGACCCTGAAGCTGTTCATGATCTCCGAGGAGTTCGAGGCGCACGCCGCCGAGATGATCACCGCGATCGCCGCGGCCGGCCAGCTCGGGATGCTGACGCTGCTGCACTGCGAGGACGCGGCGCTGGTCCGGTTCGCCGGGGAACAGCTGATGGCGGCCGGGCGCGGCGAGCTCGCCAGCTGGGCGGAGAGCCGGCCGGTCCATGCGGAGCGGGCCGCGGTCGACCGGGCGGTCGCTATCTGCGAGGCAACCGGGTCGCCCGTCTACATCGTCCACCTGTCGTCGCAGTCCGCGCTGGCGGCCGCCCGCCGCGCGCAGGCCCGCGGCCTGCCGGTCTTCGTGGAGACGCGCCCGCTCTACCTCTACCTGACCAGCGCGGCGCTGCGGGAGCAGGACGGCGGGAAGTACATCGGCGCGCCGCCGCTGCGCGAGTCCGCCGACGTGGCCGCGATGTGGTCGGGCCTGGCCGACGGGTCCATCCACACGCTGGGCAGCGACCACGCGCCGTGGTCGCTGCGCGACAAGATCGACGGCACGCTGGACGTGACCACGGCCCGGCAGGGCGTCGCCGACCTGGAGACGATCATGCCGATGCTGTTCTCGGCGGGCGTCCGCACCGGCCGGATCTCGCTGGCCCGATTCGTCGAGCTCACCTCGGCGAACCCGGCCCGGCTGTTCGGGCTCTACCCGCGGAAGGGCACGATCGCCGTCGGCAGCGACGCTGACCTCGTGATCCTCGATCCGGAGCTGAGCCGCACGATCGACGGCAGCTCGATGCAGTCCAACGCGGACTACTCGGTCTACGACGGCCGCGAGGTGCACGGGTGGCCGCGCTTCACCGTCAGCCGCGGTGACGTGGTGCTGGCGGATGGCGAGATCGTTGCCGAGCCGGGCCGCGGCCAGCTACTGCGCCAGGGACCCACGGCCGCCCCGTAGCACGGACGCCGAGCCGTCGTTTGTCGCGAGGCCGCGAGGGACGGGTGTCCCTGACATCGGTACAAGCTGCGGCGATTCCTTCAGCAGATCGTCGGTCTTCACATACAGTGCGGTCGCGAGGGTGTCCATGTCAGTCGGCACAACCTGATGTTGGGCACCCTCGCATCATGTCCGCAGAACATCCCTTGGAATAGGTCTTCTAGCGAGCCGCGTACCGGGACAAAATGGGTCACGCACCGGTCGTGATGCATGAAAAGTCGCGGCGACCGCGGAAACCGGGGGCGCGCCGCGGCGATGCGGGTAAGTCAAGGTCGGGGAGGGGCGCTGAGGGAACTTCCGCGGCAGGAGGCCAGGGTGCGCGAGGCGGTCGCGCCCGCCTGGCTGGTGGATATCGTGCGGCCGAAGCCGGTCACCGTGCCCTGGCCGCTGATGGTCCGGGCCGCCCTGGCGGTCTGCGTGCCGATGGCCGCCGGGCTGCTCGCGCACGACCTGGCGCCGGGCCTGCTGGCGGCCATGGGCGGTCTGATCGCGGTGATCGTGGACGTCGGCGGCCCGTACCTGGCCCGGCTCAAGCGGGTGGGATCGGCCGCCGTGTTCGGCGGGGCGGTCGGCCTGACCATCGGCGCCGCGATCCACGGCCGCGGCTGGATCGCCGTGGTCGTGCTCGTCCTGCTGGCGGGCGTTTCCGTCGTGGTCAGCGAGATGGGCAGCACGGGCTCGGTGGTCGGCCTGCAGCTGCTGGTGTTCGCGTCGTTCGGCCTCGGGCCGCTGGGCGGGCTGCGCCCGTGGTGGACCGGGCCGTTCGAATTCCTCCTTGGCGTGGCCTGGGCCATGATCCTCATCATCCCGGGCTGGATTCTGTATCCCCGGTCGGCCGAGCAGCACAGCGTGGCGGAGGTGTACCGCGCGCTGGCCGCCCGGCTGCGGTCGGTCGGCACCGATTCCTTCGCCGCGGACCGGCGCGCGCTGACCGCCGCGCTCAACGTCGCCTATGACCAGGTGCTGACCGCGCGGTCCGGGATTGGCGGGAGGAATCCGCAGCTGAGCCGGCTGGTCGCGCTGCTCAACCACAGCTTCCTGGTGGCCGAGGCGACGAACACCCTGGACCTGGAGGGCACCGCGCCGCCGGCCAGCGTGGCCGGCGCGGTGGACGCGCTGGCCGATTCGGTCGACGACGGCCGTCGGCCGCCCGCCCTCCCGCCGGCCTGGAGCGACGCCCCCGGCGCCCGCGCGCTCGGCGATGCGCTGCGCGGCGCGGTGCGGCTGATCGAGGGCCAGCAGATCCCCGACGGCGGCCAGCCCGCGCCGCCCGGGTGGCGCGAACGCCTGCGCGCGGCGCTCGACAAGATCCGGGCCGGGCGGCTCACCCGGCTGTACGCCCTGCGGCTGATGGCCAGCATCGGCGTGGCCGCGGTGGCGAGCGAGATCCTGCCACTGCAGCGCTCGTACTGGGTCGTGCTCACGGTGGCCTTCGTGCTCAAGCCGGACTTCGGATCGGTATTCGCGCGGGCCCTGCAGCGCGGGATCGGCACGATCGTCGGGGCGGTCATCGGCGCGATCATCCTGGTGGCAGTACCGTACGGCCTCTGGCTGCTGATCCCGTGCGCGGTCCTCGCCGCGCTGCTGCCGTACGGGCGCAGCCTCAACTACGCCCTGCTGACCACGTTCTTGACCCCGCTGGTCGTGCTGCTCATCGACATCCTGGACCGAACGGGCTGGCACCTGGCCGAGGCCCGGCTGATCGACACCCTGCTCGGCTGCGCGATCGCCCTGGTGATCGGGTTCGCCCCCTGGCCGGGGACCTGGCGGGCACACCTGTCGGACCAGTTCGCCCAGGCCATGACGCACGTCGCCAGATATACCGAACGGGCACTGGCCGGTCCCTCACCCGAGCGGTCACGCCTGCGCAGGAAGACCTACCGTGAGCTGTCCGACCTGCGCGCGGAGTTCCAGCGCTCGATGTCTCAGCCGCGCGCCCTCGGCCGGCAGGCCACCGCGTGGTGGCCCGCGGCGGCCGCCCTGGACCAGGTGATGGACACGGTCACGAGAGCCGCCGTCGCCGTCGACCACGGCGCGCCCGCCCCTTCGGCCGGCGACGTGCGGCGGCTGGCGGCCGCGCTCGATCAGGTCGCCGACGCGGTGCGCGACGGCACCCGTCCGCCGGCCAGGGCGGATCTGCCGGACATGGCGCAGGACGAGACGCTGGCCCCGGTCGCCGACGCGGTCCGCGGCGTGCAGGCCACCGTCGCCTAGTGTCCGATGTCGTTCGTCACACAATGATCATGGACGCCCTCGCCTCATCTTCCCGGGCACTCCTTGGAATAGGTCGTCTAGTCGGCGCATCACGACGTCGAGCGCCGGCCACGGTGGACCCTCGCGTAGGGCGCTGAGCAATTCTCGCCCTGCTCGTTGCCCGTTCGGGAATTGGTCGCCCGGATCCCAGCGCCACGCTGCGACCATCGCAAGAACGAGGATCCGGCACTCGCCGAGCAGCTCTTGATCAGCGTCCGGATAGCGCTCGCTGACCTCTTCGGGCACATGGGCGAGGTCGAATTCGACAGGCCCACGGCAACACGTCTCGAGGTCTATGAACAGCAGCCCGTTCTTCGTGCTGAGCACGTTGCCTGGGTGCGGCTCGCCGTGCAGCAGCTGCTCCGCGGCGCCGCGGTCGCCGATCGCTCGTCTCAGGCTTCGTAACGTGTTGCTGAGAAGCTCCCGGTCCGCGTCGGCGAGCGCCGGAGTGTGGTCGCGGCTCGCAACGAGTTGCTGAGCCTCCGCGACTCGATCCGTGAAGTGCGGCGTCGTGACATCGAGCTTCCGCATGCCGGCATGCAGCCGCTCGAGCGCACTGGCGTAGTCGGCTGGGGAGACCTCTCGAGGCGTCAGCGGTTCGTAGTAGGTCCACAGCGTGACCGCGAAGCCGTCACGCTCGTAGACGCGCGGCTCCACTCGAGGCTCAAGAGCAGCCACCGGGCTCCCGGTTTCGGCGAGTCGTTGGGCAAGGTCGACTTCGAACTGTGCGACCTGATGCGCTACATGTGCGACTCGGGCCAGGACGTCACAGGGCAGCAGGCGCAGCGCGAGCTTGTTCGAGTCGTGCAGGACGATCGCGTCGTCGACGGTCAGGTCAAGCGCTGAGGCGATCGACATGGCCGCCGCCACCGCGCGCGAAACCTCTGATGCCTGCATCTTGGCCTTACCCTCGCCGCTTGCCCCAGGAGATCTCGAAAGCGTGCAACTTGCGCACGATACAGGCAACCGTCAACAAGGCAAACGCTTCCGGTCGCGGGACACTAGACCGGGTACGGGTGGGGTGTTGTGGTGTAGGTGCGCGCGCTGGGGAGGGTCCATGTCAGGGTTCCGGGGCTGGGCTGTTCAAGGTGCCAGCCGGGTGCCTGCTTGGCCTGGTGGTGGCGCCGGCAGAGGGCTGCCAGATTGCATTCGCAGGTTCGGCCGCCCTGGTCATAGGGGATGGTGTGGTCGTCGTCGCAGCGGTGGGCCGGTCGGCGGCAGCCGGGGTAGGAGCAGGTGCGGTCCCTGGTTTGGAGCAGGTGCCGCAGTGCTGGTGATGGCTGGTAGGCGAAGGTTTCGCGGCCGTGGCCGCAGCCCCCGGTCTCCAGCCAGTTGATCTTGAGCCCAGTGAGCCAGCGGCCGCTGCCGGGCGGTGCGGGACCGCTGAGCGGGCCGGCTGGCCCGGTAGCGGGTGGTGCACGGCCGGGTGGTGCGGGCCCGGGTGGTGGTTGTCCTTTCCTGGCGCAGGCGTGCCCGATGGCGTGGCCGCCGGGGCTGGTGATGGTCAGGCACCAGCGGGAGCCGGTGCTGGTGGTGATGGCTTGTGCGAGGTCGCGGCTGGCGGCGGCGTCGAGGTAGCCGTATCCGGTGGCTTCGCCGGGGCCGCCGGCCAGGCCGAGCCAGGTCGTCAGAGGCACGGTGAAATTGACGGTCCCGGTCAGCCCGCCCGGCCCGGCCCAGGCCGCGGTGCCGCCCGCGGTGCCGCCTGGCCCGGCGAAGGGCCGCTGGCCTGGCCCGCGCCGCCCGCCGCCACCATCTCCGCCGGGCCGGTCCCCATCATCTCCGGCGGGTCCGTTTCCGGGGCCATCCCCGTCGTCTCCGCAGTGACCGCCGGCATCCTGGCCGGGGAGTCCGGCATCCTGGCCGGGGAGCAGGGTATACAGGGGCCGGCTGGTGAGCAGGGCGAGGAACACGCGGCGCGGAGCTGCTCCAGCGTCCCGCCGGCTCCGGCGTTCTTCAGGTCCCGGGCGGCGGTGTCGATGTGCTGGTCGGCGGCGAGCACGGCGGCGGGCGGCAGGTCCCGGCCGGCCAGCGACCAGGTCCCGGCGGGCTCGGTCCAGCATTCCACCCGCGCGTCCCGCTGCGCCTTCTCCCGCCGCTTCCGGGCGGCATCGGGGTCGAGGGCGAGCACGGCGCGGTGCAGCACGCCGCGCAGCTGCCCGGTGGTCAGCCCGGGCGCATCCGCCGCGACGAGCGCGGCGACGGCGGCGGCCTCGACGTCGCCGAGGCCGGCCAGCTCATCGGTGAAGATGATCGCTTTCGGCAGGTCGATCCGCCCGGCCGCCAGCGCCGCGCCCACGGCCGGCAGCCGCATCACCCCGGCGGCGAGGCTGACCAGCCGGTCCGCCGCCCGGCAGGTCAGCGTCAAAGCCGCGGCGACCTCATCACCGACATGCTCAGCCAGCCGCTGGTCACCCGCGGCGCGGGCGTCCGCGGCTCGCCGGGAACCCAGCCCGGCCACCGCGGCCAGCTCCAGCGCCGACGCCCAGGACGCCAGCCGCCGGGCCGCGGCCAGGACCCCGATCAGCTCATCATCGCTGAGCACGGCCAGCCCGCCATCCCACGCCTCGGCCGCGAACCCGGCCAGAACCGGGCCGGGCTCCAGCTGATCCAGGGGTCCGCCGGCGGCGAATCCCTGCGCGCCGGTCTCATGGTCATGGTGGGTGAATCCCGCCGCCAGCACTTCCCGCGCCGTGCGCGGACGCCTGGGCGGCGGCACGGATGGCGGTTCCGGAGGTACGGCTGGCTCCGCTGACAATGCCATCCCTCCTGCCTTCTGCCTACCCCTGCTAAATAAATGTTCTTCAAACAAACTATCGACTCCCACCGACAGAACATGCCCTCTCAGGGACCAGCCCGGAAAAGACGCCAAAATAGTTGAGCGCTGCCGCTCGGCAGCGGGCTTGCGTCAGGCGACAGTGCGCCGACGGCGCTCGGCAGGTCAGGCGAGGATGAGCGAGTTGATCGCGGCAATGGAGTCCGGCGTGCTCTGGTGCAGCAGGCCGCGGATGCCGAACTGGCACGCGGCCTCGACATTCTGCGGTACGTCATCCAGGAAGACCACCTCATCCGGGGACACGCCCAGCTCGGCGCAGAGCAGCGCGTAGATCCGCGGGTCCGGCTTAACCAGGCCCGCCTCGTGCGAGTAGATGATGATGTCGAATAGGTCGGCGAACGAGTACCTGGCCTGCTCTTCCCGCCGGGCGCCATCGGCGGAGTTGCTCAGGATCGCCGTCCGGAACCGCGGCCGCAGGCTGGCGGCATAGGCGGTGAGTTCTTGATCCAGCTCGCCGCAGTACCAGCACCACATATCGGCGATGAACTCATCCGCCTGCGCACTCGACAGGCCCAGCTCATCGGCGAACCGGCGGCGGTACGCCGGCTCCGTGACACGGCCGGTGCCGATGCCGCCATCGGGGTCGACGCGGGCCATTGCCGCCGTGAACTCCGGCTCGGCGAGTCCCAGCCGCTGCTGCCACGGCTGCAGCCAGTCCTGCTCCGGCGCGACGCGCTCGAGCACCCCGCCGATATCGAAGGCCACCGCCCGGACCGTCATGGCGCCAGGCTAGCCGCCGAGCCCGATCGTGCCGTCAGCGTGCAAGGTCCAGCCGGGGTTGTGCGCCACTTCCCATGGATGGCCGTCCGGGTCGATGAATATCCCCGAGTAGCCGCCCCAGAAGGTCCTGGCGGGCTCGCGGCCGATGACGGCACCGGCGGCGCGGGCCTCGTTAATAATGCTGTTGACCGCATCGGCGGAGCCGACATTGTGCGCCAGCGTCACGCCGCCCCAGCCGCCTGCGTCGCTGACCGCGCTGTCCTCGGCCAGCATCGCCCGGTCCCACAGGGCGAAGACCATGCCGCCTGCCTGGAAGAACGCGACGTCGTCGGCTTCGTCATTGCCCTGCCGCCAGCCCAGGGCCTGATAGAACTCCCGCGCCCGGCGCAGATCGGCGACGCCGAGCGTGATGACACTGACCCGCTGGTCCACTGGTCGTCCTCCTGTCGCGCCCGCGCCCATTCTGCACCGGCCGGCCAGTCCGGCGATATGCAACAGTGCTGTTATAGTTTTCTGATGCGGCTGCTAGCGGACATCCGGCCGCTGCGGGAATCCCCGCCGTTCCGGCGGCTCTGGGCCGGCTCGACGCTGTCCGCCATCGGCGGCGCGATGACCAGCTTCGCCGTCGTGCTGCAGGTCTACAACCTCACCCACTCGGCCTTCGCCGTCGGCGCGCTCGGGCTTACCAGGATGATCCCGACGCTGACCGTCGGGCTGTTCGGCGGATCCTTCGCCGATGCCATCGACCGGCGAAAGCTTGTCCTGGTAACCAGTAGCTGCCTGGCGGCCATCTCCGCGCTGTTCGCCGCGCAGGCGTTCGCCGGCCTGGACCAGCTGTGGCTGCTGTACGTGCTGGTAGCCGTCCAGTCCGCGGTCAGCGCCGTCGACGGCCCGGCGCGGCGAACCTTCACCCCGCGGCTGCTCCCGGCGGGCCAGCTGTCCGCCGGGCTGGCGCTCAACCAGCTGACCTTCCAGATCTGCCTCACCATCGGCCCCGCCATCGCCGGCCTGCTGACCGCGGCCGCCGGCCTGCGGGCGTGCTACCTCATCGACGCGCTGAGCTTCGCCGCCGCCCTGTACGGGGTGGGGCGGCTGCCCGCGATGGCGCCGCTGGGAGGCACCGCCCGGCCGGGTCCGCGTGCGGTGGCCGAGGGCATCCGCTTCATCCGGCACAGTCAGCTGCTCGCCGGCGCGTTCCTGGCCGACCTCAACGCCACGGTCTTCGGCCTGCCCGTCGCGCTCTTCCCCGCCATCAACGCTGAGCGCTTCGGTGGCGGCGCGCAGACTCTCGGGCTGCTCACCGCGGCGATCGGCGTCGGCGGGCTGGCCGGATCGGCGTTCTCCGGGCCGGTCGGTCACGTCGCGCGGCCGGGACGGGCGATGCTCGCGGCGGTCACCGTCTGGGGCGCCGCCATCACCGGCTTCGCCGTGGCAAACCGCCTGTGGCTGGTGCTGGGACTGCTGGCCGTCGCGGGCGCGGCCGACACCACCACGGTGGTCTTCCGCGGCACGATCGTCCAGGCCGTGGTCCCGGACCGGCTTCGCGGCCGCATCACGGCGGCTGACTACGTCGTGGGCGGCGGCGGCGGGGAGCTGGGCAACCTCGAGTCCGGCGCCGTGGGCTCGCTCGCGTCGCCGACGATCAGTGCCCTCAGCGGCGGCCTCGCCACCATCGCCGGGGTCATCGTGCTCCGGCTCGTGCTGCCGTCCTTCGCCCGCTATGACGCCCGGCAGCCGGCCCACCCGGCCCGGCCGGCCGGCGAAGCGGAACTGGCGATCAGCGACGGGAAGCCGCCGGCCGAGGCCTGACCATCCGCCGCAACTGGCGGCCGGCAACTGAAGGAGGAGAAACGAGCACGGCGCGGACTGCCTGCGTCAGCGGACCTGCCTGTCGGCCGCCGACAGCACGGCCGTCATGGCCGGGTCGGTGCATGCTCTGGCCGTATCGCCAAGGCGCTGGCGCAGGGACCTCCGTTCCACCGCCCGGAGGATGGCCGCCAGGGTCTCGCTCAGCGGGAACGGCAGTTCGGCCTCGAGCTCACGTACCGTCGCCTCGGTCACCGCCCACTCGGCCTCAATCGTGGGCAGCATCGCCTCTGTCTTGGCCGTCAGCCGGACAATCCGCTGCCGCGCGTCGGTACCGGTCTCCAGGGTGACCAGGCCGCGCCTGCTCATCTGCGCCACCGTCTGGCTGGCCGCGGAATGCGTCACGGAGATAGCCCGGGCGAGGTCGCGGATGGAGCTCGGGCCCAGGGCGACGAGCGCGCGCACGACCGGCGAGAAGCGCGGCCGGTAGTCCCCGAGCCCGAGGTCAGCGTCGAATTTCGCGACGTCGCCGTCGAGAAGATCAAGGACGTGACGCAGCTGCGTGCCGAAGCCGCTGAAGCCACTCGGTCCGGCCTGGCCCGGCCCCGCGTGGGCTGACGGCAGCGCGGGAGATGGACGACGGCGTACCCATGGGAGCAACTATAAGAGTGCTGTTGCATCTAGCCGCCGACTGGCGCCGGCCGCGCCGGCCGGGTACGTGATCATCGCCTGCTGACCGGCCCGGCGACACCTCGAACGCTTGTGCGAGCAGGTCCTGGCAGCGGGTCCTGAGGATCGGTAGAGTGCCTGACTGTGAGAATGCCCGCCCGCCGTACCGCGGCCCGGCCAGCCTGGCGGCCGCCGTGCCCGAGCTGACCTGCCTGGAGATCTGCGCTGGTGCCGGCGGCCAGTCGCTCGGCCTGGAGCAGGCAGGCTTCGCCCATGTGGCCGCCGTGGAAATCGACCCGGACGCCTGCTCGACCCTCCGGCTGAACAGGCCCGGCTGGAAGGTCGTCGAGCAAGACGTGCACTACTTTGACGGCGCCGGCCACCCGGGCGTGGACCTGCTGGCCGGCGGGGTGCCCTGCCCGCCATTCTCGATCGCCGGCAAGCAGCTCGGTGCCGACGACGAGCGTGACCTGTTCCCGCAGGCGCTGCGCCTGGTGGAGGAATGCCGGCCAGCGGCGGTGATGCTGGAGAACGTCCGCGGCCTGTCCACCGCCCGCTTCGCCGGCTACCGGGAGCAGGTGCTCGGCCGGCTGAGCGAGCTTGGCTACCAGGCCGACTGGCAGGTGCTGAACGCATGCGAGTTCGGCGTGCCGCAGCTGCGCCCGCGCTTCATCCTGGTGGCCATGGAGCCGGCTGCCTACCAGCACTTCGAGTGGCCCCGCGCCATCAAGACGCCGCCGACCGTCGGCGAGACCCTCCGCGAGCTGATGGCGGCCGGCGGGTGGCCGGACGCGGAGGCCTGGGCCGCCCGCGCTAACGGCATCGGCCCGACCCTGGTCGGCGGTTCCCGCAAGCACGGCGGTCCTGATCTCGGCCCGACCCGCGCCCGGGAGGCATGGCTCAAGCTGCACGTCGACGGGAAGGGCCTGGCCGACGCGCCGCCCGGGCCTGACGCGCCGGCCGGCCACCTGCCGAGGCTGACGCTGCCGATGGCCGCCGCCGTCCAGGGCTTCCCGCCGGCCTGGCGGTTCTCCGGCCGCAAGACGGCGGGTTACCGCCAGATCGGCAACGCCTTCCCGCCGCCGGTGGCACGGGCGGTCGGCGACAGCATCCGGTCGGCGATCGAGACGGCCCGCGCGGCCCCGGCAGCCGCGCCCGGCCGCCTGCTGCGCGCCGTCTGACGCGCGCTCACCTCGGCACGGCAGGCGGATGCGGTCATGACGGCAGCGGAATTCAGTCTCCTGGCCGCGACCGAGCAGGTACCACCGCCGCCCGGCGCCGACCCCGAGCTCGATGCCGTCCAGGCAGAGCTCGGCCGGCTCGATCCTGGCGGCCGGCAGGTCGCCGCGGTCCTGCGGGACACCCTCGACCAGCTCTATGACGGCCAGCACACCGGCCGCTGGAACTACGACCAGCTGCACAAGACCGAGAAGACCCACATGGGCACGCTGGTCGAGATCAACCTGCACCGGCAGTTCGGCTTCGGCGATGGCGACACCACCGACTACCGGATCGCCGGCATCGAGGTGGACTGCAAGTACTCGATGAACGACGGTGGCTGGGAACTGCCGCCGGAAGCAGTCGGCCAGCTCTGCCTGCTCGTGACGGCGAACGATTCGGCTGGCTACTGGGCGGCCGGCCTGCTTCGCGTGCAGGAAACCTACCTGCGCGGAAAGCCGAATCGCGATGCGAAGCGCCAGCTGAGCGCCGCCAGCCGGGCTCGCATCCGCCGGCTGTGGCCGGACCGCGGGCGGCTTGCCGAGAACGTCTTCCTGAACATGGACGCCAGCACCCGGGACCGCATCTTCGGCGCGCGGGCAGCGCGGGGCCATCAGCACGGCCAGGCCCGGACGAACGAGCTCTTCCGCAGCGTGCAGCGGCGGATCATCCGGCGAGCCGAGCTGGCCACCGTCGCGCAGCAGGACGACTTCATGAAGCGGGCCCGCGGCAACGGCGGCGCGCGGACCCAGCTCCGGCCGGAAGGCATCCTGGTGCTCGGGCACCAGGACCGCGACCCGCTGATCGCGGCCGCCCTCGGCCTGGCCGCGCCGAGAAAAGGCGAGTTCATCTCCGCGCGGGTGGTGCCCGCGCGGGAAGACCGGGGCGACCCGGCTGCCTGGATAGCCGGCCGGCGCTGGGCGCTGGCCAGGGCCGGCGACCCGGTCGGGCCGGCTCCTGCCGTGTCCAGGACGCGGCCGCCTGATGAACGGGCCGGTTAAGCCCCGCCGCCGGCCGCTCGCACGAAGTCGAGGTCGATTTCCGGGTACAGCGGGTATCTGCTGAGCAGATCGCCGACTCGCTGCCGGGCGCTGTCGGCGACGGCGCCGGGCAGGTCGAACTTGGCCTTGCTCACGGTGGTGGAGCCATCGTCTTTCGTCGTGGAGACCGCGGTCACCTTGCTCAGCACGGACACGATGATGTCGGCGATCTCGGTGATCTCGGCGGTGCCCATGCCGAGCGTGGTCACCGCGGCGGTGCCCAGCCGCAGGCCGCTGGTGTACCACGGCCCGTTCGGGTCGAAGGGCAGCGAGTTGCGATTGAGCGTCAGCGCGCAGGACCGCAGCGCGGACTCCGCCTGCCGCCCGGTCAGCCCGTAGGAGGCGGCGACATCCAGCATGACGAGATGGTTGTCAGTGCCGCCGGTGAGCACCTGGCCGCCGCGCCGCTGCAATTCGTCGGCCAGCGTGCGGGCGTTACTGACGATGTCATGCGCGTAGGTCTGGAAGCTCGGCTCGAGCGCTTCCCGCAGCGCGACGGCCTTGGCCGCCATGATGTGCGACAGCGGGCCGCCCAGCACCATCGGGCAGCCCTTGTCGACGGCGGGCGCGAGTTCGGCGGTGCACAGCACTACCCCGCCGCGCGGCCCGCGCAGTGTCTTGTGGGTCGTGGTTGTCACGATGTGCGCAAATGGCACCGGGTTGTAGTCGCCGGTGAAGACCTTGCCCGCAACCAGCCCGGCGAAATGCGCCATGTCGACCATGAAGGTCGCCCCGACCTCATCGGCCAGCTCGCGGAATTTCGCGAAGTCAATCTTCCTGGAATACGCGCTGTATCCCGCGAGAAGTATTCGCGGCCGCACTTCCAGGGCCTGACGGCGGATCGCATCGAAGTCGAGAAGATGCGTATCGCGGTCGACCGTGTAGGAGTGTGCCTCGAAGAGCCGGCTGGAGACGTTGTGCCGGTACCCGTGGGTGAGATGGCCGCCGGAATAGTAATCCATGCCCAGCAGCCGCTGGCCGACGAAATCCTGCCGTAGCCGTTCCCAGTCGGAGTCGTTGACGTTCGCCGGGTTCCGCTCGCCGAGCGCCTCCAGCGCCGGTGACTCGACGGTCGCCGCCAGCACCGCGAGGAACGCAACCAGGTTGGCATCCGCGCCCGAGTGCGGCTGGACGTACGCGTGATCAGCGCCGAACAACTTGCGCGCAAGGTCCGTGGCCGCCAGCTCGATCGCGTCGACATTGTCGCAGCCGGCATAGAAGCGGTGACCGGCGAAGCCCTCGGCGTACTTGTCGGTCAGCAGGTTGCCCTGGGCCAGCTGCACCGCCATCGAGCAGTAGTTCTCGCTGGCGATCAGCTTGACATTCGAGCGCTGGTCGGCCAGCTCCTGAGCGATCGAGGCCGCTATCTCGGGCGCAATGGCTCCGACTGTGTCCAGACCGGCGTAAAACGCGGCTGCGCCCGCATCAACGCGGTCGGCTGGCGTCGCGGACAGGTACTGCCGGAGCAGGTCAGCCGCAGGGCGCCGGGCATTCGTCATATCGGTTTGCATGGCCACAGGCTATCTCCGTCCCGGCGGCAAGATCAGGCGCCCAGTACGCTAGCCGAGCATGACGGACGGCGGACAGCAGGCGGCGGACGACGCGCTGGCGCTCCGCGCGATCGGCGCCGGCGATCTTGGCTTCCTCGACCGGCTCTGCTCAGACCCGGACGCGCTCGGCCCCTTCGAGTGGCCCGGCTTCGGCGATGTCCGCGCCCGCCGTCGCCGCTGGGAGCAGGACGGGTACGCCGGCCCGGACTCCACGGTGCTCGCGGTCGTCCTTGCCGACGGCACGGTCGCGGGCATCGCGAGCTGGAGAACGATCCGCCGCGGCCAGCCGGACAGCGGGATCTGCTACGAAATCGGCCTGGCTCTGCTGCCCGAGCACCGAGGGCACGGGCTGGGCACCGCTGCCCAGCGGATGCTGGTGGACTACCTGTTCACGTTCACCGTCGCGCACCGGCTCGAGGCGCTCACCGACGCCGAGAACATCGCCGAGCGGAAGGCACTGGAACGCATCGGCTTTCAGCGGGAAGGCGTGCTGCGGGAAGTAGCCTTCCGGCACGGTACCTGGCGGGACGCAGTGATCTACGCCCTGCTGCGCGACGGGCCGTGACCTAGCCGCCAGTTCTGCGGCCGCTGCCGCCGCACCAGCCCCGCGGGGCGGACTGCGCGCGGCCAGGCTCCCGGCGGCCTGTCGGCCAGGCCCCCGGCGGCCTGTGGAGCACGCGGTGGACAAGCCGGTGGACAAGCACTGTTTCCTGGGGAGAACGGCGCATGTTCTGTGGATGAATTGTGGATGGCTAAAGAATCTTGAAAAGAGGGACCGAAACCTCTTGTGCGGTCCGCACCGGAGGCGTAGAACTGCTCTCACTACCGGAGACGGGTACCGGCCCGGGGGCGACCTCGGGGACGTGGGAAGAGCCGGGAAACCGGCGCTTGCCGCGGGTATCCGGGTCCGGTGGCAGGTCAGGGAGTGCCAGGCGGCCGAGCAATCGGTGCGCGGGAGCTGCCGGGCCGGGCGAGGCCCCTCCATCTCATACATGGAGGGGCCTCCTCCTATTTTGCCCGAAGGGCATCCTGCCGACAGGCACCGACACGCGGAGGACTGCCGCGAGCAGCCCCCGGGAGCCCGGGCGAAATGCCTTCTCCGTCCCAGATACCCGGCGATCCGGGTACCTACACAGACCCGGCGATCTGGTGGCTCAGCCCAGGGACTGCGCGGGGCGGGTGGGCAGGCCCGCGGTCTTCCAGGCCTGGAAGCCGCCGTCCAGGTCGGTGGCGCGGCGCAGGCCGATACGCCGCAGGCTCGCGGCCGCGAGGGTCGAGGCATAGCCCTCGGAGCACATCACGATGACCCGGGCGTCGGTTCGGGCCAGTGCCTGAATCCGCGCGTCGCTGCGCGGGTCGAGGCGCCACTCCAGCACGTTGCGGCCGATGATGATGGCGCCCGGGACCTCGCCCTCGACGATCCGCTGCTCCAGCGGCCGGATATCGACAAGCACCGCGCCGTCGGTGAGGGCGGCCAGCGCCGTCTCTGGCGGCAGCCGCTCAAGGCCTCCCCGCGCCTCGGCGAGCAGTTCGTCGATGCCGGGCGCGCCGGCCGGGAGCACGTCGGTGGTGAGTTCGGCCGCCGACGCCGTCGCGTCGGCGAGCGCCGTGTCCGGGCCGCCGCGGCCCCTGGCGCCTTCCGGGCCCTCGATCGCGACGGTTTCCCTGGCGATCAGGCCGTAGGCGGTCTGCTGGTAGTAGGTCATCATCATCAGCGGCGGTGAGTAGGCATGGATGCTGATCGAGGACCCCTCGCCGCCATGCGCCACGTCGTGGACGTGCCCGGGGCCGAATGCGACGGCCCGGCCGCTGGCCAGCCGACGGCTCAGCCCGCGGCCGCTCGGCGCGCGGTACTGCTCGAGCAGGCTGCCCTCGGCGACCGCGAACGATCCGGACGAGCCGCCATGGTCGTGCCAGTCGGTGTCCTGCCCGCGTTCCCAGGCCAGCAGCCAGACGTCGCAGGAATCCGAGCGGTGCAGCGGCAGGTACCAGCGGACGTCGGGGTCATGGACGACGAGATCCGCCCAGAGTTCGCCGCTGGCCGCGATCTTGGTGGTGATGGCCCGCAGCGCAGCCGGTGACAGCCGCCCGGCCGGGGGGACCAGATCTCGGAGTGCGTCCAGGATCGCCTGCTGGCGCTCGGGGCTGACGCCCCAGCCATGCCGCAGGCCGCTGCCGGCCGTCCCGGTCGGATCCTCGGCGCCTCCGCCGCTAGAAGTGATGACGGCGACAGACACGCAACCTCCTTGGATGGGAGCGAGCATACTCCCGGCGCCGCGCATGCTCCATCCCGCAGCACGCGGGCCGCCCTGCCGCACGCGGGCCGCCCTGCCGCACGCGGGCCGCCTTGCCGCCACGCGGGCCGCCCTGCCGCCCGGCGGGGCCGTCCGGTCCGCCGCCGCGCGTAACCCGGCACCGCGCAACCCGGCGGCGCCAGCGATTTGCTCCGATAATGGTTGATTATCAGCCCGACTCGCACGCCGGAAGGATGTCGCCTGCATGGATGCTCCCGTCGACCTCCGCTCGGACACCGCCAGCAAGCCGTCCGATGCCATGCGGCGGGCCATGGCCAGCGCCGAGGTCGGTGACGACTGGTACGGCGACGACCCGACCGTCAACCGGCTGCAGGACCTGGCTGCCGGGCTGACCGGCAAGGAAGCGGCCGTCTATCTCGCGACCGGCACGCTGTGCAATCAGATCGCCATGCACGCGTTCGTCCGGGCCGGGCACTTCGTGGTCTGCGAGGCCACCGCGCACGTGGCCAGGACCGAGGCGGCCTCGTCCGCGGTCCTGTCCGGCATCGCCTTCCGCCCGGTCCGGGCCGCATCCCGCGGGCTGCTCACCGCGGCCCAGGTCGCCGCGGCGCTGCCGCCGGACCGCTCCGATGCCTCTGTGGTCGATCTCGTCACCGTGGAGAACACGCACCAGATCGGCGGCGGGTCCGCGCTGCCCGTCAGCGAGATGCGCGCCATCGCCGCGGTCTGCTCGGACCGGGGCGTTCCGCTCTACCTGGACGGCGCGCGCATCTTCAATGCCTGCGCGGTCACCGGCGCGGCGATCGCCGAGTATGCCGCAGCCGCCGACGCGATGATGTTCTGCCTGTCCAAGGGGCTTGGCGCGCCGATCGGGTCCGTGCTGGTGGGCGACCGCGAGTTCATCAGGGAGGCGCGCAGGCTCAAGATCCTCTTCGGCGGCGCGTGGCGGCAGGCCGGCATTCTGGCCGCCGCCGGGCTGATCGCGCTGACCGACGGCCCGAAGCGGCTGCATGAGGACCACGCGAACGCCCGGCGGCTGGCCGAGGGCATCGCCGGGATCCTGCCCGGCTGCGTTGACCCCGCCACGTCGACCAACATCGTGTTCGCCGATGTTGCCGGCACCGGGCATGACGCGAGTGAATGGGCAGATCTGCTGGCCGCCGAGGGGGTGCTCGTCTCGACCCTCGGCGGCCGGGTACGGATGCTGACCCATGTCGGTGTCAGCGCGGACGACATCGGGACCGCGCTGACTGCCTGGCGCCGCGCCGCGGCCAAGACTGCGGATGCCGTGGGGCCGCCGACGTACGGCCAGGGCCGAGAATGTTAGATGTGTGCAAGCGCGCCCGGCGGGAAAGAGCCGTGGGCGGTCGGCCGACTGGCCCGGATGGAGTTCGCCGGGCACAAGTTCACGAGCAACGGAGAAGCAGTAATGGGAGACTTCCTCACCGACGTGCAGACCCTGCGGGCGAACGCGCGCAAGGAAATCGAGAAGGGGCCGGTGACGGCCTCCTACGGCGCTGACGTGGACCGGGTCATCACGGTGCTCAACCAGGCCCTGGCGACGGAGATCGTGTGCGTGCTGCGCTACAAGCAGCACCACTACAACGCGCAGGGACTGGACGCCGGGCCGATCGCCCAGGAGTTCCTTGAGCACGCGGGCGAGGAGCAGGAGCATGCGGATCGCATCGCGGCCAGGATCACCCAGCTCGGCGGCGCGCCGGACTTCAACCCGGAGACGCTGATGGCGCGGTCGCACTCGGAATACAACGCGCCAGACGGACTGCTTGAGATGATCAAGGAGGACCTGGTCGCTGAGCGGGTGGCCATCGCCTCCTACACGGAGATGATCAACTGGCTTGGCACCGGTGACATCACCACCCGGCGGATGCTCGAGGAGATCCTTGCCGTCGAGGAGGAGCACGCCGAGGACATGCTGAGCTTCCTGCAGAAAATGAACTGACCGCGGCCGGTGACCGGTCTCTGCGGCTAGCCGCTCCCTGTGGCCCGCGGCCAGTGGCCAGTGGCTCTGCGGTCGCCAGTGGCTCTGCAGCCGCCAGTGGCTCTGCGGCCGCCAGTGGCTCTGCGGCCGCCAGCCGCCGGTGGCCGCCGCCAGTGGCTCTGCGGCCGCTAGCCGCCGGTGGCCACCGCCACCGGCCGGACGCCCGGCGTGCCCACGGAGCTGCGCAGCAGCAGGCTCATCGGCTCGCCGATCATGACGTCGCCGGATGGACGGCCCTCGACCCGGGCGATCAGCGCGTCCACCGCCGCGCCGCCAAGCTCGCCCAGCGGCATGGAAACGCTGGTCACCGGGACATCGAGGAAGGCCAGGCACTCGTCTTCGTCGAAGCTGACCAGTGACATCTCGCCCGGCACCGCCATGCCCGCGTCACGCAGCGCGCCCATGACGCCGAAAAGCTGGTTAAGGCTGCCCACGCCGCACGCGGTCGGCACCGGGCCTTGCCGCAGCATCCGGGTGGTGGCCCGCCAGCCGCCTTCCTCGGTCGGCGGCGCGTGCCGGACTGTCAGCGTGATCCCGCGGGACGCGCACATCCGGCGGGCGGCGGCCACCCTGCGGTGCACGGTGTCGACCTCCGGCGGCCCGTCGATGATCACGACGCTGCGATGGCCGAGCCCGGTCAGGTGGTCAAGGAAGATCCTGACCGCGCCCGTCTCGTCCATCACCACGTCGTTGCCCGGTTGCGGGCCGCGGCGATTCACGTACACGTGCGGTACCGCGGGCAGTCCCGCCGAATGCTCGGGAACCCGCAGCGCCGTCGCGACCAGCAGGCCGTCCGCGCGGCTCTCCTCGACCAGGTAACGGTAGGAGTCCGGCGGCCTGGGTTCCTCGGCTGGCTCCTCCATGATCATGACAACGTAGCCGCGCTCGGCCGCCCGCTGCAGCGACCCGCGCTGCAGCTTGACCCAGATCGGGTTGCGCAGCAGCGGGATGACGAAGGTCAATGCCCCGGCGTGAGATCGTTTCAGCGCCCGCGCCATGGCGTTCGGCCGGTAGCCCTGCTGGCGGGCCGCGTTCAGGATCCGCTCGTAGGTCTCCGGGCGGATCGACTGGGCCGGGTCGCCATTGAGCACCCGGGAAACGGTCGATACATGCACGCCCGCGGCCTCGGCGATGTCGACGAGACGAGACGCGCGGCGGCCCGGCGCGGCCGGCGCCGGCCGGGGCTCCCGCGCCCGCTTCTCCGCTGTCACGTCCCTTCCTCCTGACGACGTCGCTCGCAGCGCCGCCGCGAAGTTCCGGGCGGCAGCCTCGGTAAGCCGGGCCAGGACAGCATCAAGCCGTGCCGCCGCCGTCGACCATCAGCACCGCCCCGTGCAGGTAGCTCGCGCCGTCCGAGGCGAGGAACGCGACGCCGTCGGCGATCTCCTCTGGCGTGCCCATCCGGCGTGCCGGTACCGTCGCCGCGAACCGGGCCAGGGCGCTCGTCGTGGCGGATCCAGTCAGCCATCTCGGTGTCGATCAAGCCGGGGCACAGGCAGTTCACCCTGATGCCGTCCTGGCCGTGGTCAACCGCCAGGCTGCGGGTGAGCAGCACCAGGCCGCCCTTGGACGCGCAGTAGGCGGCCCGCAGCCGGCCGCCGCGGACGCCCGCGGTGGAGGCGATGTTCACGATTGCGCCCTCGCCGGCCGCCACCATGCCGGGCAGGAACTCGCGGCAGGTCAGGAACGGCCCCTTGAGGTTAGTGTCGAGGATCCGGTCCCATTCGGCCTCGTCCAGATCAGTGATGCGCTGGATGCTGAACACGCCTGCCGCGTTGACCAGCAGCCACGGCACGCCAAGGTCGTCGCGGACCCGGCCGGCTGCCGCCCGCACGGCGGCCGCGTCCCGGACGTCGGCACCGTAGCCGCGGGCCTTCGGCAGGTCGCTGGCGACACTGGCCGCCGCCTCCTCGCGGAGGTCAAGGCAGGCGACCGTGAACCCGTCCGCCGACAGCCTGCGGCAGATCGCGGCGCCGATGCCGCCAGCCGCTCCGGTGACGACCGCTACCCGCGCCCGGGCAGGATCGGTGATATCGATAAGTTCCGCGACTGGCGCCAGCACCGGCTCCGCCGCGGACTGCGGGGCGTCGGCCCCGGCCGGCACAGTCACACTGCCTCCGCGATCGAGCGGGTCAGCAGGATGGCCGAGCAGAACGAGCGGTAGATGGCCAGCAGGTCATCGCCTTCGATGCGCAGTTCCCGCGGCCCGGCCCGCTGCACGCCGCGCACCCAGGTGGCCGCCTCGGCGATGTCGGTGGTGCGGACCGAGACATCCAGCCGCACCGGGGTGGTGAACGGCGGCGGCTTGGCGGCCGGCACGCACGACACGGCCTTCTGCGCGGTCTCCCTGATCAGCTTGCAGGCGCGGGACGGGTGCAGGCTGTGCGCGGCCAGCCGGCTCACGTGCTCCTTGACGACGGCGGCATGCACGCCGGGAATGAGCGCCGCGGTCTCCTCGCAGGCGCACCGGTCGCCGGTCACCAGCACCACCGGCACGCCGTGATGGGCGGCTACCAGCGCGTTGATGCCGGCCTCGCCGGTCACCACGTCGTTGATCCTGGCCTCCACGACCGCCCGCGGGTTATAGGTATGCGACAGCCCCGCCGAGGCGCCGACCGAGCCGTGATAGGAGACGAACAGGACGGCATCGAAGCTCGCGTCGAGGCCCTGCATCATGTAGAGCGGCTTGTGGCTGCCCGAGATGTAAGACGCCTGGCCGGCGATCGCGTCCGGCGGCAGGTTGCGCATGGTGGAATGCGAGTCGTTGACGACGATCTCGCAGGCGCCGCCGTCGATGGCGCCCTCGATCGCGGCGTTCACCTCGTCCAGCAGCAGCCGGCGGCCCGCGGCCGCCTGCGGCCCGTCACCGACGCACTGCTCCCAGTCGACGACGCCGGCCGTCCCCTCCATGTCGCTCGACAGGAAGATCTTCATACCTGTCCTCTTTCCACGATGCGGAAGTCATGATCGCTGGCGGTCATCACGCCATAGGTGCTGCCGGCCCTGGTGGCGGCGCCGCCGTGGCGGCCATCCGGGGTCAGGCACAGTGCCTGCAGCGGGGCGCGGAACTGGTCGGGCATCGCCAGCGTCTCCGCCAGTGCCTCGCAGCAGGCCTTCACCGGGTCGTGCCCGGCAGCGAGGCCCTGCAGCACCGACCGCGCGGTGTTGCCGCGGATGGCAAGCTCGCCGCGGCCGGTGCAGGCGGCGCCGCCGACGGAGTTATCGCAGTAGTTCCCCGAGCCGATCAGCGCCGAGTCACCGACCCGGCCCGGGTACTTCCAGGGGTAGCCGCTGGTGCTCACGCCGACCGCGAGATTGCCGGCCGCGTCCAGGCCGATCACGTTGACCGTGCCCCACGGGCCGTCCGGCGGCGACATGGCCCGCAGCCGCTCCAGTGCCTGCTGCCGGTAGGCCACCTCGCCGGACCCTTGCCGCCGTCCGGCCTTTTCCAGGCCGGCCGGGCTGAGCCCGTCGCGCCACATCTGCAGCGCCTCGTCGGTCAGCGTCTCGCCGCGCTCGATGCCGACCTCGTCGGCGAACCGCTCCGCGCCCGCGCCGACCAGCAGCAGGTGCTGCGGGAGCTGCTCGCAGACGGCCCTGGCAATGGAGATCGGATGCGGGAAGCCCTTGACGGCGCCGACCGCGCCCGCCCGCCGGGTCGCGCCGTCCATGATCGAGGCGTCCAGCTCTACCTCGCCCAGCAAATTCGGCAGCCCGCCGACGCCGACGAAATGGTCGGCCTCGTTGGATTCCACTATCCGGATGGCCGCCTCGACGGCGTCCATGGCGCTGGCCCCGTCGCGCAGCAGGGCGATCCCGGCCGCGAGGCCGACTTCGCCGCGTTCACTCGCGATCATGACTGGCTCGGCGATGGTGCATCCCTCCTTGGCGCGGCCGGCGGCCGCGGTCGTGTCCGCTCCCCGGCCGCGGCCGGGGCCGGGATCGGGCCGTCTCCCTAATCCGCGGTCACGCCCGCGCCCGCCGCGGAGAAGGCGAAGTGGCAGGCTGCGCTGTGCGCGGAGTCGTCGGCGGCGATCCGCAAGGCCGGATCCTCCTGCTCGCAGCGCAGCTGGGCGATCGGGCAGCGGGTGCGGAACCGGCATCCGGCCGGGATCCGCAGCGGGCTCGGCGGGTCGCCGGCGATAGCGGGTGCCCCCTCGCCGCCCGCGGTGCTCATCTTCGGGATGGCTGCGAGCAGGCCCACGGTGTAGGGGTGCTGCGGGTTGCTGAACAGCGTCTCGGTGGGCGCCACCTCGATGATCCGGCCCAGGTACATGACCGCCACCCGGTCACAGAGGTGCCGGACCACGGCGAGGTTGTGCGAGATGAGCATCAGGGTCAGGCCGAGCTCGGCCCGCAGGTCCCGCAGCAGGTTCAGGATGGTCGCCTGGACGCTGACATCGAGCGCGGACACGGGCTCGTCGGCGACCAGGATGTCCGGGCGCAGCGCCAGCGCCCTGGCGATCGCGACCCGCTGCCGCTGGCCGCCGGAGAACTGCCGGGGATAGGCGCTCAGCGCCTCCTCATCCAGCCCGACCAGGCCGAGCAGCTCTCGGCTGAACGATGTCACCTCGCCGCGAGGCACTATGTGATGCACCCGGAGCAGCTCGGCCAGCATGCCGCCGACGGTCATCCGCGGGTTCAGCGACGAGTAGGGATCCTGGAAGACCATCTGGATCCGGCGCTGATCCGCGTGCTTGCGCCGGGCCGGCAGCACCCGCCCGTCGAACCGGATCTCGCCCCTGGCGACCGGGGAAAGACCGGTGAGCGCCCGGGCCAGCGTCGACTTGCCCGACCCGGACTCCCCGACGAGGGCCAGGGCTTCCCCGCGCCTGATCTCCAGGTCGACGCCGTCGACCGCATGGAGCACCCTTGTCTCATGGCGCAGCCTGGCGCCGACCGAGGAGCCCACGGGGAAGGTGACTTCCAGATCGCTGGCGGTCAGCAGCGACCCTTGCCCCGGTGTGGCGGGCGGTGGCGGCGCGGCGGCCGTCACTGCGCTGCCCTTTCCGCTTCGAGTGCCTCAATGGTGCGCTCGTGATGCAGGCAGGCGGTGGCCCGCCCGCCTCCAAGCAGCTTGAGCGGCGGCTCAGTCACCAGGCAGTCCTCCTCGGCGAACTTGCAGCGCGGGTGGAACCTGCAGCCCTCCGGCGGGGAGATGAGGCTCGGCGGCGACCCGGGAATGGGCACCAGTGATTCGCGGACGTTGTCGAAGTCCGGTGCGGAGCGGACCAGCCCGAGGGTGTACGGATGACGCGGATCGCTCAGGACCTCACGCACCGGCCCGGTTTCGACCAGCCGCCCGCCGTACATGACGGCCACCTGCTGGCAGATCTGAGCCACCACCGGCAGGTCGTGGGTGACGAAGACCAGGCTCACCCCGGTCTCCCGGCACAGCCTGGCCAGCAGCCGCAGGATCTGGTCCTGGATGGTCACGTCCAGCGCGGTGGTCGGTTCGTCGCAGAGAATGATCTCCGGCTCGCAGGCCAGCGCGATCGCGATCATCACCCGCTGGCGCATGCCACCGGAGAATTCATGCGGATAGGCGCGGAACCTCCGCTCCGGGTCCGGGATGCCGACCCGGCGCATCAGGTCAAGGGCCCGCTCCGCGGCCTTCCGGCGGCTGACGCCCAGGTGGACGAGCGGGCCCTCGGCGATCTGGGGGCCCACCCGCATCACCGGGTTGAGCGCGCTCATCGGCTCCTGGAAGATCATTGACATCTTCGGGCCGCGGATGCGGTTGAGATCGGACTGGCGCAGCGGCACCAGGTCCTGGCCGTCCAGCAGGACCTTCCCGGCAGCGACGTGTGCCTCCGGCGGCAGCACCCCGAGGATGGCCCGCAGGGTCATGCTCTTGCCGGAGCCCGACTCCCCGACGATCCCCAGCGCGTCGCCCTTGGCGACCTCGAACGACACCCCGTCCACCGCGCGTACTAGCCCGCGCCGGCTGGCGATCTGCACGTGCAGGTCGCGTACCTCGAGCATCGGCCCGGTTACGCCCGTGCCCGTCAACACCGTGCCGGTCATGACTGGCCCGTGCGCAGCAGGTCAGCGAGCCCGTCACCGATCAGCGACAGGCCGAGCCCGACGATGACGACCGCGAAGCCGGGAATGATAACCAGCTGCCAGTGCGTGGACAGGAAGTTCTGCCCTTCGTTGATCATCGATCCCCACTCCGCCGTGGGCGGCGGGATGCCGAGGCCGAAGTAGCCGAGAGTGACGATTGCGAGGATGTCCTGCACGATGTCGGACATTGCGTAGATGATCGCCTGGCTGATCACGTTCGGGGTCAGGTGACGGCCCATGATGCGCAGGTTGGACAGCCCGCCGCCCTGCGCGGCGAGCACGTAATCCTGCCGTTTGGCCACCAGGATCTCGGCCCGCACCAGCCGGGTGTAGGAGACCCAGCCGACGATCGTGATCGCGATGTAGATGCTCCGCTCGCCGGGACCGAGCACGAACACCAGCGCGATCAGCAGCACGTAGAACGGGAACGCGACCACCACGTCAACCATCCGCATGATCACCAGTTCGGTCCAGCCGCCGAAGTACCCGGCCAGGCTGCCGAGGATGGTACCCAGGCAGAACGGGAACAGCACCGCGATGAAGCCCACCCGCAGGTCTACCCGCGCGCCGTAGAGCAGCCGGGTAAAGACGTCCCGGCCCAGCTGATCGGTGCCCAGCAGGTGCTGGGCGCTCGGCCCCTGCAAGGTGGCGTTGAGATTCTGCGCGATGGGGTTGTAGGAGGTGAGCAGCGGCGCGAAGATCGCCGACGCGAGGATGATGCCCGTGATTATCAGGCCGGCCATCAGCGCCGGCTGCCGGTACCACGTCCGGCGCCCCCGCTGGCCGCCGCGCTCGGCGGCCAGCGGGGCGAGCTCGGTAACCGTGCCGGTGCCCGCCGCGAAGATCTGTCCGCCGATCTCGGGGTCGATCATCAGTCGAAGCTCACTCTCGGATCGAGCGCCGCGTAGGTGATGTCGGCGAGCAGGTTCACCAGTACGACCAGGATGGCGAATACCAGCGTGACGCCCTGCACGACGGGAAAGTCCCGCTGGAAGATGGCGTTGATCATCAGCTGGCCGATGCCGGGGATGTCGAAGACGTTCTCGATGATCACCGTCCCGCCGATCAGGAATCCGATGTTGATGCCCAGCACGGTGACGGCCGGGATGACGGCATTCCGCAGGACATGGCGGACGAAGAGCCGCCGGCTGGGCACGCCCTTGGACCTGGCCGTGGTGATGTAGTCCGCGCCGAGGACGCTGAGCATGCCGGCCCGCAGGCTGCGGATCACCACGGGCGAGAGCGCGATGGCCACGGTCAGGGCGGGCAGGAACATGTAGTAAAAGTGGCTGGTGAAGGTGGGGCCGTATCCGCTGACCGGGAACCAGCCCAGATTGATCGCGAAGATGATGATGAGCAGGTACCCGATCAGGAACGCGGGCATCCCGAGCCCGACTAGCGGGACGGCCCGGACGACATGGTCGCGAACGCCGTCTTTCTTTGTCGCGGCGATCATCGACAGCGGCACGCTGATCAGCACCGCGAGCACCGCGGCATAGGTGATCAGCCACAGGGTCTTCGGCAGCGCCTGCAGGATGAGGGTGCGCGCCGGGACCCCGTAGATCAGGCTCTGGCCCAGGTTGCCGTGCACGATCCGTTCCATGAACAGCCAGTACTGGCCGATCAGCGGCCGGTTGAGCCCCCACTCGCTGCGCAGCAGCGCGATCGTGTGGGGAGTCGCGTGGATGCCGAGAATGGTCAGGGCCGGGTCACCGGGGATCAGGTGGATCATGAAAAAGACGACGATCGTGACGCCGATGGCTACTGGCACGAGCTGCAGTAGCCGCCGGCCCACGAATGACATCCGCCCCACGGGCGATCGTTACCTTCCGCGCGTTCTAGGCGCCGCTACTTGCTGAGCCAGACGTTCTCCATATGCATGTTGCCGAGCGGCGTCACGAAGAAACCATGCACGCTGGTGGTAGTGGCGTAAGGGTACGGCGAGTAGTAGAGGAACGCCATGAAAGCGTCCTTGGCCGACTGGGACTGGATGAAGTTGTAGAGGTTCTGGCGCTGCGTGGTATTCAGCGTCTTCTCGGCAGCGTGCGTGTCCTTGACCACCTGGGGGTTGTTGTAGCTGGTGAAGAACGACTTGGCCCCGGAGTTCGGATCGACGGCGAAGGTGGCCAGCTCGTCCGGGTCAGGGATGTCCATGGTCCAGAGCGTGAGTGACATGTCGTACTTCTGGGCCTGGAAGTTGGCGTTGGCCGTGTTCGGGTCGAGCTGCTGGATGTTTACCTTGATCCCGAGTGGCTTGAGCTCGGCCTGCAGGATCGTGCTGATGGTCAGGTAGTCGGAGTTGCCCGCCGGGATGAGAATCGTCGTGCTGAAGCCGTGCGGGACGCTGGACTGGGCCATCTGCTGCTTCGCCTGGGTCAGGTCGAACTGGTAGCCGGGAGTCGACGGGGCGTAGTACGGCACCTGCGGCGGGAACAGCGAGTTGGCAGACTTGCCGTTGCCGAACAGCACGGCCTTGACCAGCGCGTTCCTGTCGATGGCCAGCGAGATGGCCTTCCGCACGTGCGCGTCCTGGAACGGCTTCCGCAGCTCATTGAAGGCCAGGTAGTTGGTCTGGGTGGAGTTGAACAGGTGCATGATGATGCCCGGCGTGGACTTCAGGCTGGACACCGTGGACCAGGCCGGAGTCTGGTCGATCTGCGCCTGGCCGCCCTTGAGCTGCAGCTGCCTGGTGTTGTCGTTCGGCACGTCGGTCCAGGTGACGCTGTTCAGGTATGGCTTGCCCGCCTGCCAGTAGAGCGGGTTGCGGACCAGCTTGAGCGCGGAGCCCTTGTGCCAGTAGTCCCACTTGAACGGGCCGGTGCCGATCGGGTGGGTGTAGAACTGGGCCTCGGTCTCGCCGCCGTAGTTGTTCGGCACGATCCCGTTGGCGAACAGCGAGAGATCGGCCAGCAGCGGCGCCCAGGGGTACTTGAGGTTGATCACGACGGTCTCCGGCGAGGGTGCCTGGACCGACTTGATGGCCGTGTCGATGTAGGCCCAGCCCTTGGTCGCCTTGCGGTTCTGGTCGATGGAGAACTTAACGTCGGCTGACGTCAGCGCCTTGCCGTTGGAGAACTTCACGCCGGGCCGGAGGGTGAACGTGTAGACCTTCTTATTCGCCGAGACCTTGTAGCTGGTCGCGAGCCAGGGCATCACGCCCTTGCCGTCGTTCGTCACCGTGTAGAGCGGCTGGAAGATCTGCTCGAAGATCCAGATCGAGTTGTTGTCGAATACGGTCGTGGCGTTCATGGACTGCGCGTCCTGAACGGCCGCGAAGACGAGGTTGCCGCCGTGCACAGGCGCGCCGGCACTTCCGCTGGTGGTGCTGCTAGGCGACGATCCGCCTGAACCCGATCCGCAGCCGGCCATGAGGACCAGTGCGCCGATCGCTGTCAGCGCCTTCAGCGCATGAGTCCGATATGTCATGGAAGCTCCCTATAGATGGTCGAGTGGCCGGGGGCATGGCCAGCCGGACAGGTTCAGAGCAAACCTTTGTTCCAGTCAATGTGGCCCTCACGAGGCGTTTTGTAAATAGCGGGCGGGAGGGATACCGCACGGCTTTACAGTGTTGTAACGTTGCGCGCCGTGCGCTACCTCGTGCTCGGCTGCGGTGCCATCGGCGGTACGGTCGCCGCCGGGCTGGTGCGGGACGGCCACGATGTGCTGGTCAGCGACGCCGATCCCGCCGTCGTCCGGGCCATCAACGAGCGCGGCCTGACGATCACCGGGCCGGTCGAGGATTTCACCGCCGAGCTGACCGCGGTAGCGCCCGCTGACCTGCCGGAACGCCTGGACGGTCCGGTGCTGGTCGCGGTCAAGGCGCATCACACCGCCGCTGCGGCGGCGACGCTGGCCGGACGGCTGCAGGGCGACGGGCACGTCGTCTCGCTGCAGAACGGGCTGAACGCGGCCGTGCTCACCGGGTCGCTGGGCGCCGGGCGGGTAGTCGAGGCGTTCGTGAACTTCGGCGCCGACGTGCTGGAGCCCGGCGTGGTGCTGCGCGGCAACCGGGGCACCTTCGTCATCGGCGAGATCGACGGCAGCATGACTGACCGGGTGCGCTCGCTCGCGGCCGACATCGCTGACGCGCGGGCTACCGGCAACGTGCTCGGCTACCTGTGGGCCAAGCAGGCGTACGGCGCCATGCTGTTCGCCACCGCGGTAAGTGACCTGGCGATATTCGAGGTACTGCAGGATGCTGCGTATCAGCCGATGCTGACTGAGCTGGCCAGGCAGGTGCTGGCGCAGGCACCGGTCACCCCGATGGCCTTCGACGGTTTCGATCCCGCGGACCTGGCGGGCTCGCTCGGGCGGCTGGCGGACTTCAACCGCGGGTCGGCGAAGACGCACTCGGGCGTCTACCGCGACCTGGCCGTACGGCACCGCCCGACGGAGGTCGAGGCGATTCTCGGGCCGCTGGACGGGCCGCTGGTGCGGCGGGTCGCGGAGCTGGTGACGGCGATCGAGCGCGGCGAGCGGACCTGCTCGCGGGCGAACCTGGACCTGCTGGCCGCGTACGAGCGGCTGGAGCGGCTGGGCCGGCCGGTCAATGCCGTGGTCTCGGTCATCGGGGCGCCGGACCGGGCCGCGCACGGGCCGCTGGCCGGCCAGCCGGTGGCGGTGAAGGACATCATCGCGGTAGCGGGCGTGCCGACGACCTACGGCAGCCCGGTTCACGATCCGGCGCCCGCGGCCGCCGACGCGGAGCTCGTGCGGCGGCTGCGCGCGGCCGGCGCCGAGGTCTTCGCCACTACCCAGTGCCTGGAGTACGCGGCCGGATTCGCGCACCCGGACGTGGGCGACACGCGTAACCCCCGTGACCCGTCGCGGACGTCCGGCGGATCCTCCGGCGGGTCGGCGGCGCTGGTCGCCGCGGGCGTCTGCGACCTGGCGATCGGGACCGACACCGGCGGCTCGATCCGGATCCCGGCCGCCTACTGCGGGGTGGTCGGGCTGAAGCCCACGGCCGGGCTCGTGCCGCTGGACGGTGTCTTCCCGCTCTCGCCGACCTGCGACAACGCAGGCACGCTGACGGCCACGGCGGCCGGCGCGGCCGTGCTGCTCGGAGTGCTGGCCGGCCAGGCCGGCGGGGAGTCCGGCAGCGGCCCGGCTGACGGCGGCACGGCCGGCCAGCGCGGGCGGCCGGGGGCAGCGGCGCCGGTCGTGCGGGTGCTGGCGGCCCAGCTGGCCGACCCGTCGGTCACCAGCGAGGTCCGCGCCGCGGTGACGGCCGCGCTGGCGGCGCTGGCCGCAGCGGGCTGGGACGTCCGGGAGCTGACCGCGCCGTGGCTCGACGAGCTCGCCGCCTGGGAGGAGCCGCTCGGCGTGATCGTCGCCCGGGAGGCTCATCTCGTGCACGCGGGCCGGGACACGCGCGGGTACGCGGACGGGACCAGGGCGCTGCTCGAGTTCGGCGCCTCGGTCAGCGACGAGCGGTATGCGTGGGCGCTAGAGCGCCGGGCGGTGCTTGCCGCCGCGATCGAGGCAAGCCTGGCCGGCGCGGATGCGCTGGCCGGGCCGACCGTGGGCTACACCGCTCCCGAGCAGGATCCTCCGTTCGGCGTCGGCGATGACAGCGGCGAGGGCCGCTTCACCGGGCCTTACAACCTGTCCGGTCACCCGGCCGTGTCGCTGCCCGTGCCGTCCGCGGGGCTGCCGGCCGGCCTGCAGCTCGCGGGCCACCGCGGGCGCGACCAGGCCCTGCTCAGGGTCGCGGCCGCCGCCGAAGCGCTGCTGTCAGATCACATCACGGTGCGTGCCCTAGCGAACGGGAGCTGATGTCGATGCCACCGAAGGTCGTCCGCCGCACGCTGGACCTGGCCGGGGTGCAGGTCCCGCTCATCGAGATCACCGGCAGCGGCGACGGCCCGCAGCTGACCGTGCTGTCCGGAGTGCACGGCTGCGAGTACGCGTCGATGGCCGGGGTCCGCCGCTGGGCGCGCTCGCTGGAGTCGAGGGAGCTGCGCGGCCGGGTGCGCGCCGTGCCGGTGCTGAACATGTCGGCCTTCCGGGCGCGGACCCCGTTCGTGGTACCCGAGGACGGCAAGAACCTCAACCGGTGCTTCCCCGGTAACCCGTCCGGGACGCTCGCCGAGCGGCTGGCGCACGCGACGTTCACCCAGCTGATCTCGGGCACCGACGCCGTCATCGACGTGCACTGCGGCGACATGGTCGAGGCCCTGGAGCCGTTCACGCTGTACGAGACCGGGCCAGCCGAGGACAGGGCGCGGGAGCTGGCCGTCGCCTACGGGCTCGGCTACGTGCTGCGGCAGGAACCCGGACCGGATCGCGCCGTCGGCGGCACCACCAGTTCCGCTGCCGCGCAGATCGGCGTCGCCGCGATCACCGCCGAGGCGGGCGGCTGCGGCCTGGTCGAGCAGGCCGCGGTTGACCTGCACGTGCGAGGGCTGGACCAGGTGCTCGCCGTGCTGGGCATGACCGCGGGCGAGGCGGCTGCCGCGGATGGTGCCGCGGCGGCCGGCGGCCCGGCGACGCCGGATCATCTCAGCCGGTTCATCTGGCTGCGCTGCGCTGAGGAAGGCTGGTGGGAGCCGGCCGTCGGCGCCGGCGCCCGGGTGACGCAAGGCCAGGTGCTCGGCAGCGTCACCAGCATCGACGGCGCCAGGACGCAGGAAGTGATCAGCGCGCCGGCCGACGGGGTGCTGCTGTTCCTGACGAGTTCCCCCGCCGTCGCGGCGGACGGGCTCCTGCTCGGGCTCGGCGCCAGCTAGCGCCCGGGGGCGGCATGGACGGCGCCCGCTAAGGGCAAGGCCCCGGGTGCCCGCTAGCCGTCGGCCGGGGTGCCCGCTAGCCGTCGGCCCGGGGAGCCCGCTAGCCGTCGGCCGGCCGGGTGCCGAGCGTGGCGGGCGCGCCGTACTGGCGCAGCACCTCGGGGACGGCGATGGTGCCGTGCTCGTCCTGGAAGTTTTCCATGATCGACAACAGCGCCCGCGCGGTCGCGCCGGTCCCGTTGAGCGTGTGCACGTAGTCCAGCTTGCCGTCGCGGCGGAAGCGGATATTCAGCCGCCTGGCCTGGTAGTCGGTGGTGTTCGAGCAGGAGGTGATCTCCCGGTACCGCCGCTGGGCCGGGAACCATGCCTCGATGTCGTATTTCTTGGCCGCCGGCGCGCCCAGGTCGCCGACGGAGATGTTCATCACCCGGTAGGGCAGCCCGAGCGCCTGGACGATCTCTTCCTCCTGCGCCAGCAACTGCTCGTGCAGGTCCGCTGAGTCCTCCGGCGCACAGCAGACGTACATCTCCACCTTGTCGAACTGGTGCACGCGGAACATGCCCTTGGTGTCCTTGCCGGCCGCCCCCGCCTCGCGCCGGAAGTTAGTGGTGAAGGCGACGTACTTGGCCGGCAGGTCCGCCTCCTCGAGCCGCTCGTCCATGTGGATCGCGGCCAGGGCCACCTCGGAGGTGCCGGTCAGGTACAGGTCGTCCTTCTCCAGGCGGTAGAGATTCGACTCCTCCGTCGGCAGGAAGCCGG
Organism: uncultured Actinomycetes bacterium; assembly: GCA_963707065.1. Classification (GTDB taxonomy): domain Bacteria; phylum Actinomycetota; class Actinomycetes; order Streptosporangiales; family Streptosporangiaceae; genus Palsa-506. Next base: position 63,748 of record CAVPPJ010000006.1, read on the forward strand.
TGCCGTACATGGCCCGCTCGCCGACCAGGATGGGCGGCAGCACCGGCAGGAAGCCCTTCCCGGCCAGGCGGTCGAGGGTGAACCGGTAGAGCGCCATCTCCGCCAGCGCCACGTCGCCCATCCGGTAGGCGAACCTTGACCCGGACAGCCGCGCGCCCCGCGCCATGTCTATCCAGCCCGTGGGCGAGCCGAGGTCCAGGTGGTCCTTGGGCTCGAAGCCGAATACGGGCCGCTCGCCCCAGGTGCGGACAACCTCGGCGTCCTCCTCGTCCATGCCATCGGCCGCCGTCGGGTCGGGCAGGTTCGGGATGCGGGCCAGCAGCTCGTCACGCTCGCTCGCGGCCAGGGCCTGCTCCTGCGCTGCCGCGTCGAGCTCGGCCGCGAGCATCCGCAGGGCGGCGAGCTCGTCCGGGCCGGGCTTGCCCTTGGAGGACCTCTTCTGCTGTGCGCGCAGGCTCTCGGCCCGCTCGGTGTGCTCCCGCCAGCGGGTGTCGGCCGCCAGCAACGCGTCCAGGTCCGCCGCGGCGCCGCGGCGGGCCAGCGCAGTCCGGTAGCGATCTGGTTCCTGGCGCGCCGCCTTGAGGTCAATCACGCGGGCGAGTCTAGCCGGGCCAGGTCCCTGGCCTGCTCAGGTTTCGGCCGGCCGGCCCGGATTCCGGACCGCGTCGCGAGCACCGACCCGCCGAGGATGAGCGCGAAGGCGCCGGCCATGGCCGGCGTGAACTGCTCGCCGAGAACCAGCACGCCCAGCGCGACGGCGACGGCCGGATTCACATAGGTGATGACCGTCGCGCGCGCCGGGCCAACCTCGGCGATCAGCGCGAAGAAGAACAGGAAGGCCACGGCCGTGCAGAGCACCGCCAGGCCGATGATGGCGCCGAGGACCTCCGCCGACGGCATCGCGGCGGGCCAGGTCAGTGCGGCGGCCGGCGCGTAGACGATGGCCGCGAAGCCCAGGCAGGCCGCCGTCATGCCGATGGGAGGCGCGTCCTTGAGCTTCCGGCTGGCGATCAGCGGCCCGGTCGCATAGCACACGGCCACGAGCAGGACCTCGCCGATGGCCCGGGCGTCGCCGCCGGAAGCGCCCGGCCCGACGAGCAGCGCGACGCCGGCCAGGCCGGCCAGCAGGCCGGCCCAGCGGATGAGCGTCAGCCGCTCGGCGTCGCCGGTAACCCTGGCCAGCAGCGCGCCGATGATGGGCACCGACGCGATCAGCAGGCCGCTCATGGAACTCGACAGCCTGAGCTCCGCCTCAGAGAGCAGCAGCCACGGCGAGATGATCTCCACCACCGCGAAGATCACGAGCCAGCGCCAGTACGGCAGCAGGATGCTGAGCTCGCCGCGGCGCAGTGCGATGGGCAGCAGCAGCGCCGCGCCGATGGCTACCCGGGCGAGAACGAGCACGGGCACCGGAACTCCGCCGACCGCGATCTTGATCAGCAGATACGGAACCCCCCAGATCACGCTCATGGTGGCGAAAAGCACCCAGCCGCGGCGGCTCACGTCGGGCTCCCCTCTGGTCGGCCCCCTGCCGTTGCCAGGCAGGCGTCACCACAGTGTGACGGCCGCGCGGGAGCAGATATTCCGCCCGGCCTATCGCGGCCGGGTGCGTCCTAGCCAGTGCGTCCGCGGCCAGGCCGCTGGATGCGAGATGCAGCCTCGCCTTGTCCGGATACGCTCGCAGGAGGGCAGGAGCCGGCCGCAGGCGAGTAGCCGGCCGCGGCGCCAGGAAGCAGACGGCTAGCAGGAGGTCGGTGGTGCGCACCGGAGCCAGCGACGTGAGCGGCGATCCGGCCGCGCCCGCACCGGAGGCCGCCGCGCCCGCATCCGGAGGCCATGGCTGCAGCCGGGCCCGCGCCGGAAGCCGCCGCGCCCGCACGGGAAGTCGCCGCATCCGCTCCGGAAGCCATGGCTGCCGCCGGGAGCATTGCCGGGAATGCGGCACGCCCGCGAAGCTGGCACGCTGCCGTTGCCGGCGGGCTGCCCGCCGGCCCTGCCCTGCTCACGGCGCTCGTCGGCGGGCTAATCCTGGCGGCGGCGTTCCCGCCGGTGGGCGCCTGGCCGCTCGCGGCCGTGGGACCCGCGTTGCTCACCGTCGCCCTCTGGCGCCGGAGCCTGCGCGGATCGCTGGCCGTCGGCCTCGTGTTCGGCTTCGCGTTCTTCATTCCGCTGCTGTCCTGGCTGGTAAACGTCGCCTGGTACGTGTGGGCTGCGCTCGCAGTGGTGGAGGCGGTGATGTTCGGCTTGCTCGCAGTCGGCCAGCGGCTGCTGCTGAACCTGCGGGCCTGGCCCCTGGCCGTGGCCGGCTGGTGGGTCGCGGCCGAGGCGCTCCGCGACCGCGCGCCATTCGGCGGATTCCCGTGGGGCCGGCTCGCGATGAGCCAGGCCACCGCGCCGACCGGGCCGTGGGTGGCGGTCGGCGGAGCCCCGCTGCTGACCTTCCTGGTCGCGCTGGCCGCCTCGACGCTGGCCTGGCTGGTGCTGGCGCCGCCGCGCGGCGAGACGCCTGCCGGGTCGCCGCGCGGTGAGACGCGGCCGCAACCGTCGCCGCTGTCGCCGGCATCACCGGGCGGGCCGGGACCTGGCCGGCGGCTGCGGCGCCGCATGGTGCCGGCTCTTGCCTTCGCCGCGGCCGCCGGCCTGGCGGTCTGCGGCGCGGTGCTCCCCGTCGATCAGCCCGCCGCCGGAACGCCCACCGCAACCGTCGCGGCCGTGCAGGGCGACGTGCCGCACGCCGGGACGCTGAGCGGGGTGCTGCGGGCCAGCACGGTTACCGCCAATCACGCGGCGGAGACGAGGAAGCTGGCAGCCCAGGTCGAGCAACGCTCCCGGCCCGCGCCTGATGTGGTGATCTGGCCGGAGAACTCGACCGACCTCGATCCGAGCTTCTACCCGGCGGTCTACGCCGCGATCGCGGCAGCCGTCCGCGTGATCAACCGCCCGGTGCTGGTCGGCGCCGTGCTGGACAATCCGGAGCGCAACGCCGGCCAGCTATGGCTGCCAGGCCGGGGGCCGGTCGAGACCTATGTCAAGCGCCAGCTAGTGCCGTTTGGCGAGGTCATCCCGTTCCGGAGCGTGCTGGACAAGTTCACCTCGCTGCCGTCACTGCAGCCGGTGAATTTCACGCCGGGACATCGAGCAGTCGTGTTCCGGATCGGGAAGATCAGGCTCGGCGACGTGATCTGCTACGAGGTGGGCTTCGACAGCCTGGTCAGGTCGGAGGTGGCCGCCAAGGCGAACCTGCTGGTGGTGCAGACCAATGATGCTGACTTCGAGATAGACGGCCAGACCGGGGAGACGCTGCAGCAGCTCGCTATCGCGCGCATCCGCGCCATGGAACATGACCGCAGCGTCGTGGTCGCATCGACCACCGGCGTGAGCGCGATCATCGCGCCGGACGGCTCCCTGATCGCCCGCAGCGGCACCTGGCAGCCGGCGATCCTGGAGGCGCGAGTGCCGCTGGTGAGTCATACGACACTCGCCGACCGGGTCGGCAGCTGGCCCGAATACGTGATCACGTTCCTGGTCCTGGCCGCGCTGGCCTGGGTGATTGCCGGAGCAGCCAGCCGCCACGCGCGGTCGCGGCGCAGCGGCGCATCCGCCGCCGGGTGACGCGGGCGGCGCCCGCCAGGCGGAGCGGACGCACAATGGTGATATGGCAGGCTGGCTGGGCTTCCCGCGGGCCGCCCGGTACGCGATCCTGGCGCTGGCGGGTGCGCTGCCCGTGCTGGCGTTCCCGGCGCCGAACCTTGAGTTCGTCGCATGGCTCGGGCTCGTGCCCGGGCTGCTGCTGATCCGGGCCTCGGCTACCGCCAGGCAGGCAGCATCGGCCGGCTGGTGGTTCGGCGGCGGATACCTGATGGCCGCGCTGTACTGGCTAATTCCCAATCTGGGCCCGGCGCTGCTGCTGGTGGTAGCCGTGCTCGGCTTCCTGTGGGCCGGCCTCGGGGTGGCCTGCTGGACGCTGCTGCGCGCGCCGGTCACCGCGGGCCGCGCGCTCGCCGCGCTGGCCGTCCTGCCCAGCTGCTGGCTGGCCGGCGAATGGATCAGGTCCTGGCAGGGCTTTGGCGGCCCGTGGGCGGTCTTCGGCGCGAGCCAGTGGCAGCATCCGGACGTGCTGGCGCTCGCCGCCGTCGGCGGAGTCTGGCTGATCAGTTTCGCGCTGGTCGCGGCCAACACCGGCATCCTGATCCTGATCGTGGCCCGCCGGCTGGCGGTACGGCTGATCGGCGCGGCCGCGGCGGTGACCGTGGTCGCGGCGGGCCCGGTGGCCTTCGCGCTGACCCCCGCCTCGCCGGTGACCCGGCACATCACGATCGCGATGGTCCAGCCCGGCGTGATCAACAACCCGCGGCTGCGGGTGGACGCCAGCCAGCGGCTGTCGGCCGGGCTGCGCGGCGACCGGGCCGGCCTGATCGTCTGGGGCGAGAGCAGCGTCGCCTATGACCTGGACAAGGACTCCTCGCTGCTGCGCCAGCTGGAGAAACTTTCCGCGGCTGACGGCGCGCAGCTGCTGGTGAACCAGGACTCGATAGCGCCCGGCGGTGCCAAGTCCAAGGTCGCCGTGCTGGTCGGCAGCAACGGCATCGACGGCAGGTACGTCAAGACCCGGCTGGTGCCGTTCGGCGAGTACATCCCGTTCCGCCAGCAGCTCGGCTGGCTGGCCAGGATCAGCAAGGCCGCGCCGCAGAACATCGCGCCGGGGACCGGGGCGCACGTCATGCGGGTCACGCTGCCTGACGGCAGGCCGCTCACGATCGGGGTGCTGATCTGCTTCGAGTCCGCGTTCCCGGACATGTCCAGGGTGGACGCCGACCACGGCGCCCAGATGATCATCTACCAGACCTCGGACTCCACCTGGCAGGCCGGCTGGGAGGAGTGGTCGCTGGCGCAGCATGCCGCACTCGGTGCGCTGCGCGCGGCCGAGACCGGCCGGCCCGTGGTGCAGGCCGCCCTGACCGGCGATTCGGCCGCGTTCGACGCCCGGGGCAGGCTGCTGGCGTGGGCCGGACCGACCGACCGCGGCATAACCCTGGTCCGGCTCGGGCTGCCGGCGGCGTCGGCCCGCACGCCTTATGACCGGCTCGGCGACTACGTTCCCTGGACGGCCACCGGGATCGCCGCCATTGCCGCCGCCGGCGCGCTGATCCGCACTCGGCGGAGGCGACGCGGGAGGATTCGGCCGGATCGGCCGCCGCGGATACCGTTGGAACGCAACCACAGGCGCGGCTCGTCCGTCACGGTAACGAGCGGTCCCGCCGGGAAAGCCGCCGCCGGCGCGGATGCCGGACCCCGGTGACGGGACGGATCCCGCGCCGCGCGCAGATCCATGACCGGAGCCGCTGGCAGGTAGCCAGCCGCAGCGGGAGGAGGAAGCCAGGGTGCCGAAGGGACGCGTGTCAGGCCGGCTGCCCGGCCGGGTCGCCGCCGCCGCCGCGCTCGGCGGCGCATTGTGCCTGCTCATGGCCGGCTGTCAAGGCGGCTCCGCGGCTCCGGCCAGCCGCGCCACCGGCGCAACGGCCTCGCCGTCCGCAGCGGGCATCCGGCTGTCCGTCACCCCGGCCAGCGGCACTCGCCGGGTCAATCCGGGTAAGGGCATCACGGTCACCGCCGCGGGCGGCAAGATCAGCGGCGTCACCGTGCAGCTGGCCGGCGGCCAGGCGGCAGGCACCCCGGCCGCCATCGTGGACAACGCCGTGGCTGGCACCCTCAACGCGGCCAGGACCCGCTGGCACAGCAGCTGGGCGCTCGCCCCGTCGGCGCGCTACATCGTCACGGCGAAGGCGGTCAGCGACTCTGGCCGGGCAGTCACGCGAACGAGCTCGTTTCGCACTCTGACGCCATCCCGGACCTTCCAGACAATGATCTTCGAGGGCTACCACAAGACCTACGGCGTCGGCATGCCGATCATGCTGACCTTCAGCCAGCCCATTACCGACAAGGCGGCGGTCGAGAGATCACTGCAGCTACAGACATCCAAGCCGGTTGTGGGCGCGTGGTACTGGGACGGCGACAGCTCCCTGAGCTTCCGGCCGCGTGGCTACTGGCCCGCGCACACCAAAGTGACCTTCACCGGGCACCTAGACGGCGTCGAGGGCGCGCCGGGCGTGTACGGCATGCACACCCTGACCCAGTCGTTCACCATCGGCCGGTCGCTGATCGTGGTGGCCAGCACGGCCAGTCACCACATGCGGCTCTACCGGAACGACAAGCTGCTGCACCACTGGCCGATCAGCACCGGCCGGCCGGGCGACAACACCCCGAACGGCACCTACCTGACCATCGAAAAGGGCAACCCGGTGCTGATGAAAGGCCCCGGTTACCAGCTTGAGGTGCCCTGGTCCGTCCGGTTCACCTGGTCCGGCGACTACCTGCACGATGCCTTCTGGTCGGTCGGCGAGCAGGGCTTCAGCAACGTCAGCCACGGGTGCGTGAACATGGCACCGGCCGACGCGGAGGCCTACTACAAGATGGAACTGCCCGGTGATCCGGTCACTGTCACCGGCAGCCCCCGGGCCGGCAAATGGGACAACGGCTGGACGCAGTGGTTCCTGTCCTGGCCGAAGCTGCTGCGGGGCAGCGCCCTGCACGAGGCGGTGCAGGCCGGCCCGGACGGCAGCACGTTCGTCAGCCCGTCCTCGCTGCCCGCCGCGACCTTGAGCGCGCCGCTCAGCGCACCGCCCGCCGGGAACTGGGCGCCGTCCTGACCGGACCGGCCGTCAGCCGCGGGCAGTGCCGAGCTCGCGGCTGGTCCCCCGGTCGACCGCCACGGCGTCGACGGCCACGGTGATGATCCGGCAGCCGCGCTCCCGGTACAGCCGTGCGGTGCCGCCGTCGGAGGCATGCACGCCGGCCGGCTTCCCGGCCGCGGCGCAGGCGGCCCAGATGCGCTCAAGCTCCGGGCGCAGCACCGGGTCATCCGGATCGAGCGCGCAGCCAAGGGAGAGCGAGAGGTCCCTGGGACCGACGTATATCCCGTCCACTCCCGGCACGGCCAGGGTGGCGGCAATCTCGGCGACGGCGTGTACCGATTCCACCATGACCAGGCACAGCGGCCTGCCGCCCTGGGCCATCACCCCGCCGGCCGACCGGTAGCCGTCCGGCGGGTAACGGCAGGCCCCGGCCACGGCCGCCGCCTGCTCGGCGGACTCGACATTCGGCACGATGACGCCGGCGCAGCCAAGGTCGAGCGCGCGGCCGATGTCGGCGGGATGCGCGTGCCGGACCCTGGCCAGCGGGGTTGGGCCGGCCAGGCTGATGGCAGCGGTCATCGCGGGCAGGTCATGCTCGGTCGCGCCGCCGTGCTGAAGATCAATGGCCACGTAATCCAGTCCGCGGACGGCCAGCACGCGCGCGCTCATGGCCCCGGGGAGCACCGACCAGGCACCGAACACCACATCGCCGCGCCGGACGCGGTCGCCGAGCAGCTCATGATTCACCCGGGTAAGCCAAGCACACCCGGCAATAACCCAGCGCTATGCGGGCACTGCCGGACACCGCATGTCTCAGTGTGGCAAACTCTCGCTCGTCTGCCTGACGGCCTTGCCGCTGTTCTGCAGACTCGACATGCAAAATACCCCGATATAGGCCATTCAGGACAGGAGCGCCATGCTTCATCGCCGGCAGATCGCCTGGCCGCTTTCCAGCGTCGCCGCGGGCGTACTCGCGCTCACCATGGCGGGAGCCGTTGCCCCCGCCATGGCCGGCGCATCGGCAGCACCGCCGGGACCGGCCGGGCTGACTCCCGCCAGCGGCACACCCGAGCTCTCACCCCGGCCCAGCGGGCACACCGAGCAGGTCAGGCAGCTGGTGAAATGCGGCCGGAGGATGTACGCCGTCGGCAAGTTCGCCAGGATCAGGCAGGGCGGCCATGTCTACATCCGGCACAATGCGTTCAGCTTCCTGGCCGCCGCGCCGTACACGGTCACGCGCTGGAAGCCGGGCGCCAACGGCGAGGTCAATTCCATCGCCTTCCGGAGCGGCAACTGCTCCAGCGCCTATCTCGGCGGGTCCTTCACCCGCGTGCACAAGCGGTCAGCCAGGAACATCGTCAAGGTCAATACCTCCACCGGCCGGGTGCGGGAGCGGTTCGCCCACCACGCCGGCAGGCCGGTCGAGACGCTGGTCGTGCACACGCACCACGTGCTGGCCGGCGGCTTCTTCAAGTCCATCAACGGCTCCGGCCGCAATTACTACGCAAGCCTGAACTCAAGGACCGGGCGCGACGACCGCTACCTGCGGCTGCACATCTCCGGTCACTATGACTTCGCCGGCGTGATCGGCAACCGTACCCGGGTCTACAACCAGCAGATCAGCCCGACCGGCCACCGCCTGCTGGTCGAAGGCGACTTCACCAGGGTGCGCGGCAAGCACCGCCAGCAGATCTTCATGCTCACCCTGCGCTCTAGCCACGCGAAGGTGACGAGGTGGCGCTCGACCGAGTTCAACCAGAACTGCGCCGACAGCACCCCGTTCTACATCCACGCGGCGTCCTGGTCGCCGGACAGCAGAACGATCTACGTGGCCGCCACCGGCGAGGCACCCGAGGGCCTGTCGATGACCGCGCCCAGGACCGGGCTGTGCGACGCGGCGTCGGCCTTCTCGTCTGCGGATCGCGCAGTCAGTTCCAAGTGGATCAACTACACCGGCTGTGACTCCCTGTACGCCACGGCCGCGGACACCAACACGGCCTACTTCGCCGGTCACGAGCGGTGGGCAGACAACCCGAACGGCTGCAACGTCGCCGGCTCAGGCGCCGTCCCGGCGCAGGGAATGGTCGGCCTCTCGCCTTCTGACAGCAGCACTATTCATCTGGAATCCCACCAGGTCACAGGGGCTCGGTGCCGATGACATGCTGATCACCAACCAGGGCCTGTGGATTGCCAGCGACAACTTCAAGGACAGCGACGGTGCCGTCGCCGACAAGTGCGCCAAGGTTCCTGGCCACGCCGGGATCTGCTTCATGCCGTACAACTAGGCACCCGTCAGGCCATTCATCCGCCCGCTGCCCGGCCGCGCCTGCGGCCGGGCAGCGGGCGGTATGGTGCGCATGTGAAAAGCCGCACGCCAGCGCTAACTCCCGTAGTCCGGACCGCTTACCGCAATGAGATGGACGCCAGCCAGCGATCAGCCCTGCTCAGCTGGATCGCCTTCACCAGCACTTTCGCCGCGGTGCGCGGCATCACCTACAGCATCCGGGCTGGCAAGGGGCCGTTCCGCAATCTGAGTGTCGGAAGTGAGCACCTGCACCACTACATGTGGGGCATCGGCATGGTCTCGGGGGTCGGCGTCGTCGCCGTCCGCGGCAGCGAGCGGCAGCGCAGGCACCCTGTGGTGGCGGTGTGCTACGGCTCCGGGCTGGCGCTCATCATCGATGAGTTCGCCCTGCTGCTCGATCTCAAGGATGTCTACTGGGCCAAGCAGGGCCGTATCTCCGTCGACCTCGGGATCGGCGGCAGCGCGCTCGCCGGGTCCTACTTCGCGGCGCTCCCGCTGCTGCGCGCGCTGCGCGCGGAGCGCGCCCGCGGCAAAGACCGGCCCTGACTATCCCCGCCGGCACGGGTTCCGGCTGATCCCGGCATGCGGGATCATGTGCGGATGAGCGAGCAGGGCTGGAGATGGCAGTCGCCGCCGGGGTGGCCCGAACCGCCGGCCGGATGGGCGCCGCCGCCCGGCTGGCAGGCGCCGCCGGAGTGGCCTGCGCCGCCGGCCGACTGGGTCTACTGGGTCCCGGCCGGATCGGCGCAGCCTGCGGCGGCCGCGCCCGGGCCGCCCCGGCCGATGGCAGCCCGGCCCGCTCCGCTGCCTGCGCTGATCCGGATAGAGGAACCGTCCAGGCGAGGGCTTATCTGGGAGACCTGGTTCGTCGAACTGGCGTTCCTGTTCCCCGGCGTTGCCGCCGCGGTGGATCTCCTCGCTGCGCACGTGAGCGGCGTCAGCGACGTCAACCTGTTCTCCGCCGTCGTTCCCGGCCGCCCGGTGGAAAACCTCATCCTCGGCATCTTCAGGTATCTCGCCGTCGGCGCCGTGGTACCACTCGCGCTGCTGCTGCTGGCGCGAACCGGCCAGCGCCCGGCCGACCTCGGGCTTGGCCTGCCCGGGCTGCGCAGCGACCTGGTGCCGGCGGCGGGGCTTGCCGTCGGCGGATACGGCCTGACGCTGCTGATCGCACTGCCCCTCAGCACCCTGATCGCGCACCACGGCGGACTGTTCAGCCAGGTGCACACCGGGCACGTGCCGAAGTACTACATCCTGTACGGGCTGGCCATCTCGGCAGTTACCGCCATCACCGAGGAGACCCTGGTCAGCGGCTATCTGCTCACCAGGCTCGAGCAGTTCGGCTGGACCCCGCGGCGAGCCCTGCTGCTCAGCCTCACCCTGCGCACCAGTTACCACGTCTACTACGGGCTCGGTTTCCTGTTCACCATTCCGCTCGGCTACCTGCTGACCCGCTCCTTCCAGAAGCACCACCGGCTGACCCGGCCGATCGCGGCGCACTTCCTCTATGACGCCGCGCTCATCACCATCGCCATCCTCGCGTCCTGACGGCAGAGCCGCACGGCAGCTGGCTGTTGTCACGGCCGGGCGCTGGCTCGCTAGGGTGTCGTCAATGGCAGACAAGGTGACATTGCGGCCGGTGGCCGAAGATGACCTGTCCTTCATCGACCTCCTGACCAACGATCCGGCCATGGCCGGCCAGCACGAATGGCATGGCTGGAGTAACCCCGGATCCTTGCGCCGAGGGTGGGCGGAGACCGGCCTGCTCGGCGAGGCCGGCGGCATGCTCATGGTGGTCCGCGGCACCGACCGGGTCGGCTGCGTGTCCTGGCGAAAGACCCGGACCGGGGCCATCGCGTACTGCTGGAGCCTCGGTATCGGCCTGGCGCCTGAGTTCCAGGGCCGGGGCTACGGCACTACGGCACAGCGACTGCTGGTGCAGTACCTGTTCGCGCATACCCAGGTAAACCGGATCCAGGCGGAGACGGAGATAACCAATATCGCCGAGCAGCGCGCCCTGGAGCGAGCCGGTTTCACTCGTGAGGGCGTCGCCCGCGGCGCGGCATTCCGCGCTGGGCAATGGCGCGACAACGTGCTCTACGGCGTGCTCAGGGCCGAAGTCGACCTGACGGCTGACGGCACGATCCTGGTATGAGGCCGCTGCCGCCCGGACGTGCCGCCTGCTGCGCCCGGTACCGGGCGACAGCAGGCTGCACGCGAGGCTTCGCCTTACTCTCTCCCAGTACCTTGGTGCGATGTTCACATCCGAGGACCGGGAACGGCTGCGAGATGAGCTGGTCTCGGCCGCTCGCGCCGACGAGCGCATCACGGGTGCCGCGCTCACCGGCTCCGCCGCCGTGGACGCTGAGGACCGCTGGTCGGACATTGACCTGGCACTGGGCCTTGCCCCGGACGCCGATCCCGGCCAGGTGATCGCGGACTGGACCCGGGTCATGTACCAGCAGCACAGCGCCGTCGACCACCTGGACATCGCTCTGCGAGCCACCGTCTACCGCGTCTTCCTGCTGGCCAGCACGCTCCAGGTCGACGTCGCCTTCTCGCCTGCGGCGCAGTTCGGCGCCATCGCCCCGACCTTCCGGCTGATCTTCGGAACCTCAGCGCAGCAGCCGCCGCCGGCGGCGCCCGGCGCAGCTGAGCTCGTCGGCCTGGGCTGGCTTTACGCGCTGCACGCGCGATCGAGCATCGCCCGCGGCCGGGTATGGCAGGCCGAGTACATGATCAGCGGCATGCGCGACCACGTGCTGGCGCTGGCCTGCCTGCGACACGGCCTGCCGGCAGCCCAGGGGCGGGGCATGGATCGCCTGCCGCCGGCGGCCACCGCGGGCATTGCCGGGGCGCTCGTCCGCTCGCTCGACACGAGCGAACTGGCCCGTGCCTTTCGGGTGGCAATCGACGCGCTGCTCGCCGAGGCTGGCCAGGTTGATCCGGGACTGGCCGGCCGCCTCGGCGGCACTCTGCGGGAGCTGGCCAGCTGATCGCCGGCGGCGAGCCGGGCATGCCTGCTCGCTATTCGCGGACCCACAGGCAGAACGGATGGCCGGCCGGGTCGAGGTAGACCCGCACCTTCTCCTGTGGCTGAAAGTCGGCAAGGGCCGCGCCAGCCGCCACGGCATGGGCTCCGGCGATATCGAGATCGTCGACCTCGATATCGAGGTGCAGCATCATCTGCTGATCGCCGGCGCTCGCGGGCCAGGCCGGCCTGACGTATGCCGTCCTCGGTCTGAAAGGACAGCCCGGCTGCGCCGCCGGGGGGCCTGAGCGTCACCCAGCCGGGCTCGTTTGTCCCCACCGGCCAGCCAAGGAGCCGCTGGTAGAAGTCCGCGAGCAGGCCGGCATCCGGCGAGTCGAGGACTACGGCGGTCAGCGTCATTGCCGGTCGCTCGGTCATGCTTGCCTCCTTGATCCGGGCCATCCCCGGCGATATTAAGCATTACTCCGGGCGGGCCCTGCCGTGGAAGGATGTGCCCATGGACGGGCTGACCATTCCGCCAGGCTCGCCGGTGGAGGTCTTCACCGCCGAGGAGCGGCCTGATCTGTGGGAGCAGGCAAGGCCCATGTTCGGCGGCGTATGGCCCGAGTACAACCTGCACGGCAACCACACCAGCAAGTACTTCGGCCAGCTGTTTCCCCGGTATGCGCGGTTTCAGGTGCTGGTCTATGACGGCGCCGCCGCCCGCGTGGTCGGACGCGGCCGGGCCATTCCGTTCCGGTGGGACGGGTCACTGGAGGACCTGCCCGCCGGAATCGACGCCGTCGGCCTGCGCGCGGTGTCGGAGCAAGCGGCGCCGACAGCCGTGTCCGCGCTTGCCGCCGAGGTCGAGCGGGACCGGCAGGGGCACGGCCTCAGCCGGCTCATCCTCCTGGCCATGGCGGCCGCGGCGCGCAACGCGGGCCTCGGCCCGCTCGTGGCCCCGGTCCGGCCAAGCCGGAAGGATCTGTACCCGCTCATCCCGATCGATGCCTACGCCCGGTGGCGCCGCGGCGACGACCTGCCGTTCGATCCATGGCTGCGCGTGCATGCCCGGCTGGAGGCGACGATCCTGCGGACCGAGCCGCATTCGATGGAGATCGCGGCGCCCGTGGCGGACTGGGAACAATGGACCGGCATGGAAATGCCGGAGCCCGGTGAGTACGTGTTCCCGGGCGGGCTGGCGCCGCTCGCGGTCGCCGGTGGCATGGGGCGGTACTGGGAGCCCAATGTGTGGATGGTCCACCCGGCATGAGCGGCCAGCCCGCCATCGCCGCGGCCGCTGCCGCCGCAACCATGTGTCAGCAGTTCACGCCGCGGGTCAGCTGGCCGCCCTGACGCAGCTGGCGACGAGGAAAACGGGGTAGCGGTCGGCGCCAGCACGCTGATTGCCCCATTGCGGCTGCGGAATCGGCTCAGCGAGCCGGTCCAGCCACAGGCCGTGCTGGCGGAGCACGTTGAGGTAGGTAGAGAGCATCCGGTGACTCGCGCCGACCTTGCGGCGGAGCCTGGACAGCGCGTCGTCCGCGACCCAGCGCCCCTCGTCGTAGTAGCGGCCGGCGGACGGCCAGGAGGCGGCGACATCGCTGGCACCCGGGAAGCAAGGATGCAGGATCGAGAACACGAAGTGGCCGCCCGGCCGGAGGGCGCTGCTCGCGGCCGCCGCGGCGCCGTCCAGATCATCGATGTCGGAGAGGGCGAAATTGCAGGTCACGGCGTCGTAAAATGCGGCGTTCAGGCCATCCCGGCGATGTCACATCGGCGTGAACATAACGGATGCCGAGCGGCTCGGCCTGCTCCGCCTGCCTGGCCAAGCCGATCAGTGCGCCGGAGATGTCGATGCCCGTCAGGCCGGCTCCGCGGCGGGCGAGCTCGCGGGTGATGCGCCCGTGCCCGCAGCCGATATCCAGAATCTGCATCCCGGCCGGCGACCCGAGCAGTTCGAGCAGCGCCTCAGACGCCGGATCGCCCAGGGAATCGAATCCGCTGACGTAGAAATCGGCGATCGCGTCGTACCTGGCTTCAGCCATAGCCCGACTCTAATTCTCGTGGCTCGCCGCGTTGGCACAGGTCCGCTGCGAGCGGACAGGCGAGCCCGACGGCGGCGGCCGGACGCTTGCCAGCGCGAGCGCACCGTCCGGGTCGCAGTGGTTGCGTTTGCGCCGAGGACCGGCGGCGCGCGCACAGGCCTTACTTCTCCTCGCCCTGGCGGGCGGCCGTGAACCATGAATGGTCGTCCGTCAGGTAGCGGTCTAGCGTCAGGCCAGCATCGTCGAGCGCGGCCCTGAGCTGCTTCTCGTCGAGGCGCATCGCGGTGAACGTCTGGGTCCAGACTCGCCCGCCCGCCTGGTACTCCACGGTAGCGGCGAGCAGATCCGTGCTTGGCCGCGATAGGTCCCGCAGGCGGATAATGATCTCGCCTAGCTGTTCTTCGGAGGCTGTCGCGCTCAGCGAACCACTGCGGCGGATGATGCTGGATGATCACCCGTCCGTTGACTGCTACATGCCGCGCGCAGCTGCGCAGCAGTGCCTGCCTGATGCCCTCATCGGGAACATTAAGAAGATGCGACGCGAGCAGGACAATATCGAAAGTGCGGCCCAGCTCAAGGTTCTCGATGCGCGCGCAGACGGTCTCGGCCGAGCGGACGTGTGCCAGCATCTCTGGCGATTCATCGACCGCAACGACCGGATGGCCGATTTTGACCAGCGCGTCAGTAACTCGGCCTGTTCCGGAGCCAAGCTCGAGGATCGAGGCGCCAGCGCTGCCGGCCGCCATATGGATAATTTCCGGCTCGCGACCTGGCGGCAGCAGTGCGTAAAGGTCAACCGCGCAGCCATCCGGGGTGATGGCACCCGGTCCGCTGGCCGGATTACCTCTCGGCGAGTCCTGCCCACGGCCCTGGTCGCTCATGATCGATCTCCCGTCGAGTATGCCGCCTGCGGCATGATGGCCGTCTATCACGGTATCCGCGCCAGCCGATGCGCTGTCGTCTCCGCCGTCACGCAGCAGCCAGTGCCTAGACTTATCGACGTGAACGGCATTCGGGTCCCGCGGCTTGAAATCAACGGCCGCGGCGCCACCATCGAGCAGGTGTGGGAACTCGATCTCAGTAATTACGGTCACTTCACCGCTATGCAGGTCAGAGGCCGTAAGACGGTCGGAATGGATTTCCATCTAACCCGCCTTGATGCCGCCACCCATGAGCTGTTCGGCGTCGGGCTGGAGAGCGAGCGAGTTCGCGGTTACATCAGTCACGCGCTGGCTGACGACACCGAAGATGCCTCAGTTCGAGTCAACGTGTTCCGGTCAAGCGCCACTGATGAGGTGTCCGTGATGGTCAGCGTGCGGCCGCCGGCATCCCCGCCGGCCGCGGGCCAGCGCCTGCAGAGCGTTCAGTATCAGCGGCCGCTCGCTCATATCAAGCATGCGGGCGGATTCGGCCAGTCTTATTACGGCAGCCTGGCGCATGGCAACGGCTTCGATGAAGCGCTGTTCATCGGGCCGGACGGTGCCGTTTCCGAGGGCTCCATTACCAACATCGGCTTTATCGACGGCGACTCGGTTGTCTGGCCGGACGCACCCGCGCTGCGCGGGGTCATGATGCAGGTAGCCCAGCGGGAACTGGGGAAAGCGCGCGTGCCCTGGCGATACGAGGCAGTGCACCTGGCAGATCTGGCCTCTTTCGCGGGAGCGTTCGTCACCAACTCCCACGGGATGGCCACGGTCGCGGGCATTGACAGCCTGACCTTGCGAACCGATGCGCCGCTCATGCGCGGCATGACGAATGCGCTCGCGGCTGCTCCCTACGACGTGATCTGAGCGCACGCCGCGGCGGCCGGCGGCCGGTAGTTCGCTCCGGCCAGCGAACCTCCGGCAGATCGCTGATGATCTTCGTGTCTGGCCGGGCACCCGGGCAAGCCCAGCACGCGCGGTGCCTAAGCTCAGCGCGGCAGGCCGGCCTGCACGGCCTGCTCTCCCGCCCGGCCGGCCGCTACCGCCCCGAACCCCGGCCGTGATATTCAGAACCAAGGCCGGGCCGGCATCCGCGCAGCCCAGACCCGGCGGAACATACCGTGGTGCTCGTGTCCGAACGAATGTTCTAATAAATTCCCTCTTCACATTTGACTCGTACGTATGTTCTAATGGCGGGTATGCCGCCAGTCGCCTCCACCGCCGGGTCCCGGCCAGTTGCTCCCTCCGGGGTGCATCCGGCCCGGCTGCTGGGTAGCTGGCGTCCGGCGGGCCAGCGCGAGCCACGGCCTCCACCCCGCGACGCGGGGCGCCGCCGCAGGCGCCTGGCCGCCGCAAAGAGGATGACCATGGGTGCGGGCCAGGTGACATTGCCCGCCGCCAGGCGGGCCGGCTTCACCGGTAGCGCCTCCGAGGCCGTAGCGCCGGTACTGCGAGCCGCTGGCGGAGAGCCTTACCCGAGCCTGCCCGATAGCTCACTTGCCTTTCCGGCACGTCCAAGACGGTCATGAAAGCTGAATATGCCTGGCACAGGCCGCACGCTAGAGGTGAGAACGTGAGAACGCACTCCGATTATGATGTCCGCCCAGAGAGCCGGCGCCTTGCTGACTTGAAGCACAAGGCGGCAGAACTCGAGCGCAAGCTCTCGGACGCCCGCGTATCACTGGAGCGAGAGCTAGCCGAGTCCGAGGATATTACGGTAGCTGCGCCTGGCCAGGTCCGGGAATCGCATGCGCAGCACTGCTGCGCATCGGCATCATGAGCATGAGGCTGACAGCATGTCCGAGCTCTATGCGGAGCCGGAGTCCGCCGACTATTACGACGGCATGAATTCCGGCACTCCGCCGCACTCGCCGGGCGGCCGCACCGAGACGCTAGTCAGCCAGGGACGCCGTAATGCTTATTCCCCTGGCCTGTCGCTCGGGCGCAAGATAGCGATCGGGCTGGCGGTCGCCGTCGTCATTGCCGCCGCAATCATCACGATGCTGCCTGGTCGCGGAGCCTCCTGGCCGTCCAGCGTTGCGACGGTGCAAGGTCAGGCTGCCAGGGCGTGCCAGAATCCCGACGTCCGGTCGGAGCCGGGTCAGGTCAACTTTGCCTGTGCCAACGGCACCCGCCAGATTCTCTGGGTATTCGCGCTGATGACAAGCGGAGATGACCCGAACTTCGCGGACATGCGGACCGGCCGGGTTGGCCTGGAGCCGATCACGCCAGCCCAAGGCGGCGAAGTGGCCTGGTCGCTGAACCTGCACCAGCCATACGACCCGTCTAACCCGGTCGACAGCCTCGCGGTAGCGGCACGGGCCATCAATAACATCATCGGCGGCGCAACGCTGACTGGCGCCGGCGGCAGGCCGGTCGTCCAGCGCGGGCTTGAGAGCAGCGCCGCAAACTGTGTCCGGTATACCGGGTCAGCGGCGATCATCTCGCGCAAGGGATTCCCTAGCCTCTGCGCCAAGCCGGTGACCAGCCGGGCCGGACAGGCGGCCCTGGTGGCCGATGTGTTCCGTAAGTGGGTCGTCGGCGCACCGCCACGAGCCGCGCGGGATGCTGCGGTCCTGTTCGAGAACTTCAATGATCCTGGCAATCGGAACGTCCAGGCCATTCTCAGGCACCTGTCACATTCAAAACAGCTGGCCTAGCCTGAATCTTCATCGGCAAATCTGATCCGGTATCACGATCCTGGTGCATGGGAAGGGGTGAGCATATGCATGCCGCTGGTACGCCGCGATGGCAGCAGCTGACTGCGCTAGTAAGCCTCAGCGCGGGCGGAGCGATAACAGGATTCTCCTTTGTCCCAGGACCGGCCGCCGACCTGGCGTCGCCAAGCGGCATGCCCATTCACTTGATGGCTCTCCAGCAATCGGTCAAGCCGGCCCCGGCGAATGATGCGATGCTGCGCTCGGCGATCGTCAACGTTGCCGAATATTACCTCCGGATGGCCAGGGACAGGACGCCCGCCGAGATGGAGGCAATTATCTGGCAGAACGACAGCATCAATGGCGTCGACCATGGCCAGTCGTGCGCGGCCTTCGCCAGCCTGACGCTGGAACTCGCGGCACAGGTCGTCGGCCAGCGAAGCTGGGTGACCGGGGGAACTTCCTATCCGTGGCCGATCCACAAGTGGGCGGATGTCCGCGTTGACCCGAATCCGGCGTCGCCGGGCGTCACCTCTATCCTGCAGGATGCCAAGGCTCATCAACGCTGGCACCCGCTGGGTGACGGTTACCAGCCGCAGCCTGGGGACTGGGCGCTTTTCCATGGCCACGTCGAGGTAATCAAGAGCTACGCGCACGGCGTCCTGCACACGATCGGCGGCGATTCACTGCCAGATTTCTCGGTCAACGCCCACAAGTTCAGTGCGCCGCTTGGCGGCCAGGGAATCGTCGGATTCGTCAACAACGGCGAGCGGGCCGGTCCGGCTGGCAATGCGCGGGCGCAGGCGCACCGCGAGCACCCATCACGCCACCACCGGGCGCGAGCACAGACGCCGGTGACGCTGGCGGCAATTCCGGGCGCCGCCACCGCCGGTTCTGCGCAGCGGGCGCCGGCCCGGCATGGCAGTGCGGCGATCCCGTCAATGCCCGCGCCCGTGCCGAGCCCCGGTAAGGACGCGCAGGCGGGCCGGCAGGGGCGGGAACATCCGCCGCCCGGCCGCCATGCTCCCGACCACACTTCCCGCGGCAAGGCGGCCGGTGCGGGCGCGGAACGGGTTGCCGCGAAGGTACCCGGCAGCTCGCCGGCCGCGCGAGGCTCGGCGGCGCGAGGCGCGGCGAAGATCCCCGGGCTGTCGAGGCCGGCGCACCGGCGACACGCGGGCTCAGGGGCTGCGCACCGGGGGTCTGCCGGTCCGCCGGCATCCTCACGGGCTGTGCACCGGGGGCCCCGTCCGGCGCCGGTGCCCGCCCCGGCTGCCCCGCAGGACATCACCACGCAAGAAGCCTTTATCCGCGCCGTCGCACCAGGGGCGGTCGCCGCGCAACGCAAATATGGCGTTCCCGCGGCGGTAACGATCGCGCAGGCCATCGACGAGTCCGGCTGGGGCCAGAGCGAGCTGGCCGTCAGGGACCACAACCTGTTCGGCATCAAGGGCACTGGCCCGGCCGGCAGCGCTTCGCTACCAACGCAGGAGTATGAGAACGGCAGCGCTATTAGCCGCACCGCGGCGTTCCGCCGGTACAACAGTGTCGCGGAGAGCATCGACGATCACGGCAGGCTCCTCGCCACCAGCGGGTACTACACCCGCGCGATGGCCGAGCGCCAGAATCCGAACGCGTTTGCTTCCGCGCTCACCGGCGTCTATGCCACGGATCCAAACTATGGCACGAAGCTCGTCGGCCTCATGCGCCGATACGACCTTTATCGCTACGACCTCAGCGGTACAGCGGTGGCACACCATCCAGCAGCGCCGGCGGCAACCCCCACAGCCACATCCCAGCCGCTGACGCCGGACACGCCGACGGCCACGCCTCAGCCGGCAACGCCAGCGGCTACACCCCCGGTGACGACGCCGACCGCGACACCGCCGCCATCATCGCCCGTGGTTACGCCGCCGGCGGCAGTGACACCGACTCCCCAGGCATCAGTGACGCCGGCTCCCCAGGCATCAACGCCGACCGCGACAACAGCGCCAATCGCGGCGCCCCGGCCAGCGCCGGCCACTGCGCCCGCGGCATCCGCCGGGCCGGCCCCGATGCCGGCAGCCCCAACTGCGGCCGCCGCTCCCCCGGCAACGGCCCCCGGCACGGCTGGGCCGGCGGCAACGCCGGCGACACCGCCCCAGCGGGCCAAGCCCGCCGCCGCGCCGCGAGGGGCGGCGCAGGGCGGCGCCAGCATCCCTGGCCTGCCAAGTCCCACGCCGCCGCCGGCCCAGCGAGCCGATGCGCACCAGTCCGGTTCCAGCGCCATGCCATCAACTCAGACAGTGTCCGCTCAGCGGGTGTCTACGCCGGTCAGCCGCCAGCCGCGGCGGACCGCCTCAGCCAAATCCCGCGCCACAGCGACTCGGTATCAGCAAAACATCCCCCGGCCCGTACAGAACGCCTTTATCTCCACGGCCAGAGCGCCGCTCATGCGCGCGGAGCCGCTCTACCGCGATGTTGCCAGCCACAGCGGCATCCGCTGGGAGTTGCTGGCTGCCTGCGACTGGATGCAGTGCAAGGCTCAGCCACGCTACTCACCGGTCCATGGCGAGAAGCTCGGCACGCTCAACCCGTCCGGCACGATCTACCGGACGAAATCAGCGGCACTGGAACAGTGCGCCGAGGACCTGGTGGAACTGGCCCATACGGTTTACCGAATAGACCTGACAGCGCAGGCGGACCTGTCCATTCGTGATCTGGCCAAGGTCTTCGCGGCGTTCCGCTGGGGTGGCCTACTCAAGCTGCACCACACGTCCGCCATGGAGTTCCCGTACTCGGTGGCTGGCCTGACCGTCCAGCATATTCACATGCGCTGGCCGAACATCGATGAGGCAAACACGCCGGATAGGCCAGGAAGCCGATTCCGCATGACCTTCGGTGCCGTTCCCATCGTCCTCGGCCTCCATTACCCGGCCACCGTCTAATCACCCGTGCAAAGCATAGAAAGAAGGTGGACTGCGTGATTCGCTTGCTGCTCTTTCTGCTGGGCACGCTCACCGCAAACAGGCCGGGGCAGCCGGAACCGGCCGGGCACCGAGCAGGCGATTCGTACGGCCGGGCAGCACCGGGCGCCCTGTACACCGAGCCGGACGAGCGTGCCGACGGTGCGGGCTGGCCAGGCCAGCCGCAGCCGCTGCCGCCCTGGGATCCGACGGCCGACGGCGCGACCATCCAGTATGCGGGCGGGAGAGTACCCGGTTCCGGGCCGCGCCGCCGCCGCATCCCGCGCTGGGTCACGAGGACTGCCGTCCTGGTGGCAGTAGCCCTGATTTTCCGGCGGGCGCTTGCCTACGTGACGCTGATCGCGCTCTCGGCGGCCATGCACCTCATCGGCGTCAACGTCCATCTGCCGAGCATCAGGTTCGGCTGGCCGTGGCAGGCATTCAGCGCGGCCAGCACGACTACCAACGTCGATCTGGGCCCGTGGGTGCTACAGAAGATCGAGGGAATATCCAGGCCTGCCCTGGGCCAGGCAAACTTCAGCTTCGTCTTCACCCACAAGGTTTCCAAGAACATTGGCCCGTGGCCGTGCTGGTATGCCAGTACCTTCTATGCCGTTGGCCACGCATCCGCCACCGTCGACCTCAATCCGGGCACTTCCTGGTGGGCGCCGGGCACCGGGCACTACCGCCTGCAGGTTCTCAGCCGCCCCCGGCCGGGTAAGCCCGGCCAGGTGGCGGTCAACATGGTCCTTCCGCGGCCGCAGCTTCCGCAGTCGGTGCACAATGTGACAATCGATAATGTCCCGTCCAGGCCGATAGACTCGCAGCATAGCTGGACGTATCCCGGGTTCGGCTGCGGCGTTGTGCTGCGGCCCCAGTTTGCTGAGTCAGTGCTCTATTCCCAGGCCCAGCAAATCGCCTTTTACAAGTCCCAGCATGCGCCGCAGGTAACCCGCTCGCTCGTCCTGGCCGCCGAGAATGAGGCTACCCAGACAATTCGGAATAACTTCATTCAGCCAACGGTGAATGCGCTTGGCTATACGCTCGACCGGTTTGCCATTCACTGGGCAGCGGCACCGTAACCGGCGGCTTTGCGACGGAACGGGAATCCGCTATGGACTTTGCGCGGATCGCAAGCCTGCCGGTGGCAGGACGGCAGACGGGAGCGCTGCTCGTTCTAAATTTTGGGGCATCACGAGCCGAAGTGACTCCGCGGCCAGCCGACGGCGAAGTCCGCATCTGAGCCTTCGCGACGTCGTTGAGCTACCCGAACCGCTGCCCTAGGCTAGCCGGGCATGGACCGCAGGTGGGTTTCCGCAGTTGCGCTGTACGGGCCGAAGACCGGCGAGGTTCGTGACCTGCTTGAGTCCGTGCAGGCAACGCTCGCGCGGCAACTCGGCGCCGCCTTCCTGCCCTATACGCTTGAGCAGATACACGGCACGCTGATAGGGCTCAATGCCGCCCGGGGACCCGCGACCGGCGCCCTCATCAACCAGTATTACCTTGAGCACCTGGGCGCTCGGCGCGTTATGGACTTCGGGCGCGTGCTGCAGATCCTTGAGGAGCGATTCTCGCGGCCGTTGACGATCCGTATCGGCGGCATCGGACCGGGGGCCCTGACCGGTTTCACCAGTCAGGGCATGCACCCGCATGTGCGAATGTTCTCGGCTCGCAGCGGCGCTCTTGTCCTGATGGGCTGGCCTGTCGCCACGCTTACGTCGGGGGGAGCGCAGCGGCCGCTGGATGACCTGCGCCGTAACATGAACGACGCCAATGTGCTGCACCGTTACCACGCCGCGGCGACGGACGTGGACAATGACTTCTATCTTGTGCTGGGGCATTACACGGATGCCGCCGAGAGCACGCTCGCGGAAGCAGAACGGGCTGTACGCCGGGACCTGGAGCACCATCCCGTCGATGTGCTGGTCGGCCGCGGGCAGGTGCGTATCGTCGCGTCCGACTCGCCCACGCTGGCACCGGCGCGGTTCGCCGGCGAGCTGCCGCTGGCAGCCGATGATCTTGTCCGGCTCTACGACTGAGTACCCTGAGCGAGAAGCCGGGTGGCCGCAAGGCGGTTCCGGAGCTTGCCCGGCACCACCCCGGAACCAGACCGGGGGCCTATTGCGTGTTACGACCATGACCAGGCGGCCTGCATGAACAGGCTGCCCGGCCGGACGGCCGCGGCATGGGCAGGCGTGGCCGTCATGGCACTCTCGGCATTGGCTCCCGCTGCCTGCGGCAACTCGCCAGCGGCCGCTCAGTCAAAGGTCCCGCCGGCATTTCGGGCAGCGTGCGGGCATCCCGGTACCGTCGTGATGGTCCGGAAGGTACCCGTCACGATCTCTCACGCGGAATGCGACCTGACCGGTGTCACGATCTCCGCTCCTGGCCGCGGCGGGGCGACGGTCCCGCGCATCAGCGGCACTATCGGTACCAGTAGCGGCCTGACATTGACGGTCTATCCCGGCAGCCTCGACGTGACCGTCAACGCGACCGGCGTTCCGGGTAACGCA
Organism: uncultured Actinomycetes bacterium; assembly: GCA_963707065.1. Classification (GTDB taxonomy): domain Bacteria; phylum Actinomycetota; class Actinomycetes; order Streptosporangiales; family Streptosporangiaceae; genus Palsa-506. Next base: position 86,802 of record CAVPPJ010000006.1, read on the forward strand.
TGACCGCTGGCCGCGGTCTCCCTCGGCGGCGCAGCACCTCGCCGTGCTGCGCGGCAGCTTCCGCGCAGTCGTGGCCGTCGACGACTCCGCCGGCCGCGTCGCGGGATTCGTGAACATGATCAGCGACGGCGTGCTCACCGCGTTCATCCTGTGGCTTGAGGTGCTGCACGGCCAGCTGGCGAGCGGAAGCCAAGGCCGCTGGCTCCGGTTTCCGCCAGGACAGGGCAACCGATCCGGGCTTCGTTCGTACAACAGGCATGGATCGACCATCATCGGATAGGTCATACGCGCTAGCCGGCCTGGGAGACGACCTGGACGCCACGGCGAAGCCGCGGCCGGGGAATCCTCCGGCCGCGGCCGAGACACTTGACCTGGCCCTGATCTTCCGGGATCACCATGCCCAGCTGGTGCGCATCGCGCTGCTCCTGGTCGGTGACCGCCCGACGGCGGAAGACGTCGTTCAGGACGTCTTCGCCCGGCTGTGTGGTCCCGGGCGGCGGCTGCAGCCAGCCACCGGCCTGGCGTATGTCCGTGCCGCCGTGGTCAACGGCTGCCGCAGCGTGCAGCGCCGCCGCATCCTCACCCGCCGCCTTGAGGGCGCCCGGGACGCGCTACGGCGGGACTCACAGGAATCGGCCGAGTACACGGCGCTCCTCGCCGAGGACCGGCGGCAGGTGCTCGCCGCCCTGGCCGCATTGCCGCACCGGCGGCGCGAGGTGCTGGTGCTGCGCTTCTATCTCAACCTGCCGGTAGCGGAGGTCGCGGCCATGCTCGGCATCAGCCAGGGAACGGTGAAATCCACGGCCGCGCGCGGACTCGAGGCGCTCGCGCGCCAGCTGAGGGAGGACTCATGACAGGGACGCTCGACCGGCTGACCGACGCGATGACCGCCGCCGGGGAGACCGTTCAGGACGCCACGCTGCGCCCGCTCATCAGGCGCGAGCGCAGCCGCCGTCTCCCGCGCTGGGTAGCGCCCGTTGCCGCCGCCGCGGCCGTTGCGCTGGTCATCGGGTCCGCCGCGGCCTTGTCCGGCAGGCAATCCGGACCCGGGCAGCCAGCCGCCTCAGCCGTGACCCCGCCGCATCGCTTCTACGTCGAGTCGGCCCTCGGCGACGTGACGGTCGTGCGGTCGACTGCTACCGGAGCAGTAACGGCCACGCTCCCGATTCCCTACCGGGACGCTGATCCCCCCGTGGTTGCCGCAGGCCCCGGCGGGGTGTTCTACGTCGCCGCGTTCGTGCGCGGCGCGAGCGGTGAACGGATCTACCGATTCCGGCTGACGAGCACTGGACACGTCAGCGGGTTCTCGCCGCTGCCGGGCGGCTTGCTCGGCGCCGGCCAGATGGCCGACTCCATGGCAGCATCCCCCAGCGGATCCCTGCTCGCGTTCGGGCTGGCCGGCACTTACGGTCATAACCCGCCCGCTGACCAGCTCGTGGTGATGAACACCGTCACCGGCGCGAAGACGACCTGGCGGGGAGGAGTAGCCGGGCCGGGATTCAAGTGGCTCAAGATCGCCAGCCTGTCCTGGACCGGCGACGGCAAGAAGCTGGTCGTTCTCGGGCAATGGACCCGGACGGATTCAGGATTTTATAGTGAAGCCGTTCCTGCGGGACGCGTCGCGGAGGTGCGGGAGATTGACCTGGCATCCGGCGGCGGCCGGGTGACCGCGGGACGTCTGCTGCTCCGCCAGTCCGCGCAGTTCCCCTACATCGCGCAGGCACTGATCAGCCCCGACGGCGCCACGATCACCGCCCTCGTGCTGAGGGGCGGGGCCGTCGGCTCGAAGCAGATTAGCGGCACCTACCCCGAGGACATGTCGGTGGAGCAGATCTCTATCGCCACGGGCAGGCAGCTGAGCGTCCTCTACCGCCGGCATCTGGGCGACACCGGCGAGATCAACGGCGCCCCCGACCCCCTGGCGCTCAGCACTGACGCCACTGGCCGGAACTTGATGCTGAATGCCGGCATCTGCAATCTGCACTGCACGAACGGGTTCAACGGCTGGATCCGCGGCGGCCGGCTGATCCCGCTCCGGCCCGCGGACGGAAGGCTGGCTTCCGAAACCTGGTGACCTCGACCGGGCTACCCGGCCGATGCCCGGTCCAAGGTTGAGTATGCCCTGCATAAATGCGGCCATGAGTGCACCGTCACGGCAGGAACGGCGGGAAGCCACCCGGAACCGCTCCGGAGGCACGACTGTCCTCCCCGACCGCCTGGCTCCAGGGCCTGGGTAGTTTCAGGCCTGTGCGGATTCTTGTTCTTGGCGGCACGTCTTTCGTCGGTCGCGCCATCGTGGCGGACGCCCTGCGCGCCGGAGCCGAGGTGACCTTGTTCGGCCGGGGCAAGACCGGGGCCGGCCTGTTCCCTGAACTGACCCGGCTGGTCGGCGACCGGGACACCGGTGATTACCGGGCACTGTTCGCGGGCGGCTGGAATGCGGTCGTGGATGTCAGCGGCTATGTTCCCCGCCACGTCGGCCAGGCGATGGACGCACTCGGCGACCGGGTCGGCCGGTACCTGTTCATCTCCAGCCACGCCGTCTACCAGCACGCGGGGGTAGGGCCGGGCTCGACCGAGGACACCCCTCGCCGCCCGCCGGTGCGTGACACCGAGGAACTCGGCGCGGATACGTACGGCCCGCTCAAGGTCGCGTGCGAGGACGATGTGGTGGCCCGGTACGGGCCGCGGGCGACGATCGTGCGGCCTGGGAAGGTGGCCGGGCCATACGACTGGCAGGATGGGCTCACTTACTGGGTGCGGCGGGCTGCCCGCGGTGGCCGGGTGGCGTTGCCCGGCGATCCGCGGCAGCCGGTTCAGGTCATTGACTCGCGCGACCTAGGCGGCCTGGTGGTGCGGCTGCTCGCGGACGATCGCTCCGGCGCGTTTCACGCGGTCGGCCCGGCTGAGCCGACCACGATCGGCGGGCTCATCCAGACCTGCGCCCGGGCGGCGGGTACCCGAGTCGAGATAGTGCCGGTGCCGCCCGAAACGGCACTCCCGCTGTTCCCCTTGATCAGGACGGACTGGCCGTCACAGCAGCGCAGCCCCGCCCGAGCTAGGGCGGCAGGCATGCCCGCAACTCCGCTGGCGGTGACGGCGGCCGACGTCCTGGCCTGGGACCGCCGGCGCGGCGAGCCGCGGCTGGCCCGTGGTTTTACTCCAGAACAAGAACAGGCGGTCCTGGCACAGCAGGATGACGACTGCCAGGCGTCCGGCGAAACACATCGGATGTAAATCGCCAATGAAAGCGCGCGGCGCCGGGTGCCTCTGCTTCACCCCGCGACCAGGTCAGCGACCTGCGCCTGCACGTCGCTATCTGCGACTCCATCTGGCCGATCCGCGCATCCCGGCCCAGGCCGCCACGCAGCGAAATTCAGCCCGGCCCCAGATCCGCCGACAGCCATCGCTGCGGACGCAGGTAGATCGCGACCTGCTCGCCAAAGTCAGCCCTGGCGAACTCGAGGTAGGCCGAGACCTTCTCCGGCGGCAGATCAGCCACTTGCAGCCAGAACTATCAGCCTGGAGCTGCGATATAACCATTCTGGCAGAGGGGCTGCGCAGGCTGGCGTTTCGCCATGATTACGAAGTGCCAAGAGCCCGGTTCAGGGGTTCACAGTTCAGCCGCCACCCTACGATGCTTGCGCCGGTGATCGTGATCAGGGAAAGCAGGGAACCGCGTTAATGGACGTTGATGACGTAGCTCACCTGGCCGAGGCTCTGTCGGGAGTGCGCCGCACTGCTCGGGAAGGGCTGGCCGAGTGGCGGTATCACGGCAGGCTCGTCGCGCGTCAGCTGGACGACGTGCACTTGGTGATCCGGGCCGATTTCGACTTCCGCGATTCGATACTGCGGCAGTTCCCCGGAACCTTCAGCGTCCCGACCCGGTATATCAGGCACATGATGGTTGTAGCTGACCTCGCTGGAGGCGACGCGGGTGCGATCGAGGATGCCCTCGAGGCAGCGTGGCAGCTTCAGCGGAGTGCCGACTGATCGCGTTTGGCACAGAAGCGCCACGAAGGACCGAGGGGCGGCACATGCGGGTAACTCTGGCTACCGACCCTGGCACGCCCGGCTGGGTGAACGAGGATTTCGCCGCTGTCGCGCCCGGCGCGGCCGTGCTCCTCGACGGCGCTACGACCGTCCCCCGCGGCGCGGACACCGGATGCGTCCACGGCGTCGCCTGGTATGCCCGGACCCTCGGCACCGCGCTCCTGGCCGCGATAACCGCCGAGCCGTGCACCCCGCTCTCTGACGCCCTTGCCGAGTCGATCTGCGATGTCCGGGGACGGCACCAGGGCACCTGTGATCTCGCCAACCCGTCCACCCCCGCCGCCACCGTCACCGCGGTCCGCTCCAGCCCGGACGGCATCCACTACCTCGCTCTGTCTGACTCCACCATCGCCGCCGATCCCGCCGACGCCCGGCCGCCGGTCATCATCACTGACACCAGCCCGGCTGCCAGCACAACGCCCGGCGCCGCGCTCACTGCCCGGACCGGAACCATTCCCAGAGCCGGGCTACGCGGCGTCGCGCTGCTCAGCGACGGCGCGACCCGCATCACCGACAGGTACGGCTTGCTGTCCTGGCCAGACATCCTCGCCACTATCCAGGACCAAGGACCCGCCGAGCTCATCCGCCAGGTTCGCGCCGCCGAGGATAGCGACCCCGGCCGCACGCGATGGCCGCGCCACAAAGCCCGCGACGACGCCACGATCATCTACTGGCACCAAGCCTGAGAACCCAGGAGACAACGTTCGTGCTCGCGCTCTCGCTCACGAGCCCAGGTACTAGGCCCCCGGCAATCCGGCCAGCGCTGCACGTGGAGCGCACGAAGCCTCTGCCTGGCCAGTCGGGCCCTTGGAATTCATCTATCAAAATGATATCATTTTAAAGGTAGTCGAGTACCCGACACCGCAGGCGACAGGAGGCATCCCGATGCCCGCACCCAACGACGCGGCCGTCGTGTGCCTGAGAATTGAAGTACCGCTATGAGGACCCTTATGCACCAGATGCGTCCCTGGCCACCCGCGTGGCGCAGGCCAGTGGAGGATCGGCCGCCCTACGCCGTGTGGGTCATCGGGGCCCTGATCGTCTGGGCATTCCTCCTGGCCGGCTTCATGGCATGGGACCTGCACAGCACATCCCGTACCACCATCTGGGCCATCTTCGCAGGCTGGTGCATCGGCGTGCTCGGTGCATCGATTGCCCGGAAAATCTACAGGTAAGGCGCCGTCCCTCCCCATCGTCGATCTCACGCACCCGGCAGGCGTTCTGTCACCGGCCCAGGCTCGGCGATCAAGTCCACGGGACTGCACTTCCATGACCTCCGGCATACGGGAAACGCCTTCGCAGCGGCCAGCGGTGCAGGGCTGCGGGATCTGATGGTGCGGGTGGGTCACGACGCGAGCGCTGCGATCATGGCGCGCAGGGCCGACGAGGCTACAGCGACGCTATGGACGCCCAGGTCGATCTCCCGCGACTGACCCTCGATGCCCGTGCTGACGGGCACAAGCACGAGTCAGGTTGGCCGCCAGGAGTTGTGCATTGAATGGCGGCGCAGGTTGTTGCGCGTCCGGAAGGTCACGCACGAGCACACGTCCGTGCCGTTCTACATGGACGGCACCCCCCGGCCCGCGTTCGACCTGCGCCCGTAACGGCGAGGGCAGTATCGCGACCCTTCCACGTGTCGCGGCGGCTACCGGCGCGAGCCTGCGCGAGCTGATCGGCCGGATGGGCCACAGCAGCCTATGACCAGGCGTTTCATCTTGGAGCGGGTGACGGAATCGAAGCCGCACTATGGCCAGAGTCGCAGCAGCGCTGGCAACGAACCCGCTCATGGCCCCGTTGGCGATCTGCAGGTCGATCGCGCTCGCGGAGTGATCAGGATCCATCTGCAGGGCCGTTACGGCGAGATGATGTACCGGGTAGGCGCGGCCCTGGTACTCGTTAGCCAGCCCCGGGCGCAGGCCATCGATCTCCGGGCGCCTCCCCGCAAGGGACAGATGCCCGAGCATGTGATCGAAAGACCGGTTCTCCAGCATCACCACGACAACATGGTCGATCTTCTCCAGGTTGGCGGCACCAACGGGATCACCCTCGTTAACTTCCACCGTTCCTCCGTCGTTCGCCACGCGGGAATAAAGAGAATCGGTGAACGGCCCCGCACCGTCCTTGCGCGGGCAAGTGCCCGCTCGCAGTCGGCCAGGCGCGCAGATCGCCCGCGTAGCTGTTCGTTTCCAGCATCCATGGCCGCTAACCCTGGTCAGTTTGCTGATGCTGGTGCCGCGGGATGCGCGGGCGCCTCAGCGGGCCCTGGGCCACCCGAGCCAGCCGGCCTAGATTGAAAGATTGCCACCGCCTGCCAATCGGTGCGAAGGAGACAGGCCATGCCAGCTGACCCGGACACCCCGCGCGGACGCCGGGTCCTCAGCAAGGACCGGATGGAAGGATTCAGCGACGGCGTTCGGATTCGCCATCACGCTGCTCGTAGTCGACCTTGCGCTTCACCCGCCCGGCACGCCCCTGCAGCAGGCGCTTGACGCCTGGCTCTAAACTTGGCCGCCTGCGGCGCGTGGCTCGTTTGCGGTCTCGGTGATCTGGTTCGATGAAGCGTCGAGCCTGTCGCTTCGCTGGAGGGCCTGGTCCTGAACACCTCGCTCGCGGAAACCCTGTCCGTCGTTTTGCTCGTGGGGGTGCTGGCCTGGGCACTAATACGGCCGTGGGGTTGGCCGGAGGCTGTGGTGGCTGTCCCGGCCGCCGCTGTGGTGCTCGGTACTGGTGCGATCTCGCTGGACCAGGCGCGCGCCGTGGCGGAGCGGCTGGGCCCGGTGATCGGATTCCTGGCCGCGGTACTGGCGCTCGCCCAGTTGTGTGATGACGAGGGATTGTTCCGCGCTTGCGGGGCGTGGATGGCCCGCACGGCAGCGGGGCGGCCGCGGCGGCTGCTGGTCGCAGTCTTCGTCCTGGCCTCGGTGATCACGGCCGTGCTGAGCCTGGACGCCGCGGTGGTCCTGCTCACCCCGGTGGTGTTCGCCACCGCCGCCCGACTGGGGGCTCGGGCCAGGCCGCACGTGTATGCCTGTACCCACCTGTCGAACACGGCTTCCCTGCTGCTGCCCGTCTCTAACCTGACCAACCTGCTGGCGTTCGCGGTCAGCGGGCTGAGCTTCACCCGCTTCGCCGCGCTGATGGCACTGCCGTGGCTGGTCGCCATCGGAGCCGAGTACGCCGTCTTCCGGTGGTTCTTCGCCTCCGACCTGGATGCCGGTGCGCAGGCCGGGCCTGCGGCCAAGTCGACGGAGGTGCCGGTGTTCGTCCTGGCCGTGGTGACTTGCACCCTCGCCGGTTTTGTCCTCACCTCTGCTATAGGGGTGAGCCCGGCCTGGGCGGCCGCGACGGGCGCCGCGGTGCTCGCCGCCCGCGCTCTGGTCCAGCGCCGTACCACCCCCGTCGCCATCGTCAGAGCCGCGAACGTCCCCTTCCTCTTCTTCGTGCTGGCCCTGGGGATCGTGGTCCGCGCGGTGACCGGCAACGGGCTCGGCGGGGCTTTGGGACATCTGCTGCCCGGCGGCACCACACTGGCCGCCCTGCTGGGTACCGCAGCACTATCCGCCGTCCTGGCCAACGTGATCAACAACCTGCCCGCGGTGCTGGTGCTGCTGCCGCTGGCCGCCGCCGCAGGCCCCGGCGCCGTCCTCGCGGTACTGCTCGGGGTGAATATCGGCCCTAACCTCACCTACACAGGATCCTTGGCCACGCTGCTGTGGCGCCGCATGGTCCAGGCGCACGACACCGACGTCGACCTCGGAGAGTTCACCCGGCTCGGACTGCTCACCGTGCCCGCCGCCCTGATCCTCGCGGTGCTGGCACTGTGGGCTTCGCTGCACGCCATCGGAGGCTGATTCCCGTGACCGTGATCGCCTGGATCGTGGAAGGCACCTGGCCGGCATGCGTCGATGCCGCCAGAACCCGCGCGCCCGACGGCGCCGAAATAGTCCTGCTCCACGTCACCGGCCGCGACGTGCCGGACGCCGCCCACGGCGCCTACGCGGGCCTGCTCGGCCGCGGCCACCCCGCCCGTGACCCCGGCACCCGCCTGGAAGAGCTTGCCGCCGCCACCGCTCAGCAGCTCCTGCAGGCCGCCGCCGAGCGCCTCGGGCGGCCCTGCACCCAGCTGGAACGATCCGGGCGGACCGAGCAGCAAGTCGTCGCTGCCGCCGAAGGCGCCGACCTGCTCATCCTTGCTCGCGACGGCGACCGCACCCACCTGGGACCTCGCAGCCTGAGCCCCGCCACCCGCTTCGTCGTCGACCACGCCCCCTGCCCCGTCCTGCTGGTCTGGCCCGAGACCCCGCCGGGCATCGCCACCATCCCGCCCCCGCCACCACGCCGGCCAGATCACAAGCGCAAAAGGCGCGAGTAAACATGCCAGGTAAGCCGCACTCTCGCTGGCACCTGTCCCCGGCCCAGCCGCGCGCTTGCCAGCCGCCGCCGGTAGCGATGATCATCAGGCCGGTTAGAGCCCTGGCCTCACCGGTTCGGGGGCAGCAAGTACATGCGTTGTCCGTAGTGCGATAAGCGTTCCTGGGTCGCGCCCGTGCCGAAGGGCTGGCTGAGGAGTCGCAACTGCTCGCCGCAGGGCCCACGCTATGACCGTGACGAAGGGGGTTTCCAGTGACAAATGACAGCGAGATCGTCTACGGCCTCGGGCTCATCAGTGCGCTGATCTGGTACTTGCAGCAGGCCAGCGGCGCGGGCGAACACGTCGTCGCCGTCCTGAAGGCGATCGTGTGGCCCACGTTCCTCGGGTACGACGCCCTCCAGGCACTCCATCGCTGATACACGCCGCTCAGAACCTGTGCTGTTTGCCCGATCGAGGACACGCCACTAGGCAGTCAGGCACGGAAACTATCAGCTTGAGAATGAGTGCAACAGGCGGACCTGACCAGCCCTCTGCAGGTCAGCGCACATCTCAGTTACTCCGTCAGTGACCGTGAGTCCCCGTACCCGCTGGTAAGCCGATTGGCATGCTGGTGCGGTCTGGTAAGAGGCGACGACCCGCGAAGAGGGAGATGACGGTGGCTACCTTCGTGCTGATTCACGGCGGCGGAGATGTCGGATGGTACTGGCACCTGGTCGAGCGGGAGCTGCGGCAGCGCGGCCATGACACCCTCGCACCCGACCTGCCGTGTGACGATGACTCGGCCGGGCTGGCCGAGTACGCCGACACCGTAGTCAAGGCGATCGGCGGCCGCCGTGGGCTGGTCGTGGCCGCGCAGTCCTTCGGCGGGTTCACCGCGCCGCTGGTAGCTGCCCAGGTTCCCGTCGACATGCTGGTCCTGGTGGCCGGGATGATTCCGGCCCCGGGAGAGGCTCCCGACGACTGGCCCGCGAATACCGGCTTCGACAAGGTCATGCGTCAGCAGGCGCAGCGATACTCCGGTGCGGACCTGATCTACCACGACGTCCCCCCGGCCTTGGCCGAGCAGGCCCGCCGCAGGTCGCGCGACCAGTCAGACACTCCCGGCCACGCCTCGTGGCCACTAGAGGCCTGGCCGCCGGTGCCGACCCGGTTCGTGCTCTGCACCGAAGACCGGTTCTTCCCGCCGGAGTTCATGCGCCGGGTCGTCGCTGATCGCCTGGGCGTTGTTCCGGGTGAGATAGCCGCGGGCCACGCTGTTGCGCTCAGCCGCCCGAAGGAGCTAGCGGGGCTGCTCGCCAGCTATGCGCCCACGCGCGGATGAATCATGGAACCGGCAGTTTTACAGACGGGTACCTCCGTTATCCGGTTCCGTGCCGTGGCCTGGGTATTTCCGAGGCATTCAACCGCCTGGTTCATCGGCCACGGCAGCGGCTGGTAGGTAGCCAAGGCAGTACCCGCTGAGGCGGGTAGCCAGTTCAGGGGCGAACCGGACATGACCGGCGTTGAGGTGCTCGGGCAGGGTGGGGTGACCAGCAGCCAGGGCAGGGCCAGCCGTCGGCTTCCCTAGCTGACCTTGGCGGCCAGGGGCTCGTAGGCGGGGAAAAGCTCGCCCATCCGCGCATCGGCGTCGCAGCGCTCCCGCCCCGCGAGGTAAGCGCCGAGATCTTCAACATGGACCTGGATCCCCGCCCCGTAACCGGCGAGGTAGGCCACGGGCATGCCCCGCTCCTCCCAGATCACAGTGGTCTGGCCGCCGTCGGCGGTCAGCGTGACCTCGATGGACTGATCCTCAGACTGGTCCGGTTCCCTGTGCAGCACCAGCAGCCGCCGCGGGGCCTCGCAGGCTTCCACCCGCCCTGTGCCTTCCCATCCGCTGGCAAAAACCCGCTCGCGATACTCGCCGCCCGGTCGCAGGTCTCCCTCAACCTCGCCCCACCAGCTGGCCAGACGCGAGGGATCGGTGAGCGCTGACCATACGGTTTCGACATCAGCATCAAATCGGTCCGCCACGCGCACGACGCCCTTGCCATCCGCGGTTCCCAGGGTGCCCAGGAGCCGGGCGCCCGTGCTTGCGTCACCAGTCATCTCGTACCCCTTCGTGAATTCCGATCCTTTGATCAGCGAGCGTCCACTGCGGTCGCGGGACCGTAGCGGCACACCGCGGTGTCCCTCCCGCACAGCGCTCCAGGCGGCTACTGCACAATCTCCAAGCTGGGCAATCCGGCTGTGACCTAACCTCATCAACCTAGTGCGCAGCCGAGCCGACCTAGTTGATTTGGCCCGGTCAGGCTGGGTGACCGGCCTCGATCTACCCGGGCTTGCAGAAGGGATGGCGTCAGGCCGGTCAGCGCCGCCCGAGCCCGGTCTCGCCGTCGAGGAGTTCCCGGGCGATGTCCAGGTGACCGGCATGTCGCGCGGTCTCCTCGATCATGTGCAGCACGACCCATCGCACATCCGGCGGTTCGTCTTGCCCGGGGACACCGTGCCTGCCGCGCGGCCGCGCCGACAGGGATGTCACCGCCAGCACCGCGTCCGAGCTTGCGCACTGGTCGCGGTAAAAATTGATAATCTCCGCGGAGGGCTGGTCACAGACGAATGCTGCCGTCGGATCATAGGGAGTCAGGTCCTCATCCCCAGGCGCTGGCTCGGGGTGTTTGCCGGTCACGACCCCCTGGAACCAGTGCCACTCTGCCCCGCCCAGGTGCTCGACCAGCCCGGCCGGCGTCCAGCCCGACGGCACAACCGACCGGTGCCACGAGTCCTCGTCCAGCCCCGCCACGATGGACAGCACGGCGTCACGCTGGGCGGCGAGGAAGGCCAACAGCGCCTGGTCCTCGGCGTCCTCATTCCGATTACTTGTCATGGCCACCTTCCGGGGATTTCTCGTGGTACAGCAACTTGACGTACTTGTGCTAGCGCCCAGTGTCGTCAGCGATCTGCCATAAAGCGCGTACCGCCTCCTCCTCGGCGGCCTGCAGCTCCTTGCGCGCGGGCACCCACTCGGAGGCGGAGACAACTCGCGGACTCAAGTCAAGCTCCTGGGCATTGGAGGGGGCGATGCTCGTGAGTGGCCTGTCTTACCGACCGATCGGGCACACCGGCACGACCGTACCCGCCCCGCCGACCCTTGCGAAGGCCGCTCTTGACAGCCACCTATCAAAGTGATATCACTTTGATAGGTGGCCGGAATGGCCGGACACCGAAGGCTCAGGAGGCATCCCATGTATGCACAGAATGACAACACGGCTCCCCCGTTGTGGTCGTCCACCGCAAGGCCTACGCGCGCCACCCTGCAAACCCGCCCGCGCATCCAGCGCACCCTCATCCGGTCCTGGGAGTACATCCAGCCCATCCGGATCACCATCCTGGCCATCCGGCTGCTGGTCGTGCTGTGGCTGTTCGTCCTCTGCTCGGTGCTGACGTCGGCGGGCAACACCTGGGGCTGGACTCTGGTACCTGCCGCCGTGGCCGTGTTTGCGCTTAGCCTCTGGGTGTTCTCCACCGCCGCGAAGGGGTGGCCGGCAGTTGAGGTATGAGTGCCAGCCAGGACGGGGCGAGGACGATTTGCGGCCAAGGACACGCTGAGCGAGAAGGCGGCCGTGTCAAGGCCGGTATGCCGACCAGCGGACACGACGATCATGAGCGCGATCGACGCGCCATCACAAGCGAATAGGGCGGCCGGGACGATGACGACGACCAGGCGGGCACGCTGATCCGGTGGGCTAATTGCACGGGAGATCAAATACCGCCTGGAAACGATCAAGGTCCAGGGCCGGGATGCCTACCTGGTCCCGGGCCGTGGCTGACCCTCGCTGGCCGTACTGACGGGCACGTAGCGGACACGCCTGCCATCGAGCCCGCCCGATGAGGTTTACAGGCCATCCTGGCTCAGGTCAGCCCACCTCGGTAACCTGCGGTTGCGCCTGCGGGCTCGATCGATCTATTAATGTCAGGGGCCTCTCAGTACCCTGACGGCATGACCGACCGGATCACAGGTCTCGATCGATGCACTCGTCACCGCTGAAATGCGGCCACTCTGGCACGCAGTGCTCGGCTATTAGCCGGTCGGCGGCAAGGACGTGGCCGCCCTTCACGGGAAAGGTACGCGAACTTGACTGACGTAGATGCTCTGGCCACGTTCGACTTCGCGGCATTCTTCGCCGCGGTCGACAATGCACGCCGCGACCGGGATATGGGCTGGTACGACCTGGCCGACGAGCTGTGGGATCAGTCCGCGCAGCTCAATGCCGAACGCGACGATCATCCGCTCTGCGGCGGCGCAGTCTCCCGGCTGGGTGCGCGAGGCGAGACGTCCTGCCAGTACGCGCTCTACCTGCTGCGCTGGCTCGGGCAGGCACCGGAGGAGTTTCTCACCGGTCCGGCCCGGGATGTCGGAGAGGTGCGGCTTCCGGACCCAGGCCCGGATAGTCGGCTCCGCTGGGACCTCGCCCAGCTCCATGCCGCGCTCAACGAGGAGCGGCAGCGGCAGGGGCTGACCTGGGCGGGACTGGCCAAGCAGATCGGCTGCACTCCGAGTCGGCTAACCAATCTGCGCACCGCGCGCATGGCCGATATGGCCCTCACGATGCGCGTGACCCAGTGGCTGCACAGACCGGCAGCCGAGTTCATCCATCCCGTGAGCATTCGGCACCGAGCCGAACTGCTCTAGGACCTGGCAATCCTCGTCAGACGGCGAAGGCCGCAGCGTTCGGAAACCTGCTTCCGGCCTGGGGCCTTGTTGCCGGGAGCGGGTGACGGGAATCGAACCCGCAGTATCAGCCTGGGAAGCTTTCCGATACCCCGCTGCCAACGACCATGATCCGTCGCGGCTCATTTACGAGGTCAGTTGGTCCGGGCCGCCGTCGCGATGCATCCTGGGTGACGTGCACACGGACAGCGCCTCCTCCCGGTCGTTGGATGCTCGACTGGCAGTGGTACAGGTGGATCCTTCGACTGATCCGCTCGCGGCCTGGCGGCGCCTGCGGGAGGCCGAGGGCCGGCGGACAACGGTCATCGACCTGTATGAACTCGTCGCGCGGCGGCGGGGACTGGCCGGGCATCAACTCCCTCAGGCCGAGCGCATAGAGCTAGCCCGATCGGTCATGCCGATCATCTGGCCGGGATTCGCCAGGACCGAGGGCAGCGAGCGGCACGACCTCAGCGTCGAGGTGGTCGCTTATGACGGCTCCTGGCCAGGACGCTACGAACGGTGGCACGATCGCCTGGATGACCAGCTCACCCACACGGCGCTGCGGATCGAGCACGTCGGGTCTACGGCCGTTCCTGGCTTGGCTGCGAAGCCGACCATTGACATCCAGATCAGTGTTGCTGACCTCGACGATGAATCCCGGTACGTGGCCCAGATTGAGCAAGCCGGGGTCCAGCTGCGCAGCCGCGATGCCCTGCACCGCTTCTTCCGCCCCTTCGCCGGGCAGCCGCGAGATGTGCACGTGCACGTGTGCCAAACCGGATCCGATTGGGAGCGCGAGCACCTGCTGTTCCGCGACTATCTGTGCACCCACGCGAACGCCAGAGATGCCTACGCCAGGATCAAGTGGGAGGCCGCGCAGGTGTGGTCGGATGATCGGATCGCCTACACCGAGGCGAAGACCGAAGTTATCTTGGACCTCCTCGCCGCGGCAGAGACCTGGGCGAGCGCGAACCCGTGGACGGTGAGCGACCCGCGACGGTGAAGGGCTCCGACCTCCGCTTCTCAGGCGTATCACTCCCGGCGCAAGACCGGGCCACACAGCTGATCTTTGTGGCGGGCGCACTTTTGGGCATTGCTGGAGGCGGCCTCTGGCCTGGCCCTCGCCGTCAGGCCCCCCGGGCTGGCAAGATCGACAGTCCATGCTTCGCGGCGGCTCTGCCACCACGGCTTCCTCATGAACCCACAACCACGCTTCATCTACCTCGACTAGTCTTCGGCGTCGTATGCGGCGTTCAACGCGGCGGCGATGGGTTCGAGATCGGCGATGAGCTGGGCGAGTTCACTCGGTTCGAGGGCGTCGTAGGCCGGCGCGGCGAGGTCGTCGGTGAGCGCCTCGATCCGCGCCTTGGTGGCGCGACCCTCGGCGGTGAGCCAGCCATCGGCGCCGATCAGGCCGCGGTCGCGCATGCCGTCCACGACCGAGGCCAACTGCGCGTGCGGCAGGTGCCAGACCCGGCCGAACTTCTCCGCCGGCATGCCCTCCGACAGCGCGAGCAGCACGTGCGCCTCCGTGCCGCCGATGCCGTTGGCGACCAGCGCGACGACATGGCCGTCGCCGCGGTGCTCACGCAGCAAATTGCCCGCGTACCACAGCCGCGCAAGCGGCTGCTCCGGGGCCGGCAGCGTCCGCAGCGCTGCGTAGAGGGGACGCCCCTCTGTTCGGGTGCAGGTGGCCGCCTTGGCGGCGAGGTCGGCAGCCCGCGCGACGCTGGGGTTGTCGGCGAGGTCGCCGAGCATCCGCCGTAGCGCCACGACGCACCCTCGGTCGCGCGCCGCCAGCGCCGCCTCGGGCGTGATCAGGTCCCAGACACGCGGGATGTGGCGGGCGGCCTCGCCCGGGGCGAAGTTGTAGAAGATCGCGTGCACGACGCCAGCCGGGACATCGCGCCCCAGCGGGGCTGCCCGCCCGGCGAAATAGGTGTCCCAGTAGTTGCGCAGACCGAGCGCCAGCAGCGCCTCGGCAGGCTCGTCAGCAGCATAGGGGATGAGCCCGATCGGCTCCACGAGCCCGTACATGCGGCGGGCGGTGGTGCCCGAGGTGAGCGGTGCCATGATCACGACCTTAGGTTCGGAGTGTGTCCCTCACCCCTACAACGAATAGCCCGGCCGCAATCCGACACTCAGCATCCCGGCGCGGGACACCGGCCCCGTCACAAGTAAAAGCACGTGCTGTCACCGACCTCAGGCGGTGATCACCCCGGAGGTACGGCTGCGATCAGCAGACGACGTGGCTGATCCTTGTGTACTGCCACAAGGTGGCTCCTGGCCCGCGGCTAGGTTGATAAATCTGTTCCGCGAGCCATTGCTCGATCCGTCCAGAAGGTTTGTATTCTTCTCCTGTGTCGTGGCAGGCGGCGTTGACGCTGGCAGTGCCAGCCTCTGTCGCGATCTTGGGTTTCTTCGTCGCCTACGTTGTCAACCTGCGGCTCGCTCAGCGGTCGGACCAACTCAGACGGGTGAGCGATCAGTTGAGCGATTTCTACGGCCCGCTGTATGCGCTGGTCAAAGCCACGGACATCTCGTGGAAGGCGTTTCGGGCTACTCACCGGCCTGGTGGAGCATTCTGGGACCCGGAGGATCCACCGAGCGAAGCTGACGCAGCGGCTTGGCGGCTCTGGATGTCGCTGGTGTTCATGCCGCTCAACCGCCAGATGCGAGACCTGGTCGTGACGCAGGCCCAGCTCCTGGATCAGGACCTGGTACCAGATTGTCTCTTGGAACTATGCGCTCACGTCTCCACCTACGAAGCCATCCTGGGTCAGTGGGCAAACGAGGATTTCTCGCAACACGTGTCAGCCGTTTCTTTCCCGCGGCAGGAACTCACCGATTACGCTGTCGGGTCCTTTGGACCGCTCAAAAGCAAGCAGCAACGGCTACTCAAAAGTAGCCACAAGCCCGATCAGGACCGGCCCGCTGAGCCCGCTCGACAGAACTCGGCCGGACCATGAGCCCCCGGGGTCGGCGAGGGTCTTGCCGGATCATTTGCGGGAGACCAGGACGCAGCCATACGGCTGGCCTGAGCTTACTCGTGCGGAGCGGGAGACGGGAATCGAACCCGCACTATCAGCTTGGGCATGATCGTAACGGTCAGCCTTGACCTGCCCAAGCGCAGGTCAGCACGCATCCTGACTTCCCCGCGAGTGACCGTGAGTTCCCGCAATCGACCACCCTGTCGGGCACGCAACGGGCACGCTTACGGCTCCGGAGGCCGACGTTGCAGGCTGGCGAATTTGTGCGCTGGCCTCGCGAGATGCCGCTGTTGCCGTGCTGACAGCGAAGATCGTTCCGCATATGTTTCGGATCATGCTCACCGGGGTGCTGCCGCGCACTCCTGTTCTGCTGATCATCCCGGCGCGAGGGCAGGCCGGATGGCGGACTTGCCATCGATCGTTCAACGGTATATAACGTCTACATGGCCACGCGGGCGATGCAGGAAGCGACCTTCATGATCCTCACCGCGCTGGCCAACGGCAGCCAGCACGGGTACGGCATCATCGCCGACGTCCGGGACATCTCCGGCGGCCAGGTCCGGCTGCGCGCCGGGACCCTGTACACCGCCCTGGACCGGCTGCGCGCGGACGAGCTGATCGCGGTGGACCGGCAAGAGGTCGTGGACGGGCGGCTGCGCCGGTACTACCGGCTCACCCCCGCGGGCACCAGGCAGCTCGCGGATGAGGCGGCCCGGCTGCAGGCTCATGCCGCCGTGGCGCTGAAGCGGCTGGACCTGGCCGGGGGGATGGCGACATGACCGATCACGAGCACCTGGAGCGGGCCTACCGGCGATTGCTGGCCTGGTATCCCCGGAAGTTCCGGCACGAGAACGAGCAGGAGATCCTCGCGGTGCTGATCGCCGGCGCCCCGCCCGGCCAGCGCCGCCCCGGCCTGGCCGAGGCCGCGGACCTGATCCGCAGCGGCCTGTGGCTGCGGCTGTGGCCCAGCGTGCCACGCTCGGAGCGCACGGTGCGGACCGCCGTCAAGCTCATGTACGCGGGCGCCGCGGTCAGCACCGTCAACCTGGTCATCTTGCTGGCCCTCATCGGCGACATCACGGTCAGCCAGCTGCTGAACACGCCGTTCATCACGGTGTCGATAGCCTGGTCCTTGGCCCCGCTCGCGCTGTGGCTGTGGATGGCCCGGGAGAACGGCCGGGGCAGGAACTGGGCGCGCATCATGTCCACGGTGCTGTTCGGCGCGGCGACGCTCGACCTGACCGGCCCCTTCGGGCTGCCGGGGATCCGGGTGAGCCTCGTCCCGGTGGTGCAGGGCTCGACTATCATCCCCGTGCTGTACTGGCTGGTCGGCGCCGCCGTGGTGTGGCTGCTGTGGCGCCCGGCCTCCAGCGCGTTCTTCAGGCCGCCGGGTTACACGCAGGCCCAGCACCAGGCACAGATGGCCGAGTTCGACCATCAGGCACAGATGGCCGAACTCACGCGGATCAGGGCACGGGTGCCGCGTCAGGCGTGAGCCGCGCGGGTGCGGCCCGGCGTGCGCCGGGCGGGCCTCGCCAAGGCTGAGCCCGGCGCTGACGCCGGGCCAGCGGCGCCGCAGGCGCCGCCTTGATCTGGTACGGCTTAACTCGGCAATAGCTCGCCCCTATCTCGCCTCTATCGTCCGTCCTTGGTCGATTGACGTGCGACAGTTGTCCGCCAACTGATCTGCGACATCCCGCCGCGGATCTCGGCAGATGTGGCCCTTCACCGGAGATCGAAGGAGGTGCTGACGATGGGACTGACCTGGCGGGACGCGGTCTCGTCCTGCGCCATCGCAGTGATCGTCATCACGTACGCCGTGCATCTGGGAGGAACGAGCCTGCTGCTGATCTCCAGCGCGTGGGCCACATCCGCCGTGATACTGGTCATCGGCATCGGCTGCGCTGTCGTCGCGTCCGGCGACCTGTATACGAGACCTCAACCACGTACGGGCCAGGTCTTCAGGTGGATCGCCAGCGGGTTCGGCACGATCGCGGTCATCGCTGGTCTGATCGGGCTGATCACCGGCAGCGCCTACGCACTGGAGATCCTCGTCGTAGTCACGATCCCCTGGCTCGCGACGGGGATCTTCTGGCACGTGCTCACGATCGGATCGGATCGGAGCGATGAGCCGTCGTGACAGAGTGTGTCCTGAGGGCGACTGGTGTACCCGGCCGCGGTCCTCGTGCTGGACGTGGCGTTGTTCTATAAGCGGGCCTGCGGATGGGAGCGGGTGACGGGAATCGAACCCGCACTATCAGCTTGGGAAGCTGACGTTCTACCATTGAACTACACCCGCGTGACCGCCGACCGCGTCCCGTCTTGCCGCCAGAGTCGCGTGCCAGCCTTGTCCGACACGACATGTTACCGGAACCGGTAGGTTGCCAGCGTGCTGCTCTCCGACCGCGACATCCGGGCCCAGGTTGAGTCAGGCCGCGTCAAGATCGATCCCTATGCGCCCGAGCTGATCCAGCCGTCCAGCATCGACGTGCGCCTCGACCGCTTCTTCCGGGTCTTCGAGAACCACCGCTACCCGCACATCGATCCGGCGGTGGAGCAGCCCGACCTGACCAGGCTGGTCGAGACCGCGAACGACGAGCCGTTCGTGCTGCACCCCGGCGAGTTCGCGCTCGCCTCGACATTCGAGATCGTGACGCTGCCCGACGACGTCGCCGGGCGGCTGGAGGGCAAGTCGAGCCTCGGCAGGCTGGGCCTGCTGACGCACTCCACGGCCGGCTGGATCGACCCCGGGTTCTCCGGGCACGTGACCCTGGAGCTTTCCAACGTGGCCACGCTGCCGATCAAGCTGTGGCCGGGGATGAAGATCGGCCAGCTCTGCCTCTTCCGGACCAGCTCGCCCGCCGAGCACCCGTACGGCTCGCCGGTCTACGGCTCGCGGTACCAGGACCAGCGCGGGCCCACCCCCTCGCGGTCGTACCTCAACTTCTACCGCACGGAAGTCTGACCTGCGCAGACGGGATGCGCGCCGGCCAGCCGCGTTACCGGCGAGTAGGACTGGGCACTAGTTTCAGTGAGTAGCCCCGGATGAGGACGGACGGCATGAGCGAGCACACGCAGGGCCGCGTCGACGAACGGCAGGCACGGCAGGTGGCCGAGGCGGCCAGGGAGTCGGCCTGGCTGCAGCCGAGCTTCGGCAAGCAGCTCTTCCTCGGCGATTTCCAGCTCGACCTGATCCACCCCCAGCCGCGCCCGGACGACGACATGACCCGCCGCGGCGAGGAGTTCTGCGCCAGGATGCGCGAGTTCTGCGAGGCCTCGGTCAGCGGCGCGGTCATCGAGCGGGACGCGAAGATCCCGGACGAGGTCGTCAGGGGCCTCGCCGACATCGGCGCGTTCGGCATCAAGATCTCACCCGAGTACGGCGGGCTCGGGCTCAGCTACCTGTACTACAACCGCGCGCTGATGATCGCCGGGTCGGCGTCGCCCGCCATCGCCGCGCTGCTGTCCGCGCACCAGTCGATCGGCGTGCCGCAGCCGATCGCGCAGTTCGGCACCGACGAGCAGAAGCAGCGTTACCTGCCCCGGTGCGCCCGCGGCGAGATCAGCGCGTTCCTGCTCACCGAGCCCGACGTCGGCTCCGACCCGGCCCGTCTCGCCACCACGGCGGAGCCGTCCGAGGACGGATCCGAGTACGTGCTGAACGGCGTCAAGCTGTGGACCACCAACGGAGTCGTCGCTGACCTGCTGGTCGTGATGGCCCGGGTGCCCAAGAGCGACGGTCACCGCGGCGGCATCACCGCGTTCGTGGTGGAGGGAAACGCCGACGGCGTCACCGTCGAGCAGCGCAACTCGTTCATGGGCCTGCGCGGGCTGGAGAACGGGGTCACCCGGTTCTACCAGGTCCGGGTGCCGGCCAACTGCCGGATTGGCGGCGAGGGCAAGGGCCTGAAGATCGCCCTCACCACCCTGAATACGGGCCGTCTCTCGCTCCCGGCCAGCTGCGCGGCAACCGGCAAGCTGGCTGTCAAGATCGCCCGGGAGTGGTCGCGCGAGCGGGTGCAGTGGGGACGGCCGGTCGGCGAGCACGAGGCGGTGGCCAAGAAGATCTCCTTCATCGCCGCGACGTCCTACGCGGTCGAGGCGGTCGTCGAGCTGTCCAGCCAGCTGGCCGACGGCAAGCGGCAGGACATCAGGATCGAGGCCGCGCTGGCCAAGCTGTACTGCTCCGAGATGGGCTGGAAGATAGCCGACGAGCTGGTCCAGATCCGCGGCGGCCGCGGCTACGAGACCGCGGCCTCCATGGCCGCGCGCGGCGAGCGGGGCGTCCCGGCCGAGCAGCTCCTGCGCGACATGCGGATCAACCGGATCTTCGAGGGGTCTTCCGAGATCATGCGGCTGTTCATCGCCCGGGAAGCCGTCGACGCGCACCTCGCCGCCGCCGGGGAGCTGATCGAGGCCGGCGTGCCGGCCGCGCGCAAGGCCCGTGCCGCCGCCAAGGCCGGCGGGTTCTACGCGAAATGGCTGCCCACCCTGGTCACCGGCAAGGGACAGCAGCCCCGGGCCTACGCCGAGTTCGGGCCGCTGGCCGGGCACCTGCGGTATGTCGAGCGGACGAGCAGGAAGCTGGCCCGCGCCACCTTCTACGGCATGGCCCGCTGGCAGGGCAAGCTGGAGCGCAAGCAGGGCTTCCTCGGCCGGATCGTGGATATCGGCGCTGAGCTGTTCGCGATGAGCGCGGCCTGTACCCGTGCGCAGCTGGACGCGACCGACCCGGCGGCCACCGAGCGCGGCAGCACCGGCTTCGAGCTGGCCGGCGCGTACTGCGCGCAGGCCCGGCTGCGCTGCGACGAGCTGTTCAGCCAGCTCTGGGCCAACACCGACGCCGCCGACGCCGCGCTGTCGCGGCGGATCCTGGCCGGGCGCTACACCTGGCTGGAGAACGGCATCATCGACCCGTCGACGCCCGGGGCGTGGGTCGCGGCGGCCGAGCCGGGGCCGTCGAAGCACGATAACGTGCACCGGCACGTCGGCTGAGCGGCGCGCGCCGGTCAGCGTTGCCTGCGCCGCAGGCCGAGTAGCTGATCACGCTCGGCCAGGGCAGCGCGGAGGCGTGCTCGTTCATCCTCTAGGTCTTTCACGCGGGCCTCGAGTTCCAGCACGCGGCGGATGGCAGCCAGCGTCATGCCCTCGCCGGCGAGTTCCACGACGTACTGCACGACCGTGATCTCGTTGCGCGTGTAGCGGCGCTGGCCGCCCGCCGAGCGGGACGGCCGGACCACCCGGAACTCGTCAAGGCGCCGCAGGAAGGCCTGCTGGATCTCGAGCATCTCGGACACCTGGCCCACGGTGAACAGCGGCAGGTTCTCGTCATCGAGCGGCAAGGACGGCACGGCTCACTCCAGGAATGGGTCCGGGCCCGGGCGGCTCGATCTGCGGCCGCCGGGCCCGGATAGCGTACCGCCGGGTCAGGCGGTGATCTCCGCCGTGGCGCCGGTACGGACCTCCACCTTGCGGGGCAGGGCCTTCTCCTGGACGCCGATGCGCACGGTCAGCACGCCCGCGTCGAAGCTCGCCTCGATGCTGTCGGCATCGGCAGCATCGGACAGACGAATACGGCGGGAGAACGAGCCCATTACCCGCTCGCGGATGAAGGGCTTCTCGCCCTCGGCGTACTCCTCGGTCCGCTGCGCGCTGACGGCCAGCACGCCGCGGTCGACGGTCACCTCGATGCTGGCGGGGTCAATGCCCGGCAGGTCAAAGCGGAGCTCGACCTCATCCGCGCGGCGGATGGCGTCCATCCGCATGGCGGCCTGCGGCCGGGCGCCAGCCGGGCCGAACCTCCGCTGGGCGAGCCGGTCGAACTCGGCGAAAGGATCAAACGATGTCAGCAGCACTGCAGTTCACCTCCGTGTGAGTACCGGGACCCGGAACACAGGACCCAGGTAACTTCCTTCGTTAGTACAGGGTAACTTACAGTTCTAATTGTATATTCCTTCGTACGCAACTTGCTCACTCAGGGATCCGCCCTCAGGGCGGGACTCACCGTGCACAGGCGGTGATTGCGCCCGGGCACGGTCGAACTCATTAGCGGTTAAGATCTTTCCGCCTGCAGCCGGATAAATCACAACCGCTAAGTTTGATCTTGTGGCGGCTGGGACTGACGGGGCGCGTGGGGCGTTCTCTGGGTAGCAGCTGAGCCTGCCGGGCGGCGGCGCTCCTCCTGGTCGGCCGCCCCCAACGGCCGCGCGGCGGGCGGCCGCCTCGGACCGCCGCCCCGGCGGTTGCCGGTTAGAGACGCTCGATGATGGTGGCGTTGGCCTGGCCGCCGCCTTCGCACATGGTCTGCAGGCCGTACCGGCCGCCGGTGCGCTCCAGTTCGTGCAGCAGCTTGGTCATCAGGATCGCGCCGGTCGCGCCGAGCGGGTGACCGAGCGCGATCGCGCCGCCATTCGGGTTGGTCTTCTCCAGCGAGGCGCCGGTGTCCGCCGACCAGGCGATGAGCACCGGCGCGAACGCCTCGTTGACCTCGAAGACGTCGATATCGCCGATGCTCAGCCGGCCCCTGGCGAGCGCCTGCTCGGTCGCCGGGATCGGCGCGGTGAGCATGAAGACCGGGTCGGATCCGGTCACGGTCAGCGTATGGATGCGGGCCCGCGGCGTGAGCCCGTAGCGGCTGACCGCTTCCTGCGACGCGATCATCAGCGCGGCGGCGCCGTCCGAGATCTGGGAGGCCGTCGCCGCGGTCAGTTCCCAGCCCTCGCGCAGCGGCTTCAGGCCGGCCATCTTCTCCAGCGACGTGTCCCGGCGCGGCCCCTCGTCGGTGGTCACGCCGCCGACCGGGGTGATTTCCCGGGCGAACCTGCCCTCGTCGATCGCGCGCAGCGCCCGCTGGTGGCTCTCCAGCGCGAACTCCTCCAGTGCCAGCCGCTTGATTCCCCACTTCTCGCAGACCAGCTGGGCGCCGCGGAACTGGGAGATCTCCTGATCGCCGTAACGGTCCTGCCAGCCCTGCCCGAACGGCAGCGCCATGCCGTTGGCGTGCGGCAGCGCGACGGTCGAGCCCATCGGCACCATGCTCATGCTCTCGACGCCGGCCGCGACCACCAGATCCTGCGTACCGGACAGGACGGCCTGCGCGGCGAAGTGGACCGCCTGCTGCGACGAGCCGCACTGCCGGTCGATGGTGACGCCGGGCACGTTGTCCGGCAGGCCCGCGGACAGCCAGGCGTTGCGGGCGATGTCGATCGACTGCGGGCCGATCTGGGAGACGCAGCCCATGATGACGTCATCGACCGCGCCGGGATCCGCACCGGTCCGGGCGACCAGCTCAGTCAGCACGTGCGCGGCCAGGTCCACGGGGTGCACGGCCGACAGGCCGCCGTTCCGCCTGCCGACGGGGGTGCGCACTGCCCCGACGATGAATGCCTCCGCCACCACGTCCTCCATCGGCCGAAGCCGGGCACGGCCCTGGTCGCGGTGCGCAGGGATCGCCCGGTCACTTCGAGATTACCCCGGTGATCGCCTGGTGCCGCAGGGCCGATCGCCTGGGGTGCCATCGGGCCGATCGCCCGATGGCGCAGGCCGCGATCGGCGCCGGGCGCGACGGCCAGCCGCGATAACCCGCTCATCCGCTTATGCTCGAAGGGAGCAAACCTCCCGGGAGGCGTTGATGACGACAGGGCTGATCCTGCTGGGGTTCCTGGCCGTCCTCGTCGCGTTCTTCCTGACCCGGATGCGGCGGCGGCTCGGGCTGGCGACCACCGGCCGCACCTGGGCCGTCATCATCGCCGTATTCGTGGTCGTGGTGCTCGGCTTGTGGACCTCCTCGCAGCGATGACGCCGCGCAGTGGTGACGCCACCCGGCGGTGACGCCGTCAGGCGCCGGCCGGTACCGCGGTCCGGCCCGCGCTGCGCCGGAGCGGGACCTCGAACCAGACCGCCTTGCCGTCAATGGTGGGCCGCGAGCCCCAGCGGCTCGCCAGCTGATCCACCAGGTAGAGGCCGCGGCCGCCCTCGTCAGTCTCCATCGCGCTGCGGAGCCGCGGCAGCCGCAGGTCGGCATCGAAGACCTCGACCCAGATCGCGGACACTCCCTGCCGTAGCCGGAGCGTGAACTCCTTGCCGCCAGACGCCGCATCAGCGCTGATCGGCAAGTCGGGCCAGTCATCCAGCGGGCTTGGCCCGTCCGGGAGCGGACCGGCCAGCCAGCCGGCCGCGTCGCCGGCGTCCAGCATGAATTCATTCCGCGGGCCCGGCGAGATGGCGGCGTGCAGGACGACGTTCGTGACGACCTCGGATACCAGCAGGCAGGCCAGGTCGACCTGCTCGACTTCCATGCCCCAGTGCATGAACGTGTCATGCGCCAGCCGCCGCGCCTCGGATACCCGGATGGGCTCGGCCGGGAAGTTTCCCTCCCAGGAAGCGAGATCGGTGTCGGAAGTGCGGACCACGACGATCGCCATGTCGTCGTCGATGTCCCCAGGGACGGCCTGCTCGGCCGCCTGGGCGATGTCCTCGACGCTGCCATGGGTCACCAGGCCGACCGCATCACACAGCATCTGCAGCGACTCCGCCTCGGTGTAATGCCCGGTCCCGTCGGCCCGCTGACGGCGGTCGGTCAGGCCGTCGGTGTAGAAGACCAGCGTCGAGCCGGGCGCCAGGTCCCGGGTCTCCTCCCGGTACGGGAAGCTGGCGATGCCCTTACCGCGCACGCCGAGCAGCAGGCCCTTGTGCTCGATTTCCATCTGGCCGACTTCGGTGCCGGTGATCAGCAGCGGCGCGTCGTGCCCGGCGTTGGCGAACCACAGGCGGCGCGACCACGCGTCGTAGACGAGGTAGGTGCAGCTCACGATGGGCGGATCGGCATCCGCGAAGCCATGCGCCTCGGCATGCGACGGGCCCAGCGTCCGGCACCAGTCGTCCAGCCGGCGAAGTATCTCCGCTGGCGGCTTGTCGTCCTGGGCGAACGCGCGCAGCGCGGCCCGCAGCTGGCCCATGATCGCGGCGGCCCGCGCGCCGCGGCCCTCCACGTCGCCGATGACGATGCCCACCCGGCCGGCCGACAGCGGGATGATGTCGTACCAGTCACCGCCCACCTGGGTCTGGATGCCCTGGCCGTGGGTTTCGAGCGGCTTGGCGGGGACGTACTTATAGGCGACCTCCAGCCCGTCCACGGGCGGCGGCTTGCTGGGCAGCAGGCTGGTCTGGAACGCCAGCGCGGTGCGCCGCTCTTCCTCGAACAGCATCGCGTTGTCGATGGCGATCGCGACCCGGCCGGCGATCGCGCCGAGGAAGTCACGGTCGTCGGCGTCGTAATAAGGTTCCTCGCGCTCGGTCAGCCGGGAGAGGGCGAGGTTCATCACGCCGAGCAGTTCCCCGCGGGCGATCAGCGGTGCGGCAATGATGGATCTCAGGCCCACCTCATTGCCCATCCGGAAGGCTCCGCTGCTCGGCGCGGGATACTGCTGCGGGTCCATGTGCTCCACGACGACCGTGTCCATCAGGTCCATCGCCTGCCGGCTGAAGTGACCTTCGGGGTAGCTGATTTGCTCGCCGACCATGGCCCAGGTGCCTGGCTCCGGTGTCCATCCGCTGGCATGGTGCTGCGCCCGGCGGATCAGCTTGTTGCCCTGGAACAAGTCGATCAGGCAGTGGTCGGCGAACTGGGGCACCAGCATCTCGGCCACGCGCCGCAAGGTGATGCCGATCTCCAGCGACCCGGCCAGCCGTTCCCCGATCTGCTCAAGCAGCCCGATCTGCTCCCGCTCGCGCAGGCCGCCGCGCCGGGTGGCCTCGCGCGCCACGATCACGATGCCGGTGATCTCGCCGCCCTTGGGGCGCAGCGGCACCGCCTGCGCGCGGACGAATACGCGCGAGCCGTCGGCCCGCGCGATCGCGAAGGTCCCATCCCACGCGCGGCCCCGCAGCGCCTGGCCGGCCAGGTAGTTGGCCTTGCGCAGGTCACCTTCCTCGAATCCGAGGGAAAGAAGCGAGCGGCCGACAATATGCCCGGCCTCATCGGGAAATCCGAAGAGCCTTACCGCGAACGAATTCGCGTACTGCAGATTCCCCAGCCGGTCGGTGACGATAACGCCGGCCTCGGCGTAGTCGAGAACCTCGTCCGCGCTAAGACCCGCCAGGCCGCCGGCCGCCTCGGCAGCACCCGGCCGCCTCACCGCGCTGCCGCCGTACCACGGGCGCCATCGCTGGCCCGCCTGCCGCCGCAACGCCTAGGACCTCGTAACGAAGACATGCACGGCGACGCTGCTCGGCAACTCCGCCGTGACACCATCGGCCCTGTCCTCACTGGTCACCCGCACGCCGTCAGCGCTGGCCGAGAGCGCTACCTCGCGTCCCGGTTGTATCCCGATGCGCTTTAGTCTAAGCATCAGATCCTGATCACTCTGGACTTGTTCACTTATCCGGCGGATCACTACTGGCTGGGCGCCCGCCGTTGCGACCGTGGTCATGGCCACCGCATCCTCAAGCCCGGCAGCCAATGCCCGCTTGCTGGCATCGGGCGGTATCCCGAGCTCGTCCAGCCCGGGAATGACATTCCCGTGCGGGCAATGGACCGGATACGCCAGCAGCTCGGCCAGCCGGCGCTCCACATTGTCGGAAATAACGTGCTCCCACCGGCACGCCTCGATATGCACCTCTTCCCAGGGCAGCCCGATGACCCCGACCAGCAGGCACTCGGCCAGCCGGTGCTTGCGCATGACCCGCACCGCCAGCGCGCGGCCCTGGCCGGTCAGCGACAGCTGCCGGTCCCCCTCGACCCGGACCAGCCCGTCGCGCTCCATCCGCGCCACCGTCTGGCTCACCGTCGGGCCGCTTTGCGACAGCCGCTCGGCGATGCGCGCGCGCAACGGGACGATGCCTTCCTCTTCAAGCTCGAAGATCGTCCGAAGGTACATTTCCGTCGTGTCGATGAGCCCGTGCGCTGTCAAGGATCCTCCCCTCACCACCGATGCTATGCCCGCGTGTGTCAGGGAGCCTGCCGCTCGACAACCCATTCCCGGCCGGCCCGCCGGTAGCGGAACCGGTCGTGCAGCCGGTTGCGGCGCCCTTGCCAGAACTCATACGTAACCGGTACAACCCGGTAACCGCCCCAGAATTCCGGCATCGGCACCGGCACTCCCTCCGGCCACCGGCGCGCCAGCGCGCCGTAACGCTCGTCGAGCTCATCGCGGGACGCGATCACCGATGACTGCCTGCTGGCCCAGGCGCCGAGCTGCGAACCGCGCGGCCGGGAGCGAAAGTAAGGCTCGCTCTGCTCGGTGGACAACGCGGTCACCGTGCCCTCGATGATCACCTGCCGCTGCATCGCGTGCCACGGGAACAGCAGGCAGGCCCGCGGCACGGCGGCCAGGTCCGTGGCCTTCCTGGAGGTGCGGTTGGTGTAGAAGGTGAAGCCGCCGGCGTCATAGCTCTTCAGCAGCACGGTCCGGGCGCGCGGACGGCCGTCACCGGAGACCGTCGCCAGCACCATCGCGGTCGGCTCCGGCAGCGGCACTGCTACCGCGTCAGCCATCCAGCGGGCGAACTGGGTGACCGGGTGACCGGCCAGCATGGCCGCATCGAGAATGGCTTCCTGCTGCCCGGCAGGCTGGGCCGGGTCATCGTCCTGCCGGGTGGCATCCACGAGTGGTGATCCTTACCTGCCGGAGTTCTGCGGCAGCCCGCGCGTCCGCACTGGTCAGACGGGCACCGGCTGGACTGCGCACGGCGGAGTTAGCCTATTGCCCCCGCGCGCGGTTGAATGGGTCGGCTGGCACCTCATAGCCGCCCCAGCCGCCAGTCCCGGACCGGCGGCCGGACGGCAGGCCGAGCCCCGGCCAGCAGCTGACAAAGGAGATGGAGGCACGGCAGATGTCCGACTTCACGCCCGGACTCGAGGGCGTCGTCGCGTTCGAGACGGAAATCGCCGAACCCGACAAAGAGGGCGGCTCGCTCCGCTACCGCGGGGTGGACATTGAGGAACTGGTCGGGCACGTGTCCTACGGGCACGTCTGGGGGCTGCTGGTGGATAACGCCTTCGCGCCCGGCCTGCCGCCGGCTGAGCCGTACCCGATCCCGGTGCATTCCGGCGACATCCGGGTGGACGTGCAGAGCGCGCTCGCGATGCTGGCGCCGGCCTGGGGGATGCACCAGCTGCTGGACATCAGTGACGAGCAGGCTCGCGATGACCTGGCCCGCGCGTCGGTGATGGCGCTGTCCTTCGTCGCGCAGTCGGCCCGCGGGCCGGGGCTGCCGATGGTCCCGCAACGGCAGGTGGACGCGGCCAATACGATCTGCGAGCGGTTCATGATCCGCTGGCGCGGCGAGCCCGACCCCCGGCACGTGAAGGCCATCGACGCCTACTGGTCCTCGGCGGCTGAGCACGGCATGAACGCGTCCACCTTCACCGCCCGCGTTATCGCCTCCACCGGCGCGGACGTGGCCGCCGCGCTCTCCGGCGCGGTCGGCGCGATGTCCGGCCCGCTGCACGGCGGTGCCCCGGCGCGGGTGCTGCACATGATCGAGCAAGTTGAGAAGACCGGCGACGCGGCCGCCTACGTCAAGCAGGCGCTGGATAGCGGCGAGCGGCTGATGGGCTTCGGTCACCGGGTGTACCGGGCCGAGGACCCGCGGGCCCGGGTGCTGCGCCGGACGGCCAGGGAACTGCACGCGCCCAGGTACGAGGTGGCGGCCGCGCTGGAGACGGCGGCGCTGGCCGAGCTGCACGCCCGCAGGCCGGACCGGGTGCTCGCCACCAACGTGGAGTTCTGGGCGGCGATCATGCTGGACTTCGCCGAGGTGCCCTCGCACATGTTCACCTCGATGTTCACCTGCGCGCGCACGGCCGGCTGGGCGGCGCACATCCTGGAGCAGAAGCGCACCGGGCGGCTGGTCCGGCCGAGCGCCCGCTATATCGGCCCGAAGGCCCGGTCGGTCTCGGACGTGCCCGGCGCCGCCGATGTCCTGGACAAGGATGTCTGACCAGCAGCCGGGCCAGCGCGCCCCGGTGCCGGCCGGGCCAGCCCCGGCCGCGCCGGGCATCACCATCCCGGCCGGCCTGCGCCCGGCCGATGGCAGGTTCGGCTGCGGCCCGTCCAAAATCCGGCCGGAGCAGCTGACCGCGCTGGCCGGGCCGGGCGCGGCGCTGATGGGTACCTCGCACCGCCAGGCCCCGGTCCGCGCGCTGGTACAGCGGATCCGGGCCGGGCTGGCCGAGTTGTTCGCCCTGCCGGACGGCTACGAGGTCATCCTCGGCAACGGCGGCACCACCGCCTTCTGGGAGATCGCGGCGTTCGGCCTCATCGATCACCGCTCGCAGCACCTGACGTTCGGCGAGTTCTCGGCGAAGTTCGCCAAGGTGACCTCCGCCGCGCCGTGGCTGGACTCGCCGGCGGTGATCGAATCCGCGCCGGGCACGCATCCCGCGGCCCGGGCCGAGGGCGGCGTGGACGCCTATGCGCTCACTCACAACGAGACGTCCACCGGGGTGGCCATGCCCGTCGCCCGGGTGCCGGGCGCGGATCCCGGCGCGCTGCTGCTGGTGGACGCGACCAGCGGCGCGGGCGGCCTGCCGGTGGAGGCTGGCGAGTTCGACGTGTACTACTTCGCGCCGCAGAAGAGCTTCGGCTCGGACGGCGGCCTGTGGATCGCGCTGATGTCGCCCGCCGCGGTCACCCGGGCGGAGCACCTGGCGTCCGGCGGCCGGTACATACCGGAGTTCTTCTCGCTGCCGGTCGCGATCAGCAACTCCCGGCTGCAGCAGACCTACAACACGCCGTCGCTGGCCACCCTGATCCTGCTGGCCGACCAGGTGTACTGGCTGCTGAGCCAGGGCGGCCTGGACTGGGCTGTCGCGCGGACGGCGGATTCCTCGGCCCGGCTGTACGAGTGGGCCGAGAAGGCGCCCTACGCGACGCCATTCGTGGCCAGCCCGGAGCAGCGCTCCCAGGTGGTCGGCACGATCGACTTCGACGCCGCGGTGGACGCGGCCGCGCTCGCGGCGGCGCTGCGGGCGAACGGGATCGTCGACACCGAGCCGTACCGCAAGCTCGGCCGCAACCAGCTGCGCATCGGCATGTTCCCGGCCGTGGACCCGGCCGACGTGCAGGCGCTGACCGCGTGCATCGACTACGTCATCGAGCGCCTCTAACGGACTGCCTGCGGGCCGTCTGCGGGC
This sequence comes from uncultured Actinomycetes bacterium, assembly GCA_963707065.1. Lineage (GTDB taxonomy): Bacteria > Actinomycetota > Actinomycetes > Streptosporangiales > Streptosporangiaceae > Palsa-506. The sequence continues at coordinate 117,044 of CAVPPJ010000006.1, forward strand.
GGGCCGCCTGGGGGCGGGCCGCACAGCGGCCAGGTGCCGATGACCTGGTATCTCGGCCGGGTGCCGAGGCGGCTGCGGATCAGGTGGATCTCGGTGGCCGCCCACGGCGTGCCCGCGTATCCGGCCAGCGCCCCGGCCAGCGAGCTCACGTCGGCGGGCGCGCGGCAGCGCGCCAGCGTCAGGTGCGGCATGAAGCCCCTGCCGTCGTCGGGCGGCGGCGCCTCCGCCTGGCGTGCGCCCTTGACGACTTCAGCCGAAAGCCGCTTCAGGCCCGTCAGGTCCCCGGCGATCCCGGTCCAGAGCACGCGCGCCCTGGCCGGGGCGGGGAAGGCGCCCGATCCGGCCACGGACAAGCCGAGAGCGGGGCCGCGGCCCGCGGCCCCCGCCAGTCGCGGCGCGAGCCGCGCGGCCACCGGCTCGTCCACCTCGCCGAGGAACGCGAGCGTGATGTGCCACGCGGGGCGGTCCGTCCAGCGCAGCTGCGGCCAGGCGCCTCGCAGCGGCCTTGTCGCGGCCTCAAGCTCGTCGAGCGCTACCGCGGACGGCGCGATCGCTACGAATAACCTCATCGCAGCCATTGGTAGCAGGCCGCGGCTTCCGCCGCCCGCCAGCAGGGAGAACCGGCAGACGATCGCGGGTCATTCCCGCCCGGGCCGCCGGTCATTCCCCGACCGAGCCGTCGATCCGCTCGCGCAGCAGGTCCGCGTGCCCGTTATGCCTGGCGTACTCCTCGATCATGTGCACCAGGATCCAGCGCAGCGAGAATCGCTCACCCCGCCGTTCCCCGGTGACATCCAGCGACGGGGCGGCGGCGACCAGCTCCCTGGCCCGCTCGCAGTCAGCCCGCCAGCTGGCGAATGCCGCGGCCACGTCGGCGGTGCCCACGTCATCGAACTCCGCGTCGGGATTCGCGTCGGCGCCGTAGCGGTACGGCGCGTCCTCGCCGCCCAGGACCCGCCGGAACCAGCCCCGCTCCACATCGGACATGTGCCGCAGAAGGCCGAGCAGCGAAAGACTGGACGGCGGGACGGCCCGCTCGCGGAGCTGCTCGTCCGTCAGCCCCGCGCACTTCCAGGCCAGCGTGTCCCGGTGATAGTCGAGCCAGGTCGTCAGCATCTGCCGCTCGGGTGCCTCAAGCGGCGGATCGGTGCGTTCAGTCATCCGCCCAGTGTGCCGCACGCGCTGGCCGGCAGCCGCTGTCAGGCGACCATCCGGGCCAGCTGGGCGGGCCGGAGATAGGACCGCGCGCGCACGCCGCGGAGCCGGACGAGCACGGCCGCGATGACGACCGTGGCGATGGCGGAGATCACCCCTCCGGCGATCATGGAAATCCTGGGCCCGTACAGCTCGGCGATCCAGCCGGACAACGGCGCTCCGAGCGGCGCGCCGCCCAGGAATACCAGCATGTACAGCCCCATCACGCGGCCGCGCATGGCCGCGGTGGTACCGAGCTGCGTCGCGGAGTTCGCGGCGGTGGTGAAGCTGAGCAGCGTCAGCCCGGTGGGCACGAGCACGGCGAGGAACAGCCAGAAGTCCGGCATCAGCCCGCCGGCTACCTCGCACAGGCTGAACCCGAGCGACATCGCCAGCAGCAGCCCCATGGTCGGCCGGCCGCGGCGGGCGGCGAGCAGCGCGCCGCCGAGCGCACCGACCGCGAACACCGCCGAGGCCAGGCCGAACGCCCCCGCGCCGGTGTGGAACACCTGGCGGGACATCAGCGCGTTGGTCACCTGGAAGTTCATCCCGAACGTGGCCACGAAGAAGATCAGCACCATGGACAGCCACAGGTTGGGCCGGGCCCGCACGTACCGCATCGCCTCGCGCAGCTGGCCCTTCGCCCTGGGCACCGGCTTGACCGGGTGCAGCTCCGACGGCCGCATCAGCTTCAGGCTGATCAGCACGGCACCGAAGGACGCGGCGTTGACCAGGAAGGCCGCGGGCGTCCCGACCGCGCTGATGACCAGGCCGGCGATCGCGGGCCCGACGATCCTGGCGAGGTTGAACACGGCGCTGTTCAGCGCGATCGCGTTCGGCATGCCGTCCCGTCCGACCATCTCGACGGCGAAGCTCTGCCGGGTCGGGTTGTCCACGACGGTGACCACGCCGAGCGCGAACGCCAGGGCGTAGACCTGCCAGATCTGCACCACGCCGGTGATGGCCAGCACGCCGAGGATCAGGGCGAGGCCGCCCATGGTCGCCTGGGTGGCCATCAGGATGCGGCGCTTGGGATACCGGTCGGCGACCATCCCGCCGTACATGCTGAACAGCATCGGCAGGAACTGCAGGCCGGTGGTGATGCCCAGCGCGGTGCCGCTGTTATGGGTGAGCTCGAGCACCAGCCAGTCCTGGGCGACGCGCTGCATCCAGCTGCCGGTGTTGGAGACGACCTGCCCGGTCGCGAACAGCCGGTAGTTGCGCGTGCCGAGCGACTTGAACATCCGGTGGCCGGAGGCCGCCGGTGCGCTCAGGACTGGCTGAGCTTCTCCAGAATGGGCGCGGCCGCCCGGAGCGTGGCCCGTTCCTGCGGGGTCAGTTCCTGTAGCCGCTTGGCCAGCCACGCCTCCCGCAGCCGCCGGGCCTGGTGTACCAGGTCCCTGCCCTCGGCGGTCACCGTCAGCACGACCTGGCGCCGGTCCGTGGGATGCGGCATCCGGGTTACCAGATTGCGCTCCTCGAGCGCGGCGATGACCCTTGTCATGGAGGGCGGCTGTACCTTTTCGTGCTCGGCCAGCTCGCCGGGGCTCATCGTCTCGTGCCGCTCCAGCGCCGCGAGCGCGGCCAGCTGGGTGTCGGATAGCACCTGGTGGATCGACCCCTGCGCTATCCGCTCGACGCGGAGCCGGCGGGCCAGCCTGCTCACCGAGATCCGTAGTGCCGTGGCGAGGCCGGCGTCCGACCTGCTCTGCGCTGCAGTCGTCATGTTCTTTAGCCTGAGTCATTACTCTTGCTAACCGTAGACGGCTGTCCGGCATTCCGTCAAACAGTTAGCGGGGGAACGGGCGGGTGGCCGGGCCGACAGTGGACCGGAGGGCTCTAAGTACAGCACGGAAGGCGCCGTTACGGGCGTTTGCCAGCCGGCGACTAACCTGGAATTCGTGAGCCGCCCGAGACGACCCGCCCCGCCGCCGCTTGAGGCCAACGATCAGCTGGTGACCGGGGTCATCACCGCAGGCTGGGCGATTGCCCTGATCGTCGTGCTGATCGCGGCCGGGAGCATCCCGGCCGCCGACCGCTGGTGGATCTGGACATGCGCGACCGGGCTCGGCTTCGGGATTTTCGGGCTCTGCTACGTGCCGGTGCTCAAGCGGTCGCGCATCCGTGCCGCGCAGCGCCGTGCCGCACGGCAGTCCGGCTAGGCCGGGCGCGGCCAGCCGGGGCGCGGCCCGTCCGGGCAGGCCACCCCGGGCGCGGCGGCTAGGCGTGATCGAGCGACTCGAAGACGGTCTCGGACATGGAGATGCCCGGCGCGTCGACGAGGTCATAGCCAAGCTCATCGACAACCGGGGCGATGGTGCCGAACGGGCCGATGGGCGTGATCGCCTCCGAGTGCGCGCCGCAGCCGTGGTCCAGGGACACGACCTTCCCGTCATCGGGCGCGTACTCATTCGCGCACACCCCGAACACCCGTCCGAGCGGGCTGCCCAGGCGGACGAGGAACCCGCAGGTAGCGCAGGGTGCCGGCGCCGCGTGCGCGAGCGGCGTGCTGGGCCCGTGCTCGCCGCCATACCACCGCGCGGCCGTCTCATCCCGCCCGATTGCCGACAGCACGCGCGCGCGGACCGGCGCGGGGCTGACATCCGCGGCGGCCGGGGCCGAGGCGGCTGATCCCTCCGCGGCTGTGGCACCGGTGGCTGGCGCTCCGCCGGCGGCTGGCGCTCCGCCGGCGGCTCCTGCCAGGTTCATGGCGGCCAGCAGATCCTGCCCGCCTTCCCAGTCCGCGCTGTCGTCCCAGTCCAGCACTCCGTCGTCACCTTCGAGCACGGCGGCGGGCACCAGCCGCTCGTCGTCCTGCCCTACCGGCAGCAGGTCGCCCACGCCTACATCGCCCGGCCTGACCCGGTCCCGCCAGGGGACCCAGTCCGGCGCGAGCAGCGAGTCCGGGCCGGGCAGCAGCACGCCCTCACTGACCGTGACCAGCTTGGCGCGGGATGCCCGGGCGACAGTGATGGCCCAGCGCCACCCGGTGTAGGCCGGGTCCTGGCAATCGAACAGGTGCGTGACTACCCGATCGCCGTCGACTTCGATGCCTCGGTGCGGTCCGACCTGGCTGGCCTCCGCTATCTCCTGTGCCGCGGCGCGAGCTAGGTCAACGGCCTGGGCGCATGCCTCGTCGGGCTCCCTGGTGCGGGTTCGGGTAGGGCTCACGGTCAGTGATTGTTCCTTATCAGGTGGCATGCATGCGGCGATAACCGGGGACTGCGGAAAACCCGCCCGGCCGGCCGGGTCGTCGCAGCCTTCGATAGGCAGAATACTTGGGCTATGCGGGAGTCCGGCACGAGCACGCGAGCCCGGCGGGCTACTCGCTCTGTCGTGTCTGCCTCGCAGTCGGCGGCCCGGGCCGGCGCCTCCGCGGCGGGCGGCGCGAGCCGCGTCCTGCACCGGCTGACTGGTGCATCCGGAGCCGGGCGTACCGGGCTTTCTAACCTGATCGAGCTAACCGCCGCCAGCAGCATCGGCGACGCCTTCGTCACGGTGGCGCTGGCGGGCACGCTGTTCTTCAGCGCCTCGCTCGACCAGGCCCGCACCAAGATCGCGCTGGCGCTGCTGATCACGATGGCGCCCTTCGCCGTGCTCGCGCCGTTCATCGGGCCGATGCTGGACAAGGTCCAGCAGGGTCGCCGGTTCATCCTGGCGGGCACCCTGCTCGCCCGCGGGCTGCTCTGCTGGGGCATGGCGGTGGCCGTCCAGCACAACGACGCGGTCAACCTGCTGCCGGCCGCCTTCGGGGTGCTGGTGCTGCAGAAGGCCTTCGGGGTCACCCGCAGCGCGATCGCGCCCCGGCTGCTCCCGGCGGAGATCACGCTGGTCACGGCAAACGCGCGGTCCGCGCTGGCGGCGCTGATCGCCTCCACTGTCGGTGTCGGCGCGGCCGCGGGCATCGATGTCATCGCGGGCGGCGGCCAGGCCGGCGCCGCGTGGGTGCTGCGCATCGGCACCGTGGCCTACCTGGCCGCGATGGCACTCTGCCTCCGGCTGCCGGAAGGCGTCGACTCTCCGCTGGTCGTCTCGGCCGGGCTCGCGGCCAGCCCGGCGGGCACTGCGGCCGGCCCGGGCCGGCCTGCGCCGGAGCCGGCCGGCGGGCCGGGACCGCCGCCGCAGCGGCCGCCAGGACCACAGGGCACCGTGCCGCTGCCGAAGTCCGGACAGCGGCGGTGGCGGCTCCCGCGGCTGGGGCCGGTAGTCGGCGAGGCGATGGGCGCCAACGCCGCGCAGCGCGCGTTCTCCGGCTTCATGATCTTCTTCCTCGCGTTCCTGCTCCGGACCGTGCATTTCGGTACCGTGCCGGACAAGCTGGCGCTAGGCGAGATGGCCGCGGCCGCGGCGCTGGGCGGGTTCCTCGGCACGGCGATCGGCGCGGGCCTCAAGTCGCGTGCGCCGCAGGTCATCGTTTTCGGCATGCTGGGCCTGACCACGGTGGTCACCGCGGCGTGCGCGGTGTTGTTCGGGCTGTGGGCCGCGCTGGTCGTGGCGCTGATGGCCGCGCTCGGGCAGGCACTGGTGAAACTCTCGCTCGACTCGATCGTGCAGCGGGAGATCGGTGAGGAGATGCGTTCCTCCACGTTCGCGGCGTCAGAGACGCTGCATCAGCTGGCCTGGGTGGTCGGCGGCCTGGCCGGGCTGCTGATGTCGCTGACCAACAGCGGCGTGGCCGGGCTCGCCGTTGCCGCGAGCGGCCTGGGCCTGGCCCTGACGGTGCTGCTACTGCGCAGGCGGCGCCGGATCCTGGATGGCAGGCGCCACCTGGCACAGCCGCAGATGTCCCGGTCGCCGCGCTAGCCCTGGGAAGGCCAGGCGGTACCGGGTACCGGGGTGGATCCGGGTACCGGGGTACCGGGTTCCGGGTACCGGGCTCGATGGTGCCGGGATCAGGCCTCGATGTCGGCCGCGACGGCCCGCAGCACCGCCCCGATCTTCTTCGCGTCCCGGCTGTCCGGGTGCTTACCGCGCCGGTAGGTGTTCGACACCCCGTCGAGCAGCTTGATCAGGTCCTCGACGATCACGACCATCTCGTCCGGGTTCTTGTCCTTCTGGTCTGAGTTGGGCCAACTTAGCCATTTCAGCGCACCTGAGTGCCGTTGGATTCAGGCTTGCGGGAGTACGGGTTCCGGCGTTCTGTGCTGCTTGTTTCCGTGTCCGGTCGTGCGGGAATCTTGTGCGGGCTAAGGCGTAGAGCCCGGCCTGGACAACCGGGAGACAGCGGTCCCGGTGCGCTTTTCGCCGGCGTCAGGCCGCGCCTGGCGCTGGTCTCGCGCGGCGGGCTGCCCGGCCCGCTCGGGCGGGCATGTGCTGCCGGTGCTGCCGTGACTTGTGAGCCCGCAGGTCGGCGCGGGTCGGGTCGGTGCGGGGGCCAGGGGGAATCCGATCACGGCCGGTGCCGCCGCGCCGTTCGCTGTCGAGGGCGTGGCCGCCCGGACCCGGCCGGGGCGGCAGCTGCCCGCGGGAACGTCGTTGCTCCACTGAGGTTCCCACCCCGTAGATCACGATGAACAGCGCCGCGAATACGGCGGTAAGGGCCACCAGGAAGCTCGGGAGCGCCAAGGACCCGGGGAGGGTGCCGGGGGTGTTGCCCGGATCGGCGAGGCGGTGGACCTGCATGGCGGCGAAGGCGACGACCAGGCAGCCGCCCGACCCGGCGGCCGCCCTGGCCAGCGGCCGGCGCCGGGCCGGGGCGGTCGGGCGCGCCGGGGCGGCTGGGGCCGGGGCGGGCGGGATGTCGGCGGTGAGCGCGGCCAGGTCGGCGTAGGTCCGCGCGGCCAGCGCCCGGCCCGCCCGCGTGCCGAATTCGTCCCTGGTCAGCCGGCCGTGCACGAACGCGTCCTTCAGCGCCTCGATTACCTGCTCGCGGTCGGCGTGACCCGCCCTGAGCCGGTCACGACCCGCCGCTGCCGGATCTTGCGGTCCTGTCGTCACCGGCACCTCCGCCTCCCCCGCTCGCACGATGCAGGAAAGCGTAGCGCGGCTGCTCTCCCGGCGGCCATGCGCAGCCAGAGTCCTGCCCTGCCTGGCGGCGCATAGGCGCCGCCGCCTTGACACGAGTCACGCCCGGGCTGGTCAGCCAGGCGCGCCTGAGTGACGGCGGATGCCGTCAAGGGCGCCCCGGAAGGTCCTCGGGTAAACGGGCCGAGTGCACCTGCACCGCGGTGCCGCCTGACGCTGTCTTCACGGTGCGCACGTACGCGGCCGCCAGCCCGGCGCTACGACCCAGGATCAGTGCGCAACTCCACTCGCCCCAACCGGCAACCCCCGAGGTCAGCGCCTCGCGGAATCACTCAAGGCCGAAACGTGGCCCAAGTCAGGTAAGCCACGCAACTGCGAAGATCACGATCTCTCGCTGTAGTACCAGAAGCTAGCGAGCAAGACATCCCTAGCCCTGGCAGGCCAGGGTCCGGGGTCCGGGTACCGGGGTCGATGCCGGGATCAGGCCTCGATGTCGGCCGCGACGGCCCGCAGCACCGCCCCGATCTTCTTCGCGTCCCGGCTGTCCGGGTGCTTACCGCGCCGGTAGGTGTTCGACACCCCGTCCAGCAGCTTGATCAGGTCCTCGACGATCACGACCATCTCGTCCGGGTCCTTGTCCTTCTGGCTCGGCTTGGCCACGGTCGGCGGCGGCTCAAGGGTCCGCACCTGCAGCGCCTGAGTACCCCGGCGACCTTCCGCGACGCCGAACTCGACTCGCTGGCCAGCCCGGAGCACGGTGCCGCTGCCGTCCAGCGCAGACGAATGCACAAAGACCTCACCCCCGTCATCACGGGTGAGGAAGCCGAAGCCTTTGTCGGCGTCATACCACTTGACCTTGCCAGAGGGCACGAGCGGGACCTTACGCGAGGAGGGATTTGATTACGTGACACAGAGCGTCGGCTTCCAGGCTATCCGGTCCATCAGCGGACCGGGCAGGGCGTGCCGGTCTCATATCCGGTCACCTCAGCGGTACTGACGGCGCCAGGGCGGCTCGACCGGCTGACGCTGGCCACGCTGCACGCGCCAGGCCAGGTAGCCGGCGCCGAGCACGGCCCCGGCCCTGATCAGATATCCGCCGATATTAAGCGCTTCGTGGAAATAAGCCCCGCCCGTGGTGTGACTGCTGCCCATCGCCAGGCCGGCCCCCCCGACGATCGCCACCACGGCGGGCAGAGCGAGCCCGGTCAGCTTGTCCTTGATGTCCCATAGCCGGGACGGCAGCGCGACAAGCGCGCCCAGCAGCCAGATCGGGGGGAAGATCAGGCCGCCCAGGCCCAGCAGGATCACGGCGGCGCATTCCAGCGGGTGCTGCCGCGCCAGCCCCGGCGCCCGCTGGATGAACACGCTGACGCTGGCGGTGACCCGCTCCCGCATGCTGGACTCGATGCCCGGCCCGGAGTCCGGGTCAGGACCGGGCCCGGGATCGGATTCAGGGCCGGCCTCGGCACCCGGTTCAGAGCCCAGCTCGGTGCCCGGCCCGGGGCCGCGTGTCGCACCCGGCCCAGGACCACGCGACGCACCCGGCCCAGGACCGCGTGACGCACCCGGCCCCGGACCGCGTGACGCACCCGGCCCCGGACCGCGTGATGTACCCGGCCCCGGGCCGCGCCTGCGTCCCGGCGAGGACGCCGACCATGCGACGGGCTCGCCTACCGGCTGGAATTTCGGCGGTGCCACGACATTGGTCTGCGGGTCCTGCGGCGGCGCCACCACGAACGCCACCGCCGTGCCCGGCTGATCTGCCGGATCCGGCGGGTCGCCGGGCCACGGCTCCGGGTCGGCCGGCGGATCGCGGGTAATGAGAGCGTTCCGCTTCAGGGGCAGCAGGACCGGGCTGTCCCTGCCCTGCGGTCCGCGCGGACGCGCGGCGTTCTTGCTGGCCGCGGGCTTGTCGACCAGGATCTCGGCCGGCTTCCGGCGGGCAGTGACCGACCGGCGCTGAACGGCCCGCTGGCTGGCGGTCCGCGCGGAAACTGGATCCGCGCCCGGCTCGGCCTCGGCAGCGGGCTGACCGCCGCGGCGCCCGGCATTGCGCCGGGTCTTGCCGGGGAAGCGCAGCGGCCGCTTGCCGGAATCGCCCGGGGCGGTGTCCCCGGTTGGCTGCGCACCGGGCAATGCGCCCGTAGTCACTGCTGGCGGGCCCGCAGTCACGGCCGGCCCGCCCGTCGGCCCGTCCGCGGCGGTGGCCGCGGTGGTGGCCGAAGCGCCCGCGGCGCGCGGGCTGCTGGCATCCAGCCCGGCCCGCGCCGCCGCCAGCCGGGCGTGCTCCCGGCCGACCAGCGCCGCCGGCTCTCCCATGGCGGCAAGCGCGCTGCTGACCTCGGCGGTGCTCGGGCTGCCGTAGGCCACGTACTGGCGGTCAATCGAGTCATGCATCCGGCCGAGGAAGGCCCTCAGCTCGTCCGGGCTCATGCTGCTCCGCGCCGCAACCGCCAGCCGGTTGAGGTAGTCGCGGATGAGCTGCTCGGTCGAGGGGTCCATGCGCAGATAATCCCTCTTATCAGGCATCTTGTGCAGCCTGCAGGCACGAGAAAATACCGTCGGCTGACTGGGAAAAGGCCGGAGGGGGCGGCCCCGGTCGTACCGGGACCGCCCCCTCGCCCTGGCCCAGGCGGTTCGTTGTGAACCGCCTGATCAGGAAGGACTCGGCCTAGCTGCGCTGCCTTGCCGGGAATCCCGGCAAGGCATTCGCTGGCTAGAAGTCCATGTCACCGCCGCCGCCTGGCGCCGCAGGAGCCGGGTTCTTCTCCGGCTTCTCCACGATCACTGCCTCGGTGGTGAGGAAAAGCCCGGCGATGGAAGCAGCGTTCTGCAAAGCGGAACGCGTCACCTTCGCCGGATCGATGATGCCGGCCTTGAACATGTCGACGTAGTCGCCGGTCGCAGCGTTGAGGCCGTGACCCGGGGTCAGCGACCGCACCTTCTCGGTCACGACGCCGCCCTCAAGGCCGGCGTTGATCGCGATCTGCTTGAGCGGCTCCTCCAGCGCACGGCGCACGATGGTCGCGCCGGTCGCCTCGTCGCCCGAGAGGTCGAGCTTCTTGAACGCGTTCGTGCCCGCCTGGATCAGGGCCACGCCGCCGCCGGCGACGATGCCCTCCTCGACCGCAGCCTTGGCATTGCGCACCGCGTCCTCGATGCGGTGCTTGCGCTCCTTCAGCTCCACCTCGGTCGCCGCGCCCGCCTTGATGACGGCAACGCCGCCGGCCAGCTTGGCGAGACGCTCCTGGAGCTTCTCCTTGTCGTAGTCCGAGTCGGTGTTCTCGATCTCCGCGCGGATCTGGTTGACCCGGCCGGAGATCTGCTCGGCGTCGCCCGCGCCGTCCACGATCGTCGTCTCGTCCTTGGTGACGACGACCTTGCGGGCCTTGCCCAGCAGGTCGACATCGGCGCTCTCCAGCTTGAGGCCGACTTCCTCGCTGATGACCTGGCCACCGGTAAGGATGGCAATGTCACCAAGCATGGCCTTGCGGCGGTCACCGAAACCGGGTGCCTTCACCGCGACGGACTTGAAGAGCCCGCGGATCTTGTTGACGACCAGGGTCGCCAGCGCCTCGCCATCGACGTCCTCGGCGATGATGACGAGCGGCTTGCCCGACTGCACCACCTTGTCGAGGAGCGGGAGCAGATCCTTGTTCGCCGACACCTTGGAGTTGACGATCAGGATGTAGGGATCGTCGAGGACGGCCTCCATCCGCTCCGGGTCGGTGGCGAAGTAGTGCGAGATGTAACCCTTGTCGAAGCGCATGCCCTCGGTGAGCTCAAGCTCAAGTCCGAAGGTGTTGCTCTCCTCAACGGTGATGACGCCTTCCTTGCCGACCTTGTCCATCGCCTCGGCGATCATCTCGCCGATCGAGCTGTCGCCAGCCGAGATGGAGGCAGTCGAGGCGATCTGCTCCTTGGTCTCCACGTCCTTGGCGAGCTTGGAGAGTTCCTCGCTCACCCGCTCGACGGCCGCCTCGATGCCCCGCTTCAGGGACATCGGGTTGGCGCCGGCGGCCACGTTGCGCAGGCCCTCGCGGACCAGTGCCTGGGCGAGTACTGTCGCCGTCGTGGTGCCGTCGCCTGCGACGTCGTCCGTCTTCTTCGCTACTTCCTTAACCAGCTCCGCGCCGATTTTCTCCCACGGGTCCTCGAGCTCGATCTCCTTGGCGATGGACACGCCATCGTTGGTGATCGTGGGGGCTCCCCACTTCTTCTCGAGCACCACGTTCCGGCCCTTCGGGCCGAGGGTTACCTTCACGGCGTCAGCGAGCTGGTTCATGCCGCGCTCGAGGCCGCGCCTGGCTTCCTCGTCATACGCGATCATCTTCGCTGCCATAGGCTCCAGTCCTCCCGGAACTTTGTGCCATGCGTGCCGATCGAGCCGACGCCCGCGACGGACGGCATCACCTGCGGACAGTCCCTTCCCGCCGCCGGATCAGCCTCATCGCCCCGATCACGCTACTGCGTTGTCACTCTCACCCCGAGAGTGCCAACGCCCTGTTTAGCACTCTCGGGGTGAGAGTGCAAACCAGCGGGCAGCTCAGCCGCCTGCCACCGCGGGGATGACCGAGACCTGGATTCCGGCCGGGACCGGGGTGTCGAGCCCGTCGGCGAACCGCACGTCCTCGTCACCGACGTAGACATTGACGAACCGCCGCAGCTTCCCCGTGTCATCCAGGATCCGGCCGCCGATGCCGGGAAACGCGGCGTCCAGCCCGGCGATCACCTCGCGCAGGGTGCCGGCCCCCGCGGTGACCTCGGCGGCGCCACCGGTATAGGAGCGCAGGATGGTCGGGATCCGGACGGAGACGCTCATGCCGCGCCCGCCTGCGTGCGGCGCTGTGATTCCTGCCTGGAGCGCTGTGATTCGAGTTCGGCGAAGGCGGCCAGGCTCGCCCGGATCGGGGTGACCGGCGGGATGACCGAGGCCACTGCATCCAGGGTCTTCAGCCCGTCGCCCGAGTTGATGATCACGGTCTCCGCGGCCGGGTCCAGCTGCCCGGCGGCCAGCAGCTTGCGCAGCACCGCGAGCGTCACGCCCACCGCGGTCTCCCCGAAGATGCCCTCGGTCGCGGCGAGCAGGCGGATCGCGTCCACGATCTCGCCGTCGCTCACGTCGGCGACCGCGCCGCCGGTACGCCGGACCACGTCGAGCACGTACGGCCCGTCCGCCGGGTTGCCGATCGCCAGGGACTTGGCGATGGTGGCCGGCCGGACCGGCTGCACCACGTCATGACCGGCCCGGAACGCGGCGGCCACCGGCGCGCAGCCGGCCGCCTGCGCGCCGAATACCCGGCAGTCCGCCTCGGCCACCAGGCCGAGCGCGGAGAGCTCACGGAACGCCTTGTCGATCTTGACGAGCTGCGCTCCCGACGCGACCGGCACCACGATCTGGGACGGCACCCGCCACCCGAGCTGCTCGGCGATCTCGTAGCCGATGGTCTTGGATCCCTCGGCGTAATACGGCCGCACGTTGACGTTGACGAACGCCCAGTCCTCATGCTCGTCGGCCAGCTCGGAGGCGAGCCTGTTCACGTCGTCATAGCTGCCCTCGACCGTCACCAGCGTGCCGCCGTAGATGGCGGTGCCCAGGATCTTCTGCTGCTCCAGGTCAGCCGGCACGAGCACGACGGAGCGGATGCCGGCCCTGGCCGCAGCGGCGGCCACGGCGTTGGCCAGGTTGCCGGTCGACGGGCAGGCCAGGACCTTGAAGCCCATCTCGGTGGCGGCGGCAAGCGCGACAGCGACGACCCGGTCCTTGAACGAGTGCGTGGGGTTACCGCGCTCGTCCTTCACCCAGAGCGCGCGCATCCCGAGCACGCGGGCGAGGTTGTCCGCGCGGACCAGGCGGGTCCAGCCCGGCTCCGTGTTCGGTGTGCCGGCGATGCCGGGCGGGACGGGCAGCAGGCTCGCGTACCGCCAGATGTTCTGCGGTCCGGCCTCGATGATCTCCCTGGTCAGCTGCGGCAGCTCGTAGCCGACCTCCAGCGGCCCGAAGCACTCCGAGCAGGCGTGCTGAGCGCCGAGGTCGTAGGTCTGCCCGCATTCACGGCAGGCGAGTCCGCTTGCGTAGCCGAACCGGGACGGGGTTTTCGTGATCGTCGTGCTCATGGGGGCGAGGCCCTTTCTCCTCATCTTTCCCAGTGGCCGACTGGCCACGGGCCGGAGTTAGCACCTGTCACGGGATGACCTCGCCGGAAGAGTTAGCTCAGGCGGCCTGACCGCTGGGTCATGGCCGGCTGCGCATGGCGCGGGCACGTCTCACCGTGATGGTTGCCGGGGTTTCGCAGGGCCGATCCCTCCACCCCTCTGGATGAGCGTTATGCAGTTGTAAGAATTACTCTAACCCGACATCCGACCGCGTGCCCCCTCCCGGTATCCGGGTATCCGGCGGCAGGCCCGGTTACCCTGGAGGCACATGAGCGGGCGATCAGCAGGCGGGCGAGTTCTCATCGCCTCGAACCGGGGGCCGCTGTCCTTTGCGCTCGGTGACGACGGGCAGCTGACGGCCAGGCGGGGCGGCGGCGGCATGGTCAGCGGGCTCTCCACGGTGGCCGGCGAGGCGGACGTGCTGTGGGTCGCCGCCGCGCTCAGCGACGCGGACCGGGCAGCGGCCGGCGAAGCACCCGGCGGCCGGATGGACCTGGACGGGACACCAGGCGGCTCGGGGGTCCGGCTCCTCGACATCCCGGCAGCCACCTTCGACGCGGCCTACAACGGGGTGGCGAATTCCTGCCTGTGGTTCATCCACCATCTCCTTTACGACACGCCGAACCAGCCGTCATTCGGCGCTGGCTTCCGTGACGACTGGGCGCACTTCCGGGCCTACAACGCCGCGTTCGCCCAAGCCCTGGCCGCCGATGCCGGTCCCGCGGGCAGCCGGCCACCGGTCCGGGCGGTGGTGCAGGACTATCACCTCTCGCTGGTCCCCCGCATGCTGGCTGACCTGCGGCCGGACATTAAGATCGCGCATTTCTCGCACACTCCGTGGGCACCTCCGGAGTATTACCGGATGCTCCCCGACTGGGCCGGCCGCGAGGTGCTGGCGGGCATACTCGGCGCGGACCAGGCCGGGTTCCTCAGCCAGCGCTGGGCGGACTCGTTCCTCGACTGCTGCGCCGAGATTCTCGGTGCCACCGTGGACCGGGCCGCCCAGCAGGTCAGTTACCGCGGCCACGTCACCGGCGTCGCCGTGCGCCCGCTCGGCGTGGACGCCGATGAGCTGGTTGCCCGCGCGGCGGAGCCGGACGTGCAGGACAGGCTCGCGGCGCTCTCCGAGGCGGCCGGCCGCACCAAGGTGATCGTCCGGGTTGACCGGACCGAGCTTTCCAAGAACATCGCCCGCGGCCTGGCTGCCTACCGCGAGCTGCTGATCACCCGCCCGCACTGGCGGGGCCGGGTGACGCACATCGCGTTCGCCTACCCGTCCCGGACCGACCTGCCGGAGTACCGCGCCTACACCGCCAGCGTGCAGCGGCTGGCCGGCGAGATCAACGAGGAGTTCGGCACCGCGGACTGGCAGCCGCTGATATTCGAGGTACTTGACGACTACGCCAGGTCGCTCGCCGCCTACCGGATTGCGGACGTCGCGCTGGTCAACCCGATCAGGGACGGCATGAACCTGGTCGCCAAGGAGATCCCCATCGTGGCCGATCACGGCTGCGCCCTGGTGCTGTCCACGGAGGCGGGCGCGGCCGACGAACTCGGCTCCGAGGCGCTGCTCGTCAACCCGTACGACGTGACCGCGACCGCGGATGCCCTGCACGAGGCTCTTTCCATGACAGATTCCGAACGAGCACGGCGCAGTGCTGCCCTGGCCAAGGCGGGCGCCGCCATGCCGCCGCAGCTTTGGTTCGCCCAGCAGCTGGCCGCACTCGGCAGCTAGCCCCTCGGCAGCTAGTCCCGCGCGGCGGCTAGTCGCTGCGCGGCGGCGAAGGCCCCGGCGAGCGCGTTAAGCAGGTCGACGACGCCGGCTGGCCCGTCGACCATCAGGTCGGCATGCTCGGCCAGCCCGGTGACCTCGGCGGAGCCGCTGCACACGGCGAGACCGGGTATCCCGTCGGCGCGCAGCGTGGCGACGGCGCGGAAGGCCGGCACATCACCGAGATCGTCCCCGCAGAAGAGAGTCGTGCCCGACCCTCGTTTCCGCGCAAGGTTTTTCAGGGCTGATCCCTTGTCGGCACCGGCCGGGCGCAGTTCGATCACGAACCTGCCTGGCTCCACAACCAGGCCGGACCGTCCGGCCAGGCCGGACAGCGGGCCGAGGAGAAGTTCCAGCGCCTCGCCGGGCCGGGCGGCGCGGCGGGTGTGGACGGCGAGCGCGTCGCCCTTGTCCTCTGTCCAGGTGCCCTCGGGCGCGCCCGCCGCGGCCAGCACGGCAGGCAGTTCCCGCCGGGCGGCCGCCACTTCGGGCGAGGCCGCCGGCCCGGTCAGGGTGCCTGCCGCCCAGCGTTCCCGGCCGTACTGGCCGAGCACGACCAGGCCGGGGACCAGGTCAAGCCGGCCGTACTCCACTGCGGCCAGGGCCGGCCGTCCGGTGATGACCGCCAGCGTGCCGGCCAGCGGCGCCAGGCGGCCCAGGGCGCCGACCGCACCGGGGTGCGCGCGGGCGGCCGCCGGATCCGCCACGATCGGGGACAGGGTGCCGTCGAAGTCCAGCGCGATCAGCGCCCGGGCCGGATCCCGCAGCATCGCGGCGAGCCCGTCCCGGCCGGCCGCCGTATGCGGGACGGGCAGTACCGGCGGGCTGCCGGTGACGCTCACCTGCCCTCGTCGGGGCGAGCCGAGCGGATCCGCTTCCGCCGGCTGCGCTGCCGCCGCAGGCGGCTGACCAGCGCAGGGTCAAATGCGGCCGCCTCCGGCCGGTCGATCAGCTCATTCAGCAGCTGGTAGTACCGGGTGGCCGGCATGCCGAGCGTCTCGAGGATCTCCCGCTCCTTTGCCCCTGGCTGCCGCCACCAGCTGCGCTCGAAAGCCAGAATGCGCAGATCAAGATCAGATAGCGCAGTCATGCGGCCTCCCAGCCTTTCCGTTCGCATTCCATCGTAGGCAGCCCCTATGCGCAGCGCCTCCGGCAACGTACGCTCGCCCTTCGTGACCACTTACGACTGCCTTACCTTCCTGACGGACTACGGCGTCGAGGACGGTTTCGTCGCGGCCTGTCATGGAGTCGCCGCGCGGATCTCGCCAGGCCTCCGCCTGATCGACATTACGCACCTGGTGCCGCCCGGCGACGTGCGCCGCGGCGCGGCAGTGCTCGCGCAGACCATTCCCTATCTGCCGCCGGCTGTTCATGTCGCGGTGGTGGACCCGGGGGTCGGCACCGCGCGGCGCGGCATCGCCGTGCAGGCGGGCGAGGGGATCCTGGTCGGGCCCGACAATGGCCTGCTCTCCTGGGCTATCGCCGCCCAGGGCGGGGCGCAGCGCGCCTGCCAGCTCACCAACGGCGAGTGGTGGCTGCACCCGGTGTCGCCGACCTTCCACGGCCGCGACATCTTCAGCCCGGTGGCCGCGCACCTGGCGGCCGGCCACGACCTGGCCGAGGCAGGGACCGAGATCGACGTCGCCGACCTGGTCACGCTACCCGCGCCGACCAGCCGCGTGCATGACGGCGAAGCCGAGGGCGAGGTGATGTCCGTCGACAGGTTCGGCAACGTGCAGCTCTCCATCGCGGCCTCGGATGCCGACCGGCTGGGCATCGGGTTCGGCTCGCCGGTGGTCGTGCGCTGCGGCCGGCGGCAGCTGACCGTGCCCTACCTGGAGACGTTCGCGGCGGTGGCGCCGGGCGAGATCGTCGCCTACACCGACAGCGCCGGGCTGATCTCGCTGGCGGTCAACGCGGGCGACGCCGCCGAGCAGCTCGGGCTGCCGCCCGGCGCCCACGTCCGGCTGTCCGTCGCCCGGCCGTCCTGACGCGGTACCGCGGCACCATCCGGCGCACCGCGTCCTTGTGCGCCCTTGCCACGCACGGCCGCCGCCCTGGCGCACGGCTCCGAGGCGGCGCGGCCGGCGCACCGGCCCACATCGTCCCAAACAGCTCCGGATGCTCGCTGGCATGGCACAATGCGGGATACCCGTACGGAAGGCTTCGCAGGCGTGCCACTGAGGTTCCCCCGCCGTTCGATGGCCCCGGTTGCGGTGGCGCTCGTTGCCTGCTGGATTGCGCTGAACAGCGCTCCGGCCCTCGCCGACCAGGTACGCCAGTCGGAATGGTGGCTCCCCAAGCTGCATATCACCGCGGCGCAGCAGATCAGCGACGGATCCGGCGTTACCGTCGCGGTGCTGGACACCGGCGTTGACACCGCGGCGCCTGACCTCGCCGGATCGGTGCTCACCGGTCCCGACTTCAGCCGTTCCGGCCGCACCGCGGGCGGCCCGTACTTCGGCGTTCACGGCACCGAGATAGCCAGCCTCATCGCCGGGCACGGGCACGGCGCGGGTGGCAGCGACGGCATCATCGGCGTCGCGCCAGCCGCCAAGATCCTCTCCGTCCGGGTGATCCTGGACAGCGGTGACCCGCTGCTGGCAGACCCCACCATTACCGCCCGGCTGCCGGTGTCGATCGCCGACGGGATCAGGTACGCGGCCAAGAACGGCGCCTCGGTTATCGACCTGCCGCTGGATCCGGGGGCGGCGAGCGCAACCGGCACCGCCGGCGTGCCCGGCCTGGCGGCCAGCAGCGCCGCGGAGAAGTCAGCGGTGGCCTACGCGCTGCGCAAGGGCGTCGTGCTCGTGGCGCCCGCCGGTGATGACGGCGCGGGCACCGGCGTCGTGAACTACCCGGCCGCCTATCCGGGCGTCATCTCCGTCGGCGCCTTCGACAAGAATTTCACCAAGGCCCCGTTCTCCAGCCACGAGCCGTACGTGACGCTGACCGCGGCCGGTGACAGCGTCACCGCGGCAGGGCCGTCCGGCTACGCCACCATTAGCAGTACCAGCGCGGCCAGCGCGGTCGTCACCGGCATTGTCGCGATGATCAGGTCGAAGTTTCCCTCGCTGTCCCCCGCGCAGGTCACGAAGGCACTGACCAGCAGTACCAGGTTCCGGCGGCCAGGCGGCCGGCTGATCGGGTCAGGCTACGGAACCGCGGACGCGGCGGCCGCGCTGCGGGCCGCCGCCGCGATGGCCGAGCCGCACGGCCACCGGGCCGGCGCCGGGGCCGTGCCGCGTACGGCTCCGGTAACCCCGGCCGTGCACACGGCCAAGCCGAGCCTGATGCCCAAGCTGCGGAGGTACGGTGTCATCTCGCTGGCACTGCTGCTGATTCTGCTGCTGCCGATCGCGGTGTTCGCGCTCATCAGGCGGCGCCGGGAGCGCGCCGAGGAAACGGAATCCGGGTGGCCCGACGAGCCGGTGACGACGCAGTTCGCGATCGCCGGTGCCAGCGTCGCGGAGCAGCCGGAATTCCTGCCGTCACCGCCGGCCGACCCGGCCCGCCGCCAGCCCGCGCACTGGGAGGACGCCCCTGGCACCCCGGCCGGCGGCGGCGCGGCATCCGGGGCGGCCCAGTTCGGCGGCCCGGCTGACCTCACTGGCTCGCGTCCGTTCGCCGGCTCCAGCGGCGGCCTCGCCGTGCCCGGCAGCCATCCCAGCTCCGGCGGCTATCCCGACTCCGCCGGGTACCCCGACTTCGGCGGCTATCCCGACTCCGCCGGGTACCCCGGCGCCGGCGGCCCGGCGCTCGCCGCGCCGCCGGCCGGAACGGCGGGGCGGGCCGGCGGTCATGCCGGGCCGCGTGACCGGCCAGCGCTGGCGCCGGTGCCGAGGGCAGCCAGCGGCCGGGCCCGGGTTTCCGGCCACCCGCCATGGGAGCCGGCCAGCAAGCCGGACAGCGAGCTTCCCTGGGCGGCCGTCCCCGCGCCGTCGTCGAGCCCGTTCGGGGCCGCGCCGCAGCGGCTCGTGCCGCCCGGGTCGCTGTGGGATGTGGCCGTGGCCGGCCACACCGCCGCGGGCGACCGGCGGCCGGCGCCAAGGCCGGCCGCAGCGCCCGCAGCCGGGCCAGCTAACGGGGACGTCTGGGAAATCAGCAAGCCCGGCGCCGCCGATCCGCAGCCGGTCAGCGACTCGATGTACGTGTGGAATCCGGCTGAGACGACCGAGACCTTCCCCTCCGTCGCCCGGGATGACGAGCCCTGACCAGCAGGCCCTAGTTCTTCTTGCGCCCGTTCGCCGCGGCCAGTTCATCCTTGCGGACGGACGCGTACACCGGCACGTACTCCTGGCCGGACAGCGCCCGGATGGACTGCATCACCTCGTCCGTGACCGCCCGGCGCTGCCGGGCGCCGGTGCCGCGGGCGAGCTGGGCCTCGAAGGTCAGCGGCGCGCCGATCTTGACCTTGATCCGGCTGACCCGGGGGATCTTGCTGCCGGGCGGCAGGACCCGGTCGGTGCCGATCATGGCGACCGGGATCACCGGCAGGCCGGAGCTGAGCGCGAGCCAGCCAATGCCGGTCCGGCCGCGGTAGAGGCGGCCGTCCGGCGACCGGGTGCCTTCCGGGTAGATGCCGAACAGCGCGCCGTCCTGCAGCAGGCCGAGCGCGGATTCCAGCATGTCCTGCGCCGCCCGGGCGCCGGCCCGGTCCACCGGCAGCTGCTTGGTTGCCCGCAGGTAGGTGCCGGTGATCCGGTCAACCAGCCGGGTGCCGGTGAAGTACTCGGACTTGGCGGCGAACGTGACCGGCCGGCTGACCATCAGCGGCAGGAAAATCGAGTCGACGATCGACAGGTGATTGGAGGCCAGGATGGCGCCGCCGGATGCCGGAATGTGCTCGAGGCCGGTGACTTCCGGGCGCCAGAGCAGGTGCAGGATTGGCCCCGCGAGGACCCTCGACACCTGGTACTGCACGTGACCTCCCGTGTGATCGGCAGCAGCCAGGTCAAAGAGTAACCCCCCGGTCCCAGATCGGGACACAGCGTCATAACGCAGCGGCCGGATAGGCTAACTGACGGCCGTACGGGACATGCCGGCCTTCGCGGGCCGCCCGGGCAGGGCCTGATGACGCAGGGCCGGCCCGGGGGCGGCGGGCAGGTGCACCCGCCCGGGACGGCAGCCCACTCTTCGCTGGCGGGATGACTTCATGGCAGTGCCTTCGGCAGCCTCCGGGCCTTCGGCAGCCTCCGGGCGACTGGCCGTCGCGCGCCCGGCGGGCGGCGCCGTTGCCGCGCTGCTGCGGCGGCACTGGCTGCTGACGGTGCTGCTGACGGCGGGCCTGATCCTGCGCATCCTGGCGCAGGCCGCCTACCGCCCCGCACTCCTCTTCAGCGACTCGGTCAGGTACCTGTACCTGTCCGGTGGCAACGACCCGCTGGGCTACCGCGTCCTGCTGAAGCCAGTCCTGCTGGTGGGCAACCTGGACATGGTCACCGCGGTGCAGCACCTGCTCGGCCTGGCGATGGCCGTCGCCCTGTACATCCTGCTGCTGCGCCGGGGCGTTCCCCGCGCGCTGGCCGCCCTGGCCACGGCACCGGTTCTGCTCGATGCCTACCAGATCCAGATGGAGCAGAGCATCATGTCCGATGTCCTGTTCGAGGCGCTCATCGTGGCCGGGCTGGTCATGCTGCTCTGGGAGCGTGCGCCCAGGACCTGGATGGTCGCGGCCGGCGGATTCGCGCTCGGCTCCTGCGCCACCGTCCGCGAGATTGGCCAGATCCTCATCCTGCCCGCGGCGCTCTACCTGCTGGTGGCAGTCCGTGGCTGGCGGCTCAGGCTCCGGCAGGCAGCGGTGCTCTGCGCCGCCTTCCTGCTGCCGATCCTGGCCTACTGCACGACGTCCTACCTGGTTACCGGCCATTTCAGGCTAGCCAACCAGGGAACCAATGAGCTCTACGGCCGGGTTGTGCTGGCCGCTGACTGTCATGCTGTGCCGCTTCCCGCCGACGAGCGGCCGCTGTGCCCGACCCGCCAGTACGCTCTCAAGCTCGGCATCGACAACCTGGTGCACAGCCCGAAATCGCCGTTGCGGGACTTCAGGCCGCCAGGACCGGGCACATCTGCCATCGCCGCCGACTTCACTAAGCGCGTGTTCTGGCAGGATCCGGCCGGCGTCATCGCCGCGATCGGGCGGGACGCGCTGAGGCTGTTCGCCCTGACCAGGCTCACCAGCCCGGGTGACACCCCTATCGCGCGCTGGCAGTTCCAGACCGCCTACCCCACCTACCAGCACGTGAGCCTGCAGACGGTCAGGGCAGCCGGGCAGCGCTTCGGCGGCGGCGGGCCTGCCGTATCCAGGCCGCTCGCCGCCTTCCTCCGCGCCTACCAGCTGCACGGCGGTTACACGCCAGGGCCGTTGCTCGCCCTGGCCGCTCTCGCCGGGCTGGCCGGCAGCACCGGCGTGCTGCGCAGGCGCCGCATCCGCGGTCCCGATCCCGGGGACGACCGCGGCGCCGATCCCGGAGACCGCGGCGCCGATCCCGGAGATGACCCCGGCGCCGATCCCGGAGACCGCGGCGCCGATCCCGCAGACGACCGCGGTCATGATCGCGGAGATCCGACCGCTGCTGCCCGGCGGGACGCCCAGCGCGACCTGTCCGCCGCCTGCCTGCTGTGCTTCGCCGTCGCCGTCACGCTGCTGCTCGCCTCTGACGCGTTCGAATTCAGCTGGCGCTACCAGCTCCCCGCGCTGGTCACGCTGCCGCCCGCCGGCGCGCTAGGCATCCTGGCCATCATCGGCGCCAGGGCCGGCCCGGCGGCCGCACCCGGCACAAGGTCACCGCGGAACCCACCCGGTCCGCCCTGCCCGGTAGCAGTCCCGTCAGCTGACGCCTGCGGGCCGGCGGCCGCCTCGTCGTCACGGATCGCCGCGCCGGCCACGACGGCGATGGCGAGCGGCAGGATGAACGGGAGCGTGGCGCCGGGCACGCCGACGCCGGAGTCCTCGGCGAACCAGCCGAGTACCGCCATGAGCCAGATAGTGGCGAGGCTGACCTTCAGCAGCGGCACCGTCTGCCAGGCCCGCGTCAGCGCCCCCGCGCCGAACCGGCCAGGTCGCAGCAGCAGCAGCCCGAGCCCGGCCACGATCACCGGAATCAGCAGGTTGTAGGGGGTCGTGGTGAGCGAGGCGAGGTTGGTGCTTATCTTGCGCTGCAATGTCCCGCCGGCCCCGCCATGCAGTGCCTGCCCGGCGAAGGCCCCGATGTCGGAATGACCGGTCACCGGGACAAAGTAGTTGACCAGCGCGAACGCGGCGAAGAGCCCGACCCCGCTGAGGATCACGAGCACCGCCCGGCGCGCGCTGAGCCGTATGTCGGCAACGGCCATGATCAGCAGCACGAAGCCGGGAACCATCGCGATCGTGCCGCCTACTTTGGCGCCGAACCCCGGCCAGCCCGAGGCGATCACGGCGAACAGCGCCACCGCTGACACGACGAGCACGGCGCGGCCCCGTGCTCCGCCCCGCTGGCTGGCCGGCTGGCCGGCCGCGGCCGCCCGGCTCGCGTCAGGCGGCGGGCGCACCGCGGACCGCAGCGCCATCGCGGCAAGCCAGGCCGCGCACAGTATCCCGGCCGCGCCGTAGATCCCGATCGTGTTGTTGTCCTCGCCGTAGAACCTGCCGCCCAGCAGCACCGCCAGGCCGAACGGGGTACTGAGCTCCAGCCGCGATCCGGTCATCACGTCCAGCCCGATGGTTACCAGGGTCACGGCGGCGACCAGCCCGGGCGGGCCCATCGGGTCCCGCCGCCAGGGTCCGGCCAGCGCCACAGCGGCGATCACGACGGCCCAGGCCGCAGCGAGCGAGTACAGCACCACGGCCGGGTGCGGCAGCAGCCACCAGGGCACCCGGCTGGCCAGGAACGTGCCCGCCGGAACCGAGCCGGCCACGACTCCGGCCACCCTGGCGGCAGCCCACCGGCGCCTCCGGCGATCTTCGCCCTGGCCCCGGAATGCCACCGCGATCACGCCGAAAACGGCCAGCTCGATCGCGACGAAGACGGCGAAGAACCATCCCCACGTACCGCGGTAGACCTGCGCCGCGGTGTCCTGGCCGATCAGGGCGCGGATCTCGGCGGCCAGGCTGCCCCGGTCCGCCCGGTACACCGGGGAGCCGACCGCCCCGGCGGGAACGGGCTGCCCGCGCCAGCCCAGCACGGACGGGGTGAGGTCAGTGAGCTGGCTCAGGCCGGGCTCGCGGGTGGAGGCGGAGTCGAGCAGCCCGGCGGCGTATCCGGGGCCTTTGACGATTATCAGCCGCAGGTGCGGGGCGCCGTCGTCGCCCGGCGCGAAAACCGTCGTGATTGCCCCGGCTGGCAGGTCCGCGATGATCCGGCCCAGCGCCTGGTCATCCGCCCTGACCGCGGCCGCGCGCACTGCGGCCGCACCGGATCCGGCAGGTGCCGGGATCGCGCCGAGGCTCACCACCGTCAGCGGGCACCTCGTGAATGCGGATCGGCTGGCCGCTGCCGCCGATGGCAGGTAGCTGGCCACCTGCCCGGCCGGCCCGGCCAGCGCAACCGCGGCGCCCGGCCCGATCGCGGTGGCGCACCGGCCCGTCCCGGCCGCGGAGCTGAGCAGTCCCCAGTCGGGGCTGTAGTGGAACTGCCTGTTGTAGCGGATCAGCGAGGGCATGGACGGCACGTCGGCCGGGGCCGGCCTGCTCAGCCCGCGCGCGGGCCCCGGGGCCGCTGGCCGCGCACTGGTGACCCGGGGCTGGGGGCACGGGCCCGTGCCCTGGTGCGGCACCGCGGCACGGGCCCCCGCGTTCAGCGTGAGCCAGCCATCCGCCGGGCAGGTGCGGGCCATGATCGTGTGAACCACGAGTGAGCCCACCGAGCCCTGCCGGGCGAGCCGCCACAGCGCGGGCGTCCCGGCCGGCGACACATCGGTCCAGCGCAGGCCGGGGATACCCACGAGAACCACCGGATGAGGCGGCGGGGCGGCGGCGCGGGTGCTCGCCCGCCCGGCGTTTGCTGACACGGTGCTTGCCGGTACCGCACTTGCCGTCACGGTGCTTGCCTGCACCGCGCTTGATGGCACCGCGCTTGCCTGCACTGTGCCGGCCGGCCCGGTGCTCGCCAGCGCCGCCGCCTCCGCTGACAAGGCCACGCCAACGGCCGCGCCGAGCAGCGCCAGTCCGGTCAGCAGCTTCTTCATCACGTCAGCCGTGCGACCCGAGCACCGGCGACCCGGGCGCCGATGACGACCCAAGCACCGGTGACCCCGGTGCGGGCAGTTCCGGTGCTGCCGGCGGTCCTGGCGTCGGCGGCCCGGATTCCGGCGCCCCTGGCACCGGTGACCGGGACTCCGCCGGGGCATCACTCGCCCCCAGACTCGACACCTGCAGCCAGACCCACAGGCCGACCGGGTAGATGTAGTAGCCGAACCGGCTGGCCGGCGCCAGGGTGAACATCGCGACCATGCCGATGATGAGCCACCAGGTGGCGGAACGGCAGGTCCTGGGCGGCCGGATGATCAGGTACAGGGCCAGGGCCAGGCCGCTGAAAGCGAGCAGGCCAACGGCGATCAGGCGCCCCGCGTGCCCGGTCTGCGCCAGCAGGTACCCCGGCAGCGGACTGGCCGCGCCGGACTTCACGTGGGTGAGTCCCAGCGGGAACAAGATGGTGTTCTCCACCAGCGCGGCCGGCGCCACGGCGAGCACGGGACCGACCAGGATGGCGAAGACCGCCAGCGCGGTGAACGCGAACCTGGCTGCGGCGCGCATGCCATCCCGGGCGGCGAGCCACACGACGGCGACGATGAGGACCGGCCACGCCGTCGCCTTCATGGCAGCCGCGACGCCAAGGGTCAGGCCGGCCAGGACCAGGCCCGGCTGCCGCCCTGGCCGCCAGAGCAGCGCGAGGCCGAGGCACATCAGGCCGAGCACCGGCAGGTCGTCACCGCCTACCGCCAGCGGGAAGGCGACCAGCGGTGTCGCCGTCACCAGGCCCGTCCAGCGCCAGATGTCCGTTGCCCCGGCGCTGGACAGGGCCAGCGCGAAGGCGCCGACGAAGGTGGCGCCCAGCCAGAGCCGGGGATCGGTGAGGATGCCACCGCCCAGCACCGTCCGGGCCATCCCGTACAGCGCCATCACCGGCAGGTACGGGTTGAAGACGTCCGGATTCTGGGTGCCGGCGAGGACGGCCGTGCTGTGGTACGGGGTGCCGTGGTGGATGAGCGACCAGGCCGAGCGGATAATCACCTTGATCTCCCGCTGGCTCTCGCCGTGCGCGGCCATCCAGGTGAGCGGCACGATCAGGCCCCCGGCGAAGCCGAGCAGCAGGCTGACATCAAGCCCGCGGCGCTTCCAGCCGGCCGCCACGGCGGCGAGCAGGTAGGCCGGGGCGGCCATGATCGCCCACTGCCGGTGCACCCCGATGCCGCTGAACACCGCAACAACCCCGGCGTACACCGCGGACGCGGCGAAGATGGCCACCAGCCAGCTGCGGCCGATCGCGGCAACTGATCCTGGCGCGGCCTCTGATCCTGGCGCCGCCTCGCCGGATGGCTTATTGCCACCTTTGCGTAGCGGCCGCAAAGCGAGCAGGGACGCTCACATCCTCCACTTGACGAGTCCGAGCCGGTTACTCGCGACACCCGGCGCGGCGGACGCTTCCCGGCCCGGCCGCCCTTCCGGCCCGGTCAGGCCAGCCGATCCGGGCAGGCAGGCCGACCCGGAGGTACGAACGCCGGAGGTGCGAATGCGGCGCGGAAGTGCGAACGACCAAGGTTACTGCATGGCCGGCCGGTGCTGGCGCGGATTCCGGCCCGGCACCAGGCCGGACCTGCGGCCCTGGCGAGGGCAGGCGTCAGCCTCGCTTATGCCCGGCTTTGCCTGGCCGTCATGTGCAGATGCCCTGGCTCGCCTTCCTGGCCTTGAAGTGCGAGGACGGCTGCGGGTCCGGGGTGGTGCCGCTGGTGACGGCCTGAGCTGTCGTGCCGTAGTTGCCGCCGAGGAGCAGGGTCACCGGCGGGCCGTGGCCGACGCGCTGGAATGCCGCCCCGGTGATCTTCGCACCCAGCCGGCTGGCCTGCCGCCCGTGGCCGGCCCGGTACTTGATCACGGTCTGCGTCGGCAGCGACGTGACGTCGAGTGACTGGGTAACGGTGAAGCCGTCCTGCTGCAGGATCGAGGCGACGCTGGCCGCGAGGCCGAACTGCCCGGTCCCGTTGAGCACGGCGACTCGCACGTCGCGCGCTGGCAGCCGCGGCGGCCGGTGCGGCCTGAGCAGCGCCTTGCTGATCCGGACGTCGTCGCGGAACGTCTGGAAGATGCGGCTGTCCAGCGGCTGCGTCCACATCACGTTGGCCAGGTCCTGCGGGTCGACCAGGGAGCGTGGGTAGGTCGGCAGCGTGAAGAAGGTGATCTTGCTCGACGGCAGGCCCTTCAGGCTATTGCCCAGTCTGTAGAGCCCGTCAATGCCGCCGAGCTGGCTGTCGATCGTGATGGACCTGGTCGCCGCGTCCAGGAACCGGTAGATCGCCACCGGGTTGAGCAGTTCGCTCCTGGCCCGGTTGACGACGGCGGCCATGAATGCCTGCTGGCGGCCGATGCGCTCCAGGTCGCTGCCGTTGCCGAGGGTGTAGCGGGCGCGGACGTAACCCAGCGCCTGGGAGCCGTTCAGCGTGTGATGGCCGGCGGTCAGGTGCAGGCCGGACAGCGGGTCGTCGATCGGCTGGGTGTTGCATTCCGGCACGCCGCCGAGGGCGCTGACCATGTCCTTGAGTCCGGCGAAGTTGATGACCACGAAATGATCGACGTGGATGCCGGTGTCGTGCTCGATGGTCTTGATGGTGCAGGCAACACCGAGGTCCGTGTGGTTGCCGTCGAGGTTGCCGATGGCGAACGCCTCGTTGATCTTGAAGGTCTGCGGCAAGGACCGCTGGCCGTTGCCCATCCTGCAGGACGGGATGTTGACCCACGAGTCGCGCGGGATCGACATCACCTCTGCCCACTGCCGGTCGGCCGGGATGTGGACGATGATCAGGGTGTCCGACTGGTCGGTGGTGAGTTCCTGGCTGTTGCCGTACCGGCTGCTCTGACCGTGACGGCTGTCGGATCCGATGACGACGATGTTCTCGGCTTGCGGGTGGTAGTCGGGTGGCTGCTTGCCGACCAGCCCGCTGATGTTGACCTGGTGAATGTTGCGGTCCAGGTGACGGTAGGCCGCGTAGACGCCGATCGTGGCGATCACCAGGGCGCAGGTCAGGATAGCGGCCGTCCAGGCGGCGACCATCGCTATCCTGCTATGCCTCGAGCGCGCGGCAGGGCGCTGGCCGCGGCGCATGGCCGGATCAGGACCGGGGTATGCCGAACCAGGCTGGCCGCGCGGCTCGCGCGGCTGCGGTTCGCCTATCCCTGATTCGTCCATCCCCCGCCGTACATACCCAGTTCACGTCGGCATCACCCGTAAAGATCACCTACCGGCCCGGTCATGATCTGACCAAATCTGGCGGTTTCGCCGCGGACCCTGGTTATGCGGAGGAAATGCCCCAAGCTGGTGTGGCACCCGGCGGAAGCGGGACGGCGAAAGCATTCAGCAGGAACGAGATAAGGGTGTAGTACCCGCACAGCGACACCAGCTCCACCATTCCGGCATCACCGAGGAGCCGCTGGGCTTTGTCGTAGGCATCCTGGTCAAGCTGGCCGGTCTCGGCGAGCTGCCGGGCGGCGGCGTAGACCGTCCGCTCGTCATCGGCTTCGAAAGGCGGCTCCTCGCCGTTGCCGATGGCGTCGACGATCGCGCTGGCCACGCCGTGCTCACGGGCCATCCGGGCATGCGCCCACCATTCGAACTCGGCCTTCCAGCGCGCGCCGACGGTAATGATGGCGACCTCGGAAAGCCGCCGCTCGATCGAGGTGCCGAATCGCAGCTGCCGGCCCAGCGAGCTTAGATGGCGCCCGGTCTCCGGCGCGTGCACGAAGGCGTTGAACGGCCCGGTCAGGCCGCCGGCGGCATTAACGAGCTGGCCTGCCCGCGAGCCGACGACGCCGTCCCACACCGCCTGGCCGTCGGCATCGAGGTCGTCACGGCGCAGGTAAGGAAGGCGGCTCATGCCAGGACAGTATCCCGGCATCTCCTGGGTCTCCCAGGCCCCTCTTCCACACCAAGGTCCACGGCCCTAGATCTGGGCTTGCCACCAGTTCCCGACCGGTCTCCTACCGTTATCGAACTATGGGGTACGGTGGCCGTCTTTATGCCACGATCTACTCCGAAAGCTACGTAGGGGGAGACCATGAGCGAAGAAGGATCATCGGGTGACAGCGGGTGGAAGGGGCTGATTGGAGCCGTCATCGGAGCATTGGCTATAGTCGTTGCGGCCTTAATAGCCAAGGGAACAGGGGCGCTCGACATTGCAGTATCACCGGGATCGACTCCAACCGTGACTATCATTCCGAAGCCAGCGGCAACGGTCACCGTCACCGCGTCTCCGGCCCCAACCGCGCCTGGACCGGTTGCGCTGCCTAATTGTCCGGTTAGCCAGGGATGCAAGGCGTGGAATCTGGTTGTCAGACTGACTCCAAATAATGGTCAGACCGCCATCACTTTTGATACAGGAGTTGTGGCGCTGAATGGCAACGGCGATATGCAATACGGTAAGAGCACCGACGGAACGGTTGAGCTAATTGGAGACCAGGCATCGGCATATAGCACCGCCGTACCGACTCAGAATCCAGGTAAGGAAACCTGCCAGAATTCCACCGCTTCAGACCCGGATCCAAATCCGATTGCTAACTTTCATGCGGGCTTGTTCTTCTGTGTAGCCACAGGATACGGTCCTGGGATAGCTTTGGTAGAAGAAACCGAGCCGCTAGGCAGCAATGACGTTTTGCATGCGCGTGAGTTGTACTGGCCGAATTCCCTCTCGGGCTGACAGAGGAGTCTGCGATCTAGCTACTCTTGGTCGCTTCCTCTCCTGAACCCGTGCCCATGGCCGCGGTCCTGTCTGCCTCGCTACCGCACGGGCCTGCTCGCAGACCGCATCCGCGCGGGCATGCTCCGGACTCTCGTTTGCGCCAGATTAGTCAGCTCGCGCCCTCGGCCCGCTGATGGAAGCCAATCATCCCGTCGATGAGCTCGCGCATGATGTCAATGTGCCCTGCATGCCGGGCGGTGTCCTCAAGCACGTGGATCACTACCCAGCGCAGCGACACCGTATCGCCAAACATTTCGGTGCCGACCTCGTCCAGATCGACATTGCTGATCACCTGGTCGGCGGCCGCGCGTGCCCGCGCGTAGAACGCCAGGATGTCAGCGGTGCTCTCCTCCGGGTTGACCCGTAGGTCAGCGTAATCGTCGCCCTCGTCGAGAGTTAGCGGCTCGGTTGGGTAGCCGAAAGTGCGGCAGATCCAGGCATATTCCCATGTGGCCAGGTGCTTGACTAGGCCGAGCAGGGTGTTGCCTGATGGCAGCATGGCCCGGCGCAGATCGGCGTCATCCAGGCCTTCGAGCTTCCACAGCGCGGCATCCCGGTGCCGGTTCAGGCTCGCCTGAAGGCTTTCCTTTTCATCGCCCGTATAAGGCACCTGTTGGGCCACGATATGTCCTTCCTCATTCGTCGAGCGGTCAGCGTGCGCCAGGAACCACGACCAGTGCTTCGGTAAGCATTCGAAAGCTAGCCGGTGCCTGCCTGCTGCGGTGTGCCCGGCTCGGCACCCGGTGGCCACACAAGGACAGCCCGGTAGTCATATCCGTCCTGCGATCCCGCTTCGCAGGTGAAGGCAACTGGATCGCCAGCAATCAAGCAGCGGTACCCGTCCATGACGATGCTGGAGAAATGCGCCCAGCATCCTCCGGGCGTATCCGGTGAGTCGATCACTCCGAAGCCCTGGTCATCATCCCACTCCCGTACGACACCGTGGCTGATCATGTGATCATCATCAGGGCGGTCCCATCCGACTGGCATCCTCGGCCCTCCGGTAGCAAGGGCGACTATGGTGCTGTCGTATATTCCCTCGAAACGAGGCCAGGCATGAGTGATCAGCTGGGCCAGGACGTGCCGTCAGAAACTGCGCAGGCATGGGACAGTGTGCGCCGGGTCCGCGAGCCGATCGCCTGTACACTCCTCGTTCTCACGGCCATCGGGGTTCTCATCAGCGCCTGGGAGTTGCTTGGCCTGCCCGGTACTCCGGTTCTCATTCCAGTCCCGGTAACGACCTTCGCGATCCGAGCATCGGTTGTGGCGCCGCAATTCGTCGCTCTTGGCATCGTCGCGCTACCGGTACTGTCGGTCATCCTTGTAGCGTTCACAGGCGGCCTGACGGACCATGCGCGTCAGGTAGTACAGACCGCGATATCGATTCTGGCCGTCGCGCTCGGCCTTGGCGTGCTCAGCTGGCTTGGCGCCCTCCACGCCCACACGCCAGCCCCGGTGGCCAGCCGAGCCCCGGTGTCCAGCCCAGCCCCGGTGTCCAGCCCAATCCCGGTGTCCAGCCCAGCCCCGGTGTCCAGCCCAGCCCCGGTGGGTGGCTCTCCGCTGCGGCCTGCCATCTGGTTCATCGCCGATGCGACGGAACTCGCAGTCGCGGCGACGGCGCTGGTATTTACCGTCGCGGTGATTCGGTCGCAGGCGCTGCGGTCGCCGACGTCGCAGTTGAAGGACTTGGGGGAAGCCGACGAGGCCCGACGCTAATCGACGCCCAGGGCGAGGCCGTGTAGGGCGACGACGAGGACGGAGACGGAGGCACGGCGGGTGTGCAGTCATGTTCATCCGGGCATGGTGGGGGCTCGAATCTCGGGGCCTCGGGCCCGGTTGATTCGGAACTCGCGCGGCCGCCCTGGAGTCGGTCCTTCGTTTCGCAGGCGAGCCGTGGAAATCCGGTAGCGGCCTACGCTGGTGTGCGTGGCTGGTCTTGAGGTACGGGTGGCCGGGCGTGGAGATGCGGCCGAGACCGCTCAGATGCTCGCCCGCGCCTTCTATGACGATCCGGTGTTCGGCTGGTTCTTTCCAGCTGAGGGCTCGCGGCATCGGCGACTGCGACGTTTTTTCGTGACCGAACTGCACCCATGAGTCGCTTCGCCACGGCGCGGTGGAAGTGGCCTGTGTCGATGGGCGCGTAGCCGGAGCCGCCGTGTGGTTCCCGCCCAGCACCTCACTCGGGACCGAAGCGTCCGCCCTCCCCGGCTATCTGCGGGCCTTCGGCCGTCGTTTCGTCACCGTCGCGCAGTATCAGCACGTCGCGGTTCACGCCCATCCGCGCGAACAGCCGCATTGGTATCTGGCCATCATCGGGGTCGATCCGGTCCGTCATGGATACGGGGTCGGCGCAGCCCTGCTGCGCTCGCGGCTCCGGCGATGCGATCAGGAGGGGCTGCCCGCCTACCTCGAATCCTCGAATCTGGATAACGTGCCGCTCTACCAGCACTTCGGCTTCCACGTCACCGGCACCTTGGGCCTGCCGGAGGGTGCACCTGTTGTCAATACCATGTGGCGGCCTGCGAACGCACGGGTTGCAAGTAGCGGTTAGAGGAGCTGCGATCCCGGGCCTGTTTGCGTCGGTTCTGGGTGCCGCTTCAGTCGGGGAGCAGGAGACGGCACCAGGTTTCGGCGAGCCAGGTCTCGTAGTGGTCGGCTGTCCAGTTCCGCTCGGCGGTGAGCAGCACGTAGAGTTCCGGGCTGTTCGTCGCCCAGATGATGTCGGCCGCGTCAGCGACCGACAGGCCCCGCCGGAGGCCGCCGGCCTGGCGGAGGTCGCGGACCAGCTTGCGCATGTTGGCCGCCCGCCGGTCGCTGATCTGCCGCCAGACCTCGTATGCGTCGGGTTCGGTGCTGGCGGCATCGCGCAGGGCGAGGAATAGCGGCGCCATCCGGGCCTGCACGTCCCGGATGGCGTGAGCGTAGAGCGTCAGCTTCCGCGCCGGGTCCGGTTCGGCCTGGATGGCCCGGACGTACTCGCGTTCCTCGGCGACCACGGCCTGGTCGGTGCCGGAGATGGACTGCTCGATCAGCTCGCGCAGGAGCACCGGCTTACGCCCGACTAACTGGTACACCGTGTCGAGGTGCACGCCGGCCCTGCGGGCGATCTCGGAGATCGTGGTTGCCCGGTAGCCCCGCTCCAGCATGAGCGCCCGGGCGGCGCCGAGGATGCGCTGCCTGGTCACCCTGGACTGCGCCTGGCGGGCGGCGTTGTCGTAGGCGCTGTGCTTGACCGGCTCTGGCATAGTAGGCATACTAGCTTAATCCGAAGCTAATTCGGATCAACAATCTGCGAGGTAACCATGACGTACGCATTCACGCAGGACGTCCCTATCGATGCCGCCTTCTACAAGCGGATCACCGACGGCCTCGGTGACACCCCGCCGAAAGGCCTCATCGTCCACATCGCCGTCGAGCGGCCCGAGGGCGGCCTGCGGTACCTCGACCTCTGGGAGTCCGAGCAGGACTGCGACCGGTTCACCGATGAGCGGTTGCACCCGGTCGTCCATCCCCTGCTCGCCGAGATCTTCGGCAACGACCTGCCGCCCGAGCCCGAGCGGCAGCCGATGCACGTCATCCACGTGTGGCGTCCCTGATAACTCGAGTAGAGCGAAAGACGGCAGTGATGGGGGCGATCGTCGTCTGCGGCGTCATCGGCGCTGCGCGATGCCGAGTGCTTCACCCGCGTAGTCCGGGCCTGCCCGCTGCAAGCTCACTGGCTGGGTGGGCGGCCGATCACAGCCGTGATGCCGATGGCAGGCGTCCTGGACCGATACCGCCGTTTCGTCCGTGGACGGCGCTCCCATCGTGACCGGGCTCGCCGCCGTCGGCGATGCGCGGGCCTGCACCAACCCGTCGGGCGGGACGCGGGGTCAGCGTCGGAATGGTGCACGCGCAACTGCTCCGCAGGACCGTCCGGGCTCACCTCGACGACCCGGCAGGCTTTGCCCAGGCCTGGGACGAGGGCACCGAGCAGCTTGTCGGCCCGTTCACCAGAACCAGATCAAGGCCGACCGGGCAAGACTCGCAGCAATGACTCCCCTCCGGGCGGGCCGTGAGTGATCCCCCGGACTCGGTCATAGGCCGGTTGACCGCAGCGGCGTCCTACGACGCCGACGTCTTCCGCATCCTCATGGAGACCGTGCTATATCTGGCGCTGCCGGAGGAAGTAATCGAGCGTCCCGGCATGAGAGAAGAGATCGAGCAATCGGGCTGCCACTCCCCGCCGCCAGCCCCGGCCCGGACCAAATGCAGCTCCTTCAGCTGCTGACCACGTGACTCTCGTGCGTAGCAACAGCAGCCGCTCCCAACAGTGATATGTGGCACCCACGCCTCACCGGAGATACCCGGACACGACAGGCGCTTAGCTTCCCGGAGACCCTCGTGACGGTCCCTGACTTCCAGTCGTTATGCGGCCTTGACCCGGCTGCCCGGCGTAGCATCGCGGGCATGACTGATCCAATCGATGCCGAACGCCAGCGGCTGGAGGAGATCTTCCACCAGACAGGCAGCAGGATCCTTAAGTCGAACTTCATCCCGGACACGGTCCCATATGCCGTGGTCCAATATGGCCCCGTTAACGGCGCATACTTCCAGGTAACGATCCAGCAACTGGCGACGGTGGGAGTTCGCGCTTGATCACATGATGGCCGCCGGGTTCCTAGAGCTCTACGGCGTACTCCTGGTTATGCCGACTGATCCGTTCGCTGGTGCCGTAGTAGGCGTGCCGGCTCATATCCGCGCTGAACCGGCTCGCCGGCGGCGTGCGGCCGAGTGCCTCGGCCATCGCACGGACGTGGTGGGGTGCGCCGCCGCAACAGATGCCGAAGTAGTTGACTCCGAGCGCAGCCGCCGCCGTCGTGAACGCGCCCATCTCGTAGCGGTTGGCTAGGAACGGGTCTAGCGCGGTCGGGAATGGCCGCCCATCCGGGATCAGGTCGCAATTTGGGTCGGTGAGCGATTGGAACGTTGGCTCGGCCTCTGTCGTGCGGTACGGCACTGGCAAGGCGGCGATGTAGCCGTCACACGCGGCGCGGATTTCACCGAGTAGCGGCAGCATGGTGGCGGGCCCGCGGATGCAGTTCAGCCCAACCACATCGGCACCGGCGTCTTGCAGGCGACGGCATGCCTCGCCGACCGGGTCGCCCCCGCGGACGACGGGCTGGCGATGAATAGTGAGTGTGACCACCGCATCGAGTCCGTGCGCCTTGATTGCTTCCAGCGCGAGCAGTGCCTCGCCGGGATAGTCGATGGTCTCGGCGATCACGAAGTCGACGCCAGCCTCGGCGGCCCACCCGACCTGCTCGGCGAACATGTCGCGGACGACCTTATGTGTCGCGGGATCGTCCGGGTCATAGACGTTGGTGTTGCAGATATTTCCGGCCACCAGGGAGTCGTGCTCGGCACCGACCTCCTTGGCGATCCGCAGCGCCTGCCGGTTCATCGGCTCGAGGTCGCTCTCCCGGCCGATCACCGCCAGCTTCTCGCGGTGGGCGTAGTAGGTGAATGCCTCAACCACGTCCGATCCGGCATGCACGAATTCTCGGTGCAGCCCGGCTACCATATCGGGCTCATCGAGCACCACCTCTGGTACGAACGCCCCGGCCTGCAGGTAGCCGCGGCGCTCGAACTCGAACAAATACCCCTCGGCGCAGATCACCGGTCCGGTGGCAAGCCGATCGAGAAGCTTACCCATGAACGACACCTCCAAGCTTCTATAGTCGGAACGACTGTACCGGGAAATTTAGACGTAGGGATGCCACGATGAAGTCTTCCGCGCAGGTGGTCGTCATCGGCGGTGGTGTGGTCGGCGCCTCGGTCCTATACCACCTCACCGAACTGGGCTGGACGGATGTCGTGCTCGTCGAGCGCAAGGAGCTCACCGCCGGCTCGACCTGGCACGCCGCGGGCGGCATGCACACGCTCAACGGTGACCCTAATGTCGCGAAGCTGCAGCAGTACACCGTCGAGCTTTATCGCGAGATCGAGCAGCGCTCCGGCCAGAGCTGCTCCATCCACATGCCTGGCGGACTGATGCTGGCCGGCGACCGGGAGCGGATGGACTGGCTGCGGATGGCCCAGGCCCGCGGGCGTTACCTCGGCATGGATATGGAAATCATCTCGGCGGCCGAGGCAAAGCGGATGTTCCCGCTTCTGGCGGAGCAGTACTTCATCGGTGCGCTGTTCGACCCGGCCGAGGGTCACGTCGACCCGACCGGGGTCACCCGCGCCTATGCCGGCTGCGCGCGGCAGGCCGGCGCTGAGATCTACCAGCACACCTGGGTGAGCGACCTTCGCCAGCGCCCCGACGGCACGTGGGACGTCATCACCGACTCCGGCGAGATTCACGCCGAGCACATCGTCAACGCCGGTGGGCTGTGGGCACGTGAGGTGGGCCGGATGATCGGCCTTGAACTGCCTGCGCTCGCGATGGAGCACATGTACTTGATCACCGAAGACATGGATGAGGTGGCCGAGTACAACGCGGCCACCGGACACGAGCTGCCGATGGGCCTGGACTTCGACGGCGAGATCTACATCCGCCAGGAGGGCGGCGGAATGCTGCTCGGCACGTACGAGCAGGCGTGCGTGCCCTGGTCGTCCCGCGAGACGCCGTGGACCTTCGACCAGCAGTTGCTGGCCCCCGATCTCGACCGGCTCGCCCCGTCGCTGGAGATCGCGTTCAAGCACTATCCGGCGCTGGCCGACGCGGGGATCAGGAGGGTGATCAATGGGCCGTTCACTTTCGCGCCGGACGGCAATCCGCTGGTCGGCCCGGTACCAAGCGTGCGCAACTGCTGGATGGCCTGCGCGGTGATGGCCGGTTTTTCGCAGGGCGGCGGTGTTGGCCTCACCCTCGCGCGCTGGATCGTCGACGGCGATCCGGGTGAAGACATCTGGGCGATGGACGTGGCCCGCTTCGGCAACTGGGCGAGCCTCGCCTATACCAATGCCAAGGTGCGGGAGAACTACAGCCGCCGGTTCCGTATCACCTTCCCCAACGAGGAGCTCCCGGCCGGGCGGGCACTGCACACCACGCCGGTCTACGACCGACTCACCGCCCACAACGCGGTATGGGGCGCCAGCTTCGGTCTCGAGCATGCCCTGTGGTTTCAGCGGCCCCGGGACGAGCCGCGCGAGGACGTGACGTTCCGCCGCTCCAACGCCTTCCCCGTCGTCGCTGAGGAATGCACTATGGTGCGCGAACGCGTCGGGCTCACCGAGTGCTCCAACTTCGCCAAGTACCGCGTGACCGGTGCCGGCAGCGCCGGCTGGCTGCAACGGCTGTTCACCAACCGGCTGCCGCGAGTCGGCCGGATCAACCTCACCGCCGCCCTGGATCCCAACGGTCACATCGTCGGGGAGTTTTCCGTGGCGCGGATCGGTACAGACGATTTCTTCCTATTCGGCTCGCAGGTCGCCGAAGCGCATCACTCGCGCTGGTTCTTTGGCCACTTCGCTGATGGTGTGCGGTTCGACGTGCTGGGCTTGTCGCTGGTGGGCCTCTCGCTGGCCGGTCCGGGCGCCCGCGACGTGCTGCAATCGGTCACCGACGTTTCGCTGGCCACCGAGAATTACCCGTTCATGACGTTCCGCCGGATCGACGTTGGGATGATCCCCGCTTACGTCGGCCGGATGACCTACACCGGGGATCTTGGCTACGAGATCTGGGTCGCACCGGAGTACCAGCGAGCACTGTTCGATCTGCTGTGGCAGGCTGGGCGCTCATCCGGCATCGGCCTGTTTGGGTTCCGGGCGTTGATGTCGCTGCGCATGGAGAAGATGTTCGGTACGTGGGCGCGCGAGTACCGTCCGATCTACACGCCGGTAGAGGCGCGAATGCACCGATCGCTCAAGCTCGATCACGACTTCATCGGCCGCGCCGCGGTGGAGGCGGAGCTGGCGCGCGGCCCGGCTCGAACGCTCGGCTACTTCGACATTATCCCCGATCCGGCGGAACCGGCCGACGTCGTCGGCGACGAGCCGATCTGGCACGGCGGGGCGGTGGTGGGCTGGGTGACGTCCGGCGCGTATGCGCATTACAGCCGCCGCTCGCTAGCGTTCGGCTACGTGCCGAGTGAGCTCGCGGTGCCCGGCGCGATGTTTGAGATGGAGATCATCGGCCAGCGCCGTCCGGCGAGATTGCTCTCCGAACCGGTGCTCGACCCGGCGGGCCAGCGCATGCGCGTCTGATGGGACGCCATCCTGACCTCGAACGACGGGCCGAGCTGCTGGACCAGGTGGTCCGCTACCTCGGCCTGCACGGCGTCGCCGGAGTGTCGCTGCGGCCAGTTGCTCGCGCGCTGGGTGTGTCGGTCAACGCGTTGGTGCATCACTTCGGCAGTAAGGACGAACTGGTGGTCGCCGCATTGCGGCGGGCCGCTGAGATTCAGCGAGGAGTCGAAGGGCGGTGGCAGCGGCAGGTACCTCGCCTCTCCACAGCGGAGCTGCAGCGGCGCTGGTGGCGGTGGATCAATCGCAGCCCGGAGCACTTGGCGCTGGTGCGACTCGGTCTCGAAGCCGCCACGCTGGACGCCACGGCCAGCGGGCTGCCCGGTGATGTGCGTGCTGAGCAGATCTCGTTTTGGCGCGACAACATCGCCGACGGCCTGATCGCTGACGGCATCAGGCCTGAGGACGCCGAACGCGAAGCGTCGCTGGTGAAGGCGACGTTCACCGGCCTGGTGCTCGACCTGCTGGCTACCGGTCACCGCAAGCGGCTCACTGAGGCACTTGAATGCGCCCTCAGTCGCCTCGACGACCTGAGTCAGACGGCCCCGTGAGGGTGGCCGCAGGCAGACTCAAAACGGCGCAAGCACCACGGGGCACGGTCACGCACGGTCCAGGCCGGCCAGGCCGTCGGCCATCGAGCGGAACAACGGATCGGTGTAACTGGTCAGGGTGGCGTAGACCTGGTTGATCTGCTGGTAGGCGCGGACGGCCCGGGGATCCGGGGTGAACTGCTGGCCTGGACTGACCATCGCGGCGGTGGCCTGATCCCAGCCGGGGTAGATGCCGTGGCCGACGGCGGCGCAGATGGCCGCACCGAGGCCGGCGGCGTCATTGACGGTGGTGCGGCGGGCGGGGCGGCCGTAGACGTCGGCGACGATCTGCATCATCAGGTCGGAACGGGACCCGCCCCCGGATACCAGCACGGGCGAGAACCGGCGGCCCAGCGCGTGTTCCATGGCCGCGGTGTTGTTGGCCATGGTCAGGGCGATGCCTTCGAGGATGGAGCGGTAGATGTGGGCGCGACCCTGGCTGCCGTCGAAGCCCAGTAGGGCGCCGCGACGCCAGGCCGCCTGCCCGGGTGCCAGCCAGTCCGGGATGGTCAGCAGCCCGTTGCTGCCCGGCGCCAGCTTGCTGCCCGCCGCGTTGAGGGCGTCCTCCAGGCTCGGCGTCCCGGCGGCCGGCTGGCCGCCGCCCGGCCCCTCCAGCAGCGTCCGGTACCAGCTGACCGTCCACATGCCGCGGCGGATCCCGGTGCTCTCGTACAGGTAGGTCCCGGGCCGGGCCGCGAAGTTGGCCCAGTAGCTGCTGTCCGCGCTGGATGAGGACGAGCCGATGGTCATGGTCGCGATGTAGGTGCCCAGCGACAGCAGCACGGTGCCGTCGTCGTCCAGGCCGCTGCCCAGCGCCTCGACGGCCTTGTCGTTGGCCGTGGCATACACCGGCAGGCCGACCGGGACGCCGGTGGCCCCGGCCGCCTCAGTGGTCACGTGGCCGAGTCGGCCGCCCGGGGGGACCAGACCGAAGAGCATGTCGCGCGGCATGCCGGCGGCGGCGTAGGCGGCGGGATCGTCCGGCCAGGCCCCCGTGTCATGATCGATGGGCCACATGCCCTCGTAGCTGGCCGCGGTGTCGGTGAACTGACCCGTCAGGCGGTGGGTGATGTAACCGGAGGAGGTGGTGACGTAGCGGGCTTGGGGATTGTCGGCCTGGTAGGGCCGGGCGACGCGCTCGTCCATCCAGCTCAGTACCGGTTCGGCCAGGCTTCCGTCGGCCCTCAGCAGTGCCCGGCAGAAGCGGATAGTGCACAGGCCCACCGCGGCGATGTCGGCGGGGTCGCCGGAGAAGGCGGCCATCACGTCACGGCAGGCCCCGGCGATGGACTCCCAGATGTCGTCATCGGGGTAGACGGCATGCCCCGGCACCGAGATGTCGTACGGCTCAAGCCGCCTGCTGGCCGCGGCCAGTGCCCGGCCGCAGGTGTCGAAGATCGTCACCTTGGTGCTCTGCGAGCCGTTGTCGATGGCCAGCAGGTACGGCCTCATGACTGCAGCGGGAAGATGGTGCCCGTGTTCATCACGTCCCGGGGGTCGAACGCCTGCTTCAGGGTCGTCAGCAGCCAGTAGGCACTGCCGTGCTCGTCGGCCACCCACCGGGTGCGGTACTTGCCGATCCCGTGGTGGTGCACCATCGACCCGCCCACCCGCAGGGCTTCTTCGACGATGATCGCGTTCAGCGGCTTGTGGTACACCTCGATCTCCTCGCGCGGGCTGCACCTGATCTCGTAGTCGTAGACGAAATAAAGGTTGGTCCCGGTCTGGTAGCTGTGCGAGGAATGGGCGCCGAGCATAGTCAGGTCACCGGCCCGCGGGTACTCGCTGCGGATCCGGCCCATGACGGCGGCGAACAGGCCCGCGGCCCGCGACCAGTCGACAGAGACCTCGGTGGTGTAGCCGAGGCGGGCGTGGGCGAGCATATCGGCCTTCTCGGCGTCGATCTTGTCCTGGCCCCAGTTGAGGTTCTCGAACCACCGCCGGATCAGGCCGTCGTCCACACGTTCGTGGCCGCGGCCGGCGAACAGGTCCCCGATCGCCGCCCCGGTGGCCGCGGCGATGGGCTCGGGGCCCTCGGCCACCAGCACGACGACGTTCTGGCCCTGGTAGAAGCCGGCGAAGTGCTGGCGGGCGTCCTCAGGTGAGTAGACCCGGCACACCGACGGCCGGTAGCCCGCGGTGATCAGCTCGCGGAGCGCGTCGATGCCATCGGCGAACTCCTCCACCAGGAACCCGAAGTACCGGTTGTTCTCCGGCTGGTAGCGGAACAGCTTCACTGTCACCTCGGTGATGAAGCACAGCGCGCCCTCGCCGCCGATAACGATGTGGCGGACGTCCGGGCCCGCGGCCCGCCGCGGCACGTTCTTGATCCGTGCCACCTTCCCGCCGGGGAAGACCGCCTCCAGGCCCACGACCAGGTCCTCGATGCCGCCGTACAGGGTGGAAAACTGGCCGATCGAGCGCGTGGCGACCAGGCCGCCCAGCTGGGCCAGCGGCTTGGACTGAGGCGAGTGCCCGGTGGTGAGGCCCTGGGCCCGGACGATGTCCTCCAGGTACTGCAGGCCGACGCCGCACTGCACGGTGGCCATCATGTCCACCGGATCGACAGACAGGATCGTGCTCATCCGCGACCCGTCCACCACGAGGCTGTCCTCGACCACCGTCTCCAGGCCGCCTTCGGTGGCGGTCCCTCCGGTCCGCGGCACGACGTTGACGAGGTTCTGCTCGGCGAACCGCAGCACCGCCGCCACCTCCGCCGTGGAAGAGGGGTAGACGATCGCGGCCGGGATCGGCCCGTCGTAGATGCCGTGCACGGCGGTGTACTTCCGGAACCGGTCGACGCTGGCCTGCCTCAGCTGCTCGTCGCGGGTGTCGACCGCGGCCGGCCCGAGGAGTCCGGTCATCGCGTCGATGATCGACTGGCGGGGCAGCGGGGATCGGGATGGGGCCATGCCCAAGGTCGCTCTCCGGGTAGCTGTGGCGTCAGCGGACGAGGTAGCCGCCGTCGACTACCAGGACGTGACCGTTAACGTAGTCCGAGGCCCGGCTGGCCAGGAAGACCACCGCCCCCATCAGGTCGGCGGCCTCCCCCCAGCGGGCCGCGGGGATGTGCTCGACGATGCGGCGGTCGGCCTCGGGATCGGCCCGGGTCGCCTCAGTGATGGCGGTATTGAAATATCCCGGCGCGATGGCATTGACCTGGATGTTACAAGCCGCCAGCTCGTCGCAGTAGGCCCTGGTGAAGCCCGCGATCCCGGCCTTGGCCGCGGCGTAGGCAGGTGAGCGCCGCCCGCCGAGGAAGGAGAACAGCGACGCGATATTGATGATCTTGCCGGACCGCTGCCCGATCATGAACCTGCTGGCCTCGTGGGCCAGCTCGAAAGCGGCGGTCAGGTTGACCGACACCATCGGGTCCCACAGGTCACGGCCGAACTCCGCCACGTCAGCCAGCAGCGCGATGCCGGCGGAGTTGACCAGGATGTCGACCGAGCCCAGCGCCTCCACGCACCCCCGCACAACGGCTGCTGGGAGGCCCGGCTGCGTGATGTCGGCCGCCATGAACTCCATCCGGCGCCCGGCGGCCTTGATCAGAGCCTGGGTGGTGCCATCGTCCTCGGCCAGGCCGACCGCGAATACGTCAGCACCGGCCTTGGCCAGGGCCACCGAGCAGGCCCGGCCCAGGCCGGTGTTGCCGCCGGTGACCAGGGCGTTACGCCCGGCGAGGGAGAACAGGTCGAGGCTGAAGTCGGCAATGCCCACAGGTCAGCTGCCTCCGAGGTGGGAGGTAGGGCAGGCTTGGATCGTCCGCCAGGGTAGCGCGTGCAGGCTGGCGGCACGGAAGGCGGATACGTTGTACACGGTGCAGACCGCGAGATCCAGCCGCAGGTCCTTGACCTGGTGGCCCTCCGAGGACCAGGACGGCCCCTCGAATGGATCGCGCCATACCGTTCCTAACTGGGAGCCGGTGAGCGGATTCGAACCGCTGACCTGCCGTTTACAAGTTGGTGGCGGTCCTGGTCGGGAGACAGGTGTGCTGCTCGCGGCGTCTGTGACGATGCACCTTCGTCCGCTGTCGTCCGGTGCCTTGGCTGCACCGTTGGCTGCACGCACCGGTATCTCGCTGTGTCCCAGGCGGTCTACCCGCTTCCGAGCGGTCCTGCGTACAAATCCGTGCACGAGGCCTGGCTGGTAACGCCCGGCCGGGCCGTGCCGGACAGTGCGTAGAGTCTGGCTCATGCTGGACTCGCTGACGCTACCGCCGCTGCCGACGTTGCACGGCGAGCAGGTCATCTTGCGTGGCCCGCGGGACTCCGATGTTGATGACCGGTTGCGCCTTCCCATCGACCCCGAGGAAGAAGACCTCTACGGCTCGTCGTGGCGGCGGGAGTGGGATGGCCGCCGCTACCACACCCGCGAGTATCTGACCGCCAACAGGTCCCCTTCAGATCCCCGCACCTACACCTGGAAGGTCGAATACGACGGCCACTGCATCGGCAGCGCCGGTCTTGAAGTGAACCCCCAGCAGCACTACGCGGAATACACGGTGGGCTTGTTCGTCGCTGCCCTGCGCGGCCGGGGGCTGGGCCGTGAGATCACCCGGCTGATGCTGGCCTGGGCGTTTGATGTGCTGGGTGTGCACCGCGTCGAGTTGCAGGTACTGGCCAGCAATAGCCGTGCCATCAACTGCTACCTGGCCTGCGGCTTCCGCCAGGAAGGAGTCCGCCGCGAAGCTGAACTCTACCCTGACGGCTGGAAAGACTTCATCATGATGGGCATCCTGCGCTCCGAGCACGCCGCCCAAGCCGGGAGTCCTGGCCGGGCTGGTTCTGCTCAGTCTCCTACCGCATAGCCGACGGTCTTACAGGGAGTCGGCAAGAACGGACCAGGACAGCATCTGAGCTGCGGTGCAACCGACGTTCCGCCCTCAGCCGTGGCTTAGCGTTTCGCCGTGGTTACGAATCGTCTACGCACACGGCTCCGGAGGCCGCCGGTTGGATCGTTCGACTTCGGGCGCTCACCTGCGTGTTCACGATAGAGGGCTACGGCGTTAGTCAAGATCGTTCCGGGGATGTTCCGGATCATGACGGGATCAGCGCCTCATAGGCTGCGATCTACGGTAGGCCACGGCCCGGTTTCGGGGCGTTGATCGTCTACCAGCCTGAAAGCGGAAGGTCGGCGGTTCGACCCCGCCCCTGACCACCGTCCAATCATCGTCTTGACCTGCGGATACACGGACTATTTTCCGCTCCTTCGGATATCGCTGGTGACCGTTGAAGACCGCTAGTGACCGTCGCGTGCCCCGCGCTATCGCATGCGGATCGCACGCTGAGGCTTCTGCTCCTGATGCAAGCGCGGTCTAGCGGTTCCGTTCCGCCGCCTGGATTTGGCCTGTGACGCCTGTGCGGCATGCTGGTCTGCCATGACGGGGCAACGGAATGTGGCCTTTGAGGCTCTCCGCAGTTATGACGTGTCGCCGCAGCGGGTCAGGCTTGCGGCGGAGTCGTTTAATAGCATCTTCCGGGTCACCACTGCCTCGGCGGTCTACGCGCTTCGGGTGGGCGCGGTGCTACAAATCCATCCGGAGTCCATGGCGACCGTCGAGGCGGCCTGGCACCGGCGGCTACGCCAGCACGGCGTGGACGTTCCCGATGTGCTGGCCAACACATGCGGTGAGTTCGCGACGTGGGTGGATAACGGCCGTGCCGGGCAGGCGCCCCAGGTGTGCATGTTGTTCGAGTGGGTGGCCGGACGTTCGCTGCGGACCTGCCTGACCGAGCGTCGGGCAGTGGCGCTGGGCAGTTTGTCGGCCCGGCTGCATCAGGAGGCAACGGATTGGTGCCCGCCGGGCGGGGCAGCAGTGCTGCGGGCCGATCGCGTGCTGTACTGGCAGCTACCGGACCGGCTGGTGGAGGCCGGGGCACGGTTCGGGTTCGGGACCTTGTTTGCCGACGCCGCGGCCCGCGCGCAGCTGGCGATCGACTGGCTTTGGGAGTGTCCGCCGCATCCGCCCCATCTAGTGCACGGGGACTTGTCGCCGCAAAATGTGCTCGTCGCACCTAAGCGGGGCCTAGTACTGATTGATTTTCA
Source organism: uncultured Actinomycetes bacterium (assembly GCA_963707065.1). Classification (GTDB taxonomy): domain Bacteria; phylum Actinomycetota; class Actinomycetes; order Streptosporangiales; family Streptosporangiaceae; genus Palsa-506. The sequence goes on from CAVPPJ010000006.1 coordinate 160,925, forward strand.
GGACACCGTGGTGGGGTTCGACGTTCAGGATCTGTCGATCACCGTCTCGGCGCTCCAGCGCTTCCCGGAGGGTGGCCAGCTCCTCGAGGCGTTCCGGACTGGGTACAGCAAAGTGCGGCCGTGGCCGGATATCTCACCGGCGCTGTTCGACTCGCTCATCGCCGCCCGCGCCCTGCACCAGCTGAACCTCACGTTGAACATCGTGGACATGGCCGGACTGGGCGACTACATCGCCAGCCACGCGGACCGAGCCCGCAGCTGGATGCATCGCCCGACAGGCCTATAGCGGGGACCGCACCGACCCCGGCTCAGATTACGCTCAGTCCGCCGTCCTGGTCCTCCCCTTCCTGATCGCAGCCGGGGCCTCACCGCGTACGGTGATGAAGACCCTCGGGCACAGCCAGATCAGCCTGACGATGAACACCTATGCGCATGTCCTGCCGGAGGTCGAGCGCGCGGCCGTCGATACTGCCGCCCAGGTCATCTTTGGCGCACAGCCGGACGCTGGCGAAGCATGATGGCTGCACGAACTGGCTGCACTCGCAGTCCCGCTACCGGCGGGGTGTTCGAATTGCTGCGATGAGATGGAGCCGGTGAGCGGGATCGAACCGCTGACCTGCCGTTTACAAGACGGCTGCTCTGCCAACTGAGCTACACCGGCGGGAGACTCCGTGCATGCTAGCCCACCTCGGTCCTGACGTGCGCATCCCGCTCTGAGCTGGAAACCCTTCGTCGTGGCCTTCATGCTTAAGCTTGGCGCGACGACCTCGAGTCGTCCGGCTGGCACCGGCCGTGACCGGCTCGTGGCGGCTCGCTGTGCCCAATACGTGCCCAAGTTTCTCGTCGCTTGATCAGCGCGCGTCCTGGCGATGGCCGTCGAGTTCGCCGGGGCCCTTGACGCAGGGGCATCGGATGCGACCGCGGCTCTGGAGTCAGCTGTCGAGCCGATCCTCCGCCACCGGTCAGGAAGAAAGGTCGTGGTATCCGCTCGTCGGCGCGGCCATCCAGTAGCGGTAAGGGGGCTACGCAAGAGCGCCAGACACCGACCCAATCGGCGGCTTACCGTGCGTTCCAGCGCGCACGCCATGCCGCCGTTATTTGCGCCTCAGCCGCTGGGTGTTGCTCGATCCTGCCCGCGCGGATCTGGACCTACTGCGCGCCCGTTCGCTGATCTCGGCGGCTTGCCTCGTACCAGCAGCCGTGGCTCCTAGGTAGCGTCGAGTGGCATGAACAGCACATTCTGGTCCGGAGATCACCCCCAGGTGCAGTGCCCGAGCCTGTACTACCGTCACGGCTTCTACGTCGGTGATGACCGGGTGATCCAGTTCGGCAGTGGCAGCCTGGTGAGCAAGCGGCGTGGGCATCAGTGCAGGATCAGTGTTCATGCGCTGGAAGTAGCGTCTAGTCGCTGCGAGCCCACTGGCTTCTGGCGATCCCAGCCTGCTCGGCGAAGATGCAGTTCTCGATCTTGTCGGCTGCGGCATTCAGCTCGTCTGCCCAGCCGAACATGGTCTGGAGGTATCGCTTGTAGGTCGAGACTGACCATCGAGCCTCGCTAAGCCAAACGTCGGTGTTCGCGCGGAGCCATGCGGCCACGAGGCGGTCGAGGATTAGTGCGGGCTGACTGCCTGCTGGGGAGCAGAAGTACAGGAACTTGGTGCCGAACGCGGGACCCAGGCGCGCCAGCCGGGGTGCGCCGTGGTCGCCCAGGTATGCATAGGCCTGCACCGGGCCGCGCTCTGCGAGCTTGCAGGCGGCGGTCTGAAGCTGGACGTCAGCATCCGGCGTCGCTTCGAGCAGGCGCCGGACCCGGAAGGGACCGTATCCCACTTGCCCGTATCCCCAGGCCATGACGGTCAGGAATGCGCGCTGAGCGTCCGCCGGGCTGTCCGCTGCACGCAGGCATGCATCGCGGACCGCCTGCCGAGTCAGGCGATCCGGGAGCATGGCGAATGTCGTGGCGTGCGGCGGGAACTTGTCAATCCAGCGCTGCCGGGGCCACGGAATCCCATCCTGGGCAGACGACCCTGCGGCTCGCCACGCGCTGACAACCCGGCGAACGGGAGAAGGCGCCACCATAGGCACATTGTGCCTGCCGCCGCGGCGCCCGGGTTCCGGGTCGGCGCCGGGTGCCGGGCTGGCACAGGTAGGTGCCCAAACGGCCTGCGACGGGCGGGCTCTGCCGCTCCGGGCGGATCTAGTGAGGTCAGCGCTGCTGCCGTACCATCTGGCTGAGCAGATCAAGGAAGCCGGGCTCGCGGTGGTGGCGGGTGTGGTCGACGTTCCACAAGCCTGACTGGCTGATCTCGGAGGTGCGGGCGGCGTCGCGGCCAAGCCAGCCGGCGCCGGGCTGGTCGAGCCCTTCGGCGAGGCAGGAGGTCAGTGCGATGCTGTTGCGCTCGACGCAGCCGCGGTCGGGGCGATCCGGGACCCGGAGCCACAGAAACGGCATGACCCCGATGTGAGCGCTGACGGCCTGCTCGATCCGCGCCTCCTGCGCCGCCAGCCTGGCCTCGGCCCGTGCCGGTCGAGCCAGGAATCAAGCAGCTCGCCGGGCAGCTTCTCGAGGCTACTTAGAGACTTGGCTCAGGATCGGTGTCTGGCCAGACTCGGTCCAGGTGCCCGGCGAGACGCTCTCTCATTGCGGCTGCCCGCTGGCGTGAATTGGCGTGGCTCTCATCTGGAATGCGGTCTCGCCGGGCACCGTGCGAGGAGAGGCTCGAAAGGGGGTGCTCTGGGCCGGGCAACCCCCGGGACCCGCCCGTTTGGCAATCATAACCAGATGCCCTGATCCCCAGCTGTTACAGAACGTGACCTGCCAGGTATGGATAAAGGCGTACTAGAACCGCCGTTATGGATGGCTGTGCAGTCGCTGGCGATCGTGCAGATCCGGGTGATCTGCGTGGATAAGGGCATTAGCGTGGCCTGCAATGCGCGATGCGCGCGCGCCAGATCGAGGCGATACACAGTGATCGTCACCACCTCCCATTCCAGCGGTTGAGCAACGATCACGCTGTTTCATATCTACCGCCAGCTGGGTGGTCGCCAGCCGTCCTGCGTGCCCCGGCGGCGCGGGGATCTTTCCCCAGGTTTTCGCAGTTCTTCGGTCGTTCCTCGCGGCTATTGCCTGCCTTTGCCATTTGATTCGCGCCCTTTGCCGACGACCCTTGCAGTTACCAGGAGCAACCTGCAACAGGAAGGGAGTGGGCAATGACGAGCACAACGCTTGACACGCCGGACGAGCCGTCACGCACGGTGTCCAAATTGCCGATCGGATCGCGATCAACGGCTGGATCGAGCCCTACGGAAGAGCAGCACTCAGCAGCAGGGCAGCCCGACTCGATCGCCAGTCTGGTGCGGGCCGTCAACGCCTCGCACGCGGCGCTCAGGGACCTGTGGTCACGGGTTAGGCGGGCTGCCGACGTCGCCTTCCGCAGCGGCAAGGCCGCCGAGGAGGCCGAGAAGGTAGCCGAGGAGGCCAGGGTCGAGCATCAGATCATCCAGGCTGAGCAGCCGCAGCGAACAGCCCCGCTGCCGCGGCAGCTGCTTTTCGCGCTGATGACCGTGGCGCTTGACGGAGTGGCCTGCTACTTCGCTGCCCAGGCAGTCGACAGCGGCCAGCTGGAGACCCTGGTGTGGGCCGGCCTGTTCCTGGCCGTCCTCGGCGCCGGGGAATGGGTACTTGATCATTGCCGGGACCGGCGGTGGTGGCGTCTGCTGGCAGCCGGGCTTGCCGCGTTCGTGACCGTGCTCGGCGTGCTGCGGTTCTCCTATCTTGCGACCGTCGGACTCGACGGGCTGCTGCCCGCGCTTGGCGGCGCGGCACTGCTCACGGTGGCCACTGGCGCCTTTCTGGTGCTCGGCTACCGGGCGCTGCGGGCGGCCGAGTCCAGCCGGGCATGGAAGGCCAGGCGGTGGGCGCAGGCCGCAGCCAGACAGGCGGCCGACGTCAGGGAGCAGGCGGCCTGGGACATGGCCGACTGGGACCGGCTCGCCGACACCTATCTCGGCGAGATCCGGCACTGGCTGCTTGAGGTTTACCCGGCCAGCGAGCAGCCAGCCGCCGAGGCGGCCGTCCGCGCGCACCTGCTGGGGAGGGCTTGAGATGAGGTCTGCGCGAATCCCGGTGACAGGCGCCACCATCAGCGCCGTGACCGTTGCGCTGATGGTGGCCGGGTGCTCGCTTATCCCGGCCAGGCACTACCCGACTATCCGGGTCGACGGCCCAGCTGCTGAGGCATCAGTGCTTGTGCTGATTCTCGACCCCGCCCTTCCGGGCGTCCAGGTGGCGGCCAAGAACCTGCTGGCCGCCACCACCCGGCCGGGCGAGCGGCTCGTGCTGCTCGACGAGCGCAGCGGTGCGCTGATCGAGTCGTCCACCGTCCCGCAAGCCGGCGCCGTGACTATTCCCGCACCGCCGACCGCGCCGCAGCAGCCAAGTACCAGATTCCAGCAGGCGCACTATCAGCGAGCCATGACGCAGTACCGGGCCACGCTGAGCGGGATCCAGGCAGCGGACCGCCGTCAGCAGCAGCGGCTGGTAGCCGCCTCGGCGGCTGCCGCCTTCACCGCGGTTTTCACCGCCAAGGGGCGCTCTAATGGTGCCCGGCCTGCCGTCGGCGAGGCCGGCCTCCGCGCGTCCGTTAGCGCTGCCGTCGGCGACGTCTCAAGCCTGCAGCAAGCCGGCGTGGAGCTGGGCAGCCGTGATGTCATCGCGATCCTCGGACTTGGCGAGACCGCTGGGTCACGCGCACCGCGGCTGCGCGCAGGGTCGCTGCACGGTGGCACCGTCATCGTCAGTGCGTTCCCCAGCGGCAGCACCACCGAATCGGCCTGGCAGGCTGACCTGATCCAGGCCGGCGCGGCCAGGGCCGTACTGCTAACCCCGGCAGCTGGCAGTCAGCTTGCCGACGTCGTGCGCCAGGGCCTGGACGGAGCGGTCACCGACAACCTGACCAGCGTCCTGTTCGGCCGGGGCCAGTACACGCTGCGGCCGGGGGCCCGCAGCCAGCTCCGTCATCTGCTGTACTTGCTGACTGTTGTCTACCCGAGGGCGTCCGCCGATATTAACGGCTACACCGACAGCCTCCCGGCCCCGCGAGGCAATCGAGAGCTGTCAGAAGAACGCGCCGAGGCGGTACTGGCCTGGCTGAAGGCACACGGCGTTGCGCCCGGCCGGCTCCAGGCCAGCGGCCATGGCAGCACTGATCCGATCGCCCCGAACACCCCGCACGGCCAGCCGCGCAACCGCCGTGTTGCCGTCCTGATCGACCCCGCCATTCGAGCGCCTGGTTAGGCCTGACCTGATACCTGACCAGATCATCGCGCGCCACCCGAGCTGACTCAGCACCGCACATGTCAGACTTATGGTGTGCCAGCGGCCGATGATCACGCTACCCGGGCGGACGAGGTAGCCGAGGAGTTGGCCGAATGCCGCCAGCGAGGCATCGAGTGGCTCGACCGTCAATCGCATAACCAGGCCCCGCTGGACATCCCACACCTGGAGCTACTGGCACGCGAGTACGCGAAGACGAAGGACAACCCGGCGCACGGGCGCGTCCCACAGATAAAAAGCCTCCTGCGTGATTCGCTGGCGGCGTACGAGCAGCGAGGCAACACCGATGACGCGGGCCTGATTTCCGATCTTTTCTTCGGTGACGCGCAGGGAGTCGTTCTCAGGAACGCTGGCCAACTCCTTTACCGAGCGCGGGCGAGGTCCGGAGAGAAGAACGACGAGCGCTTCCGGGAAAGACGGCGGATGGCCTTCCGCGACTTCGCCGACTTCCTGCCTCAGTTCGTCGACAGCACCGGCATCGAGCCGCCGATGCCGGCCAGCGAAGGGCTGCCCGGCGCCCCTGACGGCCAACAGGCGCAACAGGAGAGGATCGAGGAGGCATTGACAACCGCTTCGTCGATCACTATCTGCGGCGTCGCACCACGATCCCTGGTGGACGCCTTGCAGCGCACCGCCAAGCAGCTGAGTGCTGCCGGAAAGCCGCCCCCGTGGCAGCAGATCACCTACATAACACCCGCATCGGCGCTGATCTTCGCGACCCAGGGACACGCCCGGCTTGGCTCGGCTATGCAGGAATGGCAGTCAGCCCTAAAAGGAATCAGGGACTGTATCCTGCAGCTGCAGGCAGACGCGGAGGAAGCGGCAAGCCCGGCGAGCCCCGTCCGGCTGGCGCTGCTGGGTGTCATGGAGCTTTTCCTCGAGGTCGTGCTCGTGACAAAAGACCGCGACACGGAGCGGGAAAAGCTGTGGGTTTCGGTGGGGCCGAATTTCGCTAGGGACGAACCGCTTTATTTCAGCTTCGAGAAAGGCAGCGGCCATTTCACCAGGATTGAGGCGATGGTCCATCGGTTAGGCGGCGGCAGCAAGCCGATCGTCGGCCGTGAGCTCGAGGTCCGCCCGGACGGCCTAGAGCAGATCAGGCAACTCGGCCCCGAGCCACCTGCCCGGCGGCTGGAAGTACGCGCCGTGCAGCCCATCGGGGCCTCGATGCCGCTGCCGTCATGCCTTCCTGTAGCAATCAGTATCCTACGGTCCGCCGAGGCAGGCAGGCCGGTGGTGCTGCTGAAGCAGCGGTCCAGGTACACGAACCTGGACCAGTTCGACAAGCTCTCCCTGATCAGCGCACGTCTGCTGGAGGAGGATCTGGCTGGCGCGCTTGGTGTACCCGTCTTTCCAGACCACGACGCCGCCGCTGCGCTTGACGCCATGTGGAAGGCATACGGCAAGCCGGACCGGCTGCCGATCCCACTCGGCGCTTTCGTGCGGGCAGCGCAGCGTGACGTGTTCCGCAGCTGCGGCCTGGACATCGCTACCGGCCGCTTTGCGCACCGGGGCTGCCAGTTGCTCGAGCGCGAGGAAAAGGGACTCTACCTGTTCATGTGCGTCTTTGAGGTGGTATTGTACCGCCACCGCGACGAGGACGAGCTGCAACTGGCCAGAGAATGGAATCCCGAGTTCCTCAAGCCGGTCTACGAAGATGTTCTGTATAATCCTGGCATCAAAGAGCATCTGAACCGATTTCTGATACAGAGCCAGGCCTGGCTTGAGGCGGAGGTTTTTTCAAAGCCAGCAGCACTTATCAGGCAATCCGAGTAAGATTTGAAACTGTACTAACGGGAGGAACGGCACACAAGGATATCGAGTCCATCAGCGACGTAATGAGGAGTATGTCGCGCGAAGAGCGAAGCGGGAAATGATACGGCAACAGGTGCCTGACGACCTCGGCGTGGTGATCGAGAAATGGCGGCTCGCCGCTAAGCGGTCACCACCTAGCGGGCTGTGCCTGGCACCGTGGTGGCAGACCGCGGATATCGAGGGGTACGCCTACGACTGCACGTCCCAGGCCGGCAAGGTTATCAGCGAGGGTGAGCGGCCGGCCGCCACCGAATCCCGCACCGCCCAGTTCTGCCTGGTCACCAAACAGCCGCACGTACAGACCAGAGAATCAGTCGTTGCCCTGGTGAGTCGCCTGCTTGCCTTCGGCATCGAGGTCCGTGAGGTCAGCGAACTGCCCGCGGCCAGCGCCGTCGCAAAAATCTTGTACCCGGCCGCGCACGCCTATTTCGCTGAGCTGCCGGGCTAGCCGCACGATATGGGACGCGATCGCCCGCCGCTTCGACAATGAGCACTACAAGGCCCTATTCGGCGAGCGGTACTCCCGCGAGCACGTTGTCTGCGGGGCGCAGACGATGATCAGGTACGGGCTCACGGCCGCCGAACTGACTCAGCTGTGGGAGGAAGGGCGCAGACCTGTCACCCGCCAGGTGCTGACCAACAGATACGGCTCCGCGGCTGGCAGCATGATCCTCGACGGCCACGACTCATACGCCTGGTTCAGAGGGCACTGGCCGCTCGGCATCCATCGGATCGCCTCGGGCCTCATGGCCTTCGCGATGAAGCACGAGCGGCTTGGCGATGGCCGCCCCGTCATCGTCCTCAACGGACATTTTCCCGGCCTGGCCGCGCTCTTCGGTCCAGGCACAGCCGTGGTCCAAGCAGCCCTATCGGCGGACGGGCCTGGCATCGAAGAAGTCCGGCGCTGGGTGGTCGGTCATGACAACCGGCCGTCGGACTGCCTGCCGGGATCGATTCGGCGCGACGCAGCCGATGCCCTCTTCCCCGTCGACGCGGATGCCCCGGTCGACTCACGGCGGAACCTCGTGCACTGCAGCGACGGACTGCTCGCCGGCATGATCGAGTGCCGCGCGCTGCTGCGGCGCGAGGTGTTTGGCGGCGAGCTCGCTGAGCGGCTGCGAGGTCTCGGGCTGACGTCCGACGAGCTGGTATCGCTAGTCGCGGCAGACCCAGTTGTGCACGCGTCCGGCACCGAGCGCCGGCTGACCGAGCTCACCAAGGGGCAGCGGCTTGACGACTGCGTCGCAACGATCGCCCGTATGGTGCCGCCGGTCTTCGGCCAGGCGAACGGGTACGCGAACGGGGTTACGCTGGCGTGCCTGGCGCGGCAGATGACCAGGCTGGTCAGCCACGGCGGCGACAGCATCTCCTATTCCTACCGTGAGCCGCATGTACGGCTACTCAGCGAGCCTGCGCCGCTGACCGGGCAGCTCTCCGAGGACCTTGAGCGCGCGGGACTCGAAGTGATCGGCGCAGGTGGGGCCGGATTCATCGTTCCCGCAGCTGGCACTGGCGGCCGCTTCGGCGGCTACGACGTCCCGGAATCGCACCCGCGGCGGCAGAAGGCGCTGGTCCCGGCGTTCACGATCGGCGGCGTGACCCGCACTAGCCTCGATGTCCGGCTGGCGAACGCGGCCTACTGGCGAAAGCTGACCGGCGGGCGGGTACGGGTAGCGGTCATGGCCGGGCCGACGAATCGCGAGTCCGTGGCAGCCTGGTGTGCCGAGCGACGCGCGGACGGCGTCGAAGACCTGACTTCTTACCAGCAGTACGGGACGTACCGTGTCCGCGCGGAGCTGTTCGACAGGTCCATGCCGGGAGACGGCCGACGTTGGATCGACGAGATCCTGCGGTTCGGTGACGGCTCGCCCGACCTCAAGCCGCCAGGCAACTTGGGCATGCTCACCTGCCTCATCCTGTCCGGGATGCTCAGCGACTGGTCAAGTGGCGGGGTCGAATTCGTGGTCATCGCCAACGGCGATGACGTCGGATTTCGGCTCGAGCCGAAGGTGCTCGGAATGCTGCGCCGGAATCCGACGGCGGACGCGGCCGTGATCGGAGCACCATGGAGCCTCCGCGGCCACCTGGAAACCGGCGAGGGCCGGCTGGCTGTCCGCGGCGATGTCTCCGGCTGGTGCATCACCGAAACCGGCGCGCCAGGGAGCCTGGACCGGACGCCGTCCGGCCAATGGCAGGTCACCCTGGACGGTTATGAGGGCACGCTTCAAGCGCCGTCCTTCGAGACCGGCGGCTCGATCTGCGAGCTACGGACGAGCGCCGGCTGGCAGCCAGGGATCGCCGAGACGGCCGCGCAGTCGGACTTCGACGGATTCCCGCTGTTCAGCACCAACCAGATCTACCTGCGGGTTTCCGCGCTGCAGCGGGTGTTCGGGCTCACGCCTGATGCGGATCCGGTAGGTGCGACGTGCCGGTTCGTCGAGTCACAGCCGTTCTACGCAGAACGGAAGATCGTCAATCAAGAAAATACGCAGAAAGAAGCCATGCAGCTGAGCCAGGGCGCCAACGGGGTACTGCGGGAGATGGCCGTCATCCCGGCAAGGATCTCACGGCGACAGTCAGGAGCGAAGGGGAGTGTGGCGCGTACCGCGCACGCCGTTCTTAAGCGCCCGGAGGACATCGTCTTCGCGCAGCTCATCCTGGACGAGCTGGCGCTGGAGGGGGACGATCTGGTCTTCGGCTGACGCGCATAAACGGGCCCGCCTTCAGGCTGCTGGTGCGCGACAGAGCTGGCAGAAGTTGAGTACCTGCGTTGCGTCAACCGCGCAGTGCCATCGACGCCAGTGCCCGTATGGAGTAACTGGTCATGATCGTCAGAGTCGGTAGACGTCACGCCGCTGGGCAAAGCCCCCCACGACCGCCGCCCGGTTTCGCTCACCGATCCGGCAGACTCACCCCAAAAGACTTGCCGACCCTGTGTCGACCCGTCGCCGCACGAACGACTCGAGCGTCAGCGAGGGGGAAGCGAGTATGCCGCGTGATCGCCGAGCCGCGGGATCCCTCGTGGTCTTCCAGGTTCGCGATCCGGTCTTCCAGCGGACCTTGTGGCTGGACACCCTGGTACCGCGGTAGACCTCGGTTTTGTAGACCCGGACGTCGTAGGTGGTGTCCATCAGGCGGCGTCCTCGCGGGTGCCGAGCCAGCGGTCCAGGTCGCGGCGGCGGATCCGGAGGCTTCCGTTGGGAAGCGTGATGCAGCGAGGGCCGCGCCGCTTCGCCCGCCAGTCGTAGAACGTGGACCGGGAGATTTTGAGCTCGGCGCAGATCTCGGCGATGGTCAGCTTTTCTTCTGGCCCTCGGTGCGTTGTCATCCCGCTTCGCGTCCTTCCAGGCCACCGCGGGCGGCCCGCTCCAGTGCCTTGTCGAGCGCTGCCCTGCTGACGCCCAGCCGCACGGCAACCTCGGCGAGGGTGGCGAGCCTGTATCCGCCGTGCTCGCGGACCCAGCGGGCGTCTTCGGCGATGTCTGTATCGGTCAGGTGGTCGCGCACCAGGGTGAGGTTCAGGTCCCAGCCCTGAGGGCGCCGATCGAGGCGCTTGATCCGCGCCGCGACGATGTCCGGGTCGCACGAGGCGCGCTTCCAGCCGGTCCAGGCAAGTGCGCACCGTCCGCTCGGACAGGCCGGTATAGCGGACCAGCGTGGCCACGGACGGGAACGCGCCCGTCCCGTCCGGCCCGGCGTGGTTGGCCAGGCCGACGAGGACGAACTTGCACGCGCTCGATGGCTGGCCGCCGCGGTCGGCCGGGGCCGGACCAGGTTGAGCGCCCACGAGATCGCCTCGACGCTCACCGGGCACCGCCTGGCACGCGCGCGTCCGGGCCAGCCGAGCGCCAGCTCGTTGTCTCAGTTTGTGTCTCATTCACCCCCGTCCGGCGCCGTTCACTGGCGAACGCGGGCCACCGCTTTGCCCAGGTTGGGTACACTCGCGGCCGGTGGTGGATGGGATTGCGCAATCCTCGAAAGCGTGAGACACGCCCGACTCCGGACTGCGTTCCAGCTCCACCCGTCCCGCCCCAGCTCGGAGGTGCTCGCCGGGATGCAGCGAGTCTCAGCTGTCCGATTCTGGGAGCGGAATGGGAGCGGCAGTCTCCCGTCAGGCCCGTTCAGATGCGGTCTGTTGGGCCGACGGGAGGTTGCTGACCTGCGCGGACGCGCGCGAACAGAGCTTACGTACACCAGAGTGCCCTGTTCGTATCGAGGTGCTCAGCGGCTCGATTCCCACTCGGCCTCGATCCTTCGGGATCACGGCCTATGCCGAATACGTGCCGAGCCCGGCTTTCTCCACCGCAAGTGACCAGTTCAGAGCCTCTTTGATTGC
>CAVPPJ010000007.1:0-202259 GCA_963707065.1 uncultured Actinomycetes bacterium
GGTAATGCTGGCTGATCCGCTCGCTGGTGCCGTAGTAGGCGTGCCGGCTCATATCCGCGCTGAACCGGCTCGCCGGCGGCGTGCGGCCGAGAGCCTCGGCCATCGCGCGGACGTGGTGGGGTGCGCAGCCGCAGCAGATGCCGAAGTAGTTGACTCCGAGCGCAGCCGCTGCCGTCGTGAACGCGCCCATCTCGTAGCGGTTGGCCAGGAACGGGTCTAGCGCGGTCGGGAATGGCCGCCCATCCGGGATCAGGTCGCAAGCTGGGTCGGTGAGCGATTGGAACGTCGGCTCGGCCTCTGTCGTGCGGTACGGCACCGGCAAGGCGGCGATGTAGCCGTCGCACGCGGCGCGGATTTCACCGAGTAGCGGCAGCATGGTGGCGGGCCCGCGGATGCAGTTCAGCCCGACCACATCGGCGCCGGCGTCTTGCAGGCGACGGCATGCCTCGCCGATCGGGTCGCCCCCGCGGACGATGGGCTGGCGATGAATAGTGAGTGTGACCACCGCATCGAGGCCGTGCGCCTTGATTGCCTCCAGCGCGAGCAGTGCCTCGCCGGGATAGTCGATGGTCTCGGCGATCACGAAGTCGACGCCGGCCTCGGCGGCCCACCCGACCTGCTCGGCGAACATGTCGCGGACGACCTCATGCGTCGCGGGATCGTCCGGGTCGTAGACGTTGGTGTTGCAGATATTGCCGGCCACCAGGGAGTCGTGCTCGGCGCCGACCTCCTTGGCGATACGCAGCGCCTGCCGGTTCATCGGCTCGAGGTCGCCCTCGCGGCCGATCACCGCCAGCTTCTCGCGGTGGGCGTAGTAGGTGAAGGCCTCAACCACGTCCGATCCGGCATGCACGTATTCCCGGTGCAGTCCGGCTACCATCTCGGGCTCCTCGAGCACCACCTCTGGTACGAACGCCCCGGCCTGCAGGTAGCCGCGGCGCTCGAACTCGAACAAATACCCCTCGGCGCAGATCACCGGTCCGGCGGCGAGCCGATCGAGAAGCCTACCCATGCACGACACCTCCACGGTCTTATAGTCGGAACGACTGTACCGGGAAAATATAGACGTAGGGATGCCTCGATGAAATCTTCCGCGCAGGTGGTCGTCATCGGCGGTGGTGTGGTCGGCGCCTCGGTCCTGTACCACCTCACCGAGCTGGGCTGGACGGATGTCGTGCTCGTCGAGCGCAAGGAGCTCACCGCCGGCTCGACCTGGCACGCCGCGGGCGGCATGCACACGCTCAACGGTGACCCCAATGTCGCGAAACTGCAGCAGTACACCGTCGGGCTGTACCGCGAGATCGAGCAGCGCTCCGGCCAGAACTGCTCCATCCACATGTCGGGCGGGCTGATGCTGGCCGGCGACCGGGAGCGGATGGACTGGCTGCGGATGGCCCAGGCCCGCGGCCGTTACCTCGGCATGGATATGGAGATCATCTCGGCGGCCGAGGCCAAGCGGATGTTCCCGCTGCTGGAGGAGCAGTACTTCATCGGTGCGCTCTTCGACCCGGCCGAGGGTCACGTCGACCCGACCGGGGTCACCCGGGCCTACGCCGGCTGCGCGCGGCAGGCCGGCGCCGAGATCTACCAGCACACCTGGGTGAGCGACCTTCGCCAGCGCCCCGACGGCACGTGGGACGTCATCACCGACTCCGGCGAGATCCACGCCGAGCACATCGTCAACGCCGGCGGGCTGTGGGCACGTGAGGTGGGCCGGATGATCGGCCTGGAACTGCCCGTGCTCGCGATGGAGCACATGTACCTGATCACCGAGGACATGGCTGAGGTGGCCGAGTACAACGCGGCCACCGGCCGCGAGCTGCCGATGGGCATGGACTTCGACGGCGAGCTCTACATCCGCCAGGAGGGCGGCGGGATGCTGCTCGGCACGTACGAGCAGGCGTGCGTGCCCTGGTCGACCCCGCGAGACGCCGTGGACCTTCGACAAGCAGTTGCTGGCCCCCGATCTCGACCGGATCGCCCCGTCGCTGGAGATCGCGTTCAAGCACTATCCGGCGCTGGCCGACGCGGGGATCAAGAACGTGATCAACGGGCCGTTCACCTTCGCGCCGGACGGCAATCCGCTGGTCGGCCCGGTGCCCGGCGTGCGCAACTGCTGGGTGGCCTGCGCGGTGATGGCCGGCTTGTCGCAGGGCGGCGGTGTCGGCCTCACCCTCGCGCGCTGGATGGTCGACGGCGATCCGGGTGAAGACATCTGGGCGATGGACGTGGCCCGCTTCGGCAACTGGGCGAGCCTCGCCTACACCAATGCCAAGGTGCGGGAGAACTACAGCCGCCGGTTCCGTATCACCTTCCCCAACGAGGAGCTCCCGGCCGGGCGGCCACTGCACACCACGCCTGTCTATGACCGGCTTACCGCCCACAACGCGGTATGGGGCGCGGGCTTCGGGCTCGAGCATCCCCTGTGGTTCCAGCGGCCGGGGGAGGAGCCGCGCGAGGACGTGACGTTCCGCCGCTCCAACGCCTTCCCGGTCGTCGCTGACGAGTGCACCATGGTGCGCGAACGCGTCGGGCTCACCGAGTGCTCCAACTTCGCCAAGTACCGCGTGACCGGCGCCGGCAGCGCCGACTGGCTGCAGCGGCTGTTCACCAACCGGCTGCCGCGAGCCGGCCGGATCAACCTCACCGCCGCCCTGGATCCCGGCGGTCACATCGTCGGGGAGTTTTCCGTGGCGCGGGTCGGTACAGACGATTTCTTCCTGTTCGGCTCGCAGATCGCCGAAGCGCATCACTCGCGCTGGTTCGGCGGCCACCTCGCTGATGGTGTGCGGTTCGACGTGCTGGGCTTGTCCCTGGTGGGCCTCTCGCTGGCCGGTCCGCGCGCCCGCGACGTGCTCCAATCGGTCACCGACGCATCGCTGGCCACCGAGGATTACCCGTTCATGACGTTCCGCCGGATCGACGTCGGGATGATCCCCGCCTACGTCGGCCGGATGACCTACACCGGGGATCTTGGCTACGAGATCTGGGTCGCACCGGAGTACCAGCGAGCACTGTTCGATCTGCTGTGGCAGGCCGGGCAGCCATACGGCATCGGCCTGTTCGGGTTCCGGGCGCTGATGTCGCTGCGCATGGAGAAGATGTTCGGTACGTGGGCGCGCGAGTACCGTCCGATCTACACGCCGGTAGAGGCGCGAATGCACCGATCGCTCAAGCTCGATCACGACTTCATCGGCCGCGCCGCGGTGGAGGCGGAGCTGGCGCGCGGCCCGGCTCGAACGCTCGGCTACTTCGACATCACCCCCGATCCGGCGGAACCGGCCGACGTCGTCGGCGACGAGCCGATCTGGCACGGCGGGGCGGTGGTGGGCTGGGTGACGTCCGGCGCGTATGCGCATTACAGCCGCCGCTCGCTAGCGTTCGGCTACGTGCCGAGCGAGCTCGCGGTGCCCGGCGCGATGTTCGAGGTGGAGATCATCGGCCAGCGCCGTCCGGCGAGATTGCTCCCCGAACCGGTGCTCGACCCGGCGGGCCATCGCATGCGCGTCTGATGGGACGCCATCCTGACCTCGAACGACGGGCCGAGCTGCTGGACGAGGTGGTCCGCTACCTCGGCCGGCACGGCGTCGCCGGAGTGTCACTGCGGCCAGTTGCCCGCGCACTGGGTGTGTCGGTCAACGCGCTGGTGCATCACTTCGGCAGCAAGGACGAACTGGTGGTCGCCGCATTGCGGCGGGCCGCTGAGATTCAGCGAGGAGTCGAAGGGCGGTGGCGGCGGCAGGTACCTCACCTCTCCACGGCGGAGCTGCAGCGGCGCTGGTGGCGGTGGATCAACCGCAGCCCGGAGCACTTGGCGCTGGTGCGACTGGGTCTCGAAGCCGCCACGCTGGACGCCACGGTCAGCGGTCTGCCCGGTGATGTGCGTGCGGAGCAGATCTCGTTTTGGCGCGAGGACATCGCCGACGGCCTGATCGCTGACGGCATCAGGCCCGAGGACGCCGAACGCGAGGCGTCGCTGGTAAAGGCGACGTTCACCGGCCTGGTGCTCGACCTGCTGGCTACCGGTCACCGCAAGCGGCTCACCGACGCGCTTGAATGCGCCCTCAGTCGCCTCGACGACCTGAGTCAGTCGGCCCCGTGAGGGTGGCCGCAGGCAGACTCAAAACGGCGCAAGCACCACGGGGCACGGTCACGCACGGTCCAGGCCGGCCAGGCCGTCGGCCATCGAGCGGAACAACGGATCGGTGTAACTGGTCAGGGTGGCGTAGACCTGGTTGATCTGCTGGTAGGCGCGGACGGCCCGGGGATCCGGGGTGAACTGCTGGCCCGGACTGACCATCGCGGCGGTGGCCTGATCCCAGCCGGGGTAGATGCCGTGGCCGACGGCGGCGCAGATGGCCGCACCGAGGCCGGCGGCGTCATTGACGGTGGTGCGGCGGGCGGGGCGGCCGTAGACGTCGGCGACGATCTGCATCATCAGGTCGGAACGGGACCCGCCCCCGGATACCAGCATGGGCGAGAGCCGGCGGCCCAGCGCGTGTTCCATGGCCGCGGTGTTGTTGGTCATGGTCAGGGCGATGCCTTCGAGGATGGAGCGGTAGATGTGGGCGCGACCCTGGCTGCCGTCGAAGCCCAGCAGGGCGCCGCGACGCCAGGCCGCCTGCCCGGGTGCCAGCCAGTCCGGGATGGTCAGCAGCCCGTTGCTGCCCGGCGCCAGCTTGCTGGCCGCCGCGTTGAGGGCGTCCTCCAGGCTCGGCGTCCCGGCGGCCGGCTGGCCGCCGCCCGGCCCCTCCAGCAGCGTCCGGTACCAGCTGACCGTCCACATGCCGCGGCGGATCCCGGTGCTCTCGTACAGGTAGGTCCCGGGCCGGGCCGCGAAGTTGGCCCAGTAGCTGCTGTCCGCGCTGGATGAGGACGAGCCGATGGTCATGGTCGCGATGTAGGTGCCCAGCGACAGCAGCACGGTGCGTCGTCGTCCAGGCCGCTGCCCAGCGCCTCAAC
This sequence comes from uncultured Actinomycetes bacterium, assembly GCA_963707065.1. Lineage (GTDB taxonomy): Bacteria > Actinomycetota > Actinomycetes > Streptosporangiales > Streptosporangiaceae > Palsa-506. Next base: position 4,963 of record CAVPPJ010000007.1, read on the forward strand.
GGCCTTGTCGTTGGCCGTGGCGTACACCGGCAGGCCGACCGGGACGCCGGTGGCCCCGGCCGCCTCAGTGGTCACCTGGCCGAGTCGGCCGCCGGGGGGGACCAGACCGAAGAGCATGTCGCGCGGCATGCCGGCGGCGGCGTAGGCGGCGGGATCCTCCGGCCAGGCCCCCGTGTCATGATCGATGGGCCACATGCCCTCGTAGTTGGCCGCGGTGTCGGTGAACTGACCCGTCAGGCGGTGGGTGATGTAACCGGAGGAGGTGGTGACGTAGCGGGCTTGGGGATTGTCGGCCTGGTAGGGCCGGGCGACGCGCTCGTCCATCCAGCTCAGTACCGGTTCGGCCAGGCTTCCGTCGGCCCTCAGCAGGGCCCGGCAGAAGCGGATAGTGCACAGGCCCACCGCGGCGATGTCGGCGGGGTCGCCGGAGAAGGCGGCCATCACGTCACGGCAGGCCCCGGCGATGGACTGCCAGATGTCGTCATCGGGGTAGACGGCATGCCCCGGCACCGAGATGTCGTACGGCTCAAGCCGCCTGCAGGCCGCGGCCAGTGCCCGGCCGCAGGTGTCGAAGATCGTCACCTTGGTGCTCTGCGAGCCGTTGTCGATGGCCAGCAGGTACGGCCTCATGACTGCAGCGGGAAGATGGTGCCCGTGTTCATCACGTCCCTGGGGTCGAACGCCTGCTTCAGGGTCGTCAGCAGCCAGTAGGCACTGCCGTGCTCGTCGGCCACCCACCGGGTGCGGTACTTGCCGATCCCGTGGTGGTGCACCATCGACCCGCCCACCCGCAGGGCTTCTTCGACGATGATCGCGTTCAGCGGCTTGTGGTACACCTCGATCTCCTCGCGCGGGCTGCACCTGATCTCGTAGTCGTAGACGAAATACAGGCTGGTCCCGGTCTGGTAGCTGTGCGAGGAATGGGCGCCGAGCATAGCCAGGTCACCGGCCCGCGGGTACTCGCCGCGGATCCGGCCCATGACGGCGGCGAACAGGCCCGCGGCCCGCGACCAGTCGACAGAGACCTCGGTGGTGTAGCCGAGGCGGGCGTGGGCGAGCATATCGGCCTTCTCGGCGTCGATCTTGTCCTGGCCCCAGTTGAGGTTCTCGAACCACCGCCGGATCAGGCCGTCGTCCACACGTTCGTGGCCGCGGCCGGCGAACAGGTCCCCGATCGCCGCCCCGGTGGCCGCGGCGATGGGCTCGGGGCCCTCGGCCACCAGCACGACGACGTTCTGGCCCTGGTAGAAGCCGGCGAAGTGCTGGCGGGCGTCCTCAGGTGAGTAGACCCGGCACACCGACGGCCGGTAGCCCGCGGTGATCAGCTCGCGGAGCGCGTCGATGCCATCGGCGAACTCCTCCACCAGGAACCCGAAGTACCGGTTGTTCTCCGGCTGGTAGCGGAACAGCTTCACTGTCACCTCGGTGATGAAGCACAGCGCGCCCTCGCCGCCGATGACGATGTGGCGGACGTCCGGGCCCGCGGCCCGCCGCGGCACGTTCTTGATCCGGGCCACCTTCCCGCCGGGGAAGACCGCCTCCAGGCCCACGACCAGGTCCTCGATGCCGCCGTACAGGGTGGAAAACTGGCCGATCGAGCGCGTGGCGACCAGGCCGCCCAGCTGGGCCAGCGGCTTGGACTGAGGCGAGTGCCCGGTGGTGAGGCCCTGGGCCCGGACGGTGTCCTCCAGGTACTGCAGGCCGACGCCGCACTGCACGGTGGCCATCATGTCCACCGGATCGACAGACAGGATCGTGTTCATCCGCGACCCGTCCACCACGAGGCTGTCCTCGACCACCGTCTCCAGGCCGCCTTCGGTGGCGGTCCCTCCGGTCCGCGGCACGACGTTGACGAGGTTCTGCTCGGCGAACCGCAGCACCGCCGCCACCTCCGCCGTGGAAGAGGGGTAGACGATCGCGGCCGGGATCGGCCCGTCGTAGATGCCGTGCACGGCGGTGTACTTCCGGAACCGGTCGACGCTGGCCTGCCTCAGCTGCTCGTCGCGGGTGTCGACCGCGGCCGGCCCGAGGAGTCCGGTCATCGCGTCGATGATCGACTGGCGGGGCAGCGGGGATCGGGATGGGGCCATGCCCAAGGTCGCTCTCCGGGTAGCTGTGGCGTCAGCGGACGAGGTAGCCGCCGTCGACCACCAGGACGTGACCGTTAACGTAGTCCGAGGCCCGGCTGGCCAGGAAGACCACCGCCCCCATCAGGTCGGCGGCCTCCCCCCAGCGGGCCGCGGGGATGTGCTCGACGATGCGGCGGTCGGCCTCGGGATCGGCCCGGGTCGCCTCAGTGATGGCGGTATTGAAATATCCCGGCGCGATGGCATTGACCTGGATGTTACAGGCCGCCAGCTCGTCGCAGTAGGCCCTGGTGAAGCCCGCGATCCCGGCCTTGGCCGCGGCGTAGGCAGGTGAGCGCCGCCCGCCGAGGAAGGAAAACAGCGACGCGATATTGATGATCTTGCCGGACCGCTGCCCGATCATGAACCTGCTGGCCTCGTGGGCAAGCTCGAAAGCGGCGGTCAGGTTGACCGACACCATCGGGTCCCACAGGTCACGGCCGAACTCCGCCACGTCAGCCAGCAGCGCGATGCCGGCGGAGTTGACCAGGATGTCGACCGAGCCCAGCGCCTCCACGCACCCCCGCACAACGGCTGCTGGGAGGCCCGGCTGCGTGATGTCGGCCGCCATGAACTCCATCCGGCGCCCGGCGGCCTTGATCAGAGCCTGGGTGGTGCCATCGTCCTCGGCCAGGCCGACCGCGAATACGTCAGCACCGGCCTTGGCCAGGGCCACCGAGAAGGCCCGGCCCAGGCCGGTGTTGCCGCCGGTGACCAGGGCGTTACGCCCGGCGAGGGAGAACAGGTCGAGGCTGAAGTCGGCAATGCCCACAGGTCAGCTGCCTCCGAGGTGGGAGGTAGGGCCGGCTTGGATCGTCCGCCAGGGTAGCGCGTGCAGGCTGGCGGCACGGAAGGCGGATACGTTGTACACGGTGCAGACCGCGAGATCCAGCCGCAGGTCCTTGACCTGGTGGCCCTCCGAGGACCAGGACGGCTCCTCGAGTGGATCGCGCCATACCGTTCCTAACTGGGAGCCGGTGAGCGGATTCGAACCGCTGACCTGCCGTTTTACAAGTTGGCGTGGCGGTCCTGGTCGGGAGACAGGTGTGCTGCTCGCGGCGTCTGTGACGATGCACCTTCGTCCGCTGTCGTCCGTTCCGCCGCCTGGATTTGGCCTGTGACGCCTGTGCGGCATGCTGGTCTGCCATGACGGGGCAACGGAATGTGGCTTTTGAGGCTCTCCGCTGTTATGACGTGTCGCCGCAGCGGGTCAGGCTTGCGACGGAGTCGTTTAATAGCATCTTCCGGGTCACCACTGCCTCGGCGGTCTACGCGCTTCGGGTGGGCGCGGTGCTACAAATCCATCCGGAGTCCACGGCGACCGTCGAGGCGGCCTGGCACCGGCGGCTACGCCAGCACGGCGTGGACGTTCCCGATGTGCTGGCCAACGCATGCGGTGAGTTCGCGACGTGGGTAGATAACGGCCGTGCCGGGCAGGCGCCCCAGGTGTGCATGTTGTTCGAGTGGGTGGCCGGACGTTCGCTGCGGACCTGCCTGACCGAGCGTCGGGCAGTGGCGCTGGGCAGTTTGTCGGCCCGGCTGCATCAGGAGGCAGCGGATTGGTGCCCGCCGGGCGGGGCAGCAGTGCTGCGGGCCGATCGCGTGCTGTACTGGCAGCTACCGGACCGGCTGGTGGAGGCCGGGGCACGGTTCGGGTTCGGGACCTTGTTTGCCGACGCCGCGGCCCGCGCGCAGCTGGCGATCGACTGGCTATGGGAGCGTCCGCCGCATCCGCCCCATCTAGTGCACGGGGACTTGTCGCCGCAAAATGTGCTCGTCGCACCTAAGCGGGGCCTAGTACTGATTGATTTTCAGGACACCGTGGTGGGGTTCGACGTTCAGGACCTGTCGATCACCGTCTCGGCGCTCCAGCGCTTCCCGGAGGGTGGCCAGCTCCTCGAGGCGTTCCGGACTGGGTACAGCAAAGTGCGGCCGTGGCCGGATATCTCACCGGCGCTGTTCGACTCGCTCATCGCCGCCCGCGCCCTGCACCAGCTGAACCTCACGTTGAACATCGTGGACATGGCCGGACTGGGCGACTACATCGCCGAGCCACGCGGAGCGAGCCCGCAGCTGGATGCATCGCCCGACAGGCCTATAGCAGGGACCGCACCGACCCCGGCTCAGATTACGCTCAGTCCGCCGTCCTGGTCCTCCCCTTCCTGATCGCAGCCGGGGCCTCACCGCGTACGGTGATGAAGACCCTCGGGCACAGCCAGATCAGCCTGACGATGAACACCTATGCGCATGTCCTGCCGGAGGTCGAGCGCGCGGCCGTCGATGCTGCCGCCCAGGTCATCTTTGGCGCACAGCCGGACGCTGGCGAAGCATGATGGCGGCACGAACTGGCTGCACTCGCAGTCCTGATACCGGCGGGGTGTTCGAATTGCTGCGATGAGATGGAGCCGGTGAGCGGGATCGAACCGCTGACCTGCCGTTTACAAGACGGCTGCTCTGCCAACTGAGCTACACCGGCGGGAGACTCCGTGCATGCTAGCCCACCTCGGTCCTGACCCTGAGTTGGGCCAACTTGAGCGCCCACCTGAGTGCCGTTGGATTCAGGCTTGCGGAGCACGGGTTCAGCGCGTTCTCTGGCTGCTTGTTTCCGTGTCCGGTCGTACGGGAATCTTGTGCGGGCTAAGGCGTAAAAGCCCAGCCTGGACGACCCGGGGAGACACCGGTCCCGGTGCCGCTTTCACCGGCTCAGGCCGCGTCTGGCGCCGGTCTCGCGCCGCGGGCTGCCCGGCCCGTTCGGGCGGGCATGCGCTGCCGTGACTTGTGAGCCCGCAGGTCGGCACGGGTCTGGTCGGTGCGGAGGGCAGGGGGAATCCGATCATGGCCGGTGCCGCCGCGCCGTTCGCTGTCGAGGGCGTGGCCGCCCGGACCCGGCCGGAGCGGCAGCCGTCCGCGGGAACGTCGTTGCTCCACTGAGTTAGTCACCCCGTACACCAGGAAGCCCAGTGCCGCCAGCACGGCGAAAATTGCCACCAGAAGCGTCAGGGGAGCCCAGGAGTAATAAGGTTTGGGGCCGACGTCTGGATCGACGACGGTGCCGCCGACCACAACGGAGGCGAACGCGATGATCAGGCAGCCGCCCGACTGGGCGGCCGCCCGGGCCAGCGGGCGGCGGCGGACGCGGGCGGGCGGGCGCGCCGGGGCGGCTGGGGCCGGGCGCGGGCGGGATGTCGGCGGTGAGCGCGGCCAGGTCGGCGTAGGTCCGCGCGGCCAGCGCCTGGCCCGCCCGCGTGCCGAGTTCGTCCCTGGTCAGCCGGCCGTGCACGAACGCGTCCTTCAGCGCCTCGATCACCTGCTCGCGGTCGGCGTGGCCCGCCCTGAGCCGGTCACGGTCCGCCGCAGCCGGGTCTTGCGGTCCTGTCGTCACCGGCACCACCCCCCGCTCGCGATGCAGGAAAGCGTAGCGCGGCTGCTCCCCGGCGGCCATGCGGCGGTGCCAGGCGATACGCAGACAGGCCCGGCGGGATGGGGCAGTGCCTCGAGCGATAGCCGATGCTGCGTACGTAACCTGCCCCCAAGCACCGCATGTGACCACTCGGACTATCCCCGGGTGCTATCGGAGCCAGGCTTGGTCGGCGAGGAATCCCCAAACCGGGTTGTACTCGTAGTTGCGCAGCCGCCTGGAGACGAGATCGACCTGCCGTTCACCGGACGTGCCCGATTCACTGACCAGCCGCCGCGCCCCGTGCCAGGTCGGGACCGGCATAGGCCCCGTCAGCGCGCGCCATCAGCACCTCCACCGGAACCGCCTACGGGTCGGCCTTCAACGACAACAACCTGGCGGTAATCTCCATCGGCCATTCTGGCCTGCGGGTTCCCGGGTCTTAACCTTGCAGGCATTCGGTCCTATTGCGCGGTCCGGTATGCCTCCAGGCGGTCCGCGAGTTCCTTCGGACGGCTCAGCGCAGGGAGGTGGCCACCGTCCATCTCATCAGCGGTGATGCCCAGGCGCTCCCGGGCGATGCGGCGCATGAATTCGGCCGGGAAGAACCTGTCCTCGCGGCAGAGCAGGAATCTTGTCGGCACGTCAGGCCATGCGCCCAGCGGCCACGGCCGCAGGAACGGCGTGCCGGACTGGCCCCGCTCGCCGCGCGCAAACGCCTGCGTCACCACCTCGGGCGGCACGTCATGAAAGAACTCGGCTTTCACGTCGAAGTCCCCGCCGGCATTCCGGCCATCCCGCTCGGCCTGCTGGCGCCTGGCCTGCTCCCAGCCGGTGTTATCCCACCAGTCCCCGGGCGACTCGCCCGGCCGCGGGATCATGGCCGCCACCAGGATCAGCAGGCTCGCCCGCACCCGCGCGCAGACCATCGGCGCGGTGAACCCGCCCATTGATTGCCCGACCACGACGAGGTCCGTGCGGTCGCCGATGGCGTCCACCACCGCGTCCGCGTATTCCGGCAGCCCGGCCTGGTCGTCGTCGCTCGGCAGGTCCGGCGCCACCACGTCATGGCCGCAGGCCCGCAGTTCCGGAGTGACGAGGTGCCAGTACCACGAGTCGGATCCCGCACCGTGGATCAGCACGTAAGTGGCCATCTTCAGCAGTCCTCTCCGGTCGCATGCGGACGTCCCGAGGGTAGGACGGGCCGGCCGGGCCGAAGTAACTGGTAACGTAGTTACATGCGCATGTATCTAACTGCAGGCACGGCAGGAGACGGAATCCCCCGATGGCGGTAGCCGGCACAGAGCTGCCGAATCTGCCGAACCCGCGGGGCGAGGCGATGGTGGCGGAACTCAAGTGGGTGCACGACATGATCCGGCGGGACCTGCGGACAGTCCGCCAGCTGGCGGCGGACGTGGCGTCCGGCCTCCCGGCATCGCAGATCCGGGCCGGTGTCAGGTCGCTGGCCGCAAGCGGCCCGCTCTGGCAGCTGAAGATCAACTGCCTGCAGTACTGCCGCTTCGTGCACTCCCATCACCATGCAGAGTCGATCATGCTGTTTCCCGGGCTGCGGCGGGCGAACCCGGCGCTGAGCCCCGTCGTCGACAAGCTCGAAGCTGACCACCTCAGTATCTCCGGCCTGCTCGACGAGGTCGGCGAGGCTGCGCAGAAGCTCAGCAGCGGGGAGGATCCCGCCGTGCGGGAACGGCTCATCCAGGCGCTGCAGAAGCTGAGCACCGACCTGCTCGCGCACCTGCAGTACGAGGAAGAGAACATTTCGGACACGCTCCGGGCCCTTCCAGGGTGGCCGGGCTGGTGACGGAGATGACCGCCGCTCGCACTGGGCAGGCCGCTGTCGAGCCTGACGGCGAGTACTCCTGCGCACGGGCGTGGGCTGCCCTGACCGCGGCCCATGCCCGTATCGCCGGCCAGCTGAGCGCGGCCCTGGATGAGGCCTGCGGCCTGAGCATCAACGACTTCGAGATCCTGCTCCGGCTGGATCAGGTGCCTGCGCCGGGGCTGCGGCTGGGCGAGCTGAGCCCGGCGGTCCGGCTGACCCAGCCATCGCTGAGCCGCGCTGTCGCCCGGCTCGAGCGCCGCGGCTGGCTGTGCCGCGCTGGCACCGCGGGTGACCGGCGCGGCGTCGTCATCGCCGCCACTCCGGCCGGACGGGACGTGCTGCTGCGGGCCGCGGGCGTGCACGCGCAGATCATCCGCGAGCTCCTGCTGGACCCGCTCACCCGCGACGAGCAGGACCTGCTGGTCCGCACGCTGGCCCGCATCGCCGCCGAATGCTAGGAGCGCCGCATGACACTCACCGAGGCCGGGCCCGACAGCACGGGCACTGACCTGGCCGTTCTTGAGGAAATCCAGCAGCGCGTGCTGTGGCTGGCGACCCGGATCGTGGACGCCGCCAACCACGACCGCGACACCGGCGACGGCGTCAAGGTCGGCGGCCACCAGGCCTCCAGCGCCAGCCTGGTCACCGCGATGACCGCGCTGTACTTCGGGTACCTCGACGCCCCGGACAAGGTCAGCGTGAAGCCGCACGCATCCCCGGTCTTCCACGCCATCCAGTATCTGCTCGGCAACCTGGACCGTGGCTACCTGCCGATGCTGCGGGCGTTCGGCGGCCTGCAGTCCTATCCCAGCCGCACCAAGGACCCCGATGTCGTCGATTTCTCCACCGGCTCGGTGGGGCTCGGCGCGGCGGCGCCGCTGTTCGCCGCCGCGACCCGTCGCTACGTGGACGCTCATTTCGGTGCCAGGCCCCGCAGCCGGTTCATCGCGCTGATCGGGGATGCCGAGCTGGACGAGGGCAACATCTGGGAGGCCATCGCCGACCCGGCGACCGACGGCCTGGGCAACGTGATGTGGATCATCGACGTGAACCGCCAGTCGCTGGACCGGGTCGTCCCCGGGATGCGGATTGCCCAGTGGGAACAGCAGTTCCGCGCCGCGGGCTGGCATGTGGTCGAGGCCAAGTACGGGCACCGGCTGCAGGCGGCATTCGCCCGTCCGGGCGGGGAATGCCTGCGGACCTGGATCGATGACATGCCGAACGAGCACTATCAGTCGCTGTTCGGGCTCGCTGATGGCACCGTTAAAGCCCGTTTTCTTGACGGCGCGCCGGATGATGTCCGGCAATTCTGCGACGGCATCCCCGATGACGGCGAACTGGCCGCCCTGGTGACTGATCTGGCCGGGCATGACCTCGCTGCGATGCTCGGCGCCTTCGGCGCGTGCGACGCGGAACGCGACCGGCCCAGCGTGGTGTTCGCGTACACCGTCAAGGGCTGGGGCCTGCCGATGGCGGGCAACCCGCGCAACCACTCGGCGCTGCTGACCGCCGACCAGATCGACGAGATGCGCGAGCGGCTGCGCCTGACCCCGGCCACCGAGTGGGACCGGCTCGACCCGATGACCAGGGCAGGGCAGTGGGTGGCGGCCCGGCGCGAGCACCTGGCCCGGGCGCCGCGCCCCGCCGCGGCGGCCGTGGCCGTGCCCGATTCGACCGGGTTGCGCTCCGGCAGGCCGGTCTCCACCCAGGAGGCGTTCGGCCGGATCCTGGTCGGCCTGTCCCGGGACGACGGGGTGGCACCGTACCTGGTGACCACCGCGCCGGATGTCGCCACCTCGACGAACCTGGCCGGGTTCATCAACAGGAAGGGCGTTTTCAGCCCGGCGGCGCGGCGCTCATGGAGCGAGGACACCGTGCTGAAATGGTCCGAGGGGCCGGACGGGCAGCACATTGAGCTGGGCATCAGCGAGATGAACCTGTTCCTGCTGCTCGGGCAGCTCGGGCTGTCGTGGGATCTGTCCGGCCAGCCGCTGCTGCCGGTCGGCACCGTGTACGACCCGTTCGTGCTGCGCGGCCTCGACGCGTTCATCTACTCCGTCTACTCCGGCGCGCGCTTCGTGGTGGCCGGCACGCCGTCCGGCGTCTCGCTGGCCCCCGAAGGCGGCGCGCACCAGTCGACCATCACCGCGTCGGTGGGGCTGGAGCTGCCGAACGTCACGTTCATCGAGCCTGCCTACGCGACGGCGCTTGACTGGCTGCTGTGCGGCGCCCTGCAGTCGATCGCGGCGGCCAACGCCTCGCTGCCGGGGACCGCGGTGGCGGAGGACGGCTCCTACTACTTCCGGCTGACGACACGGGGCATCGACCAGCAGCCGTTCGCCAGCGCACGGGACCGGCTCGGCGACGCCATCCTGCGCCGCCAGGTACTGGCCGGCGCGTACCGGCTCGCTGATGCCACGTCCGCCGCGGCCAGCGGCGCGCCCTCGGTCTACCTGGCCGGCTGCGGCGCGGTGCTGCCCGAGGTGCTCGCCGCGGCCGCCGAGCTCGGCGACGAGGGCATCGCCGCGCACGTCGTCGACATCACGTCCGCAGACCGGCTGTACCGCGCCTGGCAGCGGACCCTGCGGCATGCGGTACGCAACGCCACGGCGCCGTCCATCCCGGGAGCACTGCGCACGGTGTTCCCCGACCGGGCGCCGATCGTGACCGTGCACGACGCGGCCTCGCACACCCTCAGCTGGCTCGGATCGGCGCTGGGCGTGCCGGCCGTCAGCCTCGGCGTCGATGCGTTCGGCCAGTCCGGCGCCGTCAGCGACCTGTACCGCGCGCACGACCTCGACGCGGGCTCCATCGTCAACGCCGCCCTGGCTGCCCTGTCGCTCGGCTGAGCACGCCAGCGGCCAGTGCCCGCCAGGCTGAGCCCAGGGCACTGCGCGGATTCAGCAAAGATCCGGAACTGGTCCGGCTACGTTGGAGGGCGGGCGCGTCCCCGGCATCCGCACTGGACGGCGAGGCCGCGCGCTCATCAGCGAAGGGAGCACCCGTGACCGACCATCGCCGGTGCTGGCAGGCTCCCCGGCGCCGCCCCGTCTTCGTGCTTGCCGTGATCGCCGCCGGCCTGGTCAGCTCGGCCTGCGGCGCGGGCCCGGGGGCGGCCGCCGCGGCGGGGGCGCACCCGGCGGCCACCGGAGCGAGCCCGTCCGCGAGCCCGCGGCCAGCGGCGGCCCACTCGACCGGACCAGCGTCCGGGCCCGGCAGGCCGGCCGCGGCGGGCAGGCCGCTCGCGGGGAAGATCGTCGGCATCGATCCCGGGCACAACGGCGGCAACTTCTCCGACCCGGCCTACATCGATCACCTGATCTGGAACGGCCGGGAATGGGAGACCTGCAATACCACCGGCACGGAAACGGACAGCGGCTACACCGAGGCCCGGTTCAACTTCCGGGTCGCGCTCTTCCTGCGCGCCGACCTCCGCCGGGACGGCGCGCGAGTGATCATCACGCGGACGAATAACCACGGCGTCGGACCGTGCGTGAACCGGCGGGCCGCGATCATCAACCGCGGGCACCCGAATGTGGCGATCGACATTCACGCGGATGGCGGCCCTGCGTCGGGCCGCGGGTTCGCGGTGCTCGAACCCGTCAGCGACGGCCCGAACGACAAGGTGATCACCTCATCGGAGCGCTTCGGCAACGATGTACGGCGCGCGCTGCTCGCCGGAACGTCCATGCCGGAGAGCACCTACGACGGCGTCCGCGGCATCAAGCACCGCGACGACCTGGCCGGGCTCAACCTCACCCGCGTTCCCGAGGTGCTGATCGAGTGCGGCAACATGCGCAACCCGACCGATGCCCGGCTGCTGTCGTCAGCCCGGTTCCAGCGCCGGATAGCCAGCGCGCTGGAGGCCGCGATCATCCGTTTCGTCCGCAGCCGGTAGCGCGTTTTAGGCTGGCACGATGATCACTGCGCTGCATGATCTTGTCTATGCCGACGACGCCGAGGCGGCGCGCTACCCGAGCTGCCCGGTGCGCTACCCGGGACGGGCTGACGCCGCTCAGCCGCCGCCACTGCTCAGGCCGGCAATGAGGTTGATGGTGACGGCCAGGATCACGGCGCCGAACAGGAAGGACAGCAGCGCGTGCCGGAGGGTCGCCGAGCGTATCGTCGATGTCTGCAGGTCGGTGTCGGAGACCTGGAATGTCATGCCGACGGTGAGCGCGACATAGGCGAAGTCGCGATAGCTGGGCCGCTCCTGCTGATTGAAGTCGATGCCGCCCTCGGGGGCGTCGTAGTACAGCAGCGCGTAGCGCAGCATGAAGATCGTGTGCACGGTAGCCCAGGACGCGGCGACGCTGAGCAGCGCGAGGCCGGCCAGCAGGATCTCGGCGGCGCCATGCGTTGAGTGGCCGCGGACCAGCACGACGCCGACGGCGGCCAGGCTTGCGACGCATGCGGTCAGCGTGAGGATGTCACTGATGGCGCGGCTGGGATCTTCCTCGGTTGCCCGCTCGGCGGTTGCCTCGCTGGACATGGGCCAGACGGCCAGCCAGGCCAGCGTGCAGAAGACGACCGCCGTCACATCCCAGCCAGCCGCCGGCGCGTAGCCCCAGCTGCCCAGCACGAGAACGAGCGCCGTAGTGATCACGCCGGCCACGACCGAGACGACGAGCCGCGCGATGGAACGCCGCCCGCGCCATAGCTTCGGCGCCGGGCCGGCCCTGGCGGATCAGCCTGTGCATTCATGGACAGCTCCCGGGACAGGCCAGCAAATATCGTCCAGCAGCGCAAACGGCAGCGCAAACTCGATCTTGCTCGCAACGGGCATCACTTGCAGGCAAAAGCTAATAGTGCCAATCGGACAGTAATTGGCCTGGAGTGCGGCATTCCCGGAAATGAACCGAAATGCCGCAGCACGGCCAGACAGGCGGCGCGAGAAAGGCGATCCGATCCGCAGTGAGTCAGGTCACGCCGCCAGCAGTGCAGTGCGCTCGTCCGCCTGCGTCAGCCGGTGCTGACCGCCCAGCGCTGTCCTTGGCATCCGCGCCGTGGTCGGATAGGGAGATGAAGATCCGGATCGGGATAGGACTAGGCGCGGCCGCCAGCCCCGGCGGTTTCGCCGCCGACGTCAGCCGCCTGGAGGAACTCGGCGTCGACTCGCTCTGGCTCTCGGAGATGGTGTACGGGCCGCTGGTAGAGCCGTTCATCGGCATGACGTACGCCCTGGCCAGGACGGCCCGGCTGAAGGTCGGCACGGGGGTGTCGGTGCTGCCGGGACGTCACCCTGTGCTGGTGGCAAAGCAGCTCGCGTCGCTGGCCGCCCTGGCGCCGGGCCGGGTCCTGCCGGTCTTCGGCCTGCAGCCGGCCCGAGCTGGCGAGCGCGCCCTGTTCGGAGTCCCGCCGGGGCAGCGCGGCGCGGTGTTCGACGAGTCCCTCGAGCTGCTCAGGATGATGCTGCGGCAGGAGACGGTCTCATTCGCCGGCCGGTTCTTCACCGTCGACGCGGCGAGCATCGGCCCGCTGCCACGCAAGCCGCTGGACATCTGGCTGGGCGGCAGCGCTCCCGGCGGGCTGCGGCGGGTCGGCAGGCTCGGCGACGGGTGGCTGGCCAGCTTCGTCACGCCGGACGAGGCTCGCGCGGGACGCCGCGCCATCCAGGCAGCAGCCGCGGCGGCCGGCCGTGAAATCGACCCGGAGCACTTCGGCATCAGCCTGCCGGTGGCAGCTGGCGGCATCCCGGCCGGGCTGGCCGCCGCTATCGGCCAGCGGCGGCCGGACGCCGACCCGGCCAGCCTGGTCGCGACGAGCTGGCCGGACGCCCGCCGGATGGTCGGGGAGTATGTGGCCGCGGGCATCAGCAAGTTCGTCATCCGGCCTGCCGCGGCCAGGCCAGCGGACGACTTCGCCGGCGACCTCGCCCGCGAGCTGATGCCCCTGCAGACCTAGGCGATCGGGTTGCTCTCGCGTTCTGCTGCGGCCAGGATGACCAGCTGAGCCGTCGGGTCAGCCGGCCACGTCCACGTACAGGCGGCCGACCAGCTGCCCGACCCGGAATGCCGCGGGCTTCGCCAGGCCGACCGCGACGGACAGCACGCCCTCGAAGTCACCAGTGACCGCGTAGCCCCTGAGTACCGGATAGCCGGTGACCGCCGATAGCGGCGCGATCGTGCTCGCGCCGGAACCGGAGTGGCCCTGCGCCGGGTGGATCGTGATCAGCAGGTACCACTTCCCCGGGAAGGCACGGACCGCGCCGGACGCGGCGGCCGCCCGCTTCGGGACGTACCTGATGTCATAGCCCGGCACCGGCCCGCGGATGTTGAACACGATGCGGTCGTAGCCGCACTCAGGATGCGTGCCGGTCCTGATGGCCGTGATAACCGGCACCGGCGGCACGGCGAAGTGGCGGGTTACGTGCACCGGGACGGTCTGCCACGGCTGGTCATCACAGCCAGGCGGCGGATTCGGCGGCAGCGAGAGCAGCGGGCCCGCCGGGGACTTCGCGGTCGGCGAGCCGGGTGCCGCAGGCGTGCCCGGCGATGTGGCCGGCCCGGGCGGTGACGCGGATGCGGACGCAGGCGGTGATACGGACGACGCCGGCGACGACGATCGCGGTCCTGGCGGAGCGGCCCCGGCGGCCTTGCTGCCCGCCCCGCAGGCGGCAGTCGCCACCGCGATCGCCAGGACCGCCGCCATTAATGCCGTCGGATAGGTGCTCAGGCGCTGCATCATGACCTCCGTTGCGAGCCAGCCGCGTTCCCGCGATCCCCCCGATGGGAACGGCCGCCCCCCCGGGTCATGGCGGGATGGAACCTCAGCCGATCGGCGCTGTCAGCTCCAGCTGGATGTTGTCCGGGTCGCGGAAGGGAAGGACGTAGATCCCGAATGACGGCAGCGCGGTGATCTCACCATGCGGCACGCCGTGGGCGTCGAACAGGGTGACCGCCTGATCCAGCTCGGCGCGGTCAGGCACGCTGAAGCTGACATGATCAAGGCCGGCCCGGTCTTCGTCGAACTGGTCGCGCGCGGCAGCCACCGGCCGCAATCCCATCAGCAGATTACCGCGAATCATCACGACACCGCCGAAAAGGATCTTGTTCATCGCCTCCGCGGCAGGGTCATCGGCAGCGGGTGACTCCACCGCCACGTCGAATCCCAGCAGCCCCGTGTAAAAGGCGCGGCTCCGGTCCAGGTCGGTGACGGTAAGCCGGAGATGGTGGATGCCCCCGACCGGAATTTGTCCTGCCACGTCATTCTCCTTCGTGCTCGGCGCGCTGAGTTCGGGTGCGGAGCCGGCGCCGGTCAAGGCGCTGCGTCCGGCGCACCGGACTCAGCGAACTAGGGCCGCTGGTCACCGCATCGTCGCACGAGAAGCTTCCCGAATCACCCGTTCGTCCGCAGGCGCCGTAAGACCCGCCCTGCGCCGCCGGGCCGCAGCGCCGGGCCGGATCAGCCTCGGGCGGGTGCATACGCTCACACTGGTTAAGATTTAGCCGGTTCCTGCCGGACAATTCCTAACCGCTGAGGGTGTGTGGGACTGATGACTACGCACCGGTGCCAGCGCGCAAGAAAGCTGACGGCCTGCTGCGCGATGCTTGCCGCCGTTGCGGCACTCGCCTCCTGCAGCGGCAGCGGCACCGCGGGCAACTCTGCTAGTGCCAGCCCCGGGCATCCCGCCAGTAGTGGTAGCAGCAGCGGGGGCGGTAGGGCCAGGCACACTAAGACGGCCGGCATCGTGCAGTTCGCGCTGCCGCCGGCTGGCCAGGGCTGCGCCGGCGCGAAACGGCTTCCCGGCGGCGGGACGAGATTCCCGGTCACGGTCAGCACCCGGCAGTCGCAGACCGCGGCACTGGCCAATGTGTGCATCGACGGGAAGGGCCCGTTTCCCTTCGTTATCGATACCGGCGCCGAAGGATCAGTGCTGGCGTCCTCGCTCGCCGGGAAGCTCGGCCTGCCCAAGATCGGGTCGCCAGTGCCCATCGGCGGCGCCGGGTGCTCAGCCAACGCCCGGATCTCCAGGCTCGCCAGCTGGAACGTGGCCGGCCTGGCACTGCAGCCGCAGGCCGTGATCTACCTCAAGATCCCGCTGTTCGGCGGCCGCGGCCAGCCGGACGGCCTGCTCGGGTCGGATGTCTGGAGCCGGTTCGGCGCGATGCGCCTCGACTTCACCCGCGGCCGGGTCACGGTGCCCGGTCCCGAGCGTCCCGGGCCGGCCCGCAAGACCACCATCTTCGGCCCGTCGGCGGCGCCGGTTCCCGCCGTCCTGCTGCGGGGCAAGCCGGCCGTCGTCGCGCCGATGAGAGTCACCAGCGAGCCCGGCAGCACCGGGATCACGGTGAAAGTCCGGCTGGGCACGCACGCTCCGCTGAACTTCACGCCCGACACCGGCGCATCGCAGTCGGCGGTGGATCCGGGTGTCGCCCGGCAGGCCGGGCTGGCCAGCGCGAATGCCCGGGTCCGGCAGGGCACCGTCTGCACCATCGCGACGTTTCCCGAGGTCAGGACCGGGTCGTGGTCGGTCGCCGGGCATCCGCTGCCGCCGCAGGTCGTCGGCGTGACCGGGCTGGTCAGCACGACCGGCGTGGCGGGCCTGCTCGGCGCCGACCAGATGAGCCGGTTCGGCTCGGTGATCTTCGACTACGCCGGCGGGCGGCTCGTGCTCGGCGCGGGCTGACCGGCCCGGCCGGGCACCTGCCAGACTGGGCGCCATGAGCGATGCCTCAGGTGCCAGGTGGGGCATCACGGTTCCGTTTGATGTCCCGCTGCATGATCACCGCCAGTGGTTCGAGCTGCTCGCCGAGCTCGGCTACACCGACGTGTGGACGGGCGAGGCGGACGGCCTGGACGGCTTCTCGCCGCTGCTGCTGGCGGCCGCCTGGACTTCATCGCTGCGCCTCGGCAGCGCCGTCATCCCGGCCTACACCCGGGGTCCCGCCGTGCTCGCGCAGAGTGCCGCGGCGGTGGCCGAGGCGGCACCCGGCCGGTTCGCCCTCGGCATCGGCACCTCGTCGGACGTGATCGTCGGCAGGTGGAACGACATCGGCTTCATAGAGCCGTACCGCCGGGCCCGTGACACGCTGCGGTTCCTCCGGGACGCCCTGGCCGGCCAGCGGGTCGACCACGACTACGGCACCTTCGCCGTGCGCGGCTTCCGGCTGGCCCGGCCGGTCACCGACCCGCCGCCGCTCTACCTGGCCGCGCTCCGGCCGGGCATGCTGCGGCTGGCCGGCCGCGAGGCGGACGGCGTGATCCTCAACTGGCTCGCCGCCGGCGACGTCCCGGCCGTGATCAGCGAGATGAGAGCCGCCGCCGGCACGCAGGCCGACTCGCAAGGCCGTGGTCGCCCGGATCTTCGTCTGCCCGAGCGAGGACGCCGCCGCGGTGCGGGCCATCGGCCGCCGCGCGATCGCCGCCTACCTGAACGTGGCGGTCTACGCGGAGTTCCACCGCTGGCTCGGGCGCGGGCCCGCCCTGCAGGGAATGTGGGACGCGTGGCAGGCCGGCGACCGCCGGGCGGCGCTGGACGCGATCTCCGATGACCTGGTCGACCAGCTCATCGTGCACGGCTCGCCGCAGGCCTGCCGGGAGCAGATCGGCCGTTACGCCGGCAACGGCGTGACGGTGCCTGTTATCGCCCTGATCGGCCCGTACGGGGACCTGGCGGCCGCTCTCCGCGGGCTCGCCCCGGGCCGGTAACGAGCGGCGCGGCTGGCGTGGCGGCCTGCTGACGTGCCTGGCCGGCTGACCCTGCCTAGCTGCCGAAGGCGACCTGGCTGCCGGTCACCCGGACGCTGATGCCGGCCGAGGTGACGTTCACGCTCTGAATCTTCATGCCCAGCGGCAGCTTCGGAATCGGCACCGAGATGTTGCGGATCGAGCTCAGCAGGCCGCCGGGCAGGCCGCTGCTCGACACCAGGTGCACCTTGATCTTGGTGCCGCTGACCCGGCTGATTCGCCAGGTCGCCGAGCCGCTGGTCACTATCAGGTTAATGGATGCCTTTACCTTGTGGCTGCCCGCCGGCTTCAGGGTCAGGCCGGCCGCGCCGACGACCTGGCCAAGCTGCCCGCCGGCCAGCGATCCGATCGCGTTTGACAGGCTGCCGAAGGCGATCACGCCCACGCCCGAGAGGTGACCGACCGTGCCGCCGCTGAAGCCCGAGTTCAGGCGGACGTTGCTGAGCTCGGCATTGATGCTCTGGATCTCGACTGGCCCCGCCTTGACCTTGCTTGAGCTGATCTGGATGTCCTGGAAATGGCGGCTGATCAGCTGGGTCAGGAACGGGAAGCCCTTGATGGACACGTCCGGCTTACTGGAGAAGCCCTCGTCCTGGATCTGGGAGGCAATCCTGCCCTGCACGTAGAACGCTGCCAGCCGGTCGACGGCGAAGAGAACGACGATCAGCACGAGCAGCGCGATGATCGTGTTCCTGAGCCCGTGACCGCGCCGCCGGCCCTGCACGCCCGAGGGCTGGTAGCCGCCCACGATGGTGGGCTGGTAGCTGCCCTCACCGGGAGGCTGGAAACCGGTCCCGCGGGGGGGCTGGTAGCTGCCCCCGCCGGGAGAGCCGTAGCCGCCGGCCGGGCGCTCGAAGTCGCCGGTCGGGGGCTCGGAACCGCTCATGGCAGATCGGCGATGTTAATTGCCTGCAGCTGGCCGGAACCGTAGTTGGTCACGAGCAGCGCCTCTCCTTCGGTGGCGAACTGGCGCGGCAGCACGCCGGACTTGATCAGCCCGAGCACCGCCGGCTTGCCCGCCAGCGCCTGGGAGGTGCTGACCACGCTGAGGCTCGGGGTCGCGCCGGGGATGCTCTTCAGGTCGGAATTAGCCACCACGATCCGCTTCCCGCCCGCCGCGAAACTCAGGCCAATCGGGCTCACGCCCACGCCGACCCTGGCGATCAGGGCATGTGCCGGGTCACTGCGCAGCTTTGCCGCCGAGAACCCGAGCAGCGCGTTGCTCTCCCGGGCCGTGACCCACACAACGCTGCCGTCGGCCGAGGTGATCACGCGGACCGGGCTGCATCCCGCGGTGGCATTGGCGACTACCGACCTGGCTGGCTTGACCTCGGCCTTGTGCAGGTTGACGACACTCAGCAGCCCTTCGCTGGGAACCGCCGTTTTCACCTTCTCGATGCTTGTCACGTACAGCCAGTGCCCGTCGGGCGATTCGGCGATCCCTACCGGCTCCGATCCGGTCGGCACGGTGCCGACGTAGCCGGAGGTGGTGAAGTTACTGGCGCGCGCCTGCTTCAGGTTGAAGACCGCCATGCCGCCGCTGCTCTGCAGGGTCACGAACGCGAACTTGCCAGTCGGCGAAAATGCGACCTGGACGGCGCCGCGGCCATTCGGGCTGGAAAGCGTCCCGAGGACAGTGCCGACGCCCTGTTCGGCATTGGCGACACTGAGCACCTGGGCGCCACTGCCCGACGCGAGCAGCAGGTCCTGCCCGTCCGGCGTGATCGCCTCGCCTTTGTTCGCGCCGGAAACGGAGATGGTATGAGCCAGCGCGGGTGCCAGTGACTTGCCGTTCTTGAGCACCGCGAGCCGGTGGCCGAGCGTCGCGAACGAGAACCTGCCGTCGGGCGTCACGGTGACGGCGAACGGCTTGCCGCCAACCTTGACTGTGGAAACCTTGACCTTGCTCAGCTGACTGGCCGCCGCGGCCACGGTGGTGCAGCCAGGGATTTTCGGTGTGACAGCGACGGTAGTGCCGCCGTCCCCGCCGCCGCCTCCGCCTCCGCTGCTGCCGCCGAGAGCGCTGACCACGACATAGCCACCGCCGGCGATGATCAGGACGGCGGCGGCCACGGCGCCCGCGATGGCCGCACGTGAGCGTGACCGGGGCCGCTTCGGCCTGTCATCGCCTGCTTCCCCGCCGTAACCGGGCGCCGGCCCGGACGGGCCGTAGCCGGCTGCCGACGGATCGGTAAGCCCTGCCTTCGTCGGTTCCCGGTACCCGGGCAGTCGCGCCGCCTCCGTCGGCGGCCCGCCGGATGGGGGCCGGCCGATGGGTGCGGCCCGGCCGATGGGGGCGGGCCGGCGGGCGGGGCTTGCCCCGATACCGCTGCCGGGCCGGCCTGCATGGCCACTTCGGTGGGCTGCCGGAGCGGCACGGACGGCGCCGCCGGCCCGGACGGCGCCGCGCCCCCCGGCGATGCGGGCTGCCCGGGCGATCCGGCCAGCGCGGTGGAGCCGGGCCCGAACTGCGGCAGCCCGCCAGGGTCCGACGCATCCTGGGGCCGCAGGCCGCACGCCTCCCGCAGCGCCGCGGTGAAATCGAGGCAGTTGGCGTAACGGTCGTCCGGGGCCTTCGCCAGCGCCTTTGCCATCACCTCATCGACGGCGGGGGGCAAGTCCGGGCGGCGCGCGGTGAGCGGGGGAGGAGGCTCGGAGATCTGCGCCCAGAGGACGGCCAGGCCCTGATCGCGCTTGAACGGCGGCGCCCCGCCGAGCATCTCGAACGTGCTGCCGGCCAGCGCGTACAGGTCAGTCCGGCCATCCACCGGCCGGCCTTCTATCTGCTCCGGTGCGACATAGTCCAGGGTGCCGAGGAACTGGCCGGTGCCGGTGAGGCCGGAGGAGGAGAGCGACTGCTTGCTCAGCCCGAAGTCCGACAGGTAGACATGATCGGCCCGGGCACTGCCCGCCGTCGAGTCGAGCAGCATGTTGGCCGGCTTCACGTCCCGGTGCACGAGGCCGTGGGCGTGCGCGGCGTCTAGTGCCGAGGCCACCTGCGTGACGATGCTGACCACCCTGGCGGGCGGCAGCGTGCCATGGGTGTCCAGCAGCGTCCGCACGTCCCCGCCCTGCACGTAGCGCATCGCGATGAACAGCACGCCGCCGGCCTCGCCAGCCTCGAAGACCGGGATGATGTGCGGATGGTCGACGGCAGCGGCCGCTCTCGACTCGCGGATGAACCGCTGCCGGAACGCAGCGTCACGGGCCAGTTCGGGCGCAAGGATCTTGAGCGCCACCCGCCGGTCCAGCCGGGGATCATGCGCGCGGAAGACGACAGCCATCCCGCCACGGCCGATTTGTTCCTCGAGCTGGTAGCCGGCCATCTGCGAACCCGCAGCGAACCCGCCAGGTGCCGAGGGGATCTCGTCACTCACCGCGCCTCCAGCGGTTGCCTGCCTGTCCCGTCTCCGCGAGCGAACCTGCGCCGCAGCTGACGCCAGGCTCGCCCGGGTTCAATCGCAGAATCGCCGGGGTACTCCCAGTATCCGCGTCGTCGGCCGCCGGCTGTCAACCCGCGCCGTGGGCGCCGGCTCCTGCCGTAGCCTAGTTTGATCTTGGGATTTGGTAACCACGACCGTATCCGAAACCCGCCCCGCGACGCTAAGAAGCATGCGGGATTGCCGGCCGCTGCCCGTGAAGACGCCCCGGGCGGCCCGGTCCGGGCCGCCGCGCCGCGGCCTTCGGGCCGTTCTGTCCGTACATAACGGACGGGACACCCGGCCGGTAGCGTGATTAGTCACGATTTGGTCACGACTAAGCCATGCCTAGGTCATTGCCGCGTCACGGCCAGGCAGATTCATTTTTCGCCAAATCCCTCTACAGTTAGCAGATGACGGCCGACCGAGTTCTCTCGTCCCACAAGGCTCCGGCTCTTGTCGTGCGAACGCAGGGATCAGACCGAAGCCTGCAACCGGGACCCTCGTACCGGATTGGCCGGGACCCTGAGTCCGACATCGTGGTGGATGATTCGCGGGTCTCGTGGCAGCACGCGGTACTCAGCTATGACCAGGGTGACTGGGTCCTGCAGGATGCGGGCAGCACCAACGGGACCTTCATGGGATCGCAGCGCGTTTCCCAGGTCAAAATCACCGACGACTGCGAGCTCCGGCTCGGCCATCCCGACGACGGCCCGGCCGTGTCGTGCTCGTTCATCGTCCCGGTCCGGCCCGCGTCGCCGCCCGCCGGACCGCCGGCCGAGGCTGCCGCGCCGCCCGCGGCCGCGCCGTCCGCCGGCCGCTCCCGTCGCGCCGCCGGCCGCTCCTGTCGCGCCGCCGCCAGCAGCCCCCGTTGCGCCGCCTGCCGGACCGGGCTACCGGGACGCCGGCCCCGGCTATCAGGATGCCGGGATGCCCGCCAGCCCGAGCCTGAGCTACGCGGGCTCCCTGTCGAACCGGCGGCCGAGCGCGGTCATGCAGCTGCCCGCCAAGGTGCTGCGGATCGGCCGGGCGGCCGACAACGAAGTGGTCGTCTCGGACCTGAACGTCTCCCGCTACCACGCCGAGCTGCGGCGAGGGCGGGCTGGATACGAGATCGTTGACCTTGGCAGCCACAACGGCACCTTCGTCAACGGCCAGCGGGTCTCCGCCGCGCCGGTCACCGAGATGGACATCATCGGCATCGGGCCCGCCACCTTCCGGCTGGTGGGCGAGCAGCTGCAGGAGTTCATCGACACCGGTGACGTCTCGCTGGCCGCGCGCGACCTGACGGTCCGGCTGTCCAGCGGCAAGGTGCTGCTCGACCACGTCACCTTCCCGCTGGGCGAGCGCTGCCTGCTCGGGGTCATCGGCCCGAGCGGCGCCGGCAAGTCCACGCTGCTCGGCGCGCTGACCGGGATGCGGCCGGCCACCGACGGCAGCGTGCTGTACGACCAGCGCGATCTCTACACGCACTACGCGGAGCTGCGGCACCGGATCGGGCTGGTCCCGCAGGAAAACATCCTGCACACGCAGCTGTCCGCGCGCCGGGCCCTCGGCTACGCGGCGGAACTGCGGTTCCCGCGGGACACCAGCAAGGCAGAGCGGCAGCGCCGGATCACCGAGGTACTCGGCGAGCTGTCCCTGACAGCCCACGCCGATACCAGGACCGATTCGCTCTCCGGCGGCCAGCAGAAACGCGTCAACGTCGCGCTTGAGCTGCTGACCAAGCCCTCGCTGCTGTTCCTGGACGAGCCCACGTCCGGCCTGGACCCCGGGCTGGACAAGTCCGTGATGGAGATGATGGCCGACCTGGCCCACGACGGCCGCACGGTCATCGTGGTCACGCATAGCGTCGCCAACCTGAACCTGTGCGACCGCCTGCTCGTGCTCGTGCCCGGCGGCAAGATCGCCTACTTCGGGCCGCCGGCCGACGGGCTGAAGCACTTCGGCAAGCCCGGCTGGGCTGAGGTGTTCCAGGCCTTCGACGCCGAGCCGAACCGCGACTGGGCCGGCGAGTACCGGAACTCGGGATACCACCACCGCTACGTGGCAACGGAGATGAACGGGCAGGCTCCCGCGGCCACCGGGCCCGTGCAGGCAGCCGCGGCACCTCCCGCCACGCGGAACCGCTTCGCGCAGCTGAGCACCCTGTGCAGGCGGTACATGGCGGTCATCGCCTCGGACCGGGTATTCCTTGCCTTCCTGGCGGCGATGCCGATCGTCCTCGGCGTGGTGATACGGGTGCTGCCTGCCCCGCTGGGCCTGGTCGGCCCCAATAACCAGGGCGCCGAATCACTGCTGCTGATCCTGGTCATCAGCGCCTGCTTCGCCGGAGCCGCCAACGCGGTCAGGGAACTGGTCAAGGAACGGCCCATCTACAGCAGGGAGCGGGCCGCCGGGCTGTCATCCGGCGCTTACCTCACCTCCAAGCTGGTGATCCTGGGCCTGATCAGCGGGCTGCAGGCGATGGTGATGGTCACTATCGGGCTGATCGGCCGCCCGCTGCCGGCCCACGGGTCATTCCTGCAGCAGCCGCTGGTGGAGCTGATCGTCGCCATCGGCTTGCTGGCGATCGTCTCGATGACCCTGGGCCTGCTGATCTCCGCATCGGTGGACACCTCGGAGAAGACGATGCCGCTGCTGATCGTGGCGGTGATCTTCCAGGTGGTCATGACCGGAGGCGTGTTCCCGCTGACCGGGAAGGTCGGACTCGAGCAGGTCGCCTGGCTGGCGCCGTCGCGCTGGGGCTTCGCCGCCGCCGCGTCCACGGTCAACCTCAACGTGATCACGCTGCCCGTGGTGCCGAAGGTGCCGGCGGTCAAGAAGCCCGCCCCGGGCAGCTCCCCCAAGCCGGGCTCACAGCACAAGGCGAGGCACGCTCCGCAGCCCGCCACGTCGCACGGAACGGCGACGGCACCCAGCTCGGCGAAGGGGCATAGTTCGGCGAAGGCCCATCCTTCGGCCAAGGCGCACGCCTCGCCGGTGCCCACGACCCAGGCAGCTACTGCGGCCAGCACCAGCACGGTTGACCCGCTGTGGAAGCACGACGCGCGCACCTGGCTGACGGACATGGCCGCGATGCTGGTGCTCGGGCTGGCGTTCACGCTGATCGCCTGGTGGCGGCTGGTCAAGCTGAGCCCGGGCCGCCGGAAGTAACCGGGCACCGCCGCCGGAAAGTGAACGGGCGCAGCAGGCCGGGCCGGGTCCCGCTGGAACCCGGCCCGGCCGCCGCGGCCTGACGACCGCTAGCGGACTATGCGGTCAAACGGCCGCAGGTACTTGGTCGGGCGGAAGGTCAGGAACGCCGGCGCCGTCGGCACCAGCGAGCCCCCGCTCTCGAACACGTTGAGGCTCGGCCCGAGCGCCGCCGCCGCGGCGTTCAGGTTGGCGGGCTGCAGCGCGCTGCTGTGCCAGTGGCCGGTATCGAGGCGCCGGAGCAGCACGTTCGCCGCGGTGACGGTCTCGGCCGGGGTGAAGGCGCAGTGCCCGGCCCGGTGCACGAAGATCTGGCGCAGCAAGGACGAGTCGCCAGCCCGCCGGACGACGCTGGAGTACGCCTGCTCATTCTGGTTGACCACAAGGCCGTCGCCGGTGGTGTGCATGGTGAGCACGGGTCCCGGCAGGACGCCGTCGAAGGTGATGTTCCGCTCCAGGTAACGGACGGCCGACGGGTCAGCGCTGACCCGGGCCGCGTTGTTGAGGGTCTGAAGGTCGGCGTGCAGGCTCAGGCCGGCCGCCTTATACAGCGCCTTGACCTCAGCGAAGTCGGACGACTTCCGCAGGTCGGTGAAGTAGTTCACGCCGGTGTTCCAGGACGGGTTCCCGCCGGCCCGGCCTTCGAGCTCGGACCGCAGGAAGAACGCGAACGGGAAGTCGACCTGGGACTCCCACTGGAACTGGTTGGCTTCCTGGGCGGTGAAGTCGTTCGCGGCCGGCTCCGGGGAGAGCGGGGTGAACCAGCCGGGCGTGTCGCCGAGCGCGGCGGAGAGGGCGAGCCTGGCCTGCCCCTGCGGGGTCGCTTGCGCGGCAGCTGCGGCCGTCTCGGCCGCCGTCAGGTTCGCGGTCGGATCACCGGCCGGGATCGTGATGTTGACGATCTGCACGGACGGGTCGATCAACTGCTGGAAGGCGAACTCCGCGTCGAGCGCCGTGTTCCAGGTGGCGACCCCGCCGGAGAGCACGCCGCACATCGGCAGGGCGCCGACGAACCGGTTCGGGTACTGCTGGATCAGGCCGGCCGTGATGATGCCGCCGAGCGAGTGGCCCCAGGCGATCGTCCGCTTGGGCTGGCCGACCTGGCTGTCGAAGATGTTGAGCGTGCTGATCTGGTCGGGCAGGGCCTGCTGGATGGCCCATCCGGTGGATGCATACGAGGACCCGGCCAGCGCGAAACCCTGCGCGAGCATGGCAGCGCCGGTGATCGGGTCGCCCACGTCCGTCGCCGGGTTCGGCGACCCGGGCGTGACATACCCGTGGCTGTAGAGGAACAGCGTGCCGTTCCAGTTTGCCGGAACCTGGATCAGGTAGGTCGCGCCATCAGGCAGCGTTCCGGTCAGCGTCTGCGCGCCGCTCGCGGTCACTGTCTTATGGCCGGCCGCTGCTGCCGGATGGCCAGCCGCCAGGGCCGGTGCAGCTGCCGGGCCGAGGCTCAGCGCTAGCAGTCCGGCGGCGGGAAGAAGCAGGGATAGCTTTCTGATCCTGGACACAATCACGCTCCTGCGCATGTCTCGTGAGGGGCCTTACGCAGGACTGTAACCCGATTTGCGCTGCTTTCGGCGAATTCGTATCCGGCCGGGGGCGACCGGCCGTCACGCCGCCTTTGACAGCGTCGCTGACCACGCCGTTTCCGCAGCGCTGAGGGCCGGCCGGGTGCGCTGGCCGGCCCTCAAGTAACAATGTTCTAGCTACTTAGCGATGGCGGATATAGACCCGAGTGCCGGGGATCTTGACGAGCTCATGGAAGAACCCGGCGATCTCCATCGGGATCCGCACGCAGCCGTGCGATGCGGGCTGCCGCGGAACGTCGGTGTCGCCATGAATCGCATAGGCAGTGCCGATGAAGAACACCGGGTTGAACATCTCCCCCAGCGGCACCTGCACCCATCCGGGTATGAACGAGAGCGTGGTGAAGTTCCCGGTGGGGGTGATCGCGATGTGACCGCAGCCGCCGCCGGGCTCGCAGAAGCTGTAGCCGCCGCCGGTCGAGACATGGCTGATCAGCTTCACCTTGCCGTGCCGGTAGAGGACGAGATACTCGTGCCGCAGGCTGATGTCGATCCGGTTGTTCTGGTGATGGACCGACACCGCCCTGGGCGCCTTGGGGTTGGCGAGCCGGCGCTCCATGGCAGCGCCGATGTCATCGGGATTCTTGCGGGTCCGCAGGCCCTGAACTTCCTTGAACGCCCAGACTGCTTCCACCGTGTCGGCCCCGAACCGGCCGTCGACCCTGCCGGGGTAATACTTGAGCGTCCGCAGCCGCTTCTGGACCTTCTTCACGTCGGCGCCGGTCATGCCTGGCCGGAGCGTCTTCTTGACCCGATGCCAGGCCGGCACAGCCACGGCCGCCGGGCTGGCCGTGACGGCGCGGGCCTGCCTGGTCACGGCGGCCTGTGCGCTGCCGCGGGCCGCCACCGCCGCCGTCCCGGCCGTCGCAACACCGCCCTGGGCTAGCAGCGACGCGGATACCACCGCTGCCGCGCCAACGCTCAGCTGCCACCGCCACCGTTGCCTCATGCTGTGCTCCTCGGCGAACCGGGCCTCCCGGGCCAGGCGGCAGGACCGGCGCCCGGGCCTCGTGCAGGCCATCAATGAAAGTGTCGCTTTCTAGACGTTTTACCCACATCGCTGGTTGCTACCGGCCGGAATGACTGCGCTCCGCCGGCGGAAAAGGCGGAAAAGACTGCGCTCCGGCCCGGGCCACGACCCATAGCGCCCATGTCGGCACGCAGGGCGCGACACTATCGCGGGCTAGGGTGAACTGTGTCCTTGCTAGCCGCGCACGGCGTGTCGTTCTCCTACGGCGCCGCGACGGTCCTTGCGGAGGTGGAGCTGACCGTAGCCGCCGGTGACCGGACCGCGGTGGTCGGCCCGAACGGGACTGGCAAGTCGACGCTGCTGCGCTTGCTGGCAGGGCTGGAGCAGCCTGACAGCGGCGAGATCACCGCCGCCGGGACTGTCGGCCTGCTGCCGCAGGAGCGCGACCGGCGGCCTGACGAGACGATGCTCGGCTACGTGGCCCGGCGGACTGGCGTGAGCGCGGCCGAGCAAGCTATGCAGTCCGCCGCCGAGGAGATGGCACAGGGCGGTACCGGCGACGCCGGCCCGGCCTACGCGAGCGCCCTCGACCGCTATCTCGCGCTAGGCGGGCCTGACCTGGAGGCCAGGATGGCCGAGGCCGGCGCGGCCCTCGGGCTGCCTGCCGACCACGGCCGCCGGGCCGCCGGCCTGTCCGGCGGGCAGGCCGCCCGGCTCGCGCTGGCCGCGGTACTGCTCGCCCGCTTCGACGTGATCCTCCTCGATGAGCCCACCAACGACCTCGACGCGGCCGGCCTGGAATTGCTGGAGCGCCATCTGACCGGGCTCCGCGGCGGCCTCGTGGTGGTGTCCCACGACCGGGCCTTCCTGGAACGGGTGGCCAGCGAGGTGATCCAGCTGGACCAGCACTCGCACCGGGCCAGCCGTTACGGCGGCGGATTCACGGCCTACCAGGCCGAGCTCGAGCGTGACCGGGCGCGCGCCCGCGAGGAATACGAAACCTATGCCGCCCGGCGGGACGAGCTGACCCAGCGTGCCCGCCGGCAGCGAGAGTGGGCGCGTTCCGGGGAGCGGGCGGCAAGCAGCCCTGCTGCCCGGCGGAAGGAACCAGACAAGAACATCCGGCATGCCAGGGCACAGGGCGCTCAGCAACTCGGCGCCGGGGCGGCGGCGGCCATGCGCGAGGCCGACCGGCTCGAGGTGGTCCAGGAGCCGCGCAAGGAGTGGGAGCTGCGGCTGCGCTTCGGGGCGGCCAGGCGCAGCGGCGACGTCGTGGCCACGCTGGCGGGAGCAGTCGCCGACCGGGGCTCCTTCCGGCTCGGCCCGGTCGACCTGCAGCTGGCCTGGGCAGATCGCCTCTTCGTGCAGGGCGCCAACGGCTCGGGCAAGACAACGCTGATCGAGATGATTCTCGGCCGGGTTCCGCTCACGGCGGGCCGCAGGTCGCTCGGCCCGTCGGTGGTGACCGGCGAGATCGACCAGGCGCGGCGGACCTTCGATCCGGCCAGCCCGCTGATTGACGCATTCTGCGCGCACACCGGGCAGAGTCCCGGGGAGGCCAGGACCCTGCTGGCGAAGTTCGGCCTCGGCGCGGATGATGTCCTGAGGCCGGCCGGCTCCTTGTCACCGGGCGAGCGCACCCGCGCCGATCTTGCGCTGCTCGTCCGCGCCGAGGCTAACCTGCTGGTCCTTGACGAGCCCACCAATCATCTCGACCTGCCCGCGATAGAGCAGCTGGAGCAGGCGCTTGAGCACTATGACGGCACCTTGCTGCTGGTTACTCATGACCGCAGGCTGATAGAGCGTATTTCGGTAACGCGACACATCACCATGGTCGGTGGCAAGCTAAGAGAAGCCTGAGCGGAAATGGGGGCCGAGATGCCAGATGCGACTGGTTTGTCATCTATTGAGCACATCGTAGTGCTCATGCTCGAGAATCGATCGTTCGATCACATGCTGGGATTTCTCTATACAGATCAGGGCAATGTCTCGCCCGCCGGACAGCCATATGCGGGCCTGACCGGAAGCGAGTCCAACCCGGACGCCGCCGGCCAGCCCGTTACCGTCTTCAGGATCGAGCCCAATACGCCGAACGCCTATTTCATGCCTGGTGCCGACCCGGGCGAAGGCTATATGGCGACTAACAGCCAGCTTTTCGGCAGTACCAAAGGACCGGCCAGCTCGTCGGACGTGCCGGCCGGGCAGGGCTTCGTCAAGGACTTCGCCTACACGCTCGGCTGGCAGTCGCATATGAAGGGCTGGTCGATTGTCCCGGGGACTACCGCGAACGACATCATGGGCTGCTACGCGCCGGACACGCTCCCCGTGCTGTCCGCGCTGGCCAGGGGCTACGCGGTCTGCGACCAGTGGTTCGCCTCGGTTCCCACCGAGACCATGCCGAACAGGGCGTTCGCCTGCTCGGCGACCAGCCAGGGGCACATGGACGACAAGACCAGGACGTTCACCTCGCCGAGCATCTTCGGCCTGCTGAGCCAGCACCAGATCGGCTGGGCAATCTACGGCTACAACGCGCCGCCGCTGACCAAGTCGAACTTCCCGGACATCCAGTCGGCCCCGGCCAGCAACTTCGGGGAATTCGCCGCATTCCAGGCAGCGGCCGCGGCCGGCACGCTGCCCGCCTTCGCCTTCCTTGAGCCCAGCTGGAACTCGGCAGGCAACAGCCAGCACCCGAACTACAACGTGGCGCTCGGCGAGCAGCTCATCCATGACGTCTACGAGGCGGTGCGCAACGGGCCGGGCTGGGCGCAGACGCTACTGGTGATCACCTACGACGAGCATGGCGGCTGCTACGACCACGTGCCGCCGCCGGCCGGGGCGACGCCGCCCGACAACACCGCAGGCGAGTTCAGCTTCGATTTCACCAGATTCGGCGTGCGGGTCCCGACCGTCCTCATCTCACCGCTGATCGCGCCCGGCATCGTGTACCGCGCGCCCGATGGCGGCACCCCGCTTGACCACACGTCGGTGCTGAAGACGGTGCAGCAGCGCTGGGGGCTGCCGGCGCTCACCAAGCGGGACGCCGCCGCGCCCAGCGTGGCGAGCGTGCTGACGCTGGCCGAGCCGCGCACCGATGACGTGCTCGCGGGAATAACGGTGCCGGTCGCGACCGGCGCCACCCCGGCGGCCGGGCAGCCCTCGCACCTGCAAGAGGTCCAGGCCGACCTGATCTCCCGGCAGTATCCGGCCGGCCAGCATGACGCCGCCGACGCGCTGCCGGCCAGCGGCAGCAGCGCCGCCTACGACAACTACATCCGCACCTACGCGAGGCCGCCCGCGTCCTGAACCTTTCCGGCCGCCGGGCCGTTTGGACGATGACGGCAGTGCGGCGGGCCGCAGTCGCGGCCTAGCCCGGGCTTGCGCGGTGCGGCGGTCCGTGCGGCGCTAGGATCCGGACCGACGCTAGGGTCCCGGACCGAAGAGAAGAGGCGGTCACCATGAAGAGGGGCCTGCTCATAGTTGTAGGCGTGCTCATCGCGCTCGCGGGAATCGTCTTCACGCTGCAAGGCACGGGCGCGATCGGCGGCAGCGCCATGTCTGGCCACAC
This sequence comes from uncultured Actinomycetes bacterium, assembly GCA_963707065.1. Lineage (GTDB taxonomy): Bacteria > Actinomycetota > Actinomycetes > Streptosporangiales > Streptosporangiaceae > Palsa-506. Next base: position 34,754 of record CAVPPJ010000007.1, read on the forward strand.
CCTCTGGGCGGTGGCCGGTCCCATCATCGCGCTAGCCGGGCTGGCGCTGGCCGCCGTCGGCCTGCGCCGCCGCTCCGCCTAGCGCCCCGACCGGGCGCCCCGCGGCCCGCGCCTACTCCGCAAATGCAGCGGCCGGCCATCCGGGCAGCGGCACCGGGCAGTCCGGTCAGGATGCGGCGGCGGCCGCTCGCAGCCGGGCGACCTCGTAGAGCGCGATGCCGGCGGCGACGCCCGCGTTCAGCGACTCGGCCGACCCGTGGATCGGGATCCGGGCCACCCCGTCGCAGCGCTCGGTGACCAGCCTGGACAAGCCCTTGCCCTCCGAGCCGACCACCAGCACCAGCGGTCCGTCGGCAAGATCAAGCTGGCCGATCGTCGTCTCGGCGGTGGCGGCAAGCCCGACCACGAAGAGGCCATCCTCCTGGTAGCCGGCCAGCGTCCTGACCAGGTTCGGCGCTTGCGCGACCGGCACCCTGGCCAGGGTGCCCGCCGACGCCTTCCATGCCCCGGCAGTGACCCCGGCCGACCGGCGGGCGGGAACGAGCACCCCGTGCGCGCCGAACGCCGCCGCCGAGCGGACAATCGCGCCCAGGTTCCTCGGGTCCGTAACGCTGTCCAGGGCGATGATGAGCGGCTGCTGCCCGGCGTCACGGGCGCGGCTGACCAGATCATCAGGATGAGCGTAGGAGTAGGGCCGCACGCGGAGCACGAGGCCCTGGTGGATAGCGCCGCCGGTGAGCCTGTCCAGCTCGGCCCGGCCGGCCTCTACTACCGGGATTCCCTTGTCCGCGGCCAGTGAGATGGCCTCGCTGATCCGCTGGTCGGCATCCAGCCGGGGGCCGACATGCAGGGCGATCACCGGCACGGTCGCGCGCAGCGATTCGAGTACCGCGTTCCGCCCGGCGACCACCTCCACCGCGCTGCCCGCGCCGCGTGCCTTGCTGACCGGGCGGCTCTGCGGCCTCGGTGCCGCCAGGTCGCCGCGGGCGTCGTTCCCGGCGGCCGCCGGGCGCGCTGCCGCGCTCGCGCGGCGCTGGGCGGGGTGACCCGGCCGCAGCCGCGCGGGCGGGGTCGGTCCCTTGCCCGCCAGCTTGTGCTTGCCGTAGCCGCCGGTGCCCGGCCGGGGCTTGCCTGACTTCGCGCGCCCGCCCGGGCCTGGCCGGGGCTGGCCGCCGCCGCGCCCGGTCACCGGCCGAGCTCCCATCGCGGTCCGTGCGGAGTGTCCTCGATGACGATTCCGGCGGCCAGCAGCCGGTCCCTGATTGCGTCGGCGGCCGTGAAGTCCTTGCGCTCCCGCGCAGCCTGCCGCTGCTCAAGTGCCATCCCGGCCAGCGCGTCGACCACGGCCCGCAGGCTGTCGCCACCGCCTGCTGACCACGGGGCGGCCAGCGGGTCAAGCCCGAGTACGGCGAGCATTGCCCTGACCGCCGCGAGATGCTTGGCCGCCCCGGCCGCGTCGCCGGCGGCCAGGGCGCTATTGCCGTCCGTGACAGCCTCATGCACGATGGCGAGCGCCTGCGGTACCCCGAGGTCATCGTCGAGCGCGGCCGCGAACGGCGCGGGAAGTGTCCCGGTCTCCGGCCCCGGGTGCTCGCCGGCGGGGGCGGCTGCGCCGTCGTGGTAGCCGGCCGGGCCGGTGGTCTCGGCGGCGCGGGTGACGAAGCCCTCGATCCGCCGGTACGCGGCGACCGCCTCGGCCAGCGCCTCGGCGGAATACTCGATCTCCGACCGGTAATGCGCCTGGCCGAGGTAGTACCGCAGCTCGGCCGGCCGGACACGGGTGATCATGGCATCCACCAGCAGCGAGTTCCCGAGCGACTTGCTCATCTTCTCGCCTGCCACCCCGACCATGCCGTTGTGCATCCAGTAACGGGCGAACCCGTCACCGGCGGCATGCGACTGCGCTAGCTCGTTCTCGTGATGGGGGAATACCAGGTCCAGGCCGCCGCCGTGGATGTCGAAGGTGGCACCGAGGTACTTGGTCGCCATCGCGGAGCATTCCAGGTGCCAGCCGGGGCGGCCAGGTCCCCAGGGCGTCTCCCAGGCGGGCTCCCCCGGCTTGGCGCCCTTCCACAGCGCGAAGTCCCGCGGGTCCCGCTTCAGGGAGTCGGCCTCGGTGTCGCCGGCCGGGCGCATGTGGTCCAGGCGCTGGCCGGACAGGCAGCCGTAGTCCGGCGCGGAACGGACGTCGAAGTAGACGTCGCCGCCGGCCGCGTAGGCGTGGCCGCGCTCGATCAGCCGCCGCATCAGGGCGATCATCTCCGGCACGTGCCCGGTGGCCCGGGGCTCGACGTCCGGCGGCAGGCAGCCGAGCGCCTCGTACGCGCGGGTGAAGGCCCGCTGGTTCCGCTCGGCCACTGCCCACCACGCCACGCCCTCCTGCTGGGCAACGCGCAGGATCTTGTCGTCAATGTCGGTGACGTTCCGGCAGAACGTGACCTCGTAGCCGCTCGCCCGCAGCCACCGGACGAGGATGTCGAAGTTGACGCCCGACCTGACGTGACCGATGTGCGGGGGGGCCTGGACGGTGGCGCCGCAGAGGTACAGCGAGGCCTTCCCCGGCGATACCGGGGAGAAGTCACGCGTGCTGCGCGCGGCAGTGTCGTAGATGCGGAGCGTCACGCAGCACAGGCTACGGGATAACCGTCAGTCGTTAGTCATAGCTGACGACGTGATCCGGCCGCACCCGGACGATGACCCGCTGCTCGCCGGGCCGGTCGCCAAAGGGCCTGCCGGTGTACTTTTGCGACAATTCCTCGATCAGCCTGGCATCGGGGTCATCGGTGATCTCGGCCGTTCCCCGGACCTCGGTGTAGCTGTACGGGTCGGCCGCAGCGAAAACCAGCACGCTCAGCCGCGGGTCCCTGACCATGTTCTCGTACTTGCGCCGGCCCTTAATGGTCGAGAACAGCACGTCATCGCCATCCGTCCGGACCCACACCACGCTAGTCTGCGGCCGGCCGTCCGGCTGCAGGGTCGCCACGGTGGCGAAGTTCGGCCCCTCGAACATTTCCCGTGCGCGCTGCGGCAGCGGCGGCATGCGTCCTCCTCGCGATCGTCGGCGGCCGGCTCAGGCGGTTGACTCCAGGCGGTTGACTCCAGGCTGCTGGCTCAGGCAGCTGGCTAGCGCTGGCAGTCAGCCGCGGGCCGCTCTGGCCCAGCTCCAGGCATACTCCGGGTCCTCGGCGGGCTGGCTGGCCGGTGCCAGCAGCAGCGGCCGGAACGTATCGATCATGACAGCAGTCTCGTCGGTGGCCGACTTGCCCTCAGCCAGCCCGCGGATCGCGGCCTCCACCGCGCCGGGCTGCGGGCCGTGGGTGAATCCGGACGGGTGCAGGGTGATCGAGCCGATACCCACCCCCGAGCCCTTGCGCGCCGTGTAGTCGCCGGCCACGTAGAACATCATTTCGTCCGAGTCGACGTTGTGATGGTTATACGGGATCGGCACGGCCTCGGGATCGAAGTCCAGCGGGCGCGGGCAGAACGAGCAAATTACGAAGTTCGGCCCCTCGAACGTCTGGTGCACGGGCGGCGGGGCGTGGGTGCGCTTCACGATCGGCTCGAAGTCGGCGATGTTGAAGGCATACGGGTACAGGCAGCCATCCCAGCCGACCACATCGAACGGGTGATAGGCGTAGGTCAGCCGGGTCAGGCCGCCGCGGTTGCGCACGGTAACCGGCACGTCCTCGCCGTCGGCGATCAGCGGGCCGTCCGGGCAGCGCAGGTCCCGCTCGGAATAGGGCGCGTGCTCCAGGAACTGCCCGTACTGGGAGAGATAGCGCCGCGGCGGCCGGATGTGCCCGCGCGCCTCGAAGACGAGGGCCTCGGCCTCGGCGAGGAGAATCCACTGGTGAGTGGTTCCCCTCGGCACCACGACATAGTCCCCGGCGCCGGCCTCGATCGAGCCGTAGACCGACTCGAACCGGGCCGAGCCCGTACGCAGGTAAATGGCCTCATCGCCCGTCGAATTCCGGTAGAGGCCGGAGGGGGAATCCGCGGCCGCGAAGGATATCCGGACATCGTCGTTGGCCATCAGCAGCTGCCTGCCCAGCACCAGGTCGCCGCCGCGGGGCAGGTCGCCCGTGCGGAAATGCCGCGGCAGCAGCGGATGGTTAGGGGAGATCCCGGCGTCCGCCGCGGCATCGGCCAGGCCCTCGCTCTTCACGATCGCAGTCGGCGGGTGAACGTGGTAGAGCAGCGACGAATCGGAAACGAAGCCCTCCTCGCCCATCAGTTCCTCGGCATACAGTCCCCCGTCGGGGCGGCGGAAGCGCACATGACGCTTTCTGGGAATCTCCCCACTAACCCGGTAATACGGCATATCGTCTCCTCTAATCCTGAGATCGCGAGGATGAATGCGGTCGGCTGGCCGCTTGCCATTCGCGCTCCCGCTCCTCACCAGGGACCAAGCGGATCACGGCGCCCGCCCGGTGCTCAGTAGTCGCCCAGCGCCCAGCGCGGCAAGGTGATCGTTCCTGTTTCCGACTATAAGGTGACGGAACAGGCGCCAGCATCGCGCCAGGAAGGAAGACTGCGTCCTGATGAATGAGCCAATCCACCGTAAGCGCATCCCATCCCGGGGACGTTCAGCGCGCCCTGCGGTCCCTGGCATTCGCTGCCGTGATCATCGGCGTGCTGGTGCTGGCCGCCGCCGCGTTCGCGCTCTCCTACTCAGGGATTCACGCGATCGCGCTGGCTGCCGGCGTTTCCCCGGCCCTGGCCAAGCTGTACCCGGTGATCTTCGATGCCATGCTGGTTATCGCCGCGGCCGCCGTCCTGTCCTTGCGGACCGCCAGTTTCGCCACCCGGTGTTACGCCTGGCTCTGCCTGCTGCTCCTGCTCTTTGCCGCGGCCGGCGCCGACGCACTGCATGCGACTGGTAACAGCCTCCCGCACCAGGTCGCGGCGGCGACAGTTGCGATCATCCCCTGGGTGCTCGTCCTGCTCGGATTCGGGCTGCTGCTGGTAATGCTGCGGCACGCCAGGCTGCACCGCGCGCGGCCCGCTCAGGCACGCGCTGACGCAGTCCCCCGCACGGCGGCGCCGCCAGCTACCGCTGCGCTGCCCGTCCCGGTGCCTGCCGCCGCCGCGCCTGCTATCGCGGCGCCACCCGCTATTACCGCAGCGCCACCCGCTGCCGCCCCTCCCGCTGCCGCCCCTACCCGCTGCCGCGCCACCCGCTGCCGCGCCACCTAAGGCTGCGCCGCCCGTCCCGGTGCCCGCTGCCGCCGCGCCCCCTACCGCGGCGCCACCCGCTGCCGCGCCAGCCACGGCTGCGCCACCGGTCCCGGTGCCCGCTGCGGCGGCGCGACGCACCGAAGCGCCGACGACGGCAGGACCGCCGGCCGGCGATAGCAAGCAGGGCACCCGGCAGGCTGATCCGTCAGCCGGACAGAACGGCAGCGCCGATTCCGCTCCGCGCGGGCTCGATGCCCTGTTCTCGCGCAATTCTGCGCCAGTGCCAGCTGCCGCCGCCACCGTGACGACATCGCGGCCCGGCGCGTCCGAGCTTCCCGTAACGCCCAGCGCGAATCACTCGGACAAGATCGGGGACAGCCAGGAAGCAGAACTCGCCCTAGACGCCGAGCCTGGTAACGACGATCCCACCAGCGACGAGGCACACTCGGCCAGCCATCCGACTGCCCGCTTGGTGCCCCGCGCCGACGAGGAGAAGCAGCCGGACGCCGACGGCAACCATGTCCGCGATGACCCGGCGCCGACAGTGGCGCCTGCCGCGGCCGGTGGTTCAGCCCCCGGCCAGCAAGCTGTGCCCGAGCCGGACCTCGAGCCTGCGGCCACACTGCCGCGCAGAGATGAAAGCACGCCCGCGAGCAAGACAGAGTCCGAGCCGGAACGCAAGCCCGCGGCCACGCTGCCGCCCGGGGATGAAAGCGCGCCCGCGAGCAAGGCAGCGCCCGGGCCGGGACGTCAGTCTGAGCCACTGCCAGCGCCAGTGGCGCCGTTCGAGCGGATGTGGAGTTCGCCGACGCCCCCGGTTGCGTAAGCAGTTTCCGGTTGCGTAAGCAGTTTGCGGCCGGCTGTCAGGTGATCACAGCCAGCGGTGCGCCCCCGCGCGGATCAGCAGCCCGCCCGTGCGGATCAGCGCAGCACGAGTGCGGTGGCGATCGCCGCGATGCCCTCGCCGCGGCCGGTCAGGCCCAGGCCGTCCGTGGTCGTTCCCGACACGCTGACCGGCGCGCCGCCGAGCGCGGCAGACAGCACCCGCTCCGCCTCGTCCCGGCGCCCGGCGATCCTCGGGCGATTCCCGACGACCTGAATCGCGACGTTGCCCACCGCGAAGCCAGCGCCCGCCAGCAGCCGCGCGGTTTCCGCTAGCAGCGCCGTACCGCGGGCGCCCTTCCAGCGCGGCTGTGCCGTGCCGAACTGGGCGCCGAGATCCCCGAGGCCCGCAGCCGACAGCAGCGCGTCGCATGCGGCGTGCGCGGCGACATCCCCGTCGGAATGACCGGCCAGTCCTCGCTCACCCGGCCAGAGCAAGCCAGCCAGGTACAGCGGCAGGCCGTCACCGAACGGATGGACGTCGGCGCCAATGCCTACCCGCGGCAGGACGTCCGGCATCACGGTCCCGGAAGGCAGAACAGGGGCATCATGCCCGCTTTGCTCCGGTACCCGCACGCCACCTCACCAGCAGGCGGATTGCGGGTCCCGGGGTGGATCTCAGGATGCGAGAATCTCGTCGAGAAGCGCCTCGGCTTTATCCTCGTTCGTCTTCTCGGCCAGGGCCAGCTCGCTTACCAGGATCTGCCTGGCCTTGGCGAGCATGCGCTTCTCCCCGGCCGAAAGCCCGCGCTCCCTGTCCCTGCGCCACAGGTCGCGGACGACCTCGGCCACCTTGTTCACGTCACCGGACGCGAGCTTCTCCAGATTGGCCTTATAACGCCGGGACCAGTTGGTCGGTTCCTCGGTGTACGGGGCGCGCAGCACCTCGAACACCTTCTCCAGTCCTTCTTGCCCGACCACGTCCCTGACGCCGACAAGCTCGGCATTGTCCGCCGGAACGCGCACCGTCAGGTCGCCCTTGTCGACCTTGAGCACGAGGTAAGATCTTTCCTCACCTTTGATCGAACGGGTCTCGATCTCTTCGATCCGAGCAGCCCCATGATGGGGGTAGACGACAGTGTCGCCGACCTTAAAAGACATGTGGCATGTACCCCTTCCGCTGAACCTATGTTACCACGCCGAACAGGGGCGATTAGCCGTCGTTTACAGCAAACTTGCAGGTCAGTGGCGCGATTCAAGGCGTTCAAATTGATCAGGAGCGGGGCTGGCCGGATTGCCGCCCGTGATCACCCGGCGCGGCCCGACCGCGGCTGGCGAGGCCGACCCGGCGGCGGCCGGGCCCGGGCCGTGACAGCCCGTCCGGCCGGGCCGCGGGGTAACGGGACTGCCCGGCCAGATCGGGCCGCGGGGTAACGGGACGGCCCGGCTGGCCGCATACTGGAGATGACGTGGCCGCTCATGCCGGAGAGGTGCGCGTGAACGTTGGCGGTGAACCAGACCGGGATGACTTCGGCCTCCCCCCGGTCGACATCGAGATTCCCGACGATGCCAGGGAACTCGATCGTGACGTGCAGGCATACCGTCGTGAGCTGCGCGCTTTGCGGCGGCAGCTGCGCCTCGGGCGGCTGCGCGGGCCGCTGACCCGCGACGGCCTGGTGCTCCCGCTGCTGGCCGGCTGCCTCGCGATGGTGCTGATCTCCGGCGTGCTGCTTACGCTCTTCGCGGCCGGCCAGAGCGGCGCCCCGCAGCCGTCATCGTCGCGCCCGACGCGGAATGCCTCCATCGGCCAGCCGGCCAGGCAGCTACCCAATGCGGCAGTGACCACGGCCGACGGCCGGGTACCGCTGCGCTCGCTGTTCTCGACCGTGCTGGCCCTGGTGCCGCAAGACTGCCGCTGCCGGGCCGCGCTGCGGCAGCTGGGACAGCAGGCGACAGCAGCCGGCGTCAGCTTGTACGTGGTCGGCACCAGCGGGGACATGACCCAAGTCCGCCGGCTTGCCGCCAGCGCCCCGCAGCCAGGGTCGCAGGTCGCCGATGACCCCGGCAACGTCCTCGCCAGGACGTACCACGCACGCGGGCTGACCGCCGTCCTGGTACGCGCCGATGATTCGGTCGAGACCACCGTGCGCGACATCACCGTGCGCGACGCGGCACCAGGATCGCCGCTGGCAGCCAAGCTCCGGCCGCTCGCCCCGGCCAGCCCTTAGCGGCAGACGGCTGGTGCCCCGCGGGCCTGATGCGGTACGACCGCGTCCTGGAACCGCCGGGCCGGTGCCGGCCAGGCCGGCGGTTCCAGGACGGCCGGGCCGGTGCCGGCCCGGATCAGCGTGACGGCTACGCTTTGCGGCGTCGCAGTGCCTCACATCACGCTGACGAGGAGAGCACGTCGTGATCCGGAGCAGCCACGGAGCTGGTGAGCGGCGGGCAAAGCTGCCGCGCCGTCTCTTTGTCGCGGCCGTCGCCGCGCTGATTCCCGCGCTTGCCGGATGCGAGGCGGGCGCTAACGCGCCCACGCAGCAATGGCATCCGCCAACCAACGGCGCGGGCACCGTTGTGCACGGAATCGCCATCCGGGACATGTTCGTGCTCGGTGCTGAGCCGCCCGCGGCGCTGGCTGCCGGGCAGTCGGCCGGCCTGTTCCTCGCCCTGTACAACACCGGATCGCCCGACCGGCTGCTGAGCATGTCCGCGCCCGGCACCGCGACCTCGGTGCAGCTGCCGGGCGGCGCGGTCAACCTGGCCCCCGGCAAGGAAGTCCTGCTGTCCGGACCCGAGCCCGAGGTCATCCTGACCGGCCTGACGCGAGAGCTGCCAGGCGGCGGCTCCCTTCCGGTGGTGATGAATTTCCAGAATGCCGGCCGCGTCGTGCTGGACGTTCCGGTGCTGGCGCAGGCGCAGTACTACTCGACGTTCTCCCCGGCTCCCAGTCCCAAGCCCCAGTCCGACGGCGACGCCGACCGGCAAGGCGACGGCCACGCCAGGAGCAACGAGCACTCCCGGCCCGTCAGCCACTCCGACGCCGAGCCCGACCACGTCGGGCTGACCGCGTCGGCCTGACCCGGCCGGGCGGCTCGCCGGATGACTCGTCAGCCGGCCGGCTCGAACTTGTACCCGAGCCCGCGGACGGTGACGATGTGCCCGGGGTTGGCCGGATCGACCTCGATCTTCGCGCGCAGCCGCTTGACGTGGACATCGAGCGTCTTGGTGTCCCCGACGTAGTCCGCGCCCCAGACCCGGTCGATCAGCTGCATCCGGGTCAGCACCCGGCCGGCGTTGCGCAGCAGCACCTCCAGCAGCTCGAACTCCTTCAGCGGCAGCTGCACCTGGCCGCCGCGGACCGTCACGACGTGCCGCTCGATGTCCATCCGCACCGGGCCCGATTCCATGATCGAGGCGGCCGGCTCGTCGGATTCGCCGCGCCGCCGGAGCACCGCCCGCATCCGGGCGACAAGCTCCCGCGATGAGAACGGCTTGGTCACGTAATCGTCCGCGCCGAGCTCGAGGCCGACGACCTTGTCGATCTCGCTGTCCTTGGCGGTCAGCATGATCACCGGGACATTTGACCGCTCGCGCAGCGTCCGGCAGACCTCGCTGCCCGGCAGGCCGGGCAGCATCAGGTCGAGCAGCACGAGATCGGCGCCGGTCCGGTCGAAGGTCTCGATCGCGTCCGGGCCGGTCGGGCAGACCGCGACCTCGAATCCCTCCTTGCGGAGCATGTAGGAAAGCGCGTCGCTGAATGATTCCTCGTCCTCAACCACGAGCACCCGTGTCACGAGACAGCCTCCCTGGCAGATTGCGTGATCGCATGGACAGGACTGCCGCTGAATGCAGGGGCATCGGGGCGCAGCGGCAGCCGCAGGGTGAAGGTCGATCCGGCGCCTTCCTTGCTCCAGACCGTGACCTGGCCGCCGTGCGCGGCGGTGACGTGCTTGACGATGGCCAGCCCGAGGCCGGTCCCGCCGGTCGCCCGCGACCTGGCCGGGTCGACCCGGTAGAACCGCTCGAAGATCCGCTCGAGATCGCGCTCGGGGATGCCGATGCCCTGGTCCGCGACGCTGATCTCGATCGAATCATCGCCTGACCTTCGGGTGGAGACCACCACCCGGGTCTTCTCCGGGCTGTAGGCAACCGCGTTCTCCAGCAGGTTGCGGAGCGCGGTGATGAGCAGGTCCTCATCGCCGGGCACCGACAGGCCGTGCGGGCCGCTGGCGGCGAGCTCGATGCCCCCTGCGGCCGCCTTCATCCGGCACCGGTCCAGGGCCTCGGCGACCACGACATCGAGGTTGACCGCGATCGGGTCGGGGACCGGCTCGGCGGCCTGGATCCTGGACAGCGTGATCATGTCCTGCACCAGGTTGGTGAGCCGGGACGCCTCCTGGCGCATCCGGCCGGCGAAGCGCCGGACAGCCTCCGGGTCGTCGGCCGCGTCCTCGACGGTCTCGGCGAGCAGCGCGAGCGCGCCGACCGGCGTCTTGAGCTCGTGGCTGGTGTTGGCCACGAAGTCCCGGCGGACTTCCTCCACCCGCCGGCTCTCGGTCTGGTCCTCGGCCAGCAGCAGCACCAGGCCGCCGTCGCCGACGGCCGCGCCGAGCGGCGCCACCCGGACCGCGAAGCTCGTGGTCCTGCCGTTGAAGCTGCTGGTGGATACCTCGATCTCGCCCTCGCGGATCTCGCCGCTCCGGCGAACCTGGCGAACCAGCGCGAGCAATTCCCCGACGATCAGGTCGTCCCCTCTGACCAGGCCGAACGCGCGGGCGGCGGAGCTGGTGAGCAGTACCCGGTCGTTACCGTCGAGGACAACGGAGGCCGAGGAGAGCACGGAGAGCACAGAGGCGATGCCGGCCGGCAGCCTGGCCGGCCGGGTGCGCTCGCCGGGACCAGCAGGCGCGCTGGGCGCCGCCCCGATCTTCATGCCGTAGCGGCTCCTGTCGCGAGGCCGGCGATCATCAGCCCGCCGGCGGTGGCGCGGGCGGTGCCGACGCCAGCGCGCGGATCAGCGTTCGCCCCCGCTTCCACATTCCGATGGTAAGCGGCAGGCAAGGGCTGGCGCATCAGGCAGGGTCCGCGAGGTGCCGTTATTCGCGAAACATTCACATTGCGGACAGCAACGGTACATGCCGGTGTTTGCCGCAGGTCGCCTGGCGAGGCACCCGCGTCGGGCTGCCGCCCGCCGCTATCTGCCCTGGCTCGCCACGGCCGCGGCCGCGGTGGCGGCGGCCTCCGGGTCAAGGTAACGGCCCCCGGTCAGCACCGGCCGGAACTCCGCATCCAGCTCGTACACGAGCGGGATGCCGGTCGGGATGTTGAGCCCGGAGATGTCCGCGTCCGCGACGGTGTCCAGGTGCTTGACGAGCGCGCGGATCGAGTTGCCGTGCGCCACGACCAGCACCGTCCGGCCCGCGGCGAGATCGCTGATGATCGCGTCGTACCAGTACGGGAGCATCCGCCGCACGACGTCCTTGAGGCACTCGGCGCGCGGGCTCAGCTCGTCCGGCAGCAGCGCGTACCGCGGATCGGCCAGCTGCGGCTGCATGTCATCGTCGGCGAGCGGCGGCGGCGGGACATCGTAGGAGCGGCGCCAGAGCATGAACTGCTCCTCGCCGTACTCCTGCCGCGTCCGTGACTTGTCCTTGCCCTGCAGGGCGCCGTAGTGCCGCTCATTCAGCCGCCACGACCGCCGGACCGGCAGCCACAGCAGGTCCGCCGCGGCCAGCGCGATGTTGGCGGTCTGGATGGCCCGGGTCAGCACCGAGGTGTGCACGACATCAGGCCGCAGGCCGGCGTCGCGGAGCAGCCTCCCGCCGGCCGCTGCCTCGCTGGCGCCGCGGTCCGACAGCCCGACATCCACCCAGCCGGTGAAGAGCCCTTTGGCGTTCCAGTCGCTCTCTCCGTGCCGGAGCAAAATCACCGTCCCCATGCCCGGAAGCCTAGCGGCTGCGATCGCCGGGGCCCGGCGGGCGGACCGGAACCCGGCCGCGGGAACACCGGGCCGCGGCACGGGGTTGCGTTCTGACGGAGGTGCATGCCCGTGCCGCGACGCTTTCCCCGGCGGATCGCGACGATCAGCGTTCATACATCACCGCTCGAGCAGCCGGGAACAGGCGATGCGGGCGGCCTGAATGTCTACGTTGTCGAGGTCGCCAGCCGCCTTGCCGAGCGTGGCGTTGAAGTGGAGATCTTCACCCGCGCGGTCTCCCGCGATGTGCCGCCGGTAGCGGAGCTGGCGCCCGGCGTGCTCGTCCGGCACCTGACCGCCGGCCCGTTCGAGGACCTGGACAAGGCCGACCTGCCCGGCCAGCTGTGCCAGTTCACCTTCGAGGTGCTGCGCGCCGAGGCCGCGTACTCGCCGGGCCGGTACGACCTTGTGCACGGCCATTACTGGCTGTCCGGCCAGGTCGGCGCCGTTGCCAAGGAACGCTGGGGAGTTCCCCTCGTGCAGTCCATGCATACCCTCGGGCGGGTCAAGAACGCGGCGCTCGCGGACGGTGACGCCGCCGAGCCCGAGGTCCGGATCCGGGGCGAGGCAGAGGTCGTGGCCGCGGCGGACCGGCTGGTGGCCAACACCGTCGATGAGGCCAGGGAGCTGATCCGGCTCTACGACGCCGACCCCGCGCGGATAAGGACGGTCAACCCCGGGGTGGACCTTTCCGTCTTCCAGCCCGGCTCACGGCGGCAGGCGCGCCAGCGGCTCGGCCTGCCGGCCGATGCGGTCGTGCTGATGTTCGCCGGCCGGGTGCAGCCGCTGAAGGCCCCGGATGTGGTGCTGCGCGCGGCGGCGCTGCTGATCCGCGACGACCCGGAGCTGGCCCGGCGGCTGTGCGTGGCGTTCGTCGGCGGGCCCAGCGGCACCGGGCGGGCTGACCCGGACGGGCTGACCGAGCTGTCGGCAGCCCTGGGGATATCCCGGGTGGTCCGGCTCGAGCCGCCGTGCCCGCAGCATGAGCTCGCGGACTGGTACCGGGCGGCCACCGTCGTGATGGTGCCGTCCTACTCCGAGTCGTTCGGCCTGGTGGCAGTCGAGGCCCAGGCCTGCGGCACGCCGGTAGTGGCCGCGTCGGTGGGCGGCCTGCGCACTGCGGTCCGCGACGGGGTGTCCGGCATCCTGGTGGATGGTCACGACCCGGCCAGCTACGCCCGCGTGATCCGGGAACTCCTCGCGCAGCCGGCCACCTTGGCGCGGCTGTCCGCCGGAGCCCGCGAGCACGCCTCCCAGTTCGGCTGGGGCGCGACGGTCGACGCTCTGCTCAGGGTGTATACCGGTGCCATGAGCACGATGGCGGCCGCGGTCGACGCATGAGTAGCAGTGCGGACGGGCCGGCCACGGCGGACGGCCCTGCCGTTGCTGACGGCCCGGCCACGGCGGACGACCCAGCCACGGGGGGAAGCCCTGCCGCCGCGATCGAGGCGGCGCTGGCGAGCCTTGGCCTGAAATTCGAGGCGCCGCGGCCGGGCGCTTACCTGATCCGGCTGGAGGGACAGCACAAGCTGGCCACCATGACCTGGCTGATCGCCGGGGCGCACAGCCTGCACGTGGAGGCGTTCTTCTGCCGGCAGCCGGACGAGAATCACGCGCGGTTCTACCGGTTCCTGCTGGAGCGCAGCGGGCGCATGTACGGCGTCCACTTCGCCCTTGATCCCGTCGGGGACGTCTACCTGACCGGGCGGCTGCCGCTCGGCTGTATCACGCCGGACGAGATCGACCGGATCCTCGGCTGCGTGCTCAGCTATTCGGACGACAACTTCGACGCCGCGCTCATGATCGGCTTTGCCTCCGCCATCCGCAAGGAATGGGCCTGGCGGGTCAAGCGGGGCGAGAGCGTCGCGAACCTGCGCGCGTTCACCCGGCTGGCAGGTGACGGCGACGGCGAACCCGGCCCCAGAACCTGACCGGACCTCAGGATCTGACCAGGCACCAGAAGCTGACCAGGCCTCAGGACTTGACCAGCCGGGAGATCGCCTCGGCGGCCTCGTGCACCTTGGCCTGGGCGTCGGGACCGCCCTCCTCAATGGCCGAGGTGACGCAGTGGCCGAGATGATCTTCAAGCAGCCCGAGCGCTACCGCCTGCAGCGCCCTGGTCACCGCGGATACCTGGGTGAGCACGTCGATGCAGTAGACGTCTTCCTCGACCATCCGCTGCAGGCCGCGTACCTGCCCTTCGACCCTGCGCAGGCGCTTGAGGTAGGCATCCTTGTCCTGGGTGTAACCGCGCATGCTGTGACGATACGCCCCGCTGGTGAACCCGAACGGGCCGTGCAGCGATTTCTAAGGTAGGGCAGGCATGCTGGTGACAGCCTGGCGTGACCGGCATGCCGGGCCAGGTGAGCAGGGAGGATCGCATCAATGCGTCGGGACAACGCGGGTGCCGCGGTGAATGCCCGCGATGACGGCCTGCGCAAGGTCACCAGGCTGACCTGGCGGATCGGCGCGGCCGGCGTGGTGTGCTCGGCGCTGATTGCCGCGGCGTTCGGCCACGGTGCCAGCAGCTCGCCTGCGACCACGCACGCCAGGACTCAGCAGGGCCAGGGCACGATCCTGATCCCCGCGCAGCCGCCGGCCGCCGTGCCGGGTTCCGGCCAGGTGAACTCGGGCGCCTCATGACCGCGGTTACCGCGGCGGCCGCGGCACAGGACACGTTCGGCGTCTTCGGCACCACCGCGACACTGCTGGTCACCGACGCGGCCGCGCTGCCCGCCGCCCGGCGGCTCGCCGACGCCGAGCTCGCAGCCGTTGATCTTGCCTGCAGCAGGTTCCGGGCCGATTCCGAGCTGTCGGCACTGAACGCGGCGGGCGGGGCAACCACCGGCATCAGCGAGCTCTTCGCCGAACTGCTGGACGAGGCACTGCGCGCCGCGCGGCTCACCGACGGCGCCGTCGACCCGACCTGCGGGCGGGCACTGGCCGAGCTGGGCTACGACCGCGACTTCGGGCTCCTCGAGCCTGCGCGAGCGGTGCCACCCGGGCCGGCCCGCCCGGCGGCCAGCACCATATCCGCCGCCCCCACTCCGGCCAGAGCGGTACCCGGCTGGCGCAGCGTGCGGCTGGACACCGGACCGCCCCGGGCCACGCTGGCCGGCGGGGCACAGCTCGACCTCGGCGCCACCGCCAAGGCGCACGCCGCGGACCGCTGCGCTGACCTGATCGCCCGGAAACTCGGCTGCGGCGTCCTGGTCAGCCTCGGCGGCGACATCGCGGTCGCGGGACCGGCCCCGGCCGGCGGCTGGCGGATACGGGTCACCGATGACCATGCGGCCGGCCCGGACGCGGCCGGCCAGACCGTGGCTATCATGTCCGGCGGCCTGGCTACCTCAAGCACCACGGTGCGGGCCTGGTCGCGGGATGGCCGGCGGATGCACCACATCGTGGACCCGGCGACCGGCCAGCCTGCCCGCTCGTGCTGGCGGACGGTGAGCGTGGCCGCGGGGACCTGCACGGACGCGAACACCGCGAGCACGGCGGCGATCGTGCGCGGCGCCGCGGCGGTGGCGTGGCTGGAGGACCTCACGCTGCCCGCCAGGCTGGTCCGCGAGGACGGGTCGGTGGAAGTAGCGGCCGGCTGGCCGCACGGGCACGGACCCGCACCGGCCGCGCCAGCGCCGGGCACATGATCGGCACCAGCGCCGCCGGGCCGGCCACCGCGATCGTGGTGACCTCCAGCACACCGTTCTGGTTCATCACCCGGGCCACCGGGCTCGTCGCGCTGGTGCTGCTGACCGCGAGCATGGCGCTCGGCCTGCTGGCCTCCGTGCGGTACCAGAGCCGCGGCTGGCCGCGGTTCGTCACTGCCGGGCTGCACCGGAACGCGTCCGTGCTCGCCTGCGCCTTCACCGGCGTGCACATCATCACCACGCTCGCCGACGGCTTCGTGCCGATCCGGCTCCGGGATGTCGTGATCCCGTTCATCTCGGCCTACCGGCCGGTCTGGCTCGGCCTGGGCGCGATCGCCTTCGACCTGCTGCTGGCGCTGACGGTGACCAGCCTGATCAGGACGCGGCTGAGCTACCGGGGCTGGCGGCTGGCGCACTGGACCGCGTACCTCTGCTGGCCCGTTGCCGTGCTGCACGGACTGGGCACCGGCTCGGACACTCCGGTGCGCTGGGTGCTCGCGCTGACGCTCGGCTGCGTCGCCCTGGTGGCGGGCCTGCTCGGCTGGCGGCTGGCCTACGGATGGCCCAGTCACCCGGCGGCGCGGCTGCTGGGCGCGCTGGCCCTGGTGCTTGCCCTCATCGCCGGCGGAGCGTGGCTTGCCGCCGGTCCGCTGCATCCGGGCTGGGCCCAGCGGGCGGGCACGGCCAGCTCGGCCAGCGGGCCGCGGTGAGCAGCACCGGGGCGCCGGCCAGGGACGGCCAGGCCATGCCGCCCCGCCAGCTGCCGCGGCTGATCCAGCCCGGCGGGCCGCTGCCGCTCGCCGGGCACCTCAGCAGGTACGGGCCTGTCCCCTTTCCCGTCGACGGCGCCGCTCTGATTGCCGAGGCCGGCCGGGCCGGGCTGGCCGGCCGGGGCGGGGCCGGCTTCCCGGCCGCCCGCAAGATGCACGCCGTGGCCGCTGTCACCGCAGGCCGGGGACCCGGGCTGCGGCGCGCGGACAGGGGCAGCGTGCTTGTCGCCAACGGCGTCGAGTCGGAACCGGCCAGCGGCAAGGACAAGATGCTGCTCAGCCGGTCCCCGCACCTGGTGCTCGACGGGATCGCGCTGGCCGCCGCGGCAGCCGGGGCGAACCGGGCCTACCTGTGCCTGCATGCCGGGCATCCCGGCCTGGCCGGCCAGCTGCGGGCGGCCGTCGCCGAACGGGAACGTGCCGGGATCAGCCAGCTGCCCGTCCAGGTCACCGAGGTCCCCGGCGGGTACGTGGCGAGCCAGGAGACGGCGCTGATCAGCTTCCTGAACGGCGGGCCGCAGCGCCCGGCGTTCGTGCCGCCGCGGCCGTTCGAGCGGGGGGTGCGCGGGCGCCCGACGCTCGTTCAAAATGTCGAGACCCTGGCCCACCTGGCGCTGATCGCCCGTTATGGCGCGGCGTGGTTCCGCGAACTCGGCACGCCGGAGTCGGCGGGCTCGGCGCTGATCACGGTCAGCGGCGCGGTACGCGAGCCGAGCGTGCAGGAAATCGAGCTCGGCACCCGGATCGGCGATCTGCTGGAACGCGCCGGCGGGCAGGCCGAGCCGCCGCAGGCAGTGCTGGCCGGCGGTTACTTCGGCGGCTGGCTGCCGTACCCGGCCGCGCTGAACATCCGGATGAGCGACGCCGGCCTGCGGGCGGCCGGAGCGGCGCTCGGGCCTGGCGTCCTTGTGCTGCTGCCCGAGTCAGCCTGCGGCCTGGCCGAGACCGCACGCACGATCGGGTACCTGGCCGGCCAGAGCGCCGGCCAGTGCGGTCCTTGCCTGAACGGGCTGCCTGCGCTCGCCGCCGCGTTCGACGAGGTCGCCTTCGCCCGGCCAGGCAGTGACACGCTGGACTGGGCGCGGCAGCTGCTCACGCTGGTCGCCGGGCGCGGCGCCTGCCAGCTCCCGGACGGGACCGCCGCGCTGGCGGCCAGCGCGCTCCGCGTGTTCGGCGGCGACCTGCGCAGGCACGCCGCGTCGGGGCCGTGCCCGCAGGCCTGGCGGCTGCCGGTACTGCCGGAGCCCGCTGACTCCGGCGCGCCGCCGTGAGCCACCGCCTGCGGGTCAACCCGGTCCGCTGCGAGGCCCACGGGGTCTGCGCCGAGCTGTTTCCCGAGCGGATCACCACGGATCCCTGGGGCTACCCCGTCATCGCGCCGCAGCCCGTGCCTGACGAGCTGCTCGGGCATGCCCGCCGGGCGGTGGCCGGCTGCCCCACGCTGGCCCTGCTGCTCGACCGGCTGGACTGACGCGGGCCCGTGCCGCCCCGGCAGGCGCCGGCCATTACCATCGCCGGGGACGGCCATTCATGAATGCGCTCAGCTGGCGTGTATGGAGCACATGGCGCCGCCGGGCTCAGCGGGGAGCTTGCATTGACTGCCCTTGGCCGTGGGTGCGGCGCACCGCCAGGCGGTGCCGGATCCGGCGGGGTCACCGATGGCCGCGAACTGGTCGGTATCCGCGCCCACATCGGGATCCTCGTCCTCGATGAGGATCGGGCGGCAGCGCGAAAATTTGCCGGTGAGTTCGGCAGCCGCAGCGCTGATCACGGCGGCCGGCCCGGACACCGTCATGGTCAGGGCCACAACATCCTTATCCGGCGAGTGAACACGGACACCCCGCTCCTCAAGCAGGAACCTGAGCACCAAAACGGTCCAGTAGCCGGGGCACTTGATCGTCTGGGTCACATCCATGGCACCAGTCGTGCGCCGAACCGGCCGCCTTAAACCTCTTCCACCGGACGCAAATGCCCCAGGCGCGAAAACGAGGAGTGATCACCATGAGGCAGATCAGGTTGCGGCGGCGCACAGGCCCGCTGCCCACGGTGGTTGACACCCGTTGCCAGGCCACCACGACAGCAGGCAACCGGGCCGGCTGCCCGCCAGCGACGGCACGCCACTGTGCGTCATCCACCAGGCGCAGCCACCAGTGCGGCCAGCCTGATGGGCCGCGGCAAGAGACGCGCCGGAAGCCCGCGCCAGTTACCATCGCGCTAGGCAGGGCGGCCGGGTGAGCGTGCCCGCTTATCCGTCCTGCCGCCTGGTTGTTCCGGCCGGCAACGCGGGAGGCGAGCGGATTGGGTCCCCTGGACGGCGTGCGGGTGCTGGAGATCGCGAGCCTGGCGCCCGCCCCGTTCGGCTGCATGGTCCTGTCCGACCTCGGCGCCGATGTGCTGCGGGTGGACCGGGCCGAAAACTGCGGCCCGGCCGCCGTCGCGCCGCCCGACCCGCTGTCCCGCGGCCGCCGGTCGATCGGCCTCAACCTCAAGGATCCCGAGGGCACCGGGGTGCTGCTGCGGCTGGCCGAGGACGCCGATGTACTGGTGGAGGGGTTCCGGCCGGGGGTGACCGAGCGGCTCGGCTGCGGCCCGGCGGAGTGCGCGCGGCGCAACCCGCGGCTGGTCTACGCGCGGATGACCGGCTGGGGCCAGGACGGCCCGCTGGCGGCCATGGCCGGGCACGACATCGACTACATCGGGGTTTCCGGCGCGCTGGCGCCGATCGGCCGGGCCGGCCAGCGGCCGGTGCCGCCGCTGAACCTGGTCGCCGATTTCGGCGGCGGCGGCATGCTGCTGGCGGTCGGGATCCTGGCGGCGCTGCTGGAACGGGAGCGGTCCGGGCTCGGCCAGGTCGTGGACGCGGCCATGGTGGACGGATCCGCGCTGCTGACCTCGTTCCTGCACGGGATGCGGGCCGCGGGCACGTGGCAGGACGAGCGGGGGACGAACCTGCTCGACGGCGGCGCGCCGTTCTACGACACTTACGAGAGCGCCGACGGCCGGTACGTGGCCGTGGGCGCGCTGGAGCCGAAGTTCTACGCCGCCTTGCTGGCCGGTCTCGGGCTAGCCGGCGATGACAGCCTGCCCGGCCAGTACGACCGGGCCGGCTGGCCGGTACTGCGGGCCCGGCTGGCCGCCGCGTTCCGCGGCCGCAGCCAGGCTGACTGGGGCGAGGTGTTCGCCGGCACCGACGCCTGCGTCGCGCCCGTGCTCGGCCCGGCCGAGGCGCCCGCGCATCCGCACAACGCCGCGCGCGGGGCCTTCATCGAGGTCGGCGGGGTGGTGCAGCCCGCCCCGGCGCCGCGTTTCGGGCGGACGGCGGCCGGGCTGCCGCAGCCGCCGCCCCGGCCCGGCGCGGACACCGACGCGGTGCTCGCCGGGCTCGGCTATGCCGCAGCGCAGATCACCGATCTGCGGGCGCGCGGCGTAGCGGGCTGATATGGCCGCCGGGCTGGCCGTGAGCGCGGCGTAGCGGCCGATACCGCGCGGGGCTGGCGGTCAGCCCCGGTGAAGGTCCTTGCGCACGTACAGCCGCAGGTCATGCGTGTGATTGGCGACATGCACGAAGTTGGCCTTGAAGTAGGCCCTGAGCGCGGGGTTCCAGGCGATCCGGAGCCGGCTGAGGCCGGTCAGCCATACGTACTGGGCGTGCGCGAATGCCGAGTGCCACATCGCGGCCACGGCCGGGACCCGGCCCGCGCCGGTGAGCGCGCCGCGCCCGTTCGAGAGGGCGTAGTTGGCGCCGGTGCCATCATCGATGACCGGGCAGCCAGGCACGCTCGAGAGGAACCGGTTGGTAACTATCGTGTAGGCCGAGTTGTCGGCCAGCACGCAGGCTCCCGGCGGGATGATCTGCCGGCCCACCGCGATCATGGCCACCGGCGCGTCCGGCTTCAGCGTGCTCTCGAAGGCGGCCTGGCTCCAGGTCCCGACGACGAGGAGCACCGCGGCCAGGCCGACAGCGGCCCAGCACAGCAGCCGGCCGGCTGGCGATCCGCCGGACCGCGCCGCGGTGGATCCGTCCGCCCTGGCCCGGACCGCGGCCATCGCCCTGGCCACCGGCAGGGCGATCGACAAGCCGACGAAGGGGGCCAGGAAGCCGGAGAAGTGATAGTGGAATTGCGCGGGCCAGAGGAAGATCGCCACCACGGCGGCAGTCGAGGCGAAGGCGAACCACTCAATCGGCGGCGGCAGCTGCCTGGTCAGCAGCAGCGCGATCGCGCAGGCCACGATCACGACCGCGATGATGAGGGCAATGACGCCGATCACGTACAGGTGCCTGACGTGCGTCTCGTTCGCGAATCCGCTCATCTGGCGCAGCCGGTACCACAGCGGCATGCGGACGGCATTGACCCTGCCGCCCACCTGGGCCACGATCACGCTGTTGTAGAACATCCGCGGCGCGAGCGCGGCGAACGGCAGCACGGGGATCACGAAGCCGGCCGCGACACCGCCGACGAAGGCCGCCATCCGCCGCGGCCACCGCAGGCCGAGTGCCAGCACGACAAGCACCGGGATGATCGCCCAGGCCTCAACGACGCCGGCGAACCCGAACGCGACACCGCCCCAGAGCAGCCGCCGGCGGCTGCCGGTGATCTGGTCACCGTCGAACACGGCCACGGCCCCGGCCAGGCAGAACAGCACTAGCCATGGCTCGACCAGCAGCGTGTGAGCCGAGGCGACGCTGTCCGGGTAGATGGCCACGAACCCGCAGGCGATCAGCGCGGCCAGGACCCCCCGGTGCCGGACGAGCAAGCCGGCCAGCGCCACCCCGGCCGCGCCGGCCAGCATGGTGGCGATCCGCGCGACCGCAAGGCCCCAGTCGGTGCCGATCACCCTGGCCAGCAGCGCGACCGGGGTCATCAGCAGCGTGATACCAGGCGGCTGCACGAACACGAAGTCGCGGTAGGGCAGCATGCCGTGCACCAGGCGCACGGCGCTGCCGAAATACGAGCCGTCGTCGTACTCAGTCACGCCGAGCAGGTAGCCGGGCCTGGTCAGGTAGAACAGCCGGAGGCCGAGAGCGAGCAGCGTCACGGCGGCGATGACGATGTTGACCGGCGTGAGCCACCCGGACTGGCGCGACGCCGGCTGCCCGGCCTGCCCGGCGTCTCCGGTGGCTGCCGACGCTGTCACTTGCGCTCCGCTCACAGGGGGCAACTCTAGGCCAGGTCGAACTCGCCGTCCTTCACGCCGGCCACAAATGCGTGCCATTCGTCCGGCGTGAAGATCAGCTTCGGGCCGTCCGGGTGCTTGGCGTCACGAACCGTGATCACGTGGTCGCTGTTCTCCTTCGAGCCTGCCTCGGTGGCGACCTCGACTCCTTCGCCGTCAGCGGCGGTAAAGCCGCTAGCGCCCTGCCCGGCGCTGGTCCCGTCCATCTGCGACAGTCAACTCCTGGTTCATGGTCTGCTGCGGCGCGCGGCTGCCAGCGCCTCCGAGGGAGCGTACCGAA
This sequence comes from uncultured Actinomycetes bacterium, assembly GCA_963707065.1. Taxonomy (GTDB): domain Bacteria; phylum Actinomycetota; class Actinomycetes; order Streptosporangiales; family Streptosporangiaceae; genus Palsa-506. The sequence goes on from CAVPPJ010000007.1 coordinate 56,606, forward strand.
GGAAGCCCCGGCAGCCGCCTTCTCGCCGCATTCTGCTCAGTGCGCGACCGCCAGCTGCACGACCATGACGATCACGAGTCCCACGGCAGCCACCAGGTAGCACCGCAGGCCGATCATGCCGAGCCTGCGGCCCGGTGACCAGGCCGGCCGGCGCAGCAAGGCGAGCGGCGGCATCCGCCAGGTGAGCCGCTCCGCCGCCAGCGCTGCACGGGCGCCGGTCCCCGCGGCCGGGCGGGCGCCGGTCCCCGCGGCCGGGCGGGCGCCGGTCCCGGCCGCCGCCGGGCAGGCCGCCGCCGGGCGGAGATCCACCGCGATAGCAGCCAGCTGCAGGCACCGCCGAGGCCGAGGACGGTCCCGCCGATCAGCCCGGCGGCGAGTTGCCGACCGCTCAGGTGCGGGAACAAGGTGGCCGCCGTGAGTGTCAGGGACAGCAGCACCAGGACGCCGACGATGACCCCGGCAACCCCGTTCAACCATGGCTTGTTTACCCAGGGCCCGAGAATTTCCTTGTCGTTGCAGAGCATGATCAAGATGACCGTGGAAGCGGGCAGCAGCACCCCGGCGAGCGCCTGCACCCCCTCGGTGATCAGCCCAAGCGGCGCGCCGGGAATCAGCACCACGGCCCCGGCCGCGGCGAGGAAGAACGCATAGAAGCTGTAAAACAGCGGCGCGTCTTTGATGCTGCGCTGCAGCGAGTGCCTGGCGCCGACCAGGTCGCCGAGCGCGAACGAGGTGGCCAGCGTGACCGCCGCGGCGCCGATCAGCGAGGCGTCGAGCAGCAGCAGCGCGAACATGCCCCCGGCGTGATGGCCGACCGTGTGCGCCAGGCCGGCTGCCACTGCCCCGGCGTCGGTGAAGTTGCCGTGCAGCGCGGTTCCGGCGAACCCGAACGCGGTTACCGCGATGAGCGCCGCCGCGCCGATGACCACGGCGAACGAGCCGATTACCGTGTCCGCCCGCTCATAGGCGATCCACCGTGGCGTGATCCGCTTGTCCACCACGATGGACTGCTGGAAGTACAGCTGCCACGGCGCCACTGTGGTGCCCACGATGGCGATGACCAGCAGCAGCACATGCGCATTCAGCCCACCGGGCAGCCCCGGAACAAGGCCGTGCGCGACCGGGACCGCCTTGACGTGCGCGGTCAGGATCAATGGGATGACAACAGCATTAACCGCGATCAGCGCGTACATCCAGCGCTCCCAGCGCTGGTAGCTGCCGCTAATGGTGAATCCGACCAGCAGGCCCGCGGCGCAGACGACGCTGATCCACCGGGGCAGCCCGAAGTAGCTGCCGGCCAGCGCGACCCCGATGAACTCGGTGACAATGATCAGCCCGTTGAGCAGCATGAGGTTGCCGACCGAGAACGCGGCCACCGACCGGCCGAACCTCTCCAGGATGAGCTTGGCGTGCCCGACACCGGTGACCGCGCCGAGCCTGGCGACCATCTCCTGATTGACGATCAGCACGGGTATCAGCAGCACGAGCACCCAGAGCAGCCGGGTGCCGTAGTCCTGCCCGGCCTGGGCGTAGGTGGAGACACCGCCGGCGTCGTTGTCGCCGAACATCACGATCAGGCCGGGGCCCATGATCGCCAGCAGGCAGCGCAGCCGCCGGCCCAGCTGGCCGGCTCGTCGTGGGCACCTGCGTGCACGGTGCCGAAGGCGCCCCTGATGTCACCGCGGTGCGCGGTGTCCGCAACGGCCGCGCTTGGGGGAATCGCGGTGGGCGCCGCGGTGGTGGGGGCACCGCCGGAATGGGCACTACCGGAGGGGGCACTGCCGGAGGGGGCACCGACGGGCCGGTCCGTGACGGCCGGGCCGGAGAAAGCGGCCGAGGCCCCGGCGAACGCGGGCGCCAGGATGCGCTTGGGCAGCCTGACGGCAGCCGCCAGGCGCTCTCGCTGAGCTGAGGGAAGCAGGAAGCGTGACATGACAGTCTCCCGATCTGCCCCTGAGGGCTTCGGGCACAGATCCGGCACCGCCGACCGAAAGCAGTCACCATGGGGATCGCGCACGGTGCGGTGCGCGGTCAGGTAACACCGATGCCGAGCGGGCATTTTGCCGGAGTCAGCTACCGCCGGTCAGTCACGGCGGGCAGCAGTCAGCCAGCGATCCCGTACTCGGGCTGAGGGGCCGGCACCCGGGCTGTATCCGGGGCGGCCGATGCGGTCAGCGCTGCGAGGTCTGCGCGGATTCGTGAGGATCGCTCGAACTGCTGCTGGTACTTTCGCCTGGCATTGATCCCCACCTCCTCCGCTCGGGGCCGACCCGGCCATCCTGTCCATCCCGGCCGGACGACGGCCGGGACACGGCTCCTAGGTTAGCTGAGCCCCCGCAATGGCGGCAACGGCCGCCGCGCCGCTGCCGCCCACGCTCGCGGCAGCAGCGAGCCTCGTCAGCACATCGGCCCTCGTCAGGCCCGGGCTGTGTTAGCCGGTGCCCAGGCGGACGGCGGCGACCGCGAGCAGCACCACGGACACCACCAGGTAGGCCCGTAGCAACAGCACGCTGATCTTGGTTCCCGGTGACCAGACAACTGGCTTGAGCAGGGCGAGCGGCGGCATGCGCCAGCTGGTGCGCTCCGCCTTGGACATCCCGGCACCCGGCCGGGCCCGCGGCCCCTGGCGGGCACGGACGATCCGCAGCCGGACGGCGGCCACGGCCAGCCCGGCAAGCAGGACGCCGGACAACGCGGCCGCAGTGGTGGCTGGGTTGATGTTAGTAAACAAAGTGGTGGCGACCAGCGTGCCAGACAGCATGACCAGGACGCCCACGATCACGCTCGCCAGCATGTTCAGCCAGGGCGGGTTGACCCAGGGCCCGAGCACCTCGGAGTCGTTGCAGAGCAGCAGCAGGAAGACGCTGGCGCTCGGCAGCAGGACCCCGGCCAGCGCCTGGACGCCGACCGTGATGAGGCCGAGCGGGGCACCCGGGATGAGGACAATGCCAGCGGCCACCAAGACCAGGGCCGCGTAGCTGGCGTAGAAGGACTTGGCTTCGCGGAAGCTGCGGTGCAGGGAGTGCTTGATGTTGAACACATCGCCGAACGCGTAGCTGGTGGAGAGGGTCACCGCCGAGGCGCCGATGATGCTGGCATCCAGCAGGACGATCGCGAACATCGCACCGAGCACCCTGCTGTGCTCGGCCAGCGCCTGGGCGGTCCCGAGCGCATTGGTGAATTGCCCGGCGAGCCCGGTTCCGCGGCCCGCGTAGACAGCCACAATCAGGACTGCGGCAGCGCCGCCGACCACCACGAACGAGCCGAGGACGGTGTCGGCGCGCTCGTACGGGATGAACCGGGGGGTGATCCGCTTGTCGATAACGTTTGACTGCTGGAAGAACAGTTGCCAGGGAGCGACTGTGGTGCCCACGATCGCGATGATGAGCAGGACTGCCTTGGAGCTGATGCCGCCCTGGATCCCGGGCACGACGAAGTGGAAGGCGATCTGGCCGTAGTACGGATGCGACAGCAACGCGAGCGGGATCAGCAGCAGGCTCGCGCCGATAAACGCGAACATCGCGCGCTCCCAGCGGCGGAAACTGCCGCTCAGGGTGATGCCGACCAGCACCGCGGCGGCAATCGGCACCGCGATGTAGGGACTGACGCCGAAGTAGGACAGCGCGAGCGAGACGCCGATGAACTCGGTGACGATCGTCAGGAAGTTCAGCAGGAACAGGTCGCCGACGCTGAACCAGCCCCAGAACTTGCCGAACCGCTCGTTGATCAGCCGGGCATGCCCGACGCCGGTGACCGCGCCGAGCCGGACCACCATCTCCTGATTCACGATGAGCACGGGGATGAGCAGCAGCAGTACCCACAGGAGGCTGTAGCCGTAGTCCTGGCCCGCCTGCGCGTAAGTGGAGACCCCGCCTGCGTCATTATCCCCGACCATGACGATGAGGCCGGGCCCGACGATCGCGAGGAACGTGACCAGCCGCCGCTTCAGGTTGGAGCGGTGCTCATCATCAAGGCTGATCCGGCCGAAGGCGCCCTCGATGTCGCCGAGATGCGCCTGATCGAGGACTGCGCTCGGCTGGGCCAGGGTCGTGGCCGGCCCGGCGGCGGGCGGCAGCGCGGACCCGGCCGGTGCCGGACCTGGCCGGGCCGGGCTGGCGGCCGGCCTGGCCGAGCCGGCGGCTGACCTAGCAGAGCCGGCGGCTGACCTGGCCGAGCCGGCGGCTGGCCCGTCCGGTGGCGCGGCCGGCCTGGGTCCGGCGGGCGCCAGGCCCGGCTTCGCTGGCGGCACGGCTGGCTTCGCTGGCGGCGCAGCCCGCTGGCCTGGCGGCGCGGCTGGCTGGCCCGGCGGCGCGGCTGGCTGGGCCGGCGGCGCAGGTCCGGCCGCTGCCGCCGCGCCCCCGGGAACCTGTTCCGGCACCCGCCGGTCCCCGGCCGTCCGCTCCGGAACCTGCCGCTCCGGGACCTGCCCTTCCGGGACCTGCCGTTCCGGGACCTGGTCCTCGGGGGCATCGCTCACGTGGGTTCCCCGCGGTGCGCGTCAGGGGGCTGCGCTGCCTCCCGGCGCCGCCAGTCATCGGGCAGCGTGACCTCGAGGACGTCGTCCACCGTGATGACGCCGATCATCTTGCGCCCGTCGTCCACGACCGGGATCGTGATCAGGTTGTAGTCGCTCATCAGGACGGCGACGTCGACCACGTCGGTGTCCGCGCCAACCCGCACCGGATCGTCGTCGTAAATGTCGCTGAGGCAGGCGGATAGATCCGACTGCACGATGCTGACCAGCCTGGCGACGCCGCACAGGCGGCCGCGCTCGTCGAGCGCGTGCACGCTGGTGAGCGCCTCCGGCTGCAGGCTTAGCGACTGGCGGACAGCGTCCAGTGCCTGCTGGACGGTGACGTCGGCCGGAACGGCAAGGAAGTCGACGCCCATCAGGCCGCCCGCGCTGGTGGGATTGAAGCCCATCAGGGTGAGCACCTTGGTGCGCTGCCCGGCCGGCAGCAGGTCGAGTACCGGCAGCCGGCGGCGCTGCGGCAGCTCGGCGATGGCATCCGCCGCGTCATCGGCCCGCATCCTGGTCAGCACATCGGCGATCTCCTTGTCGGTGCGCGCGCCGAGCAGCCGGGTGGCCAGGTCCTCGTCGAGTTCCTCGAAGACGTCCGCCTCCAGTTCCGGGTCGGCGTGCACCTGGCCGAGGATCTCGGTCTCCTCTTCCTTCGATGCCTCCTCGAGCAGGTCAGCGATCTGGGCCGGCTTCAGCCGGCGTATCCGCGCGAATGGCCCGCGCAGCAGGGCGCTGCCGGTGTGGCCGATGAGCGGCTCGAACCTGGCCCATTCGCGGAACGAATGCTCGTCAGCTTCCCTGCCGCCGAGGCCCAGCCACCGGCGTGCCCGGCGATGGGTATCCACGCCGGTGAGCACCCAGTCGCCGTCCCGGCTCACCAGTTCGAGGTCGGCCGCCTTGATCAGGTGCGCCCGCTCCACGTCGATCAGCCGGTGCCCGAGCACGTCGGCGCGGAGCAGCACCTCCCCGTCGCGCCGGTCGAACCTGCGCAGGTCGAGCTTGGCACTCGTCAGCTTCAGCACCTCGCCGTCGAACGCGCTGACCTGCTCGATCGGCACGTAGACCTCCCGGCCGCCGACCGTGGCGACCAGCCCGGTCACCACCGGGAGCTCCGCGCCGCGGAGCCGGACGATGACATCGGAAAGCCGCCCGAGCGACTCGCCCCCGCGGTCCGTGAGCGGGCGCCGCAGCAGCTCAGACAGGTGCAGCGTGCGCGCGCTGGCTGCCTGCGGTACCGGTGCGGCCGGTGTCGTCGTCATGGCATTGCCTCTCTGATCGGGTAACCCGATGCCGTCGTTCTTGCGTTATCTGGATCAGCCTGCTTTTACCCAGACCAGCCTGTCACGGCGTGAGTACCCGGATCACCGTGTCATCCGCGGGTGAACGGATAGTTACGCCGACGCGCGCCACCAAGGTGTCCGCCGATCGGCGGACGGGTACGTTCGGACGTGCACTGGCCATGCCGGACGCGGCGGCCGGCCGCCGCGATGGTATGAAGGCCACGTCAGGGGCGCGATCTAGCGGAGGGCGCAGCGACGTGGCGATGCGCAAGGCCAGCAGACTCCTCGGCAGCGCCCCGGTCATGCCGGAAGCCGCCGGGTACTCGGTCAAACGGCGGTTGCTCGGCGCGCCCCTGGTGAATGAGGAACTCAGCGAGCAGCGCCTGTCCAAGGGGCTCGCGCTCGGCGTGCTCGCGCCGGACGGGATCTCCTCCTCGGCGTACGGCACCGAGGAGATCCTGATCGAGCTGCTCAAGGGCGGCCTCGGTCTGGCCGCGTTCGCGCTTATCCTGCCGATCACCGGTGTCGTCCTGTTCGTCATGGCGCTGGTGGTCCTGTCCTACCGAGAGGTCGTCTCGGTCTACACCAGGGCCGGCGGGTCCTATGTCGTCGCGCGGGAGAACTTCGGGCCCCGGGTGGCTCAGGTCGCCGCGGTCGCGCTGCTGATCGACTACGTGGTCACCGTCGCCGTCCAGGTGGCCGCCGGAACCGCCGCCGTCGCTTCCGCGGTGCCGGCGATAAACCACCCTGAGCTCCTGACCGGGATCTCGATCGCCATCGTGATCCTGATGTGCTACGGCAACCTGCGGGGAATCCGCGAGGCGGGGCGCGCCTTTGCGGTGCCCACCTACTTGTTCTCCGCCGTCGCTATTCTCATGATCATCACCGGACTGCTGCGCGAGGCATTCGGCTCGCTGCCGCAATACCACTACCCGCTGCCAGGGCAGTACACCGGTCATTCCACCGGCAGCGGCCTGATCGCGTTCGGGATGATCTTCGTCCTGCTACGGGCGTTCGCCAACGGCGGTTCCTCGCTGACCGGCATCGAGGCCGTGTCGAACGCGGTAGGCGCGTTCCGGCCGCCGGAGGGGATCAATGCGCGCCGCGTGCTGGTGGCCGAGGGCGTCATCCTCGGCTCGCTCGTCGCCGGGATCTCCTGGCTGGCTCATGTCACGCACGCGGCGCCGTTCAAAACCGGGGTGCCGACGGTGATCGCCCAGGAGACAAAGATCGTCTTCGGGCACTCGGCCTTCGGCACCGGCATGTTCGTCCTGGTCCAGGCCGCGACTGCGCTGATCCTCTATACCGGGGGGAACACCAGCTTCAACGGCTTCCCGTTCCTGGCCAGCTTCGTCGCGGAGGACGCGTTCCTGCCCCGGTGGCTCACCAAACGCGGGCACCGGCTGGTCTTCTCGAACGGGATCATCGTGCTTGCGGTGCTGTCGTGCACCCTGCTGGCGGCAGCGGGAGCCAACGTCAACAGCCTCGTGCCGTTTTACGCGATCGGGGTCTTCACCGCTTTTACGATGGCCGGTTTCGGCATGGCCAAGTACCACCACCGGATGAGGGAGGCTGGCTGGCGCCGCCGCCTCGTGATCAACTTCGCGGCGGGCGTGACCTCGCTGGTCGTCGTGCTGATCTTCGTATTGGTCAAGTTCACCGAGGGCGCCTGGCTGGTGGTGATCCTCTTCGCGCTCGGCGTGCCCGCCCTGATCCGGCTGAACAGGGAATACAAGATGGAGGCAGACGTCCTTGAGCAAATAGGCAGCCGTAACCGGCCCCCTGATCCACCGACCTACGCGCGCCGCACGGTCTACGTTTTCGTGGACGACTGCGACCTCGCCACACTCGCCGCGCTGCGGTACGCGCGGAGCCTGCGGCCAACCACGCTGCGCGCCGTGCACTTCGTCATCGACAGCGCGCAGGCCGATACGCTGCGCCGGGCCTGGGTGCGCGCGAACACGGATGTCGTGCTGGACTTCATCGACTGCCCGGACCGGCGGCTGGCCCGGGCCGCCGCCGAGCTCGTCGGTGCCGAGGCGGAGCTGCCCGGCGTCGGCGTCACCGCAATCCTGCCGCGGCGCAGTTACTCGCCACTGCTTGGCCGCCTGCTGCACGACCGCACCGCGGACAAGATTGCCGGGGTAGTCAGCCGGATCCCGCACGCGGCGGCCACCATCGTGCCGTTCGACGTCCGCAGCAGGCTGGAGCGGCTGCATGAGCGCCAGGCCGACGCGGCCGCCGGGGGCGGGCCGGGCACAGAGCCTGGCGAGCCGGCTGCCGGATCCCCCGACCAGCCTGAGCCCGCCGAAAAACGGGAACCTGCCGGGAAGCCGGGGCCAGCCGCAGGGCGGGGGCATGGATACAGCCGGGCCATGCGATACAGCCAGGCCATGCCGTCCAGCCAGGGCATGCCGGGAAGCCCGGCGATGCCAGCAAGCCCGGGGACGCCGAGGAGCCCGGCGATGCCCGGAAGCCGGGGGATGCGGGAGAGCCCGGGCCGGCCGAACAGCCCGCGGCCGCGGCCGCGGGCGATGCCGCTACCGCGGGATTTGACGCCGATGCCGTCCCGGCCACCCCCTACGACCGCCCCGTCCCGTCCCAGGGTGTCAACGCGATCGGCGCGCTGACCGGCCCCGGCCGGGCGACGGTGGAGGGCCGCATCTTCGCCGTCGAGATCCGGCCGGTCGAGCACAACACCGTGCTCGCCGCCGAGGTCGCGGACTCGACCGGCCAGCTGACGGCCCTGTTCTACGGGCGCTCGCATATCCCCGGGCTCGAGTGCGGGGCCAGGATCAGGTTCCGCGGCCCGGTCGGCATCCAGGACGGCGCGCCCGTCATGATCAACCCGGCCTACGAGCTGCTCGCGCAGGGTTCCGCCGGCCCGTCCGGGCGAGCGGGCGGCAAGACCCGGCGCGGGCGCCGGAACCCCGGCAAGGAGACATGACACCACCGGGCACCCGGAACCGGGAACCAGCCGGGCACGGGCACTCCCACCGGCACGGGGTCACCGCCACCGGGCGGCACCGGGGCGCGCTGACCGCGGTCCTCGCCCTGACCACGCTTGTCGCCGTCGCCGAGATCATCGGCGCCGTCATCACCGGCTCGCTCGTGCTGCTCGCCGATGCGGCCCACATGACAGCGGACGCGGCGGGCGTCGGGCTGTCCCTGCTGGCCGCCTACTTTGCCGCCAGGCCGGCCACCGCCCGGCGCACCTTCGGTTATGCGCGTGCCGAAATCCTGGCCGCGATGGTGAACGCCCTGCTGCTGTTCGGCATGGCGGCATTCATCTTCGCTGAGGCCATCCGGCGGCTGATGTCCCCGTCCGCCGTCAATAGCGGGCTGCTCATAGTGTTCGGCCTGATCGCCCTCGCCGCCAACGGCACCTCGCTGCTGCTGCTCCGCCGGGGCCAGGCGGAGAGCCTCAACGTGCGTGGCGCCTTCCTCGAGGTGGCGTCGGATGCCGTGGGCGCCACCGCCGTGATCGTCACCGGAATCGTGATCGCCGTCACCGGCTTCACCCGGGTCGACCCGATCGCCTCGCTGGCCGTCGGCTTCCTGATCCTGCCCAGGACCTGGCGGCTGTTGCGGGAGGCGGTCGACGTGCTGCTGGAGGCGAGCCCGCGGGGCATCGACCTCACCGAGGTCCGCCGCCACATGACCGAGCTCGGCGGAGTCCAGGGGGTGCACGAGCTGCATGCCTGGACGATCACGTCCGGCCTGCCCGTGCTCTCCGCGCATGTCGTCGTCGACGCGGAGATCCTGGCCGACGGCCGCAGCGGGTTGATGCTGGACCGGCTCCAGGAATGCCTGCGCGGGCACTTTGACGTGGAGCACTCCACTTTTCAGCTTGAGCTGGCAGGCCACGTCGATCATGAGGACCCGATGCATCAGTAAAGGGCGGCAGCCGAGTGTGCCCGGGTGCTCGTTCACCCCTTTTGTTCGGGCCGTAAACCGCGTCTGGAACAACGTCCTACTGACGAGTAATATCGGAGGGGATCGTCTGGCAAGGAGGCTGCCGTGGGTACCTACGATCACTACGCCACCCCCGTCGAGCCAGCTGTCTGGGAGCTGCCCGCGGCCGGCGCCAGCCGGTTCAGCTGGGAGTACGACGACGGCCGGAGCCGCCTGCTCGACCTGTACCAGCGCGGCAAGGACAAGCAGTGGGACGCCGCCAAGCGGATCGCCTGGGAGATCGGTGTTGATCCGGCCAACGTGCTGGAGGCGGGCGACGAAATCTGCCCGATCTACGGGTCACGCCAGTGGAATGTGCTGTCCGAGCAGGAGCGGGCGGAACTGAGCCATCACCTGTCCGCGTGGCTGTTCAGCCAGTTCCTGCACGGCGAGCAGGGCGCGCTCACCGTGGCCGCCCGGATCGTGCAGTCCGTGCCGGACATGGACTCGAAGTTCTACGCCGCCACCCAGGCCATGGACGAGGCGCGGCACGTCGAGCTGTTCGCGCGGTTCATGCGGGAGAAGATCGGCCTGTACTACCCGGTCAACCCCGACCTGGCGAAGCTGCTGGCCGACGCGCTGAGCGATTCCCGCTGGGACATGCCCTATCTCGGGATGCAGGTGCTGATCGAGGGCCTGGCCCTGGCCGCGTTCGGCGTGCACCGGGACATCGCGAACAACGCGCTGGTCAAGCAACTGCTCGCGTACGTCATGCAGGACGAGGCGCGGCACGTGGCGTTCGGGCGGCTGGCGCTGCGCGATTATTACGCCGAGCTCACCGCGGCCGAGCGCGCGGACCGGGAGGAGTTCATCGTCGAGGGCTGCTACCTGATGCGCAACCGGTTCATTGCCCGGGAGGTCTGGGAGCGGATGGGCTTCGACGTGGCGGAGTGCGTGGAGTTCACCGAGCACTCACCGGTTCAGCAGGCGTTCCGGACACTGCTTTTCTCCAGGATCGTGCCCTGCGTCAGGGACATCGGCCTGTGGGGGCCGAAGGTCCAGCGCGCCTACACCGACCTGGGCGTGATCGACGCCGCGAAGACGGACCTTGAGGCGCTGATGCGGGACGACGAGGAGATCGCCGAGCGCGTCGACGAGGAGAAGTACGCCGCCGAGCTGGCCGTCCGCCGGGCCGAGGTCGATGCGGCGATGGCCGACGGCGCCAGCACCGCCTGAGGAAGCCCAGCGCCCTCGCCCGGCAGGCCGTTTCGCTACGACAGCATGGAGGATCCGCACGTTGCGGGCGTGCGGATCTTCCGTGATCATGAAATGTCAGCGGGGCTGGTAGCTGACTGCCCGGAACGGCCAGGCGGCAGACAGCCAGCTGCCGACGGCGTCGTAAAGTGCCCGGTCGAGGGCGGCGCGGTCACCCCTGACCCATGACTCGACGCGAGCGTCGTGGTCCTCGTCCCGAGCCGGGTAGATGTAGACGCAGCCGATGGTCTCGCCGCTGGCGATCTCGATGACGGTGTAGGTGAATCCGGCCCGCCGGGCGAAGTCGCCGGAGTGCCGCTCCAGGTCGCCGAGGTTGTCCGCCAGCGACATCGCCGGGTCGGGCCAGTCGCGGCCGATGAAGCCCGGGGTCGCCCTGATGTGCTCGATGCTGGACGTCCATGCCGCGTAGTCGGCGCTGTTGTGCTGGGGTCCCAGCGGCTCAAGCCGGAACGGCGGCGCCATCAGCTCGAGCGGCACGGTGAAATCGGCGGGGACAAACTCGCGGTCGGCCATCAGCCGAGGCTAGTACGCCCGTTCCGCGCGCTGGTTCCGCACCCGCACCCGGCCGGCATACGATCACCGGGTGAATGATCTTCCGATGCCGCGGTTCCCGGCCGGCTTTACCTGGGGGGTCGCCACCTCCGCGTACCAGATCGAGGGCGCGGTCGCGGCCGACGGCCGGGGCGACTCGGTCTGGGATACGTTCTGCCGCCGGCCCGGCGCGATCCGCAGCGGGCACACCGGCGACATCGCAGCCGACCACTACGACCGCTGGCCCGAGGACATCGAGCTGATGTGCCGGCTCGGCATCGACGCATACCGGTTCTCCATCGCCTGGCCCCGGGTGCAGCCGCAGGGCCGCGGTCCCGCCAACGACCCGGGCCTCGATTTCTACGACCGGCTGACGGACGGGCTGCTGGTGGCGGGGATCACCCCGGTACCCACCCTGTTCCACTGGGATCTCCCGCAGCCGCTTGAGGACCAGGGCGGCTGGCTGGCCAGGGACACGGCCTACCGGTTCGCCGACTACGCGGAACTGGCCGCGCAGCGACTCGCCGACCGGATCCCGCTCTGGATCACGCTGAACGAGCCATTCGTGGTGATGAGCCTGGGTTATGCGCTCGGCACCCACGCGCCGGGCCAGGCGCTGATGCTCGGCGCGCTGCCCGTCGCCCACCACCAGCTGCTCGGGCACGGCCTGGCGAACGCTGCCCTCCGGTCAGCCGGCGTACGGCAGGTCGCGATCACCAACAACTACGCCCCGGCGTGGCCGGCCAGCGACAACCCGGCCGACCTGGCCGCGGCCGCCGCCTTCGACACCCTGCAGAACCGGCTCTTCACCGATCCGGTGCTACTCGGGGCCTACCCGGACCTGTCCGCCTACGGGATCGGTGACGACCCGGACTTCGTGCGGGACACCGACCTTGCGCTGATCTCCGCCCCGATCGACGCGCTGGGAGTGAACTACTACGCGCCGGCCCGGCTGTCCGCGCCGCAGGATGCGCAGCTGCCCTTCCAGCGGCAGCCAGTTCCCGGCTACCCGGTGACCGCCTTCGGCTGGCCGGTCGTCCCGGCCGGCCTGCGCGAGCTGCTGCTGCTCCTGCAAGAGCGGTACGGCCAGGCCCTGCCGCCGGTCTACATCACCGAGAACGGATGCTCAACCGATGACGCGGTGACCGCTGACGGGACCGTCGATGACCAGCCGAGGATCAGGTACCTGGACGGCCACCTCAGGGCGCTGCATGACGCCATCACGGCCGGCGTCGACGTGCGCGGTTACCTGACCTGGTCGCTGATGGACAACTTCGAGTGGGCCGAGGGCTACCACCAGCGGTTCGGCCTCGTGCACATTAACTTCGACACCCAGCAGCGCACGCCGAAGACCTCATTCGGCTGGTACCGGGATCTGATCGCCGCGCAGCGCAGGCAGCCCCCGCGACGCTGACCGGCTGGCTCCCGGCGGCCCCGGCCGCGGCGGCTGTCAGCCGCCCGCTCCGGCGTCAGCCAGCGCCTCCTGCACGTTGCGGGCGCGGCCGGCGGTGCGGTGCTCTTCCCACGTTTGGGCGCTGACCAGATCGCGTGCCACCGAGATGTACTCCTCGAGAAGCTCGGCATCCGGACCGCGGATCGGCATGCCGGCCTGCTCGCGCAGCGCCTCCGCGGTGCCGGCCAGCCTGGCCGCCCGGGTGGCGTCGCCGAGCTGCGCGAAGACGCTCGCGAGTAGCTCGATCACGTCGATGGTGAGCTCGATATCGCCAAGGGAGACAATTTCGGCGGCCCGGCCGCGGAGCGACGCGTACGCGTCGTCCGGCCGGCCGGCCCGGAGCATCGCGGCGACCAGGTTGGCCTGGATCACCGCGCAGCCCCACACGTTTCCGAGCCTCTCGTCGATCGCCCGTGCCTGCTCAAGCAGCTCGACGGCCTGTTGCGCGTTGCCCGCTCCCACCTCGAACGCGCCGAGGTTGGAAAGCGCGTTCGACTCCCTGCTCTCATCGCCGATCTCCCTGGCGATGCCGATGCTCTGCCAGAGCATCGCCCGGCCAGTATCGAGATCGCCGAGCGTCCAGTGCGCCACCCCCAGGCTGCAAAGCTCCACGGCGACTCTGCTCCGGTCGCCTGCCTTCTGCCATATCTCGAGACAGGCGACCAGCGCATCCCTGGCTTCCGCGGTTTCGCCTTGCTGCAGCAGCAGGAGGGCCAGCCCGTGCAGCACCGTCGCCAGCTCAGGCCCGCCCTTGGCGGACGCGACGGCGACTGCCCTTCGCTGCCAGCGGTGCCCCTCAGCCGTGTAGCCGAAGGCATACCAGAACCAGCTCATGGCCTGGCAGAGCCGGAGCCCGAGCGTCACCCGCTCGGGTGGCCGATCGTCGTCGGGTCCTTGCTCCAGGCACCAGCTGAGCGCTACCCGCACGTTGTCCAGCTCGGCCTCCATGCGGTCGCGGGCGGCGAGCGGCTGCGGGCCCTGCAGATGCTGGGTGAGCGTTTCCGCGAAGTCCGCATAGAACGACGCATGCGCGTTTCGCACCTGGTCGGTTTCACCGCTCTCCGCCAGCCGCGCCTGCGCGAATGCCCGCATCGTCTGCAGCATCCCGGCGCGCGGCTCGCCGTCCGCGCCGTCCCGGACGGTCAGCAGGCCGGCGTCGGCAAGTTCCGCGACACTTTCGAGCGGGTCCATTTCGCCGGCTGCCACCGCCGCTATGGCCGCCAGCTCGCAGCTACCGGAGAATGCGCCCATCCGCCGGAAGAATCCTTGCAGGGCCGGGCTCAGCAGGTCATAGCTCCAGCTGATCGTGTCGCGGAGCGTGCGCTGGCGGGCCGGCCGGCGGCATCGCCGGCCTCGAACTCCAGGCTCCGGTCGAGGCGGCCGAGCAGCGCCCGTGGGCTAAGCAGCCTGGACCGGGCGGCGGCCAGCTCAAGGGCAAGCGGCAGGCCGTCCAGCCGGTCGCAGATCGCGATCACGTCACTGGCGTTCGCTGCGGTGAGCCGGAAGTCCGGCCGCGTCATGCGCGCGTACTGGACGAATAGCTCGACCGCCCCGTCAGCCTGCCCGCCAGGCTCCGGCGGGTGCGCCACCGGCAGCGGACGGACCGGATACTCGTGCTCTCCGGGCACGCGCAGTGGCCGCCGTGAGGTCGCCAGCAGCGTGATGTGCGGTGCGACCCCCATCAGCTCGGCTATCACCTTTCCGGCATCGGCCAGCTGCTCTAGGTTGTCAAGCAGCAGGAGTGCGCGGCGAGCCGCGATGTGCTCGAAGAAGGTTGGCGGCGAACGGCCGTCCCCGGTGATGCCGAGCGCCTCAGCGATGGTCGTCCACATCACCGGCGCCTCCGTTACCGGCGCCAGCGGCACGAAGTAGACGCCGTCAGGGAATCGATCACCCACCGACTCTGCCGCCGCGAGCGCCAGCCGGGATTTGCCGACGCCGCCCGGCCCGGTTACCGTCACCAGCCGCACAGTCCCGGTCTCTCCGGTCCCGGAGATGAGTTCCCGGAGATCGCCCAGCTCCTCCGAGCGTGCGATGAAAGGCGTCGGCGGCACCGGCAGGCTGGCCCGGTTTCCCAGGCTCTTCAGCGGCGGGAACTCCGCCGGTAGGCCGGGGATCAGCAGCTGATGCAGGTGCTCGGGTTCGGCGATGTCCTTCAGCCGGTGCCAGCCCAGGTCGCCCGCGCCGATGCCGGGCAGCCGGCCCGCGACGAGCTGGCTGGTCGCCTCCGACATGACCACCTGACCGCCATGCGCCGACGCCGCGATCCTGGCCGCCCGGTGCACGTCCATGCCGACGTACCCGTCCTCGTGCCGGGTGGGCTCGCCGGTGTGCAGGCCCATTCGCACCTGCGGCGCCACCCCCTGCGGCCACGTGTGCGCGGCTAGCGCCCGCTGCCCTTCGACGCAGGCGGCGGCCGCGTCGACAGCGGACGCGAAGACCAGGAAGAAGCTGTCACCCTCGGTGCCCAGCTCGGTTCCGTGATGCCGGCTGAATGCGGTCCGTAGCACGCCGCGCTGGCCTGACAGCAGCTCGCCGTACTGGTCGCCGAGGCGGCCCAGCAGCCTGGTCGAGCCCTCCATGTCGGTAAAGAGCATGGTGACGGTCCCCGTGGGCAGCTCCACACGTGGCATTGTGCCGATCCGTCCGTCGCCATCGCAACCCTGGGTTCCGGCCAGGTCAGCGACGGCAGTCCCGCGGGCCGGCCGCCGCTGGCCCTCGGCCGCCGTCGCGGCCTCATGCGTCGCGGCCCTTACGCACCGCCCAGGTCGGCGAGCGCGGCCCTGGCCGCCCACATGCCGCACATCCCGTGCACCCCGCCACCGGGCGACGTCGATGACGAGCACAGGTAAACGCCCTTCATGGCCGTCCGGTAGGGGCTCCACCGGATGGCCGGCCGGAACACCGTCTGGCGCAGCGTGCCGAGGCCCGCGGCAATGTCACCGCCCACGTAGTTCGGGTTGTGCTCTTCCACCTCGGCTGCCGTCCTGGTGGACCTGGCCAGGATCAGGTCGCGGAAGCCGGGCGCGAACCGCTCGATCTGGGCCTCGATCCGGCCGGTCATGTCCACGGTGGAGCCAGCCGGCACATGGCAGTAGCCCCACAGCGTCTGGTTGCCTGCCGGGGCACGGGACGGGTCCACGATGCCCGGCTGCGCCACGATGCAGAACGGGCTCTCCGGGTGCTTCCCGGCGGTCACCTCGGCCTCGGCCCGGGCGGTCTCGGCGAGCGTGCCGCCCAGATGCAGCGTCCCGGCCTGACGGCAGGCCGGTGCCGTCCAGGGCACCGGGCCGCTGAGCGCCCAGTCGACCTTGCAGATCCCCGGCCCGTACCTGAAACCAGCCAGCGCCCGGGCGTACCGCGACGGCATCGCGTCGCCGGCCAGGGCGATGAACTGGCGTGGCGTGATGTCCAGCAGGGTTGCCCTGGCCGGCGGCAGATCCGCCAGGCTCTTGATCCACTGGCCCGTGATCACCTGGCCGCCGAGGGAGGTGAGCTCGCCGACCATGGCGTCGATGAGGCGCGCGCTGCCGCCCTCGACGACGGGCCAGCCGACCGAGTGCGCGATCATCGTCAGCAGCAGCCCGAAACCTCCGCTGCCGGGGGCATCAAGCCGCAGGAAGGAGTGCGCGGACACGCCTGCCAGCAGCGCCTTGGCCTCCTGCGTCCTGAATCTGCGGCCGAGCTCGGAGGCGGGCAGCAGTGCTTCCAGGCCGAAGCGGGCGACGGCGACGGGATGCGCGGGAATGGTCCTGAGCGGGGCGAGCATGGCGGGCAGAATGTAGTCAGCGTCGCGCACCAGGGGCCCGAGCAGACGCCGGTAGGTGCCGGCGTCCGCGCCCAGGCCGGCCGCCGTCTCCTGCACCGATCCGGATACCGCCCCTGCCCGCCCGCCATCGATCGGGTTGGCGAACGCGACCGGCGGTGTCAGCAGCCTGACTCCCGCTGCCGCCAGGTCGGTTCCGGTGAAGAACGGCGAGGCGGCGGCCAGCGGATGCACCGCCGAGCAGATGTCATGGTGAAAGCCGGGCAGCGTGACTTCCTCCGTCCGGCAGCCGCCGCCCGGCGTGCCGGCGCCCTCGAAGACGTGCACGGTAAGGCCGGCCCTGGCCATCGTCAGGGCGGCCGCCAGCCCGTTCGGGCCAGCGCCCACGACTACCGCGTCCGGGCCGGTCGGTTTCACAGTTCGAGTATCCCCTTATCCGCGGCGACGGTGACCGGCACGGCCGCGCCCGCCAGCCGGCCGCCCAGCGCATCGAGTTCGGCGTCCGTGCGGTCGGGCCGATGGTGGAAGAGCACGGCCCGCCGCGCCCCGGCCGCCACGGCCAGGCCGACCGCATAGTCAGCGGCCGCGTGCCCGAACAATGCCTCCGCGGCGACCTCCCCGGGCAGCAATGACGCGTCGTGCACCAGGACATCCGCGTCCCTGGCCAGCTCGATGGCGGCGGCGTGATATTCGCCCAGGCACTCGGGCCCCGGCCCGAGGTTCGTCGGGCAGTGATCAGGCATATAAGCGATAACGGAGCTGCCGTCGCTGATGCGGTAGCCAAAAGTCCTGCCGCCCTTGTGCGGGATCTCCAGCGCCTGGACCGTGAACCCGCCGACCACGTGCAGGGCCGGCGCCAGCGTGCCGAACGTCCAGGCGCCGCGCAGGTCACGCGGCCGGATCGGGAAATGCGGCGGCGACATGCCGCGCTCAAGTACCGCCTCCGCGCAGGCACCGTCCTCCTGCTCGGGCAGCAGCAGCGTGACCCTGGCGCCCGGGGTGTCCCCGCCGCGGAAGAACGGCAGCCCGTGCAGGTGATCCCAGTGCAGGTGCGAAAGGAGGATCGTGCCGGCGAACGGCCGGCCAGCCAGCAGCGGAGTGACCTCGCGCAGGCCGGTGCCCGCGTCGAGGATGAGCGTCGGCACGGCGTCCCCGTCGCGGGAAACGGCCACGCACGAGGTGTGACCGCCGTAGCGGAGGAATCCGGCCCCCACCGCCTGGGTGGACCCGCGGGTCCCGCAGAAGTTCAGCCGCACCGCTCAGGCCTGGCCGGCATCTTCCCGGCGGTGCCCGCCGGACAGCTCCTCCAGCGCGGACCGGTCGAACTGGCCGGCGTCGACCGCCGCCACCTTGCAGGCCGTGACCGCGATCAGCGAGGAGGTGCGGACGCCGCCCTCAAGATGAGCTCGCTCCCCTTGCAGGGACCCCGGCCCGTATTCCGCCAGCCGCTCGCCATCCCGCTCGACCCGGATGACCCCGTCAAGAACCAGGTAGATGTCGGTGCCAGTCTCGCCCTGGCGCACCAGCGCGTCACCGGCCCGGAGGCGCTTGATGCGGGGCTTCGCCGAGCCGTGCATCAGCTGCACGGACAAGGACCGTTCCAGCGCGGTCTCCACTGCAGTGACCAGCGCGGCCGAGTCCTCGTCTCCCCACGGGCTGTGCCGGCCGAACGACTTGCGGTACCAGTCACGGTAGTCGGTCAGCCCGGACTTGTGCGAGAGCTGGCCGTCGCCGTCGTAGACCCAGTGCCGGGGGAACGGGCTGGCCCCGGTCATCGCGAACTCGGCCCGGCCGTCGGCGTGCAGCGTCAGCGACAGGGTCGTCCACACCAGCGGGGCCTGCCACTGGATGAACGGCCGCCGCCGTACCCGCCGCGGTGCGGGCAGCCCGGTCCGGCCCCCCACTGTCTGCGCGAAGCGCACCCAGCCATCTCCCTGTTCTGGATCACGCTGGAGGTCGGGGAGCTGGACTGCCTGGAACCGGTGCTGCAGGCCGCCCAGCCTGACGATGGTGGATCCGATCAGGCCGCC
Source organism: uncultured Actinomycetes bacterium (assembly GCA_963707065.1). GTDB lineage: Bacteria > Actinomycetota > Actinomycetes > Streptosporangiales > Streptosporangiaceae > Palsa-506. The sequence continues at coordinate 75,357 of CAVPPJ010000007.1, forward strand.
CCCGTCATAGCCGGAGCCGGTGATCCGGCCTGAGCCGTCAACGTCGATCCAGGCGCGGAGAACATTGGCGAAACGGAACCGGTCGGCGACTCGCAGTTCCTCGATGTCGCCGAGCTCACCCGGCGGCGGGTCGTCGTAGTGGGTAACCCCGGTATCGAAGGCGACCCGGGCTCCTCCGGTGACCGCTTCGGACGGGATCCAGGACAGTGAGGTGACGCAGCTTTCATGTCGCATGCGCTAATGATCGCGCCCCGTAGCGGGCGCATGCCAGGGTAGTGGCTGGCCTTTTCGGGTGTGCCTAGCACCACTCAGGCCGGCCGGCCTGCCGGCGGGGCGGGCCGCAAGCGGGGCCGCGATGCCCGGCGCGGACCCATGCCAGGCCAGGGCGGCCCGGCCGTCCCGGCCGGGCCGCCCTGGTGCTGGCAGCTGGCGCTCTGCCTACTTGACGATGCGGATGACCCGCTCCATGCCGAGCTGCGTGTGCTCGCGGCCGTCCTGGGTGTCCATGAAGCAGGCCAGCACCCAGTGACCTGGCCGGTTGCGGATGACCTGCTGCTCGTAGCCGCCGTGGGTCATGATGTTGAAGAACGAGTAGAAGCCGGTGGCCAGCCGCTGCGCCTTGCCGTCCTTGCCCGCTTTCAGCAGCCGGGCGATCCTGCGCGCGCCCGCCGCGTTGCGGCCCCGGGCCGCGACGATCATGTGCACCAGGAAGCCGTGATTGGCGAAGCGGACCAGCTCGCCGTCCCGAAGCCGGCCAGGGCCGCGGAAACCGAACTCGATCGCGGAGATCGTGGCCTGCGGTTTAGGCAGCACGGCCGGGGCCGCGGCCTTGGCGATCGTGAACGTCGTCAGCGGCGGGGTCTGGGCGTTCGTGGCCAGGTCGAGCGCCACATAATTGCCGGGCGCCAGCTTCACCTGCGCCGAGCTGGTGCCCTGGTCTGCCTGCGGGCTGAAGACGATCGAGGCGATGAGGGCGATGCTGTTGGGATCACCCGCCGCGGTCTGCAGGAGCTGGGGCACGGTGACACCAGGATCGAGGCGGACCAGCGTCGGGTTTCCCTGCGGCTCATTACTGACCTTCGACACGATGCGCACGCCGCCGGACTGCAGCGCCCCGCTCACCGTGATCTTCTTGCCGTTCATCGTGATGGTGATCGTCGGCAGCGACGAGCTGTGTGCTGCCAGCCGGACGCCCGGCGATGCGCTGGTGGCCAGCGCGGCGCTGCCGGGGATGGCGAGCGACAGACCGGCCGCGACGGCAGCGGCGCCGGCCGTGATGGTAGCGATGCGTCTCATGGTTCCCCTCCTGCAGTGTGACGGCGCGCAACCGGGCTTTTTGCCAGTGCAGATCCCGTGCGGTCGCGCCTGACAGGCCGGAAATGGCCCCGGCTATCACCGTGCCCGCGCCCCGGCGAGCTGGCCAGGATGGTGCCTGGCGTCTGCCGGTGTGCTAGTACCACCGGCAATCTGCTGGGCTGCGCACTGGCCGTGACGCCTGCCATGTGCGGAAAATAGCTGGATGGAGCACACCGCGGCGGCACCCGAGCACGCCATTGATGTCTTCCTCGCGGACGACAACCTGATCGTGCGGGAGGGAGTGCGCGCGCTCATCGAGCGCAACACGGACCTCCGCGTGGTCGGCGTGGCCGCCGACTATGACGGCGTCGTGGCCGGCTGCGCCGAGTTCGAGCCGCAGGTACTGGTCACCGACGTCCGCATGCCCCCCTCGTTTCACCGCGAGGGCATCGATGCGGCGAAGGAAGTACGCAAGCGCCACCCGGGCACCGGGATCGTGGTGCTGTCCCAGTACGACGACCCCGAGTACGCCGTCTCGCTGCTGGCCGAGGGCTCGGCTGGCTACGGCTACCTGCTGAAGGACCACGTCGCCGAGGGCAACCAGCTGGCCGATGCCATCCGCGCCGTGGCCACCGGCGGCACCGCGCTTGACCCCGCGATCGTCGAGGCACTGGTCCGGCCGGTCGTCACACCGGGAGGCCTGCTGCCGGCCGAGGAGGAACTGCTCGGGATGGTGGCCGAGGGCAAGCCGATCAAGGCCATCGCAGCAGTGCGGAAAGTGCCGCCCGAGGCGGTCGACGCCGAGGTGGAAGCGGTCTTCGTCAAGCTCGCCGGGGGCGTCGCCGCCGGGAACCCGGCAGCACTGAACCGCCTCCGGCTGCTCCATCAGGCGATCGTCGACCGCGAGGAGCAGGGCGAGACGCTATCCCGCCTGCTGCCCGGCGGACTGGCCGAGAAGCTCCGCGACGGCCGCCAGCGCATCGGCGAGACCGAGCGCGTCGTCGTGACCGTGCTGATGAGCGATATCCGGTCGTACTCGACCATCGCCGAGCATGCCGACCCGAGCCAGCTGGCCGGGCAGCTCAATACCCACCGGGCGGCGATGAACCATGCCATCCTCGGCGAGGGGGGAACAGTGATGCAGTTCGTGGGCGACGCGGTGATGGCGGTCTTCGGCGCCCCGTTCCCGCAGCCGGATCACGCTGATCGCTCCGCCCTGGCGGCAACGGCCATGCACGCACTGCAGGCCGAGATCAATACCCGGTGGGCGGCAGACGGGCTGCCCGCTTTCGGCCTTGGCATCGGGCTGTCCACCGGCGAGGCCGCCGCCGCGCTGCTCGGCTCCGAGGAACGGCTGGAGTACACGCTCGTCGGTGACACCGTCAACCTGTCCCAGCGGCTGCAGCAGCTCGCGGCGGCAGGCGAGACCGTGCTGTCAGAGGCCACCAGCAAGGCCATGACCGTGCCGACCAGGATGGTCGCGCTGCCCGCCCAGCTCGTCAAGGGCCGCGATACGGCAATAGTCGCCTACAAGATCACCCAACTCGACGTTCCCGCTCCTGCCATGCCGCAGGGCCCTTCCATGAACCTATGACCAAACCGAATACTCGATGACCCCAGGGGGACCTGATGGACGAGAAGCTGCCAGCGCTCACGGTGCGCGGCGTGCGCAAGACATTCGAGGCCGAGAACGCGCCCGTGCGGGCGCTTCGCGGCGTTGACCTGACCGTCGAGGCGGGCGAGTTCGTCGCCCTGATGGGACCATCGGGCTGCGGCAAGTCGACGCTGCTGAACCTGGTAGCCGGGCTGGAACTGCCCGACGAGGGCACGATCATGGTCGCCGACGAGGAGGTGACCGGGCGCGGCGAGGATGACCTGGCCCGGCTGCGCCGCAAGCACATCGGCATCATCTTCCAGTTCTTCAACCTGCTGGAGGGGATGACCGTGCTGGAGAACGTGGCGCTGCCTGCGGTGATCGCCGGCCGGAAGCGGCGGATGGCCGAAACCCGCGCCCGCGACCTGCTGGACCTGCTGGGCATCGGCGACAAGGCAGCGGCGGCTCCCGGCGTGCTGTCCGGCGGCCAGCGGCAGCGGCTGGCGATCGCGCGGGCACTGGCGAATGAGCCGACCCTGCTGCTCGCCGACGAGCCCACCGGGGCGCTCGACTCGGATGGCGGTCACGAGGTCATCGAGCTGCTGAGCCGGCTGCACGCCGGCGGCCAGACCATCGTCCTGGTCACCCACGACGCCCAGGTCGCCGCGGCCGCCCAGCGCATCGTGCGCATGCTCGACGGGCGCATCGTGCCGGCCTCGGCAGGAGGCGAGCCGGGGCGGGGTGAGAGCGTCCCGGCCACGGCCCGGTGATCGCGGACCGCAGCGCCGCGCACGTCGCGTCGTACCGGTTCCGGGCCACCTTCGGCCGCCGGTGGGGCGGCTACCTGACCCTCGCCGTGCTGATCGGCCTGCTGGGCGGCGTGGCGATGGCATCGCTGGTGGCCGCCCGCCGGACCGACTCGTCGTACCCGAAGTTCCTGGCCGGCACCAATCCGTCCGACCTGATCGTGCAGCCGAACGGGGGCTCGGGCAGCTGCCAGGACGCGGTCAGCTACCTCGCCCAGATTGCCGCGCTTCCCCATGTGCAGCGGGCGGAGACGGCCACCTCAGTCCTGGCCGCAACCATCACGCCACGCGGCGGGATCGGCACCGTGCTCCAGTCCCAGGTGCAGCTGATTTCCAGCACCGACGGAATGTTCTCCGACCAGGACCGGGCCACGATCACGGCGGGCCGGGCGGTCGACCCGGCGCACCCAGGACGAGGTCGTGGCCAGCACCGGGGCTGCCGCCCTGCTGCACCTGCACGTCGGGTCGCGCGTCCCGGTCGGAGTCTGGTCGGGCGCCCAGCAGAAGCTCACCCCGTTCTACCGGAAGCTCGACCTGACCGTGGTCGGGATTGGCGGTATTTAACACCCAGGTCCTGCAGGACGACATCGACTCCGGCCGGACCGGCTTCCTGCTCGGCGCGCCCGGCGCTGGCCAGGGAGTTCCAGTCCTGCTGCGCCAATGACGTTTACGTCGGCCTGCGGCTGACGGGCGGCGAGCGCGACGACACGGCCGTCGCGCAGGAGTACGGGCAGCTGGAGAAGACCAGTCCTTCTACGCCGGCGGAGGGGGTCAGCTCCTGCAAGTCCTGCAGGTGTACAACACCGCCGGATATCGAGGCGGAAGCGCAGCAGGCGATCCGCCCGGAGGCCATCGCGCTGGGCGTGTTCGGGGTGATCGCCGGGCTCGCCGCGCTGCTGATCGGCGTCCAGTCGATCTCCCGGCAGCTGCAGGCCGGTTCCGGCGACACCGAGGTCCTGCGCGGGCTGGGCGCGAGCCCGGCGGCGACCACCGCCGACGGGCTGCCCGGGATCCTCGGCGCCATCGCCGCCGGGTCGCTGCTGGCCGTAGCGGTAGCCGTCGGCCTGTCGCCGCTGACCTTGTTCGGCCCGGTGCGGGCCGCCGAGCCCTCGGCCGGGATCTACCTGGACACGGCCGTGCTCGGGACTTGGCGCGCTTTTCCTGTTCATCGTGCTGGGCGCGGTGGCCGTCGTCATCGGCTACCGGCTGGCGCCGCACCGCGCGGCCGCCCGCGGGCGGCCGGCGGGCCGCGGGTCGGGCGCGGTCCGGGCCGCGCTGGCCGCCGGGAATGCCGGTGCCAGTGGTGGCAGGTACGCGGTTCGCCCTGGAGCCGGGACGCGGCCGGACCGCGGTGCCGGTGCGCTCGGTCATCACCGGGGCGGTGCTGGCCATCGGCGTGGTCATGGCCACGCTCACCTTCGGCGCCAGCCTCAGATACGCTGGTATCGCACCCGGCCCTCTACGGCTGGAACTTCAACTACGCGCTGTACTCGACCGACGGCTGGGGGCCATTCCCCCCGCAGGTTACCCGGCTGCTGGACCATGACCGCTCGGTCCAGGCCAGCTACCGGCGTGTACTTCCTGACGGTCCAGATCGACAGCCCGCAACAGACGGTCCCGGCCATCCTCTCCCCGGTCCGCCCGGCAGTGGGCCCCCGGATCCTGCGCGGCCACGGGCTCGACGGGCCCGGCCAGATCGTGCTCGGCCCGGCCACGCTGGCCCAGCTGCACAAGCGGGTCGGCGACGCATGTCGTGGTCTAGCTGGGCAGCGTCATCCGCGGTGCCAACCTAAAGATCGTCGGCACGGCTGCGCTGCCGACCATCGGCGATACCCTCGGCGTGCACGCCTCGCTGGGCACCGGAGCCCTCTTGGCCACGACGGTGGTGCCGTCGTCGGTCTTCACGACCGAGTACGGCCCGGAAAACGGCCCCAACGCCATCTTCGTGCGGCTGCGGCCCGGCACCAGCCAGCTGGCCGGCCTGCGGTCGCTGCAGAAGATCGCCGACGAGTACAACCAGCTCGCGCACTCGCCACGGATCCTCGCGCAGTCAGGCCCCTCGGCACTGCAGATTCAGGCCAGCGTGCTGCCGACTCAGCGTCCGGCGGAGATCGTCAATTACCGGACGATGGGCACGCTGCCCGCGATCTTGTCCGGCGGGCTCGCCGCCGGGGCGGTCGCCGCGCTCGGGCTCACCCTGGTCACCTCGGTGCGCCGGCGCCGCCGCGACTTCGCGCTGCTGAAAACGCTCGGCTTCACCCGCCGCCAGCTCGCGGCGGCCATCGCCTGGCAGTCGACGATCATCATCGCCATCGGGCTGATCGCCGGCGTGCCGCTGGGAATCGCGGCCGGCCGCTGGCTCTGGCTGCTGTTCGCCGGTGAGTTGTCGGCGGTGCCCGACCCGGTCATCCCGGCCGCCTCGATCGCGCTGGCGGCCCTGGCCGCGCTGGTCCTGGCCAATCTTGTCGCGGCCCTGCCCGGCCGGTCAGCCGCCCGCACCCGCGCGGCGCTGGTGCTGAGGTCGGAGTGACGCCGATGCGCATCAGGGAGCCAGCATGAACGGGCCGGTGCTGCGGATGGCGTGGTACCGGTTCCGGGCCACCTTCCGCCGCCGCTGGGCCGGTTACCTCGCCCTGGCGCTGCTCATCGGCCTGGTCGGCGGGATAGCGATGGGGTCAGTGGTGGCCGCCCGCCGCACCTATGCGTCCTATCCCAAATTCCTGGCCAGCACCAACCCATCGGATCTCGTCGTCCAGCCGTTCACCAAGCCGGCCTACTCGCCCGGGTTCGTCCGCCAGCTCATCGCACTGCCGCACGTGCTCGGAGCAGCGGTCGCGGTGCCCTTCACCGCGGCAACCCTGACACCACGCGGGCAACCGGGCACCATCCTGCTCGCGCATGTGCAACTGGAGGCCAGCCTCGCCAGTCCCCATGGCCTCTACTCCGGCCAGGACCGGGTGACGATCGTGCGCGGGCGGAGCGCCAATCCGGCGCGGCCGGACGAGGTGGTGGCCAGCCCGGATGCTGCCGCCCTGCTCCACCTGCACGTGGGGTCGCGGCTACGGGTTGGCCTGATCGATCCTGCCCAGAACGGCATCCGCGGCAACCAGCGCGTGGAACTCACGGTCGTCGGGATCGGGGTGTTCAATACCCAGGTGCTGCAGGACGGTATCGACTCCGGCCGGACCGGCTTCCTGCTCGGCACGCCCGCGCTCGCCCGGGAGTTCGCCTCCTGCTGTGCCAGCGGCATGAACGTCGGCCTGCGCCTGGACGGCGGCAGCCGGTACGACACGGTCGTCGGCAAGGAGTACCAGCATCTGGTCGCCACCAGCCGCTACATCCAGAGCGGCGAGCTCTACGTCTACATCACCTCGGCCATCGAGGCCGAGGCCCAGCGCGCGATCCGCCCGGAGGCCATCGCCCTCGCGGTGTTCGGGCTGATCGCCGGGCTCGCCGCGGTGATCATCGCAACGCAGTCACTGTCCCGGCAGATCCGGGCAGCCGCCGATGACTCCCGGGTACTGCGGGCACTCGGCGCCGGGCCCGGCCGCGATCATGGCCGACGGGCTGCCTGGCATCGTGGCGGCGATCGCACTCGGGTCGCTGCTCGCCGTGGCCACCGCTATCGGCTTGTCACCCCTTTCGCTGTTCGGGCCGGTACGGCAGGTAGACCCGGGCCGCGGGATCTACCTCGATCTGGCGGTACTCGGTCTTGGCGCGGCGGGGCTGGTCCTCGTCCTCGGCGGCGTGGCCGCCGTGATCGCCTACCGGCAGGCACCGCACCGGGTGGCCGCCCGCGGGCAGGTCCGGCGAGCGGACGGCCAGCCGCGGTCCGGGCAGTGCTCACCGCCCGGCTGCCGGCCCCCGGGGTGGAGGGCGTGCGGCTTGCCCTGGAGCCGGGCCGCGGGCGCACCTCGGTGCCGACCCGCTCGGTCATCGCCGGGGCGGTACTGGCGATGACCGTGGTCACCGCGACGCTCACCTTCGGTGCCAGCCTGGCCACCCTGGTCTCGCATCCAGCGCTCTACGGGTGGAACTTCAGCGATGCCTTCTACGCGGTCCAGGGCTGGGGCAGCGTGCCCGTCAAGTGGGCAGTCCCGCTGCTGGCCCGCGACAAGGCGGTGGCCGCCACTACCGGGGTGGCGTTCGTAACGGTCCAGGTGGACGGCCAGACGGTCCCGGCCATCGTCGCCCCCACCCGCCCGGCGGTGGCCCCGCACGTGCTGTCCGGCCACGGGCTCGACGGCAGCCACCAGCTCGTGCTCGGCCCGGCTACCCTCGCTCAGCTGCACCAGCGGGTCGGCGGCATCGTCACGCTGGCCAGCGGTAGACTTCCATGTCCGGCTGCGGATCGCGGGCACGGCCACCATGCCGGCGATCGGCGGCGTGCTGAGCGTCCATTCCTCGATGAGCACCGGGGCGCTCTTCTCCACGGCGGTTCTGCCCGGGAAGTGCCTCCGGTCCGTTCGGTCCCCTGCTGTCCGGTCCGAACGCCATCCTGGTGCGGCTGCGGCCCGGCGTTAGCCAGGCGGCCGGCCTCGGGTCGCTGCAGGCGATCAGCCGGCAGATCACGCGGACGCTGAACTCGCCGCGGGTGGTGGCCGCCAGCGGCGGTACCTCGTTCGCGGACACCGTGGATCTGCTGCCGGCCCAGCGGCCGGCCGAGATCGTGAACTACCGCTCGATGGGCGCGATGCCGGCGGTCCTGGCCGGCGGGCTGGCCGCTGGTGCGGTAGCTGCCCTCGGCCTGACGCTGGTGGCGTCTGTTCGCCGCCGCCGCCGCGACTTCGCGCTGCTGAAAACCCTGGGCTTCACCCGCCGCCAGATAGCGGCTGCGGTGGCCTGGCAGTCGACAGTCATCGCCGTGGCCGGCCTGGTGATCGGCGTGCCGGTAGGTATCGCGGCCGGCCGCTGGCTGTGGCTGCTGTTCGCCCGCCAGCTCTCCGCCGTCCCCGACCCCGTCATCCCGGCCGGCTCGATCACGCTGGCCGCCGTGGCCGCCCTGCTCCTGGCCAACCTGGTCGCGGCCTTCCCCGGCCGGGCTGCCGCCCGCACCAGTGCCGCGCTCGCGCTGAGGTCGGAGTGACGCCGATGCCGATCAGAGGGCCAGCATGAACTCGCCAGCGCTGCGGGTGGCCTGGTACCGCTTCCGGGCCACCTTCCGGCGCCGGTGGAGCGGCTACGTCGCCCTGGCGGCGCTGGTCGGCCTGGTCGGCGGGGTGGCCCTGGCCTCGGTGGCAGCGGCCCGCCGCACCGACTCCTCCTACCCGGACTTCCTGGCCAGCACGAACCCATCCGACCTCATCGTGCAGCCGACCACGTCGCCGCCCTATGCGCCGGCGTTCCTCGACGGGCAGCTGGCCCGGCTGAAGCACGTCCGGCACGTCGAGACCGCCGAAGGATTCAATGCGGCCACCCTCACCCCGGACGGCAAGATCGCCGGTTTCCTGATCACGCAGGTGGAACTGGTTGCCAGCCTGAACGGCCTCTACTCCGATCAGGACCGGCTGACGATCGTGCGGGGCCGCCGGGCCAATCCGGCCCGGGCGGACCAGGTAGTCGCGACCACCCAGGCCGCGTCGGTGCTCGGCCTCAAGGTGGGCTCGCATCTCTCGGCCGGCGTGCTGCCCAACACGGCGAGAACGGTCTCCGACATCCGCAAGCTGCGGCTGACCGTGGTCGGGCTCGGCGTGCTCAACACCCAGATCGTCCAGGATGACATTGACCGCGACCGGACCGGCTTCCTGATCGGAACGCCCGCCCTGGCCAGGAAGATCGTGCCCTGCTGCGCCGCCTACGAATACGTGGGGCTGCAGCTGGCCGGCGGCAGCGGCGCTGACGCCGCGGTGGGGCAGGAGTACGACAACCTGCTCAGCACCAGCCACTACACCCGGTCAGGTGCGGGCTCCGGCTCCCTGCTCCAGGTTTACGACACGTCGGCGATCGAGGCGCAGGCGCAGCGGGCGATCCGCCCGGAGGCCATCGCCCTCGGTGTCTTCGGGCTCATCGCCGGGCTCGCCGCGCTCATCATCGGCGCTCAGTCGGTCTCCCGCCAGCTCCGCGCCGGCGGCGAGGACGCCGCGGTGCTGCGGGCGCTCGGCGCCGGCCCGGCCGCGACCGCCGCCGACGGACTGCCCGGCATCCTGGCCGCCACGGCGGCCGGATCGCTGCTGGCGGCGGCCGTTGCCGTCGCGCTGTCCCCGCTGACCTTGTTCGGCCCGATGCGCGGCATCGAGCCGCTATCGGGCATCTACCTGGACTGGGCCGTGCTCGGGCTCGGCACGCTCGGGCTGGCCATGCTCCTCGGCGCGGTGGCCTGCGTGATCGGCCTCCGGCAGGCGCCGCACCGCGCCGTCACCAGGAACGCGGCGGGTCGCGTTCCTGGCGCGGTGCGGGCGGGGCTGGCCGCCGGGCTGCCGGTCCCGGCGATCGCCGGGCTGCGGTTCGCCCTGGAGCCGGGCCGGGGCCGCACCGCGGTACCGGTCCGCTCGGTCATCGCCGCCTCGGTGCTGGCGGTCTTCGTCGTGATCGCGACGCTGACCTTCGGGGCCAGCCTCAGCACCCTCATCTCGCATCCGGCCCTGTACGGGTGGAACTTCAGCTATGCGCTGTACTCGACCGACGGCTACGGGGCATTCTCGGCTAAGTTCATCGATCCGCAATTGCGCGCCGACCGGATGGTGGCCGCAGCCACCGGGGTCTACTTCGCCACGGCCCAGGTCGGCGGCCAGACGGTCCCGGTCATCACCGCCCCGGCCGGTGCCGCGGTGGCCCCGCCGGTGCTGCGCGGCCACGGGCTCGATGGCCCGGGCCAGATCGTGCTCGGCCCGGCAACGCTGGCCCAGCTGCACCTGAAGATCGGTGACAGCGTCCGGGTATCCGAGGGACGCATCGTGACCCCCCGCTCGCTGCGGATCGTCGGCACGACCGCGCTGCCGGCCATCGGCACGGTCCTGGGCGTGCATGCCTCCATGGGCACCGGCGCGCTGATCGACACCTCGGTGGTCAACACGACGACGCTCACCGCGGGCTTCGGCTCGCTGGCCGGGCCGAACGCCATCCTCATCCGGATGCGGCCCGGCGTCAGCCGGTCCGCCGGGACGCAGTCGCTGCAGAAGATCGTCGATGCCTACCGCCGGCTCCTGCGCTCGCCGAAGACCCTGGCCGCGACCAATGGCGCGTCCCAGATAGTTACCGTGAACCTGCTGGCCGCGCAGCGCCCGGCCGAGATCGTGAACTACAAGTCGATGGGCGCGATGCCGGAGGTGCTGGCCGGCGGCCTGGCCGCCGGCGCGGTGGCCGCGCTCGGGTTCACGCTGAACGCGTCGATCCGGCGCCGCCGGCGCGACTTCGCCCTGCTGAAGACCATCGGGTTCACCCGGCCGCAGCTTGCCGCCGCCGTCGGCTGGCAGGCGACCGTGACGGCCGGCGCCGGGCTGGTGATCGGTGTTCCGCTGGGCATCGCGGCCGGCCGCTGGCTATGGCTGGCGTTCGCCAGCGAACTGGCCGCGGTTCCCGACCCGGTCATCCCGGCGGCCTCGATCGCGCTGGCCGCAGCGGCCGCCCTGATCCTGGCCAACCTTGTCGCCGCCGTCCCCGGCCAGCGGGCCGCCCGAACGCCGGCAGCTACCGTGCTGCGAGCGGAGTGATGATGAACACTGCCCTTGATGACCGCCCCATCGCGGTGCCGCGCGGCGGCAGTACCGCGCGGCGCGTCGTGGCCGGAATCCTGCTGCCCGCCGGCACCGCCGTGATCGCGGTGATCGGGCTCCGGACAGATGTCCATAGCGCCATCCCCGACCTGCAGGCAGTCGCCTTCGGGCTCGTAATTGTCGGTGCCTTGTCGGCCGTCGTCCTCGGCCGGGCGCCAGAGCGGGCACCCCAATGGCAGGTGACGCTCGGCCCGCTCGTCGCCGCGGTCGCGCTGACAGCGTCCCGGATCGGCGACGAGGCGCCCCGCGGGCAGCATCAGGCTGCCCGCGCCATCGCCACGCTGGCCGTGCCGGTCCTCGTCGCCATCTGGGTCCACCTGCTGCTTGCCCTGCCTGATGGCCAGCTCATCGGGCGGAGCAGGCGGGTCGCCGCGATCCTGGCCTATGCCGCCGCGGTGGCCACCGGGCTCGCGGCGGCCATCGCCGGCCGCCCGATCCATGCCGGTGTGGTGGCGCTGATCTGGCCGCTGGCAACCGTCTGCGCTCTCCCGGCAGTGCGGCTCCGTTATACCGCGGTGGCGGGCCGCGACCGGGAGCGGATGCAGTGGATGACCGTCGGTGCAGTGCTGGCGGCCGACTCGGCACTGGTCGTCCTCGTCGTGCACGTGCTCGTGGGGTGGCCGGGGCCAGTCGCCGCGGTGGCGGCCGGGCTGCGCGATCTTCCTGCCGCTCGGGATGATGGCGGGCGAGGTGCGCAGCCTCGGCCCGGCCGGCGGCCGGGTGCTGGTTCAGGTGCTGTCGGTGGCGGGATTCACCCTGGTGGTCGCGGCCATCTACCTCGTGATCGTGTTCGGCATCGGGACGCCGCCGCATGATTCGGGCGACCGCGCGGTCCTCGGGCTGTCGATGCTGGCGGCGGCGGTGGCGGCGATCGGGTACCTGCCGGCCAGGGACCGGCTGCTCGCCTCCGCCACCCGCTTCGTCTACGGGGCCAAGGAGGCGCCCGACGAAGCGCTCCGCACCTTCGGCAGCCGCCTGACCCGGGCCATCCCGATGGACGAGCTGCTGCTGCAGCTGGCCGAGTCATTGCGCAAGACCATGATCCTGACCAGCGCGGAGGTCTATACCGGAGCCGGGGACGTGCTGGAGCGAGCGGTGTCAGTGCCAGATACCGGGCCCCGTTCTATCGTCGTCACGGCGCGCGAGCGCCCCATCGTGACCAGAGCCGGAGTGTCCGGCAGCGCCTGGGCATCGGTCTGGCTGCCGGCCCTGCTTGAGGGCCGGGAGCATGAGCAGCTGCGGGTGGCGCCGGCCAGCCACGGCGGCGAGCTGCTCGGCCTGATCGTCGTCGAGCGGCCGGCCGCCGCCGACAGTTTCTCCGACGATGACGACCGGGTGCTCACCGAGCTCGCCCGCCAGGTCGGGCTCGCGTTCCACAACGCGCAGCTCGACACGGCGCTGCAGACGACGCTGGATGAGCTCCGCGGCCAGGCCGAGGCACTGCGTGAGTCCCGCGCCCGCATTGTCGCCAGCGGCGACGCCGAGCGCCGCCGGGTGGAGCGCAACCTGCACGACGGAGCCCAGCAGAATCTCGTCGCGCTGGCGATCAACCTGCGGCTGGCCCGCGACATCCTCACCGACGACCCGGCCGCGGCCGGGGAGATGCTGGACGAGCTCGGCGATGAGGTGAAGCGGACCATCCAGGAGCTGCGCGAGCTCGCGCACGGCATCTACCCGCCGCTGCTGGCCGACAGCGGCCTCGGCGAGGCACTACGGGCTGCGGCCGGCCGCAGCCCGCTGACCGTCGATGTGGTCAGCGCGGGAATCGGCCGTTACACCCCGGAAATCGAGGCGGCTGTCTACTTCTGCTGCCTGGAGGCGCTGCAGAACGCCGCCAAGCACGCGCCGGACGCCCGCGTCGAGGTGCGGATCTGGGAGGACTCAGGCGGCCTGCTGTTCTCGGTCAACGACGACGGCCCCGGCTTCGACGCGGAGCACGCGCGCAAGGGCCACGGCTTCGTGAACATGGCCGACCGGCTGGGCGCGATCGGCGGCACCGTCCGCTGGCAGTCCGAGGCAGGGCACGGAGCGCAGATCCGCGGCTCGATTCCGCTGGTCTGACGCTGGCGGCAAGGCGCCAGCCCGGCCAGCGCAACGCGGGCCTCCGGGGCGGGCACGAAGCCGGCCAGCGCAATGCGAGCCGTCCGGGCGGCCCGCGTTGCCGCCGGGCCTACCCGGACCCGAGCGAGCTGGTATCCCGGCACTCCCACATCCGGCGCAGCGTGTCGGCGGCCAGCTGCTCCTTGTTCAGGTAGCCGCTCGCGCCGCTGGCCGCGGTGCCGCTGGGCAGGTCACTGGCGTCATAGGTGGAGCAGAGGATGACGACGACCTCGGGATGCGCCGCGGTGATACGGCGGGTGGCCTCGATTCCGTTCATCTCCGGCATGTTGATGTCCATCAGGACCAGGGCCGGGTGCAGCCTGTCAACGAGCTCGATTGCCTCCGAGCCGCTGGCGGCCTCCCCGGCGAGCTCGAACCCTTCCATCCGGCGCAGCACGGCCTTCGCCGCCAGCCGGAACGGTGCCTGATCATCGACGATCAGGACGGAGTGCAGGCCTGTCATGTTTCCAGCTTCGCACGGGCCGCCGCCGTTGCCGAGGGTGCTGCCATCCGCCGGACGGTGTGGCAGCCTCCCCATGGCCGCCCCCGGGCGGGGCTTCTACGCCGCTTTCCCCAGGCGGGCGCAGTCAGCGGGGCCAGGCGGTCAGCCACCCGGCGGTCAGCCACCCGGCGGCCAGCGATGCCCGGCAGTCAGCCGTGCCCGACAGTCAGCCGTGGCCGGCAGTCAGCCTGCCCGGCGGCCGGTCAGCCTTCGGCCGGCTCGCTCAGGAACAGCAGGACCGCCTTGACCCGGCGGTTGACGTCCTTCTCCTCGGACAAGCCCAGCTTGGCGAAGATGGAGTTGGTGTGCTTCTCGACCGCGCGCTCGGTGATGCTCAGCGTGGCGGCGATCGCCGCGTTGCTCTTGCCCTGGGCCATCTCGGCCAGGATCTCCGACTCCCTCGCGGTCAGCGACGACAGCGGTGACATGTGCCGCTGCGAGCGCGCTTTCACCAGTTCGTCCACCACGCGCGGGTCGATCACCGAGCCCCCTTGCGCGACGGTCCTGATGGCCCGGGCAAGCTCGTCGACGCTGGCTACCTGCTCCTTGAGCAGGTACGCCCGGCCGGCCGAGCCATGTTCCAGCAGGGCGACCGCGTAGGCGGGCGCGGTGTACTGGCTGAGCACCACGACCCCGGCATTCGGGTGATGCTCCCTGATCCAGGCGGCGGCCTGGATGCCCTCGTCGGTTCCGGTCGGCGGCATCCGGATGTCGGTGATGACCACATCGGGCGCCTGCTCGCTGACCACCCTGAGCAGCTGCGGCAGGTCGGCCGCCACGCCGACGAGCTCAAAGTCATCATTAGCCGAGACCAGGCGGGATATGCCCTCCCGCAGCAGGACGTTATCCTCGGCTAGCGCGACCCGGATCGTTGCCATTGAGCGCAGATCGTAGCGCGCCAGCGCGCGCTCTGATAGCCAGGCCTGGCCGCAAGGGCGTCCCGCGGCCACGGCAAACGCAGCAGCGGGCGCTGACGCCTGCTCCAATGGAGGCATGCTTGAGGAGCAGATGCGATTCGTCAGCGAGGCCGGGCGGCTGAAGGCCGTGCTGCGGCAGACCCGGCTCACCGAGCCTGCCCGGCAGGAGAACTCCGCTGAGCACTCCTGGCACCTGGCCGTGATGGCCCTGGTGCTGGCCGGCCATGCGCCGCCGGGCACCGACCTGGGCCGGGTGATCGCCATGCTCCTCGTGCACGACCTGGTCGAGATCGACGCGGGCGACCTGTTCCTGTACGCGGATGAGGCGCAGCAAGCCCGCCAGGAGGAAGCGGAGCGGGCCGCCGCTGACCGGATCTTCGCGCTGCTGCCGGACGGCCAGGCGGGCCGGATCCGCGCGCTCTGGGATGAGTTCGAGGAGCGGGCCACGCAGGAAGCCAGGTTCGCGCGGGCGCTGGACAGGCTGCAGCCGATGCTGGCGAACATCCAGGCGGGTGGCGGCACGTGGGTCGCCCACGGGATTACCGCTGACCAGGTGCTACCCAAGGTGGCGCTCATCGAGGACGGCTCGGCGGCGCTGGGCGCTTATGCCAGGGACCTGGTGGCACGGGCGGCCGATGCCGGGCTGCTCGGGTGATACGCCCGGCTGACCGCGGGTACGAACAACGGCGTGAGCCGGCCCCGGACAAAAATCTTCGCCCGCCGCGACGGCGCCCACCGGGTACCGTCGTCGGCCCGGCTGCGGGCCGCCGAGCGGCTTGAGCACCTGCGCGCGCTGGACGGCGCCGTGAGCGCGCTGACGGGCCTCGTGCGGCGCGCGCTGCCCGATGACGGCCGGACCGACCTCCTGCACGGCGTGCCGTTCGGCCAGCCCGCGCACCCCGCGCTGACCGTGCTGCCGCTGGGATTCTGGACGTCGGCGGCGGTACTTGACTTCATGCCGGGGTCCGAGCGGGCCGCGCGTACCCTGATCGCGCTCGGCCTGGCGGCTACCGTGCCCACCGCGGCGACGGGCTGGGCGGACTGGTCAGCGCTGCACCGTGAGCAGCAGCGGGTCGGCCTTGTGCATGCCGCATCCGGGGCCGGCGCATCGGCACTCTTCGCCGCGTCGCTGCTGGCCAGGAGCACGGGACGGGCAACCGGCGGACGGCTGCTCTCGATCGGCGGGCTGGCGGCGGCGGCTGCCGGGGGCTATCTCGGCAGGCACCTGACATTCACGCTCGGCGCGGGCACCAGCCACGCCGAGCCGGTCGCCCACCTGGCGCCGCTCGGCTGGCACGACCTGTGCGCAGCCGGTGACCTGCCGGACGGGCGCGCGGTCCGCCGGCAGCTGGGGTACCTGGCCGTGGCCGTGGTCAGGGACGGCGCCACGGTGAGCGTGCTCGCGGATCAGTGCGCGCACCTCGGCGGCCCGCTGCATCAGGGCCGGCTGGCGGCCGGTACTGGCGGCGCGTGCATCGTGTGCCCCTGGCACGGGAGCACGTTCCGGGTTGCCGACGGGGCGGTGGTGCACGGGCCCGCCACTGCCCGGCAGCCGGCCTTCGAGGTCAGGGTCAGCGAGGACGGGATGGTCCAGGTACGGCCGCGCAGGCCACGTCCTTACCGGGGCTGACCGCCAGCCGGCCGGCTCAGAAGAAGATCAGCTTCACCGCGGCGATCAGCCCGATGACGACCACGAGGATCCGCAGCGCGAGCGCCGGCAGCCGCCTGCCTACTCGCGCGCCGAGCAGGCCGCCGCCCGTCGAGCCGACCGCGATCAGCAGCACGACGAGCCAGTTGACCTGCGCGAACAGGATGAACACTATGGCGGCGGTGCCATTCACGATGGCGACGAGGACGTTCTTGGCGGCATTGACGCGCTGCAGGTCGTCGTCGAGGAAGCTGCCGAGCAGGCCGATCACCAGGACGCCCTGCGCCGCGCCGAAATAGCCGCCGTAGGCACTGGAGACGAAGACCCCGGCGGCCAGCGCGCGGCTGCCGCTGGCCTGCCGCCTGGCCCGCCGGGCGGCCGTCCATGCGTTCAGCCGCGGCTGGATGATCACCAGGACGCACGAGATCAGGATGAGCACGGGGACGATCAGCGTGAACGCGCTGGCGGGCAGTGACAGCAGCAGGATCGCGCCGGCCAGTGACCCCACCGCAGCGGGTACGCCGAGCCTGAGCAGGCGCCCGCGCTGCCCGGCGAGCTCGCGCCGGTAGCCGAACGCGCCGCTCACGTTGCCGGAGACGAGCCCGACGTTGTTCGACACGTTAGCGATGACCGCGGGAATGCCGAACGCGAGCAGTGTCGGGAAGGTGATCAGCGATCCCGAGCCGACGACCGCGTTAATCGCGCCGGCCGCGACTGCCGCCGCGAAGATCGCGAGCGCCTCAGCGACGCCCACGGGGTCCTCGCATGGTCATGATCGTAAGCCAGGCCCCGGTCACGGTGCGGCCGGCGGTCAGGGCAGCGGGGCGGCCCGCGCCGTCCACCGGTGGCCGGCGCGCTCGACGAGCAGCGGCAGCCCGAAGCATTTGGACAAGTGCCGCGCGGTGAACACGTCCTGGACCTTGCCCGCCGCCAGCACGGCGCCCTTGCGCAGCAGCAGCGCGTGGGTGAAGCCCGGCGGGACCTCCTCCACATGGTGAGTGACCATCACCATCAGCGGTGCCTTGGGATCACGGCACAGCGCCGCGATCCGCCTCAGCAGGTCCTCGCGGCCGCCGAGGTCCAGTCCCGCGGCCGGCTCGTCGAGCAGCAGCAGCTCCGGATCCGGCATCAGCGACCGGGCAATCTGGACGCGCTTGCGCTCTCCCTCCGACAGGGTCGCGAATCGCCGCCTGATCAGGTGCGCGCAGCCCAGCGCGTCAAGCAGTTCCACCGCGCGGGTGACATCACCAGATTCATAGTCCTCGGCGGAGCGGCCGAGGATGCCGTAGGAGGCGGTCAGCACCAGATCGATAACCTTCTCGGCCGGCGACACCCGGTCGGCCAGCGCGGCTGATGCGAGCCCGATCCTGGTCCGCAGGTCGAAGACGTCGGCCTCGGTCACGTCCTCACCGAGAATCTGCACCGTGCCCTCGGTCGGCGGCAGCAAGGCAGCGGCCACCTGGAGCAGCGTTGTCTTGCCCGCGCCGTTCGGCCCGATGACCACCCAGCTCTCGTCGCTGTGGACGGTCCAGTTGACATCGCGCAGCAGCAGCGACTTCTGCCGCCGGACGCTGACCGCACGCAGCCGCAGCACCTCGTCCGACATGCGACTCCCTCCCTGCCCGGCAGCATCACCAGCTCGAACCTACGGCATCGGGCGCAGCGCGGTGCACGGCTGCCGGTAGCGTTGGCGCGATGTCCGCGCCGCAGATCACTCTCCTGATCACGCTGACCGGCCGGGACCGGCCGGGTGTCACGTCCCGGCTGTTCGCCGTGCTGGCCGTGCACGAACTGAGCGTGCTCGACGTCGAGCAGGTGGTGATCCGCGGGCGCCTCGTGCTCGGCGTCCTGCTGTCCTGCGACCATGCACCCGACCTGACCGCGATTCACCGCCAGGTCGCCGCCGTTGCCGCGGACCTGGACCTGGAGGCCGAGATCACCGCTGGCTCCGGCGAACCGCCCAGGCGGCGCGGCAGCCTGCATGTCACGGTACTCGGGAGCCCGCTGGGCCGGCCGCCATCGCGGCCATCGCCGGCCGGATCGCGGCCAGCGGCGCTAACATCGACCGGATCGGCAGGCTCGCGCACCGGCCGGTGACGTGCATCGAGTTCGAGGTATCCGGCGCCGACCCGGACGGGCTGCGCGCCGCGCTCGCCCGCGAGTCGCTCGATCAGCGGGCGGACGTGGCCGTGCAGCGCGGCGGCCTGCACCGCCGGGCGATGCGCCTGATCGTGATGGATGTCGATTCCACCCTGATCAGGGGCGAGGTCATCGACCTGCTCGCGGCCCGGGCCGGCTGCGCTGAGCAGGTCGCCGCGCTGACCGAAGCGGCGATGCGCGGCGAGCTCGATTTCGCCGCCGCGCTGCGGCAGCGCGTCGCCCTGCTGGCCGGACTCGACCTGGCCGCCGTCGACGCCGTCCGGGCGGAGCTGCAGCTGGCGCCGGGGGCACGCACCCTGATCCGGACGCTCAAGCGGCTCGGTTACCGGTGCGGGGTGGTCAGCGGCGGCTTCACCCAGTTCACCGACGGGCTCGCCGCCGGGCTCGGCATCGACTACGCGGCCGCGAACACGCTGGAGGTGGCCGGCGGCAGGCTCACCGGGCGGCTGTCCGGCCCCGTCGTGGACCGGGCCGGCAAGGCGCTGGCGCTGCGGCGCTTCGCAGCCGAGTCAGGCACTCCGCTCAGCCAGACCGTCGCGGTCGGCGACGGCGCCAATGATCTCGACATGATCGCGGCGGCCGGGCTCGGCATCGCCTTCAACGCCAAGCCGGCGGTGCGGGACGCGGCGGACGCATCGGTCAGCTTCCCGCATCTGGACGCGATCCTCTACCTGCTCGGCATCTCCCGGGACGACGTCGAGGCCGCGGACGCCGCCGAGGCCGCGGACGCTGAGGCCGCGGGCACCGCAGATGCGGACGCCGCCGAGGCCGCGGACGCTGAAGCCGCGGGTACCGCAGATGCGGCCGCGGCCGCCATGACGACGGCTGCGGCCGCGGCCGCGGCGGCCAATCCCGGGTAGGCCCGGCACACGCCGGGCACGGGATCCAGAACCACGTCAGGGTGCCGTGGGCGCAGTCCCCGCGGATGCCTTGCCGTCCTCGTCCGCCGCCGCGGCACCGGGGCTGGCGGCCTGGCCAGCCTCGCCCGCCACCGGGGCGGCCGCCCCGCCAGTCCCGCCCGGGCCGGCTGACGCCACGCTGGTCGACCGGCGCTTGGAGATGACAATGGCGGCAACCACGATGGCGACGGCGACGATGGCGACACCACTCCGCAGGCCTGCGTTATGGCTGTATTTCACCACGCTCGTCGCGATCAGCAGTGATACCAGGTTCATGACCTTGATCAGCGGGTTGATCGCCGGGCCCGCGGTGTCCTTGAACGGGTCCCCGACCGTATCGCCGATGATCGTGGCTTCGTGTGCCTCCGAGCCCTTGCCGCCGTAGTTGCCGTCCTCGACCAGCTTCTTGGCGTTGTCCCAGGCGCCGCCGGAATTGGCCAGGAAGACCGCCATCAGCGCGCCGGCCGCGATCGCGCCGGCCAGGAACGAGCCGAGCGGGGCATAGCCGAAGGCGAATCCCACCACGATGGGCGTCAGCACCGCCAGCAGGCCGGGCGTGGCCAGCTCACGCAGCGAGTCCCTGGTGCAGATATCCACCACCCGGCCGTACTCGGGCTTCTCGGTGAAGTCCATGATCCCCGGGTGGTTGCGGAACTGCTCGCGGACCTCGTAGACGACCCGGCCCGCGGCCCGGCCCACAGCCATGATGAGCAGACCCGAGAAGTAGAACACCACCGAGGCGCCCACCATGACGCCGACCAGGACGTTCGGCTTGTCGACCGACAGGCTGAAGGTGCTGGCCAACGGGCCGAGCGCGGTCTGCACGGTGCTGCGGAATGCGCCGAACAGCGCGGTCGCGGCGAGCACCGCGGTCGCGATCGCGATTCCCTTGGTGATCGCCTTGGTCGTGTTGCCGACCGCGTCCAGGCGGGTCAGCACCTGCGCGCCGTCGCCGTCCACGTCGCCGGACATCTCGGCGATGCCCTGGGCGTTGTCGGAGACCGGGCCGAACGTGTCCATCGAGACGATGACCCCGACCGTGGTCAGCAGCCCGGTGCCCGCCAGCGCCACCGCGAACAGCGCGATGGTCGCGTTGCCGGTGCCGAGCAGGAAGGCGCCGTAGACCGCGGCCGCGATCAGCAGCGCCGAGTACACGGCCGACTCCAGGCCAACCGAGATACCGGACAAGATCACCGTGGCCGGCCCGGTGAGCGAGCTCTCGCCGATCTCCTTGACCGGGCGCCGGTTGGTCTCGGTGAAGTAGCCGGTCAGCAGCTGGATGGTGCTGGCCAGGATGAGCCCGATCAGGACGGCGCCGATGGCCAGCAGCCGGGGGCTGCCGCCGTGCGCGAGAATCGCCAGGCTGCCCGGGCCGGTGACGCCCGTCAGGCCGCTGAACTTGGCCGGCAGGTAGATGAACGCGGCGGCGATGACCAGCACGATCGAGATGACCGCGGAGACGAAGAAGCCCCGGTTGATCGCGGTCATGCCGCTGCGATCGCCCTTGCGCGGGGCAACCACGAAGATGCCGGCCACCGCGGTGATCACGCCGCACATCGGGACGATCAGCGGGAAAACCAGGCCCTCGGAGCCGAACGCCTTCACGCCCAGGATCAGCGAGGCGACCAGCATGACCGCGTAGGACTCAAACAGGTCGGCGGCCATCCCGGCGCAGTCGCCGACGTTGTCGCCGACGTTGTCAGCGATGGTCGCCGCGTTCCTCGGGTCGTCCTCCGGGATGCCCTTCTCGACCTTGCCGACCAGGTCGGCGCCGACGTCAGCGGCCTTGGTGAAAATGCCGCCGCCGACGCGCATGAACATCGCGAGCAGCGCGGCACCGAAGCCGAAGCCCTCGAGCACGCTTGGCGCGTTCGCCTTGTAGATGATCACGACGACCGCGGCACCGAGCAGGCCGAGGCCGACGGTGAACATCCCGGCCACCCCGCCGGTGCGGAAGGCGATCCGCATCGCCGGGCGCTCGCCGTCAAAGCCGGCCCGCGCGGCGGCCGCCACCCGCACATTGCCGCGGACCGCAAGCGACATGCCGGTGAATCCCGTCAGCGCCGAGAAAAGCGCGCCCACCAGGAAAAACACGCTGCGGCCCCAGCGGACCGATGACGTGTCGGCCGGCAGCGGCAGCAGCACGAAGAAGATCAGGACGACGAAGACGCTGAGCGTCTTGAACTGACGCCGCAGGTAAGCCGCCGCGCCCTCCTGGATGGAAAGGGCGATCTCCTGCATCTTCTCGGTGCCCTGGCTGGCCGACAGCACCTGCCTGACCAGCACGCCTGCCACGGCGAGCGCGAGTAGCGCGATCACGGCCACGACGACGACCCAGGTCAGGTTGGCGCCGGATACGGTCGGCCCACCACCCGCCAGAGCGAGGTTTAGCCTTGACATCTGTCCTCCTTGACAGGGCGACCATGCTTCGCGCGAAGCTGCCGCTGCTCAGTGCAGTGTCGCGGTACCCGGACGCGGGCGCATCGAGCCATTACACCGGATGCCCACTACCGGCAGTGCCGGGAGTCTACGCAGGCAGGTCACTGGATGGTAATGCGGGCCGGCGTTCTGCGCACGGTCGGGCCCGGTTCGTGATGATGACGGACTCATTACCGATGCTGCCAAATCAGGGCATAAGGACGGGCTGGGCCCGCTAGTGGCCCAGGCCGACCGCGGGCCAGCTCATCCTGATGCTGACGCCCCCCGGGGACTCGCTGATCTGGACGTCATCGGCCAGGCCCGCGATCATGGCGAGGCCCAGGCCGTGCTCAAGGCGCGGCGAGCCGCCCGGATCCGCCATGGCAGCGGAGATGCCGTCAGCCGTGACGGCGAGATCGGCACCGCCGGCGCCGCCGGCATCCGTCACCTCGACCTCGAACCGGCCGGCCGAATCAGTCAGGGCGATCCGGACGGGCTCAGCCGGGCAATGCAGGCGGTGCGCTTCCACCGCCCGCGAGCATGCTTCACCGACCGCCAGCCGTACCTCGTCAAGCAGCGCCTCGTCGACCCCGCTGCGCCTGGCCACCGCGGTAGCGACGAGCCTGGCGGTGCGTACGTGCGCGGGCAGTGGCGTGAAGCTAACCTCAACAGTGGCCATCTGGGGCATGAGCCAGCGGGCCTACTTCTCGGCTTTTCTTGCCGTGATGGCCTCATCCACGGTGTCATGGATGCCGAAGACCTTGGTCAGCCCGGTGATCCTGAAGATCTTCAGGATCCGCTCCTGGGTGCAGACCAGGTCGAGTGACCCGTCGTGCGCGCGGACCCGCTTCAGGCCGCCGACCAGCACTCCCAGCCCGGTCGAGTCCAGGAACTCAACCTTCTCCATGTTCACTACGAGCTGGTAGAAGCCGCTGTTCACCAGTTCGATCAGGAGCTCACGCAGGCGCGGCGCGGTGTAGACGTCGATCTCGCCCTCGACGTCGACGACCTCGATCCCGTCCTTGGTGTGGTGATCAAGCTTCAGATCCACAAATCCTCCTGCGCCATACGGCCATCGTCTGAGCATCGTCGCCCGGCTGAAAATCCCGGGCTTCCAGGGGGGCGTGATTGCTCCCGTCGCGAATTCAATCACGCTCTGAGGTCATGTCTATACCAGATCGCGTTTCGAGGCACCTTGCCGCCGGATGACACACTGAAGCGCGATGCCTGCCGTGACGCCCCTCGTCCCCGAGGAGCAGCCGATCAGCCCGGAGCGCGCGAGCCCCGCGGCTGGTCCGGCTACGGCTGCCGTGGGCGGGTGCCAGGAGCACCTGCAGGGCCACCGCGGAAACGTCCCTGACCTGGGCTCTGAGGCCCAGGACCAGGACGGCCCCGCCCGGGGGCAGCCAAGCCGGGCACTGTCCGGGACGGGCCGCGGCGCCGGGCCATCACCGGGCGCGAGCCGGATCCTGGGTCGCGGCGCGCGGTCCGGGCGGCTGACGCATCGTGAGCTCATCCCGGCCAGGGCGGGGCGCCGGGCGGACTGGCCGGCCTGGGTGCCGGCCGAGCTGACCGGAGCGCTCGCCGCGGCCGGAGTACCCGCCCCGTGGGCTCATCAGGCGGCGGCAGCGGACCACGCCCACGCCGGGCGGAACGTGATCATCTCGACGGGAACGGCATCGGGAAAGTCGATCGGCTACCTGCTCCCCGCGCTGACCGGCGTGCTGGCGGGCAGGACCAGCCTGTACATCGCGCCGACCAGGGCGCTCGCCGCCGATCAGCTGCGCATGGTGCGGTCCCTGGGCCTGCCCGGCGTGCGCGCCGCGGTCATCGACGGAGACACCCCGGCCGCCGAGCGCTCCTGGGCCCGGGCGCACGCCAGCTACCTGCTCACGACGCCCGACATGCTGCACCATATGCTGCTGCCGCGCCATTCCCGGTGGGACGGCTTCCTCCGGCGGCTGCAGTACGTGATCGTCGATGAGTGCCACGGCTACCGCGGTGTCTTCGGGTCCCACGTAGCGCATGTGCTGCGCCGGCTGCGCCGGGTGGCAGCTCACCATGCGGCGGCCGGCCGGGGGGCCGACCGCGGGCGGCTGGGCCCGGCGTCGGCGCGGCGGGCCTGGCGGGCGCGGCGGGCCTGGCGGGCGCGGCGGGCCTGGCGTCCGCGGCGCCCCCCGGCGACAGCGGCCACGTCATCGGGACAGCCGCAGGCCCCGTCTTCATCCTGGCCTCGGCCACGATCAGCGAGCCGGGCCGCTGCGCCCGGCTGCTCACCGGGCTGGACGCCGAGGCCGTGACGGAAAGCGCTGCCCCGCGCGGTCCCGTCACCTTCTGCCTCTGGGAGCCGCCGCTGACCGCGCTGCGCGGCGAGGCCGGCGCGCCGGTCCGGCGGACTGCCACCGCGGAGGCGGCCGCGCTGCTCGCTGACCTGGTGATCGAGGACGTGCCCGCACTCGCCTTCGTCCGCTCCCGCCGGGGCGCGGAGGCGGTGGCGATGGGTGCCAGGCGGGCGCTGGCCGAGGCCGGCGCCGCGGGCCTCGCGCCGCGCGTTGCCGCCTATCGTTCCGGGTATCTCGCCGCGGACCGGCGGCAGCTGGAGGACGCGCTGCGGGCCGGCACGATAACCGGCCTGGCGACGACCACCGCGCTGGAACTCGGCGTCAACATCAGCGGGCTTGACGCCGTGCTGATCGCCGGCTGGCCGGGCACCAGGTCGGCCCTGTGGCAGCAGGCTGGCCGGGCCGGCCGCGACGGCCGCGGGGCCGTCGCCGTCCTGATTGCCCGTGACGACCCGCTGGACACCTACCTGGTGCACCATCCCGAGGCGATCCTGCACCGGCCGGTCGAGGCCACCGTGCTCGATCCGGGGAATCCGTACGTGCTGGCGCCGCACCTGTGCCTGGCGGCCGCCGAACTCCCGCTGACCCAGTCCGACATCGAGCTGTTCGGCCCCGGCGCGGCCGAGGTCGCCGACCGCCTGACCCAGCGCGGCATGCTGCGCCCGCGCGGGCACTGGCGGTACTGGACGCGGCAGGGCCGGGCAGCGGCCACCAGCCTGCGGGGCACTGGCGGGCCGCCCGTGCGGATCGTGGAGGAGTCAACGGGCCGGCTGGTCGGCACGGTGGACGCGCCATCGGCCCACGTGCTCGCCCACGCCGGCGCCGTCTACCCGCACCAGGGCGAGATGTACCTGGTCACCAGCCTTGACCTGGCGGACGGCGTGGCCCTGGTGGAGGCCAGGGATCCCGGCTACGCCACCTCCGCGCGGGAACTCACCAGCATTGAGGTCACCGCCGAGCTGCGGCGCGCCTGCTGGGGCGCGGCGCAGGTCCACTTCGGTGACGTCCGGGTAACCCGGCAGGTGACGTCCTTTGTCCGCCGGCAGCTGGAAACAGGGCAGCCGGCTGGCGAGACGCCGCTCGACCTGCCGCCCCGCTCGCTGCGGACCAGGGCGGTGTGGTGGACGATATCGGCCGGCCAGCGCGCTGAGCTGGCAGCCCGCGGCGTCGACCTGGCCGGTGCCGCGCACGCCGCCGAGCATGCGTCGATCGGGCTGCTGCCACTGGTCGCCGCGTGCGATCGCTGGGATGTCGGCGGCGTCTCCGCCGACTTGCATCCGGCCACCGGCCAGCTGACCGTTTTCGTCTACGACGGGCATGACGGCGGTGCCGGGTTTGCCGAGCGCGGCTTCCGGGCGGCCGGCGACTGGCTCCGTGCCACCGCACGCGCCATTGAATCCTGCGAGTGCGGTGCGGGCTGCCCGTCCTGCATCCAGTCACCCAAATGCGGCAACGGCAACGAGCCGCTGTCCAAGCAGGGAGCGGTCAGGCTGCTGGCCTGCCTGCTGCAAGACCAGCACGCCGTCTCGCCGCCAGAACGCTAGCGGCGAGACGGCGCGAAAGCTGGGGTGACCCCCGCCGGGGGGGAGAGCGGGGGTCACCGGGCGGTCCGGCTCCGGGGGGGCAGAGCCGGTCCGTCACCCAGGAAAGCCTATGCGTAACGAGCCGAAGTTACCAGCCGAAGTTACCAGCCGGTTCAGGAAGTTACCAGCCGGTTCAGGACAGCATTGTCTGGCTTCGCCGCCATCCGTCTTTGATCTCTGCGGCAGGCAGCGGACACATCTGCCGGGAGCGCCCGTCAGCCGAGGCATGCGAACTGGCGGATCAATCGAGATCACGAATTGATTACGCCACGGGCTTCACAACCGGCCGGATCCGTCGTACAAAGGTGGTGACGGACTTAGGACGTCCGTACACGGCAACCGGGTACCCACGCGCGACCAGCCGCGGGAGGCGTGCCGAGGCAGGTGAGCTCAGGGCGGAACGCCATAGGATGGCGTTCCGCAGGGCAGCCGCCCGGCAAAATGAAGGTGCACGCTTGGTAACCCGGAGTGACGTGTAAGGCGACGGCGCCCCGCTACGGGGCGCCGTTCGCCGTTCCGGCCCGGCTAGCCGCGTGCCCGGCGACACAGCGTCCCGTCCGGCCAGCAGCCGGCCTGGCACCGGCTGTCGCGGAAACCTCCCGGGCAAGACCGGGCGCCGGCCACACGCCGCCGCACCGGATACGCGAGACTTGATCCAAGCGCACGAGAGGGGAGAGCGCCAATGGCCGACTCCGCGGTCCGGCAGCCGGTGGACAGTGCCGACGAGCAGACTCTAGGCATGCTGGTGTCGCTGGCTGTCAAGGACGTTACCCAGCTGATCAGATGTGAGCTGGACCTGGCGAAACTTGAGCTCAAGGCAGACGCCCGGCGGCTGGGCATCGCCGGGACGCTGCTCGTTATCGCTGCCTTTGTTGCCTGCCTCGTGCTTATGCTGCTTAGTTTTGCCTTTGCCTACGGACTAGTCGCGCTCGGCATCTTTCCGTGGGCGGCCTTCCTGATCGTCGCGGGCGTGTACGTCCTGCTGGCCGGGCTGGCCGTGCTCATCGGGGCACTGAAGGTCCGCAGCGTAAGCGCGCTGCGGAAGACGCGCCGGACCGTTCAGGACGACCTTTCGGTGCTCCGGCGTGATGGCGCCACTCCCGTGGCCACTTCTTCAGCCGGAGCGGAGTGATCCGGTGACCTCGCGGGACGCCGAGCCGATCTATATCGACGGCCCCTGGTCGCACCGCAGCGTCAGCGCCAACGGAACGCGCTTTCACGTTGCCGAGAGCGGCGACGGGCCACTGGTTTTGCTGCTGCATGGCTTTCCCCAGTTCTGGTGGACCTGGCGGGCGCAGCTGACCTCGCTGAGCCAGGCGGGATACCGGGCCGCGGCGGTCGACCTGCGCGGTTACGGCGGCAGCGACAAGCCGCCGCGCGGCTACGACCTGGTGACGGCGGCATCGGACGCGGCCGGGCTGGTCCGTTCCCTGGGCGAGGCGAACGCCGTGGTCGTGGGCCATGACTGGGGCGGCCTGGTCGCCTGGACGATGGCGGCGTATTTCCCCAAGGTGGTCAGGCGGCTTGCGGTGATCTCCGTCCCGCATCCGCTCCGGGTGCGCGCCACCGTGCTGTCTGACCCGCTCGGCCAGGGCCGGCGCAGCGGCTACGCCCTGGGCTTTCAGCTGCCGCTGCTGCCCGAGCGCCAGCTGCTGCGGCACGACGCGGAGCGGGTCGGCCGGATGCTGCGTTCCTGGTCCGGTCCGGGGTGGCCGGATCCGCCGACCGAGCGGCGCTACCGTGCCGCGATGTGCATGCAGTCCGTGGCCCATTCCGCGCTCGAATATCACCGCTGGTTCCTCCGGTCCAGGCTCCGCCCGGACGGCCTGCGATACGCCCGCAGCATGCGGGCGCCGATCCAGGCACCGACGCTGCAGCTGCACGGCACGCTGGATAGCTGCGTGCTGCCCAGCACGGCACGCGGTTCGGGCAGGTACGTCGACGGGCCGTACCGGTGGCGGCTGCTGGACGGGACGGGCCATTTCCCGCACGAGGAACTGCCCGACCGTTTTGACAGTGAGCTGTGCTCCTGGCTCGCTGATCCGGAACCAGAGCGATGACGTCGCCGCCGCCAGGGCGCGGCGGCCAGGGCGAGCACACCGGCCAGGACCGGGTATCAGGAACGGGAACGAGCACGCACCGCTCACCGGCCCAGGACACGGCGGCAGCCAGGGACCGGGACTCATCGGGCCGCCCACGCAACGCGCGGCCGCGCGACGAACTGGGCCGCCCGCTGAGCCGCGGCGGTCCCGGCGAACTGCGCTCCGCTGGCGAACCGCCCTCTTCCCGCGATCCGCTCTCTGCTCGCGATCCGCTCCCGCCGGACGAGCTGGCGCCGCCCGACGAGGTGGCGCTGCCTGCCGCCGACGCGCTCGCGCTCGCGCAGCGGCTGATCGATCGTGGCCGGGCGTTTCGCGCGCATGAGGTGCTTGAGGCATCGTGGAAGGCCGCGCCGCCCGCTGAGCGCGGCCTGTGGAAGGGCCTGGCTCAGGTCGCGGTGGGCCTCACCCATGCGCAGCGCGGGAACGCCAGGGGCGCGGTCGCCCTGCTGCGCCGCGGGGCGGCCGCGGTCAGCGGATATGCCGGCGACTGCCCGCACGGGATCGACGCCGCCGGAGTCGCCAGCTCGGCCGGTGACCTGGCGGACCGGATCGAACGGGACGGGCTGGCGGCCGTGCCGCCGGATCAGCTGCTCGTCCGGCTGAGCACGGCCGCGCCTTAGCTGCCAGCGATCCGCGCCCCCTTGCTGGTCAGCCTCCTTGCTGGTCAGCCTGCTTACTTGGTCAGCCTGCTTACTTGGTCAGCCTCCAGCGGACCCGCCGCTTACTGGTCGCAGCCCTGGGTGGAGACCGGCACGGTGGCCGCCCGGCTCGCCCGGGCGTCGGGCGCGACCTCCGCCGCCGTCAGGGCATACCCGGTGTGCGGCACCGAGACGGCGGCGGCGAACACGACTCCGTAGACCCGGCCATCTGGCGCGAGCAGCGGGCCGCCGGAGTTGCCTGGCTTGACCACCGCCCTGACCGAGTAGATCTCACGGGTCACCTGGGTGGTCTGGTAGATGTCCGGGCTCCTGGCCGCCTCGCTGCCGCCGATCCGGGCGGCCACCTTGGTGATAGAGGAGTCCAGCGGATAGCCGACCACGATCGCGTTGTCGCCGGCCGACGCCTGCCGGGCGAAATGGAGCGGGGGGGCGGTCAGCCCCGGCACGTAGAGGACCGCGATATCGCGCTGCGGGTCGTACAGCACGACCTGGGCGGGCAACTCGCGGCCGCCGGGGACGGACACTTCTGGCCCCTGCGTGACGCCGGCCACCACGTGCGCATTCGTCATGACGCGATGGCGGGCGAAGACGAAGCCCGAGCCCTCGATCCGGCGCGCGCAGCTCGGCGCGGTGCCCTGGACCTTGACGACGCTGCGCCCGGCGCGGGCGAGCGCCCTGGATGACAGGACGCTATTGTCCGGCGGACCCACCGACAGCGCGCTTTCGGCGCCCAGCGCGCCGAAGACCTGCGTGTACGGCCCGCGGGCCAGCAGGGCGCGGAAATCGGAGAACATGGTGGTGGCCGCCGGGGGCATCAGCCGGTCCACGCCGCGGAGCACCGTCGAGCCGTTGACCTGGCGGGAGATCAGCGGGAAGGGGGCGTAAGCGACAGCCGAGGCGATCAGCCACGCGATGAGCAGTACCGAGATAATGCTCACGGCAGCGCCGCCGATGGCGTCGATCACCGTGGCCGGCCGCCAGGTCAGCCGGGCTCGCATCGCCACGCCCACGCCGGATGCGAGCAGCTGGCCGATCATCGCCGCGACGAAGACGACAATGATGGCGACCAGTGCCTGCTGGGCCAGGCCGCTGACCAGCGACTTGGCGATGCGCGGGCCGAACACGGCACCGATCGCGCCGCCCCCGATGAAGCCGGCGAAACTGAGCACGCCGATGATGAAGCCCTGACGGTATCCGGCAACGGCAAAGGCCACGACGAGCACGATCAGGATCAGGTCCAGCAAGTCACCGGGCACGTGCCCAACCGTATCCGGCATCCCGGCTGGCAGGATCCCGCTTGCCAGCATGCAACGGGCCTGAGACCGGCGCGGAACGCGGCCCGGGGCAGCTCAGGAAATCGGTCCCTGGCCGCTCGCCGCGATCAGCGCCTCGGCGGGCAGATCCTCGGTCCGGCTGGCATCCCAGGGCACCTCCCAGCCGCCCAGCGCGAGCAGCTGGTCGACCACCATGGCCGTGAACCCCCAGACCAGCATCCCCTTGACCCGGAACGCCGGGCCTGCCGCGCCGGACGAGGGGAAGCGGATGGACAGCCGGTGCGCGGGATCGGCGAGGTCCGCGATGGGAACCCGTGCCACTGCGGTGACTTCCACCGGATCACCCGGGCCGACCGGGGCCGGCTGCCGCCACCAGGCGAGCACCGGGGTTACCGTGAACCCGCTCCGTGAGATGAACAGGTCGGGCAGCACCGCCAGCACCTGAACGCCGGAGGGGTCCACGCGCGCCTCCTCGGCCGCCTCCCGCAAGGCCGCCTGGACCGGGCCCCCGTCGGCTGCGTCGATCGCCCCGCCGGGAAAGGCCGGCTGCCCCGCGTGCCGGCGCAGCCGCGGGCCGCGCTGGACGAGCAGCAGGTCAGGACCTTCCGCGCCGGTGCCGAAGAGGATGAGCACCGCCGCGGGACGGCCCCCTGGCCGGGGCCGCAGGGCCGCCGGTACCGGCATGCCGGAGGCCGCCAGGGCCAGCGCCGTCAGCCAGCCGGGAACGCCGTCGCCATGGCCGGCCTCCGTCACCAGAACGCCCCGGCCATCACGAAAACGCCCCGGCCATCAGAACGCCCCGGTCATCACGAGAACGCCCCGGCCATCACGAGAACGGCCCGGCCTTCACGAGCTTGCGCGCGGTCTTCTCATCGGTGGGGCCGAGGCCGAACGACGGGCAGAGCCTGGCCAGCTCACAGGCGCCGCAGGCGGGCGTGCGGGAGTGGCACACCCGGCGGCCATGCCAGATCATGCGATGCGATAGCGGGGTCCATTCCGCGCGGGGGATCAGCGATCCGACCTCAAGCTCGACCTTCACCGGGTCGTGCTGGTCGGTCCAGCCGAAGCGGCGGCTCAGCCGCCCGAAGTGGGTGTCAACGGTGATGCCGGGCACTCCGAAGGCGTCGCCGAGTACCACGTTCGCCGTCTTCCTGCCCACCCCGGGCAGGGTCACGAGGTCACGCAGCCTGCCGGGCACCTCGCCGCCGAACCGCTCGCAGAGAGCCTGCCCGAGCCCGATGATGCTGGTCGTCTTGGCGCGGAAGAACCCGGTCGACTGGATGATCTTCTCCACCTCGCCGCGGTCAGCCGCGGCGTAGTCGGCCGCCGTGTGGTAGCGGGCGAAGAGGACCGGCGTGACCTGATTGACGCGCTTGTCGGTGCACTGCGCAGACAAGATGGTCGCGACGAGCAGCTCGAGCGGGCTGGTGAAGTCGAGCTCGGTGTGCGCATCCGGGTAAATGATGGCGAGCTCACGGTTGATCCGGCGGGCGCGCCGCACCAGGGCGGTCCGCGAGGGGGGTTCAGCAGGCACGGACCTAGCCTATTGACCGTTCTCATCCGCGGGTGCATGCACTGCGCATAGCCACGGCCGGAACCGCATGGCTGCGAGACCGCGAACCATCGCGCCGCCGCCCGGAACCGGCTGGCCGGCGTGCGGCTGCGGCTGGCCGCCCGGTTCCGGCTGGCCGCCCGGTTCCGGCGCGCTGACATGGCGGCCGAGCACGATAACTGCCACCGATCGCGCGCCTGCCAGCCGCAGGGCAGCGCACGCGGACTGAGCGCTGGCACCCGTCGTCCAGGTGTCATCGAGCAGGGCGACCCGCGCCCCGGCCGCTGGCGCCGCCCGGAACCGGCCGGCATCCAGGTCCCGGATGCCAGGTTCATCACGTAACCGCAGTCCGAGCGATATCCAGGGCAGCGAAACGCACGGTCCGGCCAGGGCCCGCAGCGGGTGCGGCCCGGCCCGGCCCCGGCCGCTCGGCACCACGGCGAGATGGGTGGGCATGATCATGCCCGCCGAACGCCACACGCACCGTCCGTGGTCGCGCAGGAAGATGATGAGCAGCGCGCGCAGCGCCGCCTGCGCCAGGCCGGCGCCTGGCTGCGCCGATTTGTACAGCCACAGGTTCCGGGCATGCTCGCCGCCCTTCGCCGCGTAGCAGATGGGCACCACGACGTCAGCGAGCAGCCCGGGCAGCGTCTCCGCATGCTGGCCGCACTGATAGCAGCGGGTATTGCCGGGCCTGACCGGGATCCGGCAGGCAGCGCAGAGGCCTCGTCCGCCCGGCGGCGGGGCGCTGAGATGCGGCACCTGCCTGCGCACCGATCTGGCCAGCACATCCCACCCTGGCCGCGGACTGACGGCACCCTCTGCCCGGCCGGCGGCACTGGTGTCCATGAGCATCACGCTAGAACGGCATGCTGACGTTCCGCCGGGAGCGAATGCGGCAGGCCAGCCCCGGTAGCAGCGAATGCGCAGGCCGGCACCTCAGCGGGATGGACACGGCAGGCTGGGCACCGTGAAACCGCCGGGAGCTAAGCTGGCCGACGGCCCTGTTCCGGTGCTCCGGTACCCTCGTCGGGGACGGCTCAGGGTCTCGGCAGTGCAGCGCCCGCAGCAGCCGGACCGACGAGCCACCGACCGAGGACACGTCCTGGACTGCAGCTACCGCGGCCAGCGGCGGCCGCTATCCATCATCGGAATGACCGCTATGCGAATGCCCAAGACAGCGGCCGGGACCACTGGCCGCCGTGCCAGCGGCACCCCGGCGACGGCCGCCGGCGGAGCAGGCGATCCCGGGAAGGAGACGGCGGTCCCCGGGAACGAGACGGCGGCTCCCGGCCTGACGCAGCGGCCCCAGTGAACGAGGCAGCGGCCGCCGGGAACGAGACGGCGGCTCCCGGCGCTGACGCAGCGGCCCCAGGGAACGAGGCAGCGGCTCCCGGCGCAGTGGCGCCTGGCACCGGGGCAACGGCAGCCGGGCCAGGCGCCCGCCAGCGAAACTGGCGGGCACGCATGTCGCGGGCGCCCAGCCTGCCCGCAGGCAGCTGGTCGGCAGCCACCCTGCGGGTGCTGCGCCGGCACTGGCTGGCGGCGGCGCTGCTGCTGGCCGGCCTCATCTTGCGGGCGCTGACCCAGACCGCCTACCGGCCCGCGCTGCTCTACATCGACAGCGTCAAGTACCTCTATAACGCCTGGCCAGGCACTGATCCGGTCGGATACAAGGTGCCACTCGCAGCCATCCTGCTCGTCGGCAACCTGAGCACGGTTACCGCGGTCCAGCATCTGCTCGGACTGGCCATGGCGGTGGTGCTGTACCTGGTCCTGCTGCGCCGCGGCTGCCCGCGCTGGCTGGCCGCGGTGGCCATCGCCCCGGTACTGCTGGACGCCTATCAGCTCCAGATGGAGCAGACGATCATGCCGGATGTGTGGTTCGAGGCGATGATCGTCGCCGGGCTCGCCTTGCTGCTCTGGCGGCCAGCACCAGGCGTCCGGACTGTCGTCGCCGCCGGACTGATCCTCGGCTCCTCGGCGACGTTCCGGCAGGTCGGCGAGATCCTCGTGCTGCCCGCCGCCGTCTACGTGGCGATCGTGCCCGGAGCCTGGCGGGGACGAGCCGGCCATGCCGCCGCGCTGTGCGCGGCCTTTGCGCTGCCGATCCTCGTGTACAGCGGCATCTCTCTTGAGCAGAACGGGCACTTCCAGCTCTCTCACTCCGGCACCAGCGAGCTCTACGGGCGGATGGCCGCGGCCGCCGACTGCGCGACGCTGCAGCTTCCGGCGTACCAGCGGCCGCTCTGCCCCACGGCCCGGCAGCGGGCACTCGGCCCGGACGGCCTCGAGCACTCCGCGGCGTCCCCGCTCAGGGACTACGCCCCCCCGGCCGGACGGCAGC
Organism: uncultured Actinomycetes bacterium; assembly: GCA_963707065.1. Taxonomy (GTDB): domain Bacteria; phylum Actinomycetota; class Actinomycetes; order Streptosporangiales; family Streptosporangiaceae; genus Palsa-506. Next base: position 109,268 of record CAVPPJ010000007.1, read on the forward strand.
GCAGCAAGGTCATCGCCAGCTTCAACCACAAGGTGCTCCTGCAGCAGCCGCTGCGGGTCATCGGCGGGATCAGCCGGGATGCGCTGAAGCTGTTCGCGCTGACCCGGGTCACCAGCGCCGGGGACACCCCGATCTCGCGCTGGCAGTTCCAGGGCAGCTACCCGGTGTACAGCCCGACCATCACGGTCAACCGCCAGCACGTCCTCGTGCTCGGCGTGCAGCTCACCCCCAGTGGCGGGATCAGCTACCTGAAGCCAGTGCCCGCCTCGCAGGGCGGCAAGGCCGACGTCGTCCGGCCGCTGGCCGCCTTCCTGCGCTCCTACCAGCTCCGCGGCGGGTATACCCCGGGACCGCTGCTCGCCATCGCCGCCATCGCCGGGCTCATCGGCTCGGCCAGCCTGGTCCGCCGCCGGCGCCGCACCGCCGGGGCCGGCGACGGAGCCGCCGCTGCTGACCGCCAGACGGCCCTGGCCTGCTTCCTCTTCTTCACCGCCGCCGTCGCGGTGCTTCTCACCTCCGACCTCTTCGAGTTCTCCTGGCGCTACCAGCTCCCGGCCCTGGTCACGCTCCCGCCGGCCGGGGCACTGGGCATCAGCGTGATCCTCGGCAGCATCAGGCGCCGCCGCCGTAATGCGCCGGGCGACGGCGACAGCGGCGAGCCGCAGCTGGCCGCAGTCAGAACCAGCGGCGCAGGCGGAACAGCGTGAACAGGCCGACTGCTGCAACCAGCTCAGTGCCGATCCCGAGCACGAGGAAGGTCGGCAGCCCGCCGAGCCGGCTGACCATCCAGCCGAAGTTCTGGCCGAAGAACCCGGTCAGGAACGAGAGCGGCAGGAAGATCGTGGCGATGACGGTGAGCTGCTTCATCACCTCATTGAGCCGGTTGGACACGATCGACAAGTACGCGTCCATCGCGTTGCTCAGCAGGTCACGGTAGCTGTCGACGAGATCGCTGATCCGGATCAGGTGGTCATAGAGATCCCGGAGGTAAGGTTCGCCCTCCGGGGTCATGCCCGGCAGGGCCGACACGCCAGACACCAGTGACGCCATGGAGTCGCGCTGCGGTGTCACCAGCTTCCGCAGCCCGACCAGCCATTTCTGCATGGCGAAAAGCTGAACCAGCTGGTCGTTGCTCGGCTTGGCGAATATCTGCTGCTGGAGATCGTCGATCCGGTCATCGAAATCCGACAGCGCCGGGAAGAAACTGTCGATCAGGCTGTCCATGATGTGATGCAGCAGGATCAGCCGGACGGGCCGCGCCCGCCGGCCGGCCGCAGGGAGCCGGGACAGCACGCCGTCCGGCCGCGCGAAACTGTCCCTGAGCTGGTCCAGTACCTCGCAGGATTCATGCCTGACCGTGATCACGTAGTGCTCCGAGTAGAAGCAGTGCACCTCGACCAGCGCCTCGCCGGCACCCTGCGCCCCGTAGGCGATGAGGTACGAGACCTCGCCGAAGTCCTCGAGCTTCGGGCGCTGGCCGAACTCCTCTACATCCTCAAGCGCCAGCGGGTGCAGCTGGAACACATCGCGCAGCAGCGCCACGCCGTCCTCACCCGCATCTTCCAGGTCCAGCCACAGCAGCTTGTCGTCCCGCAGCAGGCGCTCGATCGTCGGGCGATCAGCGCTGGCCGCCGCGCCGTCCATGGCGAGCAGGTGTAGGGTCACCGGCCCATCGTGCCAAACCCGGCCGCCCGCCGGGGCGCACGACTCACGCCGGTACCCGCTGACCTGGGCGCCGGGCAGGCCGACACGCCAGCGGGCGAGCCGCAGGCTATCCGGGCTGCAGGCAGGGTGAGCCAGGAAGGGTGAGCCGAAGCCCGGCTGACGTCAGGCTGCGCGCTGTCCCTGGCGGCTGGCGGCCCGGCTGGCGAGCAAGTCGGTCACGCCGCCCAGGGTCCCGCCGATGCCGCCGCTGGCAGCCCGCTTGACTGTGGCCTCGGCGATAACGACCGCCTCGCCCGCTAGCCTGCGCACCTCCGGCGACGTCCTGATCGCATGCCATGATGTGCGGAGCCGGTCAAGACCCGCCCGCCCTTCCTTGCTGCCGGTCAGGTAGCCGACCACGAATCCGATGATCGCTTCCATTTTCCTGCCTCATCTCGTGGGGTCCCGATGCGCGAGTGCCGCGCCCTGGATAGCTACATCTCGCGGAGCTCGAGGTAGCGCTTGACGTCCGGCAGTGACTGGATGATCGCCGCCAGGACGACCGCGATGACCGCTGCCTTGATCAGTCTCGAGATCATTTCGTTTCCTCCTCTGAGCCGTGATGGACCGCTGCGCGGCCTGATTCGGCCGGGTGCAAGGTGGGCCCGGCGGGATCGATCGGCTCGACCTCGTCGGGTGAGAAATAGAGGAACCTGCCGTGGTTGCGCTGCAGCTCGGCAGCAGGATCGTTGTCCGGGCTGACCGCGATGTGCACTTCGCCGTCGACATCGTGCAGCACCGCCTGCACCGTGGCCTCGCGCCCGATGAGGAAAAGGTCCTGGGCGTCGGCGCGCCGGATGCCCGGCCGCATCACGACGCGGCTGCCGCTGGCGATGCGCACGCCGGCCACGACCACGTGGTCGGTGTCCGGCGAGACGGAGGCGTCCGCGCCCGGATCCCACCAGGGCACCGACGGCCGGTCCGTGATCTCGGCTGTCGGCTCCGGCACGGGCAGCGCGGCCATGGCGCCCGGCGGCCAGGTAGGAATGCCGTCAGCCGTGGCCGGCCACCCGGACACGCCGTCAGCCCCCGGCCACGCCGGCTCGCCGTCAGGCCCCGGCCACGCGGGCATGCTGTCAGCCGCGGGCTGCGCTGGCGCCTGGCCTGCGACCGGCCGCAGGTACCGGATGGCCCCGTGCATGCGCTCCAGCATTTCCGGCGGAATGTGGTCCATCCGGTCCAGCAGCTCGGCCGCACGCGGATCCGTGGCGCGGGCCTCGCGCTTTTCCGCGTCGGTGAGCGCCATGGTGCGCAGGGTCAGGATCTCGTCGATCTCGGTGGCGTCGAAGAGGTCACCGGCGCTTTCCGGGGCGATCTCGGGATGGTCATAGAGGATGACCGGTGAGGACAGCATGAGCTCCGTGCAGCCTTCCGGCCCGGCAAGCACCGGCCAGGTCCCGACGTTGACGCAACCTGCGATCTCCTCGGTTGCCCATTGCGGTGAGTCGGTCATGGACAGGAACGTCCCGCCCGGCACGCCGATCAGCAGATGCGCCGCGATCAGCGAATGCCGCAGGCCGTCTTCCCTGCTGCGCAGCGCCGTGCCGGGCGTCACGTGGTTCTCTACCCTCACCCGTAGCCGCAGCGCCTGGTAGGGGCCCGCGACCCGCTCGGCGTGCAGCCTGATCATCCCGCCGGTGTCGTCCCACTGGCGGACCAGGCGGCCGGCCTTCTTGCCGGCGGAGTCGGTGAGATCCTCAACGGCCTCGCCGCTCCCGGCATGGAACTCGACGTTCCTGTCCTCGGTCAGCAGGGCAGCGACTGAAGCGGTCACGTGCTGCTCCCGCTCGGCAGCCTCGTCCCAGGTGGTGAACTCGGATCCGTCCACGTACAGGGTGCCGACCTTGTGCATCTCGCCGCTGTCCGGTGATACCCCGTACACGATCCGCCGCTGCAACTGCAGGAACCGGATCAGGATGCGCACCTCGGCGTCGTCCGGGCACTCGACCAGGCACTCGGTCTGGCTGGCGGACGGCTCGCAGTCATCGATCGCGCTGTAGGCGGGCGGCATCAGCACGCCGAACTGGAACCGGATCTGGTTCTTCTGCGATGACCGGCGGTAGGGGTACAGCAGGTAGCCCTCGTAGAGGATCGCGTCCGCCACCTTGCGGGCGTGGTCGAGATGAGCGGGATCGAGCCTCATGACTGCCCCTCCGCGTGCTCCGCTGCCTCTGCCAGCAATGCCAGCAGCGTCGCATCCCACGTCGGGAGCGCCCTGCTGGTCTTGAATTGCTGCAGGCCGTCCAGCGTCTGCCGGCTCATCTTGATCCATGCGCTGTTCGGGAAATGAGCGTCGATGGCCTCGCGCCAGACACCGATCGGGAGGCGGTAGGCAGCCTCTTTGCTCCACGGCACCTGCTGCGCCTGGATCCGGCCGCCGGCCATGGTAAACACGGTGCCGCTGAAGAGCAGCAGCAGCGGCACCTCGCCGCCGTCCAGGCCTGCGAAGTACCTGGTCGCGCCGATTTCCAGGTCGTAAGTGAGCATGACCGGCAGTTCAAGCTCGATGCTGCCGGTGAATCGGGGCACCATGATCGCAACGTTGGTGAACTGCATCGGCCGGAGCGTCTCGGCCCAGCGCTGAGTCTCGCCGAAGAGATCGTTCAGCCGCTCGGCCTCGGCGTCGGAGTAACGCCGCCGGGCTGGCTCGATCCTGATCTGGCAGCGCAGCGCGATTGCCTCGACGCTCTCCCCGCTGGTATCGCTGATGCGCAGCGAGAAGGACATGGCCGGAGATACCGCATAGCGGTCAGCATGCGCGCCGACGCAGTCGAAGACGAGCTCGGCCATCTCAGGACTCCTTGCGGAAGGCCCTGGCACGGCCCCGGACCTGAGCGAGGAACTCGGCAATGCTCTCGCGAGCCTCCGAGCCGCCGTCAAAACCCCGCCAGTGCAGCCGCATCCGGCCGGCGAGTTCATAGCAGGCGTCGATCGGCACCAGGAAGTACTCGACGCCGGAGTCCGTGCGGCAGATCAGCACCGCCTCGACATCCGCATCCGCGGCACCGAGCAGCGGATGCTCGGCGGTAAGCCGGTCCCAGGCAGCCAGGTTAAGCGTGCTCTCGGTGGCGCCGGCCGGGCTCGGATAGAACGCGCTGACTTCCTCGCGCTGCGAGCTGCGCAGGAAGAACGCCAGCCCGACCGGGATCTCGAACTCATCCCACTCCGCCACGGTCAGCTGCCTGGCCGGATCGCGGAGGTAGCGATCAGGAACCGCGCGGTACCGGCCCCTGCCCGCCTGCGCATGCGTGAAGAGCAGGTAGCACGCCCGGCAGGCGCAGATCAGCGTGGACTGCTCAAGATCCGCGACGTGGCCATGCTGGACGGGGACCTCAGTCGCGCACAGCTCGCACTTTTCCTGTAGCGGGGCACCGCCGGGCGGCGGGCCGGCGGTGCCCCGCTCGCCCGGTGCCGCGGCCGTGCCCGGCTGGGCCGGGATGCCCGGTGCCGCGGCCGGAGCGGGGGGCGCGGCCGCGGCACCGGGCACGAACCGGCGGAGTCCGACGTTGCCGGTCACGCGCGGACCGCCTGCGGCAACGCCACCCGGACGCCGCCGCTATCGGTGAGCAACGGCAGCGGGTCGAGATGCACGGCCGGATCGTCGAGGCACTTGCCGGCCAGCCGCACGTCGTAGCGCGCGCCACAGCCCGGGCAGGTCAGCTGCTCGCGTTCCAGCGCTCCGTCGGCGAGCGAGGAGCCGCACGCGCCGCAGGCGTCGCGGTACGCATAAAGCGTTCCGCGGACCGAGCAGACCAGCACGGAGATCCCGTCGGCCATGGCGGTGACCGGCCGGGAACTCGGCGGCCCGATGTTCGGCAGGGTGACCCAGCCAACCTCGCTACCTGCGTCGGTCCCGCCACTCCCCTCCATGGAGGCGGGATCACTGCCAGGTCCGGTTCCGGCCGTCGGCGGGCGGGTGCCGATTTGCAGCAGCTTGAGACCAGGCGGAGACGACTCGGTCATGCCCTCCACCAGGACCTGCGTCACCTCAGGCGCGGCTGCCTCGACCGCGCCCTGGATCGCCAGCTGGACGGTGACCGTTGAGGACGGGCAGCCGTTACAGCTGCCCTCCAGCCGCAGCTTCGCCACGCCATCGAACACGCCGAGGTACTGCACCCCGCCGGCATGCGACCCCAGGTAGGGCCGGACCTCGTCGAGTGCGCGCTGGATCCGCGCGTCGACGTCCAGCGGATGAAGCCCGTGCAGCAGCATGAGGCTCTCGACCAGCGGGTCCTCGGCCAGCTTGACCAGTATGGCCACGCCCGCGTCGCCCTGCTCGCCGAGCAGGGTCACGATATGGGTGAGGCCGTCACCGTAGAGGCCGACCAGCAGCCCGACTAGCTCATCCGCGGCGGCGGCAGCCTTCCCGCCAGCGGTGGTCCGCAGCGCGGCGAGTAGTTCCTCCACCCGTGTCCCGACTTCCTGAACGCCGGTCATCCGTTTCGCCTCCGTCTGCCAGCGGCCGTCGGAACCCGCCCGGCGCCAGCTGGCGGGCGGGGTGGACCTGGACCGGCCCGGGCCCGCGCGGGGACCCGGACCCCTCCAGCGTGGCTAGGTTGCCAGCACAACCGACATCGGCGTATGCACCTTGTCCAGCACCTTGCCGTCGCCAAGGGACATGTGCACGCCGCAGGGCAGGCACGGGTCGAAGCTCCGGACCGCCCGCATGACGTCGATGCCCTTGAACCGATCCGGCGGATTCTCCTCGAAGATCGGCGTGTTCTGCACGGCGTCCTCGTAGGGTCCCGGCGTCCCGAAGCTGTCCCGCACGCTGGCGTTCCACGGGGTCGGCGGGTACGGGTGGTAGTTCGCGATCTTCCCGCCGCGAATCACCATGTGGTGGGAGAGCACGCCGCGGACGGCCTCGGTGAAGCCGACGCTGAACGCCTCGTCCGGCACGTTGAATGGCTCCCAGGTCTTCGTGCGCCCGGCCCTGATCTCGGCAAGGGCCTTCTCCACGAAGTACAGCGCCGCGGCGGCCGCGTACGCCTGGAAGTAGGTGCGCGCCCGGTCACGCTCGATGGCGTTGGACAGCGGCCGGCCTTCCTTGTCACGCGGGATCGTCCACTCGAAGCTGACCGCGGGCTTGCTCATGGTGCGCGGCAGGTTGATCTGCACGCTGTGCCCGGTGGACTTGATGTAGCCGATATCCACCAGGCCGCCCAGCGCGGTGGCCCAGAGCCGCGGCAGCGGCCCGCCGCCGGTGTCCGCGGCCAGGTGATCCTTGCCGTCGAACCAGCGCGGCGACATGACCCAGCTGTACTTCTCCTCGAAGTTGCGCTTGCCCGGCCGCGGGATCGTGTGCTGGTTCCACGGGTGACGCCGGTCCACCGGGTTGCCCAGGGCATCCCGGGTGACGAACATCTCCTGGTCTTCCCAGTCTTCGTAGAACGAGCTGCCGAGCAGGATCCGGATCCCCAGGTTGATCTCCACCAGGTCGTTGGTGATCAGCTCGCCGTCCCGGATGACGCCGGGGCTGACGAACATCTTGCGGCCCCAGTTGGTCATGTTCTCGTACTTGAAGTCGCAGTGATCCGGATCGTTGAGCGCGCCCCAGCAGACCATGTCGGCGCGGCGCCTGCCGACTTCCTCGTAGCCCGGGAGCGCCTCGTAGAAGAAGTCGAACAGGTCGTTATGCATCGGCACGACCCGCTTCATGAACTCGACGTAGCGCATCAGCCGGGTCAGGTAGTCGGTGAAGAGCTGCACCGTCGCCGTCGTGCCGACGCCGCCCGGGTACAGCGTGGAGGGGTGCACATGGCGCCCTTCCATGAGGCAGAACATCTCCCGGGTGGACCGGCTGACCTGCAGCGCCTCGCGGTAGAACTCGCCTTCCAGCGGATTCAGCGAGCGCATGATGTCGCCGATATAGCGGTAGCCATGCTCGGCGGCGTGCGCGCACTCGGTGCGGTTAGCCAGCTCGAGCACGCTCGGGTTGGTCTCGCCGACCATCTTCGCGCAGAAGTCGACCCCGACCAGGTTCTCCTGGAAGATGTTGTGGTCGAACATGTACTCGGCAGCCTCGCCCAGGTTGATGATCCACTCGGCAAGATGCGGCGGGCGCACCCCGTAGGCCATGTTCTGCGCGTAGACCGAGCACGTCGCGTGGTTGTCACCGCAGATGCCGCAGATGCGGCTGGTGATGAAGTGCGCGTCCCGCGGGTCCTTGCCCTTCATGAAGATGCTGTAGCCGCGGAAGATCGACGATGTGCTGTGGCACTCGACGACCTTCTTCTGCTTGAAGTCGATCTTGGTATAGATGCCCAGGCTGCCCACGATCCTCGTGATCGGGTCCCAGTTCATCTCCACTACGCCGGAGTCATCGACCGTCGTCATCGTTCATCCCTCTCCCTGTTCGCGGGCGCGGCAGCTTCGCGAAAAGCCGGCGCCGGCCGATGTCACCAGGTCTTCTTGTAGCCCGTGAGCAACTCGTTGCCCTTCACCCGCCACTTGGGCTCGTCATCAAGGGTCTTGGCCGTGAAGCCGCGGAGCGTCTTGATGACCGTTCCGTAAAGGCTGCTCGCTGTCGTGGAAACCTTGGATCCCGGCGGCTCGTCCATGAACGGCATGAACTTGTCCGGGAAGCCGGGCATCGTGCAGGCGATGCAGATCCCGCCCACGTTCGGGCAGCCGCCGACGCCGTTGATCCAGCCGCGCTTGGGGACGTTGCACTTGACCACAGGCCCCCAGCAGCCGAGCTTGACCAGGCACTTGGGAGAGCCGTACTCGGCGGCGAAGTCACCCTGCTCGTAGTAGCCGGCCCGGTCGCATCCCTCGTGCACGGTGGCCCCGAACAGCCAGGTCGGCCGCAGCGCCTCATCCAGCGGGATCATCGGCGCCTGCCCGGCGACCTGGTAGAGCAGGTACAGGATGGTCTCCGAGAGGTTGTCCGGGTGAGTCGGGCAGCCGGGGACGCAGACGATGGGCAGGCCCGCCTTTGACCGCCAGTCCCAGCCGAGATAGTCAGGGACGCCCATCGCGCCGGTCGGGTTCCCGGCCATCGCGTGGATTCCGCCATAGGTGGCGCAGGTCCCGGCAGCCAGGATCGCGGTCGCCTTGGGCGCGAGCCGGTCCAGCCACTCGTTGGTCGTCATCGGCTGGCCGGTCGCGGGATTGTTGCCGAAACCGCACCAGTAGCCTTCCTCCTTGATCGCCTCGTTCGGGATCGATCCCTCGACCACGAGCACGAAGGGATCGAGCTCACCCCGGTCGGCCTTGTGCCACCACTCGATGAAGTTGTCGGCGCCCTGCTCGGGGCCGCACTCGAAGTCGATCAGCGGCCAGTGCACGGCGACCTTGGGCAGCCCGGGCAAGGCACCCAGCGCGATTTCCTCGATACTGGGCTGGGTGGCCGCGGTCAGCGCGACTGAGTCCCCGTCGCAGCCCAGCCCCCCGTTCATCCACAGGATGTGGACCACGGGCTCCTCGGCTTCAGCCTGCGATGTTTCGGTTGGCTGTGTGTCAGTGGCCATGAGGAGGCCACCTCCTCGCTGCTGGATCGGCTGGATACCAGGTACTGCCGGCCTGCAAGCGGCAGAGCGCCGAGCTGACGGCCCCAGGCGCCGCGCCGCGGAAACTGGCCCCGGTCAGGCAGCGCTTGCTGCCCGATGGCCCCCCGGCCTCAGCTGACCTCGCGACTGCCGCATAGAAGATGGGCACGTACCTCGCCTTTGGGTGATGCGCAGACGACGTCATGTTAGACCGGCGACGGTCCGGCTACAAGAGAGATCGGACAGTTTGCAGGACACAACTGTCCGATCAGCGGGCACTTCGCGACGTTAGTGGCAGGTCCGGCGACGCATGTGTCTGTAACGCCGGACTGTCATGACCCAGCTCAACGAGTTCTTTACCCGTGGGTTCCTGATTCTTTCCTGTTGGACGTACCCTGGCATGTGCCCAGCCGGACTGCGCTGGGGCCTGCCTGAGGGAGGGATTGGTGGCTGAACCCTTGTCCGGTCCCGAGGGGGACTCGATCGAGGTTGTGCCGGTCGTCGTTCTTTCCCAGATCTTCCCCGCGCGCCCGTCTTCGATTCCCGACATCAGGGACTTCGTCCGGCGCTGCCTGGCCGAGTCGCCACTGACCGAGCAAGGAACCCGCGAGGTCGGCGAGACGGTTTTCCGCGCCCTGCTCGATGCTGCCGGGCCCACCGGGTGCATCCAGGTGGCGTTCCGCATCTTCCCTGAGCACGTCGAGGTCGACGTGCTCCATTCGGAGATGCCGATCGCCGCGCCCTTCCCCGCGCAGGCTCCGCAGGCCCAGGCCCAGGCCCAGGCCGGACCGGCCCGGCCTGCCATCTCCCCGGCAGCCGGGATCGCCGGCGCCGACGCAGCTCGGGCTGCGGCCCGGCCGGCCGGATCCGCCCCGGAGGCAGTGCAGCTCGGCGAGCCAGGCCAGCCAGGGACCTTCGCGGAGTGGATGTCGAGCGCGCTACGCCGGGAGGGCCTGACCCAGGAGGCGGCCGCGCGGCAACTCGGCGTGTCGGTGAAGACCGTCGGCCGCTGGGTGGGCGGCGCGACCGAGCCGCGGATGCGGGACTTGCGGCGGATCCAGGAGGTGTTCGGCGAGGTCCCGCTTCCCTAGCCGGAAGTCCCGGTCGTGTCGCTGATACCGCCTGCATCGGTAAATCGTCAAACCTGTCTGGCCAGACCACTGGACGCCCCCCCACATGTGTCCTACGGTGCTGCCATGGCAGTTCAAGCGGGACGCCATCAACTCAGCACGGACCGTAGCCGGATCGTCATACGAACATCGCGCGACGGAATGGTTGCCCAGGCTGGTCATGACCTGACGATCGAGGCATCCCGCTGGTCCGGCGAGCTGACGATCGGCGCTGACGCCGCGGCGTCAGCGCTCGAGGTCCGCATCGACATGGGCGCCCTGATCGTCCGCGAGGGGACCGGCGGCATCAAGCCGCTCACCGACCGGGACCGGCGCGACATCAGCGGGACGGCGCGCAAGCTGCTGGCAACAGACCGCAACCCGGAGGCCGTCTTCGCCGCGACCGCGTTCGAGCCGGACGGCAACGGCGGCGGGACGGTCAGCGGGACGTTCACGCTCACCGGCGTCGCGCGCCCGCTCAGGCTCAGTGTCAGCCCGGCCGGCCAGGACCGCTATCGCGTCACCGGCTCGGTACTGCAGTCCGACTACGGGATCAAGCCGTACACCGCCTTTCTGGGGGCACTGAAGGTACGCGACGCGGTCGGCATCGAGGCCGACATCGACTTGTCGGAACCGGCGGAGGCGCCGGCATGACATCGCCGGAAGACCATGCCCCGGCAGCGGCCGCTGCGCCCGCAGCAGCGGACGGCAATGCCGTCACCGCCTTGTTCGAGCGCCGGGCGGCGCCGATGCAGGACTTCGCCGATCAGGCCAGGGCGGTGGCAGCCGCCTGCCACGACATGGCGATCCGCTTCCACCGCGGCGGGAAGCTCGTGGTCTTCGGCACCGGCGGGGCCAGCACCGACGCGCAGCATGTGGCCGTCGAGTTCGTCCATCCGGTCATCGTCGGGAAGCGCGCGCTGCCCGCGATCTCGCTGACCTCGGATATCGCCACGGTGACCGGAGTGGCAGCCAGCCACGGCATGGCCGAGATCTTCGCTCACCAGATCCGCTTCCTGGCCGAGCCCGCCGACATCGCGCTCGGCATCTCGACCGACGGCAACTGCCCCAGCGTCCTGTCCGGGCTGGCCGCTGCCCGCGAACTCGGGCTGCTGACGATCGCGCTGGTGGGCGGCGAGGACGGCGCGATCACGGCCAGCCCGGCCGTGGATCACCTGCTGGCCGCCAGGTCCGGCGATCCCAGGATCGTCAAGGAGATGCACGTCACCGCGTATCACGTGCTCTGGGAGCTCGTGCACGTGTTCTTTGAGCAGCCCGGCATCCTGGCCCCGGGAGTGGTCGCATGACCGGCTTAAGGAATGACCACGCGACGGCCGGGCGCGCGCCGGGCGGCCGGCCCGCGGTTCCCGAGTGCCACGATGACGTCTGCATCACCTGCTCCGATACCGCGGTGGCCGTCACCGTCGTGCAGCTGCTCGCGGATGACATGGCCGTCGTGGACACCGGCGCGGGCACCGAAGAAGTGAGCATCGCCCTGGTCAGCGCGGGAGTCGGCGACACCATCCTGGTGCACGCCAGGGAAGCCATCGCGGTCGTGGGGGGCTGACCGGCATGACGAAGCAGGAAAGCGAGGCTGGCCAGGGCACGGTCGAGTCGCTTTACCCGTTCCTGTATGCCAGCACGAGTGACCTGCCTGCCGTGCTGGAGGAGGTGCGCAGGTCCACCGTGGCCAAGGCAGCCGAGATCATGGAGCTGCGCCAGCTGATCTGCGCCCGCGACGGCGCCCGGCTGGCCGAGTGCGCGCAGGAATCCGCCCGCCGGTTCGCCGCGGGCGGGCGGCTGCTCCCCTTCGGCAACGGCGGCAGCGCAACGGACGCCCAGCAACTGGCCACGCTGTACTTGCACCCTGGCGGCGGCAGCACGCCGCTGGCTGCGTACTGCCTGGCTAGTGATCCCGCTATCCTCACCGCGCTCTGCAATGACATCGGCGTGGACGTGGTCTTCGCCCGGCAGATTGCCGCATTCGGCCGCAAGGATGACATCGCGGTCGGCCTGTCCACCAGCGGCAACTCGGGCAACCTGCTACGTGCCTTCGACGAGGCGAGCCGCCGGGGAATGCTGACCATCGGCTTCTCCGGCTACGAGGGCGGCAAGATGGCCGAGCTCGACAGCATCGATTACCTCTTCGTGGCGCCGTCATCGTCGGTGCACCGCATCCAGGAGGCGCAGACCACCGTCTACAACATCCTGTGGGAGCTCACGCTCGCCGCCCTGGACGGGCAGCAGGTGATCCGGTGACGAGCCGCATGCTCGTCGCCGGGGTCGGCAATATCTTCCTGGGTGACGACGGGTTCGGAGTCGAGGTCGCGCGGCGGCTGGCCACCGAGGACCTCCCCGAGTGGGTCAGGCTCGCCGACTACGGGATCAGCGGCATGCACCTGGCCTATGACCTGGCCAACGGGTACGAGACCACGATTCTCATCGACGCCACCTCCCGCGGCGACGAGCCCGGCACGATCTACGTGATCGAGCTTGATCACACCCGGCCGCCCGGGACGGCTGACTCGGGCGCGGGCAGTCAGCTCTTCGATGCGCACGGCATGCAGCCCGACGTGGTTTTCGGCGTGCTTGACATGCTCGGCGCCGACGCCGGCAAGGTGCTGCTCGTTGGCTGCGAGCCGGTCAGCGTCGACTACGGAATCGGGCTGTCCCCGGCGGTTACCGCGGCGGTCGGCGAGGCGGTGCGGGTCGTCAAGGGCCTGATCGCCGCGACCGGATCCGGCGCCGGTGAGCAGCACCCAGTCCATGACGACGAGCGCGAGGCCAATGACGGCCAGCGCGCTGGCAACGACGGTTCTCGATGAGCCGCAGAGGGGTGGACACATGTGTCTCGGCATACCCGGCGAGGTAATCGAGTTCGTCTCCGGCCAGCCTGACCTGGCCAAGGTCGACGTGAGCGGGGTTCGCCGCATCATCAACATCGGCCTGCTCGCCGACGATCCGCCCAAGCCCGGCGAGTGGGTGCTCATCCACGTCGGCTTCGCGCTGTCGAAGATCGACGAGGACGAGGCCGCCGCCGCGCTGGAATTCCTGGAGGGGATCGGGCAGGCCTACGAGGAAGAACTCGCCGCCTTGCAGGAATCGATGATCGAGTAGGAGGGCCTGATGAAATTCGTCGATGAGTTCCGCAACGCCGACCAGGCTCACGCGCTGTCCGCGAAGATCGCCGAGCTGTGCGAGCCGGGACGCCACTACAAGTTCATGGAGGTGTGCGGCGGCCACACCCACACGATCTACAAGCACGGGCTCGAGGATTACCTGCCCGAGTCGGTCGAGCTGGTGCACGGCCCGGGCTGCCCGGTGTGCGTGATCCCGATGGGCCGGGTCGATGACGCCATGCACCTGGCCGCGAACCCGGACGTGATCATGACCTCCTTCGGCGACATGATGCGGGTCCCGGGCAGCAAGGGCTCGTTCTTCGACGCCAAGGCGCGCGGCACCGACATCCGGATGGTGTACTCGCCGCTGGACTCGCTGAAGATCGCCCGGCAGAACCCGGACAAGCGCGTCGTGTTCATGGCGATCGGCTTCGAGACCACCGCCCCGTCCACGGCCATGACGGTGCTGCGCGCGGCTGCCGAGGGGCTGGAGAACTTCTCCATCTTCTGCAACCACGTCACGATCGTCCCGGCCATCAAGGCGATACTCGACTCTCCCGACCTGCGGCTCGATGGCTTCATCGGCCCTGGTCACGTGTCCACGGTGATCGGCTGCCGGCCGTACGAATTCATCGCGCGGGACTACGGCAAGCCGGTGGTGGTGGCAGGGTTCGAGCCGCTGGACATCCTGCAGTCCATCTACATGCTGATGCTGCAGCTGTCCGAGGACCGGTCGGAGGTGGAGAACCAGTACACCCGGGTGGTGCCGTGGGACGGCAACATCGTGGCCCTCAAGGCGATCGGCCAGACCATGGAGCTGCGGCCGTACTTCGAGTGGCGCGGGCTGGGCTTCATCTCGCATTCCGCGCTGCGGATGCGCGCGGATTACGCCCGCTTCGATGCTGAGCTGCTGTTCGACGTGCCCGGCGTGCGGGTGGCCGATCCCAAGGCATGCCAGTGCGGCGAGGTGCTCAAGGGCGTGCTCAAGCCGTGGGAATGCAAGGTGTTCGGCACCGCCTGCACGCCGGAGACCCCGATCGGCACCTGCATGGTGTCTCCCGAGGGTGCCTGCGCCGCGTACTACAACTTCGGGCGGCTCAACCGCCAGCGGGTAAAGGAAGTGAGCAGGTCATGACGGCCAGCCACGCGAGCGACACCGACAGCGCGAGCGAGGCCCACAGCTCCGGCTGGGTCGCCGAGGCGCTTCGCGAGCACGATGAGCTGGCCCGCCGCGGCGAGCTGCTGCCCAACCCGCACGACGGGCGCACCAAGGGCTCCCCGCAGCCGCTGCCGGGAACGGTCCGCGAGGAGCAGGTGCTCGAGCGCATCGATCGCGCCCGCCGCAGCCGGCCCCGGGTCAAGGAACCGCGGATCACGATGTCCCACGGGGCCGGCGGCAAGGCGACCAGGACGCTGGTCGAGGCAGTCTTCCTGGACGCTTTCCGCAACCCGCTGCTCGAGCCGCTGGAGGACGCGGCCCAGCTGCACTTCAACGGCTCGCGGGTGGCGCTGACTACCGACTCCTACGTTGTCTCGCCGCTGTTCTTCCCCGGCGGGAACATCGGCGACCTGGCCGTTAACGGAACAGTGAACGATCTTTCCGTGTCCGGCGCGGTTCCGCTCTACCTCACGGCCGGCTTCATTCTCGAAGAGGGCTTCGATGTCGATGACCTGCGCCGGATTGTCGCCTCCATGCACGACGCCGCCACGGCGGCCGGCGTTCAGGTGGTCACCGGCGATACCAAGGTGGTGGAGAAGGGCAAGGCCGACGGCTGCTATATCAACACCGCCGGGCTGGGCATCGTCGAGCACAACATGACCCTGGGGGTGGCCCAGGCCAGGCCGGGCGACGCGGTGATGGTGTCAGGGCCGATCGGCGATCATGGCATCACCATCATGCTTGCCCGCGGCGAGCTCGACATCGAGGCCGACGTGATCTCGGACACGGCGCCGCTGAACGGGCTCGTCGCCGACCTGCTGGCGGCGACGCCGGGCGTCCGCGCCATGCGCGACGCGACCCGCGGCGGGGTGGCCACCATCCTGAACGAGGTGGCTACCGACGCCGGCGTCTGCGTGGTCATCAGCGAGGACGCCATCCCGGTGCGGCCCGAGGTGCGCGGCGCTTCGGAGCTGCTCGGCATCGACCCCATGTACGTGGCCTGCGAAGGGCGCCTTGTCGCCGTCGTGGACGGCGCCGAGGCAGACCGCGCGCTCGCCGCGATGCGCGCACATCCGCTGGGCGAGCAGCGCCGCGATCATCGGGCACGTCGCCGATGACCCGGCCGGAATCGTCCTGCTAAAGACCGCCTTCGGCGGAACCCGGATTGTCGACCTTCTTGTCGGCGACCCGCTGCCGCGGATCTGCTGAGCTGAGGGGAAGCAGCATCGTGCACGAGCTGGCGATTACCGAGGGCGTCGTGGAAGCCGTCACCGGCCGACTGCCGGGCAGCAAGATTACCTGCGTGCGGCTGGAAATCGGCGCGCTGTCCGGGGTGGTAGCCGACTCGGTCCGGTTCTGCTTCGACCTGGTCACCGAGGGAACCGACCTGCAGGGCGCCCGCCTGGAGATCACCGAGCCGGCCTGCCGCTGCAAATGCCGGGTGTGCGGCAGCGAATTCGAGCCGGACGGCCCGATCCTGCTCTGCCCGTGCGGCAGCGCCGACATCTCGGTGCTGGGCGGGCAGGACCTCAAGATCACATCGGTCCTGGTGGCCTGATCATGTGCGCGACGTGCGGGTGCTCCGGGAGCGCGGTCCTGCGGTTGCTCCCGGCTGCTCATGAGCACGGCTACGCAGGCAACCGCGGGCACGCCAGCTCGCACGAGCACAGCCCTGACCACGACCACGGTCATGACCGCGAGCACGGCCGGCACGATTCCGGCCATGTCCATATCCAGGCCCCCGCTGACAACGAGCGGACGGTCATCCTGCAGCAGAAGGTGCTGGCCAAGAACGACGAGATAGCCGAGCGCTCCCGCAGCTGGCTGCGCGCCCGCGGCGTGCTCGCCGTCAACCTGATGAGCTCTCCCGGCGCGGGAAAGACGACATTGCTGGAACGCACCGCCCGGGATCTGGCCGGGAAGCTCCGCCTGTCGGTGGTCGAGGGTGATCAGGAGACCGCGCTAGACGGGCACCGCATCCAGGCGGCCGGCGCGGCCGTGGTGCAGATCAACACCGGGGCCGGCTGTCACCTGGACGCCGCCATGGTGGCCGAGGGGCTCCGCGCCCTCGACCCGCCGAGCGGATCCATTGTCGTGATCGAGAATGTCGGCAACCTGGTCTGCCCGGCCCTGTTCGACCTTGGCGAGGAGGCGAAGGTCGTCATCTCCTCGGTCACCGAGGGAGCCGACAAGCCGGCGAAGTACCCGAACATGTTCCGGCAGGCGGACCTGGTGCTCGTCAATAAGACCGACCTGCTGCCCTACGTGGACTTCGATGTCCGCAGCCACGCGGCGGACCTGCGCCGGGTCAGCCCCGCCGCGCTGATGGTGCAGCTGTCGGCCACGACCGGCGAGGGCATTCAGGCGTGGTACGACTGGCTGCGCCGCCGCACCCCGGCACCGCACGAGTAGGCCGCGGCCAGGCTCCGCGGCTCCGGGAA
Organism: uncultured Actinomycetes bacterium; assembly: GCA_963707065.1. Lineage (GTDB taxonomy): Bacteria > Actinomycetota > Actinomycetes > Streptosporangiales > Streptosporangiaceae > Palsa-506. The sequence goes on from CAVPPJ010000007.1 coordinate 126,290, forward strand.
GCTATGTCCTCTGATCAGATCAGACCTATGCCCATCGCCCGCCTCAGCTGACGCGCAGCATCGTCAGCCAGCACCCTGAGCAGGCGCGGAAGCTGGCACCCGGTCCCTGGCCCCGGCTACCACGGCCTGGCCGAAGCTGATCCCGCCGTCGTTGCACGGCACGCTGGAATGGACCAGCACGCGGAATCCGCGGTCCTCGAGCCTGCGCACCGCCTGGTTCATCAGCAGCAGATTCTGGAACACGCCGCCGGACAAGGCGACGGTGGCCAGCCCGTGCCGCTCCCGCAGCAGCACGCAGGTCTCCTCGATGAGCGCGGCGACGCCGTTGTGGAACCTGGCCGAGATAACGCCGATGCTGACGCCGGCCGCCAGGTCATCGGTGACGGCGCGGATCAGGTCAGCCCCGCTGACCTGCAGCGGAGCGTCCTGCCCGGGCGCCGCGCGGCCTAGGGCGCCCTGGCCGTTCCCGGCCACGCCATTCCCCGCCAGGCCGATGCCCGCCGGGCCTGTCCTTGCCGGGCCGATGCCCGCTTGGTACGCGCCGGACTCGGCCGGATCGGCGAGCTGCTCAAGCTCGATCGCCGCCTGGCCCTCGTAGCTGATCAAGTCCCGCACGCCGAGGATCGCGGCGGCAGCGTCGAAGAGCCGCCCGGCGCTGGAGGTCACCGGCGAGTTGAGGCTGCGCCTGGCCATCGAGATGACGTTGTCCCAGCGCCGCTCGTTCCGCCGGGCGACGGCCAGGCCACCGGGGATCCCGGCCGGATAGCCCACGTCAAGATAAGCGGCAGCCATCCGCCACGGCTGCCTGATCGCGGCCGCGCCGCCCGGCATCGGCACCCCGGCCAGGTGCGCCGCGCGCTCGAAGCCGGCCAGCCCGGCGATCAGGAACTCGCCGCCCCAGATCGTGCCGTCGCTGCCGTAGCCGGTGCCGTCGAAGGCAACGCCGATGACCGGCCCCTGCTCGCCATTGTCGGCGAGGCATGACGCGATGTGCGCGTGATGATGCTGGACGCCGATCAGGTCCACCCCGGTCAGCTCGGCAGCGTACTTCGTGGACAGGTACTCCGGGTGCAGGTCATGCGCCACCACCTCGGGGGTGATGTCGAACAGCCGCCGGAAATGCTCGATGCCCTCGGTGAACGAGCGCAGGGTCTCGAAGTTCTCCAGGTCACCGATGTGCTGCGAGACGAACGCACGGTCCCCCTTAGCCAGGCAGAACGTGTTCTTCAGCTCCGCGCCGCAGGCCAGTACCGGCCGTCGCAGCAGGGCGCCGAGCGGGAGCGGCTCCGGCACGTAGCCGCGGGACCGGCGGATCAGCGAGGCCCTGCCGCGGAACGCGCGGACCACCGAGTCGTCGGTCCTGATATGGATCGCCCGGTCGTGCGTGAGGAACGCGTCCGCGATGCTGCCGAGCCTCGCGGCGGCATCCTCATCGGCATAGACGATGGGCTCATCCGAGGAATTGCCGCTGGTCAGCACGATCGGGCCGGCGGCCAGGCGGACTAGCAAGTGGTGCAGCGGCGTGTAGGGAAGCATCAGGCCAAGCTGGCGGTTGCCGGGCGCCACCGCGGCCGCCACCTGGCCGCCCGGCAGCCGCGGCAGCAGCACGATCGGCCGGCGGCTGCTGGTCAGCAGCGATTCTGCGGCCGTGTCCACCTCGCAGAACTGGCGGGCGATGGCCACCGTCGCCACCATGATCGCGAACGGCTTTTCCTCCCGGTGCTTACGGTCCCGCAGCGCCGCCGCGGCGCTCTCGTTGGCCGCGTCCACCGCGAGGTGATAGCCGCCCAGGCCCTTGACGGCGAGTACCTGCCCTTGCCGCAGCAGGCCGGCCGTCGCCGCCAGTGGCTCACCGGGCAGCGGCATCCCCGCCGAGTCATGCAGCCGCAGTCGCGGGCCGCAGTCGGCACAGCAGACCGGCTGCGCGTGGAACCGCCGGTCGGCCGGGTCGTTGTACTCCGCGGCGCACAGCGCGCACATGGCGAAGCCGGCCATCGTCGTCAGTGCCCGGTCGTAGGGCACGTCACGGACGATCGTGAATCTCGGCCCGCAGTTCGTGCAGTTGATGAACGGGTAGCCGAACCGCCGGTCGGCCGGGTCGGCGAGTTCCCGCAGGCAGTCATCGCATGCCGCGCTGTCGGCCGACACCAGGGTGCTGCGCTGCCCGCCCGGTTCGCTGGGCGCGATCGAGAACCCCGGCAGCCCGTTCAGGCTGAGGTTCTCCGTCGTGACCCGCTCGATCCGGGCCAGCGGCGGCGCGTCCTGCTCCAGCGAGAGCAGGAACTCCCGGATCACCGCGGCGGGACCTTCCACCTCCGCGAAAACGCCGGTCACGTCATTGCCGACCCGGCCGGCCAGGCCGAGTCTGGTCGCCAGCGAGTAGACGAACGGGCGGAAGCCGACGCCCTGGACGATTCCCTCGACCCGGACGAGCGTCCTGACGTGCTGGCTCATCCCCCCAGTTGTGGCGGTGCTGCGTTGCCGGGCCGCGCGGCAGGGCGGCAACCGGGGCCGCGGGGGTGGCGGAGCGAGCCTGCCCGAGGGCGACGCGGAACCTGTCGTTGTGCAGTACGGGGTCAGGTTTTGCGTTTGGGATGGGGTGATGGGTGTGGGGTAGTTGAGGGTTAGAGGAGGGTAAGCTGAGGGTGTGGGATGGAGCAGGGGAGAACGGTAGGCGGTGGGATGATGATCTCAGCGTCGGGTGCGGACTGAAATAGGCGTCCACCTGCCCCTGCATTAATCTGCTCGCTGAGAGTGGTGATGACCGCGATCAGCGAGCGGGCAACCGCGGCGCACGCGGCGGTGACTGGGGTGGCTGGGTCAGTTGCTGGCTGCGCAGCGACGTCTAGATCGCGGCGGTCTAGCCGGAAAGGTAGCGGCGGCGGGAGAGATAGAGCGACGAGTCGATCTGCGAGGTGGTCAGCTACGACGACGAGGCGGGGACGGGGACCCAGGCGAGCAGCTACAGGGTGTCGGGGGCGTCCAGGTAGTAGAAGGCTACGAGCGCGGCGGGGAAGAAATCGAGCAGCTGGTGACGCAGCCGCTGGACCTGGCGGGTCCGTTCCCAGATCAGCGTCTTATGCGCGCGGGCCACGACCTTGACCGCCGAGCGGCAGGGCTGTCGCCGGCCACCGGCCGCAGCTGATGCGCATCTGTGCGCACCATATCCGCCAGCGCGTGCGCGTCACAGGTATCGCTCTTGGCACCCGACACCCCGTGCCGTTCCCGGTACCGGGACGTCTGCAGCGGGTTAATACCGAACACCAGGTAACCGGCCGCGGCCAGTGCCTGGACCCACAAGACCGCGGTCCGTCTCAATCCCGACCGGTCACCTGCGACGTCGTCGCCGAAAAGCGGCAGGCCTCGCCGATCATCGCGTGCAGCCGCGCCATCCGCGCCGCGGCCTCGGGCAGCCGCGCCCGGGCCAGCACCCGCCCTGAAGCATCCATCACCTCAACATCGTGATGGTCTCGGCCCAGTCATCACCCACGAACAGCACGAGCTCGCCCATGTCGAAACGCAGCAGTCACGGCAGCCTGCGGGAGAATCATCAGCGACCTAAGAAACCAGTGCTCACGCCGCAGCGGCGGGCACGACATCGCAGCAGCGATCTACTCTCCCGGCCACCGGCAGGGGCACGGTCTAGGCATAGGGCTTCCGCAAAGGAGCCCGGAGTCCAAAGAGTGCTCACCTGCCGGCGGCTACCAGGCCCGAGTCTGCCGGACAGGCCGACCCGTTAGCCCTTATTAGGTCCTCAGCTGCCGCCTGGCCCAGGGCACAGCATGGAGGGCCGCGTATGCGCGACGGCCGGTGTCGCCTCGCGGGCGACGAAGGCATCACTGGGGAAGCCCGAGCCCGTCCAGTTGATCTGCACGTGGTGGGTCCAAAGCAGGTACCTGGTCGTGATCCAAAAGCTCGTGATCGCTGTCCACGAGTGCTTCACCCAGCACCGGGCCGAGATCACGGGGATCCGGATGTAGATGTCCTGCCCGGCGGCCAGGGTGGCACCGGCCAGCCGCGGCGAGCCTGCAGTCGGAATGCTGGTCAACGGCGAGTAAGTAACTGGTCCGGCGACGAACAGGACCAGGTTCCGCCACTGTCGACGCAGCCGTCCCGGTGCGAGCATGCTCACCGACTCAATCGTCACGGCACGCGGGCCGGTGTTCTCGAGGCTCATGATGAAAGAGCCGTGCGCGACCGGCTGCGGCGGAATATAGGTCTGCGGACAGAACTGTCGACTATCGATGAGCCGCTCGGCGGCATACCCGCTCCGGCGGGCCAGCCGCCGGCTGCCGGGGATGCGCGGCTGGCGCGAGGAGCACTCAGCCTGTTCGACACCGGCCTTGAGTTCGTCTAGGAGGACGCGTGATACGCCGCATGACTGGCCGCGGTTCCCCGGCCGGCCGCTAATGGCAGCGGCCGGAGAGCCGGGCGGCGCGGCCCGCGAGGCGGTGCGCGGCCGGTGGACACCACCAGGACCCGCGTTTCGCGGGACCGCCGACATTCGCGCTGCTGCCCCGCCGCGACGAGGTTGACCGATGCGACGTGGCCATCGCGGGAGTGCCATTCGACAGCGGGGTGTCCTACCGTCCCGGCGCCCGCTTCGGGCCTGGCGCCGTCCGGCAGGGCTCCCGGCTGCTGCGGCCCTACCACCCGGGCCTGGCCGTGGCGCCGTTCGGCAGGCAGCAGGTCGCCGATGCCGGTGACATCGCCTGCAACCCGTTCGACATCGGCGAGGCGGTAGCGCAGATCGAGGCCGGCGCCAGCGCCCTGCTCCGGGAGGCCGGTCATCTGCTGGCGATCGGCGGTGATCACACGATCGCCTTCCCGCTGCTGCGCGTCACCAGGCGGCGGTTCGGCCCGGTCGCGCTGGTGCATTTCGATGCGCACCTCGACACCTGGGATACCTATTTCGGCGCGCCGGTAACGCACGGAACGCCGTTCCGCCGGGCGGCCGAGGAAGGTCTGTTCATCGACGGGCAGTCCATGCACGTCGGCCTGCGCGGCCCGGTCTACGCGGCCAGCGACCTGACCGAGGACGCCGAGCTCGGCTTCAAGTCCGTCTATGCCATGGAACTGGAGAAAATCGGGGTTGATGGCGTCGTCGACGCGGATCCGGGACCGGGTCGGTGACGCGCCGCTGTACGTCTCGATCGACATCGACGTGCTGGACCCGGCTCACGCGCCGGGGACCGGGACGCCGGAGGCAGGCGGGCTCACGTCCCGTGAGCTGATCGGCATCCTGCGCGGCCGCGGGCCTGCGCCTGGTCGGCGCGGATGTCGTCGAGGTCTCGCCGGCCTACGACCACGCCGAGATGACGACGGTGGCCGCCGCGCACGTCTGCTACGAGCTGCTGGCCTTGCTCGCGCTGGCGGGCCAGGCGGAGTAGCCCGCCCTTGCTGGCCGCCGGGCCGCCCCGGCGGCCGGGCCCCTCCGTAGCAGTCCGTAGCCGCGCGGGCCGGGCTGGTCAGCTCAGTGACCGGACGCGGTGGTCGTCGAGCACTGACGTCGACCCGCTCCGGCCCAGCTCAGCCAGCGCGGACAGCACCGTCAGTGCGACCCGTACCGAGTCATGCGGTGTCACCAGCCCGGCGGCAACGAGGTCCGCAAGCGGGTCGCCCGAGCCCAGGTCGCCCAGCCGCTCAAGTACCTGCGCGTCACCGGGCATCTCGCACTGATGGTGATGGGCGAACGCCCTGACCAGCGCGTCGGCGATCACCTGGCCCTCTCCCGGCAGCGCATCATCGAGCGCAGGCGCGAGCACGTCAAGCACGTCGCTGAGCGAGTCATCCCCGGTCAGCGCCCAGACCGCGTCGACCAGCGCGCAGGTGCCGAGCAGGAAGACCGGCCCGTCCTGCTCGGGGAAACCCGGCTCACCTCCGGCCGGCCCGGCGCCTGGCCGCCCGTCACTTGCCCGCCCGGTGCCGCCCGCCACGGCGCCTGCGCAGTCGAACTCGGCCACGGCGAACTGGGCGAGCACGCCGAGAAGCCCGCTGACCGCCGGGTCATCAAGGGGCACGCCGTCGAGGATGACGGCGCGAACCAGCACCCAGGTGGCAACGCTCCAGTGCGCCGGATCGGCGGCGATCACGCGAGCATCGGGCACTGTCGCGGCCGGTAAGGACGGCGTCTTCCTGGCCTCGGCCAGCAGCATGCCGGAGAAGAACCGGTCACCGACCGACCCGGACGGCCACGCCGGGGCATCCGCCGGGCTGGGGTCATGCTCGCCCCACCAGGCCCGGCTAGCCGCTGTCAGGCCATCCCTGCGCGCCGCCATGCTCTCGCTCATCGCCTGCCACGCCGCCAGGGCCTGCAGCACCCGCTGCCCCGTTGCGGGGTCGCGGCCCGCGGCGGGCCCGGCCGGCCCGCGCGGTTTCTTGCGATTGCTCACTCGCCCACCGCTCCTTCCCGCGACTCAGCTAGGGATGACGCTACATATTCCGGCCGCAAAAGCGGCGGACCGGCACGCACCGGGCGCGCGATCTCCGGCTGGCAGCTAGCTGGCATGCTGGAGACTTCACGACGAGAGGGGCGCGCCGGCATGACGGATCGCGGCGGCGGCGAGCACGAGACCCGGCCCGCTGAGGCCGGCGCCGGACTTGCCTCGCAGGCGGCCGAGGTCACCGCGTTCTGGTCGGAGCTGGGCCTGACCGGCCTCATCGACGTGCACACGCACTTCATGCCGGTCAACGTCATGGAGAAGGTCTGGGCCTACTTCGACAACGTCGGCGCGCAGCGCGGCCAGGAATGGCCGATCGCCTACCGCCAGCCGGAGGACGACCGGATCGCGCTGCTCCGCGCGTTCGGGGTGCGCCGCTTCAGCGCGCTGAACTACCCGCATAAGCCGGGCATGGCCGCCTGGCTCAACGACTGGTCGGCGGATTTCGCCGCCCGGACCCCCGACGCGCTGCACAGCGCCACTTTCTTCCCCGAGCCAGCCGCGGCCGGGTACACCGCGAAGGCCCTGCGCGACGGCGCCCGGCTGTTCAAGGCCCACGTGCAGGTCGGCGACTACGACCCGCGCGCGGAACTGCTCGACCCGGTGTGGGGGCTGCTGGCCGAGGCTGGCGTGCCGGTCGTGGTGCACTGCGGCGCCGGCCCTTTCCCCGGCCGTCACACCGGCCCCGGGCCGATGGGCGAGGTCATCGCGCGGCATCCGCGGCTGACCGCGATCATCGCTCACTTCGGGGCACCCGACTACGCCGAGTTCCTCGACCTCGCCGAGGACCGCCCTGGCGTCTTCCTGGACACCACCATGGTGTTCACCGACTACCTGGAAAGCCGCGCGCCGTTCCCGGCCGGCCAGCTGCCCCGGCTGGCCGGGCTCGGCAGCAAGATCCTGCTCGGCAGCGATTTCCCCAACATCCCGCATCCCTACCTGCATCAGCTCCAGGCACTGGCGCGGCTCGGCCTCGGCGCGCCGTGGCTGCGGGCAGTCTGCCACGACAACGCGGCCGCGCTGCTGCGGCTGTGAACCGACGGCGCGGGCTGGCCCAGACCGGCAGTGGCCCTACCGGAGACCGGCGAACAGATCATTTTCAGGAACGAGGGCCCCGGTGGAATCGCTAGCCCGGATGAACGTCTCCTGGCCGAAAACCCGCACCACGACGTCGGGCGGGATCTTCGAGAACCATGAATCCTCGATCTGGCTGGCGTGCGCCCGGAGCGCGTCGCCCTTCCGATCGAGCACCGGCCGGATGTCGACGGTCGTAGTGATGCGCTGCTCGTTCTCCTCCATCTGGCGCCGCGTTTCGGCGTCCATCTCGTCGAAGTCAGGTATCTCGATGCCCTGTTCCCGCAGTGCCTCCCCCACCTCCCGCCAGCCGCTGCTGCGCATGGCGGTCAGGTAGAGCTTCGACGGGATGCCGGTGGCCGACACGGCGGCTACCGCGGCGCGGGCGGCGTGCAGATGGTCTGGATGGTCGTAGCCGCCGTTGTCGTCATAGGTGACAACGACCTGCGGCCGGTAACGATCGATGAGCCCGGCGATGCGATCCCTTACCGCCGCGAGCGGCACGTTGCTGAAGACGTCCGGCCGGTCCTTGTAATCCCATTCCGGCATGCCCGAATCGTGGTAGCCGAGCAGCTCGAGGTCGCTGACGCCGAGCAGGTCGCAGGCCGTCCGCAGCTCCGCCAGCCTGACCTTCGCGACCGACGCCTCGTCGTGACCGACCTCGCCCGGCTTGACTTGACCCGGCGCGTCGCCGAACTCGCCGTTCGTACAGGTCACGACGACCGTCCGGATGCCCTCATCGGAATATTTCGCCAGTACGCCGCCGGTGCTGGACGATTCATCGTCCGGGTGCGCGTGCACGGCCATCAGGGTGAGTTGATCTGCCATGGCACCAGCCTGCCCGATCGCGGCCCATGCCCGGACCACAGGGCCGGCCGCTGGAGGTGATGTGATGGTGGTGATGGTGGTGGCAGGAACTGGGTGCGGCGGCGGTCCGCGGGCACGGCCGCAGGCATGCCCGGAACCTGATAGCCAGCTATCGGACAGGAGCGGTACGTGACGGATCGCCCGGCGGAAAGAGCCCGGCAGCTGAGCCGGCTGCCGATCTGGGTTGCGCCGATGGCGGGCGGCCCGTCGACTCCCGGCCTGGTGATCGCCGCGGGGCGGGCAGGCGCCCTGGGCTTCCTGGCCGGCGGGTACAAGACCGCCGAGGGGATGCTGGCCGAGATCAGTGCCGTCCGGGCAGCGGGAGTGCCGGGTTTCGGGGTCAACGTGTTCGTTCCCGGCCAGCCCGCGAGTGACCCGGCGGCGGTATCGGCCTATGTCACGTCCCTGCGGGGTGGCGGCCCGCCACCCGGCGCCGTGCCTGGCGAGCCGGCCTGGGACGACGACCACTGGGCGGACAAGCTCATGGTGCTGGCCGCCGACCGGCCGCCGGTAGTCAGTTTCACTTTCGGCTGCCCGCCATCCGACGTGATCCGCGGCCTGCGGGATGGCGGGACCATGGTCGCCGTCACCGTGACTGATGCCAGCGAGGCGGCCGGCGCCGCGGCGGCTGGCGCTGACCTGCTGTGCGTTCAGGGCCCGGAGGCGGGCGCTCACCGGGGGACATTCGCCAACCCGTCCGGTCCGGCCCGCGGCGGCGGCCCCGGGCTGCTGGCGCTGATCGGGGATGTGGCGGCGGTGACTGACCTGCCGCTGGTCGCCGCGGGCGGAATCGCCGATGCGCGCGCGGCCGCGGCCGCGCTGTCCGCCGGGGCGATCGGCGTCCAGGCGGGGACCGCCTTCCTGCGCTGCCCGGAGAGCGGCGCGCACCCCGCGCACAAGGCGGCGCTCGCCGATCCCCGCTTCACCGCCACGGAGGTGACCAGGGCATTCAGCGGCAGGCCGGCCCGGGCGCTGGTCAACCAGTTCGTGCTGGAGCACGCCGGGGCGCCCGCCGCCTACCCGGAGATCAACAACGCCACCCGCCCGCTCCGCGCCGCGGCCGCGGCCGCCGGGGATCAGGACCGGATGAGCCTGTACGCCGGAACGGGCTTCCGGTCCGCCGCGGACCGGCCCGCGGCGGAGATCATCGGGCAGCTAGCGGCGGGCACCCGCTGAGATGGCGACCGTCAGCCTGCCGTGCGAAATGGCCAAGCCCCACGCGTCCCATAGCTGCGCCACTCGCGTCCATGGCTGCGCCACATGCACCCATGGCTGGGCCACATGCACCCATGGCTGCGCCACAAGCACCCATGGCTGGGCCACAAGCACCCATGGCTGCGCCACAAGCACCCTTGGCTGGGCCACAAGCGCCCATGGCTGCGCCACAAGCACCCTTGGCTGGGCCGACACGGGAGTGGTTAAGATTTCGCCGGTCGGGACCGGCGAAATGCCAACCGCTAACGAGACCTTGAGACTGCCGTGACTGATGCGGCGCATGGTTCAGGTCCGGCTCCGGCAAGCCCGGGAGCCACGGCGGCCGCAGAGCCGGCTCCGGCAGGCTCGGGAGCCACGGCGGCCGCAGAGCCGGATACGTCAGATGGCGGTCTGAGCGCCGTGCGAGAGCTGCTGGCGGCCGAGCGCGCCGCGGCTACCGCCGCGATCTCGGCGCTGACGCGGGACTTCGATGGCATTGTCGAGGCCGCGTCGTCAGTCGGCACCGATGACGAGCACGATCCGGAAGGGGCGACGATTGCGTTCGAGCGTGCACAGGTCGCTTCGCTGCTGGAGCGGGCCCGCGGCAGGCTGGCGGGCGTGGACCTGGCGCTGGCCCGGATCGCCGACGGCAGCTACGGCCGGTGCGCGCGCTGCGGCGAGCCGATAGCCGCCGAGCGGCTGGCCGCCCGCCCGGTGGCGAGCACCTGCATCCGCTGCGCCGCGGGTAGGTGACGTACCGCCCGCGATCACCCGCCATCGACGCTGCGCTGCTGTTATCCGCCGGAGTGCTGCTCTGCCGTAGCCAGGGTCAACCCGGGTGGCCGCCGCCGCGTCTAACTATTAGCCGCTAAATACGGTTAGGGGTTATTTGTTCATGCATCGGCCAGCTCGCCATGCCCGCCCGCGGGGGAGAGGCACGGGCACGTTCGTGTTCGCCCTGGTCTGGGGACTGGGGTGCAGCGGGCTGCTGGTCGTCGCTTACCTGGCCGGGTTCGGCGGTGTCCCTGCTGCCGGGTTGCGCCCGGCGCCGTCCCCGGGCCGGGCCGGCTCCCCTGCTGCCGCCAGCAGCCCGGCCCCAGCCCAGCGCCGGCGCCCGCGCGCCCGCAGTTTCAGGACCGGGAGCCGCATAGCCACGGCCGGGTCAGTTCCCGCGACGCGCAAGGCCGGGACACTACGGCCGACGCGGGTCACCCGGCCCGGGACCGGCGGCGGACAGCGAGAGAACGTGCGGCGCGTTCCGCCGGCCATAGCCAGCGGGGCGCCCGCTCCGAGACGGAACCGCCAGCGCCTGGCCGCGGATGGCGTCCAGCCGTGCCGTGACCTGCCTGAGTCCATTGCCCGCGATCTCGGATGAGGCATTGCCCGCGATCTCGGATGAGGCCATTGACTGCGATCGGATGAGGCCATTGACTGCGATCTCGGACCGCGGGCATCGCCAGCTAGGCCGCCGTCGTCGTAGTCAACGTGCAGCAGCGGCCTGGCAACCGAGACCGGCGACTAGTAGCTCCTGACGGTCCTATCCAGCCGCATGCAGGCTGACCGAACGTGACACGATCACCGGTCAGCACTCGCCGGACGCGTGTGCTCGGCTTGCCGCTGACCGGTGATCAGGAGCAGTTCGCCCCGGCCGGCATTTTCTCGCCGCGGCGGCCGGTCACTGACCGGGGCGCCCGGTCCAGCCGCTGGACGAACACGACGTAGGCCAGGGCGGCGAAGACGGCACTGAGTGCCCAGTCGAGCCAGGTCACGAGGTCACCTCCACGGTCGCCGAGGACAATACCGTCATTCCCTATGGGAATGACGGATAATCCTCGGACGGGGAGCCTTTCTTGCTCAGCCGCGCCTGATGTGCTGGCGGAGCCGGTAACCCGCGCACCAGCGGTAACCCGCCACTAGGTAGAGCGCGAGCACCACCCGGCGTGCCCGGTGCCGTCACGCCATCCGGTCGAGGATCTGCCGGACGAGGTCCATCGGGGTATGCGGATGCAGGAATGCGAACCTGGCCACCGTCTCGCCCTCCCAGGCCGATGGTGGCATGAACGCCACCTGATCGCTGAGCAACTGGTCGGCCCACCGGGTGTACGCCTCGCCGCCCCAGCCGCGGCGGCGGAAGAGCACCACCGACAGGTCTGGCTCGCGGATCAGCTCCAGGTAGTCGCGGCCGCGAACCTCAGCCGCGGTCTGCGTGGCCAGGCCGATCGCCGCCTCGATGGCGCCGGTGTAGGCATCGATGCCGTGCACGGACAGCGAGAACCACAAGGGCAGGCCCCTGGCGCGCCTGGTCAGGTGGTACGCGTAGTCGGCCGGATTCCACTCTGTCGAATCATCGTGGATGACGTCGAGGTAGGACGCGTCCTGCTTGTGCACTAGCCGGGCAAGCGACGGGTCCCGGTAGATCAGCGCCGCGCAGTCGAACGGGGCGAACAGCCACTTGTGCGGGTCGACGATGAAGGAGTCCGCGTGCTCGATGCCGTCGTAGGCACGGCGGACGCTCGGCGCGAACAGGCCGGCTTCGCCGTAGGCGCCGTCCACGTGGAACCAGAGGCCGCGTGCTTGCGCAACCGCGGCGATACCGGCTAGGTCATCGATGATGCCGGCGTTCGTGGTGCCCGACGTCGCTACCACGGCGGCGACCGACGACGGGTCGCCGTCGGCCTCGAGCGCGGCCAGCAGCGCATTACCGGTCAGCCGGTGATCATCGGTGCGCACGGTCAGCGCGTCCATTTCCAGGATCCGCAGGGTGCTGATGATCGAGGAATGGGCGTCCTCGCCGACGGCCACCCGCCACCGCCTGCCGGCGGCCGCCGAGCCGGCGCCGCGCTTGGCCGTCTCGCGGGCGACCACAAGAGCGGACAGGTTGCCGGCCGAGCCACCCGAAACGAAGCAGCCACCGGCCTCAGCCGGCAGCCCGGCACGGTCGGCGATCAGGCGGAGCACCTGATTCTCGGCCTGGATCGCGCCTGCCGCCTCCAGCCAGGAGATGCCCTGGATGGACGCGCAGGAGATGAGCATGTCGAACAGCAGCGCCGCCTTGGTCGGGGCCGCCGGGATGAAGCCCAGGAAGCGCGGGCTGTCCGCCGATATCACGGCCGGCGCGAGCGTCGCCGCGTAGACCCCGAGCACATGGTCCGGGTCGTTGCCGCTGGCGTTCAGCATGCCGTGCAGCGCCGCGCCGAGTTCGGCCGGATCTCGCGGGACGCCGTCCAGGGGCACCGGATCCAGCCGCAGCCGCGTTTCCGCGTAGGCGAGGACGGACCGGATCATCTGCTCGGTCGTCGGGTCCACGGAGTGCATGCCGGGACCTAGGCCGTGACCTGCGCCGAAGGCTCCCGCAGAGTGCGCAGCGATGCGGTCCACCGGACAAGTTCATCGAGCATCGTGGTCGCCGCGGTCTCCATGATGTCGTTGGGCTGGAGCTTGCGATCCTCGTCGAGGAACTGCTGGACGAAGGGGATATTGACGGCGTCGAACATGGGCACCATCTTGAGCGTGGTGATCACCTGCTTGAGCATCTGCACGGCCCTGGTGCCGGCCGCCACGCCGCCGTAGCTGACGAACCCGACCGGCTTGTGCTGCCATTCGACGTTCAGGTAGTCGATCGCGTTCTTGATCGCCGCGTTGAATCCGTAGTTGTACTCGGGGACCACGAAGATGAACGCATCGGCCCGCTTGATGGTGGCACTCCAGTCCTTGGTGTGCTGGTGAGCGTACTGGCCGAACCGCGGGTGCTTCGGCTCGTCGAACATCGGCAGGTTGACCTCGGCGAGATCGACCAGCTCCACGTCGAAGCCGCCGTGGGCGATCGCCCGCTCGCGGATCCAGCTGGCAACGGAGGGGCCGACCCGGCCCGGGCGGGTGCTGGCGATGATGATCTGCAGGACTGGGTTGGTCACTGGCCCACTCTAGAAGGGCACCGCTGGGGCCGGCCGGGCAGCGTACCTATTACCGGCACCGTCGCGGGCGGGTTACGTCCAGAGCGAATCGAGCGCCGCATCGACCGTCGCGGCGAGCGCCGCGACCCGCGGGATGGCCGGCGCCACCGGGGCTGCTTCAGCGATCTCGCACTGCGCGAGCGCGTCAGCGTCGAGGAAACGGCTCAGCGGGGCGTAGCCATGCCGGTCGTCCCTGGCCATCCGGTGGTGATGCATCCGCAGCGGCGCATACAGGTAGAGCTGGTCACGGGCCCGGGTCACCGCGACGTAGAACAGCCGGCTTTCCTCGGCCAGTCCCGCTGGCGTGCCCAGCGCCATGTCGCTGGGCACGGCCCCGTCCACCAGGTGCGGCAGATGCACCACTGGCCATTCGAGGCCCTTGGCGGAGTGCATGGTGGAGATGATCAGGTAGTCGTCATCGAGCCTGGGCGGCCCGGCCAGGTCGGACGAGGAAACCGGCGGATCGAGCGCGAGCTCGACCAGCGCGTCGTGCAGCGATGGCCGGCTCGCGGCCGCGTCGGCGAGCCGCTCCAGGTCAGCGATGCGGACGGCGGCATCCCGGTACCGGGCGCGGACCGGATCGACGAGCGCGGCCAGCACCGCGGCGGCCCTGGCGGCCGTCTGCTCGACGGCGGCCGCGGCGGTGAGGCCGGCGATGGTCGACGCCACGGCGGCCCGGGACCGCGCCGGGACGAGGTCGAGGGCCGCCGGCCATCGATCGAGCGCAGCCGGGTCGGCCAGCTGGAGGGCGTCGATGATGCGCCGCGCGTGCACCGGCCCGACGCCCTCATGCAGCCGCAGCACCCGGAACCAGGCAAGGTCGTCGGACGGGTTAGCTACCACCCGGGCGGCGGCCATGAAGTCCTTGACGTGCGCCGCCTCGGTGAACTTCAGGCCGCCGTACTTCACGAACGGGATGGCGCGCGCCGACAGCTCTATCTCCAGCACATCACTGTGGTGCGCGGCCCGTACGAGCACGGCCTGCTCGCGCAGGTCCAGGCCCGACTCGTGCGCGTCGAGCACGCGGGTGCAGATCTCGCGGGCCTGCGTGGCCTCGTCGTGGCAGCGCACCAGGACCGGAGCGTGCCCGCCGGGCCGGTCGGCGGTGAGCGCCAGCTCCAGGCCTGCTGATTGCGGGCGGACCACGTTCGCCAGCCGCAGCACGGCGGCCTTGGAGCGATAGTTCCTGACCAGCCGGATCACGGTCAGGTCGGGGTAGGCACCGGCCAGTGCCCGCAGATGCGCCGGGTCGGCACCGCGGAAGCCGTACACGGCCTGCGCATCATCACCGACGCACGTCAGCCCGCGGCCATCCGGCGCCAGCAGCCGCACGATATCGGCTTGCACGGCGTTGACGTCCTGGTACTCGTCAACCAGCACCGCGTCGAACAGGCCGCGCAGGGCCGGCCCGGCAGCAGCGTCCGCCAGCGCGGCCCGCCAGAGCAGCAGCAGGTCGTCGAAATCGACCAGCCCGTGGCGGCGCTTGTGGGCCACGTAGTCACGGAACAGCGCGGAGAGCTGACCGGTGAAGTCGGCGCACCAGGGAAAATTGCCGCGCACCACGTCGGCGACGGCCGTATGGGTGTTCACGCAGCGGGTGTAGATGTCGGCGCATACGGCCGCTCTCGGCGCCCGCCGGCGGGTACCGACCAGGTCGTGGTCCGCGCGCAGCGTGTCCAGCACGTCCGCGACGTCCGCCGGGTCGATCACGCTGAACGCCGGCGGCAGCGAGAATGACTCCGCATGCGCGCGGATGATCCGGTGCGCGACGGCGTGGAATGTTCCGCCGCAGATCCGCTCGGCCGCGGTCGCCGCCGTGGGCGCGACCCGGGCCAGGATGTCATCGGCCGCGCGGCGGGTGAAGGTCAGCAGCAGGATCCGGCCCGCCGGCACGCCCTGGGTGCGCAGCCAGGCCGCCCGCGCCACCAGCGTGCCCGTCTTGCCCGTCCCGGCACCGGCCAGCACGAGCAGTGGTCCGCCGGTGTGCGTGGCCGCGCGGCGCTGCTCCTCGTTAAGTTTTTCGAGCGCGCTCGCCGATTCGAACATGGACACGAATGTAGCCATCCCGGCCCTATCGGGCCAGTCCCCCCGCCGTGGCATCCCGCATCGCGTGGACGGGAGCGCGATTGCCGCGCCCGGGCTAGCCTTCCAGGCGGGCCGGAAGCCCGAAGGCCGCGAACAGCTCCGGGTAGAGGAAATTGTGAACGGCCGAGATCCGCCCGCCGGAGATCTCGACCACCTGGATGGCGAACGGCTCGTGCGCGCCGGGCCCGGCCGGGCGGTAGCTGCCGAACGCCGCGCATCCGTTCGCCGCGGTGGCGACCAGCCGGGAACCGCGGCAGCCCAGGCCCTGGCCCAGCAGCCACCTGCTGACTTCGGCCGGGCCGCGCAGCCACATCGGGTGCGGCGGCATGGAGAACGTGGCGTCCGCGTGCAGCAGCGACACGAACTCGGTGACGTCGTAGCGCTCGAACGCGTCCACGTAGCGGTTCAGCAGATCCTGCTGCCCGGCATCGAGCCCGGCGGGCTGGCCGGCGTCGATGCTGACGCCCGCGGCACCGAGACTCGCCCGGGCGCGCTGCAGGGCGCTGTTGACCGAGACGGCCGTCGTGTCCAGCAGCTCGGCCACCTCGCTGGCCTGCCAGCGCAGCACATCCCGCAGGATCAGGATCGCGCGCTGGCGCGGCGGCAGGTACTGGAGGGCAACGACAAAGGCGAAACGGATCGATTCACGGTAGGCCGTCAGCTCGGCCGGGTCGCCCCCGGCGGGACTGACCCTGGCGTCGGGAACGGGCAGCACCCAGGAGGCCTCCGGCAGGGCGTCCGGGATCACCGCGGCCGCCGTGGACGACGGACCCAGGTCCATCGGCATGGCCCGGCGCTGCGGGCCCTTGAGCATGTCGATGCACACGTTGGTGGCGATGCGGTACAGCCAGGACCGCAGGGCGGACCTGCCCTCGAAGCCGTCGATGCTGCGCCAGGCCCGCACCATCGTCTCCTGCACCGCATCGTCGGCCTCGAAGCCCGAGCCGAGCATGCGGTAGCAGTAACCGGTCAGCTCCCGCCGGTACGCCTCAAGCTCCTGCTCGTCCGGCTGGGCGCGGGCCTGCGTGTCATCGCGGTAGGTCGTCACTGTCCCAATGTACGCAAAACCGCCGACAGTCAGCCGCGAGTGCTGCTCCGCCTTGCAGTCATCCTGCTGATACGCCAGCGCAGGAGCAGCAGCCTGACGAGGCCTGCCCGCCGCCCCATGCTGTGGTGCGGTCCAGCCGGCTGGCACGAGCCGGTGAGCCACCATGTGCCGGGGCCGGTCCGCCCGTCCGGGTCGTTCGCGGAAGGCAGGCCTATCCTGATGGACGAGCTCATCCCCGGAAACATGCTCACCCCGCAAAGGTGACTGAGAGGGCCTGCGGCAGGCGGCCTACCGGTGGTCAAGTTAACCCGCCGTCCCCGCGGTGTCAATCCGGCCGGACGCCACCTCTTCGTCACCTCCCTGCCGGGTAATCCCGGGATACTGGCCTGGCCCGAGGAGGTGCCGTTGTGCAGCAGCAGCCCATGATCGAGCAGCGCGCCGCGCTGCCGTACGCGGGAATCGGGATGCAGTTCCCGATGGACGGATTCCCGGCCGCCGTTGACGCCGCCTTTCCTGAGTTGTTCGGCTGGCTGGCTGGCCGTGGCATCCAGCCGGCCGGCCCGCCGTTCATCCGCTATCACGTGATCGACATGCCGGCCGAGCTCGACGTCGAGTTCGGGGTGCCGGTGGTGGCAGCGGTGCCGGGCGACGACCGCGTCCGCGCTGGCGTCCTCCCGGCCGGCCGGTACGTGACACTCCGCCACACCGGGCCTTACGACGGACTCGTCGCCAGCAACGCCGCCCTGCAGGACTGGGCGAAGGCCCGCGGCATCACGTTCGGCAGCCGGGACACCGGGCACGGCGAGGCCTGGCCCGGCCGGGTCGAGCATTACCTGACCGACCCGTCAGCGGAGCCGGACCCGGCGAAGTGGCAGGTCGACATCGCGTACCTGGTGAGTGCGGCTGACTGAGGCTAGCCGTCCGGTGCCAGCGCCCCGCTGACCGCCGCTGCGGCGGCCAGCCCTAGCCATGCCGCTGCGGCGGCCAGCCCTAGCCATGGCCGGCATCCTCCTGGTCTTCCGCGCATGCACTGCTCCTCAGCTCGCTGGCAGCCTCCTGCTACCGCGCCCGGAGCCCTATGTCTGCGTCGGGTCGAGGAAGACGTGCGGCGCGGCGGTCATCCGCTCGCGCAGCCGCTGGTCGATGTCGCCGGCGATGTCCTCGGCTTGGTCGGCGCTGATGTCCTTGCTGAAGGCGACGCGGGCCGCGACGATGACGCTGTCCGGGCCCATGTGCATGGTGCGGAGCTCGACGACATCGTCGATGCCGGGCGTCGAGCGGATCTCCTCGGTGATCAGCCGCTGCTCGTCCGGGTCGATGGCGTGCCCGATGAGCCCGTCCCTGCTGTCCCGGCCCAGCCGGTACGCGACCAAGATAAGGAGCAGCCCGATGGCTATCGACGCGGCGCCGTCCCAGCCGGGCGAGCCGGTAATTCGCTCCAGCGTCAGGCCGGCCGCGGCCAGCAGCAGCCCGGCCAGCGCGGCGGTGTCCTCGAACAGCGCCGCCTTCACCGTGGTGTCCGGGCTCCGCCGGACGTGATCGAGCAGGCCGCGCCGGCGCTGGCTGGCCTCGCCGCGCAGCTGAGAAGTGGCCCGGGTCAGTGACGTTCCCTCCGCGATGAACGAGACGCCGAGCACGATGTAGGCGATGAGGAAATCGGTAGTCGGCGTTCCCCGGCTGATCGTGAGCACGCCATCGAAGATCGAGAAGCCGGCCCCGGCGATGAAAATGCCGACGGCGGCGAGCAGCGACCAGAAATAGCGTTCCTGCCCGTAGCCGAAGGGATGCTCCGCGTCCGCCGGCCGGGCGCCGGTTTTCAGCGAGGCCAGCAGGAAGACCTGATTCACCGTGTCGGCGACCGAGTGGGCCGCTTCCGAGAGCATCGCGCTCGACCCGGTCAGCAGGCCTGCGGCCAGCTTGCTGACCGCGATCACCAGATTCGCCGCGCCCGCCGTCAGCACTGTCCGCCGTGTCGACTGATTCACGGCAGCGCCCTTACCCGTTCTGGGTCGCTCGACTCCCCGGCACGCCGCCACGCTCCCTGACGGGCCGGCCGGGGTGCTGCCTCCGGCAAACGAGCGCGGCCGTTCGTGCTTGTTCTTGCCACGCCGGGTACTGGCACGATAATTGCTGCTACCAGGCCCGATCTGAGGTGGACGCGTGATGCCGATCCCCGACCCCGAGGACCTGGTCACGAAACTCGACAAGCTCGTCGAGCCGGCCGTGGAGCCGGAGAACGCGATCCTGACCGATGATGCGCGGATCGTGCGCTGGGCGGGCCCGCTGTTCGCGCTGTTTTCAGTGATCTTGCTGCCCTGGACGGCCTATATCGCGGCCTCGCTGCCCGCCCGTCAGCTGTCCCCCCACTACGACGTCGCCTGGGCGGGCTTCGACGTCCTGCTGTGCGGCGCGCTCGCGAGTACCGCGTACTTCGCGCTGCGCCGGTCCCGGTACCTGTCCACCGCCGCCACCGCGACGGCCACGCTTCTTGTCGTGGACGCCTGGTTTGACGTGATGACCACCCCGTCCCGGGACCGGCTCGAGTCGATCCTGCTCTGTGCCTTCGTCGAGCTGCCGCTGGCAGCGGTCTGCATCTGGCTCAGCTATCACACCCAGCAGCTTGCCGAGCGCAGGATCGTGCTGCTGCAGCGCCGCCGCGGGCATGGCGGCCCGAATTGACTCCGAATCCCGGCGGCCGGCATGTTTACTTTCCGCTCCCGGGCAACTATCCAGTCGTAGCTCGCTGCCGGTGAACCCGGAGCTTCCGGCCAGGATCCTCACCAGACGAGGACCTCCGAACCGGGACTGGGGCCACGGCGGTCCGTTGTAACTCTGTGAGAGGCGGCTGGCCGTATGCCATCGATTTCCACGACGCAGGTGTCCGCGAAGGCCCGGCGCGCATCCGATGGCCGGCTCGCGCAGGCGCTGGCCCGGGCGGGCCTGACAGCGCGCGGGGTGATCTACATCCTGATCGGCTGGGTTGCGATCCTGCTGGCGCTGGGGAAAACCAGCCAGCAGGCGGATCAGCGCGGCGCCCTGCAGCTGCTGGCCAGGGAACCCTTCGGGCTGATCTCGCTGTGGCTGCTCGGCATCGGCTTCGCTGCGTATGCGCTCTGGCGGCTCAGCGAGGCTGCCTTCGGCGTCACCGGCGAGGGGAACGGCGCCGGGCCGCGGCTGAAGTCACTGGTCCGGGCACTCATCTACGCGGGCTTCGCGTTCACCACCTTCTTGGTGATCGGCGGCGCGCACGGCAGCCAGTCCGGCCAGGAGCAGGACCTGTCCGCGCGGGTGATGCGCCACCCCGGCGGTCGCTGGGTAGTGGGCATCGTCGGCCTGATCGTCGTCATCGTCGGCGTTGCCCTGGTCATCGAGGGCGTGCGCCGCAAGTTCGCGAAGCAGCTGCGGACCGCGGAGATGAGCGCGCGCACCCGCCGTATCGTGCTGCGGCTCGGCATGATCGGGACCACCGCCCGCGGCCTGGTCTTCGCGCTGGCGGGCGCCCTGGTCATCGAGGCCGCCGTCAAGTCCCAGCCGTCGAAGGCGCGCGGCCTTGATAAGGCGCTGCGAACGCTCCGGGATCAGCCGTACGGCAAGGTCGTGCTGTTCGCGGCCGCGCTCGGCCTGATTATCTTCGGCGTCTACGGCCTGTGCGAAGCCAGGTGGCGCCGGGTCTGAGCGCCCGCCGCTAGTTCCTGGCCACCGGGGCCGGCGCCGCTATTTCCCGGCCGCCGGGGCCGGTGCCGCCGCCGGGGGCGCCGCCGCGATCTGGGCCGGCCCGCGCAGCAGCAGGCGCCCGGCCTGAACGTTGATCACCAGCTGGCGGGTGCGGCCCATGACCTCGCCGTCGACTTCCCAGGGCTGCGGGCGGTCCAGGTCGATGCGCAGCTCCCGGAAGGTGAGGCGGGCCACCCGGGCCGCCGCGCCGCGGCGCAGCAGCAGTTGCCCGGCCAGGGCCAGCCAGCCTGCCGCGCCGCGCGCGGTCAGCACCGCGGCGTCCAGCAGCCCGTCGTCTGGTTTCGCGTCCGGCAGCAGTGACACGCCCGCTTGCAGCCTGCCGACGTTACCGACGATCACGCCGCCTGCCCGGCGGCGCAGCGGCGGCCCGCCGTCGGCCCGCAGTCGCACCCGCATCGGGCGGTCCCGCAGGTGCCGCAGCGCGGAGATGACGTAGGCGGCCCAGCCGAGGCGTTTCTTGACCGACTCGCTGGTGCTTTCCAGCATTTTCGCATCGAGGCCGACACCCGCCATGACGACGAACGGCTTCCCGTTCGCGCTGCCCATGTCCAGCGGCATGTCGTCGCCGGTCAGGGCAACGACTAGCGCGTCGTCGAGGCCGAACGGCAGCCTCAGGTTCCTGGCGAGCAGGTTCCCCGTCCCGGCCGGGATCACGGCCAGCGGGATCCGGCCGCCCGCGAGCCCTTCCGCGCAGGCGATAACCGTGCCATCGCCGCCGCAGGCGAGCACCAGGTCGACCCGCTCGGCGGCGGCCTTCGCCGCCATCCCCCGGCCCGGATCACCGGCCGTCGTCTCCAGCCACAGCGGCTCGCGCCAGCCGCGGGCGGCCATCGCCGCGCAGACCGTGTGCCGGAACTTCGCCAGGTCGTCAAATTTCGTCGGGTTAACCACCACCGCCGCGCGGCCGCCGGGCATCCGGCTCAGCTGCCCAGCGGCGTGTGGCCAGGCGGGACGGCCTCGCCTGGCGCGGGCGGCCCGGGCGGCGTGCCGTCGCCGAAGGGACGGCCGCCGAGCGATTCCCGGCCGTGCGCGGTGAGCCAGCCGGCCAGATCAGGGCCGAGCGGAACGATCCCGGTGGGGTTGATAGTGCGATGCACCAGGTAATAGTGGCGCTTGATGTGGTCGAAGTCGATCGTGTCCCCGAACCCCGGCGTCTGGAACAGGTCGCGGGCGTAGGCCCACAGCACCGGCATCTCGGCGAGTTTCTGCCGGTTGCACTTGAAGTGCCCGTTGTAGACGGCGTCAAAGCGGGCGAGGGTGGTGAAGAGCCTGACGTCGGCCTCGGTGATGGTGTCGCCGACCAGGTAGCGCTGGCCGTCCAGCCGCGCGGACAGCCAGTCAAGCCTGCTGAACAGGCGGCGGTAGGCCTTCTCGTAGGCGTCCTGGGAGTCGGCGAAGCCGCAGCGGTACACGCCGTTGTTGACATCGGTGTAGACGAGCCTGGCGACCTTGTCGATCTCGCCGCGGCGGTCTTCCGGGTACAGGTCCGGCGCGCCCGGCCGGTGGTAGGCCCGCCACTGCGTCGACAGGTCGAGGGTGATCTGCGGAAAGTCGTTGGTCACGACCTTCCCGGTAGGGATGTCGACGATCGCGGGGACGGTGATGCCGCGGTCGTAGCCGGGAATCCGGGCGAAGTACGCCTGCTGGAGCCGCTCGATGTGCAGGACGGGGTCGCGGCCGTCAGGGTCGAGGTCGAACGTCCAGCTTCGCTCATCGTGGACGGGACCGGCGATGCCCATCGACAGCGCGTCCTCCAGCCCGAGCAGGCGGCGGACGATGACAGCCCGGTTGGCCCACGGGCAGGCCCGGCTCACCACCAGGCGGTACCTGCCGGGTTCCACCACGAAGCCGTCCCGCCCGTCGGTGGTGATCCTGGTGGCGATATAGCGCTGGTCACGGGAGAACTCGCCGGCGGGGCCCGGCGGCCGTGCCGCCAACGGCCGTGTCGGCACCGCCGGCCGCGCCGGCGCCGGGGATTGTCTTATCGGGCATGCGGCATCCTTACCCGCACCGCCTGCGCTACACCCGGCGGGCCCGGCGACCTGGCTCATGCCAGGTCACGGCAGGCCGCGCGGCTGGCCGAAGGCCCGGCAGGCTGCGTTATGTGCGATCTTGTGTTTGCCTGAGTAAAACGGGTACAGCGCTGGCTGGCCGGCCCGCCCCGCCCGGCCAGCCCTTCTCTCCCTGGAGCATGACGCGATGCCGGCCACGCCGAGGCAGCACCCCCGCCCGCGGGCGGCGACCTACCGCGTCCAGCTGCACGCCGGCTTCAGCTTCGACGACGCTGCCGCGGTGGCCGGCTACCTCGCCCGCCTCGGCGTCAGCCATCTGTACTGCTCGCCCTACCTGCAGGCAGCCGAGGGCAGTACCCATGGCTATGACGTGGTCGACCACGAGCACCTGAACACCGAGCTCGGCGGCGCGGACGCCTACGACCGCCTGATCGCACGGCTGGCCGAGACCGGCCTGGGCCAGGTGCTCGACATCGTGCCCAACCACATGGCGCTCGCCGGGCGCGCCAACACCTGGTGGTGGGATGTGCTGGAGAACGGGCCGTCGAGCCGGTACGCGTCGCACTTCGACATCGACTGGGACCCGCCGCAGCACAAGCTGGCCGCCACCGTGCTGATGCCGGTCCTCGGCGATCACTATGGCCGGGTCCTGGAGGCCGGGGAGCTGGCCGTGCAGCGGCAGGGCGGATCATTCACCGTCCGCTATCACGAGCATGAGGCGCCGCTGTCGCCCCGCTCCCTGGACGATCTGCTGACCCGGGCGGCAGCGCGGGCCGGCAGCGATGAGCTGGACGCCGTGGCGGCCGCCCTCGGCCGTCTGCCGCATGCCCACCGGACCGACCTGGCCGCCGTCGCCGAGCGGCATCACGACAAGGAGGTGCTGCGCGCCCGGCTGGCTGAGCTGTGCGAGGCCCGGCCAGACGTGGCGGCGGCGGTTGACGCCGAGATCGATGCGCTGAACGGCGACGCGGACGCCCTGGACCGGCTCCTCAGCCAGCAGAACTACCGGCTGGCCTACTGGCGGACGGCAGCTGAGGAGCTGTCCTACCGGCGGTTCTTCGATATCCAGACGCTGGCCGGCCTGCGGGTCGAGGACGAAGCCGTCTTCGCGGCCACCCATCGCGTCATCCTGGGCCTCGTCGCCGAGGGGTCGGTCGACGGGCTGCGGGTCGATCACGTGGACGGGCTCGCCGACCCCGAGGGCTACCTGGACCGGCTGAGCGAGGCCACCGGGGACGGCTACATCGTGGTGGAGAAGATCCTGGCAGCCGGCGAGGAGCTGCCCGGGTCGTGGCCGGTCGCAGGGACTTCCGGGTACGAGTTCCTGAACCACGTCAACCAGCTCTTCGTGGACTCCGGCAGCGAGACCGCGGTGCTGGCCGGCTACACCCGGTTCACCGGCAACGACGAGCCGTACCCGGAGATCGTGCACGCCGCCAAGCTCCAGATCATGCGGGAGGACCTGGCCGCCGAGGTAGAGCGCCTGACCGGCCTGCTGGCTGACGTCTGCGAAGGTCACCGCCGCCAGCGCGACCACACCCGGCGCGAGCTTCGGGACGTGCTGCGCGAGGTGATCGCGGCCTTTCCGGTGTACCGGCCCTATGCCCGCCCCGGCCATCCGGTAACGGCCGCGGACCAGGCGCACGTGGCCGGTACCGTGGCGCGCGTCCGGGAGCGCAGGCCGGACATCGACCCGGAGCTGATGACCTTCATCGGCGAGCTGCTCATGCTTGGCCATCCGGGCGACGCCGAAGCCGACTTTGCGGTCCGCTTCGCCCAGGTCAGCTCGCCGGTCATGGCCAAGGGAGTGGAGGACACCGCCTTCTACCGCTATCAGCCGCTCATCTCGCTCAATGAGGTGGGCGGTGATCCGAGCCGGTTCGGCGGTCCGGTGGAGGACTTCCACCGGGCGATGGCGCATGCGGCACGGCGCTGGCCGCAGGCGATGCTCACCCTCTCGACCCACGACACGAAGCGCAGCGGCGACGTGCGGGCCCGGATCAACCTGCTGTCCGAACTGCCCGGAACATGGGAACGAGCAATCGCCGCCTGGGCGCAGCATAACGACCGGCACAAGCGGGACGGCTGGCCGGACCGCAATGCGGAGTACCTGCTCTACCAGACGCTGGTCGGCGCGTGGCCGATCAGCCCGGCCCGGGCCTGCGCCTTCATGGAGAAGGCCACCAGGGAGGCCAAGGTCCACACCACCTGGACCGACCCCGATGCCGGTTACGAGAAGGCTCTCGACGGGTTCATCACGGGCATCCTGGCCGATCAGGACTTTACCGCCGGGCTGGAGGCATTCCTGGCCGAGCACCAGATCGTCGAGCGGGGCCGGATCAGCTCGCTGGCCCAGACCGCGCTGCTGCTGACCTGCCCGGGCGTTCCCGACCTCTATCAGGGCACCGAGCTGTGGGACCTCTCGCTGGTCGACCCGGACAATCGCCGGCCCGTCGACTACCAGGCGCGCCATCGCCTGCTCGATGCCCTGGCCGGGGCCGGCCCGGAGGCGGCGCTGGCCCGCGGCGACGAGGGCGGCCCGAAGATCTGGCTCATCCACCGGCTGCTGCGGCACCGGCGCCAGCATCCCGGCGGTTACGGGCCGGACTCCGGCTACGAGCCGCTGCGGGTGACCGGGGCCAGGGCATCGCACGTGGTGGCCTTCACCCGGACCGGCGGCCTGGCTGTCGTGGTGCCCCGGCTGGTCACCAGCCTCGTCACCGGCCTCGTCACCGGCCTCGGGGAAGACTGGGCCGGCACCACGGTGACGCTGCCCGGCGGAGCGTGGACGGACGTGCTGGGCGGCGGCACGATCGCCGGCGGCGCCGCCAGCGTGGCCGCCCTGTGGCGGCGTTTCCCCGTTGCGGTGCTGGCCAGGCAGGCGTGATGCACGACTTCCGGGTCTGGGCGCCGCGCGCCCAGCGCGTCGATGTCACGGTCGGCGGCCAGCGGCTCGCGATGAGAGAGGCCGGGCACGGCTGGTGGACGCGGCGCGCACGGGACGCGGGGCCGGGCAGCGACTACGCGTTCAGCCTGGACGGCGGGCCGCCCCGTCCCGACCCGCGGTCGGCCAGCCAGCCCGGCGGCGTGCACGGCCCGTCCAGGGTCGTCGACCACGCGGCCTTCCGCTGGAGCGACAGCGGCTGGCGCGGGCTGCCGCTGGCCGGATCAGTCCTGTACGAGTGCCACATCGGCACATTCTCGGCGGCCGGCACCTTCGACGGCGCGATCGATCACCTGGAGCACCTCGCCGCCCTCGGCGTCGATGCCATCGAGCTGATGCCCGTGGCCGAGTTCCCTGGCCGCCGGGGCTGGGGCTACGACGGCGTCGGGCTGTTCGCCCCGCATCACGCCTACGGCGGCCCGGCGGGGCTCAAGCGGCTCGTGGACGCCGCCCACGCCCGGGGGATCGGCGTGATCATGGATGTCGTCTACAACCATCTCGGGCCGGACGGGAATTACCTGCCGGAGTTCGGCCCCTATTTCTCCGCGCACCACCAGACCAACTGGGGCGACGCCGTCAACTTCGACGGGCCGGGCAGCGACGAGGTCCGCCGGTTCGTCATCGACAACGCATCGGCGTGGCTGCGCGACTACCACTGTGACGGGCTGCGCCTGGACGCGGTGCACGCGATCGCCGACGATTCAGCGACCCACATCCTGGAGGCGCTCGCGGCCGAGGCCGATGCCCTGTCCGCCCAGCTGGGCCTGCCGCTGCTGCTCATCGCCGAGAGCGACCGGAGCGACCCCCGGCCCGTCCGCAGCCGCGACGCCGGCGGCTACGGGCTGTCCGCATCCTGGGCGGACGAGTGGCATCACGCACTGCATGCCGTTCTCACCGGCGAGAAAAACGGCTATTACGCCGACTTCGGGCCGCTGCCGATGCTGGCGAAGGCTCTCCGGCAGGCCTGGGTGTACGACGGCGCCTACTCGCCATATCGCCAGCGGGTACACGGCCGGTCGCCCGCCGGGCTGGCCGGCGGCCAGTTCGTCGTCTGTACCCAGAATCACGACCAGGTCGGCAACCGGGCGGCCGGGGAGCGCACCGCGGCCCTGGTCAGCGACGGCCGGCTCCGGATCGCTGCCGCCTTGCTGCTCACCTCGCCGTTCGTGCCCATGCTCTTCCAGGGCGAGGAGTGGGGGGCCGGCACTCCGTTCCAGTACTTCACCGACCACGACGATCCCGGGCTCGGCCGGGCCGTCAGTCAGGGGCGCCGCGCTGAGTTCGCCGCGTTCGGCTGGGATCCCGGCGACGTACCCGATCCGCAGGACGCGGCGACGTTCGAGCGCTCCAGGCTTAACTGGGACGAGGCCAGCAGCGGCCGCCAGGCCGGCCTGCTTGCCTGGTACCGGCGGCTGATCGCCCTGCGCCGGCAGATCCCGGCGCTGGCCGATCCCCGGCTCGACCGGGTCACGACTGAGTGCGACCCCGGGGCAAGCCGGCTGGTCGTCCGCCGCGGGCCGGTCACCGTGGCCAGTAACCTTGGCAGCGGAACCTGGACCTTCCCGGCCGCCCCGCAAGCGGAATTGCTGGCCGCATCCGCCCCCGGTATCCGGCGGACGCGGCAGGATGTTGTCATCCCGCCGGATACCGTCGCCATCCTGGCCGAACCCCCCTTGTCATGACCAGAGCCTGCCCGGTATCCGGCCGAGCCCTGCCCGGCGCGACGACGACGACGAAA
Organism: uncultured Actinomycetes bacterium; assembly: GCA_963707065.1. GTDB lineage: Bacteria > Actinomycetota > Actinomycetes > Streptosporangiales > Streptosporangiaceae > Palsa-506. The sequence goes on from CAVPPJ010000007.1 coordinate 153,380, forward strand.
GGATTCAGCCGCAGATGACCGACGCCATCGAGATCTGGCCCGGCCGTCCCTATCCCCTGGGAGCCGCCTACGACGGCGGCGGGACGAACTTCTCGCTGTTCTCCGAGGTTGCCGAAGGGGTCGAGCTCTGCCTTTTCGATGATGACGGCGGCGAGCAGCGGATAGTCCTGGACGAGATTGATGCCTCCTGCTGGCACGCCTACCTGCCCTCGGTGGCGCCCGGGCAGCGGTACGGCTACCGGGTGCGCGGGCCGTGGGCACCGGAGGCCGGCCAGCGCTGCAACCCGGCGAAGCTGCTCATCGACCCCTACGCCAAGGCCATCGAGGGCGAGGTCCGGTGGGGGCAGCCGTGCTTCCCCTACGACTTCGGGGACGAGAACTCCCGCAACGACGACGACAGCGCCGCCAGCGTGCCCAAGGCCGTCGTGCACAACCCGTACTTCGACTGGGGCAACGACCGGCCGCCGGACATCCAGCTCAACGAGTCAGTCATCTACGAGCTGCATGTCAAGGGCTTCACCGCACGGCATCCGGAGATCCCCGAGGCGCAGCGGGGTACCTACGCGGGGCTGGCCCACCCGGCCGCCATCGAGTACCTCACCGGGCTCGGCATCACCGCCGTGGAGCTGCTGCCCGTGCACCAGTTCGTGCACGACGCGCACCTGGTCGACCGGGGGCTGCGGAACTACTGGGGCTACAACTCGATCGGCTTCCTCGCGCCGCACAACGACTACGCCGCCGGCGGCCAGCGGGGCGAGCAGGTCGCCGAGTTCAAGGCGATGGTCCGGGCGCTGCACGCGGCCGGGATCGAGGTGATCCTCGACGTTGTCTACAACCACACGGCCGAGGGCAACCAGCTGGGCCCGGTGCTGTCGATGAAAGGCATCGACAACGCCGCTTACTACCGGCTGGTGGCCGACGACCCGCAGTTCTACTACGACACCACCGGGACCGGCAACAGCCTCAACGTGGGCCACCCGCACACCCTCCAGCTGATCATGGACTCGCTGCGCTACTGGGTCACCGAGATGCACGTCGACGGGTTCCGCTTCGACCTGGCCGCCAGCCTGGCCCGCCAGTTCCACGATGTCGACCGGCTGTCGGCGTTTTTCGACCTGATCCAGCAGGATCCCGTGGTTTCCCAGGTCAAGCTCATCGCCGAGCCGTGGGACATCGGCGAGGGCGGCTACCAGGTGGGCAACTTCCCGGCTCTGTGGTCAGAGTGGAACGGCCGCTACCGCGACACCGTGCGGGATTTCTGGCGGGGCGAGGCCGCCACCCTCGGCGAATTCGCCTCCCGGCTCACCGGCAGCTCCGACCTCTACCAGGCCGACGCCCGGCACCCCGGGGCCAGCGTCAACTTCGTCACCGCTCATGACGGCTTCACCCTGCGCGACCTGGTCTCCTACAACGACAAGCACAACGAGGCCAACGGCGAAGGCGGAGCCGACGGGGAGAGCCACAACCGGTCGTGGAACTGCGGCACCGAGGGCGACACCGACGACCAGGGCATCCTGGCACTGCGGCAACGGCAGCAGCGCAACCTGCTCGCCACCCTGCTGCTCTCCCAGGGCGTCACCATGCTGCTCTCCGGGGACGAGTCCGGGCGCACCCAGCACGGGAACAACAACGCCTACTGCCAGGACAACGACATCTCCTGGCAGGACTGGGACCACGTTGACGAGGACCTGCTGGCCTTCACCCGCCGCCTGATCGCGCTCCGCCGCGAGCATCCGGTGCTGCGCAGGCGGCGCTGGTTCCAGGGCCTGCCCATCCGGGGCTCGGTGGACCTTGGCTGGTGCAAGCCGGACGGGGCCGAGATGGGCGACGATGACTGGGATGCGGGGCTCGCCAGCTCGGTCGGCCTTTTCCTGAACGGCGACGCGATCACCGACCGGGACCGGCGGGGCCAGCGGGTCACCGACGATTCCTTCCTGCTGCTGTTCAACGCCTACCACGAGCCGATCGACTGGACGCTGCCCAAGCAGTGGGGCGAGTGGTGGGAGCTGATTCTTGACACGTCCGGCCCGGGCCGCGAGGGCGAGGCGTTCGCGAGCTCGGTAACGCTGCCGGTCGCCGGGCGCTCGGTGGTCGTGCTGCAGAGCCATGCCGAGGCGGACCGGGCGTAAGAAGGGCGTCCGGCACGCGCGTTAGGCCCCGGCTGCCGGGCCGCCGCCGGCCCGGTTCTGGCCGGTCTGGCCGCCGGCCTCAGCTTGCGTACAAGTGCAGGTCGGCGGCGAACCTTTCCGCTATCTCCAGGGCCTTCGACAGTTCCCGGTGGCGGACGATCACCAGGCCGTCGGAGATGGTGGTGGCCCGCCAGTCGCGCCGCGGCGCACCGGGCGGCAGCAGCTCCAGCGCGGCCACGTGCTCCCCGTACTCGGCCAGCAGCCGGTCGAGACCCTCGTAGTGCGTGATGCGGCCGGTGCCCCTGGCGCGCTTGAAAATGCTGGCGGCGTTGTACCGCCGCTCGATGGGCTGCGTGATCCGCCCCAGGGTGACGGCTTCCGCCCAGGCCGAGAAGAGATCGGCGTCGGTGGCGTAGTTCATCACGTCGACGGTGCGCGCGCCGGGCGGCCTGGCGCCGATCTCGCCGAACACCACTTCTCCGTCGTCCTTGCGGTACCACTCCATGTGGGTGAACCCGTCGCGGAACCCGAGTGCCGTCAGCACGGCGGCGCCGAGCGCCCGGCCGGCCTGCAGATCAGGCGCGTCCAGGTCACGCAGCGCCATCGTGGTGGGGCTGATCCACTCGTGCATCTTGATGATCAGCGGGCGCGGCCGGTACCAGCAGATGTTCTCGAACAGGACCTTGCCGCCGGAGCAGATGGTGTCGTAGGTGAACTCCTGCCCGTCGACGAATTCCTCGACGCTGACCTGCGGCACATGCCGGAGCATCGGCAGCACGGCATCCAGCTCGGCGGCCGAGTCGGCCCGGTAGGTATCGGCCGCGCCGGCCCCGTCGACCGGCTTGACGATGAGCGGGAAGCCGATGCGCTCCGCCGCGGCCCAGACGCCCGCCACCGTGCCGGTGGCATCATGGCGCGGCGTGCGGAGGCCCGCCGCGTCCAGCAGCTGCTTCATCCGCTCCTTGTCCCGGAACGGCACCGTCTGCGCCACGGTCAGCCCGGGCAGGCCAAGCTCCTCGCGCAGCCGCGCGGCGAGCAGCATGTAGGGCTCCCACAGGCATTCCACCAGGTCGATGCGCACCTGCCGGGCCAGCTCGCGGACGGTCGCCGCGACGGCGTCCTCGGCGGCCAGCGAGCCGACGCCGATGTAGTGCGCCAGCGCGTCCCGAGCGATGTCCGGGAGCGCACCGGTCGGCTGGTCGCCCACGCCGATGACAGACGCCCCGGCGGACGCCAGGCCGCGGGTGAAGAACGCCATCTCGGCCGGGTAGCCGGGCGAGATCATCAGGACATTCATCGCGGTCAGCCGAGCTCGACGCGGACGCCGGTGACCAGCCGGCGCAGCGCGCCGGCGACAACGGCGGTGTCCGGGTGCCGGACGATGACGTAGCCGTCGCCCTCGTAGCTGGCCGAGGACATCTGGCCGGGCTGCGGCAGGCGCGACTCGACGACCAGGGAGCCCACCTCGGGCGGCAGCGCGCCGAGGCCATGCACTGCGGTGACGTGCCCCGTTCCCTGTCCGCGCAGGAATGCAGTGCCGACGGACCAGCTGCGCTGCGGCGGCGCGAAGGTGCCGTGCACCATCAGCTGCGCCCACGCGCTGTACAGGTCGAAATCGTGGGCGTAGCAGAGCATCGAGGTGATCTGGCCGCCCGGCGGCCGCACCGCGACCTCGGAGACGGCGACGGTGCCGTCCGGGCGCCGGAACCACTCCAGGTGGGTGAGCCCGGTGCGCAGCCCGAGCGCGCGCAGCGCCGTCGGCGCGATCGCCCGGATGCCGGCGTACTCGGGCCCGCTGACGTCACGGGGCATCAGCACCGTCCACTGGATCCACGGGTTGCGCAGCACCTCAAGCGGCGTGGGCAGGTAGCCGGAGACCGAGTCCCAGACGACCTGCCCGTCGGTCATCACGCTGTCGTATGAGCCCTCCTCGCCGGTGAGGAACTCCTCCAGCAGGGCGAGCCGGTCCGGTGCGGGCGGCGCAGCGTCCAGCCAGACCCGCAGGTCATCGGTGTCATCGAGGCGGAACGTGCTCTTGGCGCCAGCGCCGGCTGGCGGCTTGACCACCAGCGGGAAGCCGACCTCGGCGGCGAAGCCGGCCGCCGCAGCGGCCGAGTCCGCCAGCCGGTGCCGCGCGCACGGCACCCCGGCAGCCCGCAGCACCGACTTCATCTGCGCCTTGTCGCGGAAGTTGTGCGCCGTCGCCACGTCGATGCCGGGGATGCCCAGGTGCTCGCGGACCTGCGCGAGCGGCACCTGCAGCTGCTCGAGCACTGCCAGCAGCGCCCGGGCCGGCCCGAGCTGCGCGCCGAGGCCCTGGACGGCGGCGGCGATCTGCCCGGCGTCGAGCGGGTCATCGATCCGCCAGTGCCCGGCCAGGCTGCTCCGCAGCTCCGCCGGTATGCGGTCCTCGGGATCGCAGGTGATCACGGCCAGCTCGACGCCCGGCAGCCCGGCCGCGGCCCGGACGAACCGGGTCGTCGCGTCGAGGAGGTAGGGCGCGACGAAGACGGCGGCAACCATGCCTGGAAAGTACCCCTTACGCGGAAAGATCACCGCCGGAGCGCCGGCCGGAATGGGAACGTCTTGGCCGCGGGCTACCATGCGAGACATGAACGTCGTGTTCGTCGAGCCGTTCTTTCCCGCTAACCAGCGACACTTCGCCCGTGCGCTGGCTGAGGCAGGCGCAACGGTGATCGGGGTCGGCGAGTCTCCCCCCGAGGCGCTGGACGGCCAGCTGAAAGGCTGGCTGCACCATTACGAGCAGGTGTCGTCCGTCACCGACGTCGAGGCCATGACCCGCGTCGTCCGGTGGACGCAGGACAAGCTGTGGGTGGACCGGATCGAGGCGACGATCGAGGCGCACACCCTGCCGACCGCGCAGGTCCGGGAGGCCTGCACCATCCCGGGCACGTCGGTCCGGACGGCCTGGCTGTGCCGGGACAAGCCGTCGATGAAGCAGGTGCTCCGCGATGCCGGGGTACCGACGGCCGCCTCGGCCGCGGCCGACAGCGCGGCGGCGGTGCGGGCCTTCGCCGAGCAGGTCGGCTACCCGCTGATACTCAAGCCGCGCAGCGGGGCGGGCGCTGCGGACACTATGCGCGCCGACGATGCGGCCGGCCTGGAGCATGCGCTGGGGATCTTCGGCGAGCACGGCGCCGAGTCGATCGCGGTGGAGGAGTTCATCGAGGGCCACGAGGGCTTCTACGACACCATCACGGTCGGCGGCCAGGTAGCGGTCGACTTCGTGTCGCACTACTTCCCGAACGTGCTCGACGCCATGCGGACCCGGTGGATCTCGCCGGAGTTCATCTCCACCAACCGGATCGACTCCACGGCGGAGTACGCCGAGTTGCGCGAGATGGGCCGCCGGGTCAATGCCGCCCTCGGGATCGAGACGTCGGCGACGCACATGGAGTGGTTCTTCGGCCCGAAGGGGCTGAAGTTCTCCGAGATCGGCTGCCGGCCGCCAGGCGTGGGTGCCTGGGATCTCTACTCGGCCGGCAACGAGATGGACGTCTACCGCGCGTGGGCGGACGCGATCGCGGGCGGCCAGGCCGGCCAGCCGCCATCGCGGCGGTACGCCAGCGGGATGGTCGCGCTGCGTCCCGGCAGCGACGGCCAGATCACCGGCTACACGGGGGTCGAGGAGATGCAGCGCCAGTACGGCGAGTGGGTCATCGACGCGCACCTGCCGCCCCCGGGCACGCCGACCCAGCCGGTGGAGGCCGGCTACATGGCCAACGCGTACGTGCGGATGCGCCACCCCGACTACGACACGCTGCACGCGATGCTCGACACCGTAGGGCGGACGCTCCACGTCCATGCATCGTGAGAGTCACACTGCTAGGGCCGCAGCGCAGGCCGACGCTGGAAGCGGTGATGCGATCGCTGCACCCGGCCGGCCCGGTCGCCACGATCACCGCCGGGTGGCGCGACGGCGAGGCTAACGACGGCGAGCTGGGCACGCTGCTCGGCGCCCGTGACATTAACCTCCGCCTGTACCGGCGCTGGCTCGACGTGCAGGAGCGTGACCAGGATTTCGCCGCGGCCGACCGGCGGCTGCGCGGGGTGCTGGCGGAGGTGCAGGAGCTCTACCTGCTCCGGCTGGACTTCGCGCTGCAGGCGGTCTACGCCGTCCAGCGCCGCAGCGGCAACGACCAGGCCAGGGCCGAGGAACTGGCCGAGGCCATCGCCGCCGTCCGCGAGCTCGACGCGGCGCACCTGCGCCGGGTCGGCGACATCCGCGGCGAGTTCTACCAGGCCTGGCCGCCGCACGGCCGGCCGGTGATCGCCGCGCACCGCGCCGAAGTCAGCGGCGTGCTCAGCGAGGCCGCCGCGCTCGTCGTGGCCGGCGGCCACGTGGGCGTCCTGGCGGATGCCCTGCACTTGTTCAATGTCGCGGCGGCGCTGCGCTCGCCGGTGATCGCGTGGTCGGCCGGCGCGATGGCGCTGACCGACCGGATCGTGCTCTTTCACGACCGGGCACCGCAGGGACCCGGTCACCCTGAGATCTACGGCAGCGGCCTGTCCGTGCTCCGCAACCTCGTGCTGCTGCCGCACGCCCGCGCGAGGCTGCTGCTCGACGACGCGCCGCGGATGGCGGTCTTCGCCCGGCGGTTCGCGCCCGCCCGCTGTGTCCTGCTGGAAGCCGGCACCAGGATTGATACCGGTGACGGCGGCAGCTGCCCGCCGGATACCCGGGTGCTGGCCGAGGACGGCCGCGTGACCACGCTGGCGGCAGCGTGACCATCGTGACCGGCCCGGCGGTCAGCCGCAAGCTTGCCATCAACAGGCTCCGGGAGCGCAGGCCGTGCGAGCCGGCCGTCATCGACCGCTTCCTCGCGCGCCATGACGTGCCCATCGTCGAGGGCGCCCGCTGCACCTTCCTCTACCGCGGTGAGGCCGACCAGGTCAGCCTCGTCCACCGGGCCGTCGGACTGCCCGAGCACATCCCGCTGCGCCGGCTGTACCTGACCGACCTGTGGTACGTGGTGGTGGAACTGCCGGAAGGCTCCCGGTTCGAGTACCAGCTGGAAGTGGCGCGCGGTGATCAGCGGGAGCGGATCAACGACCCGCTGAACCCCCGGCTCGCGCATAGCCCGGTGGGCAGTTCCTCGGTCTGCTACGCCCGCGGGTACGAGGTACCCGAATGGACCAGGCCCGATCCGGAGGCACGTCCCGGCTCACTGGTCGACCTGAAGGTGCCGAGCCGCGCGCTGCGCAGGGACTGCGCGGTGACGCTGTACCTGCCGGCCCGCGTGCTGCGTACTGCCAGCTATCCGCTTCTTGTGGTGCACGATGGCAGCGACTACCTGGAGTACGCGTCGGCTAAGACGGTGCTGGACAACCTCATACACCGGCTCGACGTGGCCGAGACCATCGTGGCGTTCGTCTCGCCGGGCGACCGGCTGACCGAGTACGCCAACTCGGCGGCGCACGCCCGCTACCTGACCGCTGAGCTGATACCGCGGCTGGAAGCCGAGTTCCCGCTGGCCGGCACGCCGTCCGGCCGGTGCCTGATGGGCGCCAGTTTCGGCGCTGTCGCCGCACTGTCGACCGCCTACCGCTACCCGGAGTTCTACGGCTCGCTGCTGCTGCAGTCCGGCTCCTTCGTCTTCACCGACATCGGCAACGACCACGGCGGCGGCCCGGCCTTCGAGCCGGTAGTGAAGTTCGTCAACCGGTACCGGGCCGCGCCGCGACGGGTCGCCGACCGGGTGTTCGTCAGCTGCGGGGTCTACGAGCCGCTTATCGTCCGTAATCGGTCTATGGTTCCTACATTCGAGTCAGCCGGGATGGCTGTCCGTTATGTCGAGGCCAGGGACGGGCATAGCTGGGAAAACTGGCGCGACCGGCTTCGGGAGGGGCTGTCATGGATATTCCCTGGTCCGCAGAAGTTCTACTACGAGTGACCACGTGAAGGCAGTCGAGCGGTGGTTCTCCGACCGGCTGCAGGACGAGATCACGCTCATCCGGTGGGGCACCTTCGGCCGGCCGGTGCTGATCCTCCCGTCGGCCGGCGGCGACGCCGAGGAGATCGAGCGCAACGGCCTGGTCGACGCGTGCGGGCAGTTGCTCGCCGAGGGCCGGATCAAGCTGTACTCGGTGGACAGTGTCGCCGGGCAGGCGATGATGACCAAGAAAGGCTCGCCGGAGCACCGGCTGTGGCTGCTCAACCAGTTTCACGAGTGCATCCGGCGCGAGGTGGTGCCGGCGATCCACGCTGATCTCGGCGGTCAGGACATGGACGTGATCGCTGGCGGCGCTTCGATCGGAGCGTTTAACGCGGTGGCTGTCCTGTGCCGGTACCCCGAGGTCTTCTCGGCGGCCATCGGCATGAGCGGGAGCTACCGGGTCGAGCGCTTCTACGATGAGGCCTGGAGCCAGGATCTGTATTTCTCGGCACCGCTGCAGTTCCTGCCTAGCCTGGACGGCGCGCAACTGGAGCAGCTCCGCCAGCGGTTCGTGATTCTCGCTTCCGGCGAGGGCCGGTGGGAGAACGTCGGCGAGACATGGAAGATGGCATCGGCCCTTGGCGCGAAGGGAATCCCTAACCGGGTGGACAACTGGGGGACGGAGTGGGATCACGAATGGACCACGTGGCGGGCGATGCTGCCGCAGTACCTGACTGAGCTGACCTGACCACTCTCGACACCACGGGTAAGGCCGGAATACCGTCCGGTACATACCTGCCCTGCGCGACAAGGACCGGGAGACTCTGTGGATGGTGACGTCCGGCACCTGGTGGGCCTGCTGCTCGGTACCGAGGACGACTGGCCGCGCGCGTTCGAGCACCTGCTGACCAGCCTCGGCCCGGTCCCTGATGACGCCGGGCGCCAGCACGTCTTCGGCACTGAGCGGCTGACCATCGAGCCGTTCTCGCTCCGGTCGAAGCCGCGTACCGACCTGGTCGTCGACCGGCTCGCTTACTGGTATTACCACCCGCGGGAGTGGCTCAAGAAGATCTCCCTGATGGACAGCGTGTACCTGCTCAACTCCCCGTTCACGTTCCAGGCCATGGAGAAGCACGCGGCGTACTGCGCGATGATGCGGCTGGGCCTGAAGGTGCCGGAGACCGTGCTGGTGCCGTACAAGAACCCGCCCGGCCATGACAAGTACGCCTACACCGCGCAGCGGTACAACAAGCCGTTCGATCTCGACGCGATCGCCGCGCGGATCGGGTACCCGCTGTACATGAAGCCGTATGACGGCGGCGGCTGGCGCGGGGTATCGCGCATCCGCAACCCGGACGAGCTGCACCGCGCGTACAACGAGTCCGGCGAGATGCTGATGCACCTGCAGGCATCCGTCGAGGGCTACGAGGTCTTCGCCAGGGCACTGTCCATCGGCGCCGAGACGATGGTGATGCGGTTCGACCCTGATAAGCCGATGCACGAGCGGTACCGGGTGGAGTATGAGTTCCTCGCGCCGGAGACCGGTGCCGAGATCGTGTCCATCTCGAAGATCATTAACGCGTTCTTCCGGTGGGAATTCAATTCGTGCGAGGTGCTCGTCAGGGACGGCGAGGTCTATCCGATCGACTACGCCAACGCCTGCCCGGACGTCGCGGTCACGTCGCTGCACTACTACTTCCCGTGGGCGATGCAGGCCCTGGTGAAGTGGGTTGTCTTCTGCCTGGTCACCGGCCGCCGGCAGCGCATCGATCTTGATACGCAGGCGTACTTCACCGTCGGTGACCGCGAGGATCTCGACTACGGCGAGAAGCTGGCGGAGTACCGGCGGCTGGCCGACGCGTACTTCTCCGTGGACGCCTACCGCGAGTTCTGCGCGGCGCGGCTGCCGGACATCGGCCGGCGATTGCTGGACTGGATCTGCGGGCCGGCGTTTGACCAGCTGCTCATCGACACGGTCAGGTCGACGTATCCGGCGGACGAGCAGGAGCGGTTCATCGCGCATTTCCGCGGCCTGGTGGATCTCTGGGTGGCAGACCAGGCGGGACAGCCGCAGGGATGAACCGCGACGGCCGCCCCGGGCGGTTACCGCTCGCAGAGAACGCCGGCGGCCATCCGGGCCGGCCTACCCGGTCGGGTGATCGATGTCCACCGGCGGCAGGTCCTTCACCTCGTCCTTGGTGAGGCTGAGCTGGATACCGTCATCGACCCCGGTCACGGCGCTGATCGGGATGGCGACCTCCTTGCGGCCCCACAAGTGCCCCTCCTGGAGAAGCACGTGGGTCACGTGGTGGTCGTGGGGGTCGATGACGAGTCCCTGCACTCGCCCGATGCCGCCGTCGGTGGCATGGACTTGGTCGTCCCGGCGCACGGCCACCTCGCCCAGCGGAACCTTGTCGTAGGTGACGGTCTGCGAAACGCCCGCCATGTCGGGCGTCACGCCCATTCCGCCGCCCGCCATGCCGAGGCCGTAATAGGGCATGTAGGCCACTTGTTCCGGGCCGTAGGCGGCATACCCGCTGCTGCCCGGTATGAACTGCGTCTCCTCGGCGGAGCCGAGCTGCTCGAACTCCGCCATGGTGCAGCGGAGCCGGATCTCGCCCGTTGTGTCGTCGACAAGGTCAAGGGGCACGAGCCGGCCAAGTCCTTGCCGGCCCGTCGGCTCGACCACGAGATCGGTGACGGCACGGGCGACCGGGTCGACGATCACGCGGATCATCTCGCCGCAGACCCCATCGGTACAGCTAACCTCGGCCCCGATCGTGAACTGCGTCGTCTCTGTCATAGCCACTCTCGTACTCTCGGGACCCTGGCGACACCCAGGATCGATTCAACCACCGAGAATACGCTTCTTCTGAGCCTGGAACTCGTCCTCGGTCAGCGCGCCCCGGTCGCGGAGATCGGCGAGTTTAGCGACCCGGTCCACCAGGTCCACGGGAGCCGAGGCCGCCGGCGCCGCGGCGGCCTGAGCGCCCCGCGGCAAACCTGCTGAGGTCATGCCTTGGGCACGCATCTTCTCCGCGAAGACCGCGGGATTGGCCAGCGCTTGCCGCATCAGGTCCTGCGGCGAGCCGTCACCTGCCGGAGCGTCCGAGGCCGAGCCGCTGGCCACAGCTTGCCGGGCATCGTCGAGCCGTCGCGCCGTCCGCATCTGGACCCGGTCTTGCCGGGACTGGACCTGGTCCCAGACGATCTCAACTCGGGCCGGGTTGCCCCGATCGAGGACGACCGGCAGCAGCTGGTTTATTTCCGGCCACTTCCCGGTCTTGGGCCGCACCTTGATATGGACCATGTACGCGGGGATGCCCTCGGCTTCCACCATCAGGTCCAGCGGGCAGTGGACTGCCTGCCCCGGCAGGCTGTGCGGGCCGTCGTTGTCCACGACGCGCGCCGTGCCCGGGACTGGATCCTGCATCTTCCTTTCGAACAGCGCCATGGCCGTTGTGCCTCCTGCCGATGATCAGCGGACCTCGCCACATCGGCGTAACTGCCGTCGGTACGCAAACAGGAGCCGTCGGTACGCAAACAGGAAAGGAAGAACGTGAATCAACCCCCGGGATCATCGCCGCGATGTGGGACGTTGTCAAAACACGTTGCAGCGGGCACTCACCTGCGCAGCCGCCAGTTCTTTGCGTCTGGTTACCGGACTGGCGCGAAGAGCTCGAGCTGAATGTTGTCGGGGTCGCGGAACACCAGGACGGCGGCGTAGGGCTCGTCGGCGATTGGTGACTGGGTTAGCGGCTTGTCGGCGACATCGGCGCGGACGATGCCTTTGGATTCGAGGTGAGCCTGCCAGGCCTCAAGATCGCCGCGGGTAGGGACCATGAAGCCAGCGTGATCCAGGCCCGTGATCGTTTCGCCGAACATGGCGCCGGCATTGGTGTCGTGGCGGTGCAGCACGATCATGAGCTGCCGGTCATCGTCGGCAAGGAGCTTGCCGACCCCGCCGGCGTGCGGCACGTCCATCCGGAAGCGGATGCCGAACACGTCCTCGTACCATCCGACGCTCGTGTCGACGTCGGTGACTGTCAGCGCCAGATGATGCAGCCGGGGTGCTGTGACCATGGACATGAGTTCTCCCTTTTACGCAGATGATGGTTCATCTGGCGTGACGTGACCACGTCGGCGTATTTGCCGCCGTGATGGTGGCGCAGGATGCCGCTACCGATGAGGAGCGGACCGGGCCCGCGCGGTTGGACGGTCATGACCTGGTCCGTGCGGCCTGTGCGGCCGCAGACGGCGGCGCAGGCGCGAGGGACGCGCGGTCCGCCTGGCAGTAGGCGAGGAACATCGCCACGAAGTCGTCGATAAGGCGGGCCCAGCGGTCCCCGCCGGGGTCGTTGGAAATCTGCTGGTCGACGAGGCCGGTGGTCAGGGCGGTCCACATGTCCACATGGCGTGGATCGGAGACACCGTTGAGTGCCAGCCGCTCGCGCACCAAGCTGAGCGCCCGCACTGCAGGCGCGAACGATTCCGGCGAGGGCTCGAACCCGGGAATGGTTCGCTGGAACAGCAGCTGGTAGCGGGCAGGGTCGCTCGTGCAGAAATGCAGGAACCGCCGCACCCCGCCAACCAGGATCGCGCGCGGATCCTCGCTGTCGTAGGGCTCAGACATCCGGTCCGCGAACTCCGCGGCTGCCTGGCCGAACATGGCGTCGTAGATCGCGTTCTTCGAAGGGAAATAGGCATAGACCGTCGGGGTGGTGATTCCGGCGCGCCTGGCCAGCTCCCGCAGCGACAGGCCGGGCAGTCCTTCGCTGCGGACGAGTTCCCACGCCACCTGGACGATCGCGTCCCGCGCTGATCGCCGCCGCGCCTCGCGCCAGCCGCCTTCTTGCTGTGATTTAGACATCGTTCGCTAAATCTATACGGCGTTAAAGCTACGGTCAAGCACGTGGGATGGACGGACCGTCAGGGCCGTGCCTTGCAACTTGGTGTGCGATAGCAGGTAAAGGCTCTCGTCGACACGCCTACCGGGGACTGGCCAGGCAATTCCCCGGTCAGGTAACCGCGCCGCCGCAAACCGGCCAGGGACGCCCCGCCCGGCGAAGTGGCCAGCTGGTGCCGGTTACTGCCCGCTCCGTGGCGTATCGGCGTCGGCGATGCCCGGGGGGACGACCTTGCCCTGGTCGATTTCCTCCGACAGTTCCGCCTTGGCGGCCAGGGTGCCCTCGTCCAGCACGCCGGAGCCCGCCGCGCGTGAGATGACGTCGCCGCCGCGGCCGCGCAGCACGTACGCGAAGCCGACGGCGATCAGCGCCCCGGCGACCGGCCCCACCAGGTACACCCAGTAGCTGGTCCAGTACCCGCTGGCCAGGGCCGGGCCGAAGGAACGGGCCGGGTTCATCGACACGCCGCTGACCGGAGCCGCCCACAAGCCGGCCAGGGCGATGTAGCCGCCGACACCGAGCGCGGCGATCGCGCCGACGTTCTGCGCCGCGGACGCGGTGCCCAGGATCACGCTGACCAGCAGCGCGGTCAGCACGATCTCCATCAGCAGGGCCTGCCAGTCGTGGTACCCCGGGCCCGGCAGCGTCGCCCCCAGATGCTCGACGTTGCCGAACACCCAGCGCAAGAACAGGCACGCCAGCGTCGCGCCGATCAGCTGGATGACGATGTAGCCGGGGACCCGCTTCCACGGGAAGTCGCCGCGCAGCGCGAACGCCAGCGAAACCGCCGGGTTCAGGTGCGCGCCGGAGACCGCGCCCATGAACAAGATGATCGCCATCACCGTCAAGCCCGGGGCGACGACCGCCGCGGGCAGGCTGATCTGCCCCTTCGCGTGCAGAAGTCCTCCGCCAGCGGCGGCCAGGACCAGCGCGAACGTGCCCAGCAACTCCGAGAACAACCGCCGCCACTCCCGGCTCGGGTCATCGAAATCCTTACGGTCCCCGAACTCAAGGGTGAGTAGGTGGTGCGTGCGCGGGAACGCCGCACCCAGCTCCGCCATGTCGATCCTCTGAGCGGTTGCGGGGTTCACGGCACCCGCCCCCGGCGCGGTCCGCTGTTCCGCAGGACCATCCTTCGCGCTCACCGGCACGTTCTCGGTCATGTCTCGGTCCTTCCCGTCAACAGCACCGAAGAGGAGCGTAAGCCTGCGCTCCATCTTTACCTGCGCGACAGGAACGGGGCCGGCTCCTTCTCCTACGCTGCTGACCACCCATCTTGCGGCGGCCGTGGTGGAGGGGACATCACCCGGAAAGGATGATCTCGGTCCGGCCAGATCCGCGACTGCCTGGCCGCCTTCGCGATCCGCTACAACTCCATCGCCAGGCCGTTCAACTGGAAGTTCAGCCGCACCGACCTCAACGATCTCCTGCACCGCACCGAGCAAAGGCACAGACAAGTCGTCACGCGGTTGTAGTGCGCCCGTCCCAGGTGAGGTCGTGTCCGTTCCAGGCGATCAGGCCGCCCTGGATAACGAGCTCCACCTGCTGCAGGCACCCGATGTCCTGCAGCGGGTCGCCGGCGACGGCCACGATGTCTGCGGCCGCGCCCGGCTCGATGACCCCGGCCGTCCCGGCAAGCCCGAGCAGCTCCGCAGCCCACAGCGTGCCGGCCCGCAGCGCATCCGCTGTGGACATCCCCTGCCTGGTCATCAGGGTGAACTCTTCGGCCTGGGACACCCTGGTCCACTCGAACCCGCCGACATCGGTGCCGAGCACGATCCGGACGCCCGCCTCCAGGCAGTTGACGAAAGAGCGGTCATGGGCGGCCCGCACCGGCTCGGAGATGATGTGCGAGCCGTGCGCGGCATGCTCCCGGGTGACCAGGAGGGTCGGCACCAGGGCCGTACCCCGGCCCGCCATGTCCGCCGCGAGATCGGGAGAGATGGCGAAGCCGTGCTCGATCGAGTCAACTCCGGCGGCCACGGCCATCTTTGCCCCGCTGAGCGTCAGCGAGTGGGCGGCCACCGTGATGCCCTGCCGGTGCGCCTCGTCGACAAGCGCCCGTACCTCCTCATCGGTCCACACCAGCGGGCCGTCTGGGTAGTCCTCCTCGCCGGAGGGCGCCTCAAAGCGCTCGCTGACGTAGATCTTCAGGCAGTCGATTCCATAGGCGATCTGGGTTCGCACCGTCTCACGGCAGGCCGCAGCGCCGGTGCAGCTGTCGATGCCGACGGGGAACGTCATGCTGTGCTGCAGACCGGTCACCGGATAGCGGCCGGTCGACCGGATGGCGGGCCCGGCGACCAGCATCCGCGGACCGGGCACAATGCCCTCCCGTGCGGCATCGCGCAGGCCTACATCGAAATAGCCGGCGCCTTCCGTGCCGAGATCACGGATCGTCGTGAATCCGTGCCTGATCGCGATTGACATCGCCTGGAGCGCGCTGGCAGCCCGGTGGCCGGGGTTCTCCTCGACCATCTGCCGCGCCAGTTCCAGCTCGTTCCAGCTGCTGCGCAGCAGCACGTGGGTGTGTGCGTCAATGAGCCCGGGCAGCAGGCTGGCGCCGGGCATCTCCAGCACCGGCCAGCCGTCCGGCGCGGACCGGCTTATGCCGACGATCACCCGGTCCTCGACGAGCACCACCGTGCCCTCAGCCCAGGCACCGGCCCGCGCATCGAATACCCGGTCGCCGGCGACGGCAAAACGTGAGCCGACCGGGGAAGCCGGTCCTGCCGAGGTTCCCACCATATCGACAACCATCAATGCTACGAGGGGTATCTGCTGGTCCGGATCCTACGGCAGCGGCGCCGACGGACTGCGCCCCAGGCCGGCACTGCCCGCCGCCGAGCCGGTTGAGCCGGTGCCGGTTGGTGCGTCCGAGGACACGTTCGCCGGCGACTTCCCCACCCGCAAGCCAGGTGAGCCGAGCGTCACCAAAGTCACCCGCACAATCGAGTTCCACCTGCTCTGCCCCTGGCAGCTCACCTGAAAGCAACGCCATCGGGACATGACGGATGGGAGCCTTCCGGTGCGATGATTTTCCTGCCGGCCGTCGGTCTTACCGAGCATGACTATGACGACGAGAGTCCAGAGCGTGTCGATCCCGGTGGCCGATCAGGACCAGGCACTGGCGTTTTACACAGAGGTGCTCGGCTGCGAGCTGCGTACCGACATCGAGGTGTGGCCTGGGGCCAGGCTGGTGGAAGTGGTGCCCCCCGGGTCGAGCGTCGGCCTAGTGCTACTGCCCCCGGACAGCGAAATCCCGATGGCCGTACGGCTGGGCACGACCAACGCCGAGACCGCCTACGCGCGGCTTCGCCAGGCGGGCGCGAGGCTGCACAACGACGAGGTCGTGCACCTCGACGGCTCCCCGCCGATGTTCTTTTTCGCCGACCCGGACGGCAACGGGCTCGTATATCTAGAGGAAGAACCCGGCGGGGCCAGCGACAACTGATGCCGGCCTGCACTCTGCCCCGTCCAACCTGACATGCCAATGGGTTTGCCGGGCAAGGTCACTGCTCAAGGGTCTGCGGTGCGGAGCACCGACGCGCCGCAGGCGCGCCCCTGACCGTGATCTTGAACGGTAAAAGGATCGTCGGCACCGTTGGACGGGTCATCCGCTCTGATCGGCTTATCGCGGTACCGGAGACCGCGTGACGGCGAGCAACCACATACCCAGGGAAGCGGGGCCAGCCGCCCGGCGTCGGCCGCCGTGCCCCGTCAGCGCCCCCGCGCGAGCGGGGCGCGGCTCAGCCGACGCCACGGGCGCGAACCGACCCCCCGCCATTCCCCGCTGAGGTCCTGGTGGTCACGCTCACGCTTCCTCACGAATTCCTCTCCGGAACTTCGCGTCTTCAGCTCTCGATCCCCATGCGCGGACTCGGCCCGCCCGCCTGGCCGCCTCCCTGGAAGAGTTCGCCGGCCACCCCGCCTACGGCATCGGCCAGCTGCGCGCGGACCTGGAGCGGTTTGTCTTCCTGATCGGCGGCAGCGACGGCGAGCCCCTGTTCGGCCGCTCGCCGCACTAAACCGCACGCCAAAGAGCGTTCCCCCGGCAGAGGCCCGCTCGTGTTGCCGTGTTCTGCTCCGCGAAACTCGCCCGCCAGACCGGTTACAAGCAGCGCGGTGACCAGCAGAATAGGTCACGTGCGCTGCCGGCCATTGTCCCTTACGCTCACCTTGGCCACGCTGACTTGCGCCCTCCTCGCGGGCTGCACGGGAGCCCGCACGCCCAGCACGAACCGGACAGCAACTTCACCGCCCGCGCACTCCCCAGCTAGCAGCCCGCACGTCACCGGCCCGTCCGGCAGCCCTGGCAATCCGCTCGTGCTATCTTGCGCCGCGGAAGTCTGGCCTGGTTACCCAGACCCCCCGGCGCCAGTCACCCCCGGGCCGCATGACCTGGCCGTCGGGCCGATGTACTTCCCCATCGGCCTCGCTCTTGCCACCCGCACCCCGGCCCAGTGGGGTTATGCGCCGTTCGGGCGCCACGGCAGGTTCTACAAGCTCCCGCTGGTGCTCCGGCCGGGCGCGACGGTCACCGTGACCATCGGGGCCAGCGCCCGCGGCCACGCGGTGATCGCCACCGGCCCCGGCGGGGTGACCTCGGCGACCTACCATGCCTGCCGCAAGGCGGGCGGATTCTTCGCCCAGGGCTTCGCCTTCACCCACCCGCCGTTCCGCGGCTGCGTGCCACTCGACGTGACGATCGGCGGCCAGGCCCGTGCCCGTCACCTGACGCTGTCGCTGTTCGCAAGATCTTGCGCAGCCTGACCCCCCGGCCTGGCCAGGTGCCTCAACCACTCCCGCTCCCCAGGCGGCGGCAGCGCCCTCCCGGTCAGCCGGGCCTACGCCGGGCTTGCGGGGCCTCAACGTCGTTCGTCCTCGCGCTGACGTACTGCGGGCGCTGCACACGAGTGATCGCAGATACGTCGGACAGTGTCGGCTGACGTAGGCTGATTGGCCGCTGACCTGCGGATATTCTGATCCTTCGTCGGCTGGCGTAGCCCGGAATCGGATACGGATGGCTCCCCGTTGGCTCCCCTGGCCAGCGATCTTCAACTGATTCAATCTCCCAGCGCTGGCCGTGCTCCTTCAAGGCCCGCCCGCGTCGGCTACACCGGCGGGGAGATCCTCTGGCACGGAGAGGTCGTGACCAAGATCAGCAAGGCCAGCCCTTCTGGGAGGCCGAGGCCCGGCTTGGGACTGGCTTGGAGCCAGGTTGGGGCCGGGTGGACCACTTCGCCGCGGGAGCCGTAGTCACGGGTGTATCCGCGGGCCGCGGAGGTGGGGGCATTGATCACGCGCCGATTCCTGATGCTTGCTTCTGTGCTGTCGCTGGCGGCCGCGTTCTTGGGCACCGGCTCCGCCAGTGCGGTGGTGATCCCTGCCCCGGCGGCGGGAGCAGGTTATCGCTAGCTATCACGGCCTTGAGCGGACACGGCGGCTGCGGTCAGCAACACCTCGGACTTGTCCAGACCCAGCTCAGCGTCCCGGCACCCTGGCTTTGGGGGAGGTGGCGGCACCGATTGGGATGCCGGCACGCGAGATAAGGGGAAATAGCGCCAGGCATGCCCTGGCCAAGCGAAAGGACGTCGCAAATGAGTGAAAGACATGACAGTTCTCTGATCATCCGGGGCAGGTGGTGGGCCGCGGCCGTGACCGCAGTGATGGCCGCGGCACTGGCCATACCGGCGTCGGCGGCCGGGTCAACCGTGAGGCACCGCGCGTTCACCCAGGTCAATCTGGTTTCGGACGTCCATGGACTAGCCAAGCTAACCGACCCGCTCGTCTCGAACCCCTGGGGCATCTCGCTTGGCCCGACAACCCCGTTGTGGGTGACGAACAACAACACCGGCACAGCGACGCTGTACCAAGGCGCCAACGGCAAGCAGCCGATCAGCAAGGTGCCCCTGACGGTCAAACTTTCGCCGGGCCCGACCGGGACGGTGTTCAACTTCCGTGCCGCCAGCAACCCCCACGGCTTCGTCGTGACTGCCAACGGGAAGAGCGCCCCGTCGCTGTTCATGTTCAACTCGCTGGCCGGGAATCTCATCGGCTGGTCACTGAATGTGCCGCCCATCACCAAATCCCATAACGTCCAGCACGTGGCTCGTGCCGTCTACACCGGGCTCGCCGAGGCGACCACGAAGCGCGGTGGCCGGCTATTCGCCGCCGACGCCTCGATGGGAACGGTCGACGTGTTCAACGCGAAGTTCAAGAAGGTCGCCAGCTTCCGCGACCCGAGCCTGCCAAGGAGCGTGACGCCGTACAACGTGGCGCTGCTGCGCGGCAAGCTGTATGTCTCGTTTGCCCCCCCGCCTGGCCCCACCAGCGGACTCCAGGGAGCTATCGACGTGTTCAGCCTCAGCGGCCACAAGCTCCGCCGATTGGTGACCGGAAGCCCGCTGTTCGCGCCCTGGGGCATGGTGATCGCCCCCCGGCACTGGGGCGGCTTCGGCGGCGATCTGCTCGTCGGCAACGTTGACAACGGAAGGATCAACGCCTTCAATCCCAACACCGGAAAATTCCAGGGCACCCTGCGCAACAAGACCGGAAAGGCGATCGCCAACTCGGGCCTGTGGGGCCTGGCGTTCGGCAACGGCGTGATCGGCACCCCGCGAACACTGCTGTTCTCCGCCGGAATCGATAACTACAGTCACGGACTGGTCGGACTGATCCGGCCGGCCAACAGCCACGGTTAAGGCGCCTCACATCCAGCACCGGGATGAGTAGCGGCCGGGGTTTGGCGCCGTTCATCGTCGAGCGGCGTCAAACCCCGGGCGGCCATGCGGCGCGGTGTGCCGGCCCACGGCGATGCAATGCGCACTGGGTCGGCTTCACCGTAGACGGGCTGGTCTACAAGGCGCTGCAACTGACGTTCGCGCAAGTGCCATGGACGAGCGGACCTGCCAGGGGTCACTCCCCGGCGGCCCGGTTGCTGCACTTTGGTGCTGCACGCGGCCTCTTCGTCCAGAAGCCAAATCGCGATGCGGACGGCCAGGGCTGCGGTCCGTCTGATCTGGAACGACCGTGCGGTCTGTTCAGTGCGGGGCATGGCGTATGGCCCCCAAGTGGCCGCCGGGCAAGGCTGCGTGACACCCATACCTGCAGACGTTCAGATCTAACTGACCTCTCGACGGCGTCGCGATCGGCTGCGACCCTAGGGGTCATGCCCGGCCATCGGGACGGGTGCAGCCATTTGGGGGTCTCGCTGTGAAGAACCGTCCATCTCTCGCGGACGCCGGTGCGGCCAGCGCGCACAACGCCGAGCACACGCTGAAGTTCACCACCGTGACAACCAAGGGCATCAACTTCACCCGCAACCGCGGGGGCGACCAGGCGACTGATGTCAACAGCGCGGGCAAGGCGATCGGGCTCAACGTCGTGTACGAAAAGATCACGGGGAAGAACTCGGCGACGGTGGACGCGGCGTTTCTCCTCAAAGGCGGCTTGCTCTACGCCACAGCCACTACCACCAACCGCAAGACGTTCAAGGGCACGGTGAGCGGGGGAACCGGGGCGTTCAAGAGAGCGACCGGAACGATCACCGCCAAAATCATTAGCAGCAAAAAGACGGCGATCACGATCACCTACACCACCTAAACACCGCAGAGCCGGATTTCGTCACACACCGGAGAGCCTAGCGTCGGCTCGTACGATACCGGACTCTCCGCCCATCCTGCTGATCTGACTCTCTCATTACCATCTGGGGCAGGGGGGCGCTGAGGTCGTTGCCGCAGGTCGCGAGGTCTATGCGAGGCTGCGCGAGACCATTCCCGTTCACCTTTACGGACAGGCCTCAGCAACTGGACTCCATGCTCGGACAGTTCGCGTTCGAAACCACGGCAGAAGTAGTTCTTGTCGCCGATGAGAGTCTGTCGGGGGCGCTCTCGCAGAAGCTCGCATTCGGCTGCCCGGAGGCCAAGGAAGGTCTCGCGTTCGTCGGCCTTGGCCCCGGTCAGGGCGAAGGTGATGGGCAGGCCCTGAAGGGTGCAGACCAGGTGCAGGCGCAGGCCCCAGAAGAAGCGGCTGTGGCTGGCGCATTAGCCGTATTCGACCCAACCTGCCAGGTCGGAGCGTTTGACGGTCTCGCGGGAGCGGCCCGGACCAGGAATGCGTTGACGCCGACCAGCTACTCGTTTCCACGAGGGTGATCAGGCGAGCTGAAAGGGCTGCGGGGTGCCGGCCGTCATAGCGTCGCGGCAAGATTGCGCCATGCTCGCCGGCGGACCCTTCCTCGGATGCGCTGGTGGGCCATTGCCATGACCGGAATCGAAGCTTCGACCTCTCCCCCTCCCTTGCCGCGCTGGTTCGGACCTAGAGCCAGCCCAGATGACCCGGCCGTCTCGGCCCTGATCGACCGCGTCGCTCGGGGGGCCGGATGGGCAGACATTGGCGGTGGGTTCAACCTCAATGTGCGGATAGACGCTGAGCCGCCGGTTGTCCTCCGGGTTCATAGGCCCTGGGTGCGCCGCGGCCGGGTAGCGGGACTGCGGCGCCTGCGGGAGCGGCTCCAGCGGACGCAAGTCCGCGTCGCTCGGCCAATCCGGATTTCCGGCTGCGACCTCCTGAGGGTCGCTGATCGTTGGGCTGAGATTGAGGAGTTCATCGGTCACGTCCAGCCACGGGCGGACGAGGACTCCTACGCCCGCCTATTCGAGGAGCTCGGACGCGTTCACACTGCGCTCAAAGCAGTCTGGGAGCCCAGTCCACCCGAACCCCTCGACGACCACAGAACCTTCGGCCAACTGCGTTACTCGGTCGGCTTCACACGCCGCAGGCTCGGACCCCGCAGCGAGCCGGTCGTGCGTCGGATGCGCCAACTGACTGGCGAGCTCTCCCAGCTCCGGAAGGAGGTCGAACTGCCATGCACTCCGATTCATGGGGACTACAAATTGGGCAACGTGGTGGAACTGTCAGACAGCTCATGGGCCACCTTGGACCTGGATTTCGCGAGGGTCAGGGAGCGGCTGTACGACATCGCGGGCAGCCTGCACCAAGTCGCACCGAGCGGCGCATTGCTCGAGCCGCGACGACTGCTCGACGCCTACGAAAGCACGGCTCCGGAACCGCTGACTCGCGACGAGCACCGTTGGCTCCCCGGGGCTCTAGCTCTCATACCCTTGCACTGGGCTGCCACCGCAGGGCTCGTGGGCGGCGACATCCACGAGGCCGAGAGCGCAATGACCGCCGCCGAGGCCTGGTGGTCGCGCCGGGCTGAACTCTCGTCGTAGTCCGGCGGGCCGCATTCCACCGGGGTGGAGTCCACGACCCATACGTCGTTGCTCCACACCGAGGTGGTGGTGGCCAGGATCGGCCGATGACGGCCAGCGGCACCGCTGGCAGGCCTACCGAGGGCTGGTTGACTGGTGCCGGATCCACAGGAGGTGCCCGATGCCCGACAGCACGCCAGAACGGCCAGAAGATGTGCGGTTCATCTCCGGAGTCATCCTCGTCTCCCGCCAGCCCAAGCCGATGGCGGGCTTCTACCGCGACGTGCTCGGGCTTCCCCTGGACGAAGAACGGCACGGCGATACCCAGCCCCACTGGGGATGCGAGCTTGGCGACGTGCACTTCGCCATCCATCCCGCCGAGGACTACCCCGACGACCCCGCCACCGGGCCAGGCCCGGTCAAGCTGGCCTTCATGGTCTTCGACCTGCCCCGCATGGTCGCATGGCTGGACAAGTGCGGCATCCCGCTGTGCTACCCGCCCACCGACCTCGGCACCCAGTCACAGATCACCGCCGTGCGAGATCCCGACGGCAACCTGGTCGAGCTGACCCAGCTCGGCCCGGGCTGGCTCGACCACCTCAAGGCGCACCGCGCCGAAGGCTACGACCTCATCACCCGCTGGAGCGCACGCCGCGGTGCCGGAACCGGAACGACCTGACCCCACTACCAAATCTCTAGGGTGTGTCCCACATCAAGCGGAGCCAATCCGTCGCACATCAGGTGAGTCTCGGCAACTGTCCTGTCCCGCTTGATGCTTTACACATCGGCTCCGCTTGATGCTTCACACTCCCGCTCATGCTGTGGGAGCTGAGCGTGACCGAGCAGAGATACCGGGCCGTCCTTGAGGTCAGGGCCGGAGTTCCGGTGACCGAGGTAGCCGGGCGATACGGAGTCAGCAGGCAGAGCGTGCATGCGTGGCTGCGCCGCTACCGCGATGAAGGACCGTCCGGCCTGGCTGACCGCAGCCACAAGGTTCGCCAGCACCCATGTCAAATCGAAGCTGAAGTGGAGTCAGCAGTCTGCGAGCTGCGCCGCGCTCACCCGCGGTGGGGTCCCAAGCGGCTGGTGTTCGAGATGGACCGCCGGGGCTATGGCACCGTCACCCGCTCGACGGTCTACCGGGTGCTGGTCCGCAACCACCTGATCGAGCCGGAGTCCCGCAAGCGCAGGCGGCGGGACTACAGGCGGTGGGAACGCCCGGTGCCGATGCAGCTGTGGCAGCTCGATGTCACCGCCAGCGCGTTCCTGGCTGACGGCCGCGAAGTGAAGATCGTCACCGGCATCGACGACCACTCCCGGTACTGCGTTATTGCGAAGGCCGTGATGCGGGCCACGGCCCGGCCGGTCTGCCAGGCCTTCCTCGACGCCCTGGCAACCTATGGCGTGCCCGACGAAGTCCTCTCGGATAACGGGACCGTATTTACCGGGCGGTTCATCAGGCCCCGCCCGGCGGAGGTGCTGTCCGGGCGGATCTGCCGGGCGAACGGCATCACCCAGCGGCTCACCCGCCCTGCGTCGCCGACCACGACAGGGAAGATCGAGCGGCTGCACCAGTCCCTGCAGAATGAGCTGCTCAATGACCACGGTCCCTTCGAGTCGATCGGGGCCCTGCAGACTGCGCTGGATGGGTGCCGGCAGGAGTACAACACTGACCTTCCCCACCAGTCCCCCGGATGGCATTCCCGGCCTCCCGGTTCGGTCCTGCCCTGTCAGAGCTGGAACTGCGGGTCCCGGCCCGGCAGGGCCTGAGCCCGGCACCGGAATCAGATCCCGCACCTGCCGCAACGGCCGGGACAGCGCCGCCGAAGGTGGCGATAGAAGCCGACAGGCTGGTGCCGCCGTCGGGGAACCTGTGGATCGGCGGCCAGCAGATCTGGCTCGGTCCCGCGCTGGCAGGCCGTCAGGTCACCATCTGGGCCGATGAGAGAGTCCTGCATGTCCTGCTGAGCGGCACCCGGCTCAAAACCCTGCCCTCCCGGCTCGGGGTCATCGAACTGGGCCGCCTGGCTGCCGGCGGCGCCCGCCCCGGCGGACCCTCGCCCCTGCCGTCCGGCAACGGCGCCGCGGTCGAGGTCGAGCGCATGGTCAACGGCACCGGCCTGACCGGCATGGCGGGCAGGCAGTTCAGCGTCGGCTATGAACTCGCCGGGCAGCGGGTCACGCTGCGGATGGACGGCACCCAGATGGCCGTCATCAGCCACGACGGCACGCTCCTGCGCACCCTGCCCTGCCCCGTCCCGCCAGGAGACCGGCACCGGCTCCGCGGAGCACGCCGCGCACCCAGCACGCCAGCACCCGCCGCCGGGCCGGTCGTCGTCCAGCGGCGCGTGTCCCAGCGCGGCTCCATCATGGTCGCCACCCAGCGCATCCACGTCGGTATGATCCACGCCCGCAAGGAGGTCACCGTGACCGCTGAGGACGACCAGTTCCGGCTCGTCATCGACGGTGAGATGATCGGCGCGGTGCCGCGCACGACCACCCGTGAAGTACACCGATTCAAAGCCTATGCACGTCCCAGTGCCCCACCTTCGAACAAGCCGCGCCAGGAGGGCCGTCAGCGATGACCGAGATATCCGCCGCCACGCAGATCGCCGCCTCACCAGAGCAGGTGTGGGCGATCCTGGCCGACCTGGCCAGCTACCCGCAGTGGAATCCGCTGTTCCGCGAGGCATCCGGGCAGCTCAGCGCTGGGAACAAGATCACCCTGAAGAGCACCCACCCGGTCAACGGCCGCACCATGACGGTCAAGGCCAGCGTGCTGACCGCCCAGCCAGCCAGGGAATTGCGATGGAGGTCCAGCCTGCCCGGACTCATGACCGGCGAGCACAGCTTCACCCTGACCCCCGCAGAGGGCGGCACCCGCCTGGTCCAGACCGAGACCTACACCGGGCTCCTCGCCCGCTTCTCCGCCAAGACCACCAGCAGCTTCCAGGCCAGCTTCCAGGCCCTCAACGACGCCATCAAGCACCGAGCCGAGAACGAGACTACCGAACCAGGACCAACCACCCAGGGCGCGTAAAGGATCAACTCAAGCCGATCCGTCAAGCCTCAAGTGAAGCTAGGCACACAAGAGGCTGTACTGGGCCGTGCTGGCGGTGCAGTCCGGGGACCGGGTTATTGAGGTCGCGCACTAGCTGGGGGTGTCGCAGCAGAGCCCGCACAGCTGCATGCGTTCAGCTGCCCGGTCCTCTAGCGGTAGGGCGTCAGATCGGCCCGGGGGTAGCGCGTTTGGGTGTCGGCCAGGGTTTGCTCGTCCCAATACGGATCGCCCGGAGCTGGGAAGCCGAACACCGACCGCTCCCGGGGAGAGGCCCGCTCGACGATCTCGAACCAGTCTGACCCCGTCGCGCGCTCGGCCCAGGCGACCCGGCCGGTCCAGCGCGGTGCCCACACATCGTAGTCGGCGAGGAGCGCAAAGCGGGCTGATCGTTCGCCGGTCATGCGCGACCCACGGTGAAGTACGTCGGACCGAAAAGCGAACAGGGTTCCTGCCGGACCGGTCATCGAGACCTCCTCCTCGGCGAACATCCCCTCGGGGAGGTAGTTCGTGATGTCGTGATGCCCAGGGACCGGCCAGTACGGGACGCTCTGCCCGACCGACAGCGGAACGATCTTGGTAGGGCCGTCCTCATCGCCTACGTCGGACAGCAGGATCCAGCTCAGCATCTGCGTGGCCGGCTCGGAGCGCTTGGGCACGACGAGGCTGTGGTTGACGAAGTCGCGGTGGTGGCGCTGGTCGTAGTCGACGGCTCCGGCGTACTTGGCCCACAGGGACGCCTCGTAGAGCCGCAGGTCGGCTGAGCCCAGGAAGCGCTCCGCCAGGTCGAGCAGGTCCGGGTGGAAGGTCAGCCGGTTCAGGTTCCATGATCGCCACGGTCCGCTGACTTCGCCGGCCCACTGGTCCGCCGCCAACCACGCATGAGCAGCTGGGTCGGCGAAATACACCTCGGGCCGCGGGTAGTGCAGCCACAGAGCTTCCTGGGCCGCGGCCAGCTCGTCAGCCTCGAGGAAACCCTCGAAGAGCAGGTAACCCCGCTCCCGCAGGTCCGCCAGGCAACGGTCGGGCACCCTCATCCCCGCACCCTAGCCGCCCTCGCAGTTCGACCGCACCGGCATTTCGGCAGTGCAGCGGTTCAGGGTCACCGCCGACCCGCCGATTGGGCAGAAACCCTCCCCGCGGGCTGCTGACGCTCCTGACCTCGCTACCCCCGGTTGTCCAACCCGACCCGGGTACCCTGACCCCACGAGATCATCTAGCAGGAGGTCCTCCCTCATCCAGTCCGCCACAGCCTGATCGACCGTGTAGCTGCCGGAGGTCTGAACGCCCGCGTCCAGGTCGGAGTGCAGTTCCCTGAGCTTGTCCTTGACCTCGGTCTTGGTCTTGCCAGAGACCTTGCGCCGCAGCTGCTTGCCACCAGAGTCGAAGCCGAGACTGACCGAGCCGTACCAGCGGCCCTTGCTCTCGTCCCAGTAGATCGCGTCTCACTGATCATGGGGTTGAACTGGGATTTCTTGGAGCCGCCTATCGGAATCGAACCGATGACCTATTCATTACGAGTGAGCCCATATGCGTAGATTAGCGTCGGTTAATGTCGACCGATGTGCCTCTGACCTGCAGATATTCTAATCCGCTGTCGGCTGGCGTCGGCCGGAATCGGATGCCGTTGGCTCCCCGTTAGGCTCCCTGAGTCCGTTAGCTTGGCTAATGCTCGAATGATCGAACGTAGTAGCGAAGCGTCCAGCGCCGCGAAGCAGTCGCCGATGCCTTCACAGTGGTCAGGCAGTTGACGGGCGCCGTGCATTGTAATATATTCCAATGAATGGCGGATAGTTCGACAGAGCCGGGCCTGTCCCAGACGGGCACGCCGCGCAAGTCCTGGCATGGGGTGCACAAGGCGCTGGCTGACCCGCTGCGCATCCGGCTATGGGAGTGGCTATTCGAGGCGCCCCGGTCAGCGCGGCAGCTAGCCGACTGCGCCGGGCTGCCCGCTGATCGCCTCTATTACCACCTCGGCCAGCTGGAGAAAGCGGGACTGATCGAGGTCGCCGAGTACCGGCCGCTGGCCCGCGGCAAGGTCGAGCGGGTGTACGCGCCCGCGGAGACCGAGCCGCCCGGCGACGACGCCGACCCGGAGGAAAACGCCGCGTTCCTCGGATCGATGCTGGAGGCCACCGCGATGGACATCACCGCGGCATACCAGGCCAGGCAGGCGGGCCGCCGCCGGGAGGTCGACCTGCACCGCGGCGTGCTCCGGCTCACCGATCAGGCACTGGCCGAGCTGCGCGGCCATATCGAGCAGCTCGCCGCCCGGTTCGCCGATCCCGGTGCCGACGGAACCTGGACCCGGGTCGTCATGACGCTCGTCGACCTGCAAGACCGCCCGGATGCCGACCCCCCGCCAGGGAGCCCAGCATGAACGATGTCAGTACACAGCACTCCGGCCTGGCCGTCCGCGCCTCCGACGCCGAACGGGAGCAGACCGTCGCGCTGCTGCAGCACAACTTCGCCGACGGCCGGCTGGCCCAGGCCGAGCTCGAGGAACGAGCCGGTGCCGCCTACGCGGCGCGGACCAGGGCCCAGCTACGCGATCTCACCGCCGATCTGCCCGACGCCGAGCAGCAGCCGCCACAGCCGGGCATGATCTTGGACCGGCGCCTGTTGATCATCCTGTTGTGCGTCTGTCCTCCCGCGGGCATGGCCTACTGGCTGCTATCTCTCCGCGAAACCGCCTTGCTGCGAGCCTGGCTGATGAACGCCCGGCCGCGGCAACGGCTGCTTGCGGGCGCGATCGTCGCCGGTGCGGGGGTGGCACTTGAAGTCTTGAGCCATCTGGCCGGAGCCGTGCTGGTGAGCGCCGGAGTTATCGTCGCCCTGCCCGCGATCTCAGGACTGCTGCACCGGACGTGGGTTATCGTGCGCCGCGCATATCCGGTGCGCGGCTCGCAGCGCCCGCTGGTGGAACAGCCCGGGACCGGTCCGGAGACTATGCCGGTGACGGGACGCCTGGGGATGCGTGAGCTCGACGATGGCCATGAGCAAACGCCTGCGCCGCATTGCCAACCGGGCAAACGCAGCCTGATGCGGCACTAGCCGTGGCCGGAAGTCTTACCTCGCAGAGCGTTGATGGAGGAAGGAGCCATGCCCAACCTGTCGCGAGTCACCAGGTGGGTTCACGTGGACACCGGTGGTGATGCAGGGGGAACCGCCGGAACGACCGGTATTCACGTACCGCTGGGAGATGAGCCAACCGTGCCGACTGTGCATGACGAGATTGCTCAAGGGCTCAAGGATCATCCCGCCAAGAAGGGGATGCCCTTCAACGTCCTGGTCACCCTGGTAGAGATCGGCGGCAGTATCGGGCTGTTCCACCTTGCCAGAGGGCTGGGCGCGAGCGACGTTGTCAGCTACCTGGTCGGCAGTATCGCCCCGGTCGTGGGCGGGCTGCTGATCTGGATCAAAGCGCGCAGGTTCAGCGGCGCTTCGGCATCGATCTTCGCATTTACCGCCATATCGGCGATCATCGCCCTCATCGGCAGCACGAATCCCAAAGTGCTGCTCTACAAGGATTGCGCGGCCACCGCCCTCATCGGCCTGATCTTCCTGGGCTCGTGCTTCCTGGCCCGAAAACCGGTGGTTTTCTACATGGCTCAGCGGTATGGCACGGACGGCACCCATGAAGGCATGGCGACCTTCGACAAGATGTGGAGCACTTACCAGGACTTCCGCACCGGAATGTATGTCATCAGCTACTGGTGGGCGGCCTTGTTCCTGATCCAGGCCGCGGTGACGGCGTTCATCATCCGCCAGAGTAGTTTCTCGACCGCCTATAACTACGATCAGATCCTGCCTCTGGCCGCGACCGGACTAGGCATCCTCGGATCGATCGCGCTCGGCCGGTACTTCGCCAGGAAAGGCCAGACGCGCCGCGACACCGCCAGCGCCGATCACCCCGGCCCGGCTTAACCGGCCGCCGCTGCGCTTCTTCCTGGCTGATCTCGCTCGCTGGGAGGCTGGGCGCCGACGTGCTGGGTGGTAAAACCGCAGGTGGAGTTAAGGGGACTTGAGCGCTGACCCCCTGCTTGCAAAGTACGCCCAGACTGTCGGTCACCGTCGCTGAGCTGGCTTTCAGTAGCGCAGACAGTCGGTGTCAGGCGGGCTCTGCCGGGTCCCGTTGTGGTCAAGGATGGTGGTCAACCCTCCTGCAACTCCGCATGGCGCGCAGATCCCAGCAGCCCGGTGCGAGCGGGGCGTAACTTGTTGTGTGTGCCTCCCGGCCCAGTCCTTTCTTCTAGACCTTGCCCATGGGGACATGGGCTCGAATAGGGACCTTGTGGTGGGCGCAACTGAGGTTCGAGCCAGGACCCTCGCTTGTAAGGCTCAGCCGATATATTCGGCATAGTTCCTGACGTGGGTCGTCATGGTTGCTGTTACGTGCTGGGGATCGGCATGGTTCAGGATGATTGATACACACCCTGGCTACATGTCGATCATGGACCGCTGAACTGGACTATCGTCCTGTCGGCTGATGGGCCTTGCCATCCGTCAGGGCTCCAAGGCAGTACCTCGTTCCTTCCGGAGAAGCTATCGATGATCGTCAAGACGCTTGCTGAACTCAGGGAGGTTGACCCCGCGAGTCTTGTCATTCGCCCGCTCAACCTGGATGAGGATGCGATAGCGGAAGGCATGGCGGAGTACCGGCAAGAGCTGGTTGCGGAGTTCGGGCTAGTCGATGGTGTGCCAGAGACCACCCGGCTCAGCTATGACCGGATCCGGACTATCTACTCATATGGCATTTTCTGCTACGACTTCTACACCGTCGCGGGCGACGCGGCGCGTCTGGTAGCAGAACAAGCCCTGCGTGACCGCTTCTTGCCCTTCTACGACGGTACCGTGACCTTCGTCGACCGGTCGGATGGCGAGCACACTGTGACCGCGGGCAGCTTCGATGCCCTATACGACCGCAACCAGCCACTCGTACAGCGAAACTGGAGCCGCCTAAAGCTGCGCAGCGGACGAAGTCCGATCAAATTTGACGGAATGCTGACTTCGCTCCTGCGCTGGGCACGCGCAGAAAACTTGCTGGGAGGACAGAGAGACCGCTTGCAGGACCGGTATCGCATCTGGTTCCGAAACTATACAGCTCATCCGCACTATCACAGGGAGATGCCGGACGATGCAGCAGCGGAGATCTTCCATCTTGCCGCCCTCATTAACCGGCTGTGGGGCGGACAAGTACCAGCACCTATCCAGCGCGAGCCAGTCGCCCTGGCATGGACCGACTCCATGATCTCCTACGGCCTGGCAGAGAACTTCAGCCTGCAGGGTTTGATGCCGGCAGATGCCACGTGCGCAATCGTGCTTGCTGATCCAGCAGATCGCACCATCGGCGACAGCTTCGACGCGCGGTACGCGATGACTGCACGGCCGTGTGACTACCTGTGGGGTCCAGGTATATGGGATGAAGCAGTTGAATGGCTGAGGGACGCTCAGCCATCCAGCGACGACATCATGGTTACTGACCAACTATTCCTCCTCCGGTTCCATGACAATCGCCTCTTTATGCCCTTCCTCGCTCCGGTGGCAGCTGGCCTAGATTCCGTCGAGCAATCGGGCAGCTGGTATCTGATCCGCGCGGACTATCCGCATGACGCTTTCAGTCACATGCGGCACGTTCTGGCAACCGAAGGCGGCGACTTCACACGGGGCTCCTGTCAGCTTTGCCCTACTGAGAGCATTGCAGCTGGGTCCTGGCAGGAGGTTCTCGATCTAGCAAGGGACCTCGAGGAGGAGGTCACTCCGAAGTACGTCCCAGACCTCAGATCATCAATGTGCAGAGTTCCAAGGTGGAACGATCTGGCCGCCGACGGTCAGTGGATTGTCCCAATGACGTTCCCGAATCCCAAGAAAGCGTGAAGCGAATGAGGAGTTGCGTGGCGAGGTGGCACAAACGCAGCGCTCGGTTCCCATGTACCTGACTGCTTGCATGCCATATCTGGTCAGGCTGTCCGGCGTTGTATCTGACCTGGCCCTTACTGCTCGCCGGTGTCCCGTCGATGTGACGACGCCCGAACCCGTTGGTGTCAGCCTCGGGTGTCAGCGCGGCGAGGCGAGCACGACTACGCGCAAGCACGGGGTTAGCCCGAGGGCGATGAGCTGGGTGAGCCATCACTGGAGTACTCACGGCAAAGCCGCAGACCGGTGATGGCTGACCCGGGCGGGCGATGCCAGCGTCAAAGCGCTCCGGGATTGATCAGGCAGGGGTAAGCAACCGCGTGGCGGGCGTGACGACAGTCGGGTCCGGCTTGCCTGGCAACGGCTCAATTGGTCTGACACCGTGACCTTGTAGCGGTAGCGTCTTCAATCGTGGCAATTCCCTGGTCAAACCTGATCATTGGCGTAGTCGGCCTAGCTGGTGTCATCGGCACGCTCCTGGCAGCCCGGATGGCTGGCAAATCTCAGATGGCAGGACTCAGGCTAAACATCACGGCTGAGAATAACCTTGCCAGGCTGGCTGACAAGAGACAGGTCTATGCCGCTTGCCTGGCCGCATTCGAAAACCTGCTCCGACTAGCAGTAACTTATAGGCTTGCTCTCGCTAAGAGTAGCGAGAAAGATCGGTCAGCGACTGGCCCCAAAATGAACGAAGCAGACAACGCAATGTATGTCGCGCTTGGCGAGCTGGCTTTGGTGGCGCCACCCAACGTTCAGTCACTGGCCGAGAAATTTAGGTCATACTACTGGGGCTATACCAAGGACACCGCGGGCGGACAAGCTGACCCGACACATGAGCCTGAGCCCGGCACCCGGTTGGTCGACTTGAAGCGTAACCTTATCGACGCCATGAAGGCAGACCTTGACAAGCTGATTCAGCTTGCGGACCTGCCCGGTCCCAAGTCGAGCGCGGGACCAATCCCATAGACCAAAACGGTCGGCGGTGTGGCCTGCCCGGAAATGCTCCGGGAGCATACGATGATCGGTCGACTGCCTACCGATGTGATAAGGCCAAACTAGTAGACACCGAAGAGCTCTTCATTCATACACGCACGATCTCGAGCAGCGCATTGCTGGTACGGATGAGTACGAGGTACTGATGTCGGCGGCGTTGCACCCTGACCCCCTCGATGCGAACTCTGCCCAACAAAGTCAATGGCGGTCGTTGCCGCTGGTCGGCAGTCTCAACGCGGCGACGCCGAACGATGATGGACGCCGAGGTTGCTGCACGCGCTGCTGCACTCACCGTGCGATCTGACCGTCCGCCTTATCTGTGCGGTTCGGTTCAGTTCAACGCCTTCTCCCCGGCCGATAGCTGCCAGATTCCGGCCGGCTGGGCCGATGGCGTCAAGACTGGCCGAAGGCCACGCCCGGAGGGCGCGTGGTCTTGACGCTGGCGGCGGCAGGCGCACACTGGGCGGGCGGCACGGGGTGGGGGTCTGGGTCAGGTCATGGCTGCTCCGGCAGGGTGGCTCGGGGATCGGCTTGTGCGGGTATGGCGGGCGCCCGGCCTTATCTCGGTCCGCGAGACAGCTGTGGTCCCGGTGACATGATGATCGATGGGGTGGTCCCGCTGTTGTGTGGCCGCGCCGGTCTTTCGAGGCTGTCCGCATAGAGCGCTGCGCTTCGGGCGGCAGCAGGCGGATTGAGGGGCGCCGGCCACGGGGGGATGGCCACGGTGCATCGGCTGCGTGAGGGCCGCCGCTGCCACCCGCATCGGCCTCACCGTCCGGCTGGCACGGGGGCGTAGGCCTGGTCGCCCAGGGCGCGCAGGATGTGATGGGAGCGGCGGGCGAGCTTGCGGGCGACCGACAGGGCGGCCCGGTTGGCGTCGATCCGGGCCGCGACGCCGGCGTAGTAGCGGTGGTCGGGGGAGCTGGCGCGCGATGCCTGGTGCCCGGCCTCGAACAGCGCCCAGCGCAGCATCGGCGGTCCCTGGTGGGACAGTCGGCCGGGGGTGCGCTTGCCGTCGGAGGAGTAGACGGTGACGTCCAGCCCGGTGTGCCGGACGGCCTGGGCGGAGGAGGAGAACCGGCGGGCATCGCCCAGGAACGCCCAGATCACCGCGGCGATCAGCGGGCCGACACCGAACAGCTGCTGCTGCAGGGTCTTGCAGCCGGCCTGGCGGCGGGAGAACGCGGCGATCTGCGCGTGCACCGGTCCCAGCTCGGCTTCCAGGGCCTGCATCTGCCGCAGCGCCACCTGCACGGCCTGCGCCCCGGCTGCCGACAGGCCAACGTCCTGGCCGGCGGCCAGCACCGCACGCGCCGGTGCGGAGCTGAGCCGGTGCGCCATGCTGGGCACGCCCTGGTGGAACAGGGTGGCATGGATCCGCTGCGACCAGGCGGTGTGCTCCTCGGCCAGGTCGCGGTACAGCTGCAGCAGCGCCCGCAGCTCGCAGGCCTGCTCCGGCGGGATCCACGAGGCCGGCACCTTGCCGTCGGCGACCAGGGTCCGCAGATGCCGGGAGTCGGTCTTATCGGTCTTCGCGCGCTTCTTCGACCCGCGCAGGCCGGCGGTCCCGGCCGGCTCGGCCAGCAGTGCGGTGATCCCCGCCCGCTGCAGCTCCTGCACCACGAACAGCCACCCCGTGCAGCCCTCCACCGCGAAACTCACATCCACCCGGCCGGCGAACCGCGCCAGCCAGGCACGCAGCGTCGCCCGGCAGGCCGGCTCGATCCGCCCCCGCCGCACCTGCCCGGTCACGGTGTCCAGATAGTCGAAGGTGATCTGCTTCCGGTGGATGTCGAACCCTCCTACGATGGCCATTACAGGGACCTCCTCACGCTCCTGAACTGCTTACGCACCTAGCGTGCGCTGAGCTGAGGGGGTCCCGCCTCATGTCATCTTTCAGGCGGCTTCGCTGGTCCAGGTGAGTCCAGCGCAGTCCGTCTGACCAGGCAAAGCGCAGTGCTGACGGTCTCGGGGATTCACGGTCAGCCACACGTGTCCACAGCCGTCGTTAGCACAGTGTTAGCACGCCCCGAAGCCAGGTGGCCGTGGGGACGGCCAGGCCTGCGGCTCATCCGACCTAGGAACGATCGTCCGCCAGCGTGCGTTGGCGTCCGCCCGTGGCCGCGTCGATTGTTACTCACTTGGTTACTCGACTTGCGCTGAGCGCCTCACCAATCGGTGCAGGTCGCTGGCACCGCTCGATGTGATGATCATAGTCGTGGTGCTCTGCCCATAGTCAAACGGGGCCGGGCGGAACGCCAGCACCGCCGGTCTGGTCCCGGCCGCCATTGCCCGGCCCCTAGCACCACCACAGCCGCTGGCCGCGGTGCCAGGCAAGGACGGCGAACCCGCCATTTGCGCCCTGCTCGCTACGGGCCAACCGCCACCTCGTAGGCGAACTGGCCGGTGAAGAGAGCATGCGGGCCGCTGCCGTTCAGGCTGGCCTGGTTGACCGTTTCGCCGTTGGGGTTGGACCAGTACACGCTGTCGGAATCGACCGCCACCCCGGTCGGGCCGCTCTGGCCGCCGACGATGACCTGGACAGCGCCGCCGCTAAGGTCGCTGGAACGAGCGATCGTGCCGTGGGTGCCGCTGCTGGTGTTGGCCCAGTAGATGTGGAGGCCGTCATCGATCGTCACCCCGGTCGGGAAGTCTTGCCCGGATTCGATGACCTGCGGGTCGCTGCCGTCCACTTGGGCCGTCCAGACCGTGCCCGCGCGAGGGTTGGTCCAGAACAGCACGCTGGAGTCGACCGCCACCCCCCACGGGTCGCTCTGGTCGCTGACAATGGCCTGCGGGTCGCTGCCGTCCAAATTGGCCTCATAGACCGCGCCCTCACCGACGGCGGTCCAGTAGAGGTGGCTGGCGTCAACCGCCACCCCGTGCGACAGCACGTCGGTCTCGATGACGTGCGGATTGCTGCCGTCCAGGTTGGCCTCGTCGATCGTGGCATTACCGAAATTGGTCCAGTACAGGTGGCTGGCGTCGACCGCCAGTCCCTCCGCGCCTTTCTGGCCGGAGACAAGGACCCGGGGGCTGCTGCCATTCAGGTTGGACTCGTTGATCGTGCCGTCGCTGGAATTGGTCCAGTACAGGTGGCCGGGGGCCGCGCCCAGCGCCCCGGTGCCGGTGAGCACCACGGTGGCGGTAGCCCCCCTCCGCTTCTTTCCGGCCGCCGTCAAGGTCGCGGTCACCGGGCCGGCGCTGGCGGGTGCGAACCGCACCGTGACCGTGCACTTCTTGCCGGGCCCCAGGGTCTTGCACGTGTCGCCGGTGATGGTGAACACGGCCGCGCCGTCCAACGTCACCCGCAGCTTGCCGGTAGCCTGTCCGCCCGAGTTGGCCAGCGTGAACGTCTGCGATGCCGCCCCCCGGCCGGCCGCGACGTTCCCATAGCTGTACGGGGAGGGGGTGAACGCCAGCACCGGCGGCCGCGGCTTGGCCGCCGCCGCCCCCGCGGCCCACCCGGCCACCACCACCGCCGCCCCGGCCGCCAGCGCGGCCCTGCGAATCACACCACGCATCAATACTCCCGCCATTGAGCCGATGCCGCCGACCGGGCACGGGTAATCAGATCAGGCGCACATCAGTGACCCGCCAGAGGGAAAGCCTGTGCACCGAAACCGGGTATCCCCGCCCCCGCGCATAGTCGCATCCAGGCAAGACAGCGTCAAGGGATGGTTTGCACCAAGCAAGCCAGGTGGGGCGACGGCTGCCGCCCGGTCCAAGTGCCCGAGAAGCAGCCAGCCTGAACGGCAGCGGCCCGCATGATCGGAGTCGCCCGGCCGCTGCACCACATCCGGGGGGGTGGACCGGGCAGCCCCAAAGGAGCGCTGCCGAAGCCTTCCGCCAGCGATACGGCTTGGTCCCTGCCGGTCCGGAAGGGATGCGCCGAGGGGCCGAGCTGTTCCACGGGCGCGCGGTCACGTTGCACAGCCAGGGCGGACTTTTCCGCATCAGCGTACAGAACTTGTACGAGAAGGTCTGTGGCCGATTTGACGTCGGCGGTGTAGAGATCCTTACTCCTGCCGATCCTGGCAAGGAATTCCTGCTTGGCGACGTCCCCGCCATCACCATCGCCTCGACCACGGGAGAGTTTGGTTTGTCCCAGGGAATCACAGTCGACAAGGCTGACATGATCTTCATGCCTCTCACTCCGCGGCTACTGATTGTGATCGGACCAGCGAACGCAGCGCGTTCAATCAGTGACGTAGACGTCGACGCATATAACGAGATGCAGGTCCGGGAGGCGCGGGACTTCGTGCTCCATCGTCCCGGAGCGAACTTCGCAGCCAGTATCGCTGCCTAGCGAACCTGAACGGCCCAGCCCTCAAGGCTGCGATACGCAGGAGAGCTGGCGCTACCTCAGCCAGAGTCCGGCCTTGGCCATCCTTCCTATAGGCGCCAATTCGAGCCGGGGAAGATCACGTGCAAGGGTGGCCGTAGGCCATCACGTGTGACGCGAAGCGCTCTTGCGCGTGATCTTCCCCGGCTTCACACTGGAGCGCCGGGAGGATGGCCGCTTTGCAGTTCGCGCGTCGGCGCTGATCGTTGCGGCGCCTGGCCGGTGCGGTGGGCCGCGGGGACAGCTCGCGCGCCGGTGCCGCCGTGGCCCGGAGGGCCTAAGTGCGGCTGGCGGCGCCCAGGCGCGCAAGGTTTCCCGGAAGGCTCGCCGGTGATCGACGGGAGCTGGCGTCGCGCCTGGGCCAGCTTCATCCTCGCGCGGCGCTTAACCAGAGCCATGACCAGCCGGGCCCGGCGCGCTCCGCGCGCCCTTGAAGATGTAAGGAAAGTTGTAACAGCATCTGGGCAACGTCGGTTGTCGGCGCGGTGATCTTCGGTCATTTCTGCACGTCAGGGCACTACTAGCGTGGGCCTACGATCGCGCTGAAGCTTGGCAACATGTGTTTACGAGTTCCACTTGATGGTTGACTGTGCCACCTGATGCTTTACACCGCCGATCCCGAGGCCAGGCGCTTCACGCAGCGTCGTTCTGGCTTGGCTCTGCGGTATCGTCGCGGTGCCTTCGCTGGTAGTGCTGGCGGGCTGCTTGGCGGGTTACGCCGAGACGGTGGGCTATGTCTGGCCAGCCGATGCCCAGAGCCACTGCCTGGTCGATGAGGGCTGCTAGCTCGGCATCGAGTTCCTTCTGGTGCAGTCTTGCCCTGGTGATCCGCT
This sequence comes from uncultured Actinomycetes bacterium, assembly GCA_963707065.1. Lineage (GTDB taxonomy): Bacteria > Actinomycetota > Actinomycetes > Streptosporangiales > Streptosporangiaceae > Palsa-506. The sequence goes on from CAVPPJ010000007.1 coordinate 190,673, forward strand.
CTAGCACCTGCGATCGGGACAGGCGGGCTATCCGTTCTGTCGGGCTGGGCGGTGCCGCTCGGGCTCGGTGCCGGTAGCCCGGCTGGACGTATTTGACCTTCCGCTTCCTAGCCCTGCCCATGTATCTCAGGATGCGGGCTTGGTCCGACAATCAGCGTTACCCGGTGTTCTCGCGCCTGACACGCGATATCATCGCTGGTATGACCTGGGGCGAGATAGAACTCGAACCCGAGGTCCGGGACTGGCTGGAGGGGCTGGATGACCAGCGGTGGGCACAGGCGATGTTCCACCTGGATCTGCTGGAAGAACGCGGTGTGCTGCTGGGCGAGCCGTACATCCGGCAGTTGTCGGGGAAGCTGCGGGAGCTTCGGTTCTACTGCGGCGGCGAGCGCATCCGGATCAGCTACTGGATCGCTTCGGGGCGGCGGATCATCGCCTTGACCGTGTTCGCCAAGACCAGGATGCGCGAGACCGCGGAGATTGCCAGGGCCACGGCGGTGATGGCCCGCTGCCAGGCCGAGGGCCACACTGCCGATGAGGAGGACCAGTGACGATGAGCCAGGACGCACCGCGGCGTACCCGCCTCGCCGACGCCCGCCAGGTCCGCATGGACCGCCCGGAAATCGCAGCCGCCTATGAGCAGACCCGGCTGCGCTACGAGCTGGCCGAAACGGTCCGGCTGCGGCGCGAGGAACTGGGCTGGTCCCAGCGCCAGCTGGCCGAGCGGGCCGGGATGAGCCAGCCCGGCGTCGCCCGGTTCGAGGCTGGCGGCACCACCCCCACCCTGCCGCTGCTGGAACGGCTCGCCGAGGCGCTTGGCCTGACGCTCACCGTCAGCCTCGGCTCAGGACAGCGCCGCTCGGCATGACCTCCAACCATGAAGTGTGATTCAGGTCACATTTCTATGGGCTGGCGGACTCCAGCGGACGACAACGGCCTCCAGCGGCCATTCACGGACAGTACCCGGCAGCTATCGACGGCCAGCGCCGTTTGCGCCCGGGCGATATTGGCCGCACAGTGGAAAGTGCAGGCGTCACGAAAACCGCTGCCGAGAGTGCGGGCAAGCGCCCAGGGCACGGGCAGCATCACTCACATCGCTCCGGCGCGGAATCACTTACCGGGCATCCATTTCAGGTTCAGCCCGCCAGCAACTTGCCCACCCAGTCTCTGCACTGGGCATACGCGCGCTATCGGCATGAACGCCTTCCCCGAGCCGCCGAGTCGGCTGCCTTGAACTCCTGCCAGCTCTGGCACATCAGGCACGAGGAAACCCGGAAGGAGGTGAGTCCATGAACAAGCTGCTGTACCGGCCCAAGGAGGCGGCCCAGATGCTCGGCATCGGGCGGGACAAGCTCTACGACCTGATGCGCTCCGGGCGGCTGCACTCGGTGAAGGACGGCAGGGCACGGTTCATCACCGCGACTGCGCTGGCTGAGTACGTCGCGATGCTGGAGGCCGAGGCGCGTAAAGCGGCGTGATCAACCCGGGCGGTCCATCATCCGGTCGAGCATCTTGTCCATCGCGTCGGCACCCGTAGTGATCACCGGGCGCAGTTCATGCCGGTAGACGACCTCCGTCGTCCGGGAACTGGAGTGCCCGGCCAGACGGGCGATCTCCTCCACCGCCATCCCGGACTCGGACATCAGGCTGACGAAGGTGTGCCTCAGCTCCCTGGGCGACCAGCCGCGGCCAACGCCAGCCCTCTCGCAGAGAGTGCGGAAGCCGCGGCCGACATTGGCAACGTCCAGCGGCCTGCCCGTGCTGCTGGTGAAGACCAGCCCATGATCCTGCCATAGCTCGCCAGCGGCTAGCCGAGCCGCCGCCTGCCGCTTCCGCTGTTCCCGCAGAGCCGCGACCGCGCTCTGCGGCAGCCCCAGGGTCCGCCGGGATCGCTCGGTCTTGGTGTCGTTCCCGGCCCGGACCGACCGCCACACGGCGATATGCGGCGGGACTCCGATGCCAGGGTCGCCATCCAGGTCGACGTGGTCCCAGCGCAGCGCCCGTGCCTCCTCGGTCCGGATGCCCGTGGTCAGGGACAGGATGACGTAGGGGCCGAGGTAACCATCCTCCTCGGCCGCGCGCAGCAGCGCCGCTGCCTGGGACACGGTCATGGCCCTGGATGGCCGCCCGCCCTTACCCGGCGGCGGTTTGACCAGCGCGGCAACATTGCGCCGGACATGATCCCCGGACTCGGCATGGCGGATGGCCCGGACCAGGCAGTTAAGCGTTAGCGCCACCGTGGCGCTTGACCTCGACGTGGCCAGATCCGACAGCGCGCGGCGGACGTCGTGGGTGCGCAGGGCATGCAACGGGATGCCGCCGATGCTGGCCAGCAGCGGCCGCAGGATCAGCTCATCTCGCCGCAGCGTGCGAGCTGACCGGCCGTCCCGGCCCTCCCTCATCCAGTCCGCCACAGCCTGATCGACCGTGTAGCTGGCGGAGGTCTGAACGCCCGCGTCCAGGTCGGAGTGCAGTTCCCTGAGCTTGTCCTTGACCTCGGTCTTGGTCTTGCCAGAGACCTTGCGCCGCAGCCGCTTGCCGCCAGAGTCGAAGCCGAGACTGACCGAGCCGTACCAGCGGCCCTTGCTCTCGTCCCAGTAGATCGCGTCTTCGCCGTGACCCCGGCGCTTCGTCGGCTGCGCCAGGAACACGGAGCCTACAGCCAACTGGCTCCCCAGTTGGCTCCCCCGAGGGCTACAAGCACCTAACCTGATCACTGATCATGGGGTTGAACTGGGATTTCTTGGAGCCGCCTATCGGAATCGAACCGATGACCTATTCATTACGAGTGAATCGCTCTACCGACTGAGCTAAGGCGGCGAGCCGTCCCGCGGGGCGGCAGCGCAAGGAGTCTACCGGTCGGCGGCCGGCTCTTGCCCAGGCACGTGCATCGCCTCGTAAGCCTGCCGCGAACCGCAGACACTGGCGCGCGGGCACGCGCTGTGCCGGCCGTCCTCGGACAGCCTGACCACGACCTTGTCGGACGGGACGTTGTGCCCGACGACCGTGCCCGGGCCCTCGGGCGTCTCGACACTGGCGCCCAGCTTCGGCGCGTTCCGCTGGAAATCCTGGTACAGCGGATGCTCGTACTTCAGGCAGCACATCAGCCGCCCGCAGGCGCCGGCGATCCGGAGCGGGTTCACCGGGAGCTGCTGGTCCTTGGCCATCCGCACCGACACCGGCTCGAAATCCTTCAGGAACGTCGAGCAGCAGGTGTCCCGCCCGCAGGGGCCGATTCCGCCTTGCAGCCTGGCCTCGTCCCGCGGCCCGATCTGGCGCAGCTCGATCCGGGCATGCAGCCGTCCGGCCAGGTCACGCACCAGCGCGCGGAAGTCGACCCGGTGCGGCGCGCTGAAGTAGATCGTCAGCACGTTCCCCGCGTCCACGTAGTCCACGGCGATGATCTTCATCGGCAGCCCGTGCTCGCGCACCAGCCGGCGCGCGGCCACCCGGCCCTCGGCCCGCTTGGTACGGTTCGCCTCGTCCCTGGCCAGGTGCTCCTCAGCGGCCAGGCCCGCGCAGACCGGCAGGCCGCCGATCTCCTCGCTGACCCACTGCGGCGCCCAGATGCACTCGGCGACCTCGGGGCCCGCGTCCGTCGGCACGAGCACCTTGGTCCCCACCGACGGCGTGTACTGGCCGGGATCCAGGTAGTACAGCCGGCCGTGGCGCTGGAAGCTCACCGCCATCATCATGCCCACGCCCCCACATTACGGGCAGGTCACGAAACGTGCTGCACCGGGAGCGTGCTCGGGACTTTTCATAAACGGGCATCTCGCCGCCGGTCCCCCTCCCCGGCCGGCCGGTCACCTGCGGCGGCGTCACCATGCTTCGCCTGCCAGGTACCCGCCGGCCGGCTGTAGCCGGTGCAGCCGGCCGTTGCCGATCCAGCCGTTGAACCCGAGCCTCGACTGGCTTCGCGGCCCGTCGCCGCCGCCGTAGACATCGGCGCCGTCGAGCAGCCACTGCCGGGCCGAGGCATCCGGGCTGAGCTGCCAGACGAAGGTGGGACCAGTGAGCCGCTGGTAAAGGACGCGCAGCTGCCGGCCGGTCGCGGCGGAAATCTGCACTACCGAGAGATGGTCAGGGACCGTGCCCGGGCTCGATGCCCGCACCGGGCCGTGCAGCACCAGGGCGGTGATCGTTGTGCCGTCGGGGCTGATCGCCGCCGACGCGATGTACGGGTAGCGCGCGGACTGGCGGAGCAAGAGCTGCCCGCTGTCCAGCCGGCCGCCGCCAGCCGCCGGGTTCAGCGCCCGCACCTCCGCGGCGCGTCGCCCGCCACTGGCGGCTTTCTCGCAGACCTGGCTGTTCACCTCGAATGGCTTGCACCACTGGGCGGTGAACACCAGTTCCTGCTGATCACTGGTCCAGGACAGGCTGCTGATGTCAAAGCCGCGGAATCCCCGCCGTGCCAGGCCGCCCTGCCATACGGTGCGCCTGCCGGTCGCCGCATCGATGACCGTGATCCTGGCCGGACCGAAGGGGCCGCCTTTGGTCGCGACGGCCAGCTCGGACCCGTCGGGCGAGGCTGCCATCGCGTCGACCTGGTCGGCGAGCGCACCGCTTCCCGGCACCGGGGCGAACCCGCTGACCTTGCCCGCGCTCGTGACACCGAAGCGGTAGATCCGCTCCTGGCTCGGCGACGTGAAGGCGGCGGCAAAGAACGTCCCGTTGGCCGCGGCGGTGATATTCCCGTCCGGCGCGTGCGCGACACGGGGAACCGGGATGCTGTCCGTCACGGCGCCGGTGGCCGTGACGCGCACGACCGCCTTGCCGTGGAAGTCCATGTCAGCGTAGTAGCGGGGGACTCCGAAGCTACCCGCGGCGGGCCCGGACGGCACTGGCGGGCGTCCGGTCAGCACCGCCGCGAGGCTGACCACCAGCGTGACGGCGGCCGCCGCGGCGGCCGGCGCGAGCCAGCGCGTCCAGCGGCGCCCCCGGCGGGCCGGGGCCGCCAGCGGCCGCAGGGTGTCCTCGCGCAGATCGCTGACGGCGGCGGCGAGCGCGTCGGTAAGCCTGTCTTCTGTCCTTGTCATGAGTGCTCCCCGAGCTTGCGGGCCAGCGCGGCGAGCCCTCGCGCGGCGGTTGACTTGACGGTGCCCGTGCTGATTCCCAGCACCGCGGCGATTTCGGCCTCGGTCAGGCCGAGCCAGTAGCGGAGCACCAGGACCTCGCGGCGCCTGGGCGGCAGGGCGGCCAGCGCGGCCAGCACCTGCCTGCGGTCCTCGGCCAGGATCGCCTCGTGCTCCGCGGACTCCTGCATCGCGGCGCGGGCCAGCGGATCGCTGGAGTTCCCGAACCGGCGGGCAACGGCCCGGCGCCGCAGCGCACTGCGGCAGCCGTTGAGCACGGCCGCCCGCACGTAGGCGAGCGAGCCGTCGCCGCCGGGCAGCCGGTCACGCAGGCAGAGCCGGGCGAAGACATCTTGGACGATGTCCTCGGCGGACGGCCGGTCACCGACCAGGAGCACCGCGAGCCGCACCAGTTCCGCATGACGCTCGCGGAAGAGCACGGATACGCCGTAGCTGCCGCCGTCTGGCAGGCCGCTGCCTGACCGGCCTTCTGAGGCGCCGCCGTCCGGGGTGCCGTCTGAGGGACGGCCGGCCCGCAGGTGGTAGGTCATACCTCTTGCACGCCCGAGACGGGATTTCGTTGCTCATGTCTTCCGGGATGGCGCCGGAACCGGGTGCTCGCGGCGGCAGGCATTAGCCGGCCGCGAGGGCGATCGTCATCTCCTCGACCGCGAGCAGCGGCGCCACGCTGGCGGCCAGCCGCTCCCGGCAGGCCATGATCGCCTGGATCTTCCGTACCGTCGCCTCCGGCGTGGCGGCTGACGCAATCCGCTCGAGATCGCCGCGCTGCCCGGCATTAGCCAGCTCGACGTCTGCGCCGAACTGGATCGCGAGCACGTCACGGTAGAAGCCGGCCAGGTCGAGCAGCGCGCGGTCAAGCGAGTCCCGCTTGAGCCTGGTCGCGCGGGACTTCTGCCGGTCTTCCAGGTCCTTCAGCGCGCCGGCGCCGCCGCGGATGGCCGCCGCCACTCCCTTGCCGGTGGATCCTGCGCCGAATGCCTTGCGCAGCGCCTCGCGCTCGGGCTCATCGAGTTCCCCGGTCGCCGCGGTGGCCTCGGCGTCGGCGGCCTTTACCAGGGATGCCGCCGCGGCCAGGGCGGGCCCCAGCGCGGTGGCCTGCATCGGGACGCGGAGGACGGCAGCACGTCGCTGGGCGGCCTCCGGATCGGTGGCCAGCCGCCGGGCCCGGCCGATGTGCCCCTGCGCCGCTCGCGCCGCGGCCAGTGCCTGCTCCTCTCCCACGCCCTCGGCCACCAGTACTTCCGCAACGGCCGCCGTCGGCGGGATCCGCAAGGTGACCAGCCGGCACCTGGACCTGATCGTCGTCGGCAGGTCGGCGGCTGACGGGGCGCAGAGCAGCCATATCGTCCGTGGCGCGGGTTCCTCGATAGCCTTGAGCAGGGCATTTGCGGCCTGCTCGGTTGCCCGGTCGGCGTCCTCGAAGAGCACTACCCGCCAGCGCCCGTACACGGGCGCGGTGGCGGCCCGCAGCACCAGGTCCCGGGTCTGCTTCACGCCGTAGGACAGCCCGTCCGGGCGCACGAGCAGCAGGTCGGCGTGACTTCCCGCGGCCACCTGGCGGCACGAAGGGCACTCGCCGCAGCCATGCCGCTCGCAGAGCACGGCCGCCGCGAAGGCCCTTGCCGCGACCGACCGGCCGGAACCGGGCGGCCCGGTGAACAGCCAGGCGTGGGTGATGGCGCCCGTCCCGGACGCGGCCGATGCCAGCTCGGCAATGACCGCATCCTGGCCGGCCAGCCTGGCGAACACTGCCCCTGCCGAGGTCATTCGCGTCGTGCCGTCATTCTCGTGCCGCCGTCATCGGTGTAGTCCCGCCGTTCACTCAGTCGCGGACCGCCGGGAAGCTCCCGGTGATCTCCTCCGCCGTCAGCGGCACCGGGTCCGGCAGCATCTCCCGGACCCTTTCCTGGATCGTGCGGCTGACGTCAGCCGGGGGCCGGGACGCGTCGAGCACAAGATAGCGGTCGGGAGGGGCCGCCTCAGCCAGGGCGAGGAAGGCCCGGCGGACGCGATCGTGGAATTCGGCTGGCTCGGCTTCCAGCCGGTCGGCCGAGCGCGCTCTCCGCCGCAGCCCGTCCACCGGCGGCAGGTCGAGGATGATGGTGAGATCAGGCCGCACGCCGCCCGTCGCCCAGTCGTTCAGGTTGGCGATGTCCTCGACCGGCAGCAGCCGGCCCGCGCCCTGGTAGGCGAGTGAGGAATCCACGTACCGGTCGGTCACCACCACCGCCCCGCGCGCGAGTGCCGGGGCGATGACCGACGCCACGTGCTCGGCCCGGTCAGCCGCGTACATGAGCGTCTCGGCGTGCGGCGAGAGCCCGGTGTGCGCGGTGTCAAGCAGCAGCGCGCGCAACCGCATCCCGATCTTGGTCGCACCGGGTTCATGGGTGGCGACGACATCGAACCCCTGGTCCCGCAGCCAGATCGCGAGCAGCCTGGCCTGAGTGGACTTGCCGACGCCCTCGCCGCCCTCCAGCGCCAGCAGCAGCCCGCGCCGCAGCGGGGGGGCGCTCCCGTTGGCATGACCGGGCACCGGCCGGAACTCCTCGCCGTGGAACACCGCGGACAGGTCGTCGAACAGTGGCACCCCGACGCGATCGTCCATCTGGCGGTAGGAGACCACGCCCAGCACCACCGCGACGATGGCCGCGAGCAGCAGCACGATGTTGTCGCCGATGCCGCCATAGCCAAGGCGGCCGATCCGGACGAAATCGGCGCCGGTGAGCTCGTGCACCAGCGCGGTGATGCCGGCTGCCAGGGATGGCGCGATGGCAATCACGGCGAACAGGATGACCCTGATGGCCGACTGCAGGAACGCGAAGGTCCGGCCGCGGGTGTCGTCGTCCACCTCGAGCCCGACGATGGTGTAACCGGTGACGTAGGCGATGCCGGCGCACGCGCCGAGCGCGATGACCAGGACTATGGCCACGACCAGGTTCGGGATCAGCCCGATCAGCGCCAGCGGCACCGCCGCGGAAGTGATGGCCACGCCGAACAGGCGGCGCCTGCTGAAGCCCCGCATGATTCGCATGCCGAGGAACATCCCGGCTGCCAGCCCGAAGAAGATCCCCGAGAAGACCACGCCCCAGCCCGCGTTGCCGCCGTGCAGGGTGTTCCTGACGTAGGCCGGGCCGAGGCCGACAACCACGCCGCCGGCCGCGAACGCGCCCACCATCCCGATCACGATCCCGCGCACGACCCGGGTCTTGCCGAGGAACCGCCAGCCCTCCCAGATCGCCTTCGCCACTGACGGCGCGGTGATCTGCCCGGCCGCCCGCGCTTGGGGATCTCCCTGAGCAGGAAGATGGTGATCGCGGACACGGTGAACGTGGCCGCGTTGAAGTAGATCGCCAGATTGATCGGGTTGGTAGTGAAGTATGGCGTGATCGAGCCGAGCGCCCTCGTCACGAGGGCGAGGACCGCGAACAGCAGCCCGGCCACCGGCGCGGTGCCGTAGGTGGTCAGCAGGCTCAGCTGGTTAGCCTGCTCCAGGCGGTCGGGCGGTACCAGATTCGGCACCGAGGCGTCCTTGGCAGGCGTCCAGAACAGGGAGGCGCTGGAGGCAAGGAACTGAACCGTGTACATCCAGGTCAGCTCGTCGACCAGATGCAGCCTCAGGTTCAGCGGAATGGACAGGTAGAGCACGGCGCGGACGACGTCGCCGACAATCATGTTCAGCCGGCGGTCGAACCGGTCCGCGACGGCCCCGGCCAGCGGGCCGAGGATGAGCGCGGGCAGCAGCGAGGTCAGCCATACGGCGCCGACCGCCGCGTTTTCCTGTACGAACCCGTGTCCCGCCGTCAGCTCGCCGGCCAGCGCCGTCAGTGCCAGCAGGCTCAGCCAGTCCCCGAGACTGGATAGCGACAGCGCTATCCAGAGACGCCGGAATGGCCTGATGGACAGCGCCCCGTTCCGACCTCCAAAAGGGGATCTAAGGTTCACTGCGCCAGGGTATCGGCAGATGGCGCCCCGGACACCGCGCTACGGCGGGTAAGTCAGCAACAAGGCTTGCCGTCACTTCGCGGTGCCGCCGCGAGGCGAACTGCCCCCGCGGGACGCGGCACCAGACCGCGCGGCGGGCCTCGCACCCGCCCGCGCGCCCCCCGCCGTCCGGCCCGCTCCGGCGACCTTACGGCGCGGCGCCGGCGGCCCGGCGGCCCGGCGCTCGGCCAGCAGCTCGGCCGCGCGCTGCAAGGTGACCGATTCCACCAGATCACCCTTGCGCAGCGAGGCGTTGGTCTCGCCGTCGGTGGCGTACGGACCCCACCGGCCTTCCTTGAGCACGATCGGCTTGCCACTCGCCGGGTCGGCACCGAGCTCCCGCAGCGCCGGGGTCTCCGCCCGGGCCGCGCGGCCGCGCGGCTTGGGCTGGGCGAAAAGCTCCTTGGCTTCCGCCAGCGTTACGGTGAACAGCTGCTCCTCGCTGTCCAGCGAGCGGCTGTCCGCGCCCTTCTTCACGTACGGGCCGTATCGCCCGTTCTGCGCCGTCACCGGCTCGCCTTCGAGTTCCCCGAGAGTCCGGGGCAAGGTCAGCAACCGCAATGCGTCGTCCAGCGTCACGGTCTCCAGGTCCATCGACTTGAGCAGCGAGGATGACCGGGGCTTGGCCGCCGCGGCCTTGGCGGCCGGCTTGGCCGGGGCCGATTTAGCTCCCGCGGCCTTGCCGGATGCGGACTTGGCCGAGGCCGGCTTGGCGGGCGCGTCGGCCGGTGCTGCCGCATCGTCCTCCAGTACCTCAGTGACGTACGGGCCGAACCTGCCCGCCTTGGCCACGATGCTCCGCCCGGTCGCCGGGTCGGTGCCGAGCACCTTGTCCCCGCTCGGCTGCTCCAGCAACTCGCCGGCCCGCTCTGCGGTCAGCTCGTCCGGCGCTGTCCCCTCCGGGATGTTGACCCGCTGGCCATCTCGCTCCAGGTAGGGGCCGTACCTGCCGACCCGGATGACGATGTCAGTGCCGGCCAGCGGGAACGAGCTGACGTCCCGGGCATCGATGTCGCCAAGGTCGCTGACCATCTCCTTGAGGCCTTCCTCCCTGGCGCCCGCCGTTCCGTTGGAGTCCGCCTCGCCGTCGGTGCCGAAGTAGAACCGGCGCAGCCAGGGCACTCGCGCCGCCTCGCCCCGGGCGATCTCGTCGAGCCCGTCCTCCATCCGCGCGGTGAAGTCGTAGTCGACCAGGTGCGTGAAGTGCCGTTCCAGCAGTGTCACCACCGCGAAAGCGATGAAGGAGGGGACGAGTGCGGTGCCCTTCTTGAAGACATAGCCGCGGTCCAGGATGGTGCCGATGATCGACGCGTAAGTGGACGGCCTGCCGATCTCCCTGTCCTCGAGATCCTTGATCAGGGAAGCCTCGGTATAGCGGGCCGGGGGGCGGGTCGCATGCTCGGCCGGCGCCAGGCTGACCGCGGTCAGCGGGTCGGCTTCGGCCAGCGGCGGCAGCCGTCGCTGGTTGTCGTCAAGCTCGGCGTTCGGGTCGTCCGAGCCCTCGACGTACGCCTTCAGGAAGCCGTAGAAGCCGATCACCTTGCCGGACGCGCCGAAGTCGGCCTGCTCGCCCGCGCTGGACCGGCCGGTCACCCGCACCGACACGGACTCGCCGGTGGCGTCCTTCATCTGCGAGGCGACAGTGCGCTTCCAGACCAGGTCGTACAGCCGGAACTCGTCGCCGGAAAGGCCGGTCCTGGCCGGCGTGCGGAAACTGTCGCCGGACGGCCGGATCGCCTCGTGCGCCTCCTGCGCGCTCTTCACCTTGCTGGTGTAGACGCGCGGAGCATCGGGGACGTACTCGGCTCCGTACAGCTCGCGCGCCTGCGCCCTGGCGGCCGTGATCGCGGTCTTCGACAGGGTGACCGAGTCGGTCCGCATATAGGTAATGTGGCCGTTCTCATACAGCCGCTGGGCCACCTGCATCGCGTACTTGGCGGAGAAGCCCAGCTTGCGGGACGCCTCCTGCTGGAGCGTGGTGGTGCGGAACGGCGCATACGGCGACCTGCGGTACGGCTTCCGCTCGACCGAGCCGACGGTGAAGCCGGTATCGCCCAGCCGGCCGGCCAGGGCCGCGGCCTGCTCCCCGTCCAGGTGCAGCAGATCCGCGGACTTCAGCTGCCCGGTAGGCCCGAAGTCCCGGCCCTGCGCCACCCGCTTGCCGTCGACGGCGACCAGCGAGGCGGTGAACGGGGACATGTCCTCACCGCGAACCGGGGCGAACTCGGCCTCCAGGTCCCAGTACCGGGAGCCGCGGAAGGCGATCCGCTCGCGTTCCCTGTCCACCACGAGCCGGACGGCCACGGACTGCACCCGGCCGGCCGACAGCCGCGGCATGACCTTCTTCCACAGCACGGGCGAGACCTCATACCCGTAGAGCCGGTCAAGCACCCGCCGGGTCTGGTAGGCGTCGACGAGGCCGAGGTCCATCTCCCGCGGGCTGGCGACCGCCTGGGCGATGGCCTCCGGGGTGATCTCGTGGAAGACCATCCGCATGGCCGGGACCTTGG